>CAZZPZ010000007.1:55287-112306 GCA_964655615.1 uncultured Paludibacter sp. | reverse complement strand
ATGATGAATACAACCATACTGAAAAATTACGTGGTCATCTGTGTCTGATTGTAATTATTTACCAATCATTTGAGATTGGATTCCTAAAATTTCTTTTAGTTTTCTTTTAAGTAAAAGAAATGAGATTATTAGGATGCCACCTACTAAGCCACCCAGTGCTATACCCATAAATGGACCTAATCTTTTTTTCTCTAAGGGTAGAGTGGGGGTGTCAATAATTTGCATGATGGGCGTTTCTCTTGCCATTTCCAATTTCAATGTTTCCAGATTTTTAAGTACTTCAGCATACACAGTTCCATACAATTGAGCATTTGCTTGTTGTTTTATTTTCGGAACCGCTGCCAATTGAATCGCTTCGTTAATATTCAATTGTGAATATCCTGCTCCTGAGTAAATAGATGATTCGTATAGGTTTCTAATTGAGTCAGCTTTTAGCTCCATCATCTTTATGTTGATTCTGTTTTGCGAAAGCTTAGATTCTTTGTAAAAATGATAGGTTTGATCAATCAAAGTTTCGACAAATGTTTTTGAAAAATCTTCGTCTTTGCTGAAATAACTCACATTTACAATGTCAACTCTCTTGTCTTTTCTAACTACAGAAAGTGTCTTTTTTTCCTTTATAGTTTTGTATACAACAAATAATATACTGTCTTGAACTCTGCTAAAATCTTCTCTTTTCTGATCAATCGGATAATTCAATGCTTGCAATTCTGGATTGTTTTTCCATTTCCATTGATTTTTCATGCCATTCATATTCATGTAAACATTCATTAGATTGGTCTGATTCCCTTTGTAATTTACAGGAGTGAGTAGTGTTTGTTCAATCGCATATCTTGATTTGATAATTTCCAATAAATTATCTCCACTAAATGCACTCTGACTGCCGCCCATTAAACTGGATAATCCAAAACTTGATGCTAAGGCTGCCAATCCACCCCCTCCTGGTGTTTTTTCAATCAATGCAAATGACAATGTTGCTGTATATTTTGGTTTTAAGTAAAATGATAACCCAAGTCCTACTATACCGCTTCCAAGTCCAAAGGCGACGATTAATACCCATTTAGAAATCAAATAGCTATAATTGTCTTTAATTAAATTAATAATCTCAATTAATGAGGTTTCTTTTTTTACATTCTCCATATACTAAATGGTTGTTACTCTTTTTCAAATTTATACAAAGATACAATATTCTTCGAATAATTATTTTGGTTGTTTTGTCCTGAATTTTAGTTGATAAATTTTATCACATATCCGTCTATAACCAAAAGCAATACTTGGTTTGTGGGCATGCTGCTTATTGTATGATAATAATTTCTGCTTTCGCCATTGTACTGAATCTGACCTAAACTATTGTAAACTTTGATTGTAACTGGAAATTCAATTTTGTCTTTGTTGCTTAAATCAATGTGTATGTTTTCTGACTCTCTGTAAATTTTGACTTGTTCGTCGAAATTTTGATACAGATTTACTTCTTCATTGTTTATTTCTCCAGTAAGTATTAGGGACTTGGATTCTGCATTCTCTGATACAATCCATAATTTATCTTCTAATACTTTTGAAAAGTCGGGTATCGTTGGGTTGAATCTTACCAAAATCTTGGTGTCTGTTAATGTGGATTCGGTGGGATTTGCGTTTAATTTTAAATTTTTACTCCAATATGCTGAATTTTCAAGTTTTAACTCAAAATTATCTCCCTTCTCAAAACTTAGGGTGATGTAATCAATTAAATTATCACCACTCAAAGTGATCGTTTGTGAATCTGATGCTGTTTTGAAATCTGTGTAAAAAGTGTTTCCGGAGTTGTAATTGGTTGTTAAATAGGGAACTACTCCTCCACCCATAAAGTCCAACTGAATTTCATTCCCTGTTACTTCGGATATGTTGGATATGTAATATGCTCCCAATTTTGTTCCACTCATCAATTGCGGTATATAACTCTTAATATTTTTTGAACCTGGAAATGGATCTCCGGTCAATGACCCTGATGTAGCTAGTCCATCTGCTTCCATTAAATCTACTCGCATTGCTGTTGCTATATTGTTGGGTGTATTGGAGTCCCATAGACTGGCATCGTAATTGATTCTGGTGATCAACATGCCGTGATTTGGTAAATAACTGTCCCATCCTGTCTTCTGTCTGTTCTCCAAGGTGAAGAATTCCTTTGGATCTGGATTCCATCCGACTAAATTGTGTTGTCCTGTGGAACTAATAAGAAATGCATTGTTGGAACTTAATAGTGGGTCTAAATGTCTTGTGGCTGGTTGAGTAAGTAGGGTAGGTGTGAGCCAACCTAAGTAAAATCTGTCAAAAGCGGAATAAGTGGGAGGGGTCCGACTGCCATTCAAATAGGATCCTGAATCCATTATATTCCAGAAACTTAGCGTTTGATGGGTTCCTCCATCCGTTGGATAATAATCTACAAGTCCAAATACGTGCCCGAACTCGTGACAAAAAGTTCCAATTCCACACATGGTACTTCCAGTAGATCCTTTTAGTTCAGATGTACAGGCATAACCAAACAATCGGGTATTGTCGAATCTTACTACCGTACTTACTGCCCACCGATGTGGCCAAATGGTGTTTTCTGGACCTCCTTCTGCTTCGTTATAGCCTGCATAATAGATGAAAACATTGTCTATAACTCCATCTTTGTCTAAATCATAATCCGCAAAATTAACATCCTTGTCTGCTAAAGTGCAGGCGTCTATCACCATTTGCCGTGGGTTCTTGTCATTGTCGGAGGCATCATTGGACCCGTATACATTCATATCCGATGGTAAAGTGTAAGGTCCAATCACATCAAAGCTTGGAATTACTTGTCCATAGGAACTGCTAATGAAATAATCTCTTGCCGATCCAGTACCTCCATTTTCTACATATCCTTCCTGGTTTAGTAAATTGCTGAATTTAGTACGCGGATTGTCAATCACAAAGAACTTGTCTTTGAAATTTACGAGTATCACTAAAGATCTTGGTGTTCCGGTTTTAGGGAAGTTGTTGGCTGTGACTGTTGTCTCTGAATTTAATGCTGATACTTTCTGAATACGGTTGTTCAAACTGACCCTGGTGAGATCTTGATTGGGTGTTAATTGGCTTAGGATGCTTAGTTCGTCTATTTTCCTTGATTGAATATCATGAGCTCTTACTCCTAAACTTTTAATTCCATTGATTGAATCGTATTTTGCATATTCATAAAATCCATTTTCTGATTTCTTGATCACATATCCATCTACAGTAGTCTTGTAGTTGAAATATTCATCACCCTTTAATTGAAAACTGAAGTTGCTTCCATCGGGGAGTGTCGTAGTTATTGGCCAAGGAAATGCTTTGATTGCAAAAGTTTGCAATGTAGTGGTAAGAGTCAATAAAAGAAGTAAGGTAATTCTCATTATCAATGTTTTTTAGATAACTGATTTTTGTTGATTTTATTCTCCTAAATTAAGAATTAAGGGCGTTTCTTACAAGCTTCAATAGGATCTTCTCTTCGTTTTCCCAACAAAACTCAGTGGATAGTGCTTCAAAATGACTCGTATCCATTGGATTCTTCAATATATCCTCAATTATTGATGCTAATTTCTGAGCTTCGATTTCTGTGGTTAAATAGCCTGTTTGACTTTGCTCAACTATTTTTCTAATCTCTGGGAATGGTGAACTCAAGACTGGTATACCTGCATGCATATAGTCAAAAATTCGATTGGGTAATGAATAGTAGTAACTAAGTCCTTTGTTCTCCAACATACATAAACCCAAATCTCCACTACTCGTATAGTTTGATAATTCAGATGCTGATACCTTACCATGAAATATTACGCTAGATTCAAGATGAAGCTTTCTGACTTGTTCTTCAAGCTTTGATTTGATGTCACCATCTCCGATAATATAAAGTATGACATCAGGTAAATAGACAAGTGCATCAACGATCCATTCCAATCCCCTGCCTGTGTTTACTGCTCCTTGATACAATAAAATCTTTTTACCATCAAATTTTAGTATCTTTTCTTTCCTGACTTTTAAATAGGGAACATTTCGAACTACATCCATTTCAATCCCATATTTATTCTTGTAATATTCTGCTATGGATCCACAAACTGTATAACTGTACTTCAAACGTGGAAAAAAGGTTCTTTCGATAAACTCCCATATTGATTTCACTGCTTTTCTGTTGGATAATTCTGGAACCTCAGGAAATAATTCATGAGCATCGAAAACCAACTTGCTTGAACTGATTAAAGATGCTAGATAATTGGCTGGTAAAGTATCTGTGTCATTACTAAGGAATAAATCAGCTTTTGTAGTCAATAAAATAAAAAACAGGCGAATGTTGTATTCAGCATAAAACAAGAAAGATCTGTTGAATATCAACTTCATTCTTTTCCACTGATAATCAAGTTTTAATTCCTGACTAGAGGATAGTTCTCTTCCAATCAGCAAAATTTCATATCCAGCCAAATGTAAACTTTGTGCTGTTTTTAAAACCCGTTGATCTGTATAAAGATCACTGGTGGCTGATATGACTATCTTTGGTTTCTTTTTCATTGATAATTCTTGAACTTCGATTGTAGAAGTAGGAGTAAATCTCTATACAGTTTTCGATGGTAAGAATTTGCTGTTTTTTCACAACTGTCGTTGTGCCAAAGCAATGATAATTCACCGTTGTACAATTCCACCGTTTGAATTAAATGTTCGCAATATTGATAGGCATCGTGGGCATTCATGTACATGTATCGCTTGTCACTCAAACTTACATCCATAATGGTCAATGGATGTAATCTTAATTGTGTCAGTTCTTTGTTTTCTGGGTTAATCCACTGAACCGAACGACAAGTGCCCAATCTAAATCCAGCAATATCAGCATAGCCCATACTGAATTCATCCGTAAAACCATAGTTAATTAAATGGGTAAAATCCTTTGGTTCCCTGTTGTTTAAATAATGATTCCGATTGAAAATGCAATCTTGTTTTGTGATTTTTTCAAGTTTTCGTTTTTCATCTTCAATCAACTCTGGGAAACATCCAGCCTCATAACTGGAATGTAGTCCGATTTTAATGCTTTTCCTTTTTGTTAACTTGACTAAATTACGATAATCGGGATGATGAATGTTGATTCTTGGTTTGTCTTGCTTCATCGTACTTACCCCTGTTCTGAAAAAGGTAACAATTTCACAATTTTCTTTGCCAATTTTACTTTCCAAATTCTTGTCTAATCGGTATATAAATGGAAAAGTATACCATGGATCATAGGATATACTTCCAAAGAAACTTCGGAGTGCATTGTTTCCTTCAGATGGGCGTTTTAATCCTCTTAAAATTCCTCCAAGCATCCCTCTCATGTTGCGGTAATGAGCCAATCGGTCAACATCATGAGTTAAATACACTTTTCGAATTCTTTTTTGTGGTTCTGCAATGTCTATACCATTTATTCTCATTAAATTGCGTAAGGCTACACCCCATTCTTCAATAATCGGTTTATCGATTACTCCGGCTTTATAAAGAGTTGACTCACGACCTGGAAATCTTTTGTGCGCATCTCGTATGTCATACCGCACCATTTCTTCATATCTTGAAATCAGGAAATAGGTGCTTGCTATCAAGTCGGCATGCAATACGGTTGTTTCTCCAACTATCTCAACTCTTTCACTGCCAAACAAAATAGGACATTCTTCCCATATAGTTAGCGGTAAACTCGGGATAGATTTCAGAGTACCATAAACTTCATCTTCAAAAAAATCAGAAGGATAAATGACTAGCTTGTAATTTGAAAATTCATCAGGATTTCGTGTGTATCCCACAGAATCTATGATGCTTTTGTTTAAATTGTCACCCAATAAAAACTCAATAATATATTTAACGGTATTTACCATTCTAATTCTATTCAAATTCTTTCTTTAAAAATATTCCAGTTGCACTTTCTGGATTTGCGATAATTTCACTAGGAGTGCCAGTGGCCAGTACTCTTCCTCCTCCTTTTCCCCCGTCTGGTCCCATGTCAATAATGTAATCGGCAACTTTTATTACATCCAAATTGTGTTCAATTACAATGATGGTGTTCCCTTTGTCAACTAATTTATTGAGGACTCCCAATAAGACACGAATATCTTCAAAATGCAAACCTGTGGTAGGTTCATCCAATAAGTACAATGTTTTACCTGTGTCTCTTTTCGAAAGTTCAGCGCTTAATTTGATTCTTTGACTTTCTCCTCCCGACAAAGTGATGCTGGATTGTCCTAGTTTTATATAACCCAACCCTACATCTTGTATGGTTTTTATCTTGTTTAAAATGATAGGTTGATTTTCGAAGAATTCTACGGCCTGATCTATGGTCATGTCCAATACATCTGCTATCGATTTTCCTTTAAATCTTACTTCAAGGGTTTCTTTGTTGTATCTTTTGCCATTGCAACTCTCACAAGGAACGTATACATCCGGTAGGAAGTTCATTTCAATGGTTTTGTAACCATTTCCACTGCACACTTCACATCTACCACCTGCTGTATTGAAAGAAAATCGGCCTGGTTTGTATGCTCTGATTTTCGCTTCTGGAAGTGATACAAATAAATTCCGAATGTCAGAGAAAACACCGGTATAGGTCGCAGGGTTTGATCTGGGTGTTCTGCCAATGGGTGCTTGATCTACAACTACAACTTTATCAATATTCTCAATTCCAGTTACATCCTCATATTCCAAAGGATCTTTCAATGAATTGTAGAAATGTTGACTCAAAATAGGTTGCAAGGTTTCATTGATCAATGTTGACTTTCCACTTCCAGATACTCCCGTAATGCAAATCATTTTACCCAATGGAAAATGAATGTCCACATTTTTTAGATTATTTCCCTTAGCTCCTTTAATGGAAAGTGATTTGCCATTCCCTTCTCTTGGTTTCTCCGGAATTTCAATCTTCTTAGTGCCATTCAAAAATTCGGCTGTCATTGTGCCGGCTTTTAGCATTTCACCCGGAGTTCCTGCAAATACAATTTCTCCGCCATGAATGCCTGCATGAGGACCCATGTCAACAACATAATCCGAAGTCAACATCATGTCCTTGTCGTGTTCAACTACGATCACTGAATTTCCCGTGTCTCTGAGTTGTTTCAAAGAGTTTATCAATCTTTCATTGTCTCGCTGATGCAGTCCAATGCTAGGTTCATCTAATATGTAGAGCACATTTACTAATTGAGAGCCAATTTGTGTGGCGAGTCTTATACGTTGACTTTCACCTCCAGACAAAGATTGAGAGCTGCGGTTAAGTGACAAATAACCTAAGCCTACATCCAGCAGAAATTGAAGACGGGTACGAATTTCTTTCAAAATCTCATGAGCGATAATCTTTTGCCTTTCATCAAGTTTAGATTCAATTTCTTTAAGCCAGACTGCCAACTCTTCAATATCCATCTCAGCTAGTTCGGAGATGTTTTTATCATGAATTTTGAAATGTCTGGATTCGATTTTCAATCGAGTGCCGTGGCAATCAGGACAAGTGATCTCTTTTGAAAATTGATTTGCCCATTTTTGTTCAGTTGCTGATGCACTGTTTTCTTGTTGCATCTCGATGTATTTGATGATCCCATCATAACTTAAGAAGTAATTTGAATTTCCTAAAGATTGGTTCTTTATGTTCAAACTCTCTTCTGTGCCATTCATGATTTCATCTATTGCTTCATCTGGGAGTTCCTTGATTGGAGATTTGATTTTACAATCGTACTTCTCTAAAATTGCTTCAATTTGCCAGAATATGGTCGTGTTTTTGTATTTGCCTAGTGGAATGATACCTCCGTTGTAAATGCTGGCATTTTTGTCTGGAATAATCTTTTCCATGTCTATCTCATTCACATAACCTAGACCCTTGCACCTATGACATGCACCTTGGGGTGAGTTGAATGAAAAATTATGTGGTGCAGGTTCTTCGTAGGAAATGCCAGTGCTAGGGCACATCAACATTTTGCTGAAATATCGCGCTTCGTTTTTGTCTTGCTCCAACAACACAACGATCCCGTTGCCTTGTTGCATTGCTTTTGACATGGATTGCTTTAATCTGGACGAATCTTTGTGTGAAACTAATAGTCTGTCGATAACAAGTTCTATGTCGTGAATTTTGTATCGGTCCAGTTTCATTCCATGAGTAATCTCTCTTACTTCACCATCCACTCTTACATATACATAACCTTTCTTGCGAACGTTCTCAAAAAGTTCTTTGTAATGCCCTTTACGTCCCTTAACTAGAGGTGATAATAGTAATGTTTTCTTACCGTCGTACTCTTGGATGGCTAAATCTACTATTTGATCCTCTGAGTATTTAACCATTTTCTCGCCACTCAAATGCGAATAGGCAACGCCAGCTCTAGCATAAAGTAATCTCAAAAAATCATAAATCTCTGTAGTTGTTCCTACTGTAGACCTAGGATTCTTGTTAGTGGTTTTTTGCTCAATGGAAATGACTGGACTCAAACCTGTTATTTTATCTACATCAGGTCTTTCCATATTTCCAAGAAAACTTCGAGCATAGGCTGAAAAAGTTTCGATATACCTTCTTTGACCCTCAGCAAAAATAGTGTCAAAGGCTAATGAGGATTTTCCACTACCACTTAATCCTGTAATAACTGTCAGAGAGTTTCTGGGGATATTTATGTCGATATTCTTGAGGTTGTGGGCTCTTGCGCCGATTACCTCAATCATTTCATTTGTTTCAATATTTTCTTTCATCTTTGTATAACGCAACTTGCAAAATTAAGGAATAATTTGCATCTCTACAATAAAACAAATGGATAATAAAGACTAAAAACTGTTGTATAAACTATTAATAATTATTATCTTTGTGCCCGCTTTTGTAAGGCAAAAGTGTGATGGGAAATTAAGCGACTAATCACTTAATAAATAACGCTTAAATTTTGAGTAACACATTATTTATCAAAAAATGAAAACATTTGAATTAAAAGGTACCCTTCGTGATGGATTGGGTAAAAAAGCAACTAAATCAGTTCGTGGTTCTGAAGCAGTTCCTTGCGTGTTGTATGGAGCAGGTGAAGAAAATGTTCACTTTCAATCAACTCAAAGCGAACTTCGTAAATTGATTTATACTCCTGAAGTTTTTGTAGTAGATTTGGATATCGCTGGCAAAAAAACAAAGGCTGTGTTGAAAGCATTGCAATTTCACCCTGTAACTGATAAAGTTCTTCACTTGGATTTCTTGAAAGTGAGCGAAGACAAACCAGTTGCCTTTGAACTTCCTGTGAAACTAAGTGGTTTGGCTGAAGGTGTTAGAGCCGGGGGTAAATTGAGTCTTGAAATGCGTAAATTGAAAGTTAAAGGTCTTTATACAGATATGCCTGAATTCATCAGTATAGATGTTACTAGCTTAGGACTAGGTAAAACAATTCAAGTAGGCGCTGTTTCTGTGGATAAACTTGAAATTTTGAATGCTAAAAACGCTGTAGTATGTCAAGTTAAATTGACAAGAGCTGCTCGTGGAGCTGCTGCCGCTGCTGCTGCTAAAAAATAATTAAGCTTATGAAGTACCTGATCGTTGGTCTGGGTAATATTGGTCCTGAATACCATAATACTCGCCACAATATAGGTTTCACCATATTGGACGCCTTTGCTAGGGCGTCCAATGTTTTTTTTGCTGACAATCGTTATGGCTCTACCTGCGAAGTCAGACTGAAAAATCATACCCTGGTTTTGCTAAAACCTTCTACTTTCATGAATTTAAGTGGCAATGCTTTGCGGTACTGGATGCAAAAAGAAAATATTCCTATTGAACAGGTCTTGGTGTTGGTTGATGATTTGGCATTGTCGTTTGGAACTTTACGTCTTAAGCCTAAGGGTTCTGACGCTGGACACAATGGACTTAGAAATATCAAGGATATACTTGGGCATGATCAATATTCCAGACTTCGATTTGGTATAGGAAATGAATTTTCGAAAGGAAGACAAGTGGAATATGTCTTGGGTAAATGGACGGATGAACAAGAACTGAAACTTCCTGAACTGTGCGATAAAGCGACTGAAATTATTAAAAGTTTTTGTTTTGTTGGAGTGGAAAGAACCATGAATTTGTTTAACAATAAGTGAGATGGTAAGTTTGAAAACAGAGGTTCGTATTGATAAATGGCTTTGGGCAGTTCGATTGTTCAAAACTCGTTCCCTGGCAGCTGAAGCTTGTAAAAAAGGAAGGGTTATGATGCAGGGTAATCCGGTCAAACCATCAAGAAATGTGAAAGTAGGGGATGTGGTTATCGTTAAGCGCAATCCTGTATTGTTCTCCTTCGAGGTGCTTGCTCTCTCAGAAAATAGAATGGGTGCCAAACTTGTGCCTGATTTTATGAAAAATGTGACTAGCCCAGATCAGTTGGAATTGTATGAACTTGGTTTGATACAGCAAAAAAACAACAGAGATAAAGGTTTGGGACGTCCTACTAAAAAAGATAGAAGAGATATGGATGATTTTTTTGAACCCTATTTCTTGGATGAGGAGGATGACGATTTATGATAATAGCTAAAAAACTACGAAAATCAAATATTTCTGAATATTTGATTTATATGTGGCAAATTGAAGATCTACTGAGAGCAATGAATCTGGATCTGGAATTGGTGAAAACCAACTTGATCTCTGGTTTCAAAATTGCTGATCCTAAATTGGAAAATGAAGTTGCTGAATGGTATGAAAGTTTGATTGATATGATGCGCCGTGAGGATGTCATTCAAAAAGGACATCTACAAATCAATAAGAATGTAATGCGTGAATTGGAAGATTTTCACAATCTACTGCTTCGTACCTCTACAATAGCAGCATATAATGCTAAGTTTTTTCATGTGTTACCAATCATACAGAAAATCAAATTCCAAGGCGATAGTGCTGCTGGTGATATAGAACAATGTTTTAATTTTCAATATGGTATTTTAATGTTAAAGTTGGCTAAGCAAGAGATTTCCAAAGAAACACTCCATTCTCAAGAAGAAATTTCAAAATTCTTGGTTCTCTTAGCTAAAAACTACAATGCATATCAATCCGGAGAGCTGGATCTTGAAGAGGCAATTTAATTTTCTAAAATATTTGTTATATTTTTGTCAGATAATATTATAAAAACCGTAAAACTAATTTTAAATGAAAGGTATTGTTCTGGCTGGTGGTTCTGGCACTCGTTTATATCCGATTACTAAAAGTATTTCCAAACAAATCATACCGGTTTATGATAAACCGATGATTTATTATCCTGTTTCAGTGCTTATGCTTGCTGGAATTAAGGAAATTTTGATTATATCCACTCCTCAAGATATAGGTTTGTATGAACGACTATTGGGTGATGGTTCTAGTTTGGGTATAACAATTGAATATGCCATTCAACCTTCCCCAGACGGTTTGGCTCAAGCATTTATTATCGGAGAACAGTTCATAGGTAATGACTCTGTGTGTATGATACTTGGAGATAATATTTTCTATGGATTTGATTTTTCTAGAACTCTCAGAGAAGCTTCTCAGTTGGAAGATGGTGCTGTAGTCTTTGGTTACTATGTGAATGACCCTGAACGTTATGGTGTTGCTGAGTTTGATGCAGATGGAAATGTACTTAGTTTGGAAGAGAAACCCTTGGAGCCAAAATCCAATTATGCGGTAACTGGCTTGTATTTCTATAGCAATGATGTGATTGCTAAAGCAAAAGCTTTAAAACCATCTAAAAGGGGAGAACTGGAAATTACGGATTTGAATAGAATCTATCTGGAGGAGGGTCGTTTGAAAATGAAACTGATGGGACGTGGAATGGCTTGGCTTGATACTGGAACACATGATAGTTTGCTGGAAGCTTCCAACTTTATTGCTACCATAGAAAACAGACAGGGTTTGAAAGTGGCTTGCTTGGAAGAAATTGCGTATAGAAATGGATATATTACTAAAGACGAATTGCTGGAACTGGCTAAACCGTTGAGTAAAAACCACTATGGTGAATATCTTCTTAAAATATCTAAAGAAAAAATTTGAATTAAAGAGAGATTTGTCTCTATAGATTAACGAATGAAAATTATAGAAACTCCAATTAAGGACTTGTTAATTATACAACCTCGAGTATTTGAAGATGCCCGTGGTTTTTTCTTTGAAAGTTATAATCAACAACGCTTTAAAGAACTTGGTATAGAAACCCAGTTTTGCCAGGATAATCAATCAAAATCAAGTTATGGTGTGATTCGTGGTATCCATTTCCAGAAATATCCACACAGTCAATCAAAACTTGTTTCAGTTACAGTAGGGAAGGTATGGGATGTTGCTGTTGATTTACGTGCTGCTTCCCCAACTTTTGGTCAATGGTATGGTATTGAATTATCTGAAGAGAATAAAACTCAATTCTTTATTCCTCAAGGTTTCGGACATGGATTTTCAGTATTAAGTGATATAGCTGTGTTCTCCTATAAATGTGACGATTTCTATACGCCCGAACTTGATGGTGGAATTCATTTCAATGATCCAGATTTAAATATAGATTGGAAAGTTCCAGTTGATGAAACAAAAATTTCGAACAAAGACTTGAATCTTCCTTTTCTGAAAGATGTTAAATTGAATTTTTAATGGCTACAATATTAGTTACCGGTGCAAATGGACAGCTTGGAAATGAACTGAGAGTTGTTTCTGTGAATTATCCTAACCATCATTTTATTTTTACTGATCTTGCTGAACTTGATATTTGTGATGAATCTTCGGTTGATCAAATTGTAAATGCTAATTCAGTTGATTACATTCTAAACTGTGCTGCATATACTGCCGTGGATAAAGCGGAAGATGATGAGGAGACTTGCTTTAAAATAAATAAAAATGCAGTAGAAGTTTTGGCTAAAGTTGCATACAAATATAAAGTTAAAGTCATTCATGTTTCTACAGATTATGTGTTTGATGGGAAATCATTTATTCCTTACACTGAAGATATGATTGTATCGCCTTCAAGTGTATATGGCAGATCTAAACAAGAAGGTGAGGCGGTTTTGTTTGAAAATTGCAATGAGGCAGTGGTAATCCGTACTTCTTGGTTGTATTCTAGCTTCGGGAATAATTTTGTGAAAACCATGATTCGCTTAGGTAATGAACGCGATAGCTTGAATGTGATTTTCGACCAGATAGGGACCCCTACATACGCAGCTGACCTTGCTCAAACAATGATGCAGGTGGTAAATGCTAAAGATTTCATTCCAGGAATCTATCATTTCTCTAATGAGGGGGTTTGCAGTTGGTATGATTTTACCATTGCTATTCATCAATCTAAGAATATTGAATGTAAAGTAATTCCAATTGAAAGTTCAGCTTACCCAGTTAGAACTCCTCGTCCTCATTATTCAGTTTTGAATAAGGCTAAAATTAAATCAACCTACGGAATTGAAATTCCTCATTGGATGGATGGGTTAAAAAGATGTATTGAATTGCTGTAATAACAGCAATTCAATTTAGTTTAATGCTCGCACTATATCTAAGTAAAGGTCTTCTACATCCTCAAGACCTATGGAAAGTCTTATTGTTTTGTCCAAAACATTCATTTGAGCTTTAGCTTCATCACTAAAGTTTCCGTAAATGGTGCTTGATGGGTGAATAGCCAATGTTTTATTGTCAAAAAGATTCGTTGCTCGCTTGATTAGTTGAAGCTTGTCCAAAAGTTGATAGCAACTTTCTTTGTCTTTCAAATTGAAAGTCATCATTGCTCCATAACTGTTGTTGAATTGCTTTTTGCTTAATTCATGAAATGGGTTGCTTTCCAATCCAATATAGTTGACCGATTCGATACCTGTTGTTTTCTCCAATTTTTGAGCTAAAGCCAGGCAAGTTGTACTAGCTTTCTCATATCTCAAAATCATGGTTTCAAGGCCTAAAGTTTGCATATAGGCCGTGTGAGGCGTCATGTAAGCACCCAGGTTGCGGTGAATTTCTTTTTTAAGTTTGATGGTAAAAGTCTGACTTCCAAAATCTTTTGCTGTTATATTCAATTTTGGGTTGTTTGTCCAGTCAAACTGACCATAATCTATAATTACTCCACCCACAGATGTTGCACCACCAGAAATGTACTTTGTTGTTGATACAATCTCAATGTCTATACCATAGTCTTTGGCTTTGAAGTAGCCAAAAGGAATGATGGTAGTATCAGCAATCAATGGTATTTTATTTGATTTTGCTATTTCTGCTAGTTTCTGAAGATCTACTACTTCCAATTGAGGATTGGTGACAATTTCAAGGAAAATACATACTGTATTTTCGTCAATAAAACGCTCGACTTCATCTGTTTTGGTAAGATCGCAAAATCGAGTTTCTACTCCAAATTCAGCAATTGATGTTGCCAAAAACGAATATGTATTGCCAAACAAGTGCTTTGAAGTAATAATATTGGTTCCAGCTTTGGCAAGGGTGAATATGCTGTTTGATATAGCAGCCATACCAGAGTTTAAAGCTGTTACGCTAAAAGCTCCTGTGATTTCTTTGATTCTGTTCTCGAAATATTCAACGGTTGGATTTGAAATTCTGGAATAGGTGTGTGCCGAAGATCTTCCTTGGAAAGCCTCTTCCATTTCCTTCGCACTTGCAAATTCATATGAAGCCGAATGGTAAACAGGCATGTTTACTGCTCCATAAGGGTCGTCTTTTGGAAAATTTTTATGTAAAGTGTTTATTTTCATTAACGTAATTTTGCTTCTAATTTAGTTTCAAACGCGTTCAACAATTTCTTCATTGTTTGTTCGATTAGTTTGTCGTTTAGCGTTTTGCTTTCATCTTGCAAAATGAAGCTGATAGCATATGATTTTTTACCACCTTCGAGGTTTTTCCCTTCATAAACATCAAACAAATATACCTTTTTGAGAAGTTTTCGTTCTGTTTCAAATGCAATTTGTTCTATTTGCGCAAATTCAATGTTTTTATTTAATAACAAAGCAAGGTCTCTTTTTACTTCAGGGTATTTTGAAAGTTCAGTATATTGAATTTTGTGTTTTTTCAATTCTTTCAAAACAATATCCCAATGAATATCAGCAAAATACACTTTTTGGTCAATATCCATCTTTTTGCAAACTTTAGTGTCTATTTCACCCAGAATTGCAAGCGTTTTGCCTCCTTTGGTTTTGTAAACCAAAGCTTCGTTGAATAAATCATCAGAATAATTCTCGAAAATGTTGGATGAAACTCCAATTCGTCTGAATATATTGTTTACAATTGCTTTCAGGGTGAAAAAGCTGGAAGCTTCTGCTCCTCCAGTCCAGGAAGCCTCTTTTTTGTTGCCAGTCAACCAGATTCCCAAATGACTGCTTTCACTGTAAGGAGCAGTTGCTTCAGTTTCTGATCTTTTTTCGGAGTTGTATTGATAGCAGTTTCCCAATTCGTAAAATTTTAAATCAGGATTTTTCCTGTTGATATTGTAAGCAATACTCTCCAATCCACCAAACAATAATGATTGTCGCATTACATTTAAATCATTACTTAGTGGATTGACTAGTTTTACGCAGTTTTCCAAAGGAAAATTGTTTAAACCATCGTAATAAGCTCCTTTGGTCAATGAATTGTTCATGATCTCATGAAAACCCTGTGCCGTCAATTGCTCAGCTACCAAGTTCTGCAATTTATAACTGTCTGGTTGTTCGCTGAAACTTAAAGTCGATTTCAAACTTTCACCAATTTCTATATTGTTGTATCCATAAATACGAAGTATATCTTCAATGACATCTACGTCACGTATTACATCTACTCTGTACAATGGTATTTCAATTTCCCATGAGTTTTCATTTTTGGAAAGAATAGCTATTTCAAGTGCATTTAAAATTGTCTCTATTTCATTGTTGTTTAATTCTTTTCCGATAAGATTGGTCACTTTCTGCTTTTCTAGTTTGAGCCTGGTAGGTTCAATTTTAGTTGGATAGACATCAATGATATCACAGGATATTTCACCTCCAGCTATTTCCTGGATTAACAATGCACAGCGTTTCAAAATGTAAATTGTGTTTGAAGGATCGCAACCTCTTTCAAAACGAAAAGAGGCATCTGTGTTTAATCCGTGACGACGTGCGGTTTTGCGAATGCTTACAGGGTTGAAGTAAGCTGATTCCAAAAAGATTTTAGTAGTTTTTTCTGTTACACCTGAATGAAGTCCTCCGAAAACTCCCCCTATACACATTGGTTCCTCTGAATTACAAATCATTAAATCAGCTTCATTCAGTTTTCTTTCATTCTCATCCAAGGTTGTAAATAAACTGTCGTTTGGCAAAGTTTGAACCTTAATTTTATTTCCTTTGATTGCGTCTGCATCAAAGGCATGTAAGGGTTGACCCATTTCGTGCAAAACATAGTTGGTGATGTCAACCACATTGTTGATGGGGCGAAGGTCTATTGCTTTCAATGCGTTTTTTAGCCATTCGGGTGACTCACCTACTTTTATATTGCTGATGGTAAGGCCGGAGTATCTAGGACAAGCATCTGTGTCTAAAATCTCTACAGATATATTTAACTTGTTGTTGTCAACTTTGAAATTGTCTACGCTAGGCTTAGTAAGTTTAATGGAGCTGTTCTTGAGTGAATAATAAGCTGCCAAATCACGAGCTACTCCAAAGTGAGATGCTGCATCCACACGGTTTGGAGTAATATCTACCTCCAGAACGTAATCAGATTGTACATTATAATATTCTTTGGCTAATGTTCCAGGAACTGCTGTGGGTGGTAATACGATAATTCCTTCGTGGCTATTTCCCAATCCGATTTCATCTTCAGCACAAATCATACCGTTTGATTCAATACCGCGAATCTTTGATTTTTTGATAGTAAAACTTTCATCGCCAGAATATAGAGTTGTGCCCACAGTTGCTAAAATAACCTTTTGGCCAGCTGCAACATTGGAAGCGCCACATACTACTTGAATGTTTTCACTTTCTCCAATATTTACTTGTGTGACATGTAGATGGTCTGAATTCTCATGGTCCACACAACTAATAACTTCTGCTACTACCAATCCATCCAATCCTCCCTTTATCGTTTGAAATTCTTCGATTCCTCCAACTTCCAAGCCGATGGATGTTAAAGCGGCTGCGATTTGTTCAGGACTCTCGTTTATATTGATGTAATTCTTTAGCCAATTGTAAGAAATGTTCATATCTAAGTGTTTTTATAAGACTTGCAAAGATACAAAATATTTGTACTTTTGCTTACACCTTTTTTTCAATTTAATACTGCTAAAATGATACAAGAAAATAAACTCTGACATTTTGATATAGCTGATTAAAATTCGAATATTTGTATCAGATTTTAATAATTTGAGAAAACTCCCAAGAAAAGTATAAAAAGATACCTTTATGCATCTAGTTTTTATGATGAGAAAGGTGCAGAATAACAGGCATTTAGCTGAAATGTGAAAAAAAACGAAAAAAAATTTAAAAAAATTTACAAAATTATTTCGTGATTTAAAAAAAGGTTGTAATTTTGCACCGATTTTGAATTGCAAACTTATTTGTCAAATTTTTAAAAGGTTCAAGAAAAATGAAAAAAGTAATCTTATTTTTTGCTGTTGCTTTCGCTTTCGTAGCGTGTGCTCCTAAAGCTGCTGAAGAAGCTCCTGCTGCTGATTCAGTTGTAGTTGAAGAAGTTGTTGTAGATTCAGTTGTTGCTGATTCTGCTGCAGTTGCTGACTCAGCTGTTGTTGCTCAATAAGCCACAGAAAAACAAAAAATTAAAAGCCCGTTTCGACGGGCTTTTTTCGTTTCTAAAGGCTTGAGTTTATGACATTTTTTATTAATTTTGCAAATAAAAAAGGTATATGTTAAGAATTGCTGTTCAAGCGAAAGGACGATTGCATGAAGATACGATGGCTCTACTGGAAGAGTCGGGAATCAAAATTCAATCGGGTAAAAGATTGTTGTTACTTCCATCTAGAAATTTTCCATTAGAAGTTTTGTTTCTTAGAGATGACGATATACCACAGGCTGTGGCTGATGGAGTAGCGGATGTTGGTATTGTTGGCGAAAACGAGAATGCTGAAAAGAAGAAGAATGTTGTAATAGCTAAAAGACTTGGTTTTAGTAAATGTAGATTGTCATTGGCATTACACAAGGAAGTGGATTACAAAGATGTCAGTTGGTTTAATAACAAGACAATTGCTACATCCTATCCTGAAATCTTAAAAGATTATTTGGCTAAAAAAAATGTCAATGCTGAAATTCATGTAATCACTGGTTCAGTTGAAATTGCACCAAATATTGGTATTGCTGATGCAATATTTGATATAGTGAGTTCCGGAAGTACACTGGTGACCAATCACTTAAAGGAAGTTGAAGTGGTTATGAGTTCGGAAGCATTGTTGATTCAAAATCCTAATCTAAGTACAGACAAGCAAGCCATACTGGATGAGTTGTTGTTCAGATTTGAATCTGTTCAATTGGCTGAAGGAAAAAAATATGTTTTGATGAATGTGCCTACAGCAAATATCAAAGAAATTACCGAATTGCTTCCTGGAATGAAAAGTCCTACTATATTGCCACTTGCCAAAGAAGGTTGGAATTCATTACATGCTGTTATTGCTGAAAAAGAGTTTTGGACTATCATAGGGAAATTAAAGTCTTTAGGCGCTGAAGGTATACTGGTGCTGCCCATAGAAAAAATGATTCTGTAAGTTAAATGAATCTGTGTATAGATCAGGGGAACTCTAGTGTTAAAATTGGTGTTTTTGAAAATGCCAACTTGATTTATGCGGAGAAATATGAGTTGTTGGATTTTACAAAAGTAGCGGAAATCAGTAAAGAGTTTGAAATTGATCATTGTATTTACTCTTCGGTAATTGATGATTCGCAGAAAACACTCGATTTCTTAAAATTGCATTTCACCTCTTTTGTAATATTTGATGCGGATAGTAAATTGCCCTTTGAGAATCTGTACAAAACCCCTAATACTTTAGGTAAAGATAGATTGGCTGCAGTGGCTGGAGCCTGGGCTTTAGCTGAAAACTGTGATGTGTTGGTGATAGATGCCGGAACAGCTGTTACTTATGATTTTGTAAATGCTCAAGGTCAGTATCTTGGAGGTAATATTTCCCCAGGTTTGGAAATGAGAGCAAAATCATTGAATTATTATACTGCTAAATTACCATTGGTTACTATAGAAAAAAAAGACTTGAGTTTGAGTTTAGGTGATGACACCAATTCGGCTTTAAAATCAGGTGTATGGATGGGTTTACTTTTTGAGATTCAAGCTTATATTGATTATTTAAAAGTGAAATTTCCTAAACTTTCAGTATTTTTAACAGGTGGGAGTGCCTTATATTTTGAGGGCCAATTAAAAAAGCCCATCTTTGTAAACTCAAATTTAGTCTTGTCAGGTTTAAATAGAATACTTGAATTAAATGTCAAATAATAGATTATTCCTTTTGTTGATAGTGTTGTTAGTGTCTGCATTAAATATAAGTGCTCAGAACAATACCAATTCCCCTTATACCCGTTTTGGATTTGGAGAACTTTCAGACATAGTGCCAGGTGATCAAAAGGCAATGGGTGGTGTTTCTTTGGGAATGCGAAATCCAGTTTCCATAAACACTCAAAACCCTGCATCTTATTCTGCTGTAGATTCCATGACTTTTATGTTCGATTTGGGAGTTGGTGGCTTGATGTCACGATTTGAAGATCAAACTGGAACTTCCACGAACTTTAATTCAAATATCGAATATATCACCATGCAATTTCCATTGGCCAAAAATATTGGCTTTAGTGCTGGTGTTTTACCTTATTCTTTTTCAGGATATAGTTTTTATGATGAAGATTCCATTCAAATTGTTTCCAATCAAACTACTTCAACATATGCTGATTACAGTAGACTTTATTATGGTTCAGGAGGTATTAGTGAGGTCTATTCTGGTATAGCATTCCGATTCCTCAACCGCTTCTCCATTGGTGCCAATGTGTATTATATGTTCGGGAAATCGATGAATGTAAGAAATCTTAACTTTTCCAATACAAACTATACAGGAACTACACAGAGCAATACGATAGATGTGAAGAGTTTTAGAATGAGATATGGAATTCAGTATTTCGAAACCTTCAATAAAAATCATTCTTTTACCCTTGGAGCAATATTTGAGAATAAAACTCAAATGAATGGAAGTTTTTATCAAACAATCTATGGCAATCCTTCAGATACTATTAACTATGATCAACAACAGTTTGATTTCCCTATGACTTTTGGTGCTGGTTTGAGTTATCAATTCCAAAACCGATTGACAGTGGCTGCCGATTATACAACTCAAGCTTGGGCTGACGCTCGTTTTTTCGGTAAAACCGACAGCCTGCAAAATAGAACTAAATTTTCTATGGGTGCAGAGTATGTTCCCAATACTCGTAGTGGAAAATACTTGAACCATATCAAATATCGATTGGGATTTAATTTCTCAAATCCTTATTATAAAGTCAATGGAATTAATCCTGTGCCAAACTATGGCATAAGTTTTGGATTAGGTTTGCCACTAAGACAATCAAAAACAATAGTAAATACGGCTTTTGAGTATGGTAAAGTGGGAGCTAGCTCTATGTTTAGAGAAGATTATTTTAGATTTTCTATCAATGCTACCTTTAACGAAACTTGGTTCTTTAAACGTAAATTGTAAATAAACAAAAATAAATATTATATTATGAAGCTTAAAAAATTGATTGTGTTATCGCTTGGACTTGTGTTTGCTGCAGGTGCATTTGCTCAGAATGATCAGGGTGCTGCTTCTGAACAGTGCTTAATCAACATTAGTCTTTTTAACGAATCAGCAAAAAACAAACAATTTGCTGATGCTCTTTCTCCATGGAATGCTGCTTATGAAGAATGCCCGGGTGCCAATAAAGTAATTTATAGCCGTGGTCGTGATATTGTTCAATGGGAACTTTCACAACAGAAGGATGATGCTTCTTATCAAAAAGTTTTTGATAAATTAATGGGTATGTACGATAATCGTATTAAATATTTTGGTGATGATAGTCGTTATCCAACTCCCTGGATTCTTGGTTTAAAGGCTTTGGATTATGTTGCGTTCAATAAAACAGATGTATTGAAAAAACCTGCTTACGAATGGTTGGCTCAGTCAATCGATGGCTTGGGTATATCCTCTGAAATTGAAGTTTTGCGTCAATATGTGGTATTGTCAGGTAAGATTTTTGAGGCTGAACCAGCTCATGGTAAACTGTATATCGAAGATTACTTGAAAGTGAATGCACTTTTAGAAACAATTGCTGCAGACTCTACTCATAAATTTGCAACTTATGCCAAACAATTGGAAAATGGTTTGGATATTGTTTTTGCTCAAAGTGGTGCAGCTGACTGTGGTACTCTTGATAATCTTTATAAAGAGGAGGTTAAAAACAAATCTACTGATATTGACTACCTTAAAAAAGTACTATCATTCTATAAAAGAGTGAAATGTACGGAATCAAACGTTTACTTTGCAGCCTCAGAATATGCTCACAAAATTCAACCTTCTTCAGAATCGGCAAATGGTTTAGCTGAAATGTCATACAAATCTGGTAATTTTGAAGATGCGATTGGATTCTATAATCAAGCGATCAATTTAGCTAAAGCTAACTCGGAAAAAGCTGATTATAGCTATAAAATTGCTCAACTTTATTATGCAAAATTAAGTAATTACCCAAAAACAAAGGAATATGCTCGCAAAACCATAGAGTTTGCTCCTAATAATGGTAATGCTTACTTGATTCTAGGTTTATCCTATGCTAGCGCAAAAGGAATATTCGATGATCCTGTGCTTGCAAAAACTGTATTTTGGGCTGCTGTAGATAAATTTGTGAAAGCTCGTCAGGTGGATCCTTCGATTGCTGATGAGGCAAACAAATTGATCAGTACCTATAGCCAATATTTTCCATCCAAAGATGATATATTCTTCAAACCTGAACTTAAAGAAGGTGGCAGTTTTTATGTTGGTGGCTGGATTGGAGAAAGTACAACCTGTAGATAATTTATGTTCTCGAAACTGAAATTAAAGTATAATTCATTTGCAACAACCGCCTTTCTTGCGGTTGTTGTACTGTTTTTATCCCATTGTAAATCTCCGGAACCTGAAAAAATAGAGGCTGTAGACAATAGGGCTGTGTTTCCTAGAATGCATGCAATGGAGGTTTCTACTGTAATTTCAGATTCAGGGATAACTCGTTACCGTATAAATACCCCACAATGGGATGTCTACGACAAAGCAACACGTCCATATTGGGAGTTTCCTTATGGAATACACTTTGAACGATTTGATGAAAAACTTAAAGTAGATGCTAATATTCATTCAGATTATGCTAAATTTCTTGAACATGAGCAGCTTTGGGAATTAAGAGGTAATGTCGAAGCTACTAATATTCGAGGTGAACTATTTGAAACTGAACTTTTGTTTTGGGATCAACGTAAGGAAAGGATTTTTTCAGATAGCCTAATTACAGTTACCCAGGAAAATCATATCATATCCGGAGTTGGTTTTGATTCAAATCAACAATTGACTGAATATGAGGTTAAAAATATTCAAGCAATAATACCTGTTCAAGATTAGTCTGGGATTCTCTTTGATGTTTAAATGATAAATTAAGTGTTAGTGATTATTCAATGTAAACCATTAAGAATTGTGAGAAAAGGAGTGTTAATAATTCTTTTCTTTTCCGTATATATAGTTGCTCTACACGCTGCTAAGTCAAATTCGGGACCTTATCTGAAGGCTTTTATGTTAACTGATAATTTTGGCAAATTGGATTCGGTGGACAATGATACTTCGCATTTAAATTTTCAATATTTAAATTCAATAGATCGTCTTAGTATTGCCAATTCCTTTAATGCTACTTTAGGGTCACCCATTCAGTCAAAAATTTTTGAAAAGAGAAGAGAATTGGATGATTTTATATTTGCGAATCCCTATCTTCCTTATTTACACACGATTGATAATACTCTTTTTTATAATACTAAAACTCCTTTCAGTAGTTTGTATTACCTTTCTGGTGGAACAAATTATCACGAGGAAGAACAAATCAGTTTCACCTTTACTGCAAATGCAAATAAAAAATTAAACTTTGGTGCTAAATTAGATTATATATATTCACGTGGTGAATATATGAATAATTCTGCTAAACGATTTGCTGGAAGTCTTTGGTCTATGTATACTGGTGAAAAATACCAAGCTGCAGGTGTCATAGCTTCCAATAATCTTAGTAATTATGAAAATGGTGGAATTAAGGATACGTCTTATATCAATGGTTCGATAAATTATCCTACAGAAAATATACCTGTAAATATTAAGGGTTTTTCGAATTTGAAATACAATCAGTTGTATTTTACTCATCAATATGCGCTTGGAACATATCGTTTCAAAGATGATCAGAAAGATTCAGCATCAATGTATTTTGTTCCAATTACCAAATTTTATCATACTCTTAAAATAGATGATGTTCGGAAAAGATATTATGAGTCTTCAATAGAAAAAGAGTTTTATCAAAACACTTACTATAACCAAAATTCATTGAATGATTCTGCTTTGTATCAAAGTATGACCAATACTTTTGCTGTTTCGATAGAAGAAGAATTTAACCAATGGATGAATTTTGGTCTGAAAGCTTATATAGAAAACAATGTACAACGATATGGGTTGAATGTGGATACCCTTTTTAATGAGGATTGGTTGTCCAATACATCTATAGGTGCTGTTCTATCTAAAGATCAAGGACGAATTTTCAGATATAGATTTGATGGTCAGTTGACCTTTATAGGTCCTTATGCTGGAGAGTTTAATCTGAATGGTAAAATGGGTGGTTATTTCAGGTTATGGGGAGATAGTCTTGCTTTAATTGCAAGGGCATCACTACAAAATTTAATTCCTTCCTATTTTATTCAAAATTATAGCTCTGGTCATTTTCAATGGTCTAACCAATTCGATCCATACCAGAAAATGAAAATTGGAGGTGTCTTTGCTTTACCTACAAGGAATCTTGAACTAAATATTTCCATAGAGAATATTTCCAATCCTATTTATTTTAATTCCAATGGATTACCAGTTCAATCTGGTAATGTTCAAATAGTGTCAGCGGATTTATTCAAGAAGTTCAAATTTGGAAAATTTGCATTGGAAAGTCATGTGGTTTATCAACTTAGCTCTAATCAATCTATAATACCTTTGCCGGAGATAACAAGTTTACAGAATTTTTACTATGATGATTTATGGTTTAAGGTCTTAAGCGTTCAGTTTGGGTTTGATATGAGATACCATACAAGTTATTTCGCTCCATCCTATATGCCTGCAACTGGGGTTTTCTATAATCAGTCAGAATATGAAATTGGAAATTATCCAGTTTTTAATGTATATTTGAATGCTCATCTAAAACGTACACGTTTTTTTGCCCAGATGTATCATGTGAATCAATTGTTTATGAATGGAGATTATTATTCAATGCCTCTGTACCCCATAAATCCGGCAATTGTTAAAGTGGGTTTGTCATGGAATTTTTATGATTAATTTGAGAAATAAAAAATATATATTTCCTGCTGTCGTCGTTTTTATTGTTTTGATTTTGATAGTCCTAGTTCGAAAATCACAGGCAGACATAGACAGGATTAGGGTGATTACTGATGAATCTACCTGGGGAATGATAAGTCAGGAAGACACTATCTTTGGATTAAACTATGAAATGGTTCGTGATTTTGCAGATATTAACGAGCTCGAACTTGAAATTACAATTGAAAATAATTTGCAAAAATGTCTTTTGGATTTACAAGATGGTAAAGTGGACCTGGTCGCTAGTTTAGTGCCAAATACATTGTCTGTATCAGAGCAATTCTTTGTAAGTCAGTCAATCCTTCAATCTCGTTTGATTCTGGTTCAATTGAGTGATAGCGCTCATACGATGGTAAATGCTCAATATGAATTAAAAGATCAAAAGATAAGCATGTCCAAGGGGAGCCCATTTCTATTTAGAATTCGTGCTTTATCTGATGAAATCGCTGCAGAAATTGTAGTGGAGGAAGTTGATTTGGCCGTCGATCAGTTAATGAAATCAGTTGCAGAGGGTACAATTTCACAAACTGTATGTCCTGAATATATGACGGCCTACTATCATGCTAAATTTCCACAATTGGATTTTTCTATTCCCCTGGGTTTCATACAGGAATATGTATGGATATGTAGGAAAGATGATGTGCAATTGATTGAGAAATTAAATAAATTTTTGGAATCATACTTGATTTCCAGTGAATACTTAAGTATTAAATCAAAATATTTAAATAATTAAACTATGCCTTTAAATATTCCGGTAAATTTGCCAGCTGTTGAAATGTTGCGTGATGAAAATATTTTTGTGATGGATTCGGAACAGGCTTCTTCTCAGGAAATTCGTCCTTTGAAATTGGTTATTCTAAACTTGATGCCTGTTAAAATTACAACAGAAACTGATTTGATTCGCCTTTTGTCGAACTCGCCTTTGCAAATCGAAATCGATTTCTTGCAGTTGGAGAGTCATGAGTCGAAAAATACATCTGCTGAACATATGACTGCGTTTTATAATAAATTCAGCGATATTAAAGACCGTAAGTATGATGGTATGATCATTACTGGTGCACCAGTAGAGAAACTTCCCTTTGAACAGGTGGATTATTGGTCAGAGATTACTACTATTTTCGATTGGGCTAAGCACCATGTTACATCTACTATGTTTATTTGTTGGGCCGCACAAGCCGGGATGTATCATCACTATGGAATACCGAAATATCCCTTGAATGATAAAATGTTCGGTGTATTTGAACATCACATTCACAACCCTAAAAATCCCATATTTAGAGGTTTTGATGATGTTTTTTATGTTCCACATAGTCGCCATACCGAGGTCAAGGCTTCGGATATTGCTGCTAACCAGGAGCTAACAATATTGTCTGAATCGCCAGAGTCAGGAGTTTATATGGTTATGGCCAGAAATGGTCGTGAGTTCTTTATAACCGGCCATTCTGAATATTCACCCTTAACGTTGGATTCTGAATATAAACGTGATTTGGATAAAGGATTGTCAATCAAATTGCCGATAAATTATTATCCAAATGATGACTTAAACCAAGAACCTTTGGTGAGGTGGAGGAGCCATGCCAATTTGCTTTTCACAAATTGGTTAAACTATTTTGTATATCAGGAAACTCCTTATGATCTGAATCTGATTGATTAAGTTTTTAAAAATCCTTGATTTCGCAAAGCATTCAAATATTTCTCTGAAAAGAATTCATTGTTTTTTTGAGTATAGCGAATATCGGTGAAAACTTGAGCAAGCGTTTCTTTCTTATTCTCCAATGTGAATTTTCTATACAGTTCCATTTCTTCTTTGGCCTTGTACAGATTTTTTATTTCTTGTTCACTAAACGGTTGATATTTCTCGTAATGTACTATAGATCGAAGTGGTAGTCTGTCTGTTAGTTCGGTTTCCTCAGAAGGGAAACCAAGGGTGATAGTTGTTATAGGGATAACCAATTCAGGTATTTCTAGAATTTCAATAATTTCATGTGCATTGTAGGTTGTTGTGCCTAAATAACAAATACCTAGGCCTTTGCTTTCTGCAGCTAAACTTACACTTTGAGCAAAAATGATTGCATCTATAGCCGCAGATATAAAGGATTCAAAATTGTTGTAGGCTGGTTGGGCATTGCTGATTTTACACCAGTCTGAAAATCTTCTAAAGTCAGCACAAAAGGTCAGCACTAAAGGTGCGCCTGTTACCATGGGCTGATTGAAATGTGCTGGTGATAATTTGGATTTTATTTCCTTGTCGGTTGTGCAAACAACACTATAAGTTTGCATGTTGCCAGTGTTCGAACTTTGTGCAGCACTGTTAAGAATCTCTTCCAAAAGATTTGGGGATATTGCTTCGTTGGTGTATTTGCGTACAGTACGGTGGTTTGATATTTGATCAATCATTGTTACAATATTATGTTACAAAGATAGTCCTTTTGATAAAAACAACTGAACAAATTGTCCAATTCATTGTATGTTTTGATATTTAATTGTTTATGGTTTGGATTTTAGCTTATTAAACTCTAAATTTGTAATAATTTTAAATTGTAATCAAAATACAAGCATATGTCACTAACAGTAGGAGATAAAGCACCCGAGATATTAGGGTTGGATGAGAATGGTAAAGAGCTGAAAATGTCTGATTTTGCAGGCAAGAAGCTGGTGTTGTATTTCTATCCTAAGGATAATACACCTGGATGTACAGTGCAGGCATGTGATTTAAGAGACAACTATGATGATTTAAAATCCAAAGGCTATGAGGTGATTGGTGTGAGCGCAGATTCTGCGAAATCTCACCAAGGATTTATAGCAAAACAATCGCTCCCTTTTTCTTTGATCGCTGATACAGACAAAGTGCTTTCCGAAGCATTTGGAACTTGGGGTGAGAAGTCGATGTATGGTAGAAAGTATATGGGTATGTTCCGTACTACTTTCATTATTGATGAAACTGGAGTTGTGGAAAAAGTAATAGGACCAAAAGAAGTAAAAACAAAAGAACATACATTACAAATACTTAAATGAGAAGTAGTTTTAACCCATGGCACCAGGTAGTGCCACAAACCGAGACAAAGGATGTGATCAAAGGAATTATTGAAATTCCCAAAGGTAAACGTGCTAAGTATGAATTGGATAAGGAGAGTGGATTGTTGAAATTGGATAGAGTGTTATATTCATCTGTTTACTATCCACATAATTATGGATTTATTCCGCAAACCTATTGTGATGATAAAGACCCTTTAGATATTCTTATTTTATCACAAATTGAAGTTGTTCCATTGTGTATAGTAGAAGCCAAAGTAATAGGTGTAATGCGAATGCTTGATAACGGTGAAGCTGATGATAAAATTATTGCAGTCGCTGCAGGAGATCCAAGTGTGAATCACTTCAATGATATATCTGAATTGCCTGCTCACATGATTACTGAAACCATGAGCTTTTTCGAGGATTATACCAAGTTGGAAAATAAAACAGTAGTAGTGGAGAAGTTTTTTGATAAAGAAACTGCTTTGCAAATTATCAATGATAGTTACAAAATGTATCAACAATACTACGGAGAACTTCATCGATGGTTTTTCGGGAGATAATTTTCAGGGTGTTCAATTTTGGACACCCTTTTTTTATGACAAAAGTCTCGTCCAAAAGTGACTTTTCATTCTAATTTTAGCTTGTTTTTTACTATCTTTGCACTTCAAAATTAATGCATTTATGATACAATTTTTTCGTACCAATTCTCACCGAGTTTTTGCTGTTCAACTACAAACTGAACTTTCCAATGAAGATAATCAAAAGTTGATTTGGTTGTTTGGTAATGCCCAGTTAGTGAGTGAATTATCTATAGAAGGAAATTTTATAGGCCCTCGTCGTGAAATGATAACTCCATGGAGTACCAATGCTGTTGAAATTACGCAAAACATGGGTATTAAAGGCATCTTCAGAATTGAAGAATTCAGAGTTATGCCAACTACCCCTTCAGTGCAAGGTTCTTTGGAATATGATCCAATGTTGGAAAGAATTTATTCTAGTTTGAACCAAGATATTTTTACTATTGAAAAACAGCCAGATCCAATTGTATCCATAGATGATATTTCGGCTTATAACCAACAGGAAGGCTTGGCGTTAAGCTCAGACGAAATTGAATACCTGAACAATGTGAGTGAGAAAGTTGAACGAAAACTTACTGATAGTGAGGTTTTTGGGTTTTCTCAAGTAAATTCAGAACATTGTAGACATAAGATTTTTAATGGTCAGTTTGTAATCGATGGAGAAGAAAAAGAATTGTCTTTGTTCAAATTGATTCGTAAAACCTCGGAGGAAAATCCAAATCAATTGGTTTCTGCATATAGCGATAATGTTGCATTCAATGCAGGTCCAACGATTGAACAGTTTGCTCCTAAAAGTGGTGATAAACCTGATTTCTTTCAAACAAAAGAAATTGAATCTGTAATTTCCTTAAAAGCTGAAACACATAATTTTCCAACTACAGTTGAACCTTTCAACGGAGCGGCAACTGGAACTGGTGGTGAAATTCGTGACCGTTTGGGTGGTGGTAAAGCTAGTTTGCCTATCGCCGGAACTGCGGTTTATATGACATCTTATCCACGAAACAATGGAAAAATTTGGGAGAAAAATATTGCAGCTCGTAAATGGTTGTATCAGACGCCAGAACAAATATTGATCAAAGCATCCAATGGTGCTTCAGATTTTGGTAATAAATTCGGACAACCGCTAATCTGTGGTTCTCTTCTGACATTTGAACATGAGGAAAATAATAAAAAGTATGGTTATGATAAAGTAATTATGCTTGCAGGTGGTATTGGTTTTGCAAATCGTAAAGATGCCTTAAAAGGTGTACCTGAAGTAGGGGAGAAAGTAGTTCTAATGGGTGGTGATAACTACCGTATCGGAATGGGTGGTGGTGCAGTTTCGTCTGTGGACACAGGTCATTATGATAATGCAGTTGAATTGAATGCAGTTCAACGTGCGAATCCTGAAATGCAAAAACGTGTAGCCAATGTTATTCGTACTTTGGCAGAAATTGATGAAAATCCAATCGTATCTATTCATGACCATGGCGCTGGTGGCCACCTAAACTGTTTATCCGAATTGGTTGAAGGTACTGGAGGTAAAATTGATATGTCTCAATTGCCAGTTGGTGATCCAACCTTAAGTGCTAAAGAAATCGTTGGCAATGAGAGTCAGGAGCGTATGGGCATGCTCATGAAAGCTGAAGATGTGGAAATGGTAAAACGCATTGCTGAACGTGAACGCGCTCCGATGTATGTGGTTGGTGAATCTACAGGGAAGATGGATTTTGTTTTCGAACAAACAGACGGACAAAAACCAATCAACTTGCAATTGGAATATATGTTTGGAAAGCCTCCGAGAACTGTGATAACAGACAATTCAGTGGTTGAGAATTATGCATCATTAGAAATTGATGAGTCTCAAATCCAGGAATATTTAAGTAATGTTTTGCAAATGGAATCCGTTGCTTGTAAAGATTGGTTGACCAACAAAGTGGACCGTTCCATTACTGGTAAGGTTGCTCGTCAACAAACTACTGGGGCTATTCAATTACCCTTGAATGACCTAGGGGTTGTTGCATTGGATTATCGTGGTACTGTTGGGATAGCAACTTCCATTGGTCATGCTCCAATGGCTGCTATGGTTAGTCCCGAGTCCGGCTCTGTTCTGGCAATCGCTGAAGCTTTGACAAATATAATATGGGCACCCCTTAAAGATGGCTTGGATTCTGTTTCCTTGAGCGCAAACTGGATGTGGCCTTGTAAAAATCCTGGAGAAGATGCTCGCTTGTATAAAGCAGTTGAAGCTTGTTCTGATTTTGCTTGTGAGTTGGGAATCAATATTCCTACCGGAAAAGATTCATTATCGATGACTCAGAAGTATGGTGATGACAAAGTGTATTCACCTGGAACTGTAATTATATCAGCTGCTGCAGAAGTTACTGATGTGAAGAAAACAATCTCACAAACAGTTGTGAATGATCCAAAATCAACTCTTTACTATATTGATTTCTCTTTCGATACACAAAAATTGGGTGGGTCTGTACTTGCTCAAACACTTAATAAGATTGGTGATGATGTTCCTACTGTCAAAGATGCAGAATATTTTAAATCAGCTTTTGATGCTGTTCAGGAGTTGATTTCTAAAAATCTGATTTTGGCTGGTCATGATATTTCTGAGGGTGGATTGATAACTACCTTGTTGGAAATGTGCTTCCCAAATACTGAGGGTGGTTTGATGGTTAAACTGGATAATTTGGCTGGCAATTCATTGGTAACTAATTTGTTTGCTGAAAATCCTGGTATAGTAATTCAAGTTAGAGAGCGCAAAGCAGTCGAAAAAGTATTGGAGTCTTATGGTGTAGGTTTTGCTAAAATTGCAAGTCCAATTGCTGAAAGACGAGTGGATGTGGTTAAAAAGAAAGAATCGTATTCATTTTCTATCAATGAATTGAGAGATAAATGGTTTGAATCATCCTACTTGTTGGATAAAAAACAAAGTGGTGATATTCAAGCAAAATCTAGGTTTGATAATTATAAAAACCAAGCCTTGGAATTTGTATTTAACCAAGACTTTAAAGGTAAATTATCTCAATTCTCATTAAGCCAGGATCGCAAACCAAGTGGTATAAAAGCTGCTATTGTTCGTGAAAAAGGCACCAATGGTGAAAGAGAAATGGCTTATTCCTTGTATTTAGCTGGCTTTGATGTGAAGGATGTTCACATGACTGACTTGTCAACCGGAAGAGAAACTTTGGAAGACGTGAATATGGTTGTATTCTGTGGAGGTTTCTCAAACTCAGATGTTTTAGGTTCTGCAAAAGGATGGGCTGGAGGATTTCTATTTAATGAGAAAGCTAAAAACTCTCTGGATAATTTCTATAGCCGTGAGGATACTCTTTCATTAGGTATTTGTAATGGATGTCAGTTGATGGTTGAACTAGGTTTAGTGACACCTGAACATGATGTAAAGCCTAAAATGTTGCACAACGATTCGCATAAATTTGAGTCGAGTTTCTTGGGTTTAACTATACCTCAGAATGATTCAGTAATGTTCGGTTCTCTTTCAGGCAGCAAATTAGGAGTTTGGGTTGCTCATGGTGAAGGTAAATTTTATTTACCTAAAGAGGAGAAAGAATACAATATTATAGCGAAATATTCATACGATAGCTATCCTGCAAATCCCAACGGATCTGACTATTCTGCTGCTGGAATTTGTTCTGCTGATGGTCGCCACCTGGCAATGATGCCTCACCTGGAAAGAGCTATCTTCCCTTGGCAATGGGCTAATTACCCTGCAGAACGATTGAACTCTGATCAAATTACTCCATGGGTAGAAGCTTTTGTTAACGCTAAAAATTGGATTGAGGAGAAAAAATAATGTCTGAAAGTTCCCTGCTAGATAAACTGGATGGTTTACAACATAAGTTCGATGAGATTTCGACACTTATCACTGATCCATCCGTAATTTCTGATCAGAAAAGATACGTAAAGCTTAATAAAGAGTATCATGATCTAGAACTCATAGTGAAAGCCAGAGATAATTATAAATTAGCTCTAGCTCATCTATCTGAGGCAAAACAAATCTTGGATGAAGAGTCTGATCCGGAAATGAGGGAGATGGCTAAAATAGAAATTGATGAGATTGAACCCAAGTTACCCGAAATGGAGGAGGAGATCAAACTACTTTTGATTCCTGCCGATCCTGAGGATAACAAAAATGCTATCGTAGAGATTCGAGGAGGCACCGGTGGTGATGAGGCTGCAATTTTTGCTGGTGATCTTTTTAAAATGTTCACTCGCTACTGCGATTCCAAAGGTTGGAAAACGGAAGTTACCAATATTTCTGAAGGTACTTCAGGTGGATATAAAGAGATTATTTTTACGGTATCCGGTGAAAATGTGTATGGTACTTTGAAATATGAATCTGGTGTTCATCGTGTACAACGTGTTCCACAAACCGAAACTCAAGGACGTGTTCACACCTCTGCAGCTACTGTTGCAGTTTTGCCTGAGGCTGAAGAGTTTGATATTGAATTGAAGGAATCCGATATTCGTGTGGATACATTTTGCTCCTCGGGTGCGGGTGGTCAATCAGTAAATACGACCTATTCGGCAATACGGTTGGTGCATATTCCCACTGGAATTACAGTCCAATGTCAAGATGAGAAATCACAACACAAAAACAAAGCAAAGGCCATGATAGAGCTTAGGTCAAGGATTTATGCGATTGAACATCAAAAATATCTTGACGAAATAGGTTCAAAACGTAAAACCATGGTATCTACTGGCGATCGTTCAGCCAAAATCCGTACCTACAATTATCCACAAGGTAGAATCACGGATCATAGAATTAATTATACTATCTATAATTTATCTGCATTTATGAATGGTGATATTCAACAAGTAATTGATCAATTGATTGTTGCTGAGAATGCAGAAAGACTTAAGGAATCTGAATTGTAAAAATCGTATAAAATGAATAAAGAACAATTATTTCAAAATATTTTAAAGAAAAGATCCTTTTTGTGTGTAGGTTTAGATACTGACATAGAAAAAATTCCTTCATTCTTAATTGAAAATTCAGAGGATCCTATTTTTGAATTCAACAAAGCTATCATTGATGCTACGGCTAAGTATTGTGTTGCATACAAACCAAATCTGGCATTTTATGAGTCACAGGGGATAGATGGATGGGATGCCTTGGAAAGAACTGTAGATTATATTCGTGCAAATTACCCTGATCAATTTATTATTGCAGATGCCAAACGAGGTGATATAGGAAATACATCGGCTATGTACGCTAAAACTTTCCTAGGCAATATGGATTTTGATGCGGTCACTGTGGCTCCTTATATGGGGGAGGACTCTGTAAAGCCTTTTTTGAGCTACGAAAATAAGTGGGTGATATTACTTGCCTTGACCTCAAACAAGGGTGCTTTTGATTTTCAGTTCATGGAGGAAAATGGTAGTAAATTGTATGAAAAAGTGTTGACTAAATCCCAAGAGTGGGGCAATGCTGATAATTTAATGTATGTAGTTGGTGCTACAAAAGCGGATATGCTTGAACAAATTCGTAAGATAATTCCTAATCATTTTCTATTGGTGCCCGGTGTAGGTGCTCAAGGAGGTAGTTTGCAGGAAGTTGCTAAATATGGCTTGAATGCCGAGTGTGGCCTTTTGGTGAATTCATCCCGTCAAATCATCTATGCTTCAAAGGGTGAGGACTATGCCCTTGCTGCAGGCAAGGAAGCTATGCAAGTAAGAGATGAAATGGAGGATTTATTAAAAGAATACAATCTGATTTAAAATAATATTTATAAAAAAAATGGGCATCCTCACGGGTGCCCATTTTTTTTATAAATTCGAATCGCTTGGTTTGTTATATCAATGTTTCGAAAATATTTTCTTTAAGCTCTAGCAGAACTTGTGGAAACAGTTTGTTCTCCTCTAAAGTGTTTTACAACAGCCTGTCGAGAAATAGAGAATTTATAAATTCTGGATACAATTAATGTCAAAATGGAAAGTGAGTTTGCTACTATTCCTATTATTCCTACTGTCATTATCCATTGTGGTAAGTCTGGCGAGTAAAGGCTTACAAGTGAATAACTGATAAATCCATAAAAAAGAGTGCTAAATAAAGCCATGGATTTATACAAATTAAATCCTTTGTTTTTGATGTTAAGATACGCATCAATTATGCTCAGTATCAAACCTGAGAAAATAAGGAATGAGAGAGCAAAGATGATGTTTTCGTAAAGTTTCTGTCTTTGGGTCTTCATAATGTAAACAATTAAATATTTTCTTAGCAACTTGGTCAGAGTAGCTATCTCTAAATTTTCTATACAAATTTAAACAAATTTCCCATACATTAAGTTTCATATAGTTTCATATAAAAGAAAATTCAGCGTAATTAAGTGCTTTAAACACTCAATACGCTGAATAACAGTAGATTCTGATTTTTAAATTTTCTAAAAAAATTAAATTATTGGTTGTAACTTTGTTCGTGAACACCAGCAACCGATCTTCCTGATGGATCAACCATTTTCTTAAATGCTTCATCCCATTCCAGTGCGATTGGAGTTGAACAAGCTACAGATGGTACTGAAGGTACACATAGCGCAGCTGAGTCAGATCCAAAATGTTCTTGATAGATTGATCGATAGTAAAATTCTTCTTTACTCATAGGAGGTTGTATAGGGAAAATGTCACTTACTTTTTCCATTTGACTATCAGTAACCTGAGCACTTGTTAATTCTTTTAAAGTATCGATCCAGTTGTAACCTACACCATCTGAGAATTGTTCCTTTTGTCTCCAAGCAACGCTTTCTGGTAAATAATCTTCAAAAGCTTTTCGAAGTATCCATTTTTCCATTTTTCCATTTCCAGCCATTTTATCTGCTGGATTCAATTGCATTGCCACATCCATAAATTCTTTATCAAGAAAAGGAACACGTCCTTCAACTCCCCAAGCTGATAAGGATTTGTTAGCTCTCAAACAGTCGTATTGATGTAATTTTCCTAGTTTGCGTACAGTCTCTTTGTGAAACTCTTCTGCATTAGGAGCTTTGTGGAAATAAAGATATCCACCAAAAATTTCGTCAGCACCTTCACCAGATAGTACCATCTTTACACCCATCGATTTAATTACGCGAGCAAGCAAATACATAGGAGTACTAGCTCTAACAGTGGTAACGTCATAGGTTTCTATATGATAAATTACATCACGTATTGCATCCAATCCCTCTTGAACTGTGAAATGTATTTCATGGTGCACAGTTCCAATATGATCTGCAACTTTACGTGCAGCAGCCAAGTCGGGTGAACCCTCAAGGCCTACGGCAAAGGAGTGTAATTGTGGCCACCATGCTGCTTCTTTGTTACCGGATTCTATTCTTTTTGAGGCAAATTTTTTGGCAACTGCTGAAATAATGGAAGAGTCAAGTCCTCCGGATAAAAGTACACCATATGGAACATCCGCCATTAATTGTCTTTCAACAGCATCTTCCAATGCTTGACGAAGTACATCAATGCTACTTGAGTTTGATTTTACATTGTCAAATTCCATCCAATCTCTGTTGTACCATTTGGTAGCTTTACCATCAGGACTATAGTAATATTGACCTGGCAAGAACTCTTCAAATTTAACACATTGACCTTCTAGTGCTTTCAATTCTGAAGCGACATAATAAGTGCCTTCGGCATCCCAACCTTGATACAAGGGAATGATACCAATATGGTCACGTCCTATCATGAAAATATTTTTTTCTACATCATACAATGCAAATGCAAATATTCCATTTAGATCCTCCAAAAAATCTGGACCTTTATCTTTATATAAAGCAAGAATAACTTCACAATCTGAATTTGTCAAGAATTCATATTTTCCTGCATATTTAGCTCTAATTTCTTGGTGATTATAAATTTCACCATTTACTGCTAAAACCAATTTTTTATCTATGCTGAACAAGGGTTGTTTTCCTGATTTAGGATCAACAATCGATAATCGTTCGTGAGATAAAATTGCTTGGTTGTTAGAATAAATTCCTGACCAGTCTGGTCCACGATGACGAATTCGTTTCGACATCTTTAGAATTTGGGGACGCAGTTCTTCTGACTCTTGTTTTACATCAAATGCACAAACTATTCCACACATATCGTATCAATTATTAAGGGAACCCGATTCCTCGAGTTCCCGTTGAAAATTTATTATAAAATTTTATGAATATCTTCAGCTGTTTTGCGACCTAGAGCAATAGCACGGACTACCAAACTAGCACCTATGGCAGCATCACCAGTAGCAAATACTTTCTTTACACTGCTTTGACCATTTGTATCCAGTTTAACATTACCTCTTGCATCTAAATCAACACCTAGTTCTTGAAGTAATCCTTCATGTACAGGATGTACAAAACCTAAAGCTAAAAATACAAGGTCGGCTTTTATGATTTCTTTCTTACCTGTTGAAATCATGTTCCACTTCCCACCTTCATTCACCCATTCAACTTCTTCAACCTCTACTTCCTTCAATTGTCCTTTTTCTCCAATGAATTTTGTAGTGTTTAAACTCCACTTACGTTCACAACCTTCCATGTGTGAACTTGAAGTTTTTAGTATGTTTGGATAATACGGCCAAGGAGTACTTGGGTTCTTACCAACTGGTGGTTGAGGCAAAATCTCAATTTGAGTTACCTTGGTTGCACCCTGTCTTACTGAAGTTCCAACACAGTCTGATCCAGTATCTCCACCTCCAATAACCAATACATGTTTGTCTTTTGCACTGATCAATTCTTTTGGATCTACTTTTTCATTCATTATTACCTTGTTGGCTTGACTCAAGAATTCCATTGCATAATAAACACCTTTCAAATCTCTTCCTTCTGGAGTGATGTTTCTTGGTTGTCCTGCACCTATTGCAATAGCTACAGCATCATAGTTTTTTAGGATTTCTTTTCCAGTAATGTCTTTACCAACTTCTGTGTTTGGTTTGAATTCAATTCCTTCTTCTAGTAGTTGATTCAAACGACGGTCTATTATATTTTTGTTTAATTTGAAATTTGGTATTCCATATCTCAATAGTCCACCCAAACTGTTGTCTTTTTCAAAAATAGTTACATTATGGCCTTTTCTGTTTAATTGTTGAGCTGCTGCCAATCCAGCAGGTCCAGAACCAATAACTGCTACTTTTTTACCTGTTCTTGTTTTTGGAGGCTGGGCTTTTATCATGCCTTCTGTGAAAGCAACTTCAGTTACAGCTGCTTCATTTTCACGGATGGTAACTGGAGATTCATGTAAAGCCAGTACACAAGACTTCTCACATGGAGCTGGACAGATACGTCCAGTGAAATCTGGGAAGTTGTTTGTTTCGTGTAGTACTTCTATACCTTCTTTCCATTTTCCTTTGTAGATCATATCTTGCCACTCAGGCATTTTATTGCCAAGTGGACAGCCCCAGTGACAGAATGGAATTCCGCAATCCATACATCTAGATGCCTGGATTTTACGGTCTTCACGATTCAATGTTTGTTCTACCTCACCAAAGTCGTAGATACGTTCTCCAACTGGTCGGTATCCCGCTTCTTTACGCGGTACATATATAAATGCTTTTGGATTTCCCATTTTGTTTTATTGTTAATGATTAAACCTTACTATTGGAATCAATAGTCTCTTTCGACTTTTGCAATTTTTTTGTTGATTGCTTCCATCTTTTCTTCCTGCAAAACTTTCTTGTATTCAATTGGAACTACCTTGATAAATTTATCAACATAATCTCTCCAATTGTCAAGAATTTCTTTTGCTTTGGCACTACCGGTATATTTGTAATGATTACTGATCAATGCATTTAAGTCTTTACTGTCCATGCTGTCTTCTATCAATGACAATTCTACCATTTCCATATTGCAATAGTAATCGAAATCACCTTTTTCATCCAATACATAAGCAACTCCACCACTCATACCGGCTGCAAAGTTTCTACCTGTTTTACCAAGTACTACAGTTCTACCACCTGTCATATATTCACAACAGTGATCACCTGCCCCTTCTACAACAGCTATAGCTCCTGAGTTACGTACACAGAAACGTTCACCTACTACACCATTGATGTAAACTTCACCTGAAGTTGCACCATATAGCATAGTGTTACCTGCTATAATATTGTCTTCTGGCTTGAATGTGGATCCTGTAGGTGGAACTACAACAATTCTACCACCAGAAAGACCTTTGCCTAAATAGTCATTTGCATCACCTTCAAGTTTGAAGGTTGCTCCTTTACTTAGGAATGCTCCAAAACTTTGTCCCGCAGAACCTACGAAATGTGCTTGAATAGTTCCATCTGGTAAACCAGCTTGACCATATCTTTTTGCTATTTCTCCTGAAAGCATAGCGCCCACAGTACGGTCAATATTTGTGATTTTATTTTTCAATTCCACAGGAACACACAAATCCAAAGCAGGTAATGCTTTTTTGATAAGTTCTACATCCATTACAGATTCAATTTTATGGTTCTGTACGGATGTGTTTTTTGTACTTGCAGTTTGATTTTCCTTAGGGACATACATGATTTTAGATAAATCAACTTTGTTGATTTTCGATGAACCACCCACATTTTCTTTACGTAATAATAAATCTGAACGTCCGATGATTTCATCTATGCTTCTATATCCCATTTCTGCCAAATGTTCACGAACATCTTGAGCTATGAAATTAAAGAAGTTTACTAAATATTCATGTTTACCCATGAAGTGTTTACGTAATTCTTGATCTTGTGTAGCTATACCTACTGGACAAGTATTCAAGTGACATTTACGCATTATCACACAACCAAGTATAATCAAGGCTGAAGTTGCAAAACCATATTCTTCAGCACCTAGTAAGGTTGCCAATACGACATCACGACCGGTTTTCAACTGACCGTCGGTTTGAAGTTTGATTTGACCACGAAGGTTGTTGATAACCAGGGTTTGTTGTGTTTCAGCCAAACCAATTTCTACAGGTAAACCAGCGTGTTTGATAGAACTTGAAGGACTAGCTCCAGTTCCACCTTCTGTACCTGAGATAAGAATCAAGTCAGCTTTTGCTTTTGCCACACCAGCTGCAATTGTACCTACACCACTTTCTGATACTAGTTTCACACTGATCGTCGCTGTAGGATTGATATTCTTCAAGTCATAGATCAGCTGCGCTAAATCTTCGATTGAATAAATATCGTGGTGGGGTGGAGGTGAAATCAAAGAAATACCTGGGATAGAGTGACGAGTCTTTGCAATAATCTTATCAACTTTGTGACCCGGTAACTGTCCACCTTCTCCTGGTTTAGCACCTTGAGCTATTTTGATCTGAATTTCATCTGCATTTACCAAATATTCTGCAGTTACACCAAAACGACCTGATGCAACTTGTTTGATGGCAGAGCGTGCACTTAATCCATCTTCACGTTTTTTATAACGTTCTGGATCTTCACCACCTTCTCCGGTGTTTGAACGACCGCCAATCAAGTTCATAGCAAATGCCATAGCTTCGTGAGCTTCACGACTAATTGAACCATATGACATAGCACCGGTTACGAATCTTTTCATAATGCTTTCCACTGGCTCTACTTCATTGATATCTATAGGATTACGTTTGTAATCTAATAGGTCACGAATAAAGATTGGACTTTCTTTTTCATCCGCAGCTTTTGCATATTCTTTGTACTTATCGTAACTTCCAGTTTTAGTCGCAATCTGTAGACGTGCTATAGTTTCTGGATTCCAAGCATGATCTTCGCCTTCGCGTCTGTATTGATATTGACCTAAATTTACCAATTTAAATCCTTCTCCCTCAGCTGGGAAGTATGCGTGTTGATGTGGTTCTGTAGTTTCTCTAGCGATATCATCCAAATCGATTCCTTCAATTTTTGATACCAATCCTTTGAAGTATGCTTCTACTACCGAAGAAGAGATACCAATTGCTTCAAATATCTGTGCTCCTCTGTATGAACGGATAGTTGAAATACCCATTTTAGATAAAACTTTCAATAAACCTTTTCCAATTGCTTTGATATAGTTTTTCTCTGCAGTGTGGAAATCCAATTGAATATCACCAGATTTAATTCTGTTGTTTAGTATAGCGAAAGACAAATATGGGTTGATTGCATTGGCTCCAAATCCAATAAGTAATGCGAAGTGCATAACTTCACGAGGTTCTGCTGATTCAACAACAATGTCTGTCTGCATACGTTTACGCTTGTCAATCAAATAATGATGTACAGCTGAAACTGCAAGTAGTGAAGGAATAGGTGCCATTTCTGAATTAACACCACGGTCACTTAATACGATATAGTTTTTCCCATCATCTACCGCTTTTTCTACGGATATACAAAGTTCTTTGATAGCTTTCTCTAAACCAACTTTTCCTTCACTTGCTTTAAACAACATAGGCAATACGGCAGTAGAGAAACCTTTGTATTGAAGATTCAATAAAATGTCAAACTGTGTGTTTGTCAGAATAGGACTACTTAAACGAACCATTTTACAGATTTCTGGAGCTGGTTCCAGTAAATTTGTATGAACAGATCCTACATAAGAAGAAAGTGACATCACAAGTTCTTCACGGATTGGATCAATAGGTGGGTTAGTTACCTGTGCAAATTGTTGACGGAAATAATTGAATAGTCGTTGTGGTTTATCCGAAAATACAGATAAAGCTACGTCATTACCCATAGACGAAACTGGTTCTTGTCCAGTATTAGCCATAGGTATCATCAAGAATTCTAAATCTTCCTTAGAATAACCAAAAGCAGTTAATAATTGCTCGTAATTAGTTACATCCACCTTTACATTTCTACCTGATTTGATTTTATCTAAGTGGATACGGTTCATTTCCAACCAGTCTTTGTATGCATGTGCTTTAGCTAGACCTTCTTTGATTTCTGGATCATAATAAATATGTCCTGATTCAGTGTCTACCATCAACATTTTTCCTGGTTTTAGACGACCTTTTTCTTTGATTCTTTCAGCTTCAATTTCAACAGTACCTGTTTCTGAAGCAATAATCATCAAATTATCGTTAGTAATTACATAACGTGATGGACGAAGACCGTTTCTATCCAACATACCACCTACATAACGACCATCAGAGAATAACAGTCCGGCAGGACCATCCCAAGGTTCCATAAATATGGAATGATATTCATAGAATGCTTTAAGATCGGATGAGATTGGATTTTTAGAATTCCAGCTTTCAGGTACCAACATCGACATTGCTTGAGGTAGACTGAATCCAGACATAACAAGGAATTCCAAAGTATTGTCTAGCGATGCACTATCACTCATTCCGGGTTGAACAATAGGGAATAAATCTTTAAGATCTCCCAATTGATCTGATTTCAATACACTTTCACGTGCTTCCATCCAGAAACGGTTTCCACGAATGGTGTTAATTTCACCATTGTGTCCAAGCATACGGAATGGTTGAGCCAAATCCCAAGTTGGGAAAGTGTTGGTACTGAAACGAGAGTGTACTAAAGCAATACCTGATGTGAAATGTTCGTTAGTAAGATCTGGATAATAATCACGAAGTTGCATTGATGTCAACATTCCTTTATAAACCATTTGACGAGTGGAAAGGGTCACTATGTAGAAACTTCTTTCTTTAGCTATACTTGAATTGTAAATTGCTTTTTCAATTTTCTTACGAACGATATATAGTTTCAATTCCAGTTCTTTTTGAGGAAGAGAACCGGTGATGAAAATTTGCTTGATTTGTGGTTCGTTTGAACGTGAAATTTCACCTAGAATATCGCTATTGACAGGCACATCACGTACAGCGAAAAGTTGAAGGTTTTCCTTTTCAACATTTTCTTTAATTACGTTCATGCACAAGTCAGCTTTCTTTTTATCCTTAGGTAGAAATACTAAACCAGTACCGTATTTGCCTTTGGCAGGAACGGGTATTCCTTGTAATAAAATAAACTCGTGAGGGATCTGAACCAGAATTCCCGCACCATCTCCTGTTTTATTGTCAGCACTTTCAGCTCCGCGGTGAACCATATGTTCAAGTACTTGTAAACCCTTTTCGACAATATCGTGAGATTTTTCGCCGAATGTGTTTAAAACTATACCTACACCACAGGCATCGTGTTCATTCTGTGAAGAATATAACGAATGCTGTTCAATTTCTGAAATTTGTAATGGGTTTAAACTCATAGTTTTTATTAATGGCAGTTTGTTTCTAACTGCGTGTGAGAACTAGTTTTATTGTTGGTGAAAATAGTGAGAGCAATTTTCATCACCCTCACTATTTAATAGTAATTTTATTGTATCTAGCTTATTATTAGCGGATAAACAATAATTCTCTGTATTTTGGCAATGGCCACATTTGGTTATCAACGATTAATTCCAATTTATCTACCTGATAACGGATTTTATCGAAGTAAGGAACAACTTTGTCGTGATAAGCAACCGCTTTGTCGTATTCGTGATCCAATTTGTTAGCCACTTTACGAGCTTCGATCATTTGATCAACAAAAGTTTTAACTTCACCAATACGTAATGCAATTTCTTCAATCAATCCCATGTTCATTGCTGATAAAGCTTTAGCTTTGTCTGCGTCATATAGTGAATGTATTTTAGAAACGTTGTCTAATAACATTGATTGATATTTAGTTACAACAGGAATAATGTGGTTCAAGCACAAATCTCCAAGTACACGTGCTTCAATCTGGATTTTCTTAGTGTAAGTTTCCCATTTTACCTCGTTACGTGCTTCTAATTCTTTTTCAGTCAAAACGTTCATTCTTTCAAACATTTTGATAGAAGCTTCGGTGGTATAAGCTTTGTAGATTTCTGGAACTGAAGTTTCACAGTCCAAACCACGTTTTGCAGCTTCTACTTTCCATTCGTCGCTATAACCATTACCATCGAAACGGATAGCTTTAGAAGCTTTGATGTATGATTTAACCACTTCGAATATTGCTTTTTCCTTAGCCATTCCAGTTGCAATTTTTGCATCAACTTCTTTTTTGAAGTCTGTCAACTGATCTGCTACAGCAGTACATAATGCAATGTAAGCAGAAGAACAGTTAGCGGAAGATCCAACTGCACGGAACTCAAAACGGTTACCGGTAAATGCAAAAGGAGAAGTTCTGTTACGGTCTGTGTTGTCTAACAATACTTCTGGTATATGAGAAATGCCTAAATGCAATTTCTTTTTATCATCAATTACGATAGCCTCATCAGCTGAACTGTTTTCGATTTTGTCTAGAACAGCAGAGATTTGTGAACCTAAGAAAGAAGATACAATTGCAGGAGGAGCTTCGTTAGCACCAAGTCGATGTGCATTTTGAGCTGTCATGATAGACGCTTTCAACAATGCATTGTTTTTGTGAACAGCCATCAAAGCATTTGCAACGAATGTAATGAACTGTAAGTTTTCTTCAGGAGTTTTGCCTGGGGTGTAAAGACCAACACCAGTGTTAGTTCCCAATGACCAGTTGTTGTGTTTACCTGATCCGTTTACTCCTGCAAATGGTTTTTCATGCAATAAAACACGGAATCCGTGGCGACGAGCAATTTTCTTCATGATAGTCATGATCAATAAGTTTTGATCAATAGCCAAGTTAGCTTCGCCGAAAATAGGAGCTAGCTCAAACTGGTTAGGTGCTACCTCGTTGTGACGAGTTTTCAATGGAATACCATATTTGTATCCTTCGAATTCCAAATCTTTCATGAATGCAGCTACACGACTTGGGATTGCACCAAAGTAGTGGTCTTCCAATTGTTGGTTTTTAGCTGATTCGTGTCCAAGTAATGTACGACCAGTTAATACTAAGTCTGGACGAGTTGCATACAATCCTTCGTCAATCAAGAAATATTCTTGTTCCCATCCTAAGAAGGCAACAACTTTGTTTACGTTTGCATCAAAATATTGACATACAGCTGTAGCAGCTTTGTCGATCGCGTTAATGGATTTTAATAATGGAGCTTTGTAGTCAAGTGCTTCACCTGTGTATGAAATAAAGATAGTTGGGATGCAAAGAGTGTCATCAATTACAAAGGCAGGTGATGATGGATCCCATGCAGTGTAACCACGTGCTTCAAAAGTAGAACGAATACCACCATTTGGGAATGAAGATGCATCAGGTTCTTGTTGAGCCAATAGTTTACCTGAGAAGTCTTCAATGATTGCTTCTCCAGGTGCACCAGCATAATCAATGAATGAGTCATGCTTTTCAGCAGTACCTTCTGTTAATGGTTGGAACCAGTGAGTGTAATGTGTCGCGCCAAGGTCCATAGCCCATTGTTTCATACCTGAAGCTACGTAATCAGCAATATTGCGGTCCAAAGTAGCACCTTTGGTTACTGCATTTTGAATTGCTTTAACCACATCTTTTGAAAGATATTTGGTCATTGCGTCACGGTTGAATACGTATTTGCCATAAAATTCTGAAGTAAACCTTGCAGGAGCTTCTACGTGTAGAGCTCTTTTTTTGAAAGCTTCTTCTACTGCTTTAAATCTTAATGCTGACATAATTTAATTTTTTGTGGATTATTTTTTGTCTAATTATTTCTCTTAAATACCTAAAACTAACTAAATGTAAGGTTCCATTTGCAAATTTAACGAAAATGTAACCTTTATTCAAATTTCTACAACTAATAATTGGTAGAAATATTGTAAAGTGATAATTTGTAATCAAATAGACTATGTTTTCTTATAATCAGATATTTATATATAGTTTTAAATGATAAATTATTATTTTTTACTCTTCTTTTTTGAAGTTTTTTCAATTAGCAGGCTATTTCTCACGAAGTAGCCTGCCTTGAAACAATAAAACTAAAAAACACACGATTCAATCAAAAACTTCACCGTGTATGTCTTTGCTATTTTTCGTCTTCTGCATCGAAAAGGGCAGCGTCGCCTCTGTCGCCTGTTCTTATTCTAACGGCATCTTCTATAGGGATAATGAAGATTCTTCCATCTCCTATTTCACCCGTATATGCAGATTTCTGAATAGCTGAAACCGTTTTTTCGACATTTTTTTCTCTTACTACTATGCTGATAAGAATACGGTCGATATAACGGGTGTCATAAACAACTCCGCGATAAACTCTGCCTTCTCTGACTTTGCCAACTCCTCTTACGTCATAGTAGGAAAACCATTCGATTTGAACGTTGTCTAAAGCTTTTTTTACGTCTTCAAATTTGTTTTTACGGATAATTGCTTCTATTTTTTTCATTTTAATTGACTTTATTTTATTAGTCTTTCCATAGCTTCTATAGTGTCTTGTCTGCTTCCAAATGCAGAGAAACGTACAAAACCTTCACCACTTGCTCCGAAGCCGGCACCTGGAGTAGTGACAATATTTTTTTCTTTTAATAAGAAATCGAAATATTCCCAACTGCTTAATCCTTCCGGTGCTTTAGCCCAAACGTAGGGTGCGTTTACGCCTCCATAGATTTTATATCCAGCATTCAATAGTCCTTCTCTTATTATTCGGGCATTTTCTGTGTAAAATTCAATCAATGCCTTTACTTGTTTTTTGCCTTCAGGGCTATAGGTTGCTTCAGCAGCTCTTTGAACTACATAGGAGGTTCCATTGAATTTTGTGGTGTGTCTTCTGTTCCAAAGTTTGTTCAATTGCACGGCTTCTCCGTTTTCTGTGTATGCATTCAATGCTTTAGGTACTACGGTGTATCCACAGCGTGTGCCTGTAAAGCCTGCTGTTTTTGAAAAACTTTTGAACTCGATAGCCACTTCTTGTGCTCCTTCTATTTCATAAATACTGTGAGGTACATTCTCTTCAGTTATAAATGCTTCGTATGCTGCATCGTAAAGAATTACAGCTTTGTTGTCTTTTGCGTACTTCACCCACACTGTTAATTGTTCTTTGGTTAAAGTAGTTCCAGTTGGATTGTTTGGGTAGCATAGATAGATGATGTCTACTTTCTCTAGTGGTAACTCTGGTACAAAATTGTTTTGTTCGTTGCATGCAAGATAAACCAAATTAGTCCAAGCTCCACTTTCACTTGCTTCGCCAGCTCTGCCTGCCATAGCGTTTGTGTCAACGTAAACAGGGTAACTAGGGTCGGTGATTGCCACTTTATTATCGGAGCTAAAGATGTCACCAATATTTCCTGTGTCGCTTTTTGCTCCGTCACTCACAAATATTTCATCAGCTTCGATTTGAACTCCTCTTGATTTGTAATCGTTCTCAACAATACTCTCTCTCAAAAAGGCATAGCCTTGTTCTGGACCGTAACCTCTGAATGTAGATGCATGTCTTTGTTCTTCTGCTGCTGATTTCATTGCATCCACTGATGCATCTGGAAGTGGAAGACTAACATCGCCAATACCCATACGGATGATTTTAGCTTCAGGATTTTCTTCCTTGTGTTTAGATACTCTTCTTGCGATTTCTGAAAATAAATAAGTCGCAGGAATCTTAATGAAATTTTCGTTAATTAGTGCCATTTTAGCTTTATGTTTCTTTTATTGTTCTTCAAATTTCTCCCTCAAAGACAGTCGTTGCTGATCCTGTGAGGTAAACATGGTTGTCGTTTGCATTCCATTCAATTTCGAGCTCTCCACCCAATAGTTCTACTTTGGTTTTGCGTTCAGTTAAGCCGTTTAAAACACCAGCAACTACAGATGCACAGGCGCCGGTGCCACATGCAAGGGTTTCTCCCGATCCTCTTTCCCATACTCTCATTTTAATGTGAGATTTGTCTACAACTTCAATGAACTCGGTGTTGGTGCGTCTTGGGAAAATGGTTGCATTCTCTATTTTTGGTCCTATATTGGGTAAATTTAATTCAGATATACCGTTCGTAAATATAACTGCATGCGGATTTCCCATAGATATCGTAGTGATATTGTATCTAATTTCTGGTGAAAATTCGATAGTTCTATCAATGATTTCATTCCCATCTAATGTTGTTGGGATTTGTTTGGCTTCTAAAATAGGGGCTCCCATGTCAACCCTTACTTTTTCTACTTTGTTGTTCGAATCTATAAATAATTTTAGAATTTTAACTCCTGCCAAGGTTTCCAAACTTACTTCGGTTTTGGTTGTCAGGCCTTTGTCGTATACATATTTGCCAATACATCTTGAAGCGTTTCCGCACATCTCAGATTCAGATCCGTCTGCATTGAACATTCTCATTCTAAAATCGCAATTCTCTGAAGGTAGTATCAAGACCAAACCATCAGAACCAATCCCAGTGTGTCTGTCGCTCCATGAAATTGCAGCTTCTTGTGGGTTTTCAATGCTTTCTGTAAAACCGTTGACGTAGATGTAGTCATTGCCGGTCCCATGCATTTTGGTGAATTTCATTTTGATTGTTGTCTTTTTGTTATTGTTTCAGGAGCAAATTTAGACAATATGTAATTAATTTCCAAATAATTGCTTGACAAATTTATATTTATTTGATTCGTATTTTATTTTTTAAGAATTGGGAGTTGTTTTGCTTAATTATTTTGTAGAAATGCATTGAATTTGTTTTGATTTGACATTTTGACTGGATCTGGTCATGGGTTTTTAGATATTTTTTACAGTTTTTTTGTATTATATTTACGTTTTCAAATGGTCTAAAATGTGGTTGTAATTGACATAATGTAATCAGAAGTTAGTTTTATGCTTTCAAAAAGAAAGTTGTGTAAAAAATGGGATCGCATTTATATGCAATCCCATTCCATCATAGTTAAGATAAATCGTATAATTAATTGTAAGCAGTTTCGCCATGTTCGTAAATATCAAGACCTTCATCTTCAACACGTTTGTGTACTCTTAGACCAACTGTTTTCTTAAGGATGAAGAATAGGATGAATCCTGTGCCCAATCCCCATGCTGCAATTGCAAGCACACCAATGATTTGAGATACTAAAGAAGCTGCACCAAAACCATATAGTAAACCTTCGGAAGTAGAGAAGAATCCTACCATAAGGGTACCAAATGCTCCAGTGATACCGTGTACTGTTACAGCACCCACTGGGTCGTCAATTTTAAATGTGTTCTCTATAAGTCTCAATCCAAATACAAGTACTACACCTGCTAATGCTCCAATGGCTATTGCTCCTCCAGCGCTTACAACATCACAACCTGCTGTGATAGCTACCAAGCCGGCTAAAGCGCCGTTCAAGGAAATACTCAAGGAAGGTTTGCCGTATTTAATCCAAGTTAGTGCAAGGGAGACGATGGTTCCTGCCGCCGCAGCCAAGTTGGTGGTTACAAAAATATGTGAAATCGCAGTTGCGTTTCCTGCGCCGCTAGCAGCGATTTGAGATCCTGGGTTGAATCCGAACCATCCCAACCAAAGAATGAATACACCTAGTGCACCATAAGTAAGGTTGTGTCCAGGGATAGCCATGATTTTTTTACCTTTGAATTTGCCGATACGAGGGCCTAGTATAACTGCTCCTGCTAAACCTATCCAGCCGCCAAGAGAGTGTACTGCAGTTGAACCTGCGAAATCATGGAATGGAGTTTCTAGTTGGGATAACCATCCACCTCCCCAGATCCAATGTCCTGAAATAGGGTAAATTACTGCTGAAATGATGATGCTGAATACCAAATAAGATACAAAGTGAGTTCTTTCAGCCATAGCTCCTGAAACAATAGTTGCTGCTGTTGCTGCGAATACAGTTTGGAAAATTAGGAAAGCCTCTGTTGGTATTCCTCCGGCCCAAGAATCTGTTCCAAACATTTTGATTTCACCAAAGAATCCGTTTCCTGCACCAAACATAATACCGAAACCGATAGCAAAGAATGCAATTGATCCAAATGAAAAGTCAACCAAGTTTTTCATCAAAATGTTGACCGTGTTTTTTGATCTTGTAAATCCTGCTTCTACTAGGGCGAATCCTGCTTGCATCCAAAATACCAATGCTGCGGCTACTAATACCCATACTGTGTCAATTGAAGAAGCTAATTCTGTAAGCGTTCCGGCTGTGCTTGTGAGTGTCGACATTATTGAGTCTGTGCTTAAGGCTGCCGTGCTTGTTATGCTGTCGCTGGTCATTGCCAGGCTGTCTAATACTTCTGCCATTTTGTTTAAATTTTAATGTTTACAATTAAATTTCTGTTTCTGCATTATAAAGAGCGATGTCGCCTCTTTCATTTGTTCTGATGCGGATAGCGTCTTCGATGTTGACAACGAAAATTCTACCATCTCCAGTTTCTCCGGTGTGAGCTGCTTTTTGTATTGCATTAATCGTTTTGGTGAGGTTTTTGTCGCGAACAACTATGCTGATCAATGTGCGTTCAATATAGCTGGTGTCGTAGATTACACCCCTGTAAATTCTTCCTTGTCTGGCTTTGCCAACGCCTCTTACGTCGTAATAAGAAAACCATTCGATGTTTATATCGTCTAGAGCTTCGCGCACATCGTCAAACTTTGTTTTGCGTATAATAGCTTCAATTTTTTTCATATTCTTGTTGTTTGAGATTTTTAAATTTGTCATCCGGAGTGCCCGGATGACAATGTTTTTGTTTTTTATAAGCTAAGGCCTACTACGAAGTAGAGTTGTTCTGTGCTGGGGTTTAAGATTACACTTCCAGACATAGGTAGACTGAATGAGTCTGTGATTTTAATTTCCTTTGAAGTGCTTAAACCTACATTCACTAAACCAAAAGAACCGTCAGAGGTGTGCCAGCCGTCGCCTGCACCAGCAAATACATTGAAATTTTTAAATGCATATCCGACTTCAAAATATTTGTCTTTTCCAGCGCTTCCTCCGGTAAAGGGAATGTAGTTTGCTGCAAGTGATAAATCACCAATTCCGTAACCAAGATTTAATTCTAGCGCATGTGATGCTCCTGTGAAATAGGCTGATCCTGGATAATAATAGTCAGTTAATCCTGCAGTCAATCCAAAATCAAAAGCATAACTTGTGTATAGGTCCATTTCCATATAGCTATTGTCAAGGCTTACAGAACTCCATGCTCCTAATGTGAAATTTCCAGCAGTGAAGTCGATTGCTGGTTGTACTGAAACGCCAGAGTATTGAACACCGCGCCATACATAGCTACTTACCAGGTCAGTTCCTACTGAGAATGATTGTGCTTTTGCACCCATAGAGATCATTGCAATTACTGCGATTGCGAAAATTTTCATCTTTTTCATAACTTTTAACTTTAAATTATTAAACTAAAAAATATTAATAGCTTGTTTGAGTTAAGAATATTTGTCAGTCGTTTGCTCTGTGAAAAGTCATAATGATACCTAATACCTATTATCGACTGACATAATGTTCGTTAACAGTTGCAAAGTAAAACAAAATGATATTAACGTGCAATACTTTGCTGTCATATTTCTCGTAAAAATTCATCTGACTATCATATTGAATAAAATTGCCACTTATTAGTAATAGAATGTAATCAGATGCTTGTTGGATTCTTAAGAATTGTAAGTGTTAGTTTAGAGTAAATATAAAAAAGACACAATTATATTTTAAATTGTGTCTTTTTGTAAGGGTAAATATGTCTTTGTATGACTATTTTCTTTTATAAAATAAGAATATTAGAATTATTGCTAGCGAGAAACTTAAAGTATATGCAATACTTGTGCTTAAATTTAAACCTTCGGGTGCTATAAAGATATAGGTTGAGGTAACTACAGTCATAAATAGTGCAGGGATAAGACTAACCCAATAGTTTTTATTGTTTTTATGTAAATAAACGGTAATTGCCCAAAGAGTAAATACGGATAAAGTTTGATTCCACCATGCAAAATACCTCCATATTACATCAAATTTGATTTCAAGAACCAGATAAGTCAGAATAAAAATGGGTATCGCTAATATGAGCCTGTTTTTGATTGGCTTTTGATTGAATCTCAGAAAGTCAGCCGAAATCAATCTGGCCGAGCGTAAGGCGGTGTCACCAGATGTAAGGGGAGCAGCGATTACTCCTAAAAGCGCAAGAATACCTCCTAGATTGCCTAACCAGGTTTTTGAAATCTCATCCACAATCAAAGCTGGTTTGTTGGCGGTTAAATCCATTGTGGCCACATGTTGTTGTAGACCTTCGATGGAACCATAAAACGAAGATGCGGCTGCTGCCCAAATCAAAGCAACCAAACCTTCGGCAATCATAGAGCCATAAAATACCCTTCTTCCCAATTTTTCATTCTCCAAACAACGGGCCATCATAGGCGATTGAGTGGCATGAAATCCAGATATTGCACCACAGGCTATAGATATAAACATCATGGGGAAGATGGGGAGCTTGTTGGGGTGTTGATTTTGAAAACCTTCTGTGAATTCAGGAATTGGAGCCCAATTGGCATAAAGTGCAACTAGAATGCCCATGGCCATAAATAACAATGCAAATCCAAATATTGGATAGATTTTGCCTATAATTTTATCGATGGGTAATACTGTAGCCAATATATAATAAATGAAGATGATTATAGTCCAAGTTCCCACAGAAATGGATTGACCAGTCATTTGATTTAAAAGACCAGCTGGTCCAGATATGAATACTGCTCCTACAAGTATCATCAACCCTAGTGAAAATATTCGAACAAATTGCTTGATTCCTATTCCTAATTCTTTTCCTACAAGTTCTGGCTGACTAGCGCCGTTTTGTCTCAACGACATCATGCCGGAAAGATAGTCATGAACTGCTCCACCAAAGATTGAACCTAGGACTATCCAGATAAAGGCAGCTTGACCGTACATTATACCCATGATGGCTCCAAATATTGGACCTAATCCAGCAATATTTAGAAATTGAATTAAAAATGCTTTCCACCAAGGGAGGGGCACATAGTCTACTCCATCAGGATTTGCTATGGCTGGCGTGGATCTGGCTGGTTCTATGCCAAATACTTTTTCAATGAATTTACCATAAATGAAGTAGCCTCCAATCAACAAGAGTATAGAAATACTAAATGAAATCATATATTATAAACAATACAAAATAATATGGCCAAAAATAAGTGTTTTTATTCATATTAAAAATTTTAATACTCATTAGAGTTATTTTACTATCTTGCATTAAAGACCATAATTTCACCCACAAATGCAAGAAAATGTGAAGCTAACAGGTTTTAATATCTTCGATCGAAATTTTCTTCTGAATTATTTATAATTGTATACCAGATTGTTTTAAATTAAGGACAATTAAAAAGGTCCCAATGATAATTGCAACCAAAGCAAAAGCGATCTTGCGATTCCAATTTTCTTTTAAAAAGACTGCACCAAATGCCAGGGTTAATATTGGCGTACTCAAACTAATAATAGAAGAAAAAAATGGATTGGTGATTTTTAATCCTTTAAATCCTGACCAAAGTGCTAAAATGATCACGATTGCCATATAAAATACTGGTTGGTAAATTTCTTTTATTGTTTTTTTGAATTCTAACTTGCTTTTTTTTCTATTATATAAAATTGCTGAAAATCCTATTATTGCTACAATAAACTCTTGATTGACCAAGGAAAATAAGACGGGGGTGTCTCCAAGAAAATTGTACCAGTGAATCAATGTGGAACTTGTGAAAAATATACTCATTAAACTGTAATACAGTAATATGACACCCTTGGAGTCTTTGCTTTTTTCTTGTTTGAGTTGTATTAAATACAAAATTGTCCCTAAAATCAGTATGGTGCTACCTAGCCAAAATTTATCTATGGGAAAATGTTCAACTAGTACAAGAAAAAGGGCTGAAAGGAAAACTCCCAACATATTAAATACCCCCATCTGCTTTAGTGTGCCATATTGTAAAGATTTAAGCATGAACAATAGGCCTGCACCACCAAGTAGGGATGCCAGGCTGCTTCGATAAGCCATTTGAAGTGAAATTCTTTGAAAAATGCCGTTTTCAAAAATCAACAAAATACTGATCCCTATTAGGCTAGTCATAATTGCTCTTAAAAACATAGCATGCCATGGGTCGAATTTCTTCAAATACTTTTTCCAAAGTAAATTGTTTAAAGAATACAGGAAAACTGAAAAAATCAAATAGAGCATATCATATAAATTGATATTTTTGACAATGGGCTGTATATGGGCTGATTAATGAGAAGCCGAATTTCTATCTTTGTTAAAGTTATTTATCTGTTTGCTTTACTTTTGTTGTTTACGAATAAAACATTGCACTTTTGACCAAATTAAATCACATTATCAATACGAGTATTTAAAATAAAACCCTTGTAATATTTTAAGATTACAAGGGTTTATTGTTGTGACCCCGGTGGGGGTCGAACCCACGACCCACAGATTAAGAGTCTGTTGCTCTACCAACTGAGCTACGAAGTCATTTCGATGTACAAAAGTAAAAAAAGTTTTTTGAAATTAGAATCTTATATGAACGAATTAAGTTGTAAAATTGTACAATATGGGGATATTTTATGCTATTTTGAATCTTTTTTGGTGTTTTAATCTGACTGAAAAGTAGTAAATTTGCAGCTTATTAAAATCTATTAATTATATGAAACCAACTCTTTTTGTACTTGCTGCTGGAATGGGTAGTAGATATGGTGGTCTGAAACAACTTGATGGACTAGGTCCCAATGGTGAAACAATCATGGATTATTCAATCTACGATGCTATCAAAGCTGGATTTGGAAAAATCGTTTTTGTAATTCGTAAAAGTTTCGAAACTGACTTCCGTGAAATCGTAATTAAAAAATTTGCTGATCAAATTGAAGTTGAAGTTGTTTTTCAAGATATAAACGATATTCCTGCAGGTTTCAATATCAATCCAGAAAGAGAAAAGCCATGGGGAACCAACCATGCAGTATTAATGGGTAAAGATGTAATTAAAGAACCATTTGCTGTTATCAATGCGGATGATTTCTATGGTCAGCAATCCTTTCAGGTTTTGGCAGATTTTCTGAAAAGCGTTGCTGGTAAACAAAATGAATACTGCATGGTTGGTTATCATGTGGGTAATACTTTGTCTGAAAGTGGCTCAGTTAGTCGTGGTGTATGTGTGGTTGATGAGAATAATAACTTGCAAAATGTGGTTGAACGTACACATATTGAAGAGAAAGAAGGAAAAATAATATTCATCGATGAAAATGGTGCAGAAGTAGTTATTCCTGCAAATACTCCAGTTTCTATGAATATGTGGGGATTCACTCCTGATTATTTTGCTCATTCAATGGAGTACTTTAAAGAATTTCTAGCTGAAAGAGGAATGGAATTGAAATCTGAATATTATATTCCTTTAGCGGTGAACAATCTTATTGTAAATGGTGTCTCTACTTGTAAAGTACTGGATACTACTTCAAAATGGTTTGGTGTTACCTATGCGGAGGATCGTCCTCAAGTTGTTGCAAAAATCAATGATTTAATTAATCAGGGTGTTTATCCTGCGAAACTTTATAAATAATTTCTGATGGCAAAAATTCTTGTAACTGGTGGAACTGGTTATATCGGCTCTCATACTGTAGTTGAACTTATAAACGAAGGTTTTGAAGTTGTAATTGTGGATAATCTATCCAATTCAAACATTGAAGTGTTGAATGGTATTGAAAAAATTACTGGTGTTCGTCCAGCCTTCGAAAACATTGATTGTGTAGATTATGTAGCAATGGATCGTATGTTTACCAAATACCCTGATATTGTTTCAATCATACATTTTGCTGCTTCAAAAGCTGTGGGAGAGTCGGTTGAAAAACCTTTGCTGTATTACCGCAACAATCTGGTGTCTTTGATAAATCTATTACAATTGATGCCTGTCTACAATATACGGGATTTTGTCTTTTCTTCTTCATGTACTGTTTATGGACAACCTGATACACTTCCTGTGACTGAGGATGCACCTATCAAGCAGGCATTGTCTCCCTATGGAAATACTAAACAAATAGGGGAGGAGATTATCAGAGATACAATGGCAGCTAATCCAAATTATCGTAGTATCATTTTGCGTTATTTCAATCCAATCGGAGCTCACCCTTCTGCTGAAATTGGTGAACTTCCAAATGGTGTCCCAAATAACTTACTGCCTTTTGTTACTCAAACTGCTATAGGTCTTCGAAAACAATTGTCTGTATTCGGTGATGACTATGATACACCTGATGGTTCATGCATTCGTGATTATATCCATGTGGTTGATTTGGCAAAAGCACATGTGATTGCGGTGAAACGAATGAGAGATGAGAAAAATAAAAGCAATGTGGAAGTTTTCAATTTGGGAACGGGTCGTGGACTTTCAGTGCTAGAAATTCTTACTGAATTTGAAAAAGTGAATGGTGTGAAACTACCATACAAAATTGTTGGACGTCGCGAAGGTGATATCGAAAAAGTATGGGCTGATCCTACATTTGCAAATGAAGTGCTTGGTTGGAAAGCTACTGAAACGGTTGAAGAAACCCTTCGTAGTGCTTGGGCCTGGGAAAATAATTTAGCTTCACGTAAGAAATAATAAATTAAATTTTAATTTTTCATCACCTATTGAAGAGAATTCAGTAGGTGATGTTTTTTATTCATACTATATTTGTAAAAAAACCTGGAAGATATGTCTCAATTATATCCATTAAAATTTTCACCAATTCTAAAAGAAAGAATCTGGGGTGGTCGCAAATTAGTTGATCTCTTTGCTAAAAAAGCTAATTCTGAAATGATTGGCGAAAGCTGGGAATTGTGTGGATTGCCTGATAATGAATCTATTGTTTCAAATGGTCATTTGGCGGAAAATAATCTTGCTGAATTGATTGAAGTATATATGGGTGACCTTGTTGGAGATGAGATCTTTGATAAATATGGTGAAGAATTCCCATTGTTGTTCAAATTGATAGATGCACAAGATAATCTTTCCATTCAAGTACATCCTAACGATGATTTGGCTGCTGAAAGAAATATTGGTCTTGGGAAATCTGAAATGTGGTATGTGCTTCATGCAGAACCCAATGCTTCATTGATTTTGGGATTCAATGAGCCATGTTCTTCGGAAATTTATCAAGATGCTCTTGAAGTAGGTAATGTTGAAACTTTGTTGAAGAAAGTGGAAGTTCATGCTGGTGATTGCTTTTTTATTCCCGCAGGTCTTGTTCACGCTATAGGCAAGGGTTTGTTGATTGCAGAAATCCAACAATCCAGCGATACTACCTATCGTATTTACGACTATAACAGGGTGGATGCTTCAGGAAATCATCGTGAATTGCATGTGGAGGAGGCTCTGGAATCTATCAATTTTGATAAATATCATGAGTCTGACAGAAAAAATCGTAAAGTGCTAAACCAATCAATGGAATTGGTTAATTGTGAGTATTTTACAACTAATAAAATAAGTTTTGATCGTCCGATGCGACTTGATTATTCTGAGATAGATACTTTTAAGGTATATATGTGTGTGGATGGAGATGTGATTATAGAAACAGCAGGAAATGAACAGGTAGTTTTGTCTAAAGGTGAAACTTGTTTGATCCCAGCAAATATTGTTGATGTTCTTCTACATCCTAAATCCGAAGCTACTATTTTGGAAGTTTATCTTGATTGATCCTTTTCAAATAGTCTTTTTTTAATTGTTGGAATACAAATATGTCGTCCCATCCTTCAGTGGTCTTCACCCAATCCTTCAATAAGGCTGTTTTTTGAAAATTCTCTTTTTCAAACATATTTACACTTGCAGAGTTTCTTGATGCAATGTGACAATATAATTGATGCACTTTTAAGTATTTGAAAACATAGGATTCAATCAAATAAAGGGCATTTGATGCATATCCTTTACCTTGGTATTTGGGTTCTACAAATAATCCTAAAGCTATTCTGGAATGATGAATCTCGAAATCAAATAAATCCACAGTACCGACAACAGACAAGGTTTCCTTCTCAACTATCATTAAACGAAGTTGATTTAAATCATAAATATCATGTATACTGTTGCTGATATATTGTTTCAACGCAAATTTTGAGTAAGGATTTCTGGTGTTGCCTGCATCCCACAACAAGACATCATTCTCCCACCGATATAGTAAGTCTAAATCTTCGGGTTCCACTGCTCTTAAGAATAAAAGGTCGTTTTCAAACTTCATTGGAATAATCCTTTAAATAATCCTTTCTTTTTAACGGGATATTT
>CAZZPZ010000007.1:0-55187 GCA_964655615.1 uncultured Paludibacter sp. | reverse complement strand
ATTGCAAATGGTATCTCTTTGCCTATTGCAGGATATTCATGAGTAACTATGGTTCCGTCAAAATCAATGGCTATCAACATTTTTAATTTTCTATTTTATTTTTTTAGTATCAATTGATCCGTTTTGTTCAATGTTATCGCCAACTTCAACTTCAACATTTTCACCATCTTCTTCATCAGCTACTTTATCCTTATCATCATAATTGTCCTCATCGCCAATCTGTAAATCAGAAATGATTTTAACTTCAGCAGGTTTGCAAAAAATTAAACCTATTGCAGAAATACCTGCAATCAGAAGCATAGAATTCGTTTGAAGAATGTAAAATAATACTATACCTGCTATTAAGCCCAATCCCATCACTAAAATTCTGTAAATGGAGGCTTTTTTGTATTTCTCCAGTTTAAATTCTAATTCAATTTCAACTAACCGAAGTTTTTTTATGTACTTATTGAAAAAGCTTAGACTTAATGGTACTGTAGTTAGTACCAGAATTATAGCTAAAGATGATAAACTTACACCCATTTCGGATGTGGAGTCTATCTTTATGCCCCATTCCAGAATTTTAATTCCAAGGGTGGTAGCTAATAATGCTAAAATGTAAAACCCATAAAAATAGAATTTCAAGGATTTTAAAGTTTGTTTTATTTGTTGTTCTATCATTTGAATGAATGTGTAAATTCAACTCTGTGAAGAATGGATCTGCCTAATGTGATTTCATCGGCATATTCCAACTCATCACCAACGGCTATTCCTCGTGCTATAGTAGTTGTTTTGATTTGATAGGGTGCCAGTTTTCTGTATATATAGAAATTGGTAGTATCACCTTCCATGGTGGTGCTTAAAGCTAAAATCACTTCGTTAATACCTCCTTTTCTAACTCTCTCAACCAAAGATTCAATATTCAAGTCGTGTGGACCTATACCATCCATGGGTGAAATTATTCCTCCTAAAACGTGATATAAGCCTTTGAATTGTTGGGTGTTTTCAATAGTCATTACATCTTTAATGTTTTCTACCACACATAAGGTGGAATTGTCTCGGGATGGGTTGGCACATATTTGACATACTTCTGTATCTGAAATATTGTGACAAACTTTACAGAAATTAATTTCATTGCGTAACTTAATCATCGATTGTCCAAATCGTTCAACCTCCGTTTCAGTTTGCTTTAGTAAATGCAATACAAGTCTTAAGGCTGTTTTTCGTCCTATACCCGGTAGTTTGGAAAATTCGTTGACAGCATTTTCTAATAAACTGGAAGAGAATTGTTGATGCATATTCTAAATCAAATTGAATACAAAGATAGTGAATCTCAACTAAGGAAGCAAGATAGATCAATTTCGTATAAATTGTTTAATTTTGTTGAATAATAATAGAAAATGTATTTATACCCACTTGTCATTGTTGCCTATCTTGGTATTTTATTTTTGATATCACTGATTACTTCAAAAAAAGATGATACCAATGATGCATTCTTCTCGGGACATCATCGTTCGCCTTGGTGGGTTGTGTCCATTGGGATGATTGGTGCATCCATCTCTGGAGTTAGTTTTGTTTCTGTTCCTGGTATGGTTGGCAACATAGGCTTTGCTTACATGCAAATGGTTATTGGATTCTTTTTCGGTTATTGGATCATCGCTGAGGTTTTGTTGCCGCTTTATTATCAACGTAATCTTACAAGCATTTATACCTATATTAATGAACGATTTGGTCGCAGATCCTACTTGACCAGTTCTTCGTTTTTTCTTCTGTCTAAATTGATAGGTGCTTCCGCTCGATTGTATTTAGCGTCGTTTATTTTACAAAAGATGGTGATGGACCAACTCCAGATTCCTTTTTATGTGACGCTTGGACTTATATTACTGGTGATTTGGTTATATACTTTCAAAGCTGGAGTTAAAACCATCGTTTGGACTGATAGTCTGCAAACATTGGTAATGTTGTCTGTTTTGATAGCAATGGTTGTGTTTCTGATGTCAAAACTAAATTTGAATGTACCCGATCTGCTAAATTCAATGCAGTCATCCGAGTTGACCAGATGCTGGCATTTTGAAGAGCCAAATAGCAAATTGTTCTTCTGGAAACAGTTTCTGAGTGGTATGTTTATCTCTATAGTGATGACAGGACTAGATCAAGATATGATGCAGAAGAATCTATCCTGTCGGAGTTTGAAGGATGCCAAAAGAAATATGTATTGGTATGGATTTGCATTTATTCCTTTTAATCTGGTATTTCTTACATTAGGTTATCTGCTGATCATCTATGCTAATGCAAACGGTATTGAATTGCCTACAGCTGGTGATGAAATTTTACCGTTTTTTGCATCCAATCATTTAGGTGAACTTGTGGGTGTGCTTTTTGTAGTGGGAATTTTATCTGCATCACTTTCCAGTGCAGATTCTGCCTTGACTGCCTTGACAACCACATTTTCTATCGATATTTTAGGAATGAAAACAGACGACAAAATTAATTCGTCTCTGAGAAAGAAAATTCATATTGGAATGACAGTTATACTGTTTTTAATCATTCTCGGTATGGATACTATAAATGATAGAAGTGTAATTGATTTGATTTACACCTTGGCTTCTTATTCTTATGGACCTTTGTTAGGATTGTTTGCTGCAGGAATGTTTACAAATGCAATTCCTAGAGATAAATGGATACCATTCATTGCCATTCTTTCTCCCTTTCTTACTGAATTTGTCAAACAATTAATAGAATATTATACGAATTATCAGGTTGGATACGAGTTGCTCCTAATCAATGGAATGATTACCTTTACAGGAGTAAAATTGATTTCAATTCGACCAAATTAAAAGATATAGAATATGGTGATAAAATCTGCTGAATTTGTAATTAGCAATACGGATGTAAAAAAATGCCCGGAATCTAAATTAAATGAATATGCATTTATAGGACGATCAAATGTAGGAAAGTCTTCGCTAATAAATATGCTAACCAATAAAAAAGGCCTGGCACTTACTTCACAAAAGCCTGGTAAAACCTTGTTGATCAATCATTTTCTTATCAATAATGATTGGCATTTGGTCGATCTGCCAGGATATGGATATGCTACTGCTGGGAAATCTACCAAGGATAGATTGAAGAAACTTATTGAAAGTTATATCCTTGAACGAATGCAGTTGACATGTCTTTTTGTTTTGTTGGATTGTAGACTTGAACCACAGAAGATAGATCTGGAATTTATGGAGTGGTTGGGGGAAAATGGTGTGCCTTTTGTCATCGTTTTTACAAAAATAGATAAACTCACAAAATCTGCTTTGAATGATAATATGAAATTGTACGAAACCAAGCTTCTGGAAACATGGGATGAGTTGCCTCCTCGATTTTATACATCTTCAGATAAGTATATAGGCCGTGAAGAGTTGTTGGCATATATTGGAGAAATTAATGATTCAATGGAATTTTCAGAATAATTAGATTTAAAACGTTTGCGTGGAATTTTAGTCACACCAGCATCCAAATTAAGAATTTTCCCATTCAAAATGAATAAATTCGATTTGAAATTTCAATCTTAATCAAAATGCTGAATATTCAGAAAAAATTATCAAATCCATTCATGGCTTTGCTTGCTCTCCCTGCGACTGCAGTAGGCTTTGCTCTTTCTACACAAATAGCTGCTTTAAGCTGGATTTTATCTAAAAAATACAATCTTGATATACATGAAGTTGCTTTTGTTTGGCTTGCTGGTCCAATAGCCGGTATTTTTGGCCAAATAATTGTCGGTTTAATCAGTGATAATGTATGGTTTATGGGTGGACGTCGTCGACCATTTATTATCATTGGTGGCTTGGTCAGTTCGATTGCTTTCCTGGCTTTACCCAATTTGCAAGCTATTTCAGGAATTACTGGTATAGGTGATATTATCATTATAGCCTCCATAGTTGCCTTATTCCTGGATTTATCAGTTAACGTGACTTTTAATCCTGCCCGTTCCATCATCGCAGATTTAACGCCAGAAGGCAAGGTTCGTACATCTGGATATGTATGGATGCAGATTATTTCTGGCTTTTTTGGTGTTTTTGCCTATTTTCTATCCATGGTTTTTGGGAATGAACTTTTGCTTTATATTGCATCACTAGTTGTGTTGATTACTGCTGTATTTCCCATTATATTTATTCAGGAAGATAAAAAACTGGATTTGAAAAACAATGAAACCAATGAAAGCTATGGGGTTAAACAAATTCTGAAAGAAATTTATCCACTCTATGGTTTCTTGGTTTTTGGTTTCTTTAGCTTGTTCTATCATTTTTTTCATCATACGCTCGAAGTATTTCACAATCCATTGTTGATTGCAGCGATTATTTATTCAGTTGCAATTGGTATTATCGACATTGTGAGAGGGATGAAGACAACATCCAACCAAAATGAGTTCCATAAAATAATGTTGGCTCACTCATTCTCTTGGGTTGCATTTCAAAGTATGTTTGTAATGTCTGGCTTTTTTATTGAAAAACAAATTCTTCCAAATCTGAATCTAAGTGAAATCACAGCAAACTGGTTTGCTCAGAAATTGACAGGGGTAAGTCAAACTTCAGATTCATCTATAGGGAATATCGTTTCACTTGGTTTTTTAATCCTCAATTTAGTAGGTGCTACTTTCCCCTTGGCCTTACAAGCTATTGCTAAAAAAATAGGTCGTGTTCGTACTTATTATTCTGCTCTTACATTTTCGGTGATTGGTTATTTTTATATAGCCTTTTTAGGAAAAGTGGAATGGGATTTTTATTTGGGAATGTTCCTGGTGGGTATCGGTTGGTCTGCATTAATCTCCATAGTGTTTGCGATAATGAGCGAAAGGGTTAATCCGGCCAAAATGGGTATGTATATGGGTGTGTTTAATTTGGCTGTAGTGTTGCCTCAAATGATGAGCAATGGACTTGCAAACCTGATAAAATACACTGGGAATTACCAGCTCTTGTATATCCTTTGTGGTGTCTTAATATTGTTTTCTGTGGTGTTTTGGGTTTTCGTTAAAGAACCAGAAACCCAATCTGAAATGAAGGGAAGTTCAAGTTCACATTAAATAATTGCATAGATTAAGATTGAAAAGCTCTGGCATTTTTGTAATTTAGCAGTTCTTATTTATACCCTATGAGAACTGCTATTTTTATTTCTGTACTTTTCATTCTGCTTTCTTGTCAGAAGAATCAAAAAATATCTGAAAAACAGTTGGATTTCACTGCCCATGCAATTGAATATGCAAAAGGTTTTAAAATAAGTGAATATTCCAATTATAATTCAGTGGAAATTTTGAGTCCATGGGTTGAGAATACAGTCTTGGCAAGATATTATTTGGTTAGCAACGATTCTATTGTTACTCCCAAGGATGGAATTAAAATCCTAATTCCTGTTCGAAACATAGCAGCAACTTCAGCTACCCATTTGGGGTTCCTCCAGGAATTAAATGCTTTGAATATGTTAAGTGCAGTTTGTAGTCCGGATTTGATTTTCAATAGTCAAGTAAGAGATATGTGGACTAAAGGTAAACTGACTGATTTAGGTGATGCTTTTAATATAAATACCGAAAAATCTATAGCGCTTCAACCTGACTTAGTAATGATTAGCGGCTATAAACAAGATGATCCGTATGCAAAACGATTGACAAATGCTGGTATTTCTGTTGTGTTGAATAATGAATGGATGGAAGAAAGTCTTTTGGCAAGAGCGGAGTGGATAAAATTTGTTGGTGCTTTTTTGAAGAAGGATGCTTTGGCTGACAGTGTTTTCAATTCAGTGAAAAAAGAATATTTAAGATTGTCTGATTTAGCAAATGCTGTAGAAAATAAACCATTGATTTTGACTGGTTCAAATTTCAGAGGTACCTGGTATATGCCCGGAGGTAAAAGTTATATGGCTAAAATGTACATGGATGCAGGTGCTGACTATTTTTATGCACAGGATACTAGCTTGGGTAGCATACCTTTGCAAATAGAAAATGTGATTTCAAAATTTTCAAATGCTGATATATGGTTGAATTGTAATTTTTCAAGTATTGAAGAATTGCTTCTTTCTGATTCCAAACATGGATTCTTTCAAGCTGTTAAAACCAAAAATGTGTTTAATTTCAATAAACGAATGCTGCCATCTACTGCCAATGATTTTTGGGAGTCTGCCGTAGTACATCCTGAACTTTTATTGAAAGATGTGGTGAAAATTCTTCATCCAGAACTTTTACCTGAACACGAATTGTTTTATAGTCTTCAATTACCCTAAAAAGCCTATAGATTATCTGCGAAAAATAAAGTTAGGATCCCGATTCTTGGAAATTAGATCTTTCAATGTGTTGAATAAGCCTGTATGATTTAGTATGTAATCTTCAAGAGTGAGAATCTTATCAATTGATAAAACAACTGAAAGGGTATCAATAAATTTTGAATAAAATGATTCAGTGTCATATTCTGTTAAGAATTCACTTAGGTTTATAACTTCGCTTCTTACGGAAGGAACTGCTGTTTTACCTTCTTTCATCGAATTTGTAGCTTTTCTCAATTGATCTAAATCGCTCTTGAACAATAAAGTACCGTGCTGTAGTTTTCTTCCTTTGGATATATGTGAGGCTGTTCCGCTTATTTTATATAACTTACCATTTTTGTCTACCCACAAATCCTTTCGTTTACCTTTTATCGTGTTGATTCCAATTTTAGATAAGGCAGTAATAATCGGATCCAAAAAGGCATCGGATAATTGATCTTGGTTTTTGTCCGTAATAAATGAATAATTCAAATTGTCGGTATCATGATATACTGTCCCACCACCTGAAATTCTCCTTCGTATTTGTATGTTGTTTTCGTGACAAAACGTAGGATCAACTTCATACTCCCAGTTTTGATTAGCTCCTAATACAACTGTGGGTTCGTTGATGTATAAAAATACCACCTGGTCATTCCCTTTAAAGAGTAATTCTTCACAGGCAAGATTGAATTCGGATTTGAAATTTGAGCTGTAAATTAAATTCATTATTTTGGAGGAAAAGCTAGAAGATTGATAGGTGTCTTACTTTTTGTTATTCCAGCAAAAATTCCCAAACCACCCTTTACATTGGTGTATGTTAAAACAGGTTCTGAAAAAATATTACCTTCATTTAAACCCGATTGATAGGAGGTTTTCATATACAAATAAGCTTCTCTCGACAATTGTTGCACATCCAAAAACCTTGTTTCGACATTGTTTTCCCATGAACTGCTGTAAGCCCAATCACTGAAAGTGATTGATCGTGTTTCTCCGTTAAAACTCTCGTCAGAAAAGTAATTGTAATCGGTACCTTCAATCAAATCGAAAATTCCTTGATCTCCTTCTTGATTGAAAATAGGATCTTCAGAGTAAATATATTCATAACCACCATATGCATTTTGAAGGATCAACCTGTAATAATTGTCTTCATCTACATTGTCTGTAATTTTAAGATTGTATATCATTTCCAAAGAATAATTGTAGTAAGTGACCAGTTCCCCGTTCTCATTATAATAACTACTCTCATAAGTATCGGTAGTGTCTATTCGAACTGTTAAATTTTCTCGGTCAATAGTAGCCCTTTGTGGCATGATGGTTTGAGTACTGATAGGTTCGTAACCATCAACATTTACTTTAAGCTCCAATTGATCTCCTGGCTGAGGTCTGTAAGTACTTACATACATTCCTCTACTAAAGGTATACCCTCCCCAGTACTCTTCATGTTTTATGGTGACATTTTTGAATTCCAATTTTGAATTGAAATCACCATTCACAAATAAATCAATATCAGCTGTTTTAATAGTATCAAATCCTACTTTATTGTCCAGGAAAAACTTACTGAAATATAGCTCTGCAGTTAATATGGAATCTGCCACTGCAAAACTGTTTAGTACCACTTTTTTATCCTGTATTTCTCCATTGAATTCAATTTCCTTTTCACATGCAGTAGCAGTAAGGAACACTATAATGACCAATATAAAATTAAATTTTTTCATTTCTTGTAGAATTACCATTTGTAACTATAGCTCAAAGAAGGAATGATTGGAAAGATTGAATATTGTTTCAATGCTTTTCTGCTTGTCCATGTATAGGTCTGAGTGATTGGATTATAAGTCACGTCAGTTTCTGTGGTTGGAAGTACAATAAAAGGATTGTTGTTGTTGTATGCATTGTAGAAGCTCAAATTCCAGGTTCTGATACCGTGCTTCTTTTGCTTATGGAAGTTGAATGCCAGGTCCATACGGTGATAAGCGGGCATTCTGAAATTATTTCTCCTATCAATATAAGTGATATCTTGATTGTACTGCCAGGGATCAGTGTCAGGTACTTCATAACCAGGTATAATTTGCAGACCTAGAGTTCCCGTATTTCCAGTTGCATAAACCCATGTAAGTGCTGCATCAAATTTTTCACTGAATTTGTGTGAAACAACCAGGCTGATATCATGCCTTCTGTCGTATTTTGAAGGGAATACTTTGCCAAAGTTTATTTCTTCTCCTGGTCGATCAAATAATCGCTCGGTTTTAGCCCAGGTATATCCCAACCATCCGGTAGTGTTTCCAATGGTTTTTTGTGCCAAGAACTCAACGCCATAGGCCCAACCTCTACCTGAGACAACTTTGTCTTCCCAACCGGTAGAACTGCCCAGAAATGTTGCTCCATCTTTGTATTCAAGCAAATTAAACATGGATTTATAATAAGTTTCAAGCGATAAGTCGACAATGTTGTTTAAATTATAAAAGAATCCTGCGGAGACTTGGTGTGAACGCATGGGTTCTATTCTTTTAGTAACCGGAACCCAAAGGTCAGTGGGTAAAGATATGTTTGAATTGCTTAATAAATGGATGTATTGAGTCATCGCTGCATAACCTGCTTTAAATGACAGTTTGTCGCTCAATAGTGCTCTTAAACTAGCTCTTGGTTGGAAGGAACTATAAAACTTTCCTTGCACATTAAAGGTTGATAGATGTAATCCAAGATTTGCCTTCAATGCATGACCTAAGTCAATATTATCTTCTACATACCCCATCGTTTCATGCGATCCTACATTTGCATTTCCAATAGTCATGTTGAAATCATTGATGGTTGTGTCTTGTTCTGATTTCATTTGTGCAACCGTAACTCCAGGTCTGAAATTATGATGAAGATAATTCAAACCGAATTTCATATCGTGATTTGGATGCGGAACGTAATCAAAATCAAGTTTTAATGAGAAATCTTCAATTCCAGATTTATAACCCATATAAACACTTTCGTACAGATGTCCTGGAGGATTCTGAGTCAGGTCAGTAAACGAATATTCACCTCCCATACCCATGTCGTTTCTGTAACGAGTGAATGCTGCGGTAGTATTCATGAATAATTTGTTGGTTATTAAGTGATTCCATCGAACTGCAGTCATGAAATTACCCCAGTTCATGTCCATTTTCATATAACTCTCAGATTTAACATATTCATTTGAACCATAGGAATCACGGAATTTGGAGAAAACCACATCATCGCCCATGTAGAAACTGGCAATGATACGGTCTGTATCTGAAAATTTGTGATTTATTTTTGCATTTACATCGTAAAAATAATAACCAGCCGAAGCATCACCTATATCCATTCCTTGTTCTAAGGCTGCATACCACATCGCAGGACGAATAATCAAATCACCATAGGTTCTACGTGCAGAGAAATTAAAGGTGGTCTTGCCTTTGTTAATAGGTCCATCCATGTTGATTTTTGAAGAAATGGCACCTATGCTTAAATTTCCTTTAATTCTTTCGTTGTTACCGTCGTTCATGTGTACATCCACTACCGAAGATAATCTTCCACCGAATCGTGCTGGGAAGTTCCCTTTATACAAGGTGACATTTTTAATCGCATCAGGATTAAATACGGAGAAAAAACCAGCCAGGTGATTCACATTGTACAAGGGGATGCCATCCAAAAGAAATAGGTTCTCATCTGGTCCACCTCCTCTGACATAAAAACCAGTGAAACCTTCTGTCCCTGATTGAACTCCAGGAAGGAGCTGTAGGGCTTTGATTAAGTCGGCTTCGCCAAATAGGGTTGGGACCATCTTGATTTGACTAATTGGTACTTCAATAGCACTCATTTGTGAGGATTGTACTCCTGCAATTTTTTGGTGTCCTGTAACTGTCACCTCTTTTAAAGTTAGTGCAGGTTCCAATTCAATATTTATTAAAGTGTCTTTTAGTAAATTCAGATTTAGAAAAGCAGGAATATAACCAACATAAGAAAACTGTAAATCAAACTGACCTGAAGGTAAGGTCAAGGAATAGAAACCAAAAGTGTTGCTGACAGCTCCTTTTCTTGAATTCTGTTCAAAAACGGAAGCACTAATCATCGATTCTCCACTGCCTTTTTCGGTTATATAACCACTGATAGTGACAAATTGAGCCCCAATGCTCGATGAAAATAAAAGAAATAGAAAAGAAAGATACAATGATAAACTTCTTGATTTCATTTTCTTGTGTGTAAGTAGTTATTTAAATATAATCTCGCTAATAACTTCAGCTCCTACTTTTTTATTCAGTTTTTCGATGATATCATGGCGTGTCATGAAAAGTTCATGTCTTATTACTGAAGAACTCATTTTTACAAACATTATTTTATTTTTTATTTGTAGTTCGGTAGTGTATTTTGCAATGCTATCACCCAATACTTCTGGCCAAGCTCTTATGATGCGCCTTTCGTACAGTGGTTTTTCGAGTTTTTGCTGCTTTAAAACCTGAAGAATTACATCCTTTAATGATTCTGTGTTTTTTTTTCTCATCTCAGTTTTAATACTTGTCCAACATAGGGACGTGCATCTGCTTTTAAATCGTTTAATTTATATAAGGATAATAATCTAATTCCATGTAATTGTGAAATACTATAATAGCTGTCTGTTGCTTGAACAATATGAACTGAATTGCCAAACAAAACTCTTCTTTTTTTATTTTTCAAGAAGATGATTTGACCCTTGCCTATTGTTGCTTTGGGGGTTAAATCATTATAATTTCTTAACTTTTCAATACTTAGTCCATAATTAAGGGCAATATTCTCTATACTGTCATCCTTTTTCGCCACTATAAATTGAACACCGTTTATCTTATATAATTGGTGAGAATGAGTTTCATTATCATTTACAACCAACTTAATTCCACCGTCATCAAATTTGTATAGTTCGTATCTTTCAATTATGTCGATTAATTTATAGGCATAGTTCGGGTCTGTGGCATATCCGGCTTTTTTTAATCCATGCGCCCAACCCACATAATCGGTAGTTCTTAATGTGAATAATTCTTTATATCTTGGTCTACCCACCAAAAACAAAGAATGATCTTCGTAGGAGTCTTTAACATCTTCATATTTGCGAAAACATTCTTGAACTTCGTCATCGTCGTGATATACTTTACTTCCATTCCAATCGTGACATTTTATACCAAAGTGATTTTTTGACTTTTGAGCAAGTTGACTCCGACCTGCACCAGATTCAATTAATCCTTGTGCTAAAGTTATACTAGCAGGTATATTGTATTTTTCTTGTTGTTTTTGAGCGATACGATGAAATTCGTCTATGTAAATCCTGTAATTGTCAATTGTTGATTGTGCAAACAGAGTATTCATGAAAAAGAAAATCAGTAACGATAGGAGAGTGTACTTCACAATTTTATACTTAAATTTTCACAAAGTTAAGTTTTTTGCTTACATAAAGAATTGCAAAACGTACAAATTTGTCTTTTTTCTATGGAAAGTAAATTGCAAAACGTACAAAAGTTGAAGAGAATAAAAAAAGCTGTTGGGATTTTCCAACAGCTCATTTTTTTTGAATGAATAAATTTAATTTATTCAAACATATTTTTTACTTTAGAAAAAAAACTTTTGGTTTGAGAAGCATTCGGTTTCATATTTTCCGATTGTTCTAATTTTTCCATTGCTTTCTTCTCTTCTTTGTTTAAATTTTCAGGAATGTAAACCCCAATATTGACTAATAAGTCACCTGTGCCATAGCGATTCACACTTGGTAAACCTTTACCTCTCAAACGAAGTACTTTTCCGGGTTGTGTGCCAGCTGAAATATTAACCTTGACCTTACCATCCACTGTTGGTACTTCTACAGAACCTCCCAAGGCTGCAGTAGGAACTGAAATCAATAAATTGTAGATCAAATCATTTTCATCTCTGATTAATTCAGGATGTGTCTCTTCTTCTACTAAAATTAATAGATCTCCATTGACACCACCCCGTCTAGGTGCATTTCCTTTGCCACTCATCGAAAGTTGCATTCCTTCAGCCACCCCTGCAGGAATATTGATAGAGATTACCTCATCCTCTTTAACAACTCCTTCACCAGCACAATGTGAACATTTGTTTTTGATGATTTTACCTTCTCCACCACAACTTGGACATTCAGACTGAGTTTGCATTTGACCAAGGATAGTATTTTGTACACGGGTTACTCTACCGGTTCCTCTACATTGTCCACACGTATCCATTTCTGAACCATGTTCAGCTCCTGTAGAATTACAATGACTACATGCTACAAATTTCTTTACCTTGATTTTCTTTTCGACACCTGTAGCAATTTCTGAAAGATTGAGTTTAACTTTAACTCTTAAATCTGATCCTTTCCGTACGCGTTGACCGCCACCGCCTCCTCCGCCGAAGAAGCTTCCAAAGCCACCACCACCAAAATGACCACCAAAAATATCACCAAAGTGAGAGAATATGTCGTCCATACTCATACCACCACCACCAAATCCACCACTCGAAGCTCCACCAACACCTGCATGACCAAATTGATCATAACGTTGACGTTTTTGTGAGTCACTTAAAACTTCATATGCTTCCGCAGCTTCTTTGAATTTTTCTTCGGCTTCTTTGTTGCCAGGATTTTTATCAGGGTGAAATTCAATTGCTTTCTTGCGGTAAGCTTTCTTGATTTCATCTGCTGTAGCATTCTTCTGAACGCCTAATATTTCGTAATAATCTCTTTTGCTGGACATTTTCTTCTGTTTTATTCTCCTACCACAACCTTTGAAAAGCGAATTACTTTTTCATTCAAAGTATATCCTTTGGATACACATTCAATAATTTTGCCTTTTAATTCTTCAGTTGGTGCAGGGAAAATTGTAATTGCTTCATGTAAATCGGTGTCAAATGCTTCATTCTCAGTTGGAATTGCTTTTACCCCATTCTCAGTTATAAAAGCGATGAATTTATTGTATATCAAATTTATACCTTCTTTAATTGCTTCTCCATCTGTTGAATTTTCCATCGCTTTCATTGCTCTTTCAAAATCATCTATAAGCGGTAGTATGTTCGACAATATACTTTCACCAGCCGTTTTTATTAGTTCGCTTCTTTCTTTCAAACTGCGACGACGGAAATTGTCGAACTCAGCCATCAATCGTAAGTTCTTATCTTTTAAATCAGTAACTTCCTGATTCAAACCTTCTATGTCTGCTACTATCTTTTCAGCTGCTTCTTCTGAAGTCCCTTCTGTTGTAGGTTCTGAAACTTCATTCTCAATTTTATTTTTCAAATCTTCGGAGTTCAAGTTCTGATTTTCTTTTTTCATTGCTTGCTATATATTTTATTTTTTTATTAAACGTTTGGGCTAAGCCCAACTGACAATAAATCTGCCAAATACCTTAAGTTAGATATTTGGCAGATAAATTATGGCAAACTGTCAGTTAGTATTCCGTAAATAGAAGAAAATTGACAATTTTACATGTTTATTTTTTGTTCAACCATTGAATGAAATTCTCCGGGTTTTCATCAAATGCATAGGATGTATTCAAAGGTTTACCTTCTGCATTCAACATTACATAAAATGGTTGTGCGTTAGCACCAAATTTAACTCTTTGCAAATAACTCCACTTGTCACCAATGGTTTTGATTTTCCTGATTTTACCATTTTCTTCCACTGTATAGGGTTCCTTCAATGCTGTTTTGTCATCTACAAATAGTGATATCAATACAAAATCATTTTCTAACTTGTCTTTCACTGTGGCATTCGTCCATACTGCAGCTTCCATCTTCCTACAATTAACACATCCAAATCCAGTGAAATCAATTACTACTGGAAGATTTCTTTCTGAGGCATATTTCATTCCTGCTTCATAATCAGTAAACTTAGCATGAACTTCATCGTCGTAAAGATTGAAATCCTGAGTGTTTAAAGGTGGAGTAAATGCACTTATTGCTTTGAGTGGAGCACCCCATAAACCTGGAACCATATATATAGCAAATGCAAAAGATACTATAGCCATTAGAACTCCTGATACTGATGTATATTTGCTTTCGCTATCGTGTGAGAATTTTAGTTTTCCTAAGAGATAGAAACCGAGTAAAGCAAAAATGATAATCCAGAGTGATACAAATACTTCTCGGTCCAAAATTCTCCAACCATAAGCTAAATCGGCTACAGATAGGAATTTCAATGCCAAAGCAAGTTCCAGAAATGCCAAAATTACTTTAACCTTATTCAACCATCCTCCTGATTTTGGTAATTCTTTTAGCAAGGAAGGGAAGAATGCGAAAAATGTAAAGGGTAGCGCCAGTGCTGCTGCAAATCCGAACATCCCTATGGCAGGTGCTAGAATTGATCCAGTTTGTGATACTTCTACCAAAAGTGTACCTATGATAGGACCTGTACATGAGAATGACACAAGAACCAAGGTGAATGCCATTAATAAAATGCTTATAAATCCTGCTGTGCTTTCTGCTTTTGCATCCAGTTTTGTACTCCATGAGGAGGGTAAGGTGATTTCAAACGCACCAAAAAATGAGATAGCAAATACAATCAATAATCCAAAGAATATTAAATTGAATACGGCATTGGTCGATAAACTATTCAATGCACTTGCACCAAATAAAGTGGTGATCATAATGCCTAGCAAAACATAAATAATAATGATGGAAAAACCATACAAAATTGCATCGGCTTTACCTTTGGATTTGTTGGATGATCTTTTGAGAAAGAAACTGACTGTCATAGGTATAATTGGCCAAACGCAAGGTGTGAATAATGCCAATAATCCTCCAACAAAGCCTGCAAAAAATATAAACCACAAAGACGCTGTTTCTGATTTTCCTATACTGTTTCCAAAATTCTTAAGTTCGTCAACTACAGGTGCCCATAAATCTGTTGCTGAAACAACTGGGCGAACCAATGTTGCAGTTAGTGTGTCTTTTACTTCGGCAACGTTTTCGATGATTTCAGTTTCTTCTGTGTTAACCTGTGTGTCTGCTTTGCCACTTCCTGCTGCTTTTAAACTAAATTCTTCAGTAGTCGGAGGGAGGCACATTTCGTCATTACATACCATAAACCGGATTTCTCCTTCTACTAAAACAGGACCACCTGTGAGTTTCAATTTCTGTACAAAAACTGCCTCGTGTGAATACCAACTCAATTTCATTTCGAAACTCTTATCGTATTCCTCGATTAATTTTGATTTCGAAACTACTTTCCCAACCAAAACAGCTCCCTGTAATTTTGTGTATTCAAATGAAGTAGGTACTGGTCCATCTTCTGGAATATTCATTCCATATAAATGCCAATTACCTTCCAAATTGACCTTGTGAATAATTTCAGCAGATTGACTGTCCTTGATCTTTAGTTCATGTTTCCAACTGGTTGGTTCATGAATTTGTGCATTAGCATTTAATATTGAAATTAAACTGACTAAAATGATTAAAAAATGTTTTTTCATATCAATTGTGTTTTAATTACTGAATGTAAAATTATTTTAATATTTGAGTATATGAATATTTGTCCATATGATATTAACTAAATTTACATTTTATTTTATCGAGTAAGCATAAATTTAAAGTTTACACCCAAGTTGGATGAGGCAACTGGGAATGAAGATGATATCAAAGGTGTACTGACTTGACGGTCATAGAATAATTGGATGTTTACTTTAGAACTGAATACATAATCAGCCATTACTTTAATGGTTAAAAGTTTATTTCCACTGGATGCTTGTGTCAAATTCTCTTCAATCTTTCGCAGTAAAGATTTGATATCTTTGTATGAAATATCTGCATTTATTTTCAAATCGTTTTTCACTCGTGATTGTTGATTGCCTTTTAATTTTAAGATCACATCAAAATCATTGACCACATATCCCATTCCAAGAACAAACTCATCACTGCTGGCATCAATCAACTGGGTGCTGGACAAATTCAAGGATAAATTTCGTTGTTTTCTATATTCCAGTTTCATAGTCATGCTGTTTTTCAACGCAGCATTTACTCCAATCAAAGGACTGAATTGTTCGTTCAGTGTAATTGCAGAGATATCAAAAGGCATAGATGGAATAGGATTACTGCTTTGTACATCCCTGATATAACCTAAGGCATTGTTATCCTCGCCTATAGGCACCCAAGTGGAGAAAGAGGTATAGTTGCCAATACTATATCTACAGGTATATCCATGGGTAATTGAGAATGATTTGATTTTATCTTTGAAAATACTCAATTTTGATAGTCCGTCATAACTCACTCTCCAGTTTGGTAAAATACTCAACAAGGATGGGAATGGATTCATCTCAGTTTGAGACGGATTTTTACCCATATAAGCCGATAAGAAAGCAGGTATTAAAACTTCAGGTGAATTTAATTCGACTTTACCTAATTCAGGGTTAAAGTTTTTGTCTGCCAATTCTTCTCCCACTAAAAACCCCCGGTTAGGATAGGTGCTGTTCAGATAGCTTGCATTCAATTTGTCTGCGAAATATTGCCTGTTTTCCAAAAACTCATTGAATGTTTGGGAATAATAATTTGTCTCAGCATTTGCAATTGGTCTAAAAGCTGTTTTTAATGCTATTTGAGTAATGTTATAACTTCCAGTGAAATTCTGTGGCATCCCGTTAAACATATAATGAATACTCGTGTTGGATGCTTCATAACGTTTGGCACTAATGTCGATTTTAAATCCACCAATAGGTTCTAAACTTGCTTTGAAGTCGAAATCTGAGGTCATTGCAGTGCTTGCAGGATTTACAACCGAATCACTCATATTCATCCAGCCATTTGCAATTGCGTTGGGTATTGTTTGATCATCAAAATAGCCAAACGAAAATGGTATACCCGGTGCCATAAGGCCATTACCAAAGTCTTGTTGACCAAAGAATTTTCCTTCAGGGAAAAATCCTGGTAAAACTAAAGAATTCGATTTTCGGTAAGTGAAGGAAGTTCTTCTCACGGTCATCAATAATCTGGTAATTAGATCGGTTACCTCCTTTGCCGGTGACACCAAATCAGGATCAATCGTAATCAAATTTATTGATATACTATCGATAGAATCTTTCGAAAGAATCGATATCGAGTTGTCATTGATTAGCTTGTATTTTAGTTTTAAAATCTTTCCTGATTTATCAGTTGCTTGGAAATTTAGTTTCTGCGAACCTAATTTATGACTGATTACCATATTGGAATCAGATGCTAAATTCATATTTTTGGTATATGTTTTTGGTTTGAATTCTTTTTTCCGTGCAGGTTTTCTGGATCCACTAAATTTTTGGTTGATTTCTTTCAGGTATTTTACAGAATTATATAATCCTTCAAAGTTAAGTTGTCCATCAACCTGCCATGCATTCATGGTACTGGCAATATTTCCCATGTCATCCATATTCTTCAATCTTGCACTTCGGTTCCAACTGTAGGTTGAATTGTAAGTTGTATTTAATTTAGTCCATTCCATAAAAGGTAGTTTCTCCACAGGAATAGCCCAAGACGCAGAAAATACTTGTTGATAGGTATAAGGTGTTCCAAGTTTTCGAATATTGTTCCAAACTGTATCTCTCCATTGTTCGTAATATTCTTTTCCGATTTCTGGGGTGTAGTATGGTTCTTCGATATTTGCATTGGATGCCGTTTGCAATGAAAGATTGATCGCTTTGGTTGGATTGAATTTTATATCAAAGTCCCTATTCCACATGAAATCCTTGCTAAAGGATAAATTATCTGAGATTCCTCCACTTAAACCAAAATCCCTCAATTTGATTTGTGAATATTGTCTGTTCAATTGTGTTCTGAAGGCAATCGAAGAAGGAAAAGGATTTACATTAAAATCTTTAATTAATTGGGTGAATTTATTGTCAAATAACTTTACTTCTTTGAAAGGCTCCCAGGCTTTGTTGTTAAAACTATAATTATAACTCAAGGAAGCTTTTTCGTTTTTATTCATGTTTTGCTCAACTTCTGCGCTTTGTTGAGTTGATTCACTGAACGAATAGGATGCAGTAATATTTGCAGGGTCGTAAAATCTGGGTTCTTTGCTTTTTATATTCAATTTGGCTGAAGAAACCGAAAAGCTTTTTGATTGTTGTACAATCTGTGAAACAGACATTAAAGAGTCTTTCTCACTTTGATTATTCATGCTGTTCAAGGCGTCTTCAAACAATACGTCTTGATCCAGAGGATTGTATTTGGGAGATATGGTTTCGTTTGAATAGGAATAAAATGCGGGTAATTGTAATTTTAGGACTTCAGGTAAAAATCTTCCCATATCTAGATTGGTGGAGAAATTCACTTGATACAAATCATCCAGTCTTCTTTCCATCACATTGCTTTCCAATCCGCCATATCCTGCTTGTTCTATACGACCAGAGAAATTTACATTACCTAAGTCTGAAAGTCCTACTGCTACATTGGCTAAAGCGGCATATGCACTTTCTTCATTAAATTCAGACATCCTCAACTCATTTACCCAAATCTCACCTGACTTAATTGCACTGCTACGGTTTCTAATACCAATCATTATATTTTGGACATCCGATATCGTAGGATTTCCAACAATAGTAATCCGGTTGTTTGGTTTATCTTCATCAATTACTGAGTAGGGTGTAAGCAGATTGACAGCTGATGAACCACTCATGGCTTGGTTGCGTTTTAGTTTCGAGTCTGTAAGTTTTTTAAATGTAAAATCAAATAGGTTTTCAGGTGCCCATACTGTTTCGCGATCAGAACTACTGTTTCCACTATATACACCGTGTGGAGTAAGTTTCATTGGTACTTCATACTCATAGTAATTGTTTACCATGTCGGTTCCAATACGTATAAAACAACTTAAATCATCATCTTTTAGAGCAGTTTCGTCGTCGATCAACTTTTCGGCATGTACAAATAGTTGAATACGTTTGTATTGCCTCATGTCAAAACTTGTATTTTTATATACAGCCTTTGCATCTTCCGGTGCAAGATCTCTAACTCTAAGCACCATCGCTTGCTCGTTCTGTTGGAGTAGTTGTGGTTGACCAGGGTCAGTTTCTCTCGTTATACCTGGAGGCAATACATAGTTTACAGGTATTTTATCGGCATTCTCTTCAATGTTAACTGCTTGAACTTCCAATCTTGCATTGGAAATAGGATTCTTTCCTATTGGGAATAGATTCTTTGTATAGGCTCTCCATTCTCCTCTAACTAAGTCAAGTGTGGCAAATCGCAGGTGTTTTTCTTGTTTAAAATTGGTCATAAACATACGTATAAAACGTATAGATTTGAAATTACGAATACTACCTACTTTTTCATCGTATTCTCTTATCGGAATTTTAAATTGATACCAGGTCACAGGTTCTACATTGCCGTTCTCCAGACTTACATTGGTAGTGATTTTATCTGTTATATAATTCATCCCAACTACCATCTTACCTGGCTTTATTTCTACATGATATTGGTAATATTTTTCATATTCATTTAGCGTATTGTCTATATTGATATCTTCTAAATCAGGTAAGGAGGTAGCTGTAGTTGTGTAGGTGTTGCTAGATTGAGCTGCATCCGGTGAGTTCCCTTCAGTACCATTGTAATGCTTATATCTGGTCAAAATATCTGCATCTTGTTCATCCAAAAGACTGCCTCTGTAGAATTGATAATTATCACCAGCTGGGTCATTAATCGGAGATAAGGGGTCGGATTGCATTTTTGTTAACACAGTAGCATCCAAGTTGGCTGTAAGATTGTCAATGAAATTTTTATAGGCAGGAAAACTCTTTTCTTTCTCATCACTAAGTCCATCCAAACCAACATCCTGTTTGTCGCGTGCCCCGGCAGAATTGTCAAAGGCTGTAACAGTAGATTGAATTCTGGGTATTTCTCCCCAAACCGTTTGTTCTACTTTTGAAGGATCATCATCAATTGGAAGTCCATGCTCAAAAAATTTCTTTCCGTCTTTCAAAATGTCTTCACTTATATCCCCTAGATTCAAATACAGATCACCACCTTGGTCTGTTCCATTATTGTAAATAAAGGGGTCCATCATCCAGAACTCAATGTATTCAATATTAGACATCTCAAAATCGGTGATGTCCAATTTGCGCATTATCCCACCCCATCTTTTTTCAGGATTCAACAAACTTCCTTGATTGTCTATTGTGCTCGCATCCAAATTGTAAGGACCCCTTATCGTTGGATAATAAGAAAGATTCATAACAGTCATACGAGTAGATAGGGTGGCAGGCATTTCTCTGTTTGGAAATATCTCTGGAATCATTACGCTACGCGTATAATGATTGGATTTTGATTCTGCATTATTTCTTAAGTTCGAAGGAGTCTGAGATGAACTTTGATTCAATAAAGGGTCTACATAATACCAGGATAACAATGCACGGTTTTTACCATACTCAATACTATTGTTTAAAGCAGCTTCTGGAAAAAGCGATGTGCTGTTGTTGTTGAATGGAGTACTTGCTAAATACCAAAAAGTAGGGTAATGAATGTCAATGGTGGTTTTTGTGGATTCAAAATCATCCAAATAAGCGAATCCTGATTCACCCACAACGCTATGGTGTCCTGGTTGAAGTTGTGCAAATTCAGCATTGAATGCTATGCTTGAAGGTGCAGTTGCATTAACAAAAGGAATTTTGTCCAATATGTTGGTAATCCATTGCGACTGTGTTTTCCATGCAGTGTTGAATCCCCAAATAGTATTGGATATTGGCTCACTTCCGGTGTTTACTTTAGTTGTCAACGGCATCTCTGATAAATGCAGCAGTGTTGCACCAACCGAAAAGTCTTTGTTCAATGCATATTCCAAATGAGTTCCGAGCATGGTTTTTCGTTGCAAGCTAAACATGGATTGATTTTCCAGTTTAACATCCACTTTAGTTCCAGATTCAATGATAGATTGATTGAGCACAGTTACTATCCCCATCATATAATCCACTGTATAATCTACATTTTCAACCAAGGTGGCTCCACCTGCGGTAACCGTTACAGAACCACGAGGAACATTCATTGCATTCAAACGAATCTCGCTTCCATTGCTGCCTTTGTACTCTCCTTCAATTATGAATTTATTCTTCTCACTGAATTCCTGAGCAATAATCAAAGTGGAGTCGTACAATTCTTGAAATACATATTTGTCTGCTAAAACGTCATTGTCTATCATTTTACGTAAATGACTACCAAAAGGTTCCAGTACAGGGAACATAATTCGACCTGAATTTGAGATTGCGGTATATCCCTCCACATAATCAAATTTTCCATCGGGATTACTTTCTTGTTTGGGATCCAGATTGTCAAGATTCATAACCCTCAATAATAATTGATTTTGAATCTTACCTTCAGTCAGATATCTTAACTTGGTACCTATTGAGTCATTTCGATATAAAATCTGCAATTCAAAATCACTTTTTTGAATTTGCATAGCTCCCGTTGCATATACATTCTTCATCATCAAATCCCAAATTTTCAATTGGGGTGATTGAACTGTACTTTTAAGTAATTTTACAATCAATGCATTTGGTGGTTCAATCGCATCGGTTGAAAATTCACCTACTTGATATACATTACCACCCTGAGTGTATTCAAAAGCTACTCCCAGAACTTCATCCGGATTTAATGAGTTTTTAAGTGATAAAATACCTAAAGATGGATTGAATGTGTATTCAGAGGGGTCTAATTTTCGAGCACTTTCAATTTTCTCATAATCCTCACCACCGTAGATACCAAAAGCATTGTATGCACTGGCCAATACGGAGTTTGTTTGTTGTATATCTCTTAAATTAGGTATGCTTTTTACCTCTCCATACAAATTGTTTGCGTCATTGAAAGGATATGAATAGGCTGTTTTTGCAGACCAGTGATTGTTGTCTATTGAATCGGTTTCAGCCAAATCCATAAATGCAACAATATTTCTAGCTTGGTCATAATTTGCTCTTTTATTGGTTACCCATACCTCGATACGATTGATTGTAATCCCGGAGCTGATAAAAGGCAGTCTGCTCATCGATTTTTCGAAATTGTTTCGAAAATAGTGACTGATGAAATAATGCCTGTTCTCGTCGTAATTGTCGATATTGATTTCAAATTTAGTGGTTTGTGCACCACCCTTGGAACTGACTGTTTTAGTTTCGGACTCTTGTTGCGATGCTATAGCTGAGATGTTCAGTTTTCCAAATTTCAAATCCGTTTTTATGCCAAAAAGGGCAGTACTACCACTAATTAGGGAGGAATTCAACTGCATGGAAACATTTCCGGCTTGCAAATTCTGAATAATATCATCTTCCTTTCCTTTGTATGCTAGTTTTAGCATTTTCTGGTCAAAGTCGAATGTTGACTCCGTGTTGTAATTCATGCCGATATTAATTTTGTCACCCACAGAGCCAGTTACATTCATTTGAATTTTTTCATCAAAATCTGGAGTAACTGTAGTACGCATTCGTTCAGTTAGCGCAGGATTGTCTATTTTGTTGGTTTTTACACCAAAAATCAGTTCTGCCGAACCTTGAGTTCTTATTTGTACACCTCCAGGGCCGAAAACTTTGTCGGCCTTTCCTATGTTGAATTTCAAGTCAGTAATGGAGAACTTATCATCTATACTGGTCGTATCTTTGTTAATTAGTTCTTTCCAATAAGCTTGAATTTCTTTTTTAGCACTATAATTTAAATATTCCTTTGCGTTCATTGAAAATGGAGTAGTTATTTCCATTTCACCCACTTTGGTCTTCAATACATAATTACCCGTTTTCAAGTCGTATTCAATATTGGAAAGCACATTCTCTGGAAGTGGAGCATCCATGGGGAATTTCTGGTTTAATTGCTCATAGGTGTCGTGTGTGATTTTCTTTATTTGATAAATTCGGGTAGAATCATCCTGTGCAACAAGTGATGCTTGTTGCAAACAAATTCCAACCAATAAAATGAATATGGACAGTGTTTTTTTTATGTGGGTAGGGGATATCATTTAAATTAAAGCATTTTCAAGGCTGCTTTTATTAATTTTTCAACAGGCAAATCAGGTTCTTTACTTAAGATTTGATCTATTATTTTTTGAGATGGAACGGGTGCGAATCCAAGCATGGATAAAGCAGATATTGCTTCTTCGCGAGACTCGTTGCTGAAAGTTTGAACCAATCTTTCTGCATCAGATCCACCACTCAATTGTATTTTTATGATTTTATCTTTTAATTCTACGATTATTTTCTGTGCTGTTTTTAATCCAATTCCTTTTACAGCACTAATTGCTCTTTCATTTCCTGTAGAAATCATTAATTGCAATTCATTTACTGAATAAGAGGATAAAATCATTCGGGCTGTATTAGCACCTACGCCACTTACGGAAATCAATAAAATAAATATTTGACGTTCTTCCGGACTCAAAAATCCAAACAAAATATGGGCATCTTCCCGTATGGATTCATATATAAATACTTTTGCAGATTTTTGCCCATTCAATTGTGTGAATGTGTTCAAACTAATTTGAATGTCATAACCTACACCAGCTGTTTCCAATACTAATTTTGTTGGTAAAAGTTCTTCAATCGTACCTTTGATATATTCTATCATTGTTTGTTTTTTATTACAAATATAAAGATTTCCCCTCAGCTATGAAATATGAATAATAGCCAAAACAGAGCAAACCACTTCTTGAATTAAACGAAATTAATCTAAAAAAAGTACATTTATATTTGTTCAAGAATGAAATAAAATGTTAAAAAAATAGGGCTTTTAGCCTGAAAAATTTATCTTTGAATTATTACAATAATTAATAATTAGTTAAATTTATATTTATGAAAAAAGTTTTCTTAATTGCTTTTGTTGCCTTGTTGTCTGTTAATCAGATGATTGCACAGTATTCTTTGCCGCCTTTAAATTATGGTTATTCAGCTTTAGAACCTTATATGGATAGTGCTACTGTTTACATTCACTATAACAAACATCACAAAGGTTATGCAACCAAATTGAATGAAACACTGGAGAAATATCCAGATTATAAAAATCTACCCATAGAAGATTTGTTGGATAAAGTGAATCAAATGCCTGCGGCCATTCGTACCAAAGTTAGAAATTTTGGAGGTGGTTATTACAATCACAATCTTTACTGGTCACTTCTGACTACGAAAGATAAAAGTGTCATGTCGCCCGCTATGGTAGATAGCATCAATGCGAATTTTGGAAGTGTTGAAAGAATGAAGGAATATTTGGAAAAAGCTGCTGGTTCAGTTTTCGGATCAGGCTGGGCTTGGTTGGTACGTGCTGATGATGGTAAAATTAAGCTTCTTTACACTGCAAATCAGGACAATCCATTGATGTCTAAAAACAAAGCGAAACCAATTTTGGGTATAGATTTATGGGAACATGCTTATTATTTGAAATTTCAAAATGATCGTCAAGCATATATAAACTCATTGTGGGAGATTATCAATTGGGATAAAGTAGAAGAATTAATGAAACTATAAAAAAAGAGGTCTTAGACCTCTTTTTTTTATTGAATTTAATTAATAATAAATTTTTAATTGAGTTTATTTAAATAAATAAATATTTGAGAATAAAAAGAAGTGCTAGAATGTACATACCTATGCTGATTTTGTTTGTCTTGCCAGCTAATAGATTGATTAACACATAAGCTAAAACACCCAAAGTGATGCCTTCAGCAATTGAGTAAGTTAATGGCATAGCAAGTATAGTGATGAATGCAGGAATAGCCTCTGAAAAATCTGTAAAATCAACATCTTTAATAGGTGTTATCATAAACAAACCAACCAAAATTAAGGCAGGAGCAGTTGCAGCACCTGGGATAGCCAGAAACAAAGGAGCGAAAAATAAAGCAACAGCAAATAATGCAGCAGTTACCAATGAAGTCATCCCTGTTCGTCCACCTTCAGATACACCAGCAGCACTTTCTACATAAGTAGTTACTGTACTTGTACCTAATAGTGCTCCTGCTGTAGTGCCAATTGCATCGGCCATAAATGCTTTTTTTGCATTTGGAATTCGACCTTCCTTGTCAAGTAATCCAGCTTTGTTAGAAACTCCTACCAAAGTTCCAAGGGTGTCGAATATATCAACAAACAAGAAAGTGAAAACGATAACAAGCATTTCGAAAGTAAAAATATTGTGGAATTCAAATTGCATGAAAATTGGGGCGATGGATGGTGGAGCACTCACAACTCCACTCAATTGTGTAATTCCCATCGGAATTCCAATTATAGCAGTAGCAACTATACCAATAAGTAAATCACCCTTCACTTTCAATACGATTAATACAGAAGTGATGATAAGACCAATGATAGCAAGTAGAGCAGTTCCAGAAGTTATATCTCCCAGATGCACCAATGTGGCATCATGATTGACAATAATACCTGCATTTTGCATTCCAATAAAAGCTATGAATAAACCTATACCTGCACTAATGGCAGTTCGTACTGATTTGGGAATAGCATTTGCAATTGCCTCTCTGACATTAAAAATGGTCAAAAAGATAAATATTATTCCTTCGATTAATACTGCAGTCAGAGCAAATTGCCAGGAATATCCCAGGCCAAGAACTACAGAAAATGCAAAAAAAGCATTCAAACCCATTCCAGGAGCTAATGCAAATGGAAGTTTTGCAACCAAAGCCATTATCAATGTCCCGATAATAGCAGCTATAGCTGTAGATGTAAATAGAGCGTTTTTGTCCATTCCTGTAGCAGAAAGTATGCTTGGATTTACTGCAAGAATGTAGGCCATTGTAAGGAAGGTAGTTATACCTGCGATTACTTCCGTACGAACGTTCGTACCATTTCCTTCGTAATTGAAAAATTTGTTTAACATAGGATTTTAATTAGGGTTAGTATTTAAAGATTCACTTTTATACCAAGTGCAGGGATGATGTTCAAACCTTGAGTTACTCCAAAATTATAACCAATTCTGACTTCACCTCCAGCTGAAAGTGTTTTGTTGAAATTATACCATAGCTGTGGCTCAGAATAGAACACAATACCAGCAGGTTCAGCAGCTCCAATCACGAAATGTTCTTCAGTCCAAAAATCTGCAAATCCAGAAAATGAAACTTTGTTCTTCATTAGATTCATATACCAAACTCCAGTTAATTGAATATTGCTAGGTTTGTCGTACGGATTTGATTGGATGTGTTTATACATAGCCGATAAAGAGAAACCCTTCGAAAAATCAGCTGCATTCCATGAGTAAGTTGCCCCAATCAAATATGCGTTGTTGATGTGGAAGTTTGTGTTGTTGGCAATGTCTGTATGTAAACCGCCATTGTATTCTACATGTGCACTGATAGGACCATCCCAGAACTTCAATTCTCTTGCAATTTCAAAATAAGCTTCTTTGGGCCCGTTTTGTGAATAAAATAAATCAGAAAAAAAGAAAGTACTACCCTTTGCATCGGGTTTGAATCGTTCAATAGTAGAGTTAAATGACCCGTTGGTTCCATACAATACTTGTATGTTGGTCTGAGCGAACACTCCTGCACTAAACATTAATGCAATTCCTAAAATAAGTTTTTTCATCTGTGTGAATTAAATTGATTAATAAAAAAATCTTCTTTGATTGCTCAAAGAAGATTTAGGTTTTTTTGTATCAAAATTGATTACGACACAAATATATTATTTTTTTGGAATAATAATACTTTTTAACCAAAACTGTTGATAACTTTATGCTTCAAGCTTAAAGCTTCATGCCCCAAGCCTAAAGCAAACAGCCGATTCACGCCCCAAGCCTAAAGCCACAAGCTTGTATTTTGTATTAGCTTGAAGCCTGCTGCCTGCTGCCTGAAGCTGTATTTGCCTGAAGCCTGAAGCTGTATTTTGTATTTGCCTGAGGCTTATAGCCTGCAGCTTGTAGCTTATCTACGTCTTCTGATATTGCTTGATGTTCCTCCAGAATCTCTTTTTCTTCTTCTGTCGAAGCCACCATCTCTAGAACCTGAAGATTCCTTTTTTTCATTTCTGCTGTTGAATCTGTCAGCACGATCGTAACTTTTGTCTGACGATCTTCTTTCGCTTCCTCTATCTGATCCTCTATTGTAACTTCTGTCGCCAGATTTGAATGAAGATCTATTGTCTCTGCTTCTGCGGTCCCTTGAGCCTGATCTTACCTCTTTTTCGGAATAACCTTTGCTTTCGTGTGCTACTGCAAGTTTTATGTCTTGTTGTTGTGCAAAACTGTTGACCACTTTGTCCAATTGATCAACAAAAACATCAAAGAAGGTAAATTTGTTAGTTACTTCTATGTCCATTACAGATATAGTTTTATCACCAACTGTATCGTTTATGATGCCTAATAATCTTTTAGGATTAATTCCGTCTTTGTTACCTAGTTCAATCTTTAGGCGAGCTTTGTCTCCTCTTTTCTGACCCTTAGAACTGTCTTTCTTTGGCCTGTCTTCACGGTCGTGAGATTGAACATTCAAATCCTCAGCATCTTTATAGTAATCAAGGAAGCGATTGAATTCCAAAGAGACAAATCTTTTTAATAATTCTTCTTTGTTCAGATATTCCAATTGATTCATGATTTGATTCATGTAGGGCGAAATCTGTTCTTCGTTGATTTCAACATTCTGCATTTTGTCAATCATGTGGAACAATTGCTTTTTGCAGACTTCCAATCCATTGGGGATTTGTTCTTGCTCGAATTTGCGTTTCAACATGCGCTCAAGATCTTTGATCTTGAATTTTTCTTTCATGTGGATGATTGAAACAGAAACACCCTTTTTGTTTGCACGGCCTGTACGTCCGCTTCGGTGTGTATAAACTTCGACATCATCAGGCAAATTGTAATTGATTACATGAGTAAGATTGTTTACATCCAGTCCTCTTGCTGCTACATCTGTAGCGACCAATAATTGTATGTTTTTAATACGGAATTTTTGCATTACATTGTCTCTTTGGGCTTGAGACAAATCACCGTGCAAAGCATCTGCATTATAACCGTCGTGCATTAATTTTTCTGCAACTTCTTTGGTTTCTTGACGTGTGCGACAAAAAACAATTCCGTAAACATCTGGATTTAAGTCTACAATTCTTTTAAGAACCAAATATCTTTGTCGTGCATGCGAAACATAAAAAATATGTTGAACATTTTCGTTGCCTGAATTTCTAGTGCCAACTGTAATTTCCTGATGTTCTTTCATGTATTGTTTGGATATACGTGAAATTTCAGCAGGCATAGTTGCTGAGAATAAAAGTGTTCTACGTGATTCAGGTGTCGTTTTTAAAATGGTTTCCAAATCTTCTTTGAAACCCATATTCAACATTTCATCTGCTTCGTCTAAAACCAGATAGTTTATGTCTTGTAACTTGACTTTACCTCTTTCCAATAGGTCAATCAAGCGACCAGGTGTAGCCACGATAATTTGTGGAGTGTTGTCCAATTGTCTCAACTGTACTTTAATGTCCTCACCTCCATAAACCGGTACGACCCGAATGCCAATAAGATTTTTAGAGAATTTCTTTAAATCATTTGAGATTTGAATACATAATTCACGAGTAGGTGCAAGAACCAATGCTTGAGTTGATCGGATAGATGGATCTGTTTGATTCAAAATAGGCAAACCAAAAGCTGCAGTTTTACCGGTTCCGGTTTGAGCTAATGCTATCAAATCCAAATCGGTGTTTAATACAAAAGGAATAGTTTCCGCCTGTACAGGCATAGGAGTTTCAAAGCCAAGTTCTTCTATAGCAGTAAGAATCTCAGCTTTCAAATTCAATTCTTTGAAAGTCATATTTATTTAAGTTGTACACGCCCAAAGCTTTATCCGCGAATATTCCATAAATATGGACGTGACCCCTCAGTTAAGCAAATAAAAACCGGAATTAAGCTCCCCAAACGTGCGGTTGTTAATTTTTGTGCAAAGATACTACATTTTCTCGTCAAAATGCTATAATCGTGTAAAATAGTATTGCAATTCTACCTATTTTTGAGTAAATTTGCATAGACTTATTTTATTACTTAGGTATTTCAAAATCAAATTATTAATAAAAATTTAATTGAATGAAAGCGACTAAAAGTCCCTTACAAATTGCAAGAGCTTCTTATCAGCCAAAGCTACCTGCATCATTGAAAGCAAATGTTGTGTTGAAAAACGGTGAAGCTACACAGTCAGTAGCTGATCAAGAGGATATCAAACAGCTGTTCCCTAATACATATGGTATGCCTTTGATTACTTTTGAACCAGGGGAAAAACAATCTTATCCTGTTAAGAATGTAGGTGTTATTTTGTCTGGTGGTCAAGCTCCTGGCGGTCACAATGTGATTTCTGGTTTATATGATGGTTTGAAATCATTGAATCCAGAAAATAGATTGTACGGATTTTTAGGTGGACCAAGTGGATTGGTTGATCATAAATATATTGAACTTACTGCTGATATTGTGAATGAATATCGAAACACAGGGGGATTTGATATTATTGGTTCAGGACGTACAAAATTGGAAGAGTCTGAGCAATACGATAAAGGAGCTGAAATTTGTGCTCAATTGAATATTGAAGCTATCGTTATTATTGGTGGTGATGATTCAAATACCAATGCTTGTGTGCTTGCTGAATATTATGCACAACAAAAGAAAAATATACAGGTAATCGGTTGCCCAAAAACGATAGATGGTGACTTGAAAAACGAAATGATTGAAACTTCATTCGGTTTTGATACTGCATGTAAAGTCTACTCTGAATTAATTGGAAATATTCAACGTGATGCAAACTCTGCAAAAAAATACTGGCACTTTATCCGTCTTATGGGTCGTTCTGCCTCTCATATTGCTTTGGAATGTGCTTTGCAAAGTCAACCAAATATTTGTATTATCTCGGAAGAAGTAGAAGCAAAGAATATGACTTTGAGCGATATCGTTGATGAAATTGTTGACGTGATAGCACACCGTGCTGATCATGGATTGAATTTCGGTACAGTACTAATCCCTGAAGGATTGATTGAGTTTGTTCCAGCGATGAAAAAACTTATCTCTGAATTGAATGATTTGTTGGCGCACAACGATGATTTCAATGCGTTGGAAACAGACGAGGAAAAACGTCAATATGTGAAGGGTATGCTTTCTGGTGATGCTGCAGCTGTATATCGTGACCTTCCAAAAGGAATTGCTAAGCAATTAACTTTGGATCGTGATCCTCATGGTAATGTGCAGGTTTCTTTGATTGAAACAGAGAAATTGCTTATTGAAATGGTGGCTAAGAAGTTGGCTCATCTTAAAGCTGAGGGAAAATACAAAGGTAAATTCTCTTCATTGAATCACTTCTTTGGTTACGAAGGTCGTTGTGCTATACCATCAAATTTTGATGCTGATTATACATATTCATTGGGTTATACTGCTTCTGTCTTGATTTCGGGAGGTAAAACAGGTTATATGTCTTCTGTTCGTAATCTTACTGCACCTGCTGATGAGTGGATTGCTGGTGGTGTGCCTATTACAATGATGATGAATATGGAGCGTCGTCATGGAAAGTTGAAGCCTGTTATTCAAAAAGCTTTGGTGAAATTGGATGGTGCTCCTTTCAAGTATTTTGCATCGCATCGTGTTGGATGGGCAGATGAATTACAAAGTTATGTTTACCCAGGTCCAGTTCAATACTACGGTCCAACTGAAGTGTGTGATCAGCCTACGATTACTTTGAAATTGGAAAAAAGTTCTTTCTAAGTGTAGGATGCATATTTAATATATTTAAAAAGAGGCCTCGGCCTCTTTTTTTTGCTTGTAACTCGAATTATTCCCAATCCAATATTCTTCGTTCTCCTTCAAGTGATTGAATATAACTGATTTCTTGAGATGCTTCCAATACGCCTCTATACTTACCTTGTGCGTCTCTTACTGCGAAATATTGGATAAGAATGCGTTTGCCTTTCATGTTGATCCAAAAGTCTGCATGGTCTTTGCTTCCATCCCTGAATGACTCCACTATTTTTTGAACAACATGTACACTTTCATGTGGATGACAGTTTTTTACATCTCTACCTATAATGGCAGTAGTTCTAGGGAAAATACGATGGGGTGGGTTAGAGAAGAATTTTACCCTGCCTTCATCATCTACATAAGTTATGTCGACTGGTAAATGGTTGAAAATTAAAATTAACTGTTCAATGCTCAAAGTGCCTGTTTTCAAATCAATACAATCAGTAAAGTTGTTGGGTTTGTTATTCTGAGCTTTATCAAGCTTTAATGTTGGATTTAGATAGGGAAATCCTATATTTATACTCTCGTTCCATAGCGATTCGATTAATTCTTCTGAAAGTTTTTCTTCCAGATAGGGGAAAAGTATTCGTTCTTCTCTGAATTTCACTGCATATAAATTGAAAATCAAATCTCCAGCAGTTCTGTTTAATTCTTTTAAATCAAGATTCAGGTTTGAGTCAAGAATATGAATCAGTTTTTTAAGATTGGATCTAATGTCATCGTGAAATGACCACATAATGTGAATACATTTGTGTTCTAGAATGTGTTTTTCAATCAAAGGAAACAAAACATTTTCTTTGATGATGTAATAGGATTCAAATTTGTTTAACTCTTTACACTGCTCTAGAAAGTCTGTTCTTAGTTTTGTGTTTGTTAAATCTTTGTTTAACTTGATTAAAATGGGTCGTATAGATTCTACCAACTTCACCATGGCTAGGTTGTTTTGAATGCATAGGTCGAAATAGCTGTTCTTTTTAGGTTTATGATAAGGGTAGTTACTTATAGCCTTATAAGTTACATTCAATAATTTGTTTAATCCTGTTTTTAATTGACCCATGGTGTAGAGCGAGTCCTCTAGAACAGAGATTTGCTCGGTGAGTTGATGTGCAAATACAACAATATCAGAAGGAATTATGCTTGCAATTTTTTCTTCATTTTCTTTAATAGTTTCGTACGCTTTGTTTTTTAAGCTTATTGCAGAATACAGTTGATGAAGTAATTCTACTCTTTCGGATTGATGTTGTGTGAATTCAGACATTATTGGATGGATTTGTTACAACGAAGTTAATAAAAATTCGCAACAGAAGGGATGTGTAATTGTAGATAAAAAAAGGTTGCCTCCGTAAAGAAGCAACCTTTAATGATTTTATTTTTGAATAATCAATAAGCCCATTTAAGCCAAACTGCACCCCAGGTGAAGCCAGCGCCAAAAGCTGTCAATATAATATTGTCACCTTTTTTAAAATCTTTCTCACGTTCCCAAATACAGATTGGAATTGTTGCTGCAGATGTATTGCCATATTTTTCAATATTGATAATTACTTTGCTGTAATCAACACCTGTACGATTAACTACTGCATCGATGATGCGTAAGTTTGCTTGATGCGGGATAAGCCAGTTGATATCTTCTGCTTTCAAGTTGTTTTTATCCATCAAATCACCTGAAGATGCAGCCATATTTGTAACTGCGTATTTGAATACAGCCTGACCTTCTTGGTAAATACTATGTTCGTGATTATTGATAGTTTCATGTGATGCAGGTTTAACTGATCCACCAGCTTTAAGAATCAAGTGTTTGCCTCCAACCCCGTCGGTGAAAATCAATGAGTCCATAACTCCTAATTCTTCAGTGGATGGTTCAACCAAGACACAGGCTGCACCATCTCCAAATAGAGGAGCGGTTGTTCTATCTTCATAATTTGTGATTGATGACATTTTTTCAGCACCAAAAACAAGTATTTTTTTGTATCTGCCTGATTCTATAAATGCAGCTGCATTTGTCATCGCCACAATAAAACCAGAACAAGCAGCTTGTAAATCAAATCCCAAGGAGTTTTTGATGCCTAATTGATCTGCAATGACTGCGGCACAAGAAGGGAAAATATAGTCTGGGGTAGTTGTCGCAACCAATATCAAATCAATTTCTTCAGGTTTGGTACCGGTTTTGGCAAATAATTCTTCAGCTGCCTTTACAGCCATATAGGAAGTCCCCATACCTTCACCTTTAAGTATGCGGCGTTCTTTGATACCAACTCGAGTGGTTATCCATTCATCACTGGTATCCATCATTGTACTCAACTCATGGTTGTTTAGGATGTATTCAGGAACATACCCACCAACTCCAGTGATTACAGCGTGTATTTTAGACATAAATAGTTGATTTATAAATATTTAAAATGAATGATTATATAAAATGTCAAAGCCCTAAAGTTTTTAAGTCCTCAGGGCTTTTCGTATTTTATCATTCGATTGATATCATTAATCGCTTATACAGCAGCAAATTTTTCGATTGCTAATTTACCTCTGTAATAACCACATTCGCCACATACAGTGTGGTAGATATGAGCTGCACCACAGTTAGGGCAAATTGCAAGAGTTGGAGCTTCTGCTTTGTAATGCGTTCTTCTCTTCGCTGTGCGGGTTTTTGAGTGTTTTCTCTTAGGATGTGCCATTTTTACTATCTTAATTAATTGTTATCTAATATATTCTTAAGTCCTTCCCATCGCGGGTCGATACTTGAATCGTCTGCTACTTCATCGTCTTCATCAAAATCGAACAGAGGATTATCCTCGTCGTCCTTTTGTCTTGTTATGTGCCTTTTGAGTTTTGTAACCATTGTTTTGTTACATTCCCCGGTTGCATGTACATGTTTGATTGGAATATTGATGACTATAAATTCATACAAAAACCAAGCAATATTAATTTTCCCTTCTGATTCAGGGATTATTACTATTTCGTCTTCTTCTGAAAATTTGTCTCCAAATTTCACCAATAATTTATCCTTGAAAGTGATCACTTGTTCCATGTCATCCAGACATCGGTTACAAGGTACCATTACAATACCATCTAGATTGAATGTGAGTTCAAATGCTTCCAATTTCTTTTTGACAGTAACTTTTGCGGTTACTTTTCCTTTCTTAACTTCAGGACTGTCTATTTTTTGAAAGAACTCGTCATTCAAATCAAACTCTAAAATCTGGCTATCTGCTCTAAGTGATTTTAGTTGAATATAATACAATTCAAATTTAGACACTTTCTATGTTCGATTTAAAAAACCTTGCAAAATTACAAAAAAGTCAGTTAATACTAAAACATTTGTTCGTGAAAAAATAAAAATTCTTTGGTGTGTGTATTAATTTTCAGAATTCCACATTAATTTTTTACCTTTGATATGTTTTTTTGAAAATCATTGTATGGCATTTTTATTATTCAAAAACAAGGGGATTTCCCAATATTTCAAATTCTTTTTAATCATATTGGGTTCAGGTATAGTGCTGGCATCTACATTGATAACGAATCGTTTGGCTGGGAATCTGGCAAAAGAAGAGCAGAAAAAAATTGAAATATGGGCTGAAGCAACCCGTCAATTCGTATTAGCCGATGATAATACCAATTTGGATTTCATTTTAAAAATTCTCGAGGAAAATACTACAATTCCAGTGATTGTTGTGGATCAGAATGATCATTTGATACATTCTAGAAACGTCCAAGAACCTCAAAATAATCTTGATGAGTTTTATGTAAAGGAGATTAAACGTTTAAAAGACAAGAATCCTGCAATTATGGTTGATTTGGGTGATTCCTATCAAAATATATATTACGATGATTCCAAACAACTCACTCAACTTTATTTGTATCCCTATATTCAATTGGGTGTAATTGCTGTTTTTGTTTTGATAGCATATTTTGCTTTCTCAAGTACTAAAAAGGCTGAACAAAACAGGGTTTGGGTAGGTTTGTCTAAAGAGACTGCCCACCAGTTAGGTACTCCGATCTCGTCTTTGTTGGCTTGGGTAGATCTTTTGCTGGTTCGACATCAGGATGATAAAATGATAGTTGAGATGGCTAAGGATGTGAATCGCTTGCGTACAATTGCGGAAAGATTTTCTAAAATCGGATCTGTACCTGACTTGAAATTGGTTAGTTTAAATGAAACTTTAAACAATGCGATTAATTATATTTCGAATAGAACATCCAAGAAGGTGGAAATAAAAGCTCATTATGAGAATGAAAATCACATATTCATAAACTTGAATGTGCATTTGTTTGAATGGGTCGTTGAAAATCTGTGTAAAAATGCAATTGATGCCATGGACGGTACTGGTCGAATAGATATTTTTGTTAAATCCGAGGCTAATAATTGTGTGCTGGATATAAAGGATACCGGAAAGGGAATTGATAAGTCTAATTTTAAAACCGTATTCTCACCTGGATATACTACCAAAGCCAGAGGTTGGGGTTTAGGTCTATCTTTAGCAAAAAGAATTATTGAAGAATACCATAAAGGTCGTATCTTTGTAAAAAACTCTGAAAAGAATGTAGGAACTACTTTTAGAATTTTACTAAAAGCCTAATTTATTTAATATGCATTATTCTGGATTTGTAAATATAGTGGGTAATCCCAATGTGGGAAAATCTACTTTGATGAATGCTTTGGTTGGTGAACGAATTTCAATTATTACCTCCAAAGCTCAAACTACCCGTCATCGTATTTTGGGTATAGTTAATGGCGAAGATTTTCAGATAGTGTATTCTGATACTCCGGGTGTCCTTAAGCCAAATTATAGACTTCAAGAGTCAATGTTGAAGTTTTCGAAATCAGCTCTTTCGGATGCAGATGTTTTATTGTATGTAACCGATGTTTTTGATTCATATGAGAAAAACGCTGATTTTATGGATATGGTGAGAGAAAATTCTGCTCCAGTGATTTTGGTCATAAACAAAATCGATTTAATTGATCAAGCAAAATTAGAGGAACTCGTCGAAAAATGGAAAGAATTGATACCCAAGGCTGAAATATATCCTATATCTGCGTTGGAAAAATTCAATGTTGGTCCCTTGTTTGATCGTATCAAATCTTTGCTTCCTGAATCACCTCCTTTTTTCGATAAAGAACAATTGACTGACAAGCCTGCCCGTTTCTTTGTAACCGAAATTATTCGTGAGAAGATACTTTTGAATTATGACAAAGAAATACCTTATTCGGTTGAGGTTGAAGTTGAACAATTTAAAGAAGAGGATAAAATAATTCGTATCAACGCAGTAATCTTTGCTGAAAGAGATTCTCAGAAAGGTATTTTGATTGGATATGGTGGTAAATCTCTCAAAAAAGTAGGAATGGAAGCTAGAAAAGATCTAGAAACATTTTTTGAGAAAAAAATATTTCTGGAATTGTTTGTTAAAGTGGAAAAAGACTGGAGAAACAGGGATACTAAGCTTCGTGGATTTGGTTATCATCCGGAATGATTTTAAAGACAATTGAGGATTCAAATCCTTTTTGTAGTAAATAACGAGCGAGTTTGCCTTTTCGGTCAAACTCGTTTTTGTATTTGAGTCCATTGCTTTTTGATTGAATCAATTCTTTTGCAGTTCTAAAATACTCATCATCATCTATACTGTCTAGGGCTGTATATATGATTTCTGAATGTATTTTTTTTTCTTTTAATCCCATTTGAATTTTAATCTTTCCCCATTTATTGAATCTAAACTTGTCTTTAACATAGGCTAGGGCATATCTTTCTTCATTGATGAATTTTTCGTCAATCAATCTATTTAAAATCTTTGTTATTTGTTCTTCACTGGCATCTAATTTCTGAAGTTTTTCTTTAACGTCAAATTTACAACGCTCTTGAAGTGAACAAAAACTAGCTGCTTTATGGAGTAGTTCTTCGTAAGTCATTCCTTTTTCTTTCAAAATTATAAAAATATAAGCATATTTCTAAAAAAAATCGGTTAACTTTACTATTCACAAGTTGTTGAACAGTGCTTAACTTGTAGTGAAGCATACATCCTTACTAATTTCTATGCCATGAAAGCTGTTCGTTCTGTTATATTGTGTTTCCTTTTCTTCGGTTCTCATTTGTCGATAGTTCAATCGGCAGATTTTGATATGTCTATTGATGGTCAAACAGCATTATGGACTTCGGTTAGTTTGAATGAGCCAATTTTTATTCAACCTGCAGGTCGTTTTGTTCCTGCTCTATTGGGCAATTGGAAAATAAATGATAAATTCTACATGAATTTTGAAGCTTCATTGAATGCAAACGCTTCGTTCTTGATAAATGATTTTAAGTATGATAATTACAAGGATACATTAAAACCATACCGAATTTGGATGCGATTTTCAGGCGAAAACTATGAAATCAGAACAGGTTTGCAGAAAATCAATTTTGGGTCAGCCAAGATTTTTCGCCCTTTAATGTGGTTTGATGAAATGGATGTGCGTGATCCCTTGCAATTAACAGATGGGGTGTATGGTGTGCTAGGCAAGTATTTTCTGGAAAATAATGCTAATGTGTGGCTGTGGTCGCTGTATGGTAATAACAAAACAAAAGGATTTGAATTTACATCTACTTTAAGAAATACTCCTGAATTTGGTGGTCGTATAGAACTCCCAATTGGCCCTGGCGAGTTTGGATTGGCAACCCATACGCGTAAAATAAGTGTAGTAAATACGATGGGTGATGGTTTGAGTTTACGAGAATATAGATTGGGATTTAACGGGAAATGGGATTTTGGAATTGGTTTGTGGTTTGAAGGCAGTTTGTATTTTACTCCTCATAATGAGTTGATTCCTGAACATGTGAATGTTTATAATGTAGGTGCTGATTATACTTTGTCAATTGGTAATGGTATGGGACTTAGTTTTGAGTATTTTCGTTATGATTATACTGAAACAGTTTTTAATTCTAATGGAAAAATGGAATTGTTGGGATTGATGCTGAATTATCCACTTTCCATTAACGATCAACTCTCTGCAATACTTTTTGCTATTCCTTCTCAAAATCAATTCGTCCGTTATTTGAGTTGGTCAAAAACAGTTGATGATTTTTCGTTCTATACTATATCCTATTGGAATCCTGATACTGTTTTTTCAATTGCTCAATTAAATACAGATTCAAGGTTCTCTATGGGTACAGGTATACAACTAATGTTTAGTTATAATTTTTCTAGAAAATTAATGAAATAATCCTTCAATCAATGTGATATGAATAAAATTGTAGAAGTAAAGAATCTGATAAAGAGATTTCCAATCGGAAATGGTTCTTTTACTGCATTAAATGGTATAAACCTGAGTTTTTCTGAGGGTGAATTTGCTGGATTGGTTGGTCCAAGTGGGTCTGGAAAAACAACTTTGTTGAATATAATAGGATCATTGGATGTACCTTCAGAAGGTAGTGTTGTAGTGCTAAGCAATTCTGTTGGTTCATTGTCTGCTCGTCAAGCAGCTAAATTACGAAAAGAAGAAATGGGTTTCATCTTTCAACATTACAATCTTTTGCCCGTTTACAATGTGTTTGAAAATGTTGAATTTCCTTTGTTATTGCTAAATATGACTACTGAGGAAAGAAGAAAGAAGGTGTTAGAAACCTTGGACTGGGTGGGTTTAAGTGATAAAGTTAAATCCCGACCTGCACAATTGTCGGGTGGTGAATGTCAACGGGTTGCTATCGCACGTGCTATGGTGAAAAGACCTGTTTTGGTACTTGCAGATGAACCTACTGCTAATCTTGATTCTGCAAATTCACACAATATATTGCAGACGATGAAAAAACTCAATGAAGACTTGAAAACCAGTTTTATTTTTGCAACTCATGATGAGAAGGTGATTAGTTACCTTAAACGGATAATTAAACTGGAAGATGGTAAAGTTGTAGAAGATCAGTTGGTGTAATTTTAAAATTAAAAATTATGAAACTTTTTGGTGCTGCACTCAAAAGTCTTTTGGGCAACGGATTGAAAACCTGGTTGAATGTATTTGTGCTTTCTATCTCTTTCGTATTGATAATTATTCTTCAGGGTATTTTGAAGGGATGGAGTAATCAAGCTATTGATGATACTGTCAAATGGCAAGTTGCTGGTGGACAGTATTGGAACGAGAAATATGATCCCTTTGATTTTTTTAGTTTGGATTCCAGTTTGAGTCAAATTCCTGCTGTCTTTCACAATGACATAGAAAAAAGACTTTTGGAGCCGATTATGATTTCTCAAGCTTCTGTTTATCAAGAAGGTCGTTTGTCGGGAATCTTAATTAAAGGTGTTCGACCTGATCAGAATTTACTTGAACTTCCAACTGCTGTTTTGGATACAAATATTTCAGAAATACCAGTTATTATAGGTGCCTTCCAAGCCAAACAATCCAATTTGAGAATCAACGATGTCCTTACTTTGCAATGGCGTGACAAGTACGGTACTTTCGAAGCTGCCGAAATTAGAATAGTTGGTATTTTCAAAACAACGATTCCGGATGTCGATTATGGTCAGTTCTGGCTTCCTTATTCCAAAATGGAGGAAATGTTGCTCAAAACCAATTCAGCGAATATTTTAGTGAAATCTCCAGAACTTTTGGTACAGTCCGACCAAAATTGGAAATTTAAATCCGTTCAAGATCTCACAGCTTCCACTGTTTTGTTGGTGAAGACCAAATCGGTTGGTTCTAGTGTGATGTATCTGATCTTCTTGCTTTTGGCTATGCTGGCAATCTTTGATACACAGACTATGTCGATATTCCGTAGACAAAGAGAAATAGGTACTATGATAGCAATGGGGATGACCCAAAAACAAGTAGTGCGGTTTTTTACCCTTGAAGGTGCTTTTTATGCCATACTAGCAGTTGCTCTGGGCACAGTCTGGGGAATGCCCTTGTTTTGGTATATGTCTGTAAAAGGGATTTCTTTTGGTATGAGTGCGGCAGACTTTGGAGTGCCTATGGCTGATATAATGTATGCGAGTATTAGCCCATCATTAGTGATTAACACGATTCTTTTCATCATTATTATTACCGCTATGGTTAGCTATCTTCCAGCCCGGAAAATTTCCAAGCTAAATCCAACGGATGCTATTAGAGGAAAAGTTAAATAATACAACTATGTTGAAATTTTTATTTTTAGGATTGATTAGGGACAAAAGCAGAAGTCTATTGCCAATATTAGTGGTTTCTATTGGTGTAATGCTGACAGTCTTCTTAGAGTCTTATATGAGTGGTATTTTTGCTGATAGTATCGAGTCTACGGCCAAACTGCAAACTGGTCATGTGAAAGTAATGACAAAGGCTTACAGTGAAAATCTGTCGCAAATGCCTAATGAGTTCGCTTTGGAGAATTCACCTGCAATTTTGTCTGACTTGCAAAAGGAATTTCCCGAAACGGATTGGGCAGAAAGAATTATGTTTGGTGGATTGTTGGATGCACCCGATTCTATAGGGGTGACTAAAGCGCAAGGAAATGTGATGGGTACAGCAGTGGATCTTTTTAATTCAAAGGATGAAATTAAACGATTGGATATTGAATCAAAATTATTTTCGGGTAGTTTACCTAAAAATCCGGGTGAAATTTTAATTACTCAAAAGTTGTTTGAAAAAATGAATTTGAAATTAGGGGACCCATTGACTCTGATTTCAAGTTCTATGTATGGTGAAATGATCATGTCCAATTTCAAAGTTGCGGGCACCATCCATTTTGGAATTGAAGCGGTAGATAAAGGTATGATTTATGCTGATTTGAATGATATTAGAAAGGCATTGAATATGGAGAACTATGCTGGCGAAATACTTGGTTTCAATAGAGGCTTACCATACAATAGTAAAAAAGCCCTACTCATGTCCTCACAATTCAACGAGCAAAATCAAAAGGATAGTGATCTCTTTTCTCCCTATATGTTGCCTATGAATCAAATGAATGCGATGGACTTTTTGATTCAATATGCTGAAAATGCAAAATTTATAATCATCTTTATTTTTGTGTTTGCTATGTCTATTGTGCTTTGGAATGCAGGTTTAGTTGGCGCACTTAGACGATATGGTGAATTTGGTCTTCGTTTGGCAATTGGAGAGAATAAACACGAGATCTACAAAACATTAATCGGTGAAGCAGTTTTGATAGGTCTAATGGGATCTTTAATTGGTACTGGTTTTGGTTTGTTCTTTTCCTATTTACTGTATACCTATGGTTTAAATATAAGTGGAATGATGCAGAATGCTACTCTCATGTTGCCAACTGTAGTGCGTTCGCAAATTACAGCTACTACCTTTTATATAGGATTTATTCCTGGTTTGTTGTCTACAGTAATCGGGGCTTCACTTGCTGGAATAGGGATTTATAAACGACAAACAGCAAATTTATTTAAAGAGTTGGATGCTTAAATCCCACTATGAGTAGATCTGTTTTTTTAAAAATTATTTAATTAGAATGTGTAAATCTTGGAAAAATGAAAAATAACATTTTAAATCGTATTTTGATATTATCAATGATTTGGTTTGTAAGTGTGACACTGCTTGCTCAGCTGCCATCTGGAAAGGAGGTGCTAGACAGAATTGATAAAAATATGAATGCTAAGACCCGTGAAATGACTCTGAAGATGGAAATCAATACTTCAAGGGGTATTCGAACCATGCAATTGAAAACATGGTCGGAGGGAGAAACTAAAGCTTTTACTGAATATATTTATCCAGCCCGTGAAAAAGGGACTAAAATGTTGAAAATAAACAATCAACTTTGGATTTACTCCCCTTCAACAGATAGAATAATTCAAATTTCAGGACATATGTTAAGACAATCCATGATGGGTAGTGATATGTCTTACGAAGACATGATGTCTGATGAATCTTTAAGAGAAAAATACTCTGCGGAAGTAAATTCAGAAGTGAGCTTGAATGGTGTTAATTGTTATGTAGTTACTTTGAATGCAAAAGTGCCTGAAGTAAATTATTCAACTCAAAAAATGTGGGTTGATAAAACAAAATTTGTACCCTTGCGTGTAGACTTGTATTCTAAAAGTCAGAAGTTGCTCAAAAGAATAGATTTCTCCAATATTCAGAAAGTGGATGGTATATGGTATCCAATGGAGTTTATGTACAAGGATATGTTGAAAAGTGGCAAAGGAACTAGAATGATAATTGAAAATATGAAATTGAATCCCTCAATTCCTGCTTCTGTTTTCAATAAATCTTCTCTTAAATAAAAAGCCAGATCAATTTGACCTGGCTTCTGATTAAATCTATTTTAAGCAAATGCTAAAATCAATATTTGAGCTAATATTACCCTAAGAAACATTGTTAGCGGGTATACAGTTGAATATGCTACAGCTGGTGCATCATTTGTTGCAACTGAATTTGCGTAGGCTAGGGCAGGAGGATCGGTCATACTTCCAGACAATAATCCCATCAAAGTGAAATAGTTCATCTTGAGTAATTTCCTTCCTACAAATCCTATGATCAACAATGGAATCAAGGTGATTGCAACTCCACATCCAACCCACAACAATCCATCGCCATGTACAACTGTTTCTACAAATTTACCTCCGGATGCTAAACCTACACTGGCTAAGAAGAGTGTAATCCCTATTTCTCTCAACATAAGGTTGGCTGATTGAGTGGTATAAGTGATTAGTTTCAATTTGAATCCGAATCTTCCTAATAGTATAGCAACAACCAAAGGACCACCCGCTAATCCTAATTTTACAGGCATAGGCATCTCTGGGATGAAGATCGGAATACTTCCCACTATGATTCCTAAAAATATACCAATAAACAGGGTTATCATGTGTGGTTCGTCTAACTTCTTTAGCGTATTTCCAAGCATTTGCTCCACACGTTTGATTGCTTCTGGTGTGCCAACAATAACTAAGCGGTCACCTACTTGCAAAACAATGTCGTTGCTTGCAAATAAATCAATACCAGAACGAATCACACGGGTGCAATTCACATTCAGGGTTCTTAATTTTAATGAACCAAGTGTTTTGCCATTGATAAGATCTCGTGTGATGATGATTCTTCTTGAAATCATGCGGTCATCTGATTCTTTCCAGTCAAATTCAATTGTATCTCCAAATAAGGTGGAAATTGATTCAGAATCATTCTCCGAGGTAACTATTCGTATAATGTCTTGATTGTGAATAATACTTTTACCATTTGGAATACTGTATTCACCATCTTTGAAAATACGAGATACTACAAATTGCCTTCCAATAAGTTTCCTGATTTCTGATAAATTTCGTCCGTCGATGGCTTTGGAGTTTACTTTGATAGTAAGTAATGTTGTGCCTTCATTGCTTTGAGCTCGGGCTTTTAGTATTTCCTCATTTTCTTTGTCAATATTCACTTTGTATAAAATACGCACCAAAATCAAAGATATGATAATTCCAGTTACTGCGAGCGGATAAGCTACTGCATAACCAAGTGCTATTTGAGGTATTTCCTCAATTCTACCAGCTTCAAAAAGTTGACGAAGTGCTTCTTGTGCAGCACCAAGTCCTGGCGTGTTGGTTACCGCTCCCGACATAACACCAACCATCATAGGCATAGATACGCGTCCACCTAAAATATAATAAAGCGTAACTGCTGTGATGGCACCTAATATTACAACTGATGCAGCTAGTAAGTTTTGTTGCATCCCTCCCTTCTTGAAAGAGGAAAAGAATCCTGGTCCTACCTGTAAGCCTATGGAAAAAACAAATAAGATCAAACCAAATTCGCGAATGAAATGCATGATCTCATGATCGATCGTGAATCCTAAATGACCAACTAAAATTCCTACAAATAATACGAAGGTAACCCCAAGTGAAATACCGAAAATCTTAATCTTACCTAACATAACCCCCATGGCTATAACTATTGAGTAAATCAGTACCGTATGGGCTATTCCTTCTTCAAATAATAGGGTATTAAACCATTCCATAAGTTTAAATAATTGATAATGAGATTAATATATGATTTGAACGCTTTAAAAATTCAGAGTGCAAATATACGATTTATATTTTAATTAAATAAAAATTTCTTTAATAATTTATGGTGTAATAGTCTAAAATATTGACCCTCAGTGGTAGAAATCTTTATTGTTGTCTGCCAAAAATAGATTATTTTTGTAACTTATTATAATTCTATTAAAAATATGATCAAAAAAGTACTTTTCATCGATCGCGATGGTACACTAATTATAGAACCTCCAATAACATATCAGGTAGATACATTAGAACAAATGGAATTTCTTCCGGGTGTGATACGCAATTTGTATTTTATCAAAAAAAATCTTGATTTTGAATGGGCTTTAGTTACAAACCAGGATGGATTGGGAACTGATGTGTATCCTCAAGTTAATTTTGATAATGTTCAAGCTAAATTTTTACAGACTTTAGAAAATGAAGGGGTAAATTTTGACGAAGTTTTTATAGATAAATCATTTCCTGAAGATAATCTGGATACCCGTAAGCCAGGTGTTGGGATGTTGACTAAATATTTCTCTGCTGACTATGATTTGAATGGTTCATTCGTCATTGGAGATCGAATAACCGACGTGATTTTAGCTAAGAATCTTGGATGTAAGGCTATTTTTATTTCTGAGGATAAAGAAATTTTAGATGCTCAGGGTTTAACTGAATTTTGTGCTTTGCAAACTAGCTCCTGGGATAAAATTACTGAATTTCTATATGCGGGTGAAAGAATTGCAAAAGTGGAACGCAAAACAAAAGAGACAGATATTACAGTTGAGTTGAATTTGGATGGTGCTGGAAATGCGCATATAAATACTGGATTGAAATTTTTTGATCATATGCTTGAGCAGATTGGAAAACATGCTGGTTGTGATTTGAAAATCAAGGTGATAGGTGATTTGGAAATTGATGAACACCATACCATTGAAGATACTGCTTTGGCCTTGGGTGAGGCTTTGCGCATTGCTATTGGTGATAAAAGAGGTATAGAACGCTATGGTTTTACACTTCCAATGGATGACTGTTTGTGTTCAGTCGCTCTTGATTTTGGTGGTCGACCTTGGTTGGTATATGATGCGGAGTTTAAGAGAGAATATGTGGGGGATTTGCCAACCGATATGATTTTGCATTTCTTTAAATCTTTAAGCGATTCAGCTCGGATGAATTTAAATATCAAGGCTGAGGGGGATAATGAACACCATAAATTGGAAGGTATCTTCAAAGCTCTTGCTAAATCAATTAAAATGGCTATTCGTAGAGATATCTATAAATATGAACTCCCTTCAACAAAAGGGGTACTCTAATGCGTAAATTATTCATCCTTGTTTTTGCCCTGTTGGTTGTTATTACTTCCAATTCTCAAATTAGTCCTACACCTCCTAGATTGGTAGTTGGAATAATGATAGATGGATTGCAGCAAAGACATATCGAACAACTTTGGTATCGATTTGACAACAGTGGTTTTCGTAAATTGGTGGGACTGGGAACTCAACTAACCAATGTGCGTTATAACTCAATAGCAAATGGTTTAGCTTCAGATCTTGCATCGGTAATGACAGGTTCAACTCCCTTTTATAATGGTGTAACTGGTGACTTTTTTTACAATAAAAAGAGAAATCAAACCGAATCGATACTAAATGATGATTATCAGTTTGGGGTGAACAGCAATAAAAAATATTCTGCTCATTATTTACTCTCATCCACATTTTCCGATGAGTTGGTGCTGGAAAATACAGCTAAGTCTAAAGTCTATGCCGTAGGGATTCATCCCGAAGCGGCTATTATGCTCGGTGGACATAAACCACAATCTGCGATGTGGATCAATGAGTCGGGCTCTGCCTGGGCAAGTTCTGCCTATTACGAAAATGGATTACCTGCCTCTGCTCAGGAGATGAATCAAGATGGAATGTTTAAGTTGATTTCGAAAATGAAATGGACTCCAAAAAACAGTGCATCTACGTATATTGCCAATTTGAATAATGAAACTAAAAAAAATATCGATTTTTCTTACGATCTTTCTGAATTATCTGGTGAACGTTTTCAATCTTATTTAAGAAAATCGCCTGCAGCAAATTCACTGGTAATTGAACTTGCCAAAAGAATTTCAGTTTCTGAGAAATTGGGACTAGATTCAGATCCAGACCTTCTGATGCTTGAATTGACAGTAAGAACCCCGGATGAGAAGGCTTTTACTCTTCAGAATATGGCCAAGGAGGATTTGTACCTGCGATTAGATGGAGAGATCCAATCCCTTGTTACACAGTTGGAAAACGCAGTAGGCAAAGACAGACTTCTCATTTTTGTTTATGGAAATCAAACCAATACTCATCTCCCTGTGGAATTGGGTAATCAGAATATTCCCTCAGGCTATTTCAATGCCAATAGTTCAATGGCTCTTCTAAGTACATATTTGATGGCTTTATACGGTCCTGAGAAATGGATTTCAGGTTATTATGGTAAAAATATATATCTGAACAAAGAAAAATTGATAGAAAAGAAAATTAATATCATCGAGTTTCAACAAGTAGTTGCTGATTTTATGATGGAGTTTGAAGGTGTTCAAGCTGCTTATACATACCAACAATTGTTATTGTCTGGTGATGATTTGAATGCTGAAACATCCAGATTACGTAATTCAACCAATAAGAAAAATGCAGGTGATATTATGTTTACATTGATGCCAGGTTGGTTGGAACTAGATGATAATTATAAGGTTGTGGGTGAAATGAGTGAGATGATTTCTTTTACTCCAATTTATTTCTATGGTTGGAGAACACAAATTAATCGCATTCATACTCCCTACCAAATATTGGATTTAGCTCCTACAATTTCTACCATATTAAATGTTCCTTTCCCGAATGCTAATCTGGGTAAACCAATTACAGAACTTATAAAATAGTTGTTATGAAGTATAATTTTGATGAAGTTATAGATAGGCGAAATACAGGCGCTATTAAAGTAGATCGTTCCAGAGTGTTGTTCGGTACTGAAGATGTCATTCCTTTGTGGGTTGCTGATATGGATTTTGCAACTCCTCCCTTTATTCTGGATGCGATTAGTGAAAGACTTCACCATCCAATTTTGGGTTATAGCAAAATGCCTGAAAATATGCTTTCCTTATTTGTGGAATGGGTGAAAAACCATCATCAATGGGATATCAATGAGGCATGGACTGGATATGTAAGAGGAATAGTTCCGGCTTTGTCCATGGCTGTTCAGTGTTTTACAGAAAAAGGAGAAGAGGTGATTGTGCAGCCTCCTGTATATTATCCATTCTTTAATGTAATTAATTATAATGATAGAATAGTCATTCACAATCCATTAATTGAGGTGGAGGGAAGGTTTGAGATGGATTTTGATGCTTTTGAAAAAAGTATTACCGAAAAAACCCGGATGTTTATTCTGTGTAATCCTCACAATCCTGGTGGCAGGGTTTGGTCAAAGGAATCACTGCTTAAAATTGATGAGATTTGTACAAGTCACAATATACTTGTTATTTCCGATGAGATACATGCTGATATGGTCATGTCTGGATATAAACATACACCCTATGCAACTATATCTGAATCTGCTGCCAATACAAGCGTAACTCTGATGGCTCCGAGTAAGGTTTTCAATATGCCTGGTCTGATTTCTTCTTCATACATTATTCCAAATCCTGAATTGAGGAAGAAATATGTCAATCATCTTGCTGTGTCTGAAATGAATCAAGGTAATCTTTTTGCATATTTGGCTACTGTTGCAGCCTATGAAAAGGGTGAGGAATGGAGATTGCAAATGATGGATTATGTAGAGGCTAATGTGAAATTTGTGGATGACTTCTTGTCTAAAAATATTCCACAAATTAAGCCGATGATCCCTGAGGCCTCCTTCTTAGTATGGTTGGATTGCAAAGAATTGGGTATGGAAACGGATGAACTACATCAATTCTTTTCTTTGAAAGCTGGTATTGGTTTGAACAAAGGTACAATCTTTGGAATTGGTGGCGAATACCATTTGCGATTGAATGTGGCTACGCCTCGTTCCGTGCTCGAAAAAGCATTGAATCAACTTCTAATAGCGATTCAGAATGGACGTTAAAATGGAAGAAGGATGGAAAAATCTGCTTCAAGATGAGTTTGAGAAAGACTATTTTGAGCAGTTGGTGAAATTTGTAAAAACTGAATATGCCAACAAACAAATATTTCCACCTGCTCCACTTATTTTCAATGCTTTCGATCAATGTCCTTTAAAGGATGTGAAAGTTGTAATTCTCGGACAAGATCCTTATCACGGTGAGGGTCAGGCTCATGGACTTTGCTTCTCAGTAAATGACAATGTGCAATTTCCTCCTTCTTTGTTGAATATATTTAAAGAAATCCAAAGGGATTTGAATATTTCAATTCCCAGTTCTGGTAATCTTCTTCGATGGGCAAGACAGGGTGTGATGCTTCTGAATGCTACATTAACTGTTGAAGCTCACAAGGCAGGTTCACACCAAGGGAAAGGGTGGGAGCTTTTTACAGATTCTGTGATTCATAAATTAGCTTCGTCCAAAGAAAATCTGGTTTTCATGCTTTGGGGGAGTTATGCCCAACAAAAGGCTAAATTAATAGACAATGAGAAACATCTGATACTCAGATCAGTCCATCCTTCACCATTATCTGCATATAGAGGATTCATTGGATGTGGTCATTTTAGTGAGGCCAATAAGTATTTGAGAAACCATCAACTTCCCATTATAGAATGGTAATCTGATTTATCTAATGCGTTGCATTTGCATATTGAATTGCATCTTCCACTAAATGGGAGTATTTTTATTTGGTCTCAAATTTTGCTGTTTCATTATGTACATTCAATTCTATCTATTAAATAAACCTTAAGTGATGATAAATTGTTTAAAAATGAATAAATATAAGAAAAATATATAGGAAAATGTGTTTTACAGTAGCTGTTTTTCGAAACAATGTTCTTCATACTGCTGAAGAATATTATCAAAATCTGCCCTCGGTATGGGATAAAAAAGGAGATTTAACTGAATTCCAGGATTATTTTTTCGTTTCAGGGTTTGAATATCCGGCATTGCCTATATTAAGGCATGATCGAATTCAGATGGCAAACTGGGGTTTGGTTCCTGCATGGATACACGATAAATCCGCAGCTGTTGAAATTAGATCCAAAACCCTTAATGCACGTGGAGAAACTGTATTCGATAAGCCTTCATTTAGAAAAAGTGTTTTGAGTCAAAGGGCTGTATTGACTGTGAAAGGTTTCTATGAATGGAGGGAGTATCATTCTCAGAAATATCCCTATTTTATTCAATCAGCCGATACAGAAAGCTTGAATTTGGGTGTTATTTATGATCATTGGGAGAATCAATTGGATGGAAGTGTTGAAACTACCTTTAGTATCATTACTACACATGCAAATCCATTAATGGAAATGATTCACAATACAAAAAAAAGAATGCCTCTAATTTTAGACAATAAAGATGTGGAAGCGTGGATGGATCCTTATTATGCATATCCTTCCGTACAACAATTGATTAAACCTTTTGACGAGCGTAAAATGGATGCATATACTATCTCAAGAAATGCAAATTCACCACGAAATTATAGAAATACGATGGAAATTCTAAGCCCAGTAAATTATCCGGAATTGAGTTGGGACAGCCAAAGTTTGTTTTAAGTTATATATGCAGAATAAAAAAGCAGTCAGAGAGAACCTGACTGCTTAATTGAATCTTGTGTTTGTTAGTTTTTATATGCTTATGGCATTGGAATGAATTCCAAATAGTCTTCAACTGTAGCATTATTTAAACATGCTTCAATGATTTGTCTTCCCAATGGATTTAATTCAGGTGTAAGGTATTTTTGTAATTCTTCTCTGAAGAAATTGTACAGTACATCCGCACCTTTTTCATATCCTTCCATTTTCATTTCATCCTGTTTGTATGTTTGTAGGAATCTGGATGGAATTTTTGACCCCTCAATAGTAAGGTAATTCAACTCATAACCCAAAAGCGGACATGGAGCAGCTTGGTATTGATCTTGACGAAGTTTTGCATTACCACGACGAGTCAAGTATTCACGCATCATTAATTGAGGTTTGAAACCAACTTTCCAGTTGCCAATGTTTTGGTTAGGAACCAAAGTATATCTTGTATTTGGCGTATTTATAATTTGATCCAACAAAAGATTTGCGTGATGCACTAATTTACCTGTTGCAAATGGCCAATAAGAACCAACACCTTCGGAACCCATACCAGAACCACCAATAATACTTGGATTACCATGACCTCTTGGAGAAACCAATCTCCATAACCATGCCAAAGCTGGTGGAAGTATATGGAACAATCCAATAATACCGTAATTTGGATCTTCAAGGGTAGAAGGAGGTGTACGTACACCAAAACTACGGATGTCAACTGAAACTTCATGTCCAATTACACCTGGAACAACTTCTCTAGGAAGAATTACACGAGGATTAGGACATTTTTTACCTGGAGCATCTTCAATATGGTCCCAAATCAATGCAGTACTATCTGGGTTTGATTTAACATTTAAGAATAACAAGGGCTGAGATGGCGTGATTGTCATTTTTTCAAGGAATGGATCATCTCCATATTCGTTAACTGAGTCTACACGTACAAACCAAGCGTTTTCAGCATCCAATACATTCAATTTACCATTGTCTTTCTGTAACGACGGGTGACACAATGCCATATCATCTGTTACAGGTTGGAAAGAAGAAGAAACAGGTAAGTTAATTAAGCGACGCTCCCCTGTAGTTCTGTTTACTCCGATCAAAACCTGTCCATTCTCTTCACGAAGAATATGCTGGTGCATTTCACTTTTTCCACCACCACTAGCACCCTCGTGCATAAAAGTTGTTACATTATCATAAGGACTGATTGCTCTTACTGTTGAACAGTGTGCAGTTACCCAACCTTCTTTCTCACCTTTGGTAAGTAAAGCTCCGTAAAGTCCTTTTTTAGCACTAGGTCCAGGATATAAATTGTATGAGAAAATTTCGTGGCGGTTGTCAACACGATTGTGTACCACTATTTGTTTGCCATTGAAATGAGTGTGACGGAAAGTAGGTGCTACATAAATGATTGATTCCAATTCCATGTTTTGTGGAAGTTCATTTACCGGCATCATTACTTGTAACATTGCTAAACTCATGGCAAAAAAGGCTGCATTTGCAGGACAAACTGCTAAACCAGTTACTCCAATTTCATTTCTTCCAGCAAAGTAAAAGAATACTGCCAAGTCCTGTGACTTCAACCATTCAAATGTTTCTGCTTTTATACCATCAAATTCATATCCGAATTTTTGTTTGAATGTTTCTTTGTCAGTAGGCTCTTCATCTGCAATTGCCATAGTGTCTGGGTCGCGACGACGCATATAGGGCTCAACATAATTTGCTGATACACCATTCGATACTCTGTGTACGATTGCTTCTGTTACTTCACCCTTACCAGGGATATCATATTTTACCTCAAAAAGATTGTTGTCAGGGCCATTCAATGATGCAATTCTCAACTCATCTACAGTGTTGAAAACTGTCAAACTTTTGCAATTACTCAAAAGCTCAATAGTTTCTGCAGGTAATTGGATTCCTTTTGCCTCTAAAGTTTTAAATAATTCGTTCATTTTCTATTTTTTTCTTTAACTAATACCTATTTATTGTAATGTCGTTACACAAATTAACGATGCTTCTTTGTTTGTTGTATTCAAAAACCTGAAATTTCTACGGGCATTAAAATATACATTATCACCCTTTTCAAGATTGTAGGTCTGATGGTCCAATTCGAATTGTAATTCACCACTGACTACATAACCAAAAATTTGACCAGAATGTTTGCTTATCAATCCCATACTGTTAGATTTTGGTGGAAACTGAATTTTTATTGTATCCATCCTTTTGTTGATGTCGTGATGGGATAAGTTAAAAACTTCAGCTCCAAAATCATTTGTTCCTACGGCTATTAATTCATCGTGACGCACCAAGGGATTTGATCCTTCTTGATTTTCATTTTCTCCAATTAATTCACCTACTGTAGTATTCAAATTTTCAGCGATGTGTTTCAATGTGATGATAGTGGGAAATGACTTGGCTTTCTCAATTTGGGAAAGAGCGCTTGAACTTATACCCACTTTCTGGGCCAATTCATTGAGCTGCATACCAATAGACTCACGCTTTTTCTTGATCCGAATTCCTATTCTTTCCATTTTATCATTAAATTCGATACAAAGATAATAATTAATTCTTAACAAATAAAGCACTGCTTAATTAATTTTTTAAGTAAGGCTTAATTTTTTTGTTTTTGTCTGTTTTTTAAAGTATTTCTTAACTTTGTCAAAATCTAAAACATAAAATATGAAGAAGTTAAATTTGATTTTCCTATTCTTGTTAGCTATTCTTATACTTACTGCTCAAGGTATTAAGGTAGTAGTAATTGGGTCATCAACTGCTGAAGGGACTGGTCCTAAAGACAAAAACAATGCTTGGGTGAATAGATACAGAGCTTATTTAGAGTCAATAGACAGTTCCAATAAGGTGTTTAATTTGGCAAGAGGGGGTTATGCGACCTATCAATTGATGCCATCTGATTTTAAAGTACCCGAAAAATTTGCTCATCTGAAACCAGACACTTCCCGCAATATTACCAAAGCACTAAGTCTTCATCCGGATATCATCATCATCAATTTACCTTCCAATGATATAACTCAAAATATAAATATTGAAACTCAATTAGAGAATTTTAAATTATTGTACAAAATGGGTGTGGAATCAAATGTGGATGTATATATATGTACTGCACAAGCTAGAAATTTTGTAGACCAGAATTTTTATAAACGAAAGTTGCAAGCACAATTGTCGGATTCCATTCAAACTCTTTTTGGTTCAAAATCCATCGATGTATATTATCCTTTTGCAGATTCAAAAAACGGGGGTATAAAAAAAGAATTTGATTGTGGTGATGGGATACATTTAAATGATACTGCACATGAGTTGTTTGTAGAGATAGTAAAAAGTGTAGTTTTAATTAAAAAATAATATATATTTGTACGGTTTAATATTAATTAATAATTCAAACAATGGAGAAAAAAAAAGGTAATCCTGCTGTAGTAGGTTTGGCAGGTTTTGGTATGACTACGTTTCTTTTGCAGTTGCACAATCTTGGTTTAATGGAGTGGGGACCTGTATTGGGAATGGGTATTATTTTCGGTGGTTTGGCTCAGTTTATTGCTGGTTTCCAAGAACACAAAATGGGTAATAATTTTGGTTACAGTGCATTTGTTTCTTACGGTGCTTTCTGGATTGGCCTTAGCTTGATTAAATTGTTTAATCATTATGGCATATATACATCCAGCACTTATGATGTTGGATATTTCTTATTGGGATGGACTTTATATACATTGATTTTATTTATTATTTCATTCCGTATCCATACAGCAATGATCGTGACATTTGGCACTTTATTGCTTGGTTTTATCCTGTTGGTATTGGAGCATTTCCACTTCCCGGAATTGAAAACAGTGGCTGCTATCGATTTGATCGTTTGTGCTTTTGCTGCCTGGTATATGATGGCCGGAAATATAGTAAATGATATCGCTGGTAAGCCTGTGTTGAAAATGGGTAAAGCCTGGGTGAAATAATTGGCCTTAGCTACAAAATATTTAATCAGGATTAGTCATTTGATTGATCCTGATTTCTTTTATCCGCTTATCTATATGATTTTTTTGTTGAATCAATAAATCAGATTTAATTTTCAAGATCAACTTTCCACTTTCATTAATGTTTGCAATTGTGCTTCTCAATTTCTTGATCTGTGATTCGTAACCATAGGTATTGTTGAATGATTTAAGTAAAATTGGATATTGAACGGCTTGTGGATAATGATCCAATAAAATCTCCAGAATTTTATATTCTTCTTCACTCAATTCTTTTTTGAATTCCTCAACATTATTAGCGATTTGTTCAAAAATTTCTTCATCCTTGGATTTAATGAGTCTTCTTCGAAGTACTGTTAATAGTATAATAAGGGCAATGACTGAAAGAGTAACTATAATCACAATTGCGTGATTTTTTTGAGTATATGCCTTGAAATTTTCAGTTTTCACACCCAACAACTCATCCTCCCAAAAAAATACGGGTGCTGTACAATTATTTTCTCTGTCTATCAGTGCAATGAAGGTATGTGTGTTGTTGTTGAATTTTAACTCAGGATTAAATTCAAGTTTTATGTCAGTGAAATAAAAGACATTGATGTCCACATATTTAATTACCACGTTTTTTTCAAAATCAACATAATACACACCATAATTTTTTCTGGATTGATCCGTCTGAATCAACAAATTGCCATTTTTATATTTTATGGTGATGAAGGGTGATTTATACTGGATTTCATCTGCAATTTCACCTAAATACTGCCATGTTTTTTGTTTGAAACTATATCTCCATGCATCTTTCATCACTTTTTGTTGCTTGTATGATTCAGGTTTATCTAAGTTTATACCAGCTCCTGCACCTATGTATAGGTAATCTTTATTTGACTGACCAATAGCTTGCATTCTTCGCTCAAAAGTTTTATTGTAGGGTGTTTTTGGTGCTAATACCTCCCATTCGTTTTTGATTGTGTCATAATAGATAATGTCATTTCTAAATTCAAATAGACCGTATCCACTGCACAAATACAATTCATTTTTATATACATAGGATATAGATCCATAATGAGATCTCAATGCATATTTGGATTTGTTTTTGGTGAATTTTACACCATCAAATTTATAATATACTCCACCTGAAGTATGATATAAGAACCCTTGATTTCCGTTTTCAATGAAATCAAAAGATTCCAAAGATTCTATATTTAGTCCATGAGCAGATTTTTCCCAATTGATTTTATCCTTGGTGTAAAATAATGAATCATTGTCTATTACATAGTAACCATCCTTGAAGGTAAAAAGAATTTTGGGTTTTAGATTGTTGAAATAAATGTTTTCAGCATTGGAATATGCGTGCAAAAACAATATAAAAATTGCTATAAATATAAATTTAGATGTTTTCATTTTGTATGGAAAATCAGCTTTTTTTTAACAGATTTATCATTTCTGCATTCAAAACTAATGCAAAAAACAGGAAAAATAGTGGAAAAATAGTGGAATACACTGTTTTCCGGTATAATTTACCTTTTGCATTTACAGTATTTGTAGCAAATATATATATTCGCATAAGATTTACAAAAGATAGTTAGTATATGACACTGAGATTCAAAAATTGAAGTTTTCAGATAAGATATTAACCTTTTTGAAAATATTATCTGTACGTTTACAACCGCCTTCGGGCAATTAGACTGCTTCGATTTTTCGAGCAGTCTTTTT
>CAZZPZ010000006.1:126268-127565 GCA_964655615.1 uncultured Paludibacter sp. | reverse complement strand
ACATTCGAATTGAATGCACCACAAAGCGAACTATTGGAAGAAAAAGCAACAATAGCCACTTTGTTCACCGAACGTTTCGCTGAATAAGCCGAGTTAATTTCCTCCTCCTTCGAATGCAAAAAATCGTGCATGATCTGCGCCAATTTCGATTCATAAGGTTTGATGGATTGGATCATCTTTTCCGCCTTGCGCAATTTTGCAGAAGAAACCATCTTCATAGCAGAAGTGATTTTTTCAGTGGAACGAACCGAACCAATTCGTGATTTAATTTCCCTTAACGACGCCATTCTTAGTGAATTAGTGAGTTGATTACATCCGCAGCAACCTCTTCGATCTTTTTATAAATATCCTCATTGATTTCACCCTTGCGGATAGGCACCAATACCTCGTTTTTGTATTTGCGCTCCAACACAATGTGAAATTCCTTTTCAAAAGCAATTACCTGTCCTACCGGAAGATTACGCAACAAACCTTTGGTACCACAATACAACAAAGGAACTTGTTTCTCCACCTGAAGAGGTTCGTGCACCCCTTGGATCAACAATTTAGAGTTTTTCTGACCTTTGTCGATAACCATGGCAGTTACAGGGTCAAGATCCCCACCAAATTTAGAGAAAGCCTCCAATTCACGGTATTGAGCCTGGTCCATTTTCAAGGTACCAGCCACCTTTTTCATTGGTTTAATTTGAGCAGAACCACCCACACGAGACACCGAGATACCTACGTTGATTGCAGGACGGTTACCTTGGTTGAACAATTCAGTTTCAAGGAAAATCTGACCATCGGTAATAGAGATTACGTTGGTCGGGATATAGGCAGAAACATCACCAGCCTGCGTTTCAATGATAGGAAGCGCAGTTAAAGAACCACCCCCTTTGACCAAACCATTCAAACTTTCAGGAAGGTCGTTCATTTGTTTAGCGATATCATCCTGATCGATAATTTTCGCCGCACGTTCCAGTAGACGAGAGTGCAAGTAGAACACATCCCCAGGATACGCCTCACGGCCAGATGGACGACGCAAGATCAAGGAAACCTCACGGTAAGCCACCGCCTGTTTAGACAAGTCATCGTAAACAACTAAAGCATGGCGACCCGTGTCGCGGAAATATTCACCAATTGCAGCACCCGCGAAAGGAGCATAATATTGCATAGCCGCAGGGTCAGAAGCATTTGCAGTGATTATAATAGTATAATCCAAGGCTTTGTGTTCACGCAGTGTACTTACAGTCGCAGCAATGGTCGAAGCCTTTTGTCCGATAGCCACATAAATACAATACACAGGATTACCCTCCTC
>CAZZPZ010000006.1:93230-126168 GCA_964655615.1 uncultured Paludibacter sp. | reverse complement strand
ACACGACCCAACATCGACTCGCTTACTTGGATAGAAGCAGTACGACCCGTACGTTTCACACGATCGCCCTCTTTCACACGGCTAGAGTTACCCAACAGAACGGCACCCACATTGTCCTCCTCCAAGTTCATCACGATTGCTTTCAAGCCATCTTCAAACTCAAGAAGTTCATTGGATTCAGCATTATTCAAACCGTAGATACGAACAACACCATCACTAACCTGGAGTACAGTACCAATTTCATCGAATTGTACATTACTTTCAATCTGATGAAGTTGCATGCGCAACAAATCAGAAACTTCACTCACTTTTATTTTATCAGACATAGTTTTTAAATTTTCAATTGATCAACTCCTGGTGGAATATTTTTAACTGTTTACGGATGCTGGTATCCCAGCGTTTGCCATCAGCTTCAAGCACGAAACCACCAATAAGAGAAGGGTCTTGAGAGATTTTCAATTCGATCATACCCCCCAATTCCGATTCGAGCCATTGATATATTTGTTGCAAGACATCCTCGTCCAAGATTTCGGAGCTCACCAAATGTGCTTCATGAATATTCTTATCCGCACGATACAAATCCAAATAGACCATTGCTATGTGAAAGAGATAATCTAAACGGTTGTTTTTAGACAAAAGACCTATCAAGTTGGCAAACTCAGTCGAAGGATTTTTGCCCCCCAATTGCAGCAACAAATTCACTTTTTGTTGCAATTCAACGGCAGGATTTTTCAACACAGCCTGCATTTGTGGAAATTCGTTGAATGAAGATACAACGTTTTTCATCAGTTCATACATTTGAACTTCAGTACCTTTTTCCACAGTAAACATGTACTGCGCTTTTGCATATCGTTTGGCTATAGCATCCATTGGATCAAATTAGGATTGTGCATTTTGAACATCCTCCAACAAGCGATGGATCAGTTCCTTTTGTTCATTTTTCTTTTCAAGGTTTTTGCGTAACACCTTTTCAGTCATCAAAATAGTCATATCAGCCAGCTCTTTCTTCACATCAAGCAAAGCCTCATTTTTCTCGATTTGGATTTGCACGCGAGCATTTTCAAGCATACCTTTCACTTCTTCCGCCGCTTTGCGATGAGCCTCTTCAATTATTTTATCACGAACCAAGTTCGCTTCTTTAATAATTTCAGCATGTTCGCGGCGCGCTTCACGAAGATTTTGATCACGATCGGAACGCAACTTATCTACTTCATCACGTGCTTTCTGGGCTTGAAGCAAAGCATCTTCGATATAAACTTTGCGGTCTTCAACCATTTTGAGTATAACCGGGAATCCAAATTTAGCCACAACGAACACCACCACCCCGAAGGAAAGGAGCATCCAAAAGATTAAACCAGATTCTGGAGATAACATAGACATGGCCTAGAGAATAAAAGCACAAACTACAATAGCAAACAAAGAAACACCTTCCACCAGACCGAAAGCAATAATCATATTGACACGAATATCACCTACAGCCTCAGGGTTACGAGCGATACCTTCAAGAGCTGATGCACCAATTAAACCAATTCCGATACCTGAACCTACTGCCGCTAAACCAGCACCGATTCCTGCACCAATTTTACCAATTCCCGCAGCTGCAGCAGCAGCTTGTAATAGAATGCTTAATAACATAATTGTTTATTTTTTAGATTGTTTATATTTTAATGTTTGTGATGAGGTTCCGGTTTAGCCAAACCAATAAATACAGCTGAAAGCAATGTAAATACATACGCTTGGATATAGGCAACCAATATTTCAAGAAAATTAATAAAAATACTAAGTAAAACAGAAAAAACGGTCATAGAACCATGCATTACAGGCCCCAGCTTGATAGTTACGAAAATCAAGGAAATCAATCCCAGAATAATTGCATGTCCAGCCAACATATTGGCAAACAAACGAATCATCAATGAGAATGGTTTTGAAAACACACCTACAATTTCGATTACAGGCATTAAAGGAATAGGCAATTTCAAGAACAAAGGCACTTCTGGCCAAAAGATCTCTTTCCAATATTCTTTGTTGCTTGATAATTGAACCATCACAAAAGTAATTAAAGCAAGGACCATTGTAACGGCAATATTCCCAGTAACACTAGCACCACCAGGGAAAAATGGAATTAATCCCATCAAATTATTGAGAAAGATAAAGAAGAATACTGTAAGTAAATAAGGAGCATACTTACGATAACCTTTACCCAAAGATGGACGAATTAAATTATCATTTACATCCATTATGAACAATTCCATAAACCCAACCAAACCTGTTTTAGGAGCAAATCCCTTTTTCTTGTACTGACGAGCAATACTCATTATAATCAGAATAAAAAGCAGCGAATTAAACAACAGCGAAAAAGTCACTTTTGTAATAGATAAATCGAGCGGACGACTTATATGTCCATCTTTATGTAATTCAACAATTTTGCCCTCCCATTTACCCTCTGTAGCAATGGTATAATGTTTATAGACAGGATTGTGGTGAAATTCAGAAGACATAAAAACAGTCCATCCCTCAAATTGACTAAAAAGAATAACAGGCAATGGAACAGAAATGTGATGACCATTCCATTCCGTAATATGAAATTCATAAGAATCCTGCAAGTGATGAATAATGTATGCTTTCACATCCAAATCACCGCCTTCCGCGTGGTTACTTTCAGCTTTTATACCAAAAGTAATCAATAGGAGTAAAGTCAATATCAGCTTCAGTTTACGCATTATTCTCATTTTTTTTCATTTCTTTTTCCATTTTAGTCACATATATAGTCTCTATGACTAGATTGACCATATAAAACACCCCTAGCGTAATCAAAGAAAGGGTAAGTTCAGTATCGTATTTAAAGAACAAGACAACGATAAGTACACCAGCTATCAAATTTTTGAGCACTTTCAGCAAAAAATACAAGTTAGCCAATTTACCACCACTCTTTTTCTCGTTTTTAAGGATAATATATTCAGACACAAGAGCCCAACTATAAAAAACCACAGGAATCACAGGCATAAAAGCTATGAATTGCAATTGGTAATTAGTACTTAGATACCACCAACTTGCCCATCCCATTACTACATAGAGTAGTGTGTTGATTATAATAAAAGTTTTATATATATTTTGCATATTTATAATCCATCAATACAAACAATCACCTGATTGTTTTTAACTTCACAAATTCCTCCAGGAATCTGTATTGCAACCTCATTCAGATCTATAGTCATAAATTTGAGTTCACCATCCTTCAAAGTAGAAATCATAGCCGCATGGAAAGGCATAATTTTAAATCTACCCATTTTGCCAGGCAAAGCCACATATTTAATTTCTCCATTAAACAGATGCTTATCAGGTGTGACAATTTCCAATTTCATAATTCGATAGATTAAGCTTGACGCGCTTCTTTCATCAAACGATGACCTTTAGCAATAGCATCGTCAATAGTACCCACAGCAAGGAAAGCAGCCTCAGGAAGTTCATCCAACAAGCCATCCAAAATCATTTTAAACCCACGGATGGTCTCTTGAATAGGCACCATCACCCCAGGGAAACCATTGAAGGCAGCAGCCATGTGAAGCGGTTGAGAAAGGAAACGTTGCACTTTACGAGCACGTTGTACGATCATTTTATCCTCATCCGAAAGCTCCTCCATACCCAAGATTGCAATAATATCCTGCAATTCTTTGTAGCGTTGCAAAATTTGTTTCACACTTTGAGCCACATCGTAATGCTCTTGACCCACGATGTGCGGAGCAAGGATACGAGAGGTAGAATCCAAAGGATCCACCGCAGGATAGATACCCAGCTCCGTAATTTTACGATTCAACACCGTAGTAGCATCCAAGTGAGAGAAAGTAGTTGCAGGCGCAGGGTCGGTCAAGTCATCCGCAGGCACATATACCGCCTGAACAGAAGTGATAGAACCTTTTTTGGTAGAAGTAATACGCTCCTGCATTTTACCCATTTCCGTAGCAAGTGTAGGTTGGTAACCAACCGCAGAAGGCATACGACCAAGAAGAGCCGAAACCTCAGAACCAGCCTGAGTGAAACGGAAAATATTATCGATAAAGAAAAGGATATCGTTGCCACCATCACCAGCATCACGGAAAGACTCAGCGATAGTCAAACCAGACAAAGCCACAGAAGAACGAGCTCCCGGAGGTTCATTCATCTGACCGAAAACCAAGGTAGCTTGCGATTGACCCACTTCGTTGTAATCCACTTTAGACAAATCCCAACCACCTTCTTCCATACTCTGTTTGAATTCCTCACCGTATCTGATTACATCCGATTCGATCATCTCGCGCAGCAAGTCATTACCCTCACGTGTACGTTCACCAACACCAGCAAAAACAGAAAAACCGTTATGGGCTTTCGCAATATTGTTGATAAGCTCCATGATAAGCACGGTTTTACCCACACCTGCACCACCGAACAAACCAATTTTACCCCCTTTAAGATAAGGAGCAAGCAAATCGATCACTTTGATACCTGTGTACAATACGCTTTCAGAAATAGACAAGTCTTCGAATTTAGGAGGATCGCGGTGAATCGGATTTTTAGCGTTTTTCTCCACACTTTTCATCCCATCGATACTATCCCCGATAACATTCAACAAACGACCTTTTACTTGATCACCAGAAGGCATAGAGATAGGACTGTTGGTAGACACCACAGCCAAGCCACGGCTAAGACCATCGGTAGAATCCATTGCAACGCAACGCACCATATTGTCGCCAATATGCTGTTGAGCCTCGATTACCAGATCTTGTCCATTTTTCTTCTTCACTAGCAATGCATCGTGGATAGAAGGCAAGACAACTGCACCATCCGCTTGGGCAGAAAAAACCACATCAATTACAGGCCCAATCACCTGGGCAATATTTCCGTTAATTACTGACATATTGTTTGTTTTCTTATTTTTCCAATTAATATTTTGGGAGAGCAAAAATACACTTTTTTTTGATATTTTAACTATAAAAATTGTAATAATTTCAATTTTTTCATCAGTTCAATTTGCGTTTTAATATCAAATAGCCAAAAAGGCCTGAAACCAAGGAGCCGAAGACAATTCCCATTTTAGCCTGATTCAGTAAGTCACTACCTGCAGGGTAGGACAAACTAGCAAGGAAAAGAGCTACCGTAAAACCGATACCACCCAACATCGCAACACCCGCAAGGTTTGCCAAATTCATACCCGTAGGCATAGTCGCGATTTTCAATTTGAGTCCCACCCAAGTAAACAGCCATATCCCCAGTGTTTTGCCCAAGAAAAGGCCCAAAAAGATGCTCAGGGATACTCCCGAAAAGAGATGAAGATTATCAAGATCAAAGATCACCCCCGCATTAGCAAAAGCAAAAAGAGGCATAATGAAATAATTGACCCAATTGTGGAGGTATTCCTCAATACCTTGGAGAGGAGAAATTGCTTTGAGCGATTTTTTCTCGATTTCGACCAAGTGGTGCATTTGTTGGTTGTTGAGAATGGTATTTTCACTATTGGACGGCATATTGTTTTCCAGTTCCGTGAGATTCTTTCGGATGGATTTAGTAAAATCCTTCAAATTGATGTGCGGACGAGCAGGTACAGTAAAGGCAACGATTACCCCCGCGATGGTAGGATGTATTCCCGCTTGAAGGAAAAGGTACCAAACTACAAAACCGAAAGTAAGGTAGAAAGCAAGGGAATGGATTTCCATTTTATTTCCAAGGATCAGAATACCGATTACCAGCAGAGCCACACCAAGGTAGATAAAAGACGACATAGTAAAGTGACTATAGAATGCCGCAATAATGATGATGCCACCAATATCATCAACGATAGCCAGGGCCATCAAAAATATTTTGAGGCTCAGGGGCACACGTTTGCCAAGCAAAGCAAGCACACCCAGAGAAAAAGCGATATCGGTAGCCATTGGTATAGCAATGCCCTTCATCTCCAGAGGACTTAATCCTTGAGCGTTGCTGGTAAAATAGAAAACCGACACTGGCACCACCATACCGCCTACAGCAGCTATGATTGGAAGGATAGCCTTACGGAAGGAAGACAATTCACCCACGATGATTTCCTTTTTGATTTCGACACCTACCATCAGAAAGAAGATAGCCATGATGGCATCGTTTACCAATTGGAGGAGGGTAAAGGACACCCCGTGATGATTGAATATATTGAACTCCTCAACCCCCAGCCTGATTTCTATGTTCCAAAGTTTTTGAAACCAAGGATTGAGAGGAGAATTGGCAATAAACAGAGTGACCAAAGCTACGGCCATCAGGACTATGCCAGGATTCAACCAATTTTTTGCCCAGTTTTTAAACTGGACCAATTGAAGATTCGTTTTTTCACTTTTCAGCTTATTCATTTGCATTGATTCATTTTCAAATATGATTTAAATGCAAGGAATATACAATTGTTCTGCCAAGTGCTCAGAATTAACATTCTTTTGCTACTTTGGAAAACTAAAGGCTTCAAGCTACGGGCTACAGGCTTCAGGCTACGGGCTTCAGGCTTCAGGCTTGAAGCTTGAGGCTTGAGGCTTGAGGCTTGAAGCTTGAGGCTAAGCAGCCCCATGGTAGAACAAAATAAACCCAACCATAAAAGCAGCGGCACCAGCCAAATAACCAAGGAATGCAGGCCAGCTGATTTTCTTGACATACCAGAAAAAGCTTATATTTTCCATCCCCATAGCAGCAACACCAGCAGCTGAACCAATTATCAAGATACTACCTCCAGTTCCCGCACAGTAAGCCATAAACTCCCAGAGATAGTGATTCATAGGATACACGTCGAGGCTATACATACCCTGAGCAGCAGCAACCAACGGAACGTTATCCACAATAGCCGAAAGCACACCAATAGCAAGGGAAATAATACTTAAATTACCGACCTTATCGTTAAGAAATGCAGCGGCTTCGTGCAACATCCCCGTAACTTCCAAAGAAGACACGGCAAGCAAGATACCTAAGAAGAAAAGGATAGATGCCATATCGACCCGTTTCAAAGCACTAATCAAGGACACATGCACCATGTGCTCTTCATCTGTATTTCTATGAAGATAAGTCGTATAGAACCAAATTACAGCAAGTCCCAGCATCACCCCCATGAAAGGTGGCAAGTGAGTGAAATACTTAAAAATGGGCACAGCTATGAGCGAAGCAACACCCAAGACCAACATATTTCTTTTTTGTTTGTAGGATGGAATAAAGGTACGGTGATTTTCAGACAGAATTTCAGGACGAGTCACATCCCCTTTCATTTTCCAGGATACGACCAAAAGAGGCACAATCAACGCTACTACGCTTGGAGCAAAAAGGCGAGTAATAATCACATCAGTAGATACTTGTCCACCAACCCAAAGCATAGTGGTTGTAATGTCTCCAATAGGCGTCCATGCACCTCCCGCATTGGCAGCTACTACAACCATTCCAATGAAAGTAAGTCTATCTTCTTTGTCGGCAATCAGTTTACGAAGCAAAGAAACGATCACAATAGTGGAAGTCAAGTTATCGAGCACTGCAGACATAAAGAAGGCCAAAAATGAAATCATCCATAGTAATTTTCGCTTATTGGTCTGACGTAATTTATCAGTTACCAACTCGAAACCATCATGGGCATCAATTAATTCCACAATAGTCATTGCGCCCAGGAGGAAGAAAAGTATACTAGAAATGTCCCCTAAATGACCCAGAAGTTCTTCATTTAGGAGGTGTGTGTCATGAGAAAAAATGGAGATAATTGACCACATGAGCACACCTGTCAATACAGCCGGAGCTGTTTTATTAATTTTCAGGTTATGTTCCAATGTGATTGCGGCATATCCAACAACGAAAATCACAATTAGGATTGTTTCCATACAATTTATTTTAGTTTGGTTTGTTTATTGCAACAAGCTTCAGGCAGCAGGCTTCAGGTAGCAGGCTTCAGGCTTGTATTTTGGATTGGCCTGTAACTTGTAGCTTGTAGCTTGAAGCTTTTTATTGGCTTGAGGCTTTCTAATCCAACTTCAGCACAGCAAGGAAAGCTTTTTGCGGCACCTCCACCGAACCAATTTGCTTCATGCGTTTCTTTCCTTTTTTCTGCTTTTCGAGCAACTTACGTTTACGGGAAATATCACCACCATAACATTTGGCTGTCACGTCTTTACGAACCGCCTTGATCGTTTCGCGGGCAATGATTTTTGCTCCGATAGCTGCTTGAATTGCAATGTCGAACTGTTGACGAGGGATTAATTCCCTTAATTTCTCGCACATGCGACGGCCCAGACTCACGGAGTTATCGAAGTGAATCAAGGAAGACAAGGCATCCACCGATTCGCCATTCAACAGAATATCCAATTTCACCAGTTTGGATGGACGGTATCCGTTGGGATGATAATCGAAAGAAGCATAACCTTTGGAGATACTTTTCAACCGGTCGTAGAAGTCGAAAACAATCTCACCCAAAGGAAGATCAAAAATCAACTCCATACGATTTCCCGAAATATAATCTTGTTTGATCAATTCGCCACGCTTGTCGAGACAAAGCGTCATGATTTGACCGATATAATCTGTTCTGGTAATGATAGAAGAGCGGATGTATGGTTCCTCGATACGATCGATAGCCATCACGTCGGGAAGTCCCGCCGGATTGTGCACCTCCATTTCCTCTCCGGTTTTGGTATACACCTTATACGACACGTTGGGAACTGTAGTGATCACATTCATATCGAATTCACGATCCAGACGTTCCTGAATAATCTCCATGTGCAACATCCCCAAGAAACCGCAACGGAAACCAAAGCCAAGGGCCACCGACGATTCTGGTTCGAAAGTCAGCGAAGCATCGTTCAACTGCAACTTTTCAATAGAAGCTCTCAAGTCCTCAAAATCTTCCGTTTCGATAGGATACACACCTGCGAACACCATCGGTTTTACTTCCTCAAAACCATCGATTGCTTTATCGCAAGGACGTTTGGTATGCGTGATGGTATCCCCCACCTTCACCTCTTTCGACGATTTGATACCCGAAATAATATACCCCACATTACCCGCACTTAGTGTTTGGGTAGGTTGCATATCCAAGCGAAGGATACCGATTTCATCCACATCGTATTGTTTGCCTGTAGCCACAAATTTCACCAGATCCCCCTTGCTCACTGTACCGTTTTCAATTTTGAAGTAAGCAATAATACCACGGAAAGGATTGAACACAGAATCGAAGATAAGGCATTGAAGTGGCGCTTCGGGATCACCTTTCGGCGCAGGGATACGATCCACTATCGCCTGAAGGATTTCGTCCACACCCATACCCGTTTTACCACTGGCACGAATGATCTCCTCCGGTTTGCAGCCCAGAAGGTCCACAATCTGATCCTCCACCTCCTCAGGCATAGCCGAATCCATATCCATCTTGTTCATCACAGGGATGATTTCAAGATCATGTTCGATAGCCATATAAAGATTCGAGATTGTTTGAGCCTGAATACCCTGAGTCGCATCCACAATCAGCAAAGCACCCTCGCAAGCAGCGATAGAGCGAGAAACCTCGTAAGAAAAATCCACGTGTCCCGGAGTATCAATCAAATTGAACACATATTCCTGACCATTTAGGTTGTAGTTCATCTGAATAGCATGACTTTTGATAGTGATTCCACGTTCACGTTCCAGGTCCATATTATCAAGCACCTGCGCTTGCAAGTCACGTTCTGAAACGGTTTTGGTAGTTTCCAGCAAGCGGTCGGCCAAAGTAGACTTACCATGGTCGATATGAGCGATGATGCAAAAGTTGCGTATATTGTTCATTGACTAAATTATCGTCGTAAAAAATTGAATTGCAAAGATAATGAAATTTAGCAATAAGCAGGTAATTGCAAATCATCCACTTGGAAACAGTAAAAGCCTATATAGAAAGAGGGAACAATGGAACCAATAGCGTATACTTTGATTTAGCAAATGAGATTAGAGACGTTCATTTTTCATAGGACAGACCAACTATGATTCGACGGACAGTCCGCATTCATCCTTTTGAAGATGGGGCGTTCTATAAAGTTTAATTCTCACGCCCTCCACATCGCCACCAAAGAAATGGAACATTTTTTAAAGTTCAATGCTCACGCCCTCGACCTCACCACCTAGGGGCGGATTCAGTTTGGTCAGTTTGAGCTTGGTCTTTTTTACTTGAGGAAAAGATTTCTGGATTTTAGCATAAATACGCTGAGCCACATGCTCTATGAGTTCAGAGGGAGTTTCCATTTCCATTTTGACCAAGTCGTAAATCGCCTGATAATTGAGCGTATCCTCCAGTTTATCCGAGAAACCAGCCTTTGAAGTATCCAGTTTGACACTGACTGTTACCAGAAAATCATTTCCATTGATCTTTTCATCCTCCAACACCCCATGAAAAGCGTGGAATTTCATATTTTTCAGTGTAATTTTTGACATTGAAGTAAAATTTTGATTTGTTTACAAAGTAATGAAATTGGATTTAAAGCAACAAATTATAAATTGCAAGAACAAAAACATAACTTTGTAAAAAAAATGAATTATGGCCAAACAGTTTAGAATTCAACCCCAATTAAGTCCCGAGAATTATATTCGTCAGAAAGCACGAAAGCTACCCATATTCAAATGTGTTGTAAGCAAGAATTGGAAAGAAGAAGGCATTTTCAACGTATTGGTAGCCCGTCAGCATGTAAATTCGAACATCACCTTTGGAATATATCTAGTAGATTTGTTTTGTTTGGGTATCCGACAGACCAATTTCTTTTTCAATATACCACTGGAAGAATTCAATCAGATGAGAGAGCAAAACGGAGACATCGAAAATGAAATCGAAATAGATTATGACTTTGCCCACAATCTGATTTTTACCGGATTGGAATATGCATCTGAACTAGGCTTGGACCCACACCCCGACTTTAAATTGACCAAGTATATTCTGGAAGAAGACGACGACAACATCCCATTGATAGAAGTAGAATGCGGATTAGCAGGCAAGCCCTTTTTTATATATGGCGATGAAATCAATCCTATGAAAATCGACAATATCTTCAAGAAACTCGAAGAAGCCGTTGGCAAAGACGGATTTGACTTTCTCGACACTACAGATACAGATGAGTTGAAGGACGAAGAAAGGGATGAAGAAGCCAATATTGAATTGTATCGAACTTATTTGGACATGACCCCTGAGCAACGCAAAACAGTGTTTATGGAGCAAGCCGAAGAAATTATCCGAGAAGGTGATTTCGATAACAATGAAATGAATCTACTCACTGAAGCCATTTTCATGAAGGATCTAACTGATGGTGACAAAGTAGATGCGATGGAAAAGAAATGGGCACAAGATTACCCAGAGAAGATCAACAACACTGCCTGGACAGATGAATATTTCGACAACAATCAGGATCTCAGCTTAGAAGAAATTGAAGAATACGAGTTATTGGATGGACTTTCAACCAAAGGAAAGTATGAGGAATACTGGAAATTATATGACAAGCTTGTTGCTAAATGGGGGAAAAGCGCCTACTTATCCTGGATGGAAATCAAGAACGGTGAATTTGAACGTGTAGAAGAAGAATTGGACGAATACGACAAACGAATCGCGGAGTTCCCTCATTATCCACTTTTAAAAACAACACGCGAAAGAATAGCCTTGGGGAACATTCCATCGGACACATACAGAAACAATCCTGGCACTAATTTAGGGCTAGTAAAAGTACCCGAATATAAAGAATACTTCAAAGAAGGACGCGAAGTAGACCACCGCGAGAATTTCGACTTTGTATGGTTGAAGTTGAATGCACTCTATATCAACAAAGACTTTGACGGCATGGATGCAGCCATCGAATATGTGATAGACCACAGGTTGGACGAAAGCGATCAGGATTTACTCGAAAGTTACTACAACTCCGTGAGAATTCGCATGGTTTATCACCATTTTTCAGCAAACAAATAGCTGCAGGCTACAAGCCTAAAGCTTCAGGCCTCAAGCTTCAGGCGTGGGGCTTTAAGCAACAGCAACCTCAAATCCTTGAGATCTGATTTTTTCAGCAATCAGGTTCAACACTTCAAGTTCAACTTTCTCAAGGCTTTTCACTGGAGCTTCCCGATCGAGCGAATAGATCATAATTTGTTTAGGGTTGATCTCCTTGATTACTTTCAACCAAGCATCTAACTCAACATCGACCGTATTGTCAATCTGTTCACCCTTTACTACTCCACGGAGGAACATCGTTTGGATGATCAAATTACCCTTGAATTTTTTCAACTGTTCCACTTGCCAAGCAACATCAAATTTGGGACTTACCGGTTGGTCGAGCAATTGTAAAGTGCGATCTACAGCCGTATCAAATTTGAGGATATTATGATCCACTTTATTAAGAGCAAGAAACACTGAGTTCTTATGAATTTGAGTAGAATTTGAAAGCACCGACACCTTAGCAGTTGGACAGATCGCATTTCTCAACTCAAGTGTATCATCAATAATACCAGCAAAATCAGGATGAATGGTTGGTTCCCCGTTACCTGCAAAAGTGATCACGTCAGGACATTCTCCATTGGATTTCATTTCCATCAACTTCGCTTCCAATGTATGTTGCACATCAACACGCGAAGGCAATGGATTTTCCTTCATCGTAGTATTAAAGCCACACTCACAATACACACAATTAAAAGTACAGATTTTAGCATCTATAGGCAATAGATTCACCCCCAACGAAATGCCAAGTCTACGGCTTTTGATTGGTCCAAAGATTATTTTATCAAATAGTATCATTGTTTTGCTTCGGGCTTCAAGCCTCAGGCCTCATGCTATTCTATCTTCTCAAACTTGCGTTTTTCGACATTGTAATTGAAAATCTCGCCAGTTTCGATGATATAATACCAACCAAGAATATTCAATTTTCCAGCGTCGAATCGCTCTTTGATATATGGATAAGTCAATAAGTGATTCATCTGCTCTACAATATTCATCTGTTCTACCATCCATTCTCTTTCTGCGGGATTTTTAATATTCATCGCCATTACTTTTTCAGCAACCGGACGGGCAAGCTCCAACCAATGACGGGTATGTGGTATATTGTTCGTCAGTGACGGTTCCATAAACAAGGCATTACAACCTCCACAATTTGAGTGACCACATATGAGGATATTCTCCACATTAAGCACCTGTACTGCATATTCGATTGCTGAGGTAGTTGCCAACAACTCTTCCGACAGTCTGAACTTAGGAACCAGATTTGCAATATTCCGGATAACAAACAATTCACCGGGCAAAGTTTTGGTTATCAAGTTAGGAACGATTCGGGAATCAGAGCAACCAATAAACAAAGTATGAGGATCTTGTCTACGACCAATTTGAGCAAACAAATCTTTGTATTCATCAAAATCCTGATCGTTGAATTCTTTTACACCGTTGAATAAATACTCCATATAATTTACTTTAATTTACAATTAATTGATCCGCATGATGCAGGCTGCAGGCTGCAGGCTGCAGGCTACAGGCAGCAGGCTTCAGGCCAATCCAAAATACAGCTTGAAGCTTGGAGCTTGAAGCTTGAGGCTTGAAGCCTGAAGCTTGTAGCTTGTAGCTTACAATCGATTAATGATCCTTTCCCCGAGAATTTTCGCCAAGTCCTGTTTGGATTGCTCCAATGTTTTGAAACTCTTCATCAGTTCGGAAGCAAGTTCATAATTCTTTTCTTCGGAAGCACGCTTGATCTGCAACAACAACTGCTTCATTTTATCTTGCAATATACAGTTTTTATATTCAAACACCAATCTTGGAATCAAATCATACAATCGATCCTGATCATCTTCTACTTTTTTAACTTTAGCGTGTATTTTGCTTAAAGAATATTTCTCGGTAATCAAATCAGCAGCCAATTTTGCAATGGCTTGATCGGAATGCATCACAAAAAATTTCTCCCCGTCAAAATTATCCTGCATATAATTTTTCCGGTATAGATTCAACACATTTTCATGCAGCTCGGTTCGCAAAATGATATCATCTTTATCGAAATCATTGAAAATAAAATCAGCAACAAGCACTTGATCCGTGTGCTCCTTGTCGTTGTAGTACAACACATTCTTACCGAAACGGATCAAAGCCTGTAATAAATTACGCTCCTCTTGAACAAATGTACCTAAGGGTAAATTTGGAGCAGGCTCTGTACTTTTTGCAGCCTGGTTGACATCCGTTTTACGATTTGCATCCTGATTTTGTTGTTTTGCAAGTTCGTCCCCTTTAATTTTATTAATCTCGTGGTAAAGCATAGCCTCCTCCACATTCAGCAGATTGCTGCACTCCTTTACATACTCGCTACGTACCACATTGTTCGGAATGATGGAAATACTGCGAACGATGTCGGTAATCAGTCCGGCACGTTTCACAGGATCATTACCAGCATCCGTCATCAGCAACTGAGTTTTGAAACGAATAAAGTCGGACGAATTTTTTTCCACATATTCAATAAAATCCGTTGAATTGTGTTTACGGGCAAAAGAATCCGGATCTTCCCCATCAGGCAAAAGCAGCACTTGGATATTCAAACCCTCTTCCAAAAGCAAATCGATACCCCTAAGTGAAGCCTTTATACCCGCAGCATCACCATCGTATATAACGGTTACATTGTCGGTAAATCGATGAATAAGTCGAATCTGACCAGGAGTCAGGGAAGTTCCTGAAGATGCAACCACATTTTCAATGCCGTTTTGGTGCATAGAGATCACGTCTGTATAACCCTCTACCAAGAAACATTTATCCTGTTTGACGATTGATTTTTTCGCAAAGAAGATACCGTATAGTTCGTTGCTTTTGTGATAGATTTCTGATTCAGGCGAATTCACATATTTCGCCATTTTATCATCTTTCTTCAGAATCCTGCCACCGAAAGCGATTACTTTCCCGGAAAGAGAATGCACAGGAAACATCACACGACCACGGAAACGATCCGCAAGATAGCCCTGATCTCCTTCGATAGTGAGACCCGTTTTTACCAGAAATTCCTTGTTGTATCCCGATTTGAGAGCAGTTTGAGAAAAGTAATCCCGTTGATCGAGACTATAGCCCAATTGAAATTTTTCGATGATATCCTCTCTGAAACCACGTTCACGGAAATAAGCCAATCCTATGGATTTACCATCGATATGATGCAGAAGATTGTGAGTAAAGTGTTTTTGAGCAAAATCATTGACAAGGAACATAGACTCCCTATCGTTTCGAACCGCTTTTTCTTCATCCGTCAGTTCACGCTCCTGAAATTCAATATGGTATTTCTTGGCAAGGTATTTTAACGCATCGAGATAACCGATCTGCTCGTGCTCCATAATGAAGTTAACACTATTACCTCCCTTACCACAACCGAAACACTTAAAAATACCCTTGGCAGGAGAAACGATAAATGAAGGAGTTTTTTCGTTGTGAAAAGGACAAAGACCAATAAGGTTGATACCGCGACGTCGAAGTGTCACGTAATCACCAACTACCTCTTGTATTTGGGCAGCATCGTGTATTCGGTCTATTGTGTTTTGATCAAGCATTCTAATTTATTTGCTACAGGCTAAAGGCTAAAGGCTTCAGGCTACAGGCTGCAGGCTACAGGCTTCAGGCTTGAAGCATGAAGCTACAAATCATCCCAACCTATTCCTTTGTATTTGGAAATATCATCATCGTCATCCTCTTCGTTGGTATAAATGGTTTGAATTTCCTCATCTTCATCCTCCCATTCATCGTCCCATTCATCATCTATCATTTCAGGCTGTTTAATTTCCATAGGACGATGCGATATTTCCAACACTTGATTTGATTCTTTGTTTATTTCTTCCCAAATAATATCTTTCAATTCGGTAATTCCCAGTCCAGAAACCGAAGAAATAAAGATTGTTTGTATTCCACTTGGAAGTTCAGCCTGCATTTGTTCCATCAACTCATCGTCCAACATATCCGCTTTGGTAATTGCCAGCACCTTGTTTTTATTCGCCAATTCAGGATTGTAAGTTTGCAATTCATTTTGCAAAACAGCAAAATCCCTTTTGATATTATCTGAATCAGCCGGAATCATAAACAACAAAATAGAGTTTCGTTCAATATGACGAAGGAACCGCAAGCCCAGTCCCTTACCTTCCGAAGCACCTTCGATTATTCCAGGAATATCGGCCATAACGAACGAACGATTGTCGCGATAAGCAACGATACCCAGATTAGGCACCAAAGTCGTAAATGGATAATCCGCAATTTCAGGTTTAGCCGCAGAAACCACCGAAAGCAAAGTAGATTTACCCGCATTAGGAAAACCCACAAGACCCACATCCGCAAGCACCTTCAATTGAAGAATCAACTGTTTTTCGATGCGCGGTTCACCCGGTTGCGCATAACGCGGAGTTTGGTTGGTCGCAGTACGGAAGTGCCAGTTGCCCAAGCCACCACGGCCACCCTGTAAGATAACCATTTCTTGGCCATCTTCTTTAATATCACCCAGGCATTCGCCAGTTTCAGCATCGTACACTACAGTACCACAAGGCACCTCTATCCACTTATCCTCCCCATCTTTACCGAAACTACGGCTACCGCTACCCTGCTGACCATCACCCGCATAGATATGCCGAGCATATTTCAAGTGGACAAGCGTCCACAAATTTTTGTTTCCACGCAGGACTATGTGACCACCACGACCACCATCGCCACCATCGGGACCACCTTTAGCCACGAATTTCTCGCGATGAAAGTGCGATGAACCAGCCCCTCCTTTACCAGAGCGGCAGTAAATTTTCACATAATCTACGAAGTTACTCATATTGTTTCATTCAAAATTTCTTACAACTTAGCATCCAGCACAGTTTCAATTCTTCCAAAGATATCATTAACTGTACCCAGACCATTTATCTTAGCAATCTTGTTAAGTGACAAATAGAAATCACTCACAGGAGCCGTTTTTTGTTCGTAAACCGCAAGTCTTTTCTTGATTGTCTCAAGATTGTCGTCGCTACGACCTGAAGTTTGACCACGAGTTACCAAACGTTGAATCAACTCCTCACTTGGCACATCCAAGTCTATCATCATAGTCATCGGTCTACCCATTGCATCCATCAACACCTCCAAAGCCTCAGCCTGAGCAACCGTACGAGGGAAACCATCCAACAGTACACCTTTGGCATCTGAAGGAACTTTTTCAATCGCACTTTTCAAAATCGCGATAATCATTTCATCCGGAACCAAATTGCCTTGAGAGATAAATTTATCCGCCTCGATTCCAATTTCTGTTCGACCATTGATTTCAGTTCTTAGCAACTCACCAGTAGAGAAATGTTTCAACCCATACTTTTTAATAATCAACTCACTTTGGGTGCCTTTGCCACAACCCGGCGCACCAGAAATAATAATGTTTAACATCTTTTCCTATTTATACCTGTTAAAAAAATAAAGTTCTATTTCAAAATTGTGTGATTCAAAAGCTTCAGGCTTTAAGCATCAGGCTGCAGGCTACAAGCATCAGGCATCAGGCTTGATGCATGTGGCGTGTAGCTTTAGGCATATATATAATTCAAGGTTATTTATTCTTGTACCAATGTGTAGATATCGGCCAAATTGCGACCGTAGCCATCGAAATCGAGACCATAGCCTACGATAAAATCATTGGGTATTTTCATTGCCACATAATCCACTTTGATATCTCTTTGAAGAGCCTCAGGTTTCTGAAAGAAAGTTGCCACTTTCACATCTTTAGCCCCTTTCGATGAAAGAGACATCAAGATTTTTTCCATTGTAATACCAGTATCCACTATATCCTCAACCACTACCACATTACGGCCAACAACACTTTCATTCAACCCAATAATTTCCTTCACCTTTCCTGTAGTAGTCAGTGCATCGTAGGATGAGAGTTTAACAAAAGTAATTTCACAAGGAAAATTTATACTCTTCATCAAATCGCCAGCAAACATAAACGCACCATTCAACACGCAGATAAACAAGGGATTGGTATACTTCAAATCATGATTTATTTTCTCCGCAAGTTCACTTACCGCCTTTTGAATTTCCTCTTGACTGATAGAAATTTTAAAATTCTTATCGTGAATTCGGACCATTTTTTCGCCAAATTCTGTTTTTGAGATTGAGTTCATAGTGTGAATTTTTAGCGGTGCAAAGATAGTGATTTTGCCCGAAATAGCGAAAAAGAAATTTTAAAGCCACATGCTTGAGACTTGAAGCTTGTTGCCTGAAGCTTGAAGCTTGAGGCCTGAAGCTTGAGGCCTGTGGCTTGTAGCTTGTGGCTTGAAGCAAATTCATTAACTTTGTAACAAACGAATAATACAGCAACATGAAAAGAGCAGCCTTTAAAATGCTTCTAAAGCCTGGGATGGAAGCAGAATACGAAAAAAGACACAATGAAATCTGGCCTGAATTGAGTCAATTATTGAAAGATGCAGGAGTTTATGACTATTCTATCTTTTGGGACAAAGACACGAATATTCTGTTTGCTGTACAAAAAATAGAAGGCGATGGAGGTTCCCAAGACTTAGGTAGTAACCCAATAGTGAAACGTTGGTGGGATTATATGGCTGATCTTATGGAGGTAAACCCAGACAACTCACCGGTATCCGTCGCATTGCCAGAGGTCTTTTATATGGAGTAATTGCTATAGGTATAAGACAAATACGGCTATAGACTGCAGGCTACAGGCTACAGGCTGCAGGCTACAGGCTTCAGGCTTCAGGCTACAGGCTGCAGGCCAAACCAAAATACAGCTTGAGGCTTGAGGCTTGAGGCTTGAAGCATTACAAAACCCCGCGACTTTCGTCTTTGAAAGAAAAAAACATGCAAGTATCCACCTTAGATCTGATCATATTTCTCGTTTTCATTGCAGCCACCATTGCCTTTGGGAGTTCCTTCGCCGGCAAGAACAAATCGGCCGACGATTTCACTAAAGGAGGAGGAAAGATGCCTGGATTTATTGTGGGTATGTCCATTTTCGCCACTTATGTGAGCAGCATCAGTTTTCTGGCTTTACCCGGAAATGCCTACATATCAAACTGGAACTCATTGGTATTCAGTTTATCTATCCCTGTAGCGACATGGATCGCAGTGAAATGGTTTGTACCCTTCTATCGCAACATAGCATCCGTATCCGCCTATTCATTTTTAGAAGAAAAATTCGGACGATGGGCCAGAATCTATGCAGCGAGTTGTTATCTGCTGACTCAAATCGCACGTATAGGATCCGTACTTTTCCTACTAGCTCTACCATTGAATGCAATGTTGGGCTGGAGTGTACAGTCCATCATTATCATCACCACTGTATCCGTAACAATCTATTCTGTACTAGGAGGTATCAAAGCAGTTATTTGGACTGACGCCATTCAAGGGGTCATATTGATCGTAGGTGTTATTGCAACGGTAGTTATTTTACTTTTTGCAATTCCCGGAGGAACATCGCAATTCGTACAAACTGGATTGCAATTTGATAAATTCAGCTTGGGAAGTTTTGATTTTCAACTAGATAAATCTACCTTTTGGGTCATGTTGGTTTACGGAATATTCATCAATTTACAGAATTACGGAATAGATCAAAATTATGTACAACGATACAAAAGCGCCAAAAACCTCAAAAGCGCCAGATTTTCCGCCCTGTTTGGAGGATTGTTGTATGTACCTATCAGTTTTTTGTTTTTTGTCATAGGAACCGGGCTCTATGTGTATTATGCCGAATTTCCCAATTTACTTCCTGGAGGATTGAAAAGCGATCAGGTATTTCCCTATTTCATAGTCAATGAAATGCCAGCAGGATTTGTAGGATTATTGATCGCCGCCGTTTTTTCAGCTGGGATGAGCACCATATCGACCAGTATCAACAGTTCAGCCACCGTAATACTCACCGATTTCTTTCGAAGAGGGGAGATAGCGACAAGCTTCAAGCATCAAGCTTCAAGCCACAAGCCTCAAGCTACTAACCTAGTGATAAATTCTGACGCAAAAAAAGATTTACGCTTATTGCATATTAGTTCCGCTATCTTAGGTTTGACAGGCATGGGGGTAGCATTGGCCATGATGTCAGTGCAGAGTGCTTTGGATGCCTGGTGGAAACTAGCAGGTATCTTCAGTGGGGGAATGTTGGGCTTATTTTTATTGGGATTCCTAACTAAGCGAACAAAGCCATTGGCCGCAATTATCGGGGTATTCATAGGTGTTATCATCATTGCCTGGATTTCATTAAGCGGGCAAACCATCTTTCATACCTATCTAACCATCGTACTCGGAACACTAAGCATTTTAGTTCTAGGAATTGCGATCAGTCTGTATCATCCTAAAAATCAAACAGCAAAATCTTAGTCTCCACTTTATTCGAACAGGAAAAGTGTATTTTCTCCATTTATTTTACAGGGAAAGTATATTTCTCACCTGTGCAATTTATAGGAAAAGTGTATTATTCTGACTACTAGACCTTTACCTGGATGATTTCACGGAGCTGGGTTGAATAACAGGGAGAAAGTTTCTCGTTTTTCATCTTCCATTTACGACCAAAGCCTTGGGATGCCACACGTACTTTCTGTAATCCATAACGATCATTGAGACTATCCATCACTTTCATTGCCTTGGCATATTTTGAACGATCCCGTTCATCAAACAATGACCCTTGCCTAGGCAGTTCAGGTGAAATATCGCCCACTATCACTCCCGCTTTTTTGTATTGATAACCAGACTTGAATATTTTCTGAAGAGCTGCAAGTGCAAATTGAATCAACTCGGTGGAGTCATTCGATGGAACAGGCATTTGTACCAGTATTTGATTGTAATATTGCGGTAATTCTTTATTAAAAGGGTTGGTATGAATAAACACAATCAAATTGGATGCCTGTGAATGTTGCTTGCGCAATTTCTGACCACAGGAAGCTGCAAAATTCGAAACAGCCTCGGCAATTGGAGCTAATTCAGTTAATTTCTGACCAAAGCTTCGGGAAGTACAAATGGATTTTTTAGCCGATTGCACTTCCAATTCAAAACAGGGAATACCCCGCAGTTCGGACCAAGTCCTTTCCCCCACCACACCCATTTCTTTACGAACCCATGATTTTGATTTTTGGGTAAAATCCCATGCCGTTTTTATTGAATAATATTGCAAACGCTGTGCATATCGGCGTCCTATCCCCCACACATCCTCTATAGGAAATAATTTCAATGCTTTTTCTCTTTTTTCCTCAGTATCAATCACTGCCACACTATTGTACTGAGGATATTTCTTGGCAAACTTATTGGCCACCTTTGCCAGTGTTTTGGTAGGCGCAATACCCAAACTAACCGGAATTCCAGTATTTCGGGTTGTGGTTTTAACAATATTAGTTCCAAGCGCTTTCAAATCATGAAACTCATACCCATCCAGTCCAATGAAAGCCTCATCGATGGAGTAAATTTCAATATCAGGAACTATCGATGCTATGGTAGACATTACCCGATGAGACATATCCCCATAGAGGGTATAATTGGAAGAAAACACATGTATAGGGTGCTTATCGAGTAAATCCTTCATTTTGAAAATGGGAGCACCCATCGCAATACCCAAGGCTTTTGCTTCGTTGGAGCGTGCAATAACGCATCCATCGTTGTTGGACAGAACAACAATGGGTTTACCTAGGAGTGATGGGTTAAATACCCTTTCACAAGAGGCATAGAAGTTATTGCAATCAATTAATCCGTACATAATGTGCTTCAAGCTTCAAGCTTCAAGCTTCAAGCTTGGGGCCTGAGGCTTGAAGTTGTAGCTATTTCAAAATTTCATTACTTTTGTCAGTACAAATTTAGCAGAAAAATGGCACCAAAATCTACATTTAACAAAATATTTCAGACTAAAAATTTAGATTTTTTCACTGCAAATACAGACTCTAGTTTGGAACTCCCCATGATGGATGGCGGCATCCATGCGGGTTTTCCTAGTCCTGCTCAAGACTATGTGGATCTTAGCATTGACTTAAACAAGGAATTAATTAACAATCCTTCAAGTACTTTTTATGCTAGGGTAAAAGGCACATCTATGCAAGATGCTGGAATAAATGATGGCGACATACTAGTTATCGACAAATCCTTGGAACCTCAAAATGGAGATACTGCGGTTTGTTTTTTGGATGGAGAATTTACCTTGAAATATATTCGCATTGAAGCGGAGGCAGTTTTCCTTGTTCCGGCCAATCCTAAATTTCAACCCATCAAAGTTACGGAAGAAAATCACTTCTGCATTTGGGGCATAGTCACCTATTCTATCAAAAGACACGGAAGGTAACACAAGCTACAGGTTTCAAGCTACAGGCTTCAAGCTTCAGGCTGCAGGCTTGGGGATTGAAGCTTTAAATTTTCTATCTTTTTAAGAGTTTGAACCTCTGCACACCGTCGGTGGTATATACAAACAAGGAATAAGTCCCTGCTGCATAGTTTTGCAAGTCAACATGAGCAGAAGCATCACCACCCTGCAGTTGAAGTTCCTTGATAGTACGTCCCGACAAATCAATTACTTTCGCAATATATTCGCCAGAAACAGAACTAAGGTCAAGTCGGAACACACCAAAGCTTGGGTTTTCAAGCAAGCGGATTCCCAAATCACGAACTGTAGGCACATCCACCGTTACTTTCTTCACTGTAATGATACCTGCGGTATAAAGTTCATCCAGATTCCAGGCAAAACCTTCAGGTAATTCAGGCAACTCAATGGTTTCAAAAGCCCCACTGATTGCCTTTGCTTTGAAAATTTGATAGGTATTTCCTTCTGTATAAGTACCTGAATAAGTTTTTACACTCAATTTACCACCAGTCAGGCTCAAAGTTCCGGCAACTTCAATCACATCGCAACTGTTATCATAACCAGCGCGCAATTGCATGGTTAAAGCAGCTGACTGTCTAACGCTCACAGCTCCACCAAACGAGATAGTTCCAATCGCAACATATCCAGGTTGTATTTCTGACGTCCCTGTCAATAGGGCTGAACCACCGATGGTACCTTTACCATGAAGTAAACCATTATTATTCAAAGTACCTGTTATACTACCATTAAGAGCTAGAATAGAACCAGGCTCAAGAATCACAGCCCCACCTATCGTACCGGTTAAATTGGTAGTTGTACCCTCTTTCAAGGTAGTTATTGCACTTGTAGTACTACCCATTATAGTCATAATACCACCAGCAACAGTTGTATTTCCTGTATAAGTATTGGCTCCTTTGAGTATCCACAAACCATTACCGGTTTTGGTAACCGAACCAGTACCCGTAATTTCACCTGCATATGTACCTGAGGCATCAGATGCTCCAACCGTCAGATTTAGATTCTTTATGATAGCACCATCCACACCAGTTACCATTCCAATACTTGTTGTGCCTATACTTTCATCTTTCCAACATAATTTCACACCACTCGCAATATTTACTGTTGCATTTGGCATACCCTTTGAATTATACAAACGGAATTGATTTTCGTAGGTAGAATTCGACCCATTGGCTGTAAGATTCAATTTACCAGTAAATTCAGACCAATCACCATTCATGTGCGCACGGATAAAATCAACCGACCAGTTCAATGTACCAGACCCAGTTAACTTACCATCGTATTCACAACGAGGTGCAGCAATAAATGTAGCTGTAACACCAGCAGGAACCTCAATACTGTGAGAACTTCTAAGGTATGCACCAATATTGTTGTATGTATCCAAAGTACCACCCATGAATACAACTTTCTTTCCAGGGCCATAAGTAGCAGCTCCCGAAGCATTCAACCTCACTTTACCTTGTCGCAGAACCATTTCATTAAGTCCACTATTATTCGCTCCAACAAACAAAGTACCAGTTCCAATTTTAGTCAATTTAGTTCCGGTAATAGTACCATTCCAATACAAATCATTCGCATTTTCAATCAAACCACCGGCAGTTCCCGAAACGGTCAACCCCTTATCCGTAATTTCACCGGCAGTTAGTACCGAAAGAATTGCTGAGTCCTTCACTTCCAATAAAGATGTTGACAAAGAAGCATTGGATCCAAGACTACCATTCATCGTTGGAGAAGGGGTATAACGTATAGACAATTTACCACCCTCAACCAAGGTCTTACCTGTGAATAAATTTCGATTATTAATAACCAAAGTACCATTTCCTCTTTTGATCAATCCAGTAGTTCCCGATACCTTTCCATCACCAGACATATTGAAAGTCGCATTCCCATCAAAAATCATTTGGGCAGGCATCACTTCAGTTGAAACTAAAATATTTTTATTGTACGCAGAATCCGTAAAAAGTACAGTATCGTTGGAAACAAAGATTTCTTCCATACCGTCACGCTCCCAGTTGGTTGTAGTGGCAAGATCCCAGGTATTGCTTTTATCCCCATTCCATTCAACAGAAGACGCTGAACGAACACCTTTAACAATTAAAAACAGCATTGATCCGTCGAAAGACAGTTCGGTTGCCACTCCAGTAGCACCTTCCACCAATACTTTTGATAAATTTCCAACTACAGTATCTACTTTAACAATTGGGAAAGAACCCGGTAATAAATTAGCTGCCGTTTTGTGAATTACGACCCTCGATTTATCCTCCAGAATCAATTTACCACCAATTTCCAACAGGTCACATCCATTCTCAGGCATATCACTTAAATCTACCTGAAGACGAGCACCTTCAACAAGAGTCACATTTCCAGTAACTTTCAAGCTATCCTTCACATTCATACCCCCTGGATAAATTCCACCATTGTATTCCGTAAGAATATTTTTACCAAAGAAGGCTTTTCCACCTAGGTTGGCATGACGACGAACGATAATATCAGAAGCAGAAAATGCACCATTAACCCACAAATTACCTTCCCACACATCGGTTGTTCCTGTAAAATCGTGGTTTCCAGAAATTGTCAGTGAACTTTCACCCAATTTATTGATTGCAGTTTGACCCGTAATTTTTCCAGCTCCACTGATTGTATAATCTGAAGTTCCAGCTTGAGTAATACGTTTGGGTGAAATAGATTGGGTAAGATTGATATCTCTGTTTGTTGCTCGACGATCCAACAAAACCTCATTACCATCCACAAAATTGATAGCAGTTGCAGAATTTGCGATCAAGCCCACAGCATCATTTCCGTCCAACCAGTTTGCACCATTGAAATCAGCAGTGATACCACTCCATACCAATTTACCATTGGTAGCTTTAGGCGGGATAGGCGTAGGAAAATCACTACCCAGGTAAAAACTAGGATGAGGGGGTTGATTGTATTCGCACATTTGCCAGCAAATAGCCTGACGATATGCATGATCGTGAAGCAGCGTATAGATGCGATGTTCGGTAGGATAATTTGTAAAATGCACCCTCAAAGCCATAGAGTCAGTTCTCCACCAAATAGCCTCTTCACGCCAGTCACCTAAAATATCCGCTTGTAAATTGGGAGTACCTTTGGACCAGTTGCAAGAATAACCCGGAGAATCGAGCAGTGGTTGAACATTTCCATAATTATAAAATTTCGAGATTCTACCATAACCAACGCCAGTTGAAGTCGAAAAGCTACGGTGATCCAAAATTTCTTGCAACAAGTCACCATCCCAATACACACAATAGTTTTCAGCAACTCCAAAATGTTGCAGCACCTGGCGATCGGTAGCAGAAGAACCAACTCCACCACCCCATATTTCAGCACCTTTGAATTGATCTGAAATATTTCCAGCACCTGCACGACCCACATCTGAAGGACGGATTAAACGGAATAAGATTTGACCCGTTTTAGCATCACGCATATTGGTACCAGGTTTTGTTTCGTTACAAGCAAAAACCTCCACCCCTTTGCGATAAGGATCCAAATCGCTCACATGCTGAGCATCCCCATGTCCCAATCCAGAAGTATAAAGTCCTTTACCATTATCATCAATAGCCATGGAACCAAAATTGATTTCATCCTTTCCATCGCCATCCAAATCAGCAATCACATAATTGTGATAACCCTGACCAGCCCAATCTCCACTGTAATTGTTTGAATCCCAATTCCATCGGGCTTTTAATTTTTTATCCACCACATCATAGGTTTGCATAACAATGCGGGTGTAGATACCACGACCGATGAAGATACTTGGTTTAATTCCATCCAGATAAGGAGCACCGAAGAAATATTTACTTGCACGGTGACCATAACAATCACCCCAATCACAAACATTTCCACGAGGGATCCAATTTACTCGGTCTAGTTCTGCACCTGTTTTACCGTCCACCAAAGACAGAAACTCCGGTCCCTCGCACATATATTGAGTCACAATAGAGTATCTGTAGCTAATCTTACCATCATTGTTGGTATCGCCAATAGATTTACCATCACCAAAAACAGTTCCTTCAGAAGTTCTCACGAAGACCTCAGCCGAACCATCCCCATCAAAATCGAAAGCACCCAAGGAAGTATTGACATCATCCACTATATTTGGACCCACATCAATAGCCCAAAGGAATGTTCCATCCATTTTATATGCTTCGAAGTAAGAATAATTGGTATTAGTTTCCGAATAATCCTTGTTCAAACGTTTCACGATGATTTCCATTTCCCCATCGCCATCCAGGTCAGCAGCAGTAGCATCGTTAGGGAAATACCCCTGTTTACCCAAAGATTTCAGATCCCGCAAAGGAATATCGAACCAACCATTCCCATAAACACCATATTCCTTAGAAGGAGCCGACTCCACTCCATCTACCACTGTAGTTACCGTATATTTCGAACTGATACTACCACCTGTATCGGTAAAATTAGAAGCCCCTTTCACACCCGTTTCATGGATTAGACTACCGTTACGATAAAGTTTGTAAGATGCATTTTGATATTCATCCGCAGTAATACGCCAGTTGAGATAAACGCCATTGGCCACCTTTTGAGCCATTATACTGCGATCCAGTTTTTCCATCGGACGTTGTGCCTGCATTGAAAAAGTCAGTATAGACAAAATAACGAAAAAAAGAAGAGATTTAAAAAAGGAATTCATTGGTAATAATTTAAGTAATGACAATTTAATTAGACGAAGCAGTCAGGGATTTGTCATTCTGTTAAAGATTTTTGTTTTTCAATTACAAAAATAAGGTAATCAATTCAACGCTACAATGTATTTTAGTGCAAAAAACTTTAAAATAATACCCAAAATGCTTCAGGCAAATACAGCTTGAAGCTTTGTTTCTGTACAAAAGTCGAGATGCTTGTACTTCAATACATTTGGAAATTAGATTCAGCAACGTATTTTTGTAGTATAATGTATGAAAGCGTCTAATTTACTAAAACACGATACAATGAAAAAGTTAATCACCACCGCATTTATTGCAGCAGCGATAATGATTTCCGGAATATGGAACTACAGCAACGCACAACAAATTGACCAAGCAAAAGAAGATCAATTGGGTTTGAAATCAGGGGCAGATCCTACCAACCTGAAACCAGAGCAAGCAGGCAGTTCGCGCAGAAACGGTAAACCAGTACTCTTTATCATTGGTGATTCCACTGTGAAAAATGGTCGTGGAGACGGCTCCAACAAACAATGGGGTTGGGGATCATTGATTGCACAATTTTTGGATACGACTAAAATCAGCGTAGAGAATCATGCTATTGGCGGTCGCAGCAGTCGTACGTTCATCGAAGAAGGACGCTGGCAGAGAGTTTTGGATGCCTTGCAACCTGGAGATTACGTAACTATTCAATTCGGTCACAATGATTCGGGACCCTATAATACTGGGAGAGCGAGAGCTGTTTTGAAAGGCAATCACGACAGAGACACCACAGTGATCATGGAAGCAACAGGAAAACCGAATACAATTTATTCATTCGGATGGTATATGCGCAAGTATGCAAATGAAGCATTGGCTAAAGGAGCAAACCCAATCATCTTGTCACATATTCCCAGAAACAATTTTGTAACCAAAGACAGTTTAGAGATTATCCGCAACGACAAAGGTTTTGGAGCATGGTGTAAGGAAGCAGCCGATCAAACAGGCGCAAAATACATCGATTTCAACGGAATAATTGCAGATAAATACGAAGAAATGGGTAAAGACTCAGTACAATTAATGTTTCAAGGTGATCACACGCACACTTCCTGGTTGGGCGCTGAATTGAATGCCAAACTTTTGGCTACAGAATTAAAAAAGATCATTAAATAAGCTACAGGCAAATACAGCAGCAGGCAGTAAGCTTCAAGCCAATACACAATACAAGCGTGAGGCTTGAAGCATGGAGCTCATAAACTAACACTGAAATTTTCAACACATGAAACACATACTTTTATCTATACTTATAATTGGATTGGTCGGTTGCAATAACATTAAGACCAAAAATGCATTCAACGACTCAAACACACCACTTCATTTGATGAAACCAGATTATCCTATACCCTATGGAGTACCTGAAAAAGATTCAGTTAAGTCAAAAATAGATTTAATACTTCAATTTCTATCAGAAGCAACTCCTGCCTTGGTTACAGACACAAGTACTGGCGAGAATATTGTAGACTTCAAGAATGAACATCCTACTGCCCGCATGCATCAAGGCACATTTCGATTGACAAGTTATGAATGGGGAGTAACTTATTCTGCTATGATTTCAGCCGCAGATGCTTTCAACGATGAAAAATATGCGGATTACAGTGCGGAGCGTTTAGTATTGCTAAGTGCATCGTCTGAAATGTTTTTAAGAATGTACAGACAAGGCAATATAGATCCACAGATGAAGAAAGTGGTAAACCCATCTGCTTTGGATGATGCAGGAGCAATTTGTGCTTCCATGATCAGAGGTATTAAATCCGGCATTGACATTGATGCAAGGACAACGATTGAACGATATATGGATTATATAATGAATGACGAATATCGTTTGAATGATGGAACATTTGCCCGTAACCGACCACAACACAATGCAGTGTGGTTAGACGATATGTACATGGCATTACCAGCAGTAGTAGAAATGGGTTCATACACTGGGGACAAAAGTTATTATGATGAAACAGCCAAACAGATACTGCTTTTCAAAGACAAGATGTGGGTTCCTGAGAAGAAGCTTTTCAGACATGGATGGGTAGAGAATATGTCAACCCACCCATCCTTTCATTGGGGGAGAGCCAATGGATGGGCAATTTTAACTCTATCTGATGTCTTGGATGTATTGCCTGTAAATCACAAAAACAGAGCAGAGATCCTGCAACTATACCGAGACCATGTAGCAGGATTAGCAGCATTGCAATCAGGCAATGGTTTTTGGCATCAATTATTGGACAGAAATGACTCCTATCTTGAAACATCAGCAACAGCAATTTACACCTATGCAATAGCTCATGGCGTGAATAAAGGTTGGCTGGATCCTTTGGTATATGGTCCAGTAGCCATACTTGGATGGAATGCGGTAAGTTCGATGATCAATACCAAAGGAGAAGTTGAAGGAACCTGTGTAGGGACAGGTATGGGATTTGATCCAGCTTATTACTACCACCGACCCGTGCACAAATATGCAGCACATGGTTACGGACCAGCTATTTACGCAGGTTCAGAAATATACAGACTTTTGGAATTATTTCACCCAAAGATGAATGATTCAGCGGTTCAGATGTACACCGATAAAGTAGACACTGACAAGGAAATTTTCGAATTAATAAATCCAGGCAAGCATTTCGATTAAGCAGAAGGCTACAAGCTGCAGGCAGCAGGCCAATACAAAATACAGCCACAGGCTTCAGGCTTAAAGCCATTACAAAATACAAAGCTTGGAGCTTGAGGCTTGAGGCTTGGGGCTTGAAGCCTGTTGGTTTACAAATAAATTGTAGGATCAAAGCCTTCCAAGGCTTCACGGCGTTCGGTGCAGGTGCCACATTTACCACAATGCACATCCCCTCCATTATAGCAGGAATAACTCTGATGAAAAGGGACATTGATCTCTTTTCCTCTAAGAGCAATTTCCCTTTTTGTTTTTAAAGTATAAGGTGCAAAAATTTGAGTCTCACTATAAGTTCCCAAACGAATTGCATCATTCATTGATTGAATAAAGGACTCACGACAATCAGGATAAATCGCATGATCGCCAGCATGATTAGAAATCAGGATATATTTACAATCTACACTTTCTGCAAGACCAGCGGCTATGCTCAACATAATTCCATTGCGAAACGGAACTACTGTTTTCTTCATATTCTCATCTTCGTAATGGCCTTCAGGGATGTCGCCTCCTGATTGCAGCAGGTCAGACACAAAACCCAATTTATTCAAATCCAGGTCCACAATCTGATGTTTAATTCCCAACTGCCGGCAATTCAATGCAGCGTGTTCAATTTCTTTGTTGTTGTGTTTGGAACCATAATTGAACGAAACGGCCAACTGAATTCTGTCAGCAAACTCATAGAGGGCAACGGTACTATCCATCCCTCCAGAATACAATATGATTATATCTTTCATTTTATAGTCATTAAAGTACAAATTTATTGATTTTTATTTAATTGCCACACATACAGCTTCAGGCAAATACAAGAATGCCACAGGCTTCAGGCTTCAGGTTTCAGGCAAATACAAGAATGCCACAGGCCTAAGGCTTGGGGCTTGGGGCTAGAGGCTAGAGGCTTGAGGCTTGAAGCTTGAAGCTTGAGGCTTGAAGCTTGAGGCTTGAGGCTTGAGGCAAACGGCTTGGAGCTTGCAGTTGTTGCAAGATAAAATAGTATCTTTGCAGAAATTGAAGTTTTATATGAACAAACAACATTTACGAAGATTACCCGCTGAATGGGAGCAACAAAGTTTTGTGCAACTCACTTGGCCTCATGAGGATACAGATTGGAGAGACATGCTGGACGAGGCTGTGGATTGTTTTGTAAATATAGCAAAGGCCATTGTTCGTTTTGAAAAACTGTTGATCGTTTGTAAAGATGTAAACAAAGTTCTCAAGCAACTGGGCGATGAAATCAATTATGACAGGATTAATTTGATTGAACTGCCATCGAACGACACCTGGGCCAGAGACCATGGTGCTATTACCGTTTATGAATATTCTGAACATCAGAATTCACAAATAAAATCGATTAAAGCAGAGGACATTTCGTCGAAAGGCATTAATAATTCTAATTCACCAAGTCTTCCCAGTAAAAAAGTGTTGGATTTCTCTTTCAATGGATGGGGGATGAAGTTTGCCTCCAATTATGATAATTTAATTTCAAGCAATTTATTCTCACCTTCACTGTCGAGTTGGGGACATCCGAATGCAATCACTTTAGGAGAAAGCAATATTTTAGCCGAAGAAATGAATGGTTTCTGGGGAAAATACAGTTATGAGGATTGTCGCGAATTCATTTTGGAAGGCGGAAGTATTGAATCGGATGGCAAAGGAATTATCCTGACGACATCAGAATGTCTGCTTTCATTAAACAGGAACCATCTGTCGAAACAAGAGATAGAACTAAAATTAAAAAAGCATTTGGGTGCTGAGAAAATCCTATGGCTGAATCATGGGTATCTTGCAGGAGATGATACCGACAGCCATGTAGATACTTTGGCACGATTATGTCCAAACAATACAATTTGCTATGTAAAATGCAGCGATGAAAGCGACGAACATTACAATGCATTGAAATCGATGGAAGATGAATTGAAGACATTCACAAACATCAAAGGGGAATATTTTAATTTAATTGCATTGCCAATGTCGGACGCAATTTATGATGAAGAACAAAGGCTGCCTGCCACCTATGCAAATTTCTTGATAATCAATAATGCCGTTTTGGCACCAACTTATAATTGTGCTCAAGATGAAGAAGCATTAAAAAAAATTGGCGAAGCATTTCCAGACAGGGAAATAATCGGTATAGATTGTAATGCTTTGATAAAACAACATGGTTCGCTTCATTGTGTAACTATGCAATTTCCTGAATAAATAAATGCAGCAAGCAATAGGCTTCAGGCAGCAGGCTAATACAAAATACAGCCACAGGCTTCAGGCTTCAAGCCAATACAAAATACAAAGCTTGGGGCATGAAGCTTGAAGCATGAGGCTTGAAGTTTGAAACAAATAAATTAACTCAAAATTAAAAGATATGACAATGCTGAAGGTAGGACTCATACAACAGTCGAACACTGGAAACAAAGAAGAGAACATACAAAAATTGGAGAAGAACATCAGAGAATGTGCTGAAAAAGGAGCCCAATTGGTTATACTTCAAGAGTTGCACAATGGACTGTATTTCTGTCAGACTGAAGACCCTGAAGTATTTGATCAAGCGGAATACATTCCTGGTCCTTCCACTGAGTCATTTGGTGAAATCGCTAAAGAATTGGGTATTGTTATCGTATTATCCTTGTTTGAAAAAAGAGCAGCAGGATTATTCCACAATACCGCAGTAGTTATAGAAAAAGATGGAAGTATAGCAGGCAAGTATCGGAAAATGCACATTCCAGATGATCCTGCTTATTATGAGAAATTTTATTTTACTCCCGGCGATTTAGGATTTGGAGCCATTCAAACTTCAGTTGGCAAACTAGGGGTTTTGGTTTGTTGGGATCAATGGTATCCTGAAGCAGCCAGACTAACAGCTATGGCTGGGGCAGACTTATTAATTTACCCAACAGCCATAGGCTGGGAAAGCACTGATTCAGAATCAGAGAAACAAAGACAGACAGGTGCATGGGTTACAGTTCAGCGTGGACATGCAGTAGCAAATGGCCTTCCGGTTATCAGTTGCAATAGATGTGGTTATGAAGCCGACCCATCAGGACAGACCAATGGAATACAATTTTGGGGTAATAGTTTTGTAACTGGCCCACAAGGAGAAATTTTAACTGAAGCACCACAAGACAATGAAGCTAATTTGATCGTTGAAATCGATTTAAAACGATCAGAAGAAGTACGCCGTATGTGGCCTTTCTTCCGTGACCGAAGAATTGATGCTTTTGATGATCTGACACGTCGCTGGAGAGATTAAGGCCGCAAGCTTCAAGCCTCAGGCTTCAGGCTAAATACAGCTTCAAGCTTCAGGC
>CAZZPZ010000006.1:52338-93130 GCA_964655615.1 uncultured Paludibacter sp. | reverse complement strand
GCTTCAGGCTAAATACAGCTTCAAGCTTCAGGCCAATACAAAGCTTGTGGCTTGGGGCATACTGCTTGATGCTTGGGGCATGCTGCTTGATGCTTGAAGCCTAATCAGCAGTCATTTTGTTAATCATATCCCTAAACGCCGCAGTTTGTTGATCGACCTGTAAGGAGGTCACTCCCTCCCTACCACGAAGTCGGGTAAATACATGCAAATTAGATTCAACCATTTCAATCTCTATCTTTCCCTCATTGGATGTTTTGATTCCTTTGTAAAGCAGCACAGCACTTGCTGGATCAGCAGCATCATCCTGGATAGTTTTAAATACTTTCATTGAAGTATTGGGAGTAAGGAGAATTCCTTTTTGCAAGTCTTTGCGAGTCTGATCTATTAGACTCATCAATTGTTTCAACGATTCCTGCGGCCTATAGGTATACCACTTCCCCATTTCACCGGGATCCAAAGTAGTTGTCGTATATCCCAATACAGGACCTAAAAGACCCACCATAGTCAATGTTTTGTTTGATGAAACAACGATAGGATCGATAAGGAAGACCCCTTTGGGAGCCACCTTGTTGGAAAAGAAATCAGACACAAATAGTTGAACCATCAAGGGAGCACCAGTAGAGGAACCAACCAACCAAATATTTTTGAAACCTTTAGCGTCGAGAGCCTCGTACTCTTCACGGATTGAACCTTGCCAATCGTCCCATGTTGCAGCTTTGAAATCGGCATACGAACGACCATGTCCACCCAACAAAACCTGAGACACATGGAATCCACCCAATGAGTCAGCCCATTCACGTAATTCGTCCCACTCAAAAGTAGACGCTGAATAACCATGGGCACAGATTATGACAGGCGTTTCTTTTTCCAACTCCGTTGGGAATGGGATATAATGGGAAACCAGATAATTCTCGGGTTCTGACAAAGACAAATCAAATATCTGATCCCCATCTAGATCAGTCAGGTTATTAATTTCTGGCTGGGGATTACACCCCAAAAGCAAAAGAGAAAGTATTGGAAGTATTTGTTTTGATTTCATTTTTATTATATAAATTCGTTGATAATGTGTTTAAAAAAGCAAGCCTGTGGCCTGTGGCTTGTAGCTTGAAGCTTGAAGCCTGTAGACTGAAGCTTGCAGCCTGTAGCTAAAAATGATAATAAACTCCAAGCTGGTAATACACCGGGAACAAAGTACCAGGAACCGTAGCACCATCGCCATTGATCAGATGATAACCAACTTTCGTATTAACAGTAAAGGGTTTTAAATCATAAGAAAATCCAATGTGTGCAGCCATCAACAAAGAGGCTTGAGGCAAAACATCAAAAGTGGGCAATTCGTAATTTGCCTTAAAATAACCCGTTTGAACACCTGCAAAAAACTGCAATGATTGCTGGGCACCAAAATGCCAGTCTGCTCCGAGGTTAACCTGATCCTGACTAACCGCATTTTCATAGATCATTGCAGAGCCTAAACGACTGGTCAAGAAAGTCATTTGAAGATGCAAATGATTATTTAAAACACTCTCAGAATGGTATTCCAATCCCAAACCATTTTCCCAATAAAAGCTTTGGGTTTTCTGAAAGACCGCACCAATTTTAAAATCAGAAAGTTGTTGTGCACTCACAAACGAAGTGCTGGCAAAAAAGATTGCCACAAAAAGAAGGAATATTTTTTTCATTTTAATCTAAATAGGAATTATTCGTATAGTAAATATTAATCCGTATGATTTTAATTTTCACAGAAAAAGTATTATCTGTATTTAAAAAGCACTAAGATTTTAAAGCATCTAAATTTGGCTTATTCACGATATCTTTACTTGCTGCATCATTATATAAGGCATCGATTCGATCGGCATATTTCTCTGTCACTTTTCCACGAATAACCTTCATCGTACTATTCACCAAACCATTTTGTTCGGTAAAACCTTCAGGGAGTATTGCCACTGCAGCAGGCAGCCAACGTTCAGGAAAAGCCCCCGCCAATTTACCTCCTTTTTTGTATTGATCTAATTCCTTTTGAATTAAGACCAATGCCTCTTTACAGAAATTCTCATTACTCCAATCAGCATCAAAATTCATCTGATTACTAAGATTAGAATCTTTATCCTGTTTATGATGTGAATGATGATGTTCCATGTGAAGTTTCAGTGCCGATTTCAACGTATCTTTATTGGGAACTATCAATCCAGAAGTAAATGCATTTTGATTATTGTAAAGAATCACCTGGTCAATGAAAGGAGAATTTTCAACCAAACTTTCTTCAATACCCTCGGGACTATATTTCTCACCGTCGCTTCCAATCAAAAGACTTTTGAAACGACCAACCACATACAGATAACCATCCTTATCCATATATCCCATATCACCCGTATAAAGCCATCCATCTTTCAAAACCTCTTCTGAAGATTGTGGGTTCTTAAAATAACCAGCCATCACATTTTCACCTTTCACTACGATCTGACCCTTCTCACCTACGAGCAACACATTATCGTCGAAATCCAGAATTTTTAGTTCCAGGGGTTTCACCAAAATACCCGAACTACCCAATTTGTGATGCACCAAACCATTGGAAGAAATGATAGGAGTTGCCTCAGAAAGCCCATAGCCTTGGAACATAGGCATACCAATCGCATAAAAGAAGCGTTGCAAATCAATATCAAGCAAAGCCCCTCCTCCAATTAAAAAATCAATATTTCCACCAAAACCCTCCCTGATTTTAGAGAATAAGATTTTATCAAACAAATTCAGCAAAGGTTTAACCCAGAAACGTAGTCCGGCCCCTTTATTATAACCCTCTTTATTATAAGAATAAGCCGTTTTCAACGCAAAATTGAACAGTTTCTCAATGGCAGGACCTTTCGCTTTAATGTTTTGTTCTATCCCTTTTTTGAAATTCTTAGCAAGTGCAGGAACACTCAATAAAAAGTTAGGTTTTAGTTCCTTGATATTGATTGGAATATTTTTAAGCGTTTCCATCCCCGTTTTTCCCAATTGAACAGTACCAGCACTCGCCCCATTGGCCATTACTGCATAAAAACCAGCCACATGAGCAAAACAATGGTCCAGAGGTAGAATGATCAGGGTACGGTACGTTGGAGGAATATCCATCAAAGTCATCGCCTGTTCCACATTGGCTGTATAATTCCGATGAGTAAGCATGACCCCTTTGGGATCAGCAGTAGTGCCGGAGGTATAGGAAATTGTCGCCAGGTGATCCGGTTCCACCAGCTTGGTGCGAAGATTTATGATATCCGGTTCTTTATGCAGTAACGATTTACCTTCTTTAAGAACAGAAGTAAAACCAATTTCTTTGTCCATATACTCAGCCTGTTCATCGAGCACTATTACCTTCTGCACAGATGCAAGTTGATCTATAATTTTACGGATTTTAGCCAACTGTCCTCCCGAGACAATAATGTATTTACTTTCCGAATGAATGATCCGAAATGAAAGGTCATTGCTTTCTTCCAGTTTTATAGACAAAGGCACATTGATAGCCCCTGTGTGAAGAAGCCCTAATTCAGAAATTATCCACGCATTCCTACCCTCAGACAATAAAGCAATTTTATCGCCAGGCATCACGCCCAACTCAATTAAACCTGCTGCAACCACTTGAGCTTGATGTTGCACCTCACGATAGGAAGTAGATTTAAATTCACTTCCGACTTTCTCCCACAGAAAAGGATTATTTGCAAACTTTTCAACACTACGGTTGAGCAAGTCAATAATGGTAGGTTTCATATCGTGTGTATTAGAATTAACGCGTTAAAGATACTTCTTTTTTTGAAAAAGCAAGGAGTGGATAAAAAACAGCATCCAGACCTATTGATCTGGATGCTATATTATTTTAATCAAATATGATTATAATGAATATACTATTTCACCACAAAAACCACTCTGCGATTCTTTTGACGACTTTGTTCAGTAGCATTTGAATATTCAGGCACCAATTCCCCATAACCCTTTGCAGTCAAACGGTAGGCATTGATCCCTTTGCCAACTAGATATTTCAAAGTAGACTCAGCACGACGTTGCGACAACCACAAATTATACTCTTCCTCACCATCGCTGGAAGTATGACCCGCAATTTCAATTTGGTAATCTGGTCGAGCCTTAAGCACTTCAACCACCTTGTCAAGAATAGGATGTGCTGACGATAACAATTCAGAAGAATTCAATTTAAAATTCACACCTTCCAACTTTAAGTCCTCTAAATTTATACAGCCATTGTTTTTAGAACTTCCCTTTTCTTCCGGACATTTATCCACAATATCAGGAACACCATCATTATCTGTATCGATATAATTTCCAGAAGAAACCGGTCTATTTTCAAGTTCTTTAATTCGTTGATCCTGTTTAACCTTATCTTTTTCCAAGCCCTCAAGTTTATTTTGCAACAGCATCATTTGCTTGTTATATGCATCCAAATCATTGCAACATCCATTGTCTGAAGAAACAAAATCAGCAACTTCACTGGCATGATTACCATTCTTATCCAGAATTTTGTACTTATATGTAAATGATATAGATTCTATGTAATCATTTTTAGAGCTTCGAGGCATGGTTTCCAATTTGTCAGAATTGGTTTTATTCAACATCATACGAAGACCCAATGCCCTGTTTTTAGCTAGATTATACTCAAAATTAACACCAGCAAGCACAGTGGAGTAAGTCACATCATAATCACGTATTTTAGTGGCACGAGCATCCTCACTGATATACAAAGGATTTAAAACATCCGGCAGATTGGTTCTATCGTAAACCGAAGTATTTACATAAAAGGTTTCAAGCACAGCACCCATACCAATTCCCAACATTGCATTTATACTCCATTTATCATGTTTATAACCGTTGATTGCTGACAATAGATCCACGGATATGTAGGGATACAAATTTTGAGTATTCATCCATGTGTACTCATTTTCATCTTCTTGGTTGATATAATCCAAATTAAAACCCAAACCAGCAGAAAAAATATGATTGAAAGAAAATTCCCCTTCAACCAAAGCGTTGGGACTTGTAAAGAATGATGAAATAGCCTGAGCAGTTGATGGTTTTAAATCTGCATCCAGTCGGTTGAAACCAATACCACCAGTGACTGACCAGTGACCATTTTTAAACATGGATAGTTGAGCATTCGCACCTACTGTAAGTACAAAAATGAATGCAACAACAATTTTTACTTTTTTCATTTATTAAATAATTATCAATTGTTAATTAACTCGCAAAAGTATGTAAAAAAACTCACGAACTAAATTCTTTAGAATAAAAAGTAATCGTGTTTTTAAATCCAAGAATAAACAAAAGACTAGAATCAACGATATAATCTAATTTTTTTTAAATAATCCCCGAGTGAGCTTGACACTTTCACACAACAAATTCCCTCACAATCAACAGCATAATTGAAGGACTCACCTGTTGAGGTCATCAAGTGCAACAACACCCCTGAGGCACTATAAATCCTTATTTCCGCATTAACAGGGATATTTTGGAAACATATTAATCCATAGGAAGATTCAATTTTAAGATCCTGTTGCCGGCGCAAAAAAGTTGATAATATGTCATCTGCTTTTCTGACGAGCAAGAATTCACGCTGCAAGATTGAATCAACAACTAGTTCTAAATCATTTAACTCCAGGAGTTGATTATTGAAAGAATCAAGCAACCGATATTCATTGAATAATTGGTTTTCATCAATACCGTTGAATTCAAGAAGAAACGCACCTGGGTGAGGAAAAGTTATTCGAATTGTAATCGAATCAGCAGGTAAGGGTACTGAATTCACCGACAAAATGGTACCGTTTGGAATCACTGAATAAATTTGAGCTACAGTATTTGAATGACTTTGCAACTTCAAAGCATCTTCACCCAATTTAAACTCTTTGGCATAACTTTCACCCAACCTAATCCTCAACACGTCTTTGTACCGATCACCTCCATCAAGATTATTTCCTGTCAAGGATTCTGACAATTTTTCAGAGATTGACTCCGATATTTTGATTTGCAAAATAGCATTTGATTCAGGATTACATGGCACCTCAGCATTGCTAACTAATGGAGTAAAAATTACTGACTGCGATTCATCCATAGCTTGACAAAAGAACGAACTAAAGGGCTTAATTATCCTATCTTTCAGATCATCACTTTCATCGCCGATTACAACTTTATATCCTATTCCATCGTGAATATAATAAGGCTTATGAAAGTTGGCATTCCATAAATCAATGGTGTATAAATAAGGATTCCCAATTAAATTCCAACTGTGATTGATGGACAAGGAATTTGTTGTAAATTTCTGCACTGGTATTGCTTGTTCACTTGTAAGAACAGAATTAGCTCCTTTTAATGACTTGAAACGAAACACGATGGAATCTGTTGAAAAGTCGCTATCGATAGCTATTATATAACCTTTGTTAGCCACAAGGTAGGATGTGGTCAGTGTTGTCCAATAAGCACCAGTTTCAGTTGTATTCGGCGCACTGACAGCTTTATCATCTCGATTGAACCCATCGTATTCTGCAATGTACAAATCTTTTCCGGATACATATTCTTGTGCGATTGGACTTCCAAAAACTACAGGAGTTTCTGCTCCGTCAACTACTTTGGATATGCTATCCAAGGGCACATCAAAAGGACAACTAATAAATTGCCATTTTCCACTAGAAATTGTATTCTCGAGAATAGTTTGACCTTCAATTTGTATAGAATTCGAAGATTTGAGAATTGAAGTAGTTCGATTATTGGAATACAAAATTAGATTTCCGTGAACTAGTCCGTTTGCAGCATTGATATGCAGCAACTGACCTTCATTGATGATTAAATTGTTCACTTCCATCTCACCTTCTATAACCTGATTTTCTTCCACAATTAAATTTGGGAAAAGGGTTGTAAATGCATACTCTTGAGAATACCCAAACAAACCAAAAGTATCATAAACCCGAAATTTATATTCTGTTGCAGCCTGTAAATTGGGAAAAACAAATTCTGCTGAATTTGGAGAACAAAAAGCAGCACCGAGTTCGGCAGTATGCTCGTTGGAATTGGCAGTTCCCCACTCCACCATCAACGCATTCCCCATGCAATAAGGATCATAAATGGTCAAATTGAGTTTCACAGAATTTGCACCAATTTCACTCACCATCAAATCAGTGTACCAATCAGTAGATGTGCTTACACTATTGATCTTTTCATCTTGTGAAGAAAAATGAACTGCATATATTTCGATAGAAAAAACCGACAACAGCACTAGAAGATAAAGTCTTTTCATTCGAATCATTCGAACCACATAAAACAAAGAAAAAACGAATAGGGTAGCTAAACCATTACCTATAGGCACTGCACCCGGATCAGAAGGTAGTACAGGCAAGTTTTGACGAACATCAGGAATGCTATTTAAGTCGCTTTTTGAAATAACATGTTCAACTTTCTCCATATTGATTTTCAAACTTGAATTTTTTATATCAAAAGTAATTGGATGAAAATTTGACGACAAGAATGAAGTTCGGGTTTTCGCTTTTGACTTCTTTCTAATCGCATTTCTTATCCACAAACTTGGATTTCCATCAGTATGGATGTACTGTAAATTGTCATTAAAATTGTTTATCCGAAATTTACTCCCCAAAAACTCACTGGAAACTAAACGATGAACCAAATATGGATTTGGAAAATTGGATTCGCTCAGATTAAAGTTTGAAAGTTCAGTCTGTTCAATCATTGAACCACTTAAATCATTATCAATTTTCAGAATTTCAACGACTTCACTTTTATTGTCAATTGTAGAACTTCTTTTGAATAATGACATTGAATTAAGTTTAGATGGAAAGCACACTTGAATTGCGTTTTTATTCGTTGCTGAGTTATCCGGGGAAAAGAGTTGGACGCAACAGAAAACTAGAGAGAGACAGATGAATAGCAGAAACAATGCCGCTAAGAGATTTCTGGATGTAGAATTCATAGCCTAAGATTTAATTATACAATTTAAGGGGGAGAGAGAAGTAGCATTTCAAAAGAATGAATTATTCTTTTGAAATGCAAGAGAGCTTGTATAATTTTAATTAATCTTAAAGTCTTGAAAGACCTACAGAAATGCAAGTAATACAAACTGCAGGCAAAATACAGCTTCAGGCTTGGAGCTTGAAGCTTGAGGCTTGGAGCCTTATGACCTAGTGATTTCTACTTTTTTTGTAGGGTCCTGTGTAGCGTTGCGTTCATTTACTTTTTCCACCACTTGCGCTGCAAGGTTATGGAAGGCCATTCCTGAAATAGAATTAGGATCAGCAGCCGCAGGACGACCAGCGTCACCAGCTTCACGTATTGACTGAACAATCGGAATTTCGCCGAGTAAAGGGATACCAAATTCATCTGCCAAACGTTTACCGCCACCTTGACCAAAAATATAATATTTATTTTCAGGGAGTTCGGCTGGAGTAAACCAAGCCATATTTTCGACAAGACCCAATACTGGTACGTTAACTTTTTCCCCCACGAACATATTTATCCCTTTGCGGGCATCGGCGAGTGCAACATCCTGTGGAGTAGTAACGATTACAGAACCAGTTATACCCATGGTTTGCACCAAGGTTAGGTGGATATCACCAGTACCTGGTGGTAAATCCATCACAAAAAAATCCAATTCACCCCAATTGGCATCAGTAATCAATTGTTTGAGAGCATTACTAGCCATTGAACCCCTCCATACCAAAGCATTGTTTGGGTCCACAAAGAAACCAATGGATAATAATTTAACGCCATATTTTTCTACAGGCGCTATCATTTGAGTTCCGTTGACATCTTCCATTAGAGGACGAGCATCCTCGACGCCAAACATTTTAGGCATGGATGGACCATGAATGTCTGCATCAAGCAACCCAACCTTGTAACCCATAGCTGCCAAAGCGATTGCCAGGTTTGAGGAGACTGTAGATTTTCCAACCCCACCCTTACCCGAAAATACCGCCAAAATATTTTTCACATTCGGCAAAATCGATTTCGGAGCCTGTGGAGGAAGCACTTTTTGCATGGGCGTTATGTTACCCTTGATATCCACATCCTCACCAATGTAGGTTAGAATAGCAGATTCAGCTGCTTTCACAACTGATTTCACAAAAGGGTCGTTTGCTTTCTCAAAAAGGATAGAAAATGACACTTTTTTACCCTCAATTCGGATATCATCCTGTACCATGGAGGAGCTAACTATATCGTTCCCAGTACCTGGATATCTAACATGACGCAATGCGTCCAGTATTTGTTCTTTATTCATTCTGTTTATTTTAATCTTTTTTTTGCTTCAGGCAGCAGGCAGCAGGCAGCAGTCCAATCCAAAATACAAGCTTGAAGCTTGTGGCTTTACGCTTTACGCTTGTGCGCTACGCCCGAAACTGCGATAACTATCTTTTTCAATCTCCACATCAGGTTCAACAAATTGAGCCTGTGCTGGCAAATTGAATTTGATATACTTTATAGTCAGACCTCTATCTAACCATTGACGTTCATAAAATGTTTGAATCGAAAGTATTTTGTCTTCCAGACCAGAACCATAAAGGTCACGAGTACTGAAGAAGACAGGCAAATTATTGACTTTCACCATCTCTTCAGTGTAGGTAAACATAAAGTTACTGTCCGTTTTCAGATGGATCAAACCATTATTTACCAAAATCTGCTGATAAGTCAGCATAAAATTAGTTGCTGTCAATCGCTTGGTCACCTTTTTCATTTGAGGATCAGGAAAAGTCAGCCAAATTTCAGCCACTTCGGATGGATCAAAGAAATGAGCTATCATTTCGATATTGGTACGAATAAAAGCGACATTGGACAGTCCTTGTTCGAGCGAAAGCTTTGCACCTGTCCACATCCGGGCACCCTTGATATCAACACCTATAAAGTTCTTTTCAGGATAAAGTTTGGCTAGTTCAACCGTATATTCCCCTTTTCCACAACCCAGTTCCAGAACTATCGGGTTAGTATTTTTAAAGAATTTAGATCCCCACAGCCCTTTCAATTCAAAACCACTACCTTCCAACAATTCTTTACTACTTACTTGAAATACATGGGCATATGTTTCCATGTCGGCAAATTTTGCCAGTTTATTTTTCCCCATTTTTATTTATTGTCAAACTAAAACCAATATCATTTATGTCGGCTAATACTGTATCTGTCATTAAATGACTAATTCTCCATTTGTACACACCAGTATCATTCAAAACAAGCTTATCTAATTTAGCATGATAATCTACTATAGCCGAAACACTGGTTCCCTTCCAAAATCCTTTTTTGTCGACTAGCATCATTTCCAGTTTATTGGAAATAATTTCACCTCTTGGACTTTCAATCTCCACTTGCAACCATAAATTCCTGTATTTATACTTCAATCCATGTCGCACAAACAGTTCCAAGTCGTATGGAATTTTTGCATGTGGAACATATACATCATAATTCAAAACAGAATCCTGATGCCATTTCCCATTACCTGCAGATCTATATTCAAAAAACTGAGGTTTTTCAACACATCCAATCAGCAGCAGAATCAATATGAACAAAAATAGTTTTCTCATTTTTCAAATACTTTGGGCAAAAAACACAGCATCAGGCAGCAGGCAAATGCCGCTTCAGGCTTCAGGCTGCATGCTTCAGGCAAATACAAAAATACATGCTTGTGGCTTGAGGCCTGTATCTTTACACTTGAGGCTTGTTGCCTGAAGCCTGTGGCCTGTTGTTACCAGAACCTTGCGGTCTTTGTCCTGAACCCTGCGGTCTATTGTTGCGACGTTTTTTGTTGCGGTTTGGATTTTTGTTATCAAATCGAGTCAGATCATCCTCACCAACCACATTATTGTAACCCACGGCTTTTGTTTGCGCCTGTTCTTTCGCCTTCACATCCAGCACATCAGGTTTCATCCCTTTGCGATTCAACGCAATTACATCCTTAGCCCTTTTATTCGTGATGGTCACCAGATTAGCACCAAAGTTTGGCGAGGAAGAATACGTAATTGTACCACCAAAAGTATCCGTTTTAAAGTGATACCAGATTGCATCTGAAGTTTCAAGATTCACTTCTTTGGATGGGAATTCCTTCAATGCATCCGTATAGGTATCAACTTCGAAATTCATACAACATTTCAGTTTACCGCATTGACCAGCAAGTTTTTGCGGATTCATCGACACATCCTGAACACGCGCAGAGTTTGTAGAAACCGAATTGAAATTGGACATCCATTTGGAGCAGCAAAGTTCACGACCACATGAACCAATACCACCGATACGTCCAGCTTCTTGACGGGCACCAATTTGTTTCATCTCGATGCGTACCCGGAAAGTTTCAGCAAAAACCTTGATCAGTTGGCGAAAATCGACACGTTCGTCTGCGATATAATAGAAGATCGCTTTGTTTCCATCTCCCTGAAATTCAACATCACCGATTTTCATGTTCAACTTCAGTCCTTCAGCAATCTGGCGAGCCTTGATCATCGTTTCCTGCTCTTTTGCTTTAGCCTCTTGGAATTTCTCCAAGTCTGTTTCTTTGGCCTTGCGATAGACTCTTTTCACTTCTGCTTTTTCAGGATTGAAATTACTTTTCTGCATTTGAAGAGTAACCAATCTACCTACCAAGGTAACTTCACCTATATCATGACCCGGAGAGGACTCTACCGCAACCATATCGCCCTTTTGAAGGGGAAGTTGCAAACTATTTAGAAAGAATGACTTGCGCGTATTTTTAAACTGTACTTCAACGTAGTCTGTATCTTGTACCGACTCCGGAATATCCGTAAGCCAGTCGTGCACACTTAATTTTTGGCTGGAGGTACGGCAACAACCTTTTCCGTTCATCCCGCATCCACCGCTATTTTGAGTAAATTCCATATTTTATTTTTTAAGTAACATAATGATTTTTAAGGTTAAATCAAAGAAAACCATTTTCGCATTCACGTTTTGCTCTATATGTCGTTCTGCCAAAGCAAATTCCATCATCAAGTCCTCCACATTCCGTTCATGTATGAAAGGAGAAAATTTGGTTGAGAATTCAGCCTCTTGGGCAGATAAATAATTCAACTCTGAATTTTTAAGATTATAAATATAATTTTCACGCAACAGTCTTTGCGTATTTACCAAAAAAGATTTTTGCCGTTCACGACCGAAAGACGAAGCTGCAATCTCGTCGGACCATTGCTTGAGTGTCTTTAGGGAAGCATGATCTTTTAAGTTACCCACTTGCCAAGCCAGACGCATGACTTTAACAAATTGGTCGAAATATAGTTTATTGGCATCACCTTCGCGCAACATAGATACGGCGCGACCATAATTCCCATTGGCTATTCTTGCTATATTCAAGGCATCAGCCTGTGAAATATTGAATTCTCCGTTTTGCATCAATTTATTGACTATATCTTCATTTGACAAACGAGGAATCTGAAACTGTTGGGTACGGGAGATAATTGTGGGTAGAATTTCATCAGGTTGATTAGCAACCAGCAAAAACACCGTTTTTTCCGGAGGTTCTTCCAAAAACTTCAACAACTTATTGGCACAAGTGGTGTTCATTTTTTCAGGAATCCAGATGACCATTATTTTGTATTCGCTTTCGTAGGTCTTTAAACTTAGTTTACGGATTATTTCTTGACTTTCATTGCTGTAAATCATCCCTTGTTTCCCATCTTCTGAGATTTTATTGAACCAATCCTGAAGGTTTATGTATGGATTTTCCAAAACAGCAGCTCTAAACTCATGTACAAAATCATCGCAAACCACCGAACTTTTACCTGCAGGTTTTATTACCGGAAATACAAAATGAAGGTCAGGATGCGATAGTTTATTGTACTTCACACAGGATGGACACTGTCCACAAGCCTCCGTTTCTGTTCGATTAGTACAATGGATAAAGCGAGCGAATGCCAACGCAAGAGGCAACTTACCTATACCATCGGGTCCACGAAGCAGAAGGGCGTGAGGAACACGTTGTTCTTTTACCGAACGACGCAACCTATCTTTAATATCTTGATGTCCAATTATTTCCGAAAACAACATAAGTTCTGATTTGCAAGTTTACAAGCCTTGCTCAACTTGCAAAGTTACTGTTTTTTTCCTTATCTTTGCATGTAAAGATACCAAATATAATGAATTTACCCGAACCCATAAAGCTGTGGCAATTTTTTCATGAAATCACATTAATTCCTCGTCCTTCAAAAAAAGAAGAAAGAATTCTGGATTATTTAAAAAACTTTGCCCAAACCAGAAATTTAACATACAATCAAGACGAAATTGGCAACCTTTTGATTGTAAAATCCGGAATAAACGGAGGTGAAAACGCACCCATTCTTGCGATGCAATCGCATGTAGATATGGTTTGTGAAAAAAATGCAGACAAGGTTCATAATTTCGATACTGATCCCTTGACTGTTATCGTTGATGGCGATTGGCTGAAAGCAGATGGAACTACCTTGGGAGCAGACAATGGCATAGGGATGGCTTTGATGTTGTACTGTTTGGATAGCAACGATATATCCCACCCACCCTTGGAATGTTTATTCACCGTGGATGAAGAGACCGGTCTCACCGGTGCATTTGCTTTGAGCAAAGACCTACTCAAGGCGAGCACCTTGATTAATCTTGATTCAGAAGACGATGGGATTATTTTTATCGGATGCGCTGGTGGAATAGGAACAACCTATACAATTAAACCCAATTGGATCGAGTTATCCGAAAAACTATTCAGCTGTAAGATTAAAGTCAGCGGTTTAACCGGAGGACATTCGGGTGACGACATTAATAAAGGCAGAGCCAATTCTATTCAAATTCTGAATGAATACCTGTATCAATTAGCTCAAGAAATGCCTTTGTTCATCCATCGATTTGAAGGAGGTAATCTTCACAATGCGATACCAAGAGAAGCCGAAGCTCAATTCTCTGTGCCATATCGTGCCAAAGAAACCATTCGGGTAATGCTTAATATTTATGTTTCAGAATTGGAAGAGAAATTGAAGGAAACTGAAAAAAAGATGCGCATAGATCTGGAATCGAATGAGATTCAAGGCAACTATTTTGAACCAGCTCAAAGCACAGCTCTACTGAAACTCATCAATGAAATGCCCAATGGGGTAATTGCAATGAGTAAAGAGATGGCAGGACTGGTAGAAACATCCACCAACCTTGCATCTGTAAAAATGAAAGGTGAAGAATTAGTAATTGTAAGCAGTCAACGCAGTTCAAACAACCAAGCCAAATCCGACCTCGCTGCCAAAATGAAAGAAATAGGTTTGGGCTACGGATTTGAAGTTCTTCAGAATGACGGATATCCAGGTTGGCAACCCAACTTAAAGTCTGAAGTTTTGCACATTGCCGAGCGCACCTACCAAGAGCTTTTCAATTCCAAAGCAGAAGTAAAGGCAATTCATGCAGGATTGGAATGTGGACTATTTTTAGAGAAATATCCTCATCTGGACATGATTTCGATTGGACCACAAATGCAAGGAGTACATTCACCAGATGAAAGACTAAGCATTTCATCTACTCAAAAGAACCTCCACTGGTTATTGGAAATTCTAAAAAACTTGAGCTAATGACCACAGCCAGAAAAAGAAAGATAGTAAACGACCCTGTTTTTGGGTTCATCAACATCCCTGACAATATTTTATTTGAAATAATTCAACATAAATTTTTTCAGAGACTGCACAGAGTCAAGCAGTTGGGCTTATCCTCACATGTTTATCCCGGCGCACAGCACACCCGCATGCAACATTCGATGGGCGCAATGCATCTAATGGGTGAAGCAATCAACCAGCTCCGTCAAACCGGAGCTGAGATAAGCGACGAAGAAGAATTAGCGGTACGAGCCTGTATATTATTACACGATATAGGGCACGGACCTTTTTCACATGCATTGGAGCACAGTTTAGTTACCGGCATTTCACACGAAGAAATCTCTTTGTTGTTGATGAACAAGATGAATGTTGAATTTGGCGGTGCTTTGGATATGACGATATCCATTTTCAAGAATGAATATCCTAAACGTTTTTTGCATCAATTGGTTTCAGGTCAGCTGGACATGGACAGATTGGATTATTTGAGTCGAGACAGTTTTTTCTGCGGTGTCAGTGAAGGAGTGATTGGTGCCGCGAGAATTATCAAGATGTTGAATATTCACAACGACCAATTGGTAGTTGAAGCAAAGGGAATTTATTCAATAGAGAAATTTCTGGTAGCCCGCAGATTAATGTATTGGCAAGTTTACCTTCACAAAACATCTGTAGCTGCCGAATTTATGTTGGTAAATATTTTACGCAGAGCCAAGGAGTTGGCATCCAAAGGCCTAGATCTTTTTGCCACACCTGCTTTGAAATACTTTCTATACAACACAGTGGACAGAGCAAGTTTTTTAGATCGAGATGAATCGATAGAACAATTCATCCGACTGGACGACAGCGATTTAATTTCTGCATTCAAAGTATGGTGTGATCACGAAGATAAAATACTTTCTATTTTATGCAAAGGGATGATACACCGTAAATTATTTAAGGTGGAGATTCGAGACGAAAAGGCAAGTGAAGAAACATTGGATCAATTAGCGATACAATATATTTCAAAACTAGGAGTTAAAGACACAGAAATTCATTATTTAATGGGTGATAGTATGGTAACCACCGATACTTATAGTCCAGAAGATGACAACATTAATATATTGTACAAAGACGGCACAATAAAAGACATTTCGGTAGCATCCGACATGCTTAATATACAGGTTTTGACCAAGAAAGTTCGAAAGAATTTCTTTTGTTATTATAATATTAGATAATACTTTATTAATTTTGTACCCCAAAATAAGAGAATGGAATTTAGCGCGCTGCAAATAGCACAATTTTTAGATGGCACTATCGAAGGAAATCCTGAAGTAACGGTCAGCAACTTTTCAAAGATTGAAGAAGGACAGCCAGGTACTTTAAGTTTCTTATCCAATCCAAAATACAGCTCTTATATTTACGATTGCAAATCCAGCATCATACTGGTAAATAAAGATTTAGTCCTAGAAAAAGAAATCACGAACACCTTAATCCGTGTAAACAATGCTTACGAATCATTAGCTAAGCTGATGAATTTAGTGGAACAATTTCAAGCTAAAAAAACAGGAATTTCCAGTTTAAGCGAAATATCCCAAGATGTAGAAATTGGCAATGATTGCTATATAGCACCCTTTGTACATGTAGGTGATAAAGTGAAAATTGGAGACAATTGTCAGATTTTCGCCAACTGTAACATAGGCGACAAAGTAAAAATCGGCAACAATGTATTGATATATCCAGGTGTTACGATTTACAAGGAATGTGAAATTGGAGATAATTGCATTTTACATGCAGGAGTTGTGATTGGTTCGGACGGATTTGGTTTCGCACCCAAGAAAGACGGCAGTTACGACAAGATTCCACAGGTAGGCAATGTTAAACTAGGCAAAAATGTAGAAATTGGCGCCAACACAGTTGTTGACAGAGCTACAATGGGAAGCACTGTGATTGAAAACGGAGTTAAACTAGACAATTTGGTTCAGATAGCCCACAATGTCGTTGTTGGTTCCAACACCGTCATAGCAGCCCAAACAGGCATAGCAGGGTCAACCAAAGTAGGCAGCAATTGTGTTTTTGGTGGTCAGGTTGGCATGGCAGGACATATTGAAATTGCAAACCGAACAACAGTAGGTGCACAATCAGGTATTTCAAATACAATTAAAGGAGAAGGACAAGTTGTGATGGGGTACACCGCAATTCCAATTGGCAACTTTAGAAGGTCGCACATCGTTTACAAAAACCTTCCCGAATTGCAAAAAACATTATTTGAACTATTGAAGAGAATAGAAAAACTAGAAAAAGCTGAATGAAACAAAAAAGCATAAAATCTCCATTTACAGTTACTGGCAAAGGCCTGCACACTGGAGTGGAACTTATTTTAACAGCAAATCCAGCACCGGCAAACACCGGCATATGGATAAAGAGAGTCGATTTAGAAGGTAAACCTTCATTTGAGGCTTTGGCTGATTACGTCAATCAAACTACCCGCGGAACTGTATTAAAGGTAGGCGAAGCACAAGTAAGCACTATCGAACATGCCATGGCCGCATTTTATTCAGCAGGAATTGACAATTGTATTTTTGAAGTTGACGGTCCGGAGTTTCCAATATTGGATGGAAGTGCCAAAGAATTCGTGGCTAAAATAAACGAAGTCGGAATTATCGAACAAGATGCCGAAAAAAGTTTCCTTAAGATAACTGAAGAAATTGTTGTTGAATATCCAAATGGATCAAGATTGGAAATCTCACCAGCAGATAATTTCACTGTAGAAGTTGAAATAGGATTCAATTCCGATGTTTTACCCGATCAACTTGCCAGTTTATACGATTTAAATGAATTTGGGAAGGGAATCTGCGATTGTCGTACCTTTGTATTCGTTAGAGAAATAGAGCCTTTGTTAAATATGAATTTAATTAAAGGCGGAGATTTAAAAAATGCCATTGTGATTTACGACCGAGAAATGTCGCAAACACAAATGGACGCATTGACAGACAAATTGAATCAGCCCAAAATCAACGCAACTGAATTGGGATATTTGAGCGGTCCATTGAAATATGAGAATGAACCAGCCAGACATAAATTATTGGATGTAATTGGAGACCTTGCATTGGTAGGGAAACCTATGTTAGCTAAAGTGAAAGCAAAGTATCCTGGACATCAAATAAATACAGAAACAGCAAAAACAATCAGACAAAGATGTCTGTAAAATAAAAATATGAGACAACCATTATCTTACATCCATCCGGATGCTGAAATTCACCCTACTGTGGTGATTGAACCTTTTTGTACGATCGACAAGAACGTAGTCATAGGTGAAGGCACACGAGTTGGACCGAATGTAACTATTCTTGAAGGATCGAGAATAGGTAAAAATTGCGTAATTTTCCCTGGTGCCGTGATTGGCGCTGTCCCACAAGATTTAAAATTCAAAGGTGAAGAATCCTATGCTATCGTAGGAGACAATACAACCATCCGCGAATGTGTAACTATCAACAGAGGAACTATTGCCAAAGGCAAAACTCAAGTTGGAAACAACTGTTTATTAATGGCCTATTGCCACGTTGCACACGACTGTTTGGTTGGGAATAATGTGATTATGGCCAATGCAACACAATTGGCTGGCGAAGTAGTAGTAAATGATTTCGCTATCTTAGGTGGCGGCACATTGGTACATCAATTCACCCACATTGGATCACATGTAATGATTCAAGGTGCATCAAGAGTAACCAAAGATATTCCACCCTTTATCACTGCAGGACGTGAACCATTATCCTTTGCAGGTATAAATTCTATTGGACTACGTCGTCGCGGATATACAGCAGAGCAGATCAGAGACATTCAGGATATCTACAAAGCTATTTATCATTCAGGAAAGAATGTATCCCAAGCAGTTGAGTATGTCGAAGCTGAATTCCCCGTAACAGAAGAAAGAGACATTATCATCTCGTTTATCAAAAATTCTCCAAGAGGAATCATCAAGGGCTATTTTGATAAATAAACAGAAATAAAACAAATATCTCAGTGTATGGAAAATAATACAGAAAAAGCTAAAAAAAGTTTGAATTTCATTGAAGCTTTTGTAGAGCAAGATTTGAACGCAGGTAAAAATGACAACCGCATTCAGACCCGTTTTCCACCTGAACCCAATGGATATTTACACATTGGACATGCGAAAGCCATTTGTTTGGATTTTGGCATTGCCCGTGATTACAATGGTATTTGCAATCTACGTTTCGACGACACTAATCCGGTTAAGGAAGATGTAGAATATGTTGATTCTATAATGGAAGATATTCAATGGTTGGGTTATGAATGGAAAAACGTATACTATGCTTCTGATTATTTTCAGCAACTATGGGATTTGGCTGAGAAATTGATTTTAGCTGACAAAGCCTATATTGACGAACAATCAGCAGAAACAATTGCCAAGCAAAAAGGGAGTCCGACTGTGCCAGGAACAGCCAGTCCATACCGTAACCGTCCTGTAGAAGAGAGTTTAGCTTTGTTCCGCAAAATGAACACGGGAGAAATCAAAGATGGAGCAATGGTGCTTCGTGCCAAGATTGACATGGCCTCGCCCAACATGCATTTCCGTGACCCTTTGATGTATAGAGTAATCACAGATCATCCTCACCACCGTACCGGATGGCAATGGAAAGCGTATCCTATGTACGATTATGCCCATGGTCAATCCGATTATTTTGAAGGAGTAACTCATTCCTTGTGTACTTTGGAATTTGAAGTACACCGTCCCCTATATGACTGGTTTATAGATCAATTCAAAGACACTGATTACAGACCAAGACAGATAGAATTCAACCGATTGAACATCACATACACGGTGATGAGCAAGAGAAAAATGTTGCAATTGGTAGAGGAAAAATTAGTTTCTGGATGGGATGATCCACGCATGCCCACTTTGTGCGGTTTGAGAAGAAGAGGTTATACACCCCAAGCAATCCACAATTTCATCGATAAGATAGGCTATACAAAATATGATGGCATTATCGATTTAGGATTATTGGAACACTCCGCACGTGAAATACTCAACAAGACCACAACGCGTGTAAGTGCCGTTTTGAATCCATTGAAACTTACGATCACGAATTATCCTGAAGGCGGAGTTGAATGGTTACCTACCGAGAACAATCCTGAGGATGAAAATGCAGGAACCAGAGATGTTCCCTTCAGTAAGGATTTGTGGATAGAACAAACCGATTTCATGGAAGATGCACCAAAGAAATATTTCCGTATGACCCCTGGTCAGGAAGTGCGACTGAAAAGTGCATATATTGTAAAATGCACAGGATGCCGCAAAGATGAGGCAGGCAATGTAGTGGAAGTATTTGCTGAATACGACCCACAAACCAAAAGTGGCATGCCAGAATCGAACCGAAAAGTGAAAGGAACTTTGCATTGGCTATCTGCCCCTCATGCACTTCCTGCAGAGGTAAGATTGTATGATAGATTGTTCAGCGTGGAGAACCCATCAGCTTCTGACAAGGATTTCAGAGAATTGATCAATCCAGAATCATTGGTAGCATTAACTAACTGTTGGGTAGAACCAGACTTGGCTTCAGCGAAACCACTCGACACATTCCAATTCCAACGTACGGGGTATTTCAATGTAGATCCAGATTCTACAACACAGAAACTGGTTTTCAACCGTACTGTTTCGTTAAAGGATAGCTATAAATAGCTGCAGGCAAATACAGCTTCAAGCCTCAGGCTTCAGGCAAATACAAAATACAAGCATGTGGCTTGGTGTTTGAAGCTTGAGGCTTGTAGCCTTCAATCTTTTGTGATTCCCTCCAGAACCTGAAAAACAATTGGACAAGTTTCGGCATTTTTAACCGAAAGATTATAAATCTGGTAAAAGCGTTTGCGGTCTGTGTGAGGATATTCTCTACAGGCTTTAGGGCGACTCTCGTAAATTGCACAATAATTATCAGCACCTAAGAACGGACAAGGCATGGAATTGAATACCATATCTCCATCTTCATCTATTCTCAGATATTGCTGAATGAAAGCAGTTTCTTTCATTCGAACAGCCTTTGCCATTCTTTCCAGATCCTTGTCTGTAATCCGAGGTCCCAAAGTGCGACAACAATTGGCACAAGTCAGACAATCGATTTCAGCCACAGCTTTTTCGTGAAGATGATGTACAATCAGATCCATCTTTTCCAGTTTCTTTTTATTTTTCTGGAAATACTTTTTCCATTGAGGTGCTTTTTTAAGGGCCTCTTCGGTAATCATTATTGGGTCGATAGTCTTCATTTTCTTGCAAAAATACAAATAAGCTGTTTAAATGCAATGCTTGAGGCGAATACAACTTCAAGCCACAGGCTTCAGGCTACTTTGGATTGGCTTGTAGCATGAGGCATTAAGCTTGGAGCTATATTAATTCAAAGAAAAGGATAGTTTTATAAAATTTAGTGTATCTTTGCAGCAATTATCCTTATATAATACATTATGAGTTTATTAAGCCAAACTCTGGGATTGTACGACATCCCACAAAAGGCGCAAGCTTTGGGTGTGTACCCTTACTTCCGCCCCATTGAATCAGATCAAGACACAGTTGTTCAAATAGAAGGAAAACCCGTTTTGATGTTTGGTTCCAACAGTTATCTAGGTCTTACCAATCACCCTCATTTAAAAGAAGCGGCGATTAAGGCTATAGAAAAATACGGAACTGGATGTGCTGGTTCCCGATTTCTGAATGGAACTTTGGATATTCATATCGAGTTGGAGGAAAAACTAGCTAAGTTAGTCAACAAACCATCTGCTTTAGTATATGCAACCGGCTTTTCAGTGAATTCCGGCGTTGTTCCTTGTTTAGCTGGTAAAAATGATTATTTGATTTTCGATGAATTAGATCATGCATCTATCATCGAGGGTAAAAGATTATCGTTTGCCAAACAAATGAAATACCGCCACAACGACATGGATTCCTTGGAGTCAATGTTGAAAAAATGCGAACCAGATCGTATCAAAGTAATAGTAATCGATGGGGTTTTCAGCATGGAAGGCGACGTAGCCAAACTACCTGAAATTGTTGAACTTTCGAAAAAGTACAATGCTTCTATTTATGTAGATGAAGCACACTCGCTTGGTGTTTACGGTAAAACCGGAGCCGGAGTAGTAGAACATTTTGGAGTTAGTCAGGATGTTGATTTGGTAATGGGTACTTTTAGTAAATCATTAGGGACCATTGGAGGTTTTGTTGCATCAGATGAGAACATCATCAACTTTCTGAAACACAACTCAAGAACCTTGATTTTCAGTGCATCAATCACTCCAGCATCCACAGCTTGCGTTTTAGCAGCATTGGAAATCATGGAGAAGGAAAGATGGAGACAGGATCAATTGTGGGCCAACACGAACAGAGCAAGAAAAGCATTTCAAGATGCCGGTTTTGATACAGGAGTATCGGACACACCGATTATCCCATTGTTTGTAAGAGACAACACCAAAACATTCACCATCACTAAGATGCTGATGGAAGATGGTATATTTGTCAATCCTGTGGTTTCGCCAGCTGTTCCTTCCGAGGACTCATTGATTCGATACTCATTGATGGCAACTCACACCTTTGATCAGATAGACGAATCGGTTGAGAAAATCACAAAAGCAGCAAAACTGCTTGGTATAGTTGAATAAAAACTAAATTTCAATATATACGTTATAGAACGGAAGACTACTTTCGTTCTATATTCGTTTTTTTTAATATTTAAGCATAATGATTACAGTATCCAATCTGGCAATTCAATTTGGGAAAAGAGTGCTTTTCTCTGAAGTTAATTTAAAATTCACTGCAGGCAACTGTTATGGAGTAATTGGCGCCAATGGCGCGGGGAAATCCACCCTTATGAGAATATTGAGTGGAGATTTGGACGCAACCAGAGGTACCGTTCAATTTGGACCCGGAGAACGTTTATCCGTATTAAAACAGGATCACTTTGAATTTGATGAATATACAGTTTTAGATACTGTGATGATGGGACACGATGTGCTTTGGAAAATCAAAGAAGAAAAAGACGCGATCTATCTCAAAGAAGATTTCAGTGACGCCGATGGGATAAGAGCTTCCGAATTGGAAGAAAAATTTGCTGAATTGGAAGGCTGGAATGCTGAAAGTGATGCGGCTTCTTTGCTCAGTGGACTAGGAATTAAAGAGGATTTTCATTATCAATACATGAAAGACCTGAGTGGTAAGGAAAAAGTGCGTGTTTTGCTTGCCCGTGCATTGTTTGGTAAGCCCGACAACTTATTGTTGGATGAGCCAACCAACGACTTGGATGTGGAAACTGTAATGTGGTTGGAGAATTATTTGGCAAATTACGAAAACACGGTTTTGGTCGTTTCTCACGACCGTCACTTCCTTGATGCTGTAAGTACACATACTGTGGATATCGACTTTGGCAAAGTGCAGCTATTTGCCGGCAATTACACCTTCTGGTACGAATCAAGTCAGTTGGCACTTCGTCAACAACAAATGCAGAACAAGAAAGCAGAAGAGAAACGCAAAGAACTGGAAGAATTCATCCGTCGATTCAGTGCCAATGTGGCAAAATCCAAACAAGCTACTTCACGTCGCAAGATGTTGGACAAGCTTAATGTGGATGAAATCCAACCATCAACCCGCCGTTATCCAGGCATTATTTTCACTCCTGAAAGAGAACCAGGAAACATGGTATTGGAAATTCACGGTTTAGGCAAAACTGCAGATGATGGCACTGTGCTTTTCAAGGATGTAAATTTCATGGTTGAGAAAAATGATAAAATTGCATTTGTTTCCAAAGATCCAAGAGCAATGACCGCTTTTTTTGAGATTATCAACGGATTGGACCAAAACCACGAAGGCACTTTCAACTGGGGGGTAACCATCAAACACGCCTATTTACCACTTGACAATTCAGAATTTTTCAACACTGATTTGAATTTGGTAGATTGGTTGGGACAATTTTCACACGATACTACCGAATCCTTTATTCGTGGATATTTAGGAAAAATGCTGTTCTCAGGTGAAGAAATATTCAAAAAAGCAAGTGTATTATCCGGAGGAGAAAAAATGCGCTGTATGATTTCACGTATGATGTTAAGAGACGCCAATGTACTGGTTCTTGACTCACCTGCCAATCACTTGGATTTGGAATCCATACAAGCTTTCAACAATACATTGACCAATTTCAAAGGAAATGTATTGATGTCATCACACGACCGCGAATTCATTCAAACAGTATGTAACCGCATTATTGAGTTGACCCCAAGTGGTATTATTGACAAGCAAATGGATTTTGATGAATACCTAACTTCAGAGGAGATCAAATCTGTTCGCGAAAGAATGTATAAATAAGCTACAAGCTGCAGGCCAATACAGCTTCAAGCCACAGGCCTCAGGCAGCAAGCCAATACAAAATACAAGCTTGAAGCTTGAAGCTTGGGGCGTGTGGCTTGAAGCATTTATAACTTACTGCTTTTGTACCCACTCGTGCATTGAAGCTGCAGCCTTGCGACCATCGCCCATGGCCAGAATTACGGTTGCACCACCACGAACGATATCGCCACCAGCAAAAATCATTGGAATAGCAGTCTGCATAGTTGCCTCTTCGACCACTATAGTACCCCATTTAGTCACGTCAAGACCTTCGACTGAATGAGGTATAAGAGGGTTGGGAGATACACCTACGCTGATAATTACCTCATCCACTTCGATCATTTCGGTAGATCCAATAACTTCTACGGGGGAACGGCGACCGGAAGCATCAGGTTCACCCAACTCCATTACCTGCAATTCCATATGGGTCACACGACCCTGCGGATTTCCAATAAAGCGAATAGGATTACGTAAAGTTCTAAATTCGATTCCTTCCTCCTTGGCATGTTTTACCTCCTCTAAACGGGCAGGCATTTCCTCTTCAGAACGACGGTAAACAATCGTAGCCATGTCAGCTCCTAAACGACGGGCAGTCCGGACAGAGTCCATAGCTGTATTACCACCCCCTATCACAGCCACTCTTTTACCCTTTAGCACAGGAGTGTCAGAATCTTGGCTTGCTGCATCCATAAGGTTCACACGAGTAAGGTATTCATTAGATGACATGATGCCCACTAAATTTTCCCCTTTGATATTCATAAAACGGGGAAGTCCGGCACCACTACCAACGAATAATCCCTTAAATCCCTCTTCTTTCAGATCATCCAAAGAGATAGTTTTACCGACTATACAATTGGTCACAAACTTAACTCCCATTTTTCGAAGACTTTCAATCTCCACATCCACAATATCATTAGGCAAGCGGAATTCAGGAATACCATATTTCAGAACTCCACCTATTTCATGAAGAGCCTCAAAGACCGTTACATCATAGCCATATTTAGCCATATCCCCCGCAAAGGAAAGTCCAGCAGGACCAGATCCCACGCAAGCAATCTTGATATGATTGGCAGGAGCAGTTTCAGGCACAGAAACATTACCACTTATACGCTCGAAGTCGGCCGCGAAACGTTCCAGATGCCCAATTGCAACAGCCTCTTTCTTCATCTTCACATGCACACATTTGGCTTCACACTGTTTTTCCTGAGGACACACACGACCACAAACTGCAGGAAGAGCGGAGGTTGTTTTTAAGGTTTTAGCAGCCTCTAGAAACTCACCCTTTTCAATATGCTTGATAAATTTAGGGATATAAATACTAACAGGGCAACCCTCCATACAGGTGGGATTGGCACAGTCCAGACAACGTTGTGCCTCAATCATAGCCAATTCAGCAGTTAAACCAAGGTTAACCTCCTCTTTATTCGTACTTCTATAATCAGCGTCCAATTCAGGCATATGAACACGAGGTATATCCGTACGTTGTTTTGCTTTTATCTGTTCGCGCAAAGCCACTCTCCAGGGCTGCGCTCTTTCTTCGGTTAAGTTCATTATTCCTCGGTTTTGCAATGATTCAATCTATCCATATCTTCTTTTTCAAGGTCTCGATAACCACCCAAGCGCATCAACATCTCATCAAAATCCACTTGATGTGCGTCGAATTCAGGTCCATCCACACAAACGAATTTCACTTTGCCACCCACACTTACACGACAAGCACCACACATTCCAGTACCATCAACCATGATCGTATTTAAAGAAGCAATAGTTGGTACTTTGTATTGTTCGGTCAACTTGCTAACGAATTTCATCATCACAGCCGGGCCTATGGTCACACACATATCTACTTTTTCGCGTTGAATAACACCTTCCACACCATTGGTAACCAAACCTTTATTTCCATAAGTCCCATCATCAGTCATCACAATAACCTCATCGGCATATTGTTTCATTTGATCTTCAAGAATAATCAAATCCTTGGTACGAGCAGCAAGAACCGTAATCACACGATTACCCGCACCCTTAAGAGCTGCAACTATAGGCAACATAGGAGCTGTACCAACGCCACCACAAGCACATACTACAGTACCAAAATTTTCTATATGAGTAGCTTTTCCAAGAGGTCCAACCAAGTCGGTGATATACTCTCCTTCATTTAGTTCGCACAATTTGGTTGAGGAAACACCCATTCGTTGCACAACCAAAGTAATAGTTCCCTTGTTTATATCTGCATCAGCTATAGTCAGTGGAATTCGTTCCCCTTTGGGACCCACCTTAACCATCACAAAATGACCAGCTTTACGAGACTTTGCAATTAGAGGCGCCTCTACATCAAATTTGATAACATTTTCAGAAAAATGTTCTTTACTAACGATTTTATTCATTCTCAATGTGTAAAAATAAACCACACAAACTTACAAAAAAAAAGGGATGATTACATCCCTTTTTTTTGCATATAAAGCTATAGAATTTGTGATATTTATCACATTAATGCTTCAGGCAAATACAGCTTCAAGCAGCAGGCCTCAGGCTTCAAGCCAATACAAATTCAAGCTTGAGGCTTGAGGCTTGGAGCTTGAGGCCTGCTGCTCAATACCTATAATGCTCTGGTTTATATGGCCCTTGTTGTTTCACTCCGATGTATGCAGCTTGATCAGGAGTAAGAGTGGTAAGTTTCACCCCCAACTGCTCTAGGTGCAATCGAGCAACTTCCTCATCCAGATGTTTAGGAAGGGTATAAACCCCAACTTCATATTTTTTGGTAAACAATTCGATTTGCGCCAAAGTCTGGTTGGTAAATGAATTACTCATTACAAAAGAAGGGTGACCAGTAGCACAGCCTAGATTTACCAAACGACCATCTGCAAGAAGGATGATTGAATGTCCATCAGGGAAAGTATATTTATCGACCTGTGGTTTGATATTCAATTTCTGAATTCCGGGATAATTTTTCAGTTTTTCAACCTGTATTTCATTGTCAAAATGACCTATGTTACAAACAATAGCATCCTCTTTCATTTGCTCCATATGGTCTATACGGATAATATCTTTATTACCTGTAGTCGTGACGAAGATATTTCCTACAGCCAATGCCTCTTCCACTGTAGTAACCTGGAAACCTTCCATTGCTGCCTGTAGAGCACAAATAGGATCAATTTCAGTAACAATCACACGAGCCCCATAAGTTGCCATAGAGCGGGCACAACCTTTACCAACATCGCCATATCCACATACCACAACGACCTTACCAGCAAGCATCACATCGGTTGCTCGTTTAATACCATCAGCCAAAGATTCACGACAACCATACAGATTATCAAATTTGGATTTTGTCACTGAATCGTTTACATTGAAGGCGGGGAACAGCAATTTACCCTCTTCCACCATTTGATACAAACGGTGAACACCAGTAGTTGTTTCTTCAGAAACACCACGGATTTCCTTGGCCATATTTCCCCAGATAGTTTGGTCTTCTTTCAGTACATTTTTAAGAATAGAATACAATTCTTTTTCATCCTCACCAGCAGGTATCACATCTAGCACAGAAGCCTTCTTTTCAGCTTCCACACCAAGATGTATCATTAAAGTTGCATCACCCCCATCATCCACTATCACATTTGGACCTTTGTGTCCATCGAATATCAATGCTTGCAAAGTACACCACCAATATTCCTCAAGGGTTTCACCTTTCCAAGCGTACACAGACACACCAGCTGCAGCAATTGCAGCAGCAGCATGATCTTGAGTAGAGTATATATTACAACTACACCAACGTACTTCCGCACCCAGTTCAACCAAAGTTTCGATAAGCACAGCTGTCTGTATAGTCATGTGCAATGAACCAGTCACGCGCGCACCCTTTAATGGCTTTTCATTTCCATATTTAGCACGCAGCGACATCAAACCTGGCATTTCTTTTTCCGCCAATTCAATTTCTTTTCTTCCAAAGTCAGCCAAAGACATGTCAGCGACTTTGTAAGGCAATGAAGTAAATAAATTTTCAGACATATTATTTTTTAATTATATATTATTTAATTTGAATTAGTTAATTGAAAGCATTTTAACAAACAAAAGGCATTCAAAGTTTAACTGTTTTTGAATTTGCAAAGTTACTCAAATAAAATGATTTTCTGTATCTTTGTTTACGATGTTAGATATACATACACATACAGTTTATAAGGACGCAGATGTAATTTACAATGTCCGAATAAATGAGCAAGCATTCAGTTTGCCCCATGGTCCAAACATTTTCTTTTCAGTAGGCATTCACCCCTGGGATGCACACAAATATCAAAGTCTTTGGCTTACTCAATTGGAGTTTCTACTTAGTTTCAGTCAGGTATTGGCTATAGGAGAATGCGGTTTTGACAAAAATGCAGAGGCCTCCTATGATACACAACTTGATATTTTCAAAGAACAAGTCAGATTATCTGAATATTACAAGAAACACCTTATCATACACTGTGTTGGATATTTCAATGAGATTCAGCAATTAAAAAAAGAATTAAAACCTGCACAAACATGGATTATTCACGGTTTCAGGGGAAAACCTGCGATGGTTGATCAACTGGCTAAGCAAGGATTCGGCATATCATTTGGGGCAAAATTCAACCCTGAAAGTGTGAAAAATATACCCCGGGAACAGATATTCTTTGAAAGCGACGAAAGCTCGGTGCACGTAGAAGAAATTCGCAAACAAATTGCAAGCATCAGGAATTGTGAGCCAAACAGTTTACATGCAGGTGCAACTTTGTTTAAAATTGATTAACAGCTGCAGGCTACAGGCTACAGGCAAATACAAAATACAAGCTTGAGGCATGAGGCTTGAGGTATGGAGCATTTGATATACATTACAAAACAAACATAAGACAAATGAAAAGTCAATTATTAATTATAGGTATTGCATTTTTTATAGTATCAGCACATGCGCAACGGTTAACCTCAACCAGTGAGAGAAAAATAGCCAATGCAATGGCAGCTGTAAGAGAATTGTATGTAGATACTGTAAACGAAGAAAAAATTGCAGATGCAGCTATCGTAGCCATGATGAAAGAATTGGATCCACATTCTGTATACATACCTAAAGACGAGGTTGAAAGATCCAATGAACCATTGCAAGGCAGTTTTGAAGGAGTAGGCATACAATTTCAGATGTTTGAAGACACCCTATTGGTGGTTCAGACTATCGCTGGCTGTCCTGCCGAGAAAGTGGGAGTTTTGCCCGGAGATAGAATTATTTTTATAGATGATGAGAATGTTGCGGGAGTAAAAATGCAGAACTCTGGTATCATGAAAAGACTAAGGGGTATTAAAGGATCGGAAGTAGTCATAAAGATATTGCGCAAAAGTCAAAGCGAATTATTGACTTTCAGGATCATTCGAGATAAAATCCCAATTTACTCGGTTGATGCCTCCTACATGATCGGTTCTGAAATTGGCTATATTAAGATTAATAATTTTGGAAGTCAGACCGTAGCTGAATATTTAGACGCTTTCAACCGATTGAAAAAAGATGGCATGAAACATTTGATATTGAGTTTGCAAGGAAACGGAGGAGGATATTTGAATGCAGCAATTCAATTGGCTGATGAGTTTCTAAATCGCAATAAATTGATTGTATACACCGAAGGAAAAAAACAACCTAAAAACATAGCAAATGCAACAGCTATTGGAGGGTTTGAAGAAGGTAAATTGATTTTACTTATCGATGAATATTCAGCATCAGCCAGTGAAATTGTATCAGGAGCAATACAAGATTGGGACAGAGGGATTATCGTTGGAAGACGCTCCTTTGGAAAAGGACTGGTTCAACGACCTATACCCCTAATTGATGGATCTATCATCCGTTTGACCACGGCAAGATATTACACACCCTCAGGAAGATGTATACAAAAGTCATATGAAAATGGAGACGATGAAGGATATGCAAAGGATATCTCTGAGAGATACAAGAAAGGAGAATTGATGCATATGGACAGCATTCACTTCCCTGATTCATTAAAATACCAAACACTGGTAAAAGGCAGAACAGTTTATGGTGGTGGTGGAATTATGCCGGATATTTTTGTTCCATTAGACACAAACTCTTACAGCAAATGGCACAGGGAGATTGTGGCACAGGGAGTTGTGAACAATTATACCATTAAATACATTCAACAACATCGAGAGGAATTGAATGCCAAATACAAATCATTTGTGAAGTACGACGAAGAGTTCTGCTTAAGCGATTTGGAGTTGAAGGAGATTAGAACTTTGGCACAAGAATCAAAAGTGACCTGCGATGATGAACAATTCAGCAAATCACGTACTTTATTATCCTTACAGATAAAAGCCATCATTGCAAGGGATTTATTCACGCCCAACGAGTTTTACCGGATCATGGATTCCCAAAACGAATCCCTTCAGAAAGCAGTGGACATTCTTCACAGTCCAGGAATGTACGAGGAAATTTTAGGGAAATAGCAAACAAATACAGCCTCTAGCCTCAGGCTTCAGGCTTCAATTTTCAAGCTTTAGGCCAATACAAAATACAAGGCTGTTGGCCTGAGGCCTGTAGCTTGAGGCTTGAAGCCTGGAGCATATAATTATAAAATTATAATAAATGATTGGATACATATTTGCAAACTACATCGAAATCATCGGTGTGGTTTTGAGTTTGATATACCTCTATTTGTCAATCAAACAAAAAATAGGATTGTGGTTGTTTGGGCTATTAAGTTCATTGATGTACATCTACATCTTCTTTCAAAGTAAATTTTATGCAGATATGAGTCTGCAATTCTACTATGTAGGAGTCAGTATTTACGGATGGATCAGTTGGAAAGTTGGAAAATTACACACAGGAATAGAACTTCCTGTAAAGAAAATCTCAAATCGTCAGATCATTGGTTTATCATTCATCAGTTTAGTTTTATTTATAGCGTACTATTATATATTGAGGGACTATACAGATTCCCCTGTACCGATTGGTGATTCGATCACTACCTCCTTAAGCATAACTGCCACCTTGATGTTGGCCCGTAAAATAGTAGAACATTGGATATTGTGGATCTTCATAGATGCTTTTTCCGCCTATATGTATATAGAAAAAGGACTACATTTCACTGCAATCCTTTTTATTATTTACACCATATTGGCTCTTATAGGATACTTCCAATGGAAGCGCTCTATTAGGTAAGCATCAAGCTACAAGCAAATACAGCTACAGGCCTCAGGCCTCAGGCAAATACAAAATACAAGCTTGAAGCTTGAAGCTTATTATGCTTTAAAAATATTTTGTTGGTTGCGAACAGATTCTTCGTGAATAGCCACAAGAACTGTTTTCATAAATTCAGCATCCATACCCATTTGTTCAGCCTGCTTGATACGATCGTTTAAGATTTCCTCATAGCGAGATTCTTGCAAGATTGGCATATTGTGCTCTTTCTTGTATTGACCGATTTCACGAGAAACACGCATACGTTTAGCCAAAAGCTCCAACAAACTATTATCTAGTTCATCGATTTGACGACGAAGAGTATTTAAATTCTCAGTGGTTGCAACTTCATCACGGATAACCAAGTTGTTTAAGATAAGTTCCAATACTTGTGGAGTAACCTGTTGAGAAGCATCGCTCCATGCTTTGTCAGGATTGCAATGCGATTCGATAATTAAACCATCGAAATGCAAATCCATCGCTTGTTGCGAGATAGGAGCAATCAGCTCTCTTTTACCACCTATATGACTAGGATCGCAAATGATAGGCATATTTGGAATTTGGCGATGCAATTCAATTGGTATATGCCACATAGGCAAGTTGCGGTAGATTTTTTTATCAAAACTACTGAAACCACGGTGAATAGCCCCAATTTTACGAATACCTGCATTATAAACACGTTGGATTGCTCCAATCCACAAATCCAAATCAGGATTAACAGGGTTCTTTACAAGCACTGGTATATCGACACCTTCAAGTGCATCAGCGATTTCTTGTACAGCAAAAGGATTGGCTGTAGTGCGAGCACCTATCCAAAGTAAATCCACATCATGAGCCAGGGCAGCACGAACATGTGCAGCAGTAGCAACTTCAGTAGAGATATACATTCCCAATTCCTTTTTCACACGAACCAACCAAGGCAAACCTTCTTCACCTATACCTTCAAAACCACCCGGCTTTGTACGAGGTTTCCAGATACCCGCGCGAAAAATCTTCACACCTTGAGCTTTCAACTGACGAGCAGCTTCCATCACTTGATCTTCTGTTTCAGCACTACAAGGTCCTGAAATCACCAAAGGACGTTTGCTGTCTACGCCAGGCAGCAAAATTGATTCTAATTCCATATATTTAAGTTTTATTTATTAATTACTATTTATTGCTTCATGCTGCATGCTTGTGGCTTGTGGCTTGAGGCTTTTGGCATACTGCTATGTGATTCTCTTCAATGCCTCCTCGAGCTGAGCTTCTGGTGAACAAAGTGAAATACGAATATATCGATTTCCTTTATCTCCAAAAATGAAACCCGGAGTTATAAAAACATTCTTCTGATACAATACCTCATCAGCAATGACACCGGCATTTTCATAGTTATCTGGAATTTTTGCCCAGATAAACATTCCAACCTGATTGATATCATATTTACAATTCAGGGTATCCATAATTTTATGGGCAAGCACACGACGACGTGCGTAAACCACATTCATCTCATCATGCCAGGACTTCGGTGTTTTTAATGCTTCAGCAGCGGCAACCATCATCGGACGATACATTCCTGAATCTACATTTGATTTCACCTTCAGAATCCATTGAATAAATTCCGCATTACTAGCCAACATGGCCATACGCCACCCGGCCATATTGTGAGATTTACTCATTGAATTCAATTCTATACAGATATCTTTGGCTCCATCCACGGAAAGGATGCTCAACTTTTCATCGTTCAAAATAAAACTGTAAGGATTATCGTTACAGATTACTATTTCATGTTTCTTCCCAAATGCCACTAGTTTCTCAAACAATTTCTGGTTTCCATTGGCACCCGTTGGCATATTTGGATAATTCACCCACATCAATTTAACAGATGAAAGATCCATTTGTTCCAAAGCTTCAAAATCAGGCTCCCAATTGTTATTCTCATCCAGGTCGTAAGAAACAACATTTGCTTCACAGATGCGACTCGCTGAAGTATAGGTTGGATAGCCCGGATTTGGGACCAGCACTGATTCACCTGGATTGACGAAAGCAAGAGTAATATGTAGAATACCTTCTTTAGATCCAATCAAAGGCTGGATTTCATTCGTAGGATTCAATTCCACATTAAACCACTCCTTGTACCATTGTGCAAATCCATTACGTAGTTCAGGGATCCCTACATAGGACTGATAACCGTGTGTATGTGGTTTTGCAGCCTCCTCAGACAAAGCCTGAATAGCATCTGCAGAGGGAGGCATGTCTGGATTTCCTATCCCAAGATTAATTATTTTCTTTCCTTGAGCATTCAACTCAGCCACCTCTCTCAATTTTTGCGAGAAATAATATTCTGAGACTGTATTTAATCTATTTGCTGGACTTATCATGTTTTGTATTATTGAGGAGTTGGTGTTTCCATATATTCACCTAAAACGACGAAATCCTTCAACAAAGGGCGGATTGCATCCAATGATTGATGATACTTCTCGTAGTTTGAAAAAGTTAGACTAATATAGAATTGATACTCCCATTCACTGCCTATGACAGGCAATGATTGTATTTTAGTTAAATTTACTTTGTAGAAAGACAGAATTGACAACACATGAGCTAAACTACCTTCCTCGTGTGGAAGAGTAAATACCAACGTTGATTTGTTAGCTTTGCGTACGTCGAAAAATTCCGAAACTCTTTGAGGAGGAGTTACCACCAAAAAACGGGTAAAATTTCGTTTATTAGTTTCAATTTCCTCAGCTAAAATCTCTAAACCATATTTTTCTGCAGCCAGTGAACTGCAAATTGCAGCGCGACCCAATATTTTTTGTTCTGCAATTTCTTGAGCAGACAAAGCCGTATCATCACTTTCCACAACACGAATCGAATGGTGTTTTGATAAAAAATCCTCACATTGCATCAATGCAATCGGGTGTGAGTGAACTTCCTTGATTTCCTCCATTTTCTGACCAGGAAGGGCACAGAAGTGATGTGAAATCCTCAATTTGTGTTCACCTATAATCTGACAACCACTACTGCGCAACAAATTGTAGTTTTGCAAAAGACTCCCAGCGATTGTATTCTCAATTGCCACAATACCAATTACATCAATATTATTAACCACTTGATCAAACAAATCACGGAAGGTAATACAAGGAATGATTTCAACCTCATCCCCACTAAAGAACTGTCGAGATGCAATTTCGTGAAATGCACCGCTGACTCCCTGTATGGCAACTCGTTTTAAACCCATAATTAAACTAAATAAAACAACAGAATCCCGCTCTTCAGGAGCAGGATTCTAATGTGTTTTGAGTTATTTATCTCGATTTTTTACATTCATATCATCCTGCTCTTACCTGCTAAAGTAAAAGTAAAAATAAAAGTATGTAAAAAATTTTGTCATCTTTCTTATAATTTCACGGCAAAATTAATATTTTTTTGTCAAACTGCAAATACTTCGCAAGAATATTTTCAAGCATTTCAAATACAGCTACAGGCTTCATGCCTCAGGCAAATACATAACACTGGCTTGAATCTTAGGGCTTGGAGCTTGGGGCATGAGGCTTGTGGCTTGAAGCTTGGCGTTAAAACCTCTTCCTGACCAAAACCTTAAGTCCATCAGCAACAGTCCTGATACGAATCTCGGTTCCCTCCACATAAGGTTCGCCATCGTAATGAAAAGGACCATCTTTTTCTCTGGTCAGCAATATTTCCTTAGCCCGGAGCGTAGTCATAAAGAAATCTTTGTCAATCGTTTTGGTGAACAACTGCAAAGCAATTGACGGGATAGCAATTATAGGAAACTGACTTAAAATTGACACATCGAGCATTCCATCTTGGACTGATGCTTGAGGTGCAATAAAAGCATTGTTTCCCCATTGCGATGCATTGGCAAAAGTCAACACAAAAGCTTTACCATTTAGGTCAATTTTTTCACCTTTTAAATGATATTGAATTGGCTTATAATTAAAATAACCTGTGATTACTTTCTCAAGATACTTCATCACTCCTCTTTGTTTTCCTTTGGCAAATTCAGTACTGACATAGGCATCAAAACCAGTTCCACAAGTACAAAAGAAAGGTTGATCATTGACCATTCCATAGTCGACCCATATGCTCTCCGAGTGATTGATGTGTTCTATTGCAGTTTTTACATTTAAAGGTATGCCCAAATGCCGAGCCAATCCATTGCCAGATCCAATGGGAATTATTCCAAGTGAAGTATTCGTATGAACAAGTGAAGAAGCTATTTCATTCACCGTACCATCTCCACCAACAGCAACAACAGCTGCATAATTTTGTCTGGCAAACTCCATAGCGAGTTCTCTACCATGTCCTTGGTATTTGGTTTGGTGTATTTCTGATTTAAATTGATCTGAATCGACCAACTTCTCTATCAAACGAATTATCTCCTGCTTGTTACCTGTACCAGAATTTGGATTAACAATAAAGGCGATGGCTTTTCTCATTCTTTCAACTTGAGTATTCAATTTATACTTAACAAATATATATATTTTCCCTACTTAATTCATTACACATGGATATTTCTCGATCTTATTTATTAATTTTAAACAAAAATCAGCAATTAGGCTGCAGGCAAATAAAGCTGCAGGCTACAGGACTCAGGCTGCAGGCAAATACAAAATATAAGCTTGGAGCTTGAGGCTTGGAGCTTGGGGCTTGAAAACACAATATTATGGGACGAAAAAAAAGAAAAGAAAGAGCATCAACTCGCTTGCGTAGATCGGAGATGGTCAACCTAATCATTAAGGTGTTCAACGAGAATCCAGAAAAGAATTACAACTACAAGCAAGTTGCACGAATATTGGGAGTAAACTCAGACTCTCAGGCTATTTTCATCAACGACCTATTATATGAACTCAGAGAAGAGGATTTCCTTACTGAAATTTCAAAAGGTAAATTCAAAGTTAATTCCAGAGGCGGATATGTCACTGGCACTATAGACAGACAGGGTGTAAAGACCTACTTGATCCCTGATGATGGAGGTGAGTTGGTATTTATTCCGGAAAGAAAAACAAATCATGCCTTCCTGAACGACAAGGTTAAGATTTTTCTGTACGCACGTCGACGCGGTCAGATGCCCGAAGGAGAAGTGGTCGACATAGTTCAACGAGCGAAAGACACTTTTGTAGGTACCTTGCAAGTATCCGAAAACTTTGCATTTTTAGTTTCAGACAACAAAGTCCTGACTACCGACGTATTTATTCCTAAGACTAAACTCAAAGGTGGTAAAAATGGTCAAATTGCAGTTGTTAAACTTATGCAATGGGAAGCTAACCTGAAAAATCCGGTAGGCGAAGTCATCGATATTTTGGGTGATAAAGGAAACAATGACACTGAGATGCATGCCATATTGGCTGAATTTGGGCTGCCCTATAAATACCCTGAATTGGTCGAGGCTGCAGCGGACAAGATTGATGCAGGAATCAGTCCTGACGAGATTAAACGTCGCATAGATATGCGCAATATAACCACCTTCACCATAGACCCAAGAGATGCCAAGGATTTCGACGATGCTTTATCGCTAAGAAAACTCAAAAATGGCAACTGGGAAGTGGGTGTTCACATCGCTGATGTGACCCATTATGTGACTCCAGAAAGTATTATAGAAAAAGAAGCAGTTCAGAGAGCTACTTCTGTGTATTTGGTAGACAGAACCATACCGATGCTTCCCGAACATTTATCCAATGGCATCTGTTCACTTCGTCCCAATGAAGAGAAACTTACCTATTCGGTATTGTTTGAAATGAATGATCAAGCGGATGTAATTCATTATCAGATTGCTAAAACTGTGATTCTTAGTGATCGACGTTTCACATACGAGGAAGCACAGCTAGTAATTGAAACCAAAGAAGGTGATTTCAAAGAAGAGATTCTAACCTTGGATAGACTTGCAAAAACATTACGCAAGAAACGTTTTGATCATGGAGCGATTGCATTCGACAGAATTGAAGTAAGATTTGAAATTGACGATAAGGGTAAACCACTATCCGTCTTTTTCAAAGAACAGAAAGATGCAAACAAACTGATAGAAGAATTCATGTTGTTGGCAAATAAAACTGTTGCTACTCATATTGCTAAACCAGGCAAGGGAAAAACCGCAAAAACATTTGTATACAGGGTTCATGATGTTCCTAATCCAGATAAATTGGAAAATTTTTCTCAATTCATCAAGAAATTCGGATATTCCTTAAAGACCATGGGCCGTCAAAGCAATGTTTCGAAATCGATCAATACTTTGCTTGACGAAGTACAAGGAAAGAAAGAACAAAACCTTATCGAGACCTTGGCTATACGTTCAATGGCCAAAGCAATCTATACTACCGACAATATGGGGCATTATGGATTGGCATTTGAGAACTATACACATTTCACTTCACCTATCCGTAGGTATCCAGACATGATGGTACACAGGCTATTAAGCAAATATGCGGAAGGAGGCAGAAGTGTGAATCAGAAAGATTTTGAGAATCTTTGCAAGCACAGTTCAGACATGGAACAATTAGCAGCAAATGCAGAAAGAGCATCCATAAAATACAAACAAGTAGAGTTTATGTCGCAATACCTGGGCTATACCTTTGACGGAGTGATATCAGGAGTAACAGAATGGGGTATTTATGTAGAATTAGCGGAAAACAAATGCGAAGGAATGGTACCTATTCGCGATTTAGATGATGATTATTATACTTTCGACGAGAAGAATTACTGTTTGGTGGGCCGTAGATATCATCGCAAATACCAATTAGGCGACACTTTAACCGTAAGGGTTGCAAAAGCAAATCTGGACAAAAAGCAATTGGATTTTGCTTTGGTTTGAGAGACAAACTCCTTCCAAACTCATACAGAGCACTCTTAAATCTTAGCTTTTGTATGTATCTTGACTTTACTCCTGAATTCTAAAGGGAAAAATCACCTTTTAGTACAAGGGAGTAATTCATTTACAGTTCGGAAGCCCATTTGATTTCAGGGAATATTTCAGTTAGAGTTCGGAAGCCCCTTTGATTTCAGGTGAGATTTCGTTGAGCCATCCAGCAATCTGAAAGACAGCCGATTGTATTTTAATAAAACGTATTTGAGAAAGCTGAACAGCTTTGCCGTCTGAATCAACAGCATTGGATATATCAAAAGAGTTGTATCCTTGGTCTTTATTGTAATCTTCTCCCAAGAGATTTTCTGCATAACCCCAATTAAACCCAATTTCAACTGGCTCCCAATTTTGAGATTCAGTTGTATCCGTATCCATCATAACGTTAGGAAGTAAACTTCCAGAAAGAGTAATTTTGGATGTAGTTGTTGCTGGCCACCACCATATCGAACTATTCAATGCTCCATAGCCTGGGATCAACACACCCGAACCACCCAGATTGTCTGACCAATTCACACATGAATCCGTTTTTTCATACGAAACACTATATTCACGCGTACTATTCTCATACTCACTACCTTTTAATTCGTACCAAGTTTCATTAGGTAAATTATCCCCATTTGCATCCTCCATCACCCATACAATTGCAGGTTCGGCAGAAGCACTCTTAAGTGCCCACACGGCAAAATCATCACCCAAATCATTCTTCACATCTGTACGGAACGAAGCAGTAAGATAACCACCATAACCACCCAAATAAATAAATGAATTATCTTCCGGGTCTCCTGTGATTTTTGCCGTATCCGACATCAATGCAATTTGTGCATGTTGCCCCGGAGCATACACATACTCAAAAACCTTCACTAAGAAGTTTCCAGTTTCTTGCTCCTTCACAGGTTCCTCACAAGCCATAAGGAAGAAAGAGATTAATAAAAATATGTAGTTCGTTTTGTTCATTCAATTTATACTTCAGGCTGTTGGCAGCAGGCTACAGGCAGCAAGCTTCAGGCTTCAGGCCAATCCAAAATACAGCTTGAGGCTTGGAGCTTGAAGCGTAAAGCGTGAGGCCTAAGCCTATTTCAATCCAAAAATCAAAGCAGGTTCATCAAAATAATCATTCACAGTATACGTGTGCAATTTGAGAAATTTAATCGGATCAAATTTCACAAATGCATCAATCACCTGTTGTTTTTCAAAGGATTTATTGTGTTTGAAAGCGATTAACTGAACACTGATTCGGCTAAACTCCTCCAGTTTTCGATTATCAAAACGGATTATATCCTCTTGAATATTAGGTTCAATCCGACCTGAAGCAATCGATTTCACTTTACCTTCTACGGTAGTCATTATATTGTACAACAAAAAATAATTACTGTCATTAATCAAGACCAAATCAAAATCGGTACTATGAATTTCTTTGATTTTTTGAGGAATAAAAGCAATCATGGCATTCAAATCATCACCCTCAGGAGTTTCCACAACTTCAAATTCTGGTTGAACATCCTCAAATTGAGAAGAAAAAGAGCCTTTTTGAACTCGAGATTCATCCACAATCACTTCATCTTCAGACATTTGATGAATATTTGGTTTTGGAAAGTTTGTAGTTGGATTCACTTCTGGAACAACCACACATTCACGTTCAAGGACAGGCACTTCGAATCCATCTTCATCTTCCACATAGACTAGAAATTTGGAACGATCAATACGTGTCACCATACCACCACCTACATTATTGAGGAAGCGGACTCTATCTCCAACATTAATCACATTATTTTTCATTCGTTCTGTTCGTTTGAATTTAGTAAATTTGCACAAAAATAACACAAATTTCCCAAAGCAAAGAGTTAAAATATTTTTCGAAATTATCCTGATTTTAAATTAAATCAACTTGGATCCGATTAACATCCCAACTTTAGAAACAATAATTTTCGAGCAGTGGAACCAATTTACATACATCAATACGACTACGAGCTACCAGATAATAAAATAGCAAAATATCCACTGGAGAACAGGGACGGATCTAAATTATTGATTTACAAAGAAGGAAAAATCAACGAAAAGAAGTTCACTGAAATCACCGAAGAACTCGAGAAGGGAAGCCTGCTTGTCTACAACAACACCAAAGTTATTCAGGCACGGATGATTTTTCACAAAAGCACAGGAGCCCGAATCGAAATTTTCTGTCTTGAACCAGTAGCACCTTCCGATTATGCTCTATCTTTTGCCAGTCAAACAGAGTGCGTTTGGAAATGCATGGTTGGCAATTTAAAGAAATGGAAATCAGGAAGTTTAGAACGCCAAATACAGATTGGTGAAAACACCACACTATTGTCAGCATCGATTAGTTCTTCAGGACAAAACGCTTTTAATATCCATTTCACTTGGGACAATCCAACTTTCTGCTTTGCAGATATTTTGGATCATGCAGGAGAACTTCCTATACCACCCTATTTGAACAGAGAAACTGAAGAGAATGACAAAAAATCATACCAAACAGTCTACTCGAAAATTTCAGGGTCCGTTGCAGCCCCCACTGCGGGATTACATTTTACGCCACAAGTTCTTACAAGTCTAAATAATATAGGAGTAAGCACTGAGGAACTAACTTTGCATGTGGGAGCCGGAACTTTTAAACCAGTAAAAGCAAATGATATTTCAGAGCATCAAATGCATACAGAAATTATTTCGGTTCGAAAAGAAACTATTCAAAATATCCTTGCACATCAAGGACCTATTATTGCTGTTGGCACCACAACTGTTCGAACACTTGAAAGTCTTTATTATATAGGTCTAAGGCTACTTAGAGAGCAACAGGCCTCAAGCTC
>CAZZPZ010000006.1:29959-52238 GCA_964655615.1 uncultured Paludibacter sp. | reverse complement strand
AAAGTCTTTATTATATAGGTCTAAGGCTACTTAGAGAGCAACAGGCCTCAAGCTCAAAGACTCAAGCCTCAGGCAGCGAGCTACAGGCCACAAGCAATAGGCAACAAGCCTCAGGCCTCAAGCTTCAGGCCACAAGCTTTGACTTGGAAAACAGCAGTGAGGGAATAGCGCGGAATTATACAGTTGGACAATGGGAACCCTATGAAAACAAAGAAGCATCGCAAGAAGTAAATAGAGTAGAATCCTTTAAAGCAATTCTAAACGAGTTAGAAAGCACAGGGCAGAAATCGATTCATGCTCAAACTCAAATAATGATAAGACCAGGTTATAAATTTCGTGTAATTGACGGACTGATTACAAATTTTCATCAACCCCGAAGCACTCTCCTGCTATTGGTATCAGCTCTGATAGGAGAAGATTGGAAAAAGGTTTATGAATACGCTTTGAGTCACGAATTCCGATTTTTAAGTTATGGAGACAGCTCTTTGTTATTTCCAATAAATCAATCATCTTAGGTCGGATTTATCATTTAAATCGGTTGACATTCTCCTTTTTATAGGTCAGCATTCACATTTTAATAATTCAGCATTATCATAATAACATGTCGACATAATTTAACTTCGTCTACTTAAAAAAAAATTCGCAACAGATTTGTGATAATATTCTACTTTCTAAACTCCTCACTTCCATTTACCTGACATTTCTCAAGCTTTAATGATATGTCAAATTGTCATTGTTTCAAATTGGCAAACTTTTTGATTTTCGAACAAAGACAAACGAATTTATGTTTGATGTTTGTCCGAAGCAATTCTTTCTAACAATAGTATTTCTTTATAGTATTTCTTTATATAGTATTTGAAGAAAGATATTCTTCTGTAAAACATAGGAGGTAAGCCAAAAAACATCCTGAGGAGAGCATGTAAGCGAACTCTGTTTGAGTTCCGAAGGAACGAGTTAGTGAGCGCTGCTCGACGAAGGATAAACGTTTTTTGAGCGAAACCTACGTAGTTTGAAGAAGAATTCTTTCGAGAATATCGAAGAAGAAACCTTTCGAGAATATGGAAGAAAAATTCTTTCAAGAATATCGAAGAAGAAACCTTTCGAGAATATGGAAGAAGAATTCCTAGGGGAAAATTGGAGAAAGATTTAGTAGTGAAAAGAAATTTCTCAAAAAACAAAAACAGGTAGTTAAAACAAAATAAATAAAACCAAAATGATTGTATCGTATATTATTTTCGGGGTATTTGCCCTAATTAGCTGGATTATACAAAGCCAACTAAAATCAAAATTCAAGAAGTATTCTAAAATCACCATTCCCAACGGAATGACGGGGAAAGATGTAGCAGAAAAAATGCTAAGAGAAAATGGCATTTATGATGTAAAGGTAATCTCTGTGCAAGGACAGCTGACTGACCATTACAATCCATTGAACAAAACTGTCAATTTGAGTGAAGATGTGTATCATTCCAACAGCGTGGCAGCAGCTGCAGTAGCAGCACATGAATGTGGACATGCTGTGCAACACGCCACAGCCTATGCTCCATTGACTATGCGCTCAAAGTTAGTACCAGTAGTAAGTTTTGCCTCAAATTGGATGCAATGGGTATTATTGGCAGGAATCTTATTGCTAAATAGCTTCCCTCAATTATTATTGTTTGGAATCGCTTTGTTTGCATTGACTACCTTGTTCAGTTTCATCACATTGCCTGTAGAGATTAATGCAAGTAGCAGAGCTTTGGCATGGTTGAGCAATGCAGGGATTACAAATTACTCTACCCATGAACCAGCAAAAGATGCATTGAAAACAGCAGCTTATACTTATGTAGTTGCAGCTTTGGGTTCACTAGCTACTTTGGTGTACTACATTCTGATTTATATGGGTCGTAGGGACTAAAGGCTTCAGGCAAATACAGCTACAAGCTTCAAGCATCAGGCTACAGGCAAATACAAAAATACAAGCTTGAGGCTTGGAGCTTGGAGCTTGTAGCTTGAGGATTGAGGCTTATTTACGGTTCATAAATTTTCTTTTCCACGCAGGGATACGCTCCAGGTTATCCAAGCTTTTATCATCATCAAAATTCAACTCTTCAGTTCTTAGATCAGGATCAGCCATTGGGCCCAGTTCCTCCACTACCTCCTGCTCAAGGCTTGCTACTTCCACTGCTTCAACCACAGGTTCTGGCACATCTGTTTTTTTACCATAAAGTGATTCATAGGCTTTATCTATGTCAGCACTTGGTTTAGCAAGTTCCTCTGTCTCTTCCTCAGAAGAATCTGAATAGTAGGATTGACCATCCTCTTTTTTAGCTGCAACTTTTGTTGGCATACCCGGTATATCACTCACTTGATAACCCGTAGCGATAAGGGTAATTTTTACTTTTTCGCCCAAACTTTCATCAAAAGTAGCACCCCAGATGACCTGAACATTATCACCAACCGAAGCCATGAATTCATTGATCTGAGCGACTTCCTCCATGCGGATTTGGTTTTGTTTAGAACAATACAAGCTCAGCAACACCTTGCTTGCACCATTAACCTTATTGGTATTCAACAAAGGAGAATTCAATGCATCTTGAATAGCATTACTGATACGGTTCTCACCTTCAGCAAAACCGGTATTCATGATAGCCACATTCCCCTCTTTAAGGATGGTGTAAACATCCGCAAAGTCAGTATTAATGTATCCAGGAACAGTAATAATCTCAGCAATACCCTTCGCGGCATTGGTCAACACATCATCTGCTTTAGCAAATGCATTGGACAATTCAAAATCAGGAAATATTTCTGTCAACTTCTGATTATTGATCACCAGAATAGCATCCACATGTTCGCTAAGTGAGGCAACACCCTCCAAAGCCTGACGGATTTTCAATGGTCCTTCGAAAGCAAAGGGAATGGTTACTATACCCACTGTAAGAATACCCAAATCATGCGCAGCTTTTGCAACCACAGGTGAAGCTCCAGTACCTGTACCACCACCCATACCCGCTGTAATAAATACCATTTTGGTATTGTCACGCAAAACAGATTGTATAGCTTCAATCGACTCTTGGGCAGCAGAGCGAGCAACTTCAGGTTTTCCCCCAGCTCCAAGGCCTGCAGTAGTATCTTCTCCCAACTGTATTTTTATTGGCACAGGTGAACTTTTCAGTGCCTGATTATCGGTATTGCACACCACGAACGACACATCGCGGATGCCTTGATTGTACATGTGATTTACGGCATTACCGCCGCCGCCGCCAACACCTATCACTTTAATTATTGATGAATTCATCTGAGGAAGGTCCAATGGGAGTGATTCTAATGAGATATCCATATTGTTGAGATTATAACTTTTACTTTTTTTGTGGAGTTTTGACTCCTTGACTACATTTATCAAAAATTTAATCTTATTTTTTTTATTACAATTAAACTTTCGAATTTATAAATTTAAAGTTTTATACTTTTATTCGACTTTTATACCACTTTTTGTTCGTCGTTGAAAAAATCAAACATTTTTTCAGCAACATCTGTTTTCACTTTATTCTTATAGCTCTTGATCGTCATCGAAAAATTTGAAGAAACCTTGAGCAAGTTTGTCTGTAAGGGGATTATTTCCTTTTTTTTTAGCCTCACTTACTTTCTCGTCGTGCAGATGCAGTTGACGGTAATCGTAGGCAAGTAAAATGGTTCCAATCAATTGGGTAAATTCCGGATCTGAGAAATCATTTTGTGAATCCACATGTAACCATTCGGTATGATTTCCAAATTGCACAGGCAAGGATGTTTGATGTTCGATAAATTCCTTTATTTTGTTCAATCTTGACCCCCCACCTGTAAGGAAAATTCCGTTAGGAATATCTTCTTTATAATGCACCAACATTTCGAAAAGTGGAGCCATCATTTCCTCCAACCTAGCTCCTATCATTTCGGCCAGGAACTTAGTAGAAAGAACCACTGGTTTGTCTGCTGCATCTTTGGCAGGCACCTTTATATTGATTGGGTCATCCAGAAAATCTTCGTGTGCTACCCCTTTTTTACATTTCAACATTTCTGAATATCTAAGGTCAATTCCAAATTCAGAAATATCATTCGTAATTGTATTACCACCCAATGGAACCATTACCATATCAAGCAATAATTCATCTTTGAAAATTCCCAACGAACAAGTTTCAGCGCCTATATTCAAAACCGCACAACCCTCTTGACGATGGTGTTGCTCGGTACCGGCTACAGCCAAAGCTTCAATGGCAGAAAAAGGCATCGCTTCCAAATCATTATCAGGCATACGTTCCACGCACTTTTTCAGGTTGAGATTCACCCGTCCACCTGCAGTCACAATTCTGAAATAGCCTTTTATCCGATTGGCAGTAATTCCGATAGGATTTGCAATTTCATCGCCATTCACTTCATAACCCAAGGGAATTATACTCAACACACTTTTATCCTCAAGTTCAAATTCCTTGTGCAAGGCAGTTCTCATCCCCTGCAAGGTTAATTCAGAAATCACTTCTGTCTTTTTGAGAGAATAGATAAATTCCTGTTCATGAATTTTGGATCCCTTGGCATTAACCGCAGTGGTAAAACGCGCTTTTTTGTATGTAGTGCGGGCGGTATTACACATCAACTTAATCATCTGAGAAGTTTTGAATGCGACTCCACTGGACTGTTCTATGATACCATTACGAACATCACTCGGAACTTTTGTTTCATAGGCTGCAATGTGCAAACTATTGTCCTCCATCATATAGGCTATCATAGTTCTTAGTTCAGAACTACCAAAATCAACGGCTATATACCTTTCACTGTCTTTCATAAAGCGACTGTCTCCAATTATAATTTTTCTACTTTCGTGCAGACGATTTGTCCATCAAATTGCAAATCGAGCAAGGAATATTTATTCCATCCCAACACACCGAACCCCTTGTCATAGAGGCGATAAACTCTATCCAATTTCTCCTTGTAGTTGTCCATATTTCCAAGCAAAATAACAGCTTCGCCTACTCTGGGTATTATTTCTATTTTCAAATCGTTACGCACGAACACCTGTTCTACTTGTGAGTTCCAAAATGGATCGGAACCAATAAACTGCATCAACTCAAAAAGTTGACCTTTGGCCATTTGGTGAGTTACGGTGCCACTCAACACCGGCAAATACGCTGCAGCTTGAAAGGATAAAGGAAGAATTTCTCTTTCACTATCCACATAATAACTTTCAATTCCCCCTACCGCAAAAATAGGTTCCCGCAATTCAATATCCAATTGCATTGTTTTCTTGTTTGGCAAACGGTAACATTCAACCGTTCTAACAAAAGGATGGGCAGTTAACACTGCTTCAATTTCATCCTCTTTGATTTGATCATAATATTTTCCCTGAGGATTGATATTCTTTTCCTGGAGCAGATAGACAATCTCTGCACTGGTGATCAATTTGTATTTAGCATCGATAGAAATACGCAGATTTTCACATAGACTATCTTCGTAGCTAGGCTTGAACCAGCCCGAAGCAAGTATTAAGTATGCCGACACTACCAAAAGTGCCAGAATCAACAAGCTATTTACTATCCATTTTTTCATTTGTGAATTTATTATTAGGATAAATCCTCATTCTAAAATTTACAATATATATTTTCAATAATAAACCATTTATTCAACATGAATTCAATGGTTACGACTGTTTGCATTTTGTTTCACCTTCTCCCTGATCTGAGGCACTATTGCATCTATATCCCCAGCACCAAAGCTAACAAGCACCTCCAACTGATCATTGTTTTCAGCAATTTCAAGTACTTGTTCCTTCGTACATATCTTTTTCTCGGAGATAGTCACTTTGTCCAAAATCATCTGAGAATCTACACCCTCTATAGGTAATTCACGTGCCGGATAAATATCCAGCAAGAGCAATTGATCCGCTTTAGAAAGAATAGCCGCAAAATCATCTGCGAAATCACGTGTTCTTGAGTAAAGATGCGGTTGAAAAACCACTGTCAGTTTCTTTCCCGGATACATCTCACGAATAGATTCTATACCAGCCTTAAGTTCACTCGGATGATGAGCATAATCATCCACATAGACCAATTGAGGTGATTGATACAATACATTAAAACGTCTGTAGATTCCGGAGAATGAAGAAATCCCCAATCTCAACTCCTCCGATGTAACACCATTCAACCAAGCCAAAGCCATAGCAGCAACACTATTCTCCACATTGATTTTGACCGGAACCGTCAATTTCACCTGTTGAATCGACTCCGTTGGAGTAATAAAATCAAAAATGATTTCCCCATTTTTAAAGTGTATATTTTCAGCATGAAAATCTCCCCCTTGATCCATGGAATAAGTCATCAATTTCACTCCTTTTTGAAGGGTAGGATTGATTTCAATCCCTTTTTTAACAATCAACACACCACCTGGCTTAACCAAAGAAGCAAAATGTTCGAAGCTTTCTCTTACCGCCTCGTGCGAACCATAAATATCCAAATGGTCAGCATCATCAGAAGTAATTACAGCCATATAAGGTTTCAGATGGTGAAAGGAACGATCGTATTCATCCGCTTCGATTACCACCAGATTACTTTCTTTAGAAAGCAATAAATTCGTTTTATAGTTATTCGAGATTCCACCAAGAAATGCATTGCAAGTCACCTTAGACTGATACAATAAATGAGCAGTAATGGTTGAAGTAGTAGTTTTGCCATGAGTACCAGCCACACAGATTCCTTTGTTTTGAGAAGTAAGATAACCCAAAACTTCAGCTCTTTTCATCACTGTATATCCTTCAGTACGGAAATAATTCAATTGAGGATGATCAGCAGGAATAGCAGGGGTCATTACGACCAAAGTTTTCACTTTGTCGAGAAATTCAGAAGGCACAGCTGAAACCATAGGATCATAGCTCACCCGCATACCCTCCAGTTGCATGTCTTTCGTAAGCTTGGTCTCAGTACGGTCGTAACCCGCCACCGAGAATCCCTGTGAATTGTAATAGCGAGCAATGGCACTCATACCTATACCCCCTATTCCCAGAAAATAAAATCGGATAAATTTGTTCATTTCGTAAGCTTTGGTTCTATTATATTAGCAACTTCTGCCACTATACGCTGGGCAGAATTAGGTTCAGCAAGTTTATACACATTTTCAGACAAAGAATTGAGCAGATCTTTATCTTGTATAGTTTTCAATGCCAAGGGGATCAATTGAGACTTAGCATCAACATCTTTGACCATTAAGGCAGCTTCCTGGCTAACCAATGCCATCGCATTTTTAGTTTGATGATCTTCAGCCACATTGGGAGAAGGAACCAGTATCACCGGTTTAGACAACAAGCAAAGTTCGGAAATAGAACTGGCCCCCGCACGGGAAACAACCAAGTCAGCGATAGCATATGCATAATCCATTCGAGATACAAAGTCAGTCACCAACACATTTTTGGAAGAAAATGGAGCGAAAGCCTTTTTTGCATCCTCAATATAAAACTTTCCCGTTTGCCAGATTACCTGAATACCAGACTCGACTATATCCTTGAGATGATTGATCACGCTCTGATTGATCGTACGTGCACCAAGACTACCACCTACAATCAACAAGGTTTTTTTATTTTTATCCAAGCCAAAAGAATCGTAAGCCTCTTCAGCGTGAGGAGCAATTTTAAATAAATCCTGACGTACCGGATTACCTGTCATAACAATCTTGTGGGCAGGAAAAAACTGCTCCATACCATGATATGCAACACAAATACGGGTCGCTTTCTGAGACAAGAGTTTATTGGTTACTCCAGCATAAGAATTCTGTTCCTGAATAAGTGTAGGGACATTAAAAGCAGAAGCAGCACGAAGTACAGGAGCACTGGCATAGCCACCCACTCCTATGGCAATATCCGGTTTAAAACTTCGGATTATTTTTCTGGCTTTCAAAATACTTGACAATAAATTCAGTACCACCTTTACATTACGGAGCATGTTTTTGCGATCGAAACCACTCACTTTCAATCCCTCTATTTTATAGCCAGCTGCAGGAACTCTTTCCATTTCCATACGGCCCACAGCACCCACAAATAAGAATTCAGCATTGGGATACTTAGCCTTCAATGCATTCGCAATACTAATGGCAGGAAAAATATGTCCGCCAGTACCACCACCACTTATGATAAATTTATATGCCATACTATTATCTTAATCCAGTTCATCAATATGAACCGGCTTTTGACTATTTATTTTTTCTTCTTTAATTTGTCGAGCTACACCAAATATTACCCCGAAATATATACTCGTAATCAGGATAGATGTACCTCCACGACTTATCATAGGCATAGGTTGTCCGGTCACAGGCCCCAATCCAGTAGCCACAGCCATGGATACAAAAGCCTGGAAAACAATCATCAATGCAAGTCCCATCACCAAAATGGAGGGAAACACATATTTACTTTTGGTGGCAATTACCCCGACTTTGTACATCAGCACCATAAATAGTATGATCAAGAATATACCTCCAAAGGCACCCAATTCTTCAATAATAATCGAATAGATAAAATCGGAATAAGCCTGCGGAAGAAAATCCCTTTGTACACTATTGCCAGGCATCAGCCCAAAAACACCACCACGAGCAATTGCAATTTTACCGTGGTATTCTTGCAACTTATCATCCGTAAAACTTAATTTTGCTGTTTTACCCTCGTCCGAATCATCGGTAAAGCGCTCTATACGATTGACCCAAGTGTATGCACGGTCGAAAGCCTTGGGCATATTTTCCTGTGGAACAATTTTCAAAAGCAAATAACCAGAGAACAAAGCAGCGAAAATTATTACCAACAAAAGTACGATTTTTTTCCAGGATATTCCACCGATAATCAGCATCAAATATACAATTCCAAACAACAAAGCAGCAGTTGAGAAGTTTTCTTTCAGGATCAGCACACTGACTAAACCAGTGACCCCAAGAAGCACATAGAACAACTTATCTTCCTTTTCAGGATTTTTACGGATACGCGCAATCAAATCGGCCACCACAACTATCAATGAAAGTTTACCCAATTCGGAAGGCTGAAACTGCACCCCGCCTATTTTCAACCAGCGGGTTGCATCATTGGCAGATTCACCCCTGAATTGTACGATCACCAAACTAATAATCGAAACCACCAACAGGAAATAGGAAACCATACGAATGTACTTGTAAGGCACCATGTGAACTAAAAATACGATGAGTGTACCAAAAACGAGGAAAGAAACGTGTCGGATAACCGGAGAGGAATAGTTGGCAGCCTTAAAAGCCAACGTACTGGATGCACTATACATCTCTACCCCGGAAATAAGGCAAAGTAAGAAGAAAACAGCCCACAACACCGGGTCACCTTTCAAATATTTTTTAAGCAATTCACTCATAACTATTCAATTAAAGATTTCGCACACAAGCTTTGAATTGGCGACCCCTATCTTCATAGTTTTCAAACAAATCAAAACTGGCACAACAAGGTGACAGTAAAACAGAATCACCAGCAATCGCAAACTCATATGCTTTTTGCACCGCATCTTCCATGGATTGAACATCCACAATCAAATCAACTTTCCCATCAAAAAAACGATGCAAAGGAGCATTATCTAATCCCATAAAAATCAATGCTTTCACTTTCTCATCAACCAGAGACTCGATTTCCGAATAATCATTTCCTTTATCAGTGCCGCCAAGAATCAATACCACTGGCGTTTTCATACTTTCCAAGGCATACCAGCAGGAATTCACATTGGTGGCTTTAGAATCGTTGATAAACTGAATATCCTTCACTGTAGCCACATATTCCAAACGGTGTTCTACACCAGTGAAATTGCACAATGACTCACGTATATTTTCTTTTTTTACTGCTAAGACGGATGCGGCCAATCCGGCAGCCATCGAATTAAAGGTATTGTGCATACCCTTCAGAGCAAGTTCATTTACAGGCATAGATAACAATTGATTTAAGGTATCGATCACTAATTGATCATTTTCAATAAAAGCTTTGGTTTTTTCGTTTTTATCAATCGCAAAAGGATAGATTGAAGAACTTACCTTGCGTTTTTGTAATTCCTCCTTCACTACCGGGTCGTTCTCCCAATAGATGAAAACATCCTTTTCCGTTTGATTATTTGTTATTCTAAATTTAGAATTGATATAGTTCTCAAATTTATAGTCGTATCTATCCAAATGGTCAGGCGTAATATTCAATAAAATCGCTATATCTGCTTTGAATTCAAACATGCCATCCAATTGGAAACTGCTAAGTTCAACCACATAGTAGTCAAAGTTTTGCGTAGCGACCTGCAAGGCCAAACTATGACCCACATTTCCAGCCAATCCTACATTCAAACCCGCCTGCTTCAAAATATGATAAATAAGAGTTGTCGTAGTGGTCTTACCATTAGAACCAGTAATACATATCATTTTAGCTTTGGTAAAACGACCAGCAAACTCGATTTCAGAAATCACAGGGATATTATTCTCATGTAACTTCTTGATTAGCATAGCTTTGTCAGGAATACCCGGACTCTTCACCACCTCGGTTGCATCCAGAATTTTTGATTCAGTATGTTGTTTTTCTTCCCAGGGAATTTGATGTGCATCAAGCATTTGTTTGTATTTGTTTTTAATAACAGACAAATCGGAAACAAACACCTCATATCCATTTTTCTTGGCAAGAATAGCTGCCCCTGCACCACTTTCACCAGCACCCAACACGACTAATCGTTTCATCTTATCTAATTTTTAAGGTAATGATGGTAATCGCAGCCAGAATCAAACCGATAATCCAGAAACGGATTACAATTTTAGACTCAGGCATAGCTCGCTTTGGACTTTGGATAAGTGCCGCTATACTTCCATCACCCGGTTTTTGGTAATGATGGTGCAAAGGTGACATTTTGAACACCCTTCTACCTTCACCATATCTCTTTTTTGTATATTTGAAATAACCCACCTGAATCATCACTGATAAATTTTCCACTAGGAACACACCACATAAAATTGGGATCAACAATTCCTTGTGGATAGCAATAGAGAATACGGCGATGATTCCACCCAAAGTCAGACTACCTGTATCGCCCATAAACACCTGAGCAGGGAACGAATTATACCAAAGGAAACCAACAGTAGCACCGATGAAAGCAGCAGCAAACACCAGCATCTCCCCTGTGCCAGGGATATACATAATATTCAAATAGCCCGCATAATTCACGTTACCAGATACATAGGCCAATATACCCAGTATAATTCCTATAATCGCAGAGGAACCAGTGGCCAATCCATCAAGTCCATCTGTAATATTAGCACCATTGGACACTGCAGTCACAATAAAAATAGTCACCAACACGAACAACACCCATCCATATTTCTGAGCCTGATCGCCAGCCCACTTGAAAGCATCCGAATAATCCAGGTTATTGTTTTTCAGAAAAGGAATAGTCGTTTTAGTAGACTTCACATCATTGTGTGCATATTTCACCTCTTCAACCCTTTGAGATTCACCTTTGATTTCAATATTCTCACGGATCACCACAGAAGGACTTAAATAGAGAGTCATACCCACAATCAGACCAAGACCCACCTGACCCACAATCTTGAATTTGCCACTTAATCCCTCTTTGTTTTTCTTAAACACCTTGATATAATCATCCAAGAATCCGATCAAACCCAACCAAACAGTAGTGATTATCATCAGAATAATGTAGATATTTGTCAGACTTGACAATAACAAGACCGGAATCAGAATGGCGATAATAATGATTATACCCCCCATGGTTGGAGTACCTTTCTTTGCCATTTGACCTTCCAGTCCAAGGTCACGCACCAATTCGCCAATTTGTTTCTTTTGCAAAAAGTCGATGATTTTACGACCAAACAAAGTAGACAAAAGCATGGCAGTTATGAAAGCCAAGCCCGCACGGAATGAAATAAAGTTAAACATACCAGCACCTGGGATATCAAAGAATTTTTCCAGATAAGAAAACAAATGGTAAAGCATATTCTTGTATTTAATTAATTCATATTTAAGCGAAACAATTCCGCACTTCCTCCCTATCATCAAAATGATATTTCACACCTTGAATTATTTGGTAATCTTCGTGACCTTTTCCAGCCACCAACACTACATCTCCCGTTTGGGCAATTGCACAAGCGGTTTTGATAGCCTCTCTTCGATCGATTATAGTCAAGCTTTTCGCTTTCTCTTTAGCATCCAGACCAGCCAACATATCGTTGAGTATATCTTGAGGATCCTCATTGCGAGGATTATCCGAAGTGAAAACCGCTTTCCAGCTTCCCTCAATAGCTTCACGAGCCATTAAGGGTCGTTTACCTTTATCTCTATTTCCGCCGCAACCAACAACGGTTATAAGTCGGCCATTGCCCTGCATGATTTGATTGATTGTTGAGATTACATTATTCAAAGCATCTGGAGTATGCGCATAGTCAACTATGGCAGTATAACCAGAAGGAGAGCGCATGGTTTCGAAGCGACCCGAAACAGCAGTCAAGGAACTCAGAATACGCAACACCTCCAATTTCTCCATTCCGAGCAATACCGCAGCACCAAATACAGCAGTAAGATTACTTGCATTGAATTTTCCAATGAAAGGCATGTGCACTTCCATATCATTCATCGACAAAAGCATCCCATCAAATCCATGTTCCAAAATTTTGGTTTTAAAATCGGCCATTCCCCTTTGAGAATAACTGTATTTTGAAGCATTCGTATTTTGAAGCATAACCAAGCCATTTTTGTCATCGACATTGGTCAAGGCAAAAGCCTGTGTTTTTAACTTATCAAAGAAGGTTTTCTTCGCTTTTAAATAATTATCAAAAGTTTGATGATAATCCAGATGATCGCGGGTAAGATTGGTAAAAATACCCCCATCGAAATCCAATCCAGTAATACGACCTTGGTCTACAGCATGAGAACTCACCTCCATAAAGGCATATTCACAACCAGCTTCAACCATTTGGTTCAACAAGTCATTCAAGGCCAAAGCATCAGGAGTGGTATGTGTAGCTTCAACAGCAAGCTCCCCTACATAATTGCAAACAGTAGAAAGCAAACCCGTTTTAACTCCAGCTTCCATATAAAGCTTATAGAGAAGGGTAGCAATGGTGGTTTTACCATTAGTGCCCGTAACTCCAATCAAAGTGAGTTTAGAAGAAGGATGCCCAAAATAAGCAGAAGCAAGATATCCCAGTGCTTCAGCACTATTTTGCACCTGCACATAGCAAGTCTGACTTGAAATCTGATCCGGCAATGATTCGCAAACGATAGCTGAAGCACCCATTTCCAATGCTTTAGAAATAAAATCATGGCCATCCACAGCCGAGCCACGGGTAGCAACAAATAAGGAACCAATTTGAACTTTGCGGGAATCAAATTGCAAATTTGCAATTTCAATGGACGTATTGCCCTGAATAGAAATTACATTGATGTCACGAAGTAAATCCTTAAGTATCCACATATTTATTCTAAAACAAGTTTCACAAATTCACCTTTCTTACAACTGGCACCTGGAGCAGGACTTTGTTGTTTGACCTTACCTCTACCCTCCATTTTAGCCATCAGACCTAATTCTCCAAGGAGGTAGAAAGCATCCTTGGCACCCATGCCCAACAAGTCAGGTACCTTTCCTTTGACCAATTCCAGCTTCTCTGCGATTTGTTTTTTATCCACAGTTTTGATTTTCATCCATGAACCTACAGACGAATCCATAGGCAAAGCAAAAGCACTCAACACTTTAGTTGTGGCAGCACAACTACCACTTTTAGTCACAGGAAAAGAAGGAATCACGTGCAGCGTATCTACTTTAACCAATTCAGGAGTAATACTGGATTTATGCAACATGGTACGCATTGCAATATCACGAACGACCGAACCAGCCATATGTCCACCAGAAGGATAACCTACGGTTGGGTTTGTGAATACAACCAAACAAGTATATTCAGGATTTTCAGCAGGAAAATATCCGCAGAAAGAAACCCTGTGTTTTTTACCAGCTGATTTATAACCAGCACCACCCTGCGAGATTTGAGCAGTACCCGATTTTCCTGCAATATTCACCACATTGTTTCTCATATTGCGAGCAGTACCCTTTTTACCCTCAACCACTCCCAGCAAGGTTTCCTGTACATCTTTAAGTGTTTGTGGCTTACAAATCTGTTCACGTATAGTTTTAGCTTCAAAGGATTCCACGACCTGACCGTTTTTCAGGATAGATTTCACAAAAATAGGAGAAATCATTTTACCATTATTAGCTATGGCATTATAAAAGGTAAGCGTATAAATGGGAGGAATGGCAGTTTCGTAACCAATAGACATCCAAGCAAGGGTCGTTTTCGACCAATACGTATTTTTATCCTTAGGGTGTTTGATTTTGGGTTTACCCGTGTTATTCAATTGCAAAGGGAGCACTTCATTCAAGCCCATTTCATACAGTTTATCGACAAACTTGTCAGGTCGATTCCCATACACCTTACGAACCACTTTTGATATACCCACATTCGACGAACCATGAATAACCTCAGCCACAGATATGGTTCTAAATCCACCACGGTGTGCATTATGATCACGCATGATACTACCACCAATATTTTCCAATCCATTTCCAGTATTCACTGAATCCGTGATTTTCACATCCGACTCATCCAGAACTGCCATTAGAGCAGCCGTTTTGAAGGTTGATCCAGGTTCCAGTTCATCGATAACCGAACCATTTACATTTTCAGAGTAAGTCCCATCTTCATTGAGTTGAAGATTGACAATGGCTTTGATTTCACCCGTTTTCACCTCCATCAGCATGGCATATCCAGAAGAAGCTTTGATGGATTGAATGGTATCCCGAAGTGCGCGTTCCGCCATATCTTGAAGTTCGATATCGATGGTAGTCATCAAATCCATACCATCCACAGGTTCTATTTGAGTCATATTTCGATACCGATTGGCCACCTTGTGACGAACAGCCAAACCTTCTGTTCCTTTGAGGTATTTATCAAAATAATTCTCCAGACCATTCTTACCACCCTTTTCCTCATCCGGAAAAACATCACCAACCGTACGTGCAGCCAAGGAGCCAAAAGGTTTCACACGACGCACATATTCTTTAGTCAACAAACCCGACTTATTGCTACCCAAACGAAACAAAGGCAAGGTTTTGAGTTCCTTCAATTTGGCATAAGAAATACGTTTAGGATAAAGACGGAGTTCCGGTTTTAATTTGTCGTAACCATCTGTAAGTAAAGTTTTGTATTCCTTGGCCGTTTTATCCCCAAAGAATTGAGCCAAAGCAATCGAAACTGAATCAATATTATCGTAAAATAGTTTTCCACCGTCCAAATGCATAGCATCTACACGCATATCCATATACACATAATATGTAGGAATAGAACTAGCCACCAAACGACCATCAGTAGCAAAAATATTTCCCCTTTTTGGTTTCACCTTTATATTGCTAATCACCTGATCTTTGGCCAATTCCATCCATTTGTCTTTTTCTACAAATTGAACTTTAAAGATCTGTGCTATTACCATAATAAATAGAACAGAAAGCAAGACATAAATCAGTCCGAACCTTAGTATTAAATCTTTTCTCTTATCCATGATCGATTAATTTTCAGGTTCCACATCCGCTTTCAGCACTATAGGCGGATCCAAGGGTTGTTTCAGATTGAGACCAGCCTCCTCGACCATGCGTAGAACATTGGATTGACGAGTGGTCTCCATTAATTCAGCAGAAATTGTAAGAGACAAGTATTTAGCATCCTGTATTTTCTTCTCCAAATCCAGACCTTCCAATTGCTGTCTTTCACTTGCATACCGATTATCTATATAAAAGACACTAAAGGCAACAAGTAGTAAAAGCAATTTGAGTTGACGACGAAAAAACTGTTTGGTAAGAAAATTTCCTGTCAATACATCTCTGAACGAACTAGCTTTTAGTTCCTGAAAATCCGGATTATTAGTTATGGAATCTATTAATTTACGAAACATAAGCTTAGATCATTTTCAATTCAGCAATTCTCAACTTAGCACTTCGAGATCGAGGGTTTGCATTGATTTCATCCTCTGAAGGTACTATGACTTTATTATTTACAGCTTGAAGCGGAGCGATCACATTGCCATAAAAATCTTTTTCTATTTTACCTTCCAGATTTCCAGAGCGAATAAAATTTTTCACCATTCTATCTTCAAGAGAGTGATAGGTAAGAACAGCCAATCGACCTTCAGGTTTCAACAAAAGGGTTGTTTGCAACAACATCTTCTCCAACACATCCATTTCATGATTCACCTCAATACGTAAAGCCTGGAACACACGAGCCATGTCCTTTTTTTCTTTGTCACGACCCATCAAAGGTTTCAGAATTTCAAGCAATTGGGAAGTGGTTTGAATAGGATTGGAATTTCGTTGGTTCACTATCACTTTAGCAAGTCGACGCGACTGTTTGATTTCACCATACAAATAGAATACATCAGCCAACTGTTCCTCCGAATATGTATTTAAAACAACAGCAGCAGTCATTGAAGATTTCATATTCATACGCATATCCAAAGGAGCATCAAAACGGAATGAAAAACCTCTCTCTTCGATATCAAAGTGATGAAAAGAAACACCAAGGTCAGCAAGAATACCATCCACCTTATCCACTTTATGGTAACGGAGAAACTGAGCAAGGTATTTGAAGTTGGAATGAACGAAAGTGAAGCGATTATCGTCAGGAACGTTTGCATATGCATCCAAGTCTTGATCGAAAGAGAACAAGCGACCCTGTGGGCCTAATTTTCCGAGAATAGCTCGGGAGTGACCTCCACCACCAAAAGTGCAATCCACATAAATCCCATTGGGACGGATATTTAGACCGTCAATGGTTTCGGAAAGTAGAGCAGGAATATGATAAACCAAATCAGTCATTTGCGTTAAAAAATTCTAAACCAACATCCGATTTTTCAGTTTGGCCGAGAAATCAGCCGCGTTGAGCATCGTTTTTTCAAAAACAGATTTACTCCACACTGCAATCCGGTCGAGCATACCTACAAAGAGAATCTCAGTATCAGCGCCTAACTTCTCTATGTTTTTCTTAGAGAGCAAGACTCTTCCCTGACTATCAATTTCTAGCCATTCGGCATCAGCGACATATTGCATCAACAAGAGCTGGTCGGTGGGATTCCATTCGTCCAACTGAGCTTTGAATGCATTCACTTTTGCATCCCACACATCTTCAGGGTAAATCATCAGACATTCCAAATCAGCATCGGCCCGCATCACAATGCGAGCTCTATCTACCTGAGGCAGAAGCTTTCTGTAGACCGAAGGGATGAAAATCCTACCCTTGACGTCGGCTTTTACTTCGTATTTCCCAATGAATGTGGACATTTATTTCTAAGTTACAATATATCAGGTGTAAAAGTATAAAAAGATTTTGAATTCCCCACATTCCCCCACCCAAAAACTTATCAACAGTTTTTGAGCTATTTTTTTGACTTATCAACAGATTTTCGACAAGTTATCAACAATTTCAAAATGAATCCATCTTCTAAAACAAAGTTTTAGTTTGAGAATTTTGGACAAAAACAGTACATTTGCAAAAAAAACTTAGACAAATGACCCAAAAGCCCCTTCGCATAGACATAGCCGGAGTATTAAAACACAGAGCACCAAAAACCAAGGTACCTGCATTCATAATCAACTATTTAAAAAAGATCGTTCACGAAGAAGAGATCAACCATTTTTTAGATTCGCACCCTGGAATCAAGAATCTGGAGTTTATGGAAGCCGCATTCAAATTTTTGCAAGTAGATGTAAAGGTGGAAGGAGAAGAAAATCTTCCAAAGGGAGGAAAATATATATTTGTCAGCAACCACCCATTGGGAGGATTGGACGGCATAGCCACTGGATACGTGATTGGCAAAAACTACGACTCAAAAATCCGGTTTTTTTCCAACGATTTACTAACAAATCTAGAACCACTGCAAGAACTCTTCATACCTGTCAATAAATTCGGCTCACAGACCAGGGCAGGTGCAGAGAAAATGAACGAATTATATGAAGGTGAGAATCACTTGCTGACATATCCTTCAGGCATGGTATCACGCAGACAAAAAGGAGAAATCAAAGATTTGGAATGGAAAAAGAATTTTGTCATGAAGTCCGTACAATACCAAAGAGACGTAGTGCCTATTTATTTTGAAGGAAGAAACTCCAATTTCTTTTACAATCTGGCTAACATAAGAAAGTTTTTGGGCATTAAATTCAACATCGAGATGATGTATCTGGCTGATGAGATGTTTAAACAAAAGGGTAAAAGTTTCACCATCAGAATTGGCAAGCCAATACCATGGCAAACCTTCGATAAAAGCAAATCGACCCATAAATGGGCCGAGCATGTAAAAGAAATAGTCTATAAAATGAAATAAGAATATATCTCCCGGGAGCAAAAGCTTACAAATCAAGCAAACCTTCCGGGAGTTTCATATGGATGATTTTCTTTGAATGATCTACATCCACCATATACTCCTCCACCATAGGAATATAGATTTCATCATTTCCCCTTTCAACCACAAAGAGCACATTGATAGTAGATTCATCCACATCTACCACCTCACCTATCAATTCCCCCTGCACATCAACCATTTTAAAGCCTTGGAAATAAGAAGGTTCAATTTCATCATCCTGAATCTGACCCAGAAATTCGTGGGGCAAGTACACCATTTTACCAATCATTTCACGAGCATCATTTTCAGAACAAATTTCATCCAACAGCACCAAAGACGCATTTGTTGATTTGGATCGAAGTGATTTTACGAAGAAAGGAACCAACAAATTATCCATTTCAAAAATCAGATAATCGATTTTGAGTTCAGAAACATCTGTAGTAAAGCGTACATTTAGTTCACCATGAATTCCATGTGTTTTTTGAACTTCACCTACAGGAAAAACGCTATCTTTATTTATCATTCTTATTCTTTATACCATTCATCCATTATAGACAGAAACTCCACCAATTTTCCTTCCAGTTTGTCATTTTTCTCGTGCAATTTTTGATAAAGGAATTGTGTCTCCAGCAGATTCTTGATACGGTATCTGACTTCAATAAAATCTAAGGGTTTTGACAAAAAATCCTTAGCCCCACCCGATAAAGCACTGTGCTTAGCTTCTTGTGTGATGTCGGCAGTCAAGACCAAAATTGGCAAGTATTTTCTACGTACAAAATCCTCCTCTTTTTTATGTTTCTTGATAAGATCAAGCACCTGATAACCTGAAAGATAAGGCATCATCAAGTCCAATAAAATCAATTCTGGATCCCAGGATTTTACCAAGTCCATTGTTTCACGAGGATCTGTAATGGATTTCACATCGGTGTATCCTTCCATCTCCAACAAACCTTCAAGCACTTCAACATTGGCTTGCAAGTCATCTACGATCAGGATACGTGCATTTTTTAAATCTGGATTCAACATAATGTATCTAAACAATAATTAAATTATTAACTCATAAATCTATCGGTCAATGCCAACAACTTACTAACGTCCAATGGCTTTGTCAGGTAATCTTGTACCCCTTGAGACATAAGATTCTGAATCTGTGGAGGCAAGGCATCGGTCTGAAAAATAACTTCTTTGATGTGATCAACAACAACACGGAATCGATCTTGAGAAGATTTCAAATCAATTGTTTGCTCCTGATTTGAGAAAACATTCGGATTTTGGGATTCCATTCGAATTTGAGTTAAAGATTTCCAACAAAGATAGAAAGTTAATTTATTTTTTCCTTACATTTGAGTACTTAAATCAATGGAATATGGAAATTTTTGAAAGCATACCCATCGAATTGCGTCAATTTTTATTAGTGGTTGTCTTTTCACTATTGATAGGAATGGAGCAGCGCCGTCATCATTCAGCCAGTGAATACGCCTTGCTTTTCGGCACCGATCGTACTTTGACATTAATCGGAATACTGGGTTTTATACTCTATAAAGTAATGCCAATGGGTATATGGTTCTATGTGGCTGGAGGATTGGTTTTATCTGCCTATCTTGGAATTTATTATTTCAACAAAATCAAGCTTGGCAATAATTGGGGTTTGACATCAGTGATCATCGCCTTGTTGACCTATTCATTAACACCCTTGGTGGTTCATTCTCCTTTGTGGATGGTAATGCTAATCTTTGTCACTATTATCACTTTGGTGGAAATGAAGGAAAGTTTATTCCTTTTTAGTAAAAAGTTTGACCACAATGAATTTATCACATTGGCTAAATTCATCATCATTGCAGGAATTGTACTTCCATTATCTCCCAAGCAAAACATTTCTCCCGAAATAGCCATCTCACCCTATCAGATTTGGATATCTATAGTGGCTGTATCTACAATTTCCTATCTGGGTTATTTACTTCAAAAATTTGCATTTCCTGGCAAGGGACTAACTCTTTCCTCCATTTTGGGAGGATTATACAGCAGCACTGCCACTACTTTGATATTATCTCGAAAATCGAAAGAAGAACAAGGATCTGGAAGATTTGCCTCATCAATTATTGGAGCCACTGCCATGATGTATGTCAGACTATTGGTGTTAGCCTGGATTTTCAATCCATCTGTTGCTCAAAAGTTATTTCTACCTTTTGTGCTTTTAATCCTTATTTGTGGTTTGTACATATTAATCGCGAATAAGAAATATCCTAAATTTGAAAGCATCAATGAAAGCAAGGCTGACAAAAATCCATTGGAATTCAAGACCGCCATTGTATTCGGCATTTTGTTTGCTTTTTTTGGTTGGTTAACCAATTTGGTAACTACAGAATTCGGAAACAGCGGAGTAAATATATTATCCTTTGTAGTCGGAATCACCGACATTGACCCCTATATTTTGAATTTATTTCAACACATCGGTGGAAGTTTAACGAATGAATCGATAGTAAGTGCAACATTGATTGCCACTACCGGCAACAACTTAATGAAGATGATCTACGCTCTGATTCTAGGCAACAGCAATTTAAAAACGCCTATCATCATTGGCTTTCTTTCTCTGATAGTAGCCTCTTTTTTTATGATAGTACTTACATAATTAAAAATAGAATTGTATATATTTGTTCCAACGAGACGGAATCAATTAACACTTTGACACAATGAAGAAAGATAAATTTGAACTTAATCATTACAAAAAAAGATGGGGTGACCGGAAAGATGGATGGAGAATCCGGAATGTTGATGCCCTGTTTTTGGCTGTCCCCTATTTCATGCGAACTCGATTGGATTCTCAGAATCTCTTTGAAGAAACAATTGCTATCAATAAAATTGAAGAATTTATCAAACAGCACAAGGAAGAAATCCCTGGCTTATCCATCATGCATGTGGTAATTGCCACATTGGTAAGACTGATTTCACAACGTCCTATGCTAAATCGATTTGTGATTTGGAACAAACTCTATGCGAGGGATCACATCAGCATAGCTATAGCCATCAAACGTTCCTTTACAATAGAAGGTGAAGAGACTATCATAAAACCACATTTTTTACCTACAGATACACTCAAAGATGTAGCTGAGAGAATCAAAAAAGAATTGGATGAGAATCAACAAGTGGGACAAGAAAACAATGCCGATGCCATATCCAAAATGATGGGTTATTTTCCACCGATGATATTGCGTGCATTTGTACGAAGCTTGAGGGCACTGGACGGGGTAGGTTTACTACCACCCTTTTTAATGGATGTAAGCCCATGGCATTCCACCCTGTTTCTCACCAACCTAGGTTCGATTGGAATAGAAGGAGTTTATCACCATTTATATGAATTTGGCACCAGCAGTATTTTCGTATCCATGGGTAAAAAATCGAGAAGGCAACTTTTCGATGAAGAAGGAAAAAACAAGGTTGAGAAAACGATGAATTTCAAAGTGGTTTCTGACGAACGAATTTGTGATGGATTTTACTATGCATCCTCTTTGAAGTTGTTTTCGAAAATTATACAGAATCCAGAAATATTGCTAACACCACCAGAACAGGTAGTAGTAGACCCCGGAGTCAGAAAACTCAAGTAATGCTACAGGCTTCAGGCCTCATGCAAATACAGCTGCAGGCTTTAGGCTACAGGCTTGGAGCATGAGGCTTAAGGCTTGTGGCTTGAGGCTTGTGGCTTGAGAAGCTAATTATGCAATGCGTTGATTAAACGATTTCTGAAATTTCAAAGGAGTATAGCCCGTTTCTTGACGGAAACACTTGATAAAGTATTTATCATCGTAGAAACCAACTTTTGCCATAACCTCCTGCACTTCTATTTGACTGCGGAGCAAGTTTCGAGCATGTTCG
>CAZZPZ010000006.1:0-29859 GCA_964655615.1 uncultured Paludibacter sp. | reverse complement strand
TGCCATAACCTCCTGCACTTCTATTTGACTGCGGAGCAAGTTTCGAGCATGTTCGATTTTCTTGTTTCGGATATAACGCAAGGGGGACATACCCGTATGAAGTCTCATTTTATGATACAGGTTTTGTTTGGACATACAAACAGTATTTGCAAACAATTCCAAATTAAAATTGAGATTATCTAGATTTTTACTGATAATTGTATCAATTTTAGACACAAAAGAGTTTGTTAATACCTGAAGGCGATTAGCCTCCATTTCAATCAAACGAAATTCACGGGGTGTTTGACCAAACTTGTTTTTGAAACAACGACTAAAGTATTTCGGATCATTGAATCCTACTTCGTATGCTATTTCACTGATTTGGTATTCAGTCTGACTTAGCAACTCTCTTGATTTTTGAAGTTTCTCGTTTACACTAAATTTTGTTCCCATAATATTTGATTTTGATGCAAAGATAAAACCAATGAAAATGATAAACTTTCGGTTATTCGTCATCGAATAGTCACAAATTCGGCATGTAGTCTTTTTCTGCAAGTTCAATACTAATTTTAATTATCTTTGACTAAGAAATCACTTTTTCCATGAAAGCTAGAATCCTATATTCACTTCTTACTCTGCTGATTATCCACACGAGTATAGCCAAAGATATAATCAAACTAAATTTTGAGAATGGTCTATCCAACAACAATGTAGTCAGCATCGCCCAAGACAAGGACGGATTTTTGTGGTTCAGCACAAAAGATGGGCTGAATAGATTCGATGGAAACAAATTCAAAATTTTCAAGCATAATCCTAACGACAACAACTCCATCAACAACAATATATTGAATTGTGTTTATGCTGAAAAAGAGGAACCCATCATCTGGATAGGTTCCGAGAAACATGGTCTGAATTCGTACAACTACAAGACCGATCAATTCACATCCTACAGACCGGACACCAACAATGAGTTTGCCCTTTCAGCAGATGGGATTACCCATATTACCGCCGATGAAAAGGGAGGAATATGGATAGCAACTTATATGGGAGGGATAGAATACTTCGACAAATCCACTGGCAAGTTCACCCATTACAACACCAAAAATGTCAAAGGTTTGGTGAGCGATTACAATTGGTATGTTTATCCTGATGAAAAAGACAGAATAATTGTGGGTCATGTTTTTGATGGTTTCAGTGTAATTGACCTACCCACGCGCAAGGCGATCAACTATCGAGCTATTGACTCAAATCCAAATTCACTACCCGATAATACAGTAACTTGCATTTTACGAGATTCATACAAGAACCTTTGGATAGGAACCCGGAATGGTTTGGCTTTGTACAATTTAGAACAAAACCGTTCTAAAAACTTCTTCAACTCCCCACACAACTTCCAAGCTCAATCTACAGGATTTATCAAAAGTTTGGCAGAGACTTCCGACCACCGACTGCTTATAGGCACAGAAGGCGACGGACTTAAAATACTGGATTTAACCAGTTTCTCAGGATTCAGTCCACCCAATGAATTAAAAGTAGAGCATATCAAAGAATCACTAACTCCAGAGGGACTTTCAACTTCCTCAGTACAATCGATCTGTATCGATAGATACGAGAACCTCTGGTTGGCTGGATATACCAGTGGTATAAATTTTATATCAGCAAAAGACAATTACTTCAATACACTTACCCATTTTCCTATCGCAGGAAATGCAAATAGCCTTTCTGGTCCGGCAGTAGTTGCCATCTGCCATGACGATCAGAACAACACATGGATGTCGACTGTCAAGGGAGGAGTTGACCTCTATAAAAACGGAGTAAAAACAAGGAATATAAACAGGATACCTGGCATTGCAAATCCATTATACAGCAGCACGATAGCTAAGGGCACCAACAATTCCATCTGGATAGGAACAACTACTGGTAAAGTGATTCAACACATTCCCCTATCCAACAAATTTACAGAAATGAAAACCATCCATCAAATCTGGAATACTCCAATATATAGCCTATTTGAGAGTTCTGATGGAAGCTTATGGATAAGCAGTGATGTTGGCATATACAAATACAATTCAAGCAAAAAAGACTATACAGTCTACACAACCAAGAACATTGAACTGCACGACGACAACATCAGGCAAATAGCAGAAGATGCTGAAGGTAATATTTGGGTAGGAACCCTGGGTGGAGGTTTGAATGTGTATAACAAGAAAATGGAATTGATAGCAGATTTCAGTTGGGACTTTCCCTTTTTTGCCATCAACCACATTTACAAAGACTCAAAAAACAGGATGTGGGTAGGTGCCCAAAACAACTTATACCTGTTTCTGAATTTAAACAAAGAAAATGTAAAAGTATTTGGATTGAAAGAAGGACTGTTGGACAACAATATAAAAGCGATTGTTGAAGGCAAATCCTCAGATGAGTTTTGGGCAAGTTCAACCAGCAATTTAAGTTCAATAAACTTAACAACAGGCATCATACGCAACTTTGATATTTCCAACAAAATTGTTGGCGGCGACTATTTACCCTCCGTTGGAGCAAAGTCAAGCAATGGCACCATTTACTTTGGATCCCAGAAGGGTATTAGTTATTTCAACTCCTTAAGTTCACTACCTGAATACGAAGAACCTAGTTCTAGCATTACAGGATTCCACATTATTGATTTCCAGAATGGCAATTTAAATAAATTCAGAGAAAAGACTTTTTCAGAGAAGCTCAATTTGAAACACAACCAAAATACGTTCCAAATTGATTTCAACACCATGGACTTTTCATTGAGTGACAATGTAGAGTTTATGTATCAAATGGAGGGGCTAGACAATGAATGGTATTATATAGGGAATGAAAAACAAGTTGTTTTCAGGAATTTAAAGCCGGGAAAATATGTATTTCATTTGAAAATTAGAACACACAACCGCGAGTGGACGAACCAAGACAATGCAATGACCATACGAATAAGTCCCCCGTTTTGGTTTGCATGGTATTCAAAACTATTTTACCTGATACTTGCACTTTTTATCACCTATCGTTTGATCAAGTTCTATAAAGAGAAGATTGACATCGAGAACCGGTTGTTGTATGAGAAAAAGAACAGAGAACAAGAACACGAACTCAACGAAGAGAAGATCCGGTTTTACACCAATATAACCCATGAATTAAGGACACCAATGACCTTGATTATTGGGCCATTGGAAGAATTGATTCAAGACAGGAATCTTCCAGACAAGATCGCAGGGAAGATCAAATCCATCAACAGAGTTGCCAACAGGTTATTAAGATTAGTCAATCAAATACTAGAATTCAGAAATTCAGAAACTAGTATCAGACAATTATTCATCAAACAAGATGACTTATCCAATCATGTCTATGAAATAGGCTTGAAGTACAAGGAATTGAACCGAAATGATAAAATCAACCTGATTTTATCTGTGCCCGACCAACCAGTAATTGTGAATTTCGACCCCGAAGTAATAACAATCATAGTAGACAACTTATTATCCAATGCTTTGAAGTACACCGAACAAGGCACTGTGGAGTTGAAATTACAACAAACGATAGATGGAGAGTTCAGTTATACCGACATAGTAGTAAGTGACACCGGATACGGAATTTCAGAAAAAGATTTGCCCTTGATTTTCAATCGATATTATCAAGCAAAAAACACGAATTATACCGTAAGTGGCACTGGTATAGGTTTGGCCTTATTGAAAAACATGGCAGAACTTCACCAGGCAGAAGTGATCGTTGACAGCAAAGAAAAAGAAGGCACTAAATTCATGATCCGTTTATTGACAGAGAATCAATATCCCGACGCACATCATTACGAACCAGAGTTTACTTTCGAACCAGAATTGGAAGTTGGAGATGACAGCAGACCACATATTCTAGTCATAGACGACAACAAAGAAATAGTTGATTACATACGCGAGTGTTTAGCCGACAGTTATGAAGTAGTAGTTGGGAACAATGGCGAAGAAGGATTTGAACTCGCCTGTGAAAAGATACCCGATTTAGTAGTCAGTGACATTATGATGCCAGTGATGGACGGGATTGAATTCTGTCGTAAGATGAAGGCAGAAGTAAAGACCTGTCACATACCAATCGTATTGCTGACAGCCAAGGGAAGCATGCAAGACAAGACAGAAGGATATGAAGCAGGAGCAGACTCTTATTTAACAAAGCCCTTCAGTGCTACATTGTTACGCAGTCGCATTAAGAACATAATAGACAACCGCAAAAAATTGGTACAATCATCCACCAGTTTTGAAAAATACAAATTGGTTTACAATGAATCCGCCAGTCAACTCGACAAAGATTTTCTAAAGAATTTAACTTTATTGATAGAAGAAAATATAGAAGATGAAGAATTGAACATTTCCAAAATTGCATCGCAGTTGAATATGTCTCACTCCACATTGTATCGAAAAATCAAAGGAATTACGGGAATGTCGGCAAATGAATTTATCAGGAAGATAAAGATGCGAGTAGCAGAGCAACTATTACTTTCGGGAAAGTTCAACATCAACGAAGTGATGTATAAGATTGGAATTAACAGTATTGGATATTTCCGTCAATGCTTCAGGGACGAGTTTGGAATGAATCCAAGCGATTACTTGCAGAAACTGAAGGAAGAGATTTAGGACACAAGCTTCAGGCTAAGCAACAGGCAAATACAGCTACAAGCCTCAGGCCACAGACAGCAAGCAAAATACAGCATCAGGCAGCAAGCTTCAGGCTTGAGACTTGTATTCTGGATTGGCATGAAGCTTGAAGCCTGTAGCTTGAGGCTGTAGCGGCAGTTTAGTCAACAATCTCTATAGATTCGATCACATCCCCTTGGCGGATTGCATCGATCACTTCCAAACCATCCACCACTTTGCCAAAGCAAGTATGATTACGGTCCAGATGAGCTGTATTGGTACGACTATGACAAATAAAGAATTGTGATCCACCTGTATTACGACCCGCATGTGCCATAGATAAAACGCCACGATCATGGTATTGGTTATCACCATCCAATTCACATTTGATAGTATAGCCAGGACCACCCGCTCCGGTACCATTAGGGCAACCACCTTGAATAACAAAATTTGGGATTACACGGTGAAAGGTTAGACCATTATAGAAGCCTTTTTCAGCAAGATCGATAAAATTTTTCACTGTATTTGGAGCATCATTTTCATAGAACTCCACTGTCATAACCCCTTTTTCGGTGGTAATAATTGCTTTTTTCATTTGAATAACTTTTGTAGTTTATAATTTCAGGCTACAAAGTTACTAGAATTAATTGGAATCAGAATTATAAATTACTATAGTATGGATCTAAGGATTACTTGGATTCAACCTTATTTCTGATGGTTTTAAATTTCCTGTATTTTACAAAACCAGAAGAATTGCCAGAAGCAGCCAATGGAGTACCATTACCATTGGCATTAGTATTCCAACTTGCAGGAAGTTGTGCATTTAAAGCACCAGCAGAAGTTAAATAGTATGTCGCAGACCTTAGGTTTGTGGTCGTCGAAAGAAAAAACACAAATTCTTATTTTTAAAAACGAAATAAACCATGATTCCTAATTTTAAAATCAGATAAAAAAATTCCGATTTAACAAAACCGTAGTTTCATAAAACTAGAATTAAATTAAACAAAAACTCAACATTAAATCCATTTTCAAAATCTACTCAGAAAAATCAATTTGCATACACATTTGAAAAACAGAATGCATTACATTTGCAGGGTAAAATCGTCTACATTAAAATATTCTATAACTGTTATCAAAATCATGAAAAAAAATCCTTTTAAAAGCATAGCTATAGTGGGAATGCTTCTATGTTCATCTTTTCAAATTGCCCAAGCACAATCCAAAATTATAGCATTTCCAACAGCTGAGGGATTTGGAAAATATGCTTCAGGAGGAAGAGGTGGCCAGGTGGTATTTGTAGACAATTTACTAGACTATGGTTCCACTGAGACACCCATACCAGGTTCTTTTCGTTGGGCTTTGAAACAATACCCAGGTGAACCATTGACCGTGATTTTCAGGGTATCAGGAGTAGTTCAGCTCAAAGCTGAACCAAATTTCTCCACAGGCAGAAATGCTAACGACATTAGAAGTTCCAGAGCCAATCTAACTATAGCCGGTCAAACAGCGCCAGGCGAAGGAATTACTTTCCGAGGAGCCAAGCTTAATTTCGGAGGGTCAGTCAATCTGATAATCCGGAATATTCGTTCAAGAATAGGTTTGGCAGACGACGGCACATCCATCTTTGGCGGTTCCATTGGCATTGAAAACGGAAGCAACTGGATAGTAGACCATTGTTCCTTCGGCTGGTCGATTGAAGAGAACATGACTATATACGACAACAATTACACCACTGTACAAAACACTATCGTACACGAAGGATTGTACGAAGGAGGGCACTTAAAAGGGAACAGAAGTTATGGATCACAATGGGGAGGACAATCAGCCACCTATTACCACAATCTTTTGGCCAACAACAAAACCCGTTCGCCTCGTTTCAATGGAGCAAGAAGCGACAATGACATTAAAGTATTTATTGAATTTTCAAACAATGTAGACTACAACTGGGGAAACTACAATGCCTGTTATGGTTCGGACATTGCCACTGGACTTTTAAGATACAACAACACCAACTTCCTAAACAACTATTACAAACCAGGACCAGCCACTAATTCTTCTTTAAATTTCACTCAGGTTTCTGCTGGGACGAATACCAGTATCCCCGCAAAATTCTATTTTGCAGGCAATATCATGGAAGGTTCACAAGCAATTACAGATAACCCTTGGTTGGGTGTAAACAATAGCACTTCGTTCACACCAGCACAATTAAAATCAGACACTTTGATTTTAGATAAAAGGTTCGATTATTATGAATACAAAGTGAAAAATCTAAAAACAGCCCAGCAAGCCTACAACGATGTTGTGGCAACTGTTGGTCCAATCGTCAGAGACACGGTAGATAGACGAATTATCAATGAAGTGAAGACCAAGAACAATACCGTGATAGGAGCCGCAGGCATGAAAGGCATCATCGACTCACCCTTCCAAGTAGAAGGTTACCCTGCGTATTATCCAGCTACAGCTCCATTAGATGCAGATAATGACGGCATGGCAGATGCATGGGAATTGGCCAACGGATTAAACCCTGAATTCTCCAGCGACCGCAACTGGAGAACAGCCGAAGGCTACACCGCATTGGAAGTTTATTTAGCATCTTTGATGGGTGAAACCATTACTCATAATTTTGTTACCGGCTTGAATGCAGCTAAGCAAAAATACACCAGTGTATGGCCAACTATGGTTCAAGAACAGCTGAATATCGAAAGCAATCAACAAACTATTCATCATTTGACAATATACAATATTGATGGCTGTAAAACGATGGAAATTCCCAATCCATCGAATACGATACAATTAAACACACTCAAGAAGGGTTGGTATTTAGTAGAAATAGCACTTTTAAACGGCAGCTCGGAGTTGTTTAGAATACTTAGGCAATAAGCTACAGGCTTCAAGCCTCAGGCTTCAAGCTTTTAGCTTGAGGCATTGATAAACAAATTTCAAGAAAAAACAGTAAATTTGCATTCAGAAAAAATGCAAATTTACTTTTACATATCACTTATTGGAGTTTTAATAGCCAGTTACTTGGTTTATTTTAACTTAAGAAGAAACCCCTCCATCTTGTACCTCGGGGCATTCTTCTTTTTTCTGAGTCTGTACTCATTAAGTAATTTTGTTTTATACAGATCCCAATCTGTTTTTTGGATTAGTCTATTTTACGTGAATTTTGGACACTTTGCTTATCTAATTGGTCCTTTCTCATTTTTGTATGTCCGAAGCATAATTACCGATAATTCCAAAATAAAATATCGTGATTTATTGCATTTAATTCCTTTTGGCATTTCAATCCTATTTTCACTACCCTATATCCTTACTGAACACAGCCAAAAAGAAGAAATTGCAATTAAAATAGCCAATGATTACCGTTATTTATTCACCTATCATCCGACAATTCTATCAGACTTCATCTCTAATTTCCTGATTTTCATGTCTAGACCAGTGCATATATTCATTTATTCGATTCTAAACTTTAGAGTTTTAATAAACTATCAAAAAGGGGAACATTATAAAAGAAACGGAGAAAAAATCATTCTCAAATGGCTATTCACTTTCAGCATCTCCCTCCTTCTAGTTGTGGTTTTTTATTCGTTTGCGATGTACATTCATTTATCTAAATTAAGTGTTGACTTACAAACTTTCATGAGTTATTTTGAAAAAACAACAATTTTTGTCCTTTTACTTTTGATGATCTCTCCAACCCTTTATCCCAGGATTTTATATGGATTGCCCTATGAGATAAAATTGCATCCTGAAAATGATGACAAAAATTTTGGAACTACTGAAAAAGCGTTGAAATCAAATCTTTTTGATGAGGAATATCTTGAAGATTTATTCAATAGACTGTCAAGTGAAATTACGAGTAAGAAATTATACACAAATTCAAGTTTAAATTTAAAAGAATTGAGTGGAATATTAAATGTACCTGAATATCATCTCAAATACTTATTCAGCACGCACAAACAACTATTTTTCAAAGATTTCTGCAACTCTTACCGAATAAATTATGCAAAAGAACTCATAAAAAGCCCAAAATACAAATCTATGACATTGGAAGCTATCGCATTAGCCAGTGGTTTTTCCAATAGAAATAGTTTCACCAAAAACTTTCAAAAATACGAAGGTATTAATCCTAGTGAGTTTGTATGTGAATAAAATTATCTTTGATTTTGCACTGATTGTGTTAATTGATGCAAAGTCACAACTATCCTTTTAAGAGTCTCCACCTGTGGAGTTGTAATTTTGTAATGCTTACAATTTTAAGACTCCCCCTAAAATGAACAACAACTATCAAAGTCTTCTGATTTCGATTTTTTTATCTATTACAGTAATTGCGCTTATTCTTTTTTACACCTTGGAAGTTGGGAACAAAACCAAATTCCACAAAATCTTAGTTTATCTCAATTTAGAATCAAATGAGGTACAGAAGCATCCATCCTTTGGAGTTAATTTCACTAAAACGCATGAATCTTTTAAACAAACAGATCAAACTTTCAAATCACCTTCTACTGCGGTATCAAAATTAGACATAAATTTTTCAAACAAATCTCTTGAAAGACAATTTTATTATCCAAGTATCAACACATCATTTGGGTTCAGGTCTGATTTAGGCATCAATCAATCTAACCAGTTTATGGCGGAACTGGATGATAAAGCGAACTCAAGCTTTCAGAACAGGATTAACCACAAACAAAAAAGACTACAATCAGATAATATTCAAGATTCTCATACAAACTTCCCAAACTTAGGAATATCTATGAAGAATTTCACTGTTAGTAAACTATTCAGCAAAAATCAGGTGCAAAGTTCCAATTTAGCAAAAAGCGACTTAAACGTATTGGCATCAAACTCCAACAGGTATGATATTCCAATTGCACCTGAAGATCCTGGGGTTCCTATAGGGAATGGATTGCTGCAAATTTTAATTTACATAGGCGTTTATTCAATTATAAAGCACATGAAAACCATCCGAAAATTAACCCTCATTTTTCTACTCGCAATTGCAGCATCTTCAATGGCTTCAACATACACAGTTGGATCAACCGGAACATACACAAGATTATCTGAGGCAATAAATGACATTAACAGTGGAAGCATTACTGGCGATATCATACTAAAAATAACCAGCAACATCACCGAAACGGATTCAATAACTTTGAATGCTAGTGGTAATGGTTCAAGCAACTACAATTCACTGATAATTAAACCTGAAGGAGGTGTTCATACAATTTCAAGTACTATCGATGGATACTCATTCAATTTTTATGGAGCTGATAATGTTACTATCGATGGTATCGATGCAATTGGTGTCGGTTTGTATCTCATTAACACATCGGAAAACAACAATGCGGGGGTATTGAAATTCTCCAATGATGCTACAAACAACATCATAAAAAACTGTCATTTACTATCCAACTCCTCATCCACTTCTACTGGAATCATTTACTTTGCACCTTCTGGATCAACAGGGAACAGTGATAATCTGATCTCAAATTGTACAATTGGACCATCTTCAACTAATTACCCATTGGTGGGAATATATTCCGCTGGTTTGTCTTCTAGTATTCAAAACTCAAATTCAATCACATATTGTAAAATTCACGATATATCATCCTCATTAACTACGACCAAAAAATCCATTCATCTTTACGACTACAATAAAAACTGGACAATCTCAAACAACAGTTTTTTCAATAGCGACTCCATCGATTTTACTAATGAAACCAATATCGTTATTATCCATATTGAATCAGGACAGGGGTCAATCATTTCTGGCAATAAAATTGGAGGCACTGACTCAGACTGTAGTGGCACGCCCATGCGAATCAAAGGCAAAATATATGGATTTTTAGGAATAAATGGAACTAACCGAATGTCGGGATTTGATCTGACTGATCAACTGAACATTTCCAACAATACCATTCAAAACATTTCAATTGAATCAAGCTCAGGAAACAATGGATCGATTGATAATCCACGTTTTGCTGGTATACGATTCGTTAAAGGAAGAGTGTCTATTACTGACAATTTAATCGGAAGCAATACTCAGAATGCTTCTATTTCAATAAACAACAATAGTTCAGCTTATCATCATGTGATTGGTATATTCTCTGGTTATTACAATACATCGTCAACAAACTACCAAGCATATAAAATCAACAACAATCAGATTTCCGGAATTAGAATGGGTTCATCCAATTCTAAACGTGCCTATTTCAGAGGAATTGAAGTTTACCAGGATACAAAGGAAATTTCTGAAATAAAAAATAATAGTGTTGGTAGTAGAACTTTAACAAACAGTATTCAATTTACCTCAGGCATGGGGGATAGCTTTGGTTATTACAATAATATTAACAATCAAAGCTCTACAATTACATTTAAAAATAATGTAACAACCAACTTCTCCATTAAGCAAATAAGTGGAATGAACTATCAATTTACGGGTATAACTTTCAATCCTAACAACTGTTTACAAACAATATTGATAGACAGTTGTGAAATATCCAATATAGATGCGAAAACAAACAGTGCTGGAAATCCATACATATGGGGAATGAACTGTTACAATGGAAATGGAAATCCATTAATAATTGACCATCTTTTAATCTACAATTTGAAAACCGTAACTTTTATACAAGCTGTAGTTTTGGATGGCATTGTAAGTTTCATGAACTCAATAATAAGGGACTTGGAAGGCAATGGGCTCTATGGTATAAATTTTTATCCATATGCTTATAATTCAGGCATGTACAGTTCAGCTTTTGTAAACAATCTCATAGTATTAGGTGAAAATAACAGTAATGACATAGATATGAGAGGAATGACTATGTATCTTGACGATATGTTTGGAGGCTATTCAACAATTATTGATGTAGATATCATACAAAACACCTTCATCATCACGGGTTCATCTTCTGGAAATAGCAATTACACGACAGCTACAGACTTCTATGGATATTCTTATGATGGAAATTTATCGGCTACTTTGTCAAATAATATTTTCTTTAACAATAGAACAAGCACGGGGGATGTCTCTCAAAAATACATGGGTTTACAATCATACTCAATGTATAATACAATGAGTTATTCGGACAATGTGTATTATTCTGCAAATGGAACTGCTATGTACAATGATGGAAACTACATCAACAGCGACCCTAATAGTCAGCCCAATCACTCTGACTGTTCAATCATAGACCCTACCTTTACAAATTTAAGCAGCAATAATTTAGATGACTTCCGTCCAACTATACAAATTAATGGATCAACAAACAGTTACACCACAGATTTGAGTGGTGAAGAGCGTAGCGACTACTTCTCCATTGGTGCGCTACAACAAATTGGTGAATTCTACTGGAATTCTACTGGAACAGATGATTTTCAAACTTCAACAAACTGGACTGATTCAAATATTGCTAGCAACAACTCAAACATAACTATTGAAAACAGTGCAAGTAAAAACATATTTCTGGATCAGAACCGAAGCTTTAAAAACATCAACTTCAATTCTAATGGAAATGGGGTTAAGGTTGAATTAGGGGACTATGATTTGCAGTTGAAGTCCGTTTCCAACTATAACTCAAACAACTACATTAAGGTGATGGGAAATGGGAGATTATCAATGAATGTTCCTGCAGGAGAATCGAAGGTGTTTCCCATAGGAAATGAGAATTATTCACCGGTTACTGTGACAAACAATTCAGGTGCGGACGACACCTTTTCTATCTCATTATTAGATAGTGTCACCAATACTGGATTAAGAACTGGAAGTCTTTTGACTGATTTCAGAGTTAGAAAAACGATTCAAATTAACAAAGGAACTTCCAATTCTGGAAATGGATACACTATCAAGTTGGACTGGAACAACAGTGAAGCAAACAATGTAAATAATCCGCAGTTTTTCGAGTATGATAATACATTATCCACCTGGAAAAAAGCATCCGGAACTATGAGTTCTACAGCAAACAGTGCGACACTGACCAACTATACAGGTAACGGCAGTAAATTATTTGTGGGTTCTTTGGAGGAAATCACTTGGAATGGAACATCCTTCACTGGCAACACATCATCCCCTACTTTCTTTACCGATCTAATCGTCAATGGCAATAACCTGAACACAAATGGGTTAATTGCAAACAATTTTACAGTCAATGAGGGCAACAAAGTAACCAACAGTTCAGGAAATGACCTGATATTGGGTAACCTTTTATTGAAATCAACGGATGTAGCCGATGCACAAACAATAGCCAATGGCAGCATCACCATCGCTGGACAGACGGTGTTGGAGAAGACTTTGAATGGGGATAAGTGGTATTTCTTTAGTTTGCCGTTTGATGTGACGGAAGATAGAATATTTAAAGTGGAAAGTGGAGTGGAAACTACGGCAACCTGGGGTGATGCTTTTGGTGGCGCTTATGTGGCTGGAAAAGACCTTTATATCGCTGAATACGACACTCAAAACAGAGATCTACAGTCCAATGGATCGCCAAATTTCAGTGGTGGCGGTGTATATTGGAAAAACCTGAGCACGCGCACTATCCAAGCAAACAAAGGGTATATTGTAGCATTGGATGGAAGCACTCCAATGACTTTCAGATTCAAATCGGCTACAGGTACAAGCTCTGTAAATGCGGATGCTGTAACTAAAACAATCAGCAAATCGGCAAACAGTGCTCAAGTGGTGAATCACAGTTGGAACCTGGTCGGCAATCCATATTTGTCGGGCTTTGACTTAAAAGACGCTAGCAATCACAAACCTTATTATTTGTTTGACGGTTCTACTTACAAGACCATCATTGGAGACATTTCAGATACTGATGCGGACAGACAAATGCAACCGTTCACAGCCTTCTTCTGTCAGGCTTTTGATGCCTCCTCCAGTGTAAATTTCAGCAACAGTGGCAAACTTTTCAAAGCTCCTTCTGAAGTTCATATACCGAACTATCAAATACTAAAAATAGGAATTTCTGGCGTAGGTTCTGAAGTTGTTCAGGACGCTGTCCGGTTTCGCTTTGGCCCTCAATTCAGCGATGAATACGTGTTGGGTGAAGATGCTATAAAAATGGCGAGTACGGAAAAAAGTATTCCACAGATCTACACCAGTTTCCAGAGCATGGACCTGTCTATCAATTCAATTCCAGAAGTACTTCCTGAAATTCCACTTCAGGTATATGTACCCCAACAGGGACAGTTTAAATTGAATTTATTGTTGAGTGAATATGCTACAGAGCTTGGCAGAATCAAAATTCTTGATAAAATCGACAATAAAGTGGTTGAATTGACCGAAAATCAAGAACTGCTATTTGAATCTCCAAAGGGAATTAACAGTAGATTCAGCATCGTTCTATCTCCTTCAACTGTAACTTCGTTGGAAACGGATCATTCCAAAGGGATAAAACTCCAATCCATCAACAAGACACTTCTAATCAGTGGCATTTGCGATGAAACAGACATAAGAATCCGCGATTTAAGCGGGAAAGTTTTGTTTATTGAAAACAATGCATGCTCAGACAAATCATTCAATCTGAACGAGGCGGCAGTTGTAATTGTAGAAATCAGAAACTCCAATCAGAAAACAATACAAAAAATAAGGATTAATTAAAATATTGGTTAACAAATTAAACTTTTGTTCGTCCTATCTATCTAATTTTACTGTGAAATAAATTTAGATATGAGAAAAACACTCCTTGCTTATCTGCTGTTACCTGCAATCACACTGATTGCGGGAAATAAAACCTCTAAGAGTCCATCTGGTTTAACCGAAAACCTGAACCGTGGTGTACAAGTTCTCAGAACCGCTGAGGATACTGTGTTTTTAAGTTGGAGATTGCTCAATACCGACGCTGAGGATATCAACTTCACTATCATAGGCCCTGATTCAAAACCTTACCCAACATCCAAATTAACCAATGCAAGTCTTGGGGGTATTGATTTCACAAAGTCCAACAAGTTTCTTTTGAAATCATCGGATGGAAGGCTTGAAGAAATAGAAATTAAACCCAACTTAGCCATAGCTAATTATTTTGACATCCCTATACAAGCTATAGAAGGCTATCAAATTGGCGATGGTTCCGCTGCCGATCTGGATGGTGATGGTGAATATGAATTGATTATAAAAAAGGAAAAATGGCCACGTGACAATTCACACAGTGGTATTACCGGTCAAACCAAACTGGAAGCCTACAAAATGGATGGAACTTTCCTTTGGCGCATTGACTTGGGAAAAAACATCAGAGAAGGTGCACACTATACTCAATTTCTAGTGTTCGACTTGGATGGTGACGGTAAAGCCGAAGTGGCCTGTAAAACTTCAGATGGAACCATCGATGGAATGGGTAAAGTGATAGGCGACTCCACCCAGGATCACCGCAATCAATCAGGTCATATTTACAAGGGTCCAGAATACTTGACTGTGTTTAATGGACTTACGGGAGCTGAAATTCACACAACGAACTATATACCCTCCCGACATCCCAAACTGAACAACCCTAGTCCTCAGGACATGAAAGAAATTTGGGGTGATGATCATTACAACCGCTCTGAAAGATATCTGGCAACCATCGCTTTTCTGGATGGGAAACATCCTTCACTGGTGATGTGCAGGGGTTACTATACCCGGTCAGTGCTGGCTGCATATGATTTCAATAAAGGTAAATTGACACATCGATGGACTTTTGATAGTGACGATGAGAGATCTAACAACCGAAAATACCGAGGTCAAGGAAATCACAATTTAACTGCAGCAGATGTAGATGGTGACGGCAAAGACGAGATCGTTTATGGAGCCGCTTGTATAGATGACAATGGGAAAGGCCTATATAGCACAGGATTAAGACATGGAGATGCTATTCACGTGTCTGATTTGGATCCCGAAAGACCTGGTTTGGAAGTATTTATGGGACACGAAACCCGAAGCGATATTGCTGGAGCTGAATTTCGGGATGCTCAAACAGGAGAATTGATTTGGGGTCTGCCCTCCGAAGGTGATGTAGGTCGTTCGTTGGCTGCCGACATAGACCCACGACATCCAGGCTATGAATGCTGGACCTTTGGACCTGGTATGAGTGGTCTGTATTCAGCAAAGGGTGAAAAGATATCGAACAAAACTCCACGTACCTGCAATTTTCGTATTTATTGGGATGGCGATTTACAACATGAACTATTGGACCGAAATTATGTAGCCAAATACGATTGGGAAGGTGACAGTTTGACTTATTTGTTGCGTGACAGAGAATGCAGATGGAACAATGGAACAAAGGCTACACCCGTATTGAGTGCCGATTTGTTTGGCGACTGGCGCGAAGAAATCGTGTGGCGCAAGGCTGATAATTCCGGATTGAGAGTATATATGTCGACCATACCAACAAACTATCGATTTGTTACATTGATGCAAGACCGTCAATACAGAACTGCAGTCTCCTGGCAGAATGTGGGATACAATCAACCACCATCCACCAGTTTCCTTTTAAAAGCTAAAGAATAGTGCCAATTTGATGAGCTGGAAAAATGATTTTATGCTTACTATAGCATAAGGAGCTTTTTACTCAAAGATTAAATTCAATGGTATAGCTGCTAAATGAATAAGCATTGAAATAGCCAAGTTTGTTTCCCTGCAAATTGGTGATAGGATTTGCCGGTGAACCAGAACCAGGTCCCCTGCCTGCATTTGGCATAGACATGTAATAGTCATACACGCTTTTGGTAATGGATTGCAGTTGCACATCGATCATATCTCCGGAATTGAAACTGCCTTCAGGTATAAAAACACTGATTTGACCTTGTCGACCATCAAACAATAAATCATTGGAAATATTGTTGTTCACCAAACTATCCCCTTTATAAGCCACAGCTTTGTAGTAATTACTTATCCCTGATGGATCACTGAAATACAAAGTCAATAATGAAGGATTTGGATTATCCGCACCCGGTACCGGTGGACGAGAGAACCCTAAACTCATCAATTGAACTGAATCTATAGCTACTTTCTGGGGTATAGTTTCTGTTGCACTTATCATTTTCACATCACTTTCAATACTTAAAGTATAAGTATCGAGTGATGATCCAATCGTAGTTTTGGATCTGTAAACACCCGAAGCTATTTCTTCAAGAAGTTCTGTTTCTCCATTATTCTTTTGAATACTCACCATCACACTAGAAATAGCAGGAAACTCATTCTTCTCATCGAAATTGACCGATTGAGTCAAAACCACTTCTGCAGGCATTCCTGCAGCAAGTTGCGCTTGAACTACCCATTCTGCATCTATATCCCGTAAATCAACTTCAATAATCTCTGTACAAGAGCTTAAGAACACAGAGAGTCCAACAAAGCCAAGAGTAAAAATTTTATATACAATAGAGTTTTTCAACATATCCACGAATTAAAATTTAAAATTATAGGTAATTGAAGGCATATAGGTAAATAAATACGTTTTCACCGCCTGCGTCTTGGTTGGATCCTCAGGACTTTGTTCAAAATCGATAGAAAAAGCATTTTTTTGTCCATAAGCATTGTAAATTGAGAAATTCAAACTACTCTCAAACATCCTCTTCTTTTTGAAAGTATAAGTTGCACCCAAATCCATACGATGATAATCAGGCATTCGATAACCGTTACGCTCAGTGTAATAAAACATCACTTCACCATCCACCTCGTATTTTCCACTAGGGAAAGTGATGGCATTACCGGTGCGATACACCCACGAACCTGAGAAACTCCAACGGTCAGACAAGTTATAAATACCTACAATCGACAAATCATGAGTGGCATCGTGTCGGGCTGCATACCACAAGTCATTATTGACACCAGGAATCTTTAACTCTGTTCGAGACAAAGTGTAGCCAATCCATCCTGTAAAATCACCGTAGACCTTACTTAACATCAATTCCAAGCCATAGGCACGACCACTACCATACAGAATTTCACCCTCCACATGCTCGTTCGCCATTATATCTGCACCATCTTTTAAATCAATTTGATTCTGCATCCATTTGAAATAAGTTTCCGCACTAAATTTATACATATCCTCATTGAAGTTCTGATTGAAGGCCAATGACCATTGATCACTGATTTCAGGTTTCACATTCACCCCCGACATCAACCATATATCCGTAGGAGTTGTACTCGTCGCATTCGAAAGCATATGCAAATGCTGGGTATTTCGGGTATAGGAAAATTTAAGAGATTGTTTAGCATTGAACACATAAGAAAGATTCGCACGAGGTTCCAATTGGAAATAAGATTTCACAATTCCAGATGTATTAGATACTATCGAATCAGTTGGAAGTCCATTTTGATACTGATAATAAGTACCAGGACCCATCAGTTGAAACAGATTTGCTCTCAATCCATAGTCGAAACTAAATTTTCCAGAATATTTGGAATGATTGGAAAGATAGATAGAATGTTCCAAACCATATCTATCCTCGATTGTATTGAAATTCTGCCCCGAACTAGCATCTGCAGAAATCTGCCCAGGGGTAATTTGATGATAGATTCCAGAGTAACCAAAATTCAAGGTATTGTTATCGTTGAGGAAATACTGGAATTCCTGTTTGAATTGATTATTTTTAATATTGGAACGGATCTGAAATTCCACATCACCAAATTGAATCCCTATTTTATAATCGTAGTTGGAGGTAATCAAAGTCGTATTACTGAACAAACGAGGATTCCATATCCGATTCCATCGAAGAGTTCCGGTAGAATTACCCCAGTCTATGCCAAAGCGACCAGAGAATCCAAGCACGTCACGACCAAAATAACCAGAAACAAACAATTTATTTTTATCATCCAATTGGTAGTTGGCTTTTAGATTCAAGTCGTAAAAATAAAGAGAAGAGTTTTTGATATTCTCCTCCGGAGAAAGGAGTAAGAACATATCCGCATAGGTTCTTCGGCCCGAAACCAAAATAGAACCTTTGTTCTTTTTAAGCGGTCCCTCGATAGCCAAGCGCGATGAAATCAAACCAATTCCACCATTCACACCCCACTTTTGATTGTTGCCATCTTTCATTCGAACATCCATCACAGACGACAAGCGTCCCCCATATTCAGCCGGTGCAGTACCTTTATACAAGGTAAGATCTTTGATTGCATCGCTATTGAAAGTAGAGAAAAACCCAAGCAAATGATTGGCATTAAACACAGTAGCCTCATCGAGCAGAATTAGATTCTGAGAATTGGATCCACCTCTTACATACAAACCCCCATTTCCTTCACCTATACTTTTCACCCCAGGAGTCAGCGTAAGCGTTTTCAACACATCTTGCTCCCCAAAAAGCACAGGTATTTTCTTGATTTCACTGATCTGAAGTTGCTGAACACCTGTAGAAGCTGAAAGCACATTTTCATTGCTACGAACGGAAGAAACAACAAACTCATCCAAAGCCAGGCCTGAATACAATTTGAAATTTCTGGAAAGATTGGAAACCAGATGTATAGTATCCTTATAGGATTGATAACCTATATAAGTCACATTAACCACATGTTTACCTGCATTAGCCTCAAGAGAATAAAACCCATAGACATTAGAAGCAGAACCGCTTAAAGAATCGACAACCACAGTAGCACCAGTCAAGGTTTCACCCGTTTCAGCATCAGACACAGTTCCACTCAAAGTATATTTAATTTGAGCTTGAGCGAAAGAAACAATAAAGAGAATCAGCAGAAATAGTTTAAAACGCATATTTAGATTTTAATCATCAAAAATAAACATTCTACTTCGTCAAAAGTTCTTCATTTATAATCCCTTAACTCTTTTTTGTTTTTAATTGGAGGAATTGATTGTAATCTAAATAAAAAAGGACTTTGAGCGACAAGCTATTGGACTGATTATGCCAGGAATTTTGAAGATTATTTAGGAATCTATATTCGGGTAATTCTTGAGACAAGTAGGCATTTGACTTCCAGGCCAGAGACAATTCTGAACCAGGCATAAACACCCATCGATACAACATATCAATATTAAAAGCATTGTAATTCAAGTTAAAATCATGTGCATCCATCGAAGAACTTAGCGAACCATTTCTTTGAAGGAGATAATAGTCTTTATTCTCAACAGCCGACCAATAATGACGAACCCTACAGGTAACACCCATGGTATTGTTAATCACATAAGAGCTTTCCAAAGTATTTAAAGATGTAGAAACATCCCTCAAACCAAATATTATTTTATCGTCGATTACAGATGCAAATCCCCTCTCCGACTCTCTAAACTGATAACCCACCAAATAGGAGATATTGAATCTTTGACCTACGCGAAGACTTAACTGCGTATGGTATTGTTGTTGAAACAAATCCGAACCTGGTTGAATCAACAATTCATTTCCCAATTCAACAATCAAACGATTGCGTTCATCCGAACGCAGAATCAGTTCATTTTTCCATTCCGCAGGTCTTGAATAAAACCAACCCTGTAATCTAGGTTCATAATAGTCGAATTTATTACCCGTATAACTACCTTCAACCGACACAGAATAATTGTTAGTGAATCTAGATTTGAAGTCATAGCCCAATTTATGATCTGTAAATACAGAAGGTTGATACATTCGGTTGTAGTTGTACCAAATATCCGCATTCCATTCCCTGAAAATCCCTTTGGGTTCAACCATTTGATAATACAACCAACCAACAGAAGACACATGATTGTTGAACTGAAGATAGCCTAGATCATTCGGATTGTAATGATCGGAAATTACATCTTGTTGCACACCCCAGAAGAATTTTCCCTTGTTTTTTTCAAAAGCCAGACTTGCATTAAAACCATTCTCCACAGAGATATCATTTCTAGTGCTAAAAGCAGCTTTTCCCTTCAATGCATAGGTTTTAGTATTGTCTCTCAGTTCAAACTGCGTACCACTCACATTAGCAGAATAGGGATTCTCCCACATACTCACATTGGTATTGATTATACTGACGAAAGAATTATTCTTCAATGCCTGATCGAGCACCAACACATTATAATTCGTAAAAGGCTGAACCAATTCCTCGCGGATAATACCATTTGAAAGATCCTCAATCTTTGTGTACGCAGGTAGAGACATCGCATTCAGAACACCAATACCCAGGCCAGACTTAGTTCTTCCTGAAATTTTGCTGGCATTCACCAATTGAGTTTCAGCTGGGCTATATGTAACGGTTTCATTATCAGCAAGATTTAAATCCCCAGAGAATTTAGGACCAGCACCTATACGACGGGAATAAAAAATATTGGCACGTTGAAACATTTCGGTACCTTCTGTAAAGAATTGGCGTTTCTCATTGTAGTGAATCTCGTAAGGACTTAGGTTTAGTTCCTGATCATCGGATTGAATCTGACCAAAATCAGGTATCAACATCATATCGAGCGTGAAAGCATCATTGATACCATATTTTAAGTCCAGTCCACCTTTGAATAAGGTTTTATCACCCGCATTCTGAGGTTCGTAATAACTCGCTAAGTAGGGCGAAATTGACAATCGTACGGGAGCTTTTACACTCTTGATTCCCTTCATTTCTCCCTGTTGGTGAATAAAACCAGAGACAGTTCTGTCGAGTGGACTCCACGAATTATTTGAATTGTAGCGTCGGATATTTCGAAACATATTCATACCCCAAACATCTCCCGATTTATCCGAAAAGCGAAGAGCAGAATAAGGGATTTTCATCTCAATCACCCAACCCCTGTCTGTTATATTTGTTTTACTTTCCCAAACAGCATTCCAATTCGGATCTTCTCTATCTCCATCACTTTTGGTAGCCTTTATATCCGACTGTACACCCGCTGGAGTAATAAAAAAACCATAGGCAACCAAACCCTGATTATACGGATCTATATAAACCCCAAAATAGTCTGACATACCAATCTCATCCCTTTGTGTCAAGTAATTGAAAATACTGTCGGGTTGATTATCATATAGCATGGCACCCACATAAATTGCACTTTCATCATAAAAGAACCAAACCTCTGAAGCCTGGTAAGACGGCTGACCATTGAAAGGTTGAATTTGGGTGAAGTCTTTCGCAGGAGAAGCAAATTTATAAAACTCCTCATCCAAAACCCCATCTACATTTAATGCCTTTGTTATTTTAATAACATCAACTTTTTTTTTGTTTTGAGCATGCAAATGACCCAGAATTAAAACAGTGAAAATTATGTATAAATATAATGCTTTCATATAGCAAAGTAAGTAAAAAATATATTAAAAAATTTACACTCAATTGTTTACCCATAAAGACGCAGATAGAATCAAATAAGATTTAGCAAAATAGAATTATAACATTTTTTATATATTTGCATTGATTTTAATTGCTATGAACAAAAAACTTTTAAGCACCTCATTTCCCTTTCTTGCCAATGATTGGAAAATTATATTGGGAGTAAGCATCTTCATCTATCTCTTTATGGCTTTTTTTCAGCCATTTGGGATGGACGAAATATATTCTCCCCATTTGGTGTATATTTCTTATAGTTTAATAACTCTTTTGGTGTTGTTAATCAACTTCATCATACTTCCCAAAATATTTACAAATTATTTTGATACAAAAAATTGGAATTTAGGGAAACATAGTTTATGGTCAATTTTGACTGTATTTGGAATTGGTATTGGCAATTATATTCTAGAAGTTAATATTTGGAATATAGAAATTAGCATTTGGGAATTTTTAAATTCCCAATTTTACACTTTAGCTATAGGTGTATTCCCTTTAACTTTCCTTACTTTGTTATTTTATCTCATAAAATTAAATAAAAAAGAGACCTTTTTAAATAGAGATAATGAAATTTTCACATACAACCCTGAGAACTCAGATAAGGAATTTAAATTTAACCTGGAAGAATTGAGTCATGTGGAATCCGAACGAAACAATTTACATTTCTACAGTTGCATAAATGGGGAAATCACAAAAACAACTGTAAGGGGGACAATCAAAAGCTTGGAAAGCTCTTTGTTAACGTTCAAAGGATTATTCAAATGTCACCGCAGTTTCATTGTCAACAAAAATCACATAAGCGAAACACTTGGAAATTCCAGAGGCATGAGACTCAAAATGAAATGCGGCAAGGATGTTCCTGTTTCACGGAACCATATTTCTGAATTTGCGAATTTAGAATAAGGGTGCATTTTGTCACCTTTTTAGCACATTTCATCACATCTGTTTACCATTTTACCACAAAACAACACATTATATCCCGAAATCTTGCACTAATTCTGCAGACTAAGTAAATTCAAAGTCTAAATCACAATCAATTTACTATGTCACTTACACAAGAACTTATATTCGGGGTCATTCTTATACTATTGGGTGTAGAATTTAAAGCCTACAATATTAGGTCAAAATACTCAATCGAGGAGTTTTATGATGCAGATAGTCTAAGAACGAGAATAATCTCAGACAAAATATGGAGAGACAGCAATAAAGTAGTTATTAGCCTGTTAATTTATTTCAATCTAACTTTTGTATTTACATATTTCAACAGCACACCCAATCCTCTTTTGCTATTTACCATAACAGACATCCTTCTTATAGTCATCGCTTTATTCGTGGCAATCCGCAGCGCAATTTGCCTGTCTTCACTTCCTAAATTAAAACCTGAAAATTGCAAATCAAGAACGACCTTGAATCATTTGATTTTATACAATGAAAAGAAGTCTATCCGAATCAACAACAAACACCTGCCCATGGACAGCATCACTTGCGACACTATCTTAAATGCAGGTTAAAACTTTCTAAAGTATTAAAGGAGAATTAAATAATTTATTTTCATTTTAACAGCTCAAAAGGAGAATTAATCCTTGAGAGCTGTATTTTTCTTATAAATGGAATAGGCGATAGAGACTGTGAGGAGTCCTATGATTACACCGAGGGAAGTAAAATTACCTATGTGAATATGCCAGTTGAGGTCGCGAGCCAATTCATTCAAACTCATCTTCACCCCAATAAATGTTAGAATCGCTGCCAATGCATATTTAAGGTAATGGAAATAATCCATAACTCCACTTAAAGCAAAATACAAGGAGCGAAGTCCGAGAATAGCAAAGATATTGGAAGTAAAAACGATGAAGGTATCTGTGGTTACAGATAAAATTGCAGGAATAGAATCGACAGCAAAGATCACATCCGAAGCTTCAATAAACAATAGGGCAACAAAAAAAGTAGTTGCTGCTTTTTTGCCATTTACTTTAACAAAGAAACGATGATCTTCGTTTTTGTCGGTTACTGGCATAATCTTTTTAAACAAGCGAATCACTATATTCTTGTTTGGGTCGAATTCTTCGGGTTCTTTTTTGTCTACAAGCATGTGTATACCTGTATAGACAAGGAATGCACCAAAAACGTACATTATCCATGCAAACTGTTGAATCAGGGCAACTCCAGCAACAATAAAGATAGCTCTCATAACTACAGCACCTATGATACCCCAAAATAGTATGCGGTGCTGAAACTCTTGTTTAATATTGAAAAAACCAAAGATCATGATAAATACAAACAGATTATCTACACTCAATGATTTTTCAAGTATATACCCGGTAAAGAAGTCAAGAGCCTGTTTTTCGCTCATAAAATAATAAATCCCCACATTGAAGACCAATGCCAAAGCAATCCAGAAAACGCTCCAACCAAGAGCAGATTTGACACTAATCACTGCATCATTTTTGTGAAAAATGAATAAATCCAATGCCAACATAACAATTACAAAGGCCATAAAGCCAACCCAAACCGAAACACCAACTTCCATACAGTTTTTTATTATTTAATTATTCAGATACAAAATTAGATTAATATTTTCAGAAAAATAGCTATTGAATTTTTACTGAGGTCATGGTAAGCGAACCCATCACTCCTTTGTCATTAAAAAAGGTTGCTTGGTCATTTTCATCCTGTAAGGCCAATATATATATCAAGGGTAGAAAGTGTTCAGGAGTTGGCACAGCCATTTGAACCTCAACTCCCAATTTAGAATAATCAGCCAAGGTGTTCAAATCATTTTTTATTATAAGATCTTTTATTTTTTGATTTGCTTCCTGAGCCCAATCAAACAAATATCCATCTTCATTCATTTTATCCCAAGCTACTCTTCTCAGATTATGTACAACATTACCGCTGCCCAATATCAAAACCCCTTCATTACGCAATTTTCTAAGTGATCTAGCAAATTCTAGGTGATCCAAAGGTGATTTGTTTACGTCCAGACTCAATTGCAGAACCGGCACATTCGCATCCGGATACATTTGGCGCAAGATGGACCAAGTTCCATGATCCAATCCCCATTCACTATCTGCTTCTACCGAATGCAACTGATGAATCAATTCATGGGCTAATTCAGGATTACCTGGTGCCGGATATTGGATTTGATACAATTCGCGAGGAAATCCACCAAAATCATGAATGGTTTTGGGAGTAGGCATGGCAGTAACTTTGGTGCCACGAGTTTCCCAATGGGCTGAGATCGAAAGAATTGCTTTAGGCTGAGGAATTTCATCGCCCAAAGAACGCCATTTGGCAACAAATTCATTTTCTTCAATTGCATTCATCGGACTACCGTGTCCGACAAACAATGCAGGCATTTTGAGACTATTTGTTTTAGTTGAATTCATAGATGGTCTATTTGAAAAAACTTAAACAAAATAGCTGTCATTTTGTTTCAAACCTCCGAAATAAATGCAATGATCCTGTGCTTAAATTAAACAATCAGATCATCAGACAACTTTAATTAGAACAGAAAGGGAGCCCCACAAGACTCCCCTTCAAATTGAATTATCAAGATTTAAAATACCTTGAAATTATTTCACAATTTTAGCAATTATAGTTTCGCTGTTCACTTTCAATTTCACCAAGTAAACTCCAGCCTGAATTTCTTTATGAATAGTGTGACTGTTCTTACCTGAATGAGACTCGAGCATTTCACGGCTCAACAATGCACCACTTAAAGTATAAACAGAGATTTCAGCTGAACTTGCATCGTTAGTATTGAATTCTACTGCGATTTTACCGTTCTGAAGATATACTTTAGCTTTTTGAGCAACCAATTGGTTTAATGCAGTTGGAGACATTTCGTACATTTCCCAGTTGTCTACGAAGCAGTTTCTTCCAGACATAAAGTAGTTGTTGATGTAAATACCAATTGAATTAGCATCAACAGAATCCTTTGTTTCGAATTGCATAGTTACAGGCGCCCATTCGCCATAAGTATCAAACACAACTTGCTTGTCGGTGAATCCCAAGAAAATATCACCGATAGAATCGATATTGGAGATTGCACCCCATGAACCCATTTGGAACTCACCACCGAAGGTACGAACCATTGCACGAACAATGTAAGAAGTATTCGCTTTTAGCTTACCCGTCAATACCCAATCCAAAGAACCAGAATTCTCAATTTTAATGCTATGACTACCACAATAAACTGAATCAGCCTGATCAGCAATTGTAATCATTTTACGATTACCCCAACCACCAAAGTTTGACAAATCATTCAAATAAGGATCAGTGATGATATTGGTTTTATCGTCATACAAAGGAATGAAACAATTTGTATTTGAATTAGAAGTAGTCACTACAGCAATTTTATAACTTACGCCAGAAGCCTTCAACTCGATTGAATCGTTTACAGCAGTAGTTCCATCCCATAGAACGGTCACTGTATCGCTAAGCACTTTACCATTGGCATCGATGGCAACAGAAGCAGGACTAGTAATTATACCCTCAGGAGCAACAATACTAACTTCCTCTGTCAAATTATTGGCTTGCACACTGAAAGTACTCATTGCATATTCAGGATCAAACACCAATGATTTAATTGAAGCAGACAATACCGGTTGAGAATAGTTGTAAATTTCCCAGTTGTCAGCATAAGCCTTCACACCAGTACAACCACTACAATTGTTGATAAATGTTCCACTGGAACTAGGAATAGTTTCCCCAGTAGTGAAAGTAAACTCCACTTGTTGCCATTCACCTTGCGTATCGTATACATTATTCAGGTCACCTTGACCTTCGGTCCATCCCCAAACACCAAGTTGGAAAGAACCACCCATCGTTTTAAGCATGGCTCTAACGATATAGGTAGTATTCGGTTCGAAAGCACCAGTTAAATTCACATCCAAAGAACCCGCACATGTATTCAGACTATCTCCAATAGAGATTGATGAGGCACCACAATACACATTGGAAGGATCATTTAGTAAGTTGCGAACCGCTTTACGTCCCCAGCCAGCAAAATTTGACAAAGAATTAAGGCCTGGATCAAGCACATAGTTCATATCTGTAGTTGAGTAAGGCACATAACATTGTGAATCATCTACAGTTTTAACTCTCAGACTGGTTTGAGCAGAGCCACTGCTAAGAACGATATCACCCTCTACTGGAGCAGTGCCATCCCAGAAAGCATACACTTCCACTTCTTTGTTTTTAGAAACCACCGCAGGTTCAACCACTATTCCTTCAGGAGTAGTAATGGTAATATCATCTGATAAATTAGAGCTAGAAACTAAAAAAGTTTCAACAGGGTAGTTACCATCAAGGACGATAGCTGATTTAGAGATTGAAAGTACAGGTTCAGTCTGAAAATAAAGTTCCAGTTCTGAAATATTGGCATACGAATCCACTTTGCCACTCCAGTAAATATACCGGTAAGGATTTGCATCAGCAACTGTAGCTTCAGTAAGCACACCTTCGCTAGGTTCTGTAGTAACTGTGCTAAGCACTGTGTACGTGGTAAGATAATCCGGACTGTTTGAACCACGAAGTTCACTACCATTTACTCTACCAGCAAATCCACTACGAGGAGCGTATTTCCATGAAGTTACTACTGTTTCATTACCTTCACCAAAATCATATCCCACAAAGCTGATGGTAGTAGGACCTTCCACGTAAGTATCAAAATTACCATCCACGCCCATTGCTGGAGTACAGGTTTCGCACCAAGAAGATCCTTTTTCCTGTCCAATCAAGGTACCTGTAAGCTTAGAAGAGCCCGCATCGTACAATTCGAATTCAGAAATATTGGAGTAAGTACCACCACCCATAAAAAGGTAAATATAGCGGTAGGGTTTAGTAGCAAACACAGCAGCTTCTGTTAGCTCAGCCAATGGAGGAGCCACTGGAATCGTGTATAACTCATCAAATTCGTTCAAGAAGTTGGAACTGTTTGAACCTCTAAGCACGGCACCCACCAAACGACCGGTCCATTGTGCCTCGTTACGAGGAGCATATTTAAAACTAGCCACTGTAGCACCTGCAGTACCAAAGTCATACCCAATAAATCCCCAATTGGAATTTACATCCATAAAAGTATTGAAGTCACCATCAAATACCACATTTAGATCTACGGTATTGTTGTTACCCCAATTGGTAGTAGAACCAATTAGATTTGGCGAAGTCAATTTTGTCTGAGCATTAATCGTTGCAAGAATACTCAAAGCAAGCAAAATAGAGTAGAATTTTCTCATAAATAACAGTTTAATAAGTATAATAATTCAAAAACCTAATTGGATTCAAATTTATAGCATAATAAATTAGAAATACCCTACATTTTATTAAAATAGGAGAATATTTTTTCTTAAATTCATTCCAAAAATACTTTTTTTCCAACAATATGCAATTGAACAATCTGTACTTTATGGGGTTATAATACAGTAAATTTAAGAATCAAAATAAAACGATATGTCAACCAATACAGTAAAACTCCACAGGGTACTTACCGCTAGTCCTGAAAAAATATTCAAAGCATTTACAAATCCTGACGCAATGGCTACCTGGTTGCCTCCGTATGGATTCATTTGCAAGGTACATGAACTGGATGCTCGAGTGGGTGGAAAATACCGCATGTCCTTCACCAATTTCACTACAGACAAAAGTGATACTTTCGGAGGCGAATACCTGGAAATCATTCCCAATCAGAAATTAAGTTATTCGGATAAATTTGAAGATCCAAACTTTCCAGGAGAAATGATTACCACGATCGAGCTCAAGGAAGTTTCTTGTGGCACTGAATTAATCGCAACTCAAGAAGGAATTCCAGCTATGATTCCGTTGGAAATGTGTTATTTAGGTTGGCAGGAATCCCTGGATAAATTGAAAAGATTGGTAGAACCCAATATTCAAGAATAATTTTCAGCCTGAATTCATAAAAAGCCCGCTTTTCTAACGAAAAGTGGGTTTTCTATTTTGCGATAATCTAATCGATTTCCATTTCTGATTATGGATTTTGACTAAATGACTTTCAATACATATTTAGCAGTCCCTGAAGTCACTTGAACGAAACAAGGAAATCCATAATTGAACGAAACCGATGTTGAATGCGCTGTATCACTAAGAATCAATTTACCATTAAAATCGAAAATTTGAACAAAGTCCCCTGACTCCAGTTTACTTAGGAATAATTTACCGTCGATAAGACAGGCGGTTGGACCATTTTGCTTAGTATCATCTATTCCACTCAAAAAGCTCGCTTTAGTTGCTGCACTGAAAGTACCTGACTCGGCCACTGAAGACACACTGAAATTTTCCAAATCATTCAAATTACTGACTAAGTAATTTGTTGAAGCTGTAAAACCAATAACTTTGCTACCCTCTTTGATCATGTAACAGATAGCATAAGGTACAGCATCCCAGTTCAACTGTCCTACAACATTGATTTTTACATTTCCAGGTGCATCCACTGGTTCAATTATCGCTCTTGGATCCCAACCATCCATTCCCGAAGTCACATTCTCATAAGAATATGCCGCTGCTTCTGCATCAGTAAAGGATTTTCGGGCTTGTCCCTTGATTGTGTCTCCATTCGATACATACCAATATTTGTCGATACGGTGGCTCATATCCACTGAATTTCCATCTGCATCCATTGTATTATAATCGGCAAAAACAGCAGGAATAGCGCCCATGTGATCATACCAACCCACAGGATAAATTCCAATTTTAGCGCGAGTATTAAAAAATGAGGCCCGAGGAGAATTCGACCATGGCCGACCGAGATAAGTAGTATAGGAAGCGTTTGGTCCATCTATAGTACAGTTATTAAACACATAGCCCCATTGGGTATTGGACAAGTGACTCGGGGCAACAATATATCCACCTGACGGACGTAGACAGTAAATGGTACATTCGTCAAAATACACATCTCCACCTCCATAGATGAAGTCGACTGCACCAGAAATCAGGCAGTTTTTAAGGTAATGACGACTGGATGCATTGCCGTAAGTTGTCAGATATGTATCCTGATAACTTCTCAACCAGCAATTATTCAGAATAATGCGATCATTG
>CAZZPZ010000005.1:169505-174757 GCA_964655615.1 uncultured Paludibacter sp. | reverse complement strand
GTGGGCGTTGACGGATTCGAACCGCCGACCCTCTGCTTGTAAGGCAGATGCTCTGAACCAGCTGAGCTAAACGCCCGATATATTCGGTAGTGCCTTTCTCCAAAAGCGATGCAAAGATACAACTTTATTTCATTTCTGCAATAAGTCGTTTACAATTTCATTGAATTCTTTCTGAAATTCTTTGTAAAATAAACCTGTTGCCGGACCGCTGTAACCTGTGTGTATTTTCTTCACCTTACCGTCTCTTCCTAAAAATAAGGTGGTTGGATATATTTTTATCTGTTCTATTTCTGGAAAAACTTTTTTAGTACTTTCTGAACCTACTTTACCTCCAAACAGCAAAGGATATTCAATATTTAGTCTAACTTTCAAATTGCCGAGAAACTTTTGGGCATAAACTGGGTCATCTTTCCTTTCAAAAGCTACACCAATAACCTTAACTCCCCTGTATTTGTTTTGCGAATACCATTCAGAGAGAAATGCATGTTCATCTAAACAATTGGGGCACCAGCTTCCCAAAACAGAAACAATTACCACCTTATTCTTGTATTTATCATTCGCTAAACTGACCATTTCACCATTCAAATCCATGAGTTTGAAGCTTAGAGTATCAACTCCCTTTTTCATTTTAGTGATTAAGAATGGATTTTCCAAACTTGCAAATGGGTTATATTTTGCTTTAAAATGGGTTTTACTTTTAGATGAATACAATTCGCCTTCCCAGACACTGTCATTTAAAATCTTCACATCCAACATATAAGCACTCAAACCTGTGAATGTAGATACAGTGAAACCTTCAGGATTTATTTCACCTACTAGAAAACGCATATCGCCGGAGTTAGTCAAGACCGAACCATGAACTAATTCTTGATCTACTTCAAATACACCGATTTTCACATCTGGTTCATTTTCAAATTCCAAAACCCAACGACCGTCTATTTTAAAATTCAAATTTGGATTATTATTCTCAAATCTCGACACATTTCTGAATGCTTTAAACTCAAGACCCAAATCATTCTCAATATAGTTTTTATAAAATCTTCCAATCAGAGAGTCCTGAAACACACGAGCTCTTATTTGAGTATCAAACATGGGTATTGATACAGAAACAGAATCACCTACAGTTACTATTTGATCCAACACAATTTCCTCATTTCCATTTTGAATTTTCCACACAGTTTTATCAGCACTAATGAATTGTACTAAATCAAAGGGAGCCCATCCACCTTTAACAGACACATTGCCTTGCCAATGCTCTATATTTTGGGCATTTAACTGGACGCTCAAAAGCACAAAAAAACTATTTAAAATAAATCTCATAACTATAAATTTATTCACATATTTAACAAGAGTAAATATGCAATTTAATTAATAGGTTCTAATACAAAACCTTGTTTCTGCAGCAATTCAATCACACCTTCCTTACCAGGCAAATGAAGGGCACCAACTGCAATAAAAAGAGAGGATTCTTTCAATTTAGAACTTAAAAGTTTCACCCAATTTTTATTTCTTTTTTTAAGAAAAAGCTCATCTGCTGACTCTACATATTTATCTCCAAATTGAATTCTCTTTTCCTGTAGTTTTTCAGAATATAAATCATGAAGAGCATTCAAATCCTTGTTTTTATATAGAAATTTCAGCCTATTTAAATCTGATTCAAAATCTTTCAGATCTGTCTGAATAAAATTTATCAAAGCTATAGCGTCCTCTTGCAAGGTCAATTCAGACTGATAAAGCAACTTCATTTGCTCATCCAAAGTTTCTAATGCAGAAGACTTTTTTCCCAATTTCACTCCTTTGGAACGTATATACTCATCAAAAACGACAGAAGTTCCAGTATACATTTCAGGAATCAATTTCACATAGAGCATTTGAGTAATAAAAACAGCCGCAACCTGAGGTTTCAACATAAAATTATCAGAGGTTGCCTGAAAATACAAAGTAAACACAGAGTCAACCAATTGAAGTTCTTCGAGTGTCAATAAATCCGCATAGGCTGTATCTGATGGCATTTTAAGTAAATTGACAAATTTAAACACTTCCGATTTTATCTTTTCCTGATCAGAAACATCTACTTCAACAACTATTTCATTGGTCGATTCAATCGCTTGAAAGAAACCCGGAATACTATCTAGAAATTCAGGACTCATCAAATGATAAGTACCAAACAAATATGAGGGTTTTTCAACTCCATTTCCAGAAATCTTCCAAAGCAAGGAATTTTGTGCTTGAGATAAATTTGAATTAATTAAGACAAACAATATTATAAACAAAAGACTAATTCTCATATTTTATTTTTTAAACAAATATCGGAAGGCTTCTTCAACCTTACGAACACGAACTAATTTAATATTTACACTATCAATATTTAACCCTTTATAGTTAAAATCCGGAATTATCATCTGAGTGAAGCCCAATTTCTCTGCTTCCAGAATTCGCTGTTCTATCCTATTAACAGGACGAATTTCACCAGAAAGTCCTACTTCACCGGCCATACATACACCCTTATCAATTGCCATATCCACATTGGATGATAATATAGATGAAATAACTGCTAGATCAATCGCTGGATCATTGACTTTAAGTCCACCTGCAATATTTAGAAAAACATCCTTTTGTGCTAATTTAAAGCCAACCCTTTTTTCAAGTACTGCTAGCAACATATTCAATCTTCTCAAATCATAACCTGTTGAAGAGCGCTGGGGAGTACCATATGCTGCAGTGCTAACCAGAGCTTGCACTTCTATTAGAAATGGCCGAATCCCTTCAATTGCAGTAGCAATCGCAATTCCACTTAAACCCTCATGATTCTGTGAAAGAAGTAATTCGGAAGGGTTAGACACTTCACGCAAACCACTTTGTTGCATTTCAAAAATACCAATTTCAGAGGTGCTTCCAAATCTGTTTTTAATAGCCCTTAAGATTCGATACATATAATGTTGGTCCCCTTCAAATTGAAGCACTGTATCGACAATGTGTTCAAGCACTTTAGGACCGGCTATACTTCCCTCCTTGTTTATATGTCCAATCAGAATCACTGGCACATGAGAAGTTTTACAAAACTTGAGCAAAGAAGCAGCACATTCTCGGACCTGAGTCACACTTCCGGGTGAGGATTCAGCTAGTTCAGTCGAAATAGTTTGAATAGAATCAACAACAACCACATCGGGCTGTTCATTTTGAATATGTACAAATATCTGCTCCAAAGAAGTTTCACTAACAATCAAACAGGATGACTCACCACTTTGCAACCTATCTGCACGTAATTTAATTTGCTGAGCACTTTCTTCACCAGAAACATAAAGAATTTTCTTATCTTTCATTTGCAAAACAACCTGCAATATCAAGGTAGACTTGCCTATTCCAGGTTCACCGCCCAATAAGACTAAAGATCCGGGAACCAATCCACCACCCAATACACGATTCAATTCAGATGAATGTGTATTTAGTCTTGTTAATTCTTTACTTTCTACCTGGTGAATCAAGATAGGCTTTTGTTTGGTAATCTCTAGTCCGGCCAATTTCAACGAACTTGGCTTCTCTTTTGCAATCAATTCTTCTTGATAGGTATTCCATTCTCCACAGGAAGGACATTTACCTATCCATTTGGGAGAATCATTGCCACAATTAGAGCAAACATATACTGATTTGGTTTTAGCCATTTTATTTGAATTATTTAAAGAACAAAGATAAAAAATTTAATAAGCATTGCTCAGGTTAAACACCAAGCAATTGAATTAAAATTTCTAAATATCTAGTCATATTGCTAAATCTTGCAAACAAAATAAATATGATAGGTTGGATAACCAAATTTAAAACAGTAGTTTTGAATATCCAAACAAGTTCAATCCAATATGAGAAAACAGATACTTTTTATTATCCTCTTTAATTCTTTGGCAACCATAGGTTTAATAGCTCAAACCAGATTTGATTTCACAGTTGCAAAAGATGGATCCGGTGACTTTTATTCAGTACAAGAAGCAATTGATGCAGTTCCTGCAATGAGAACCAACAAAACCATAATCTTTATTAAACCTGGAGTTTATAAGGAAAAACTCACATTGCCTGCCAACAAAACCAATGTAAGTTTTATTGGCCAAGATGCACTGACTACCATTTTAACTTATGATGATTATGCACAAAAACAGAATAGATTTGGCGAAAACATAGGTACTTCTGGATCCAGTTCATTTTTTATTTATGGAGACGGATTCAGTGCATACAATATCACTTTCGAGAACTCTGCAGGACCTGTAGGACAAGCAGTTGCAGCAAGAATAGACGGAGACAAAGTTTACTTCCAAAATTGTAGGTTTCTAGGCAATCAAGACACATTGTATCCTCATGGCGAAGGAAGTCGTCAATATTACAAGAATTGTTATATAGAAGGAACCGTGGATTTTATATTTGGTTTCTCAATTTGTTTTTTTGAGGAATGTGAGATCTTTTGTAAAAAATCAGGGTATATAACCGCAGCATCAACCCCACAAGGACAAAAATATGGATTTGTATTTAAGAATTGTAGGATTTCTGGAGATGCGCCAAACGGTTCATTTTATTTAGGAAGGCCATGGAGACCCTACGCACAAGTTGTATATCTGGAATGTGAGATACCATCCATCATCAAACCAGAAGGTTGGCATAATTGGGGAAAGGAAACAAATGAATCCACCGCTTTTTATGCTGAATACAATTCAACCGGTGAAGGTTCCGACACATCCAAAAGAGTTGCATGGTCCAAACAACTTACGAGTGAAGAAGCTCAGAAATACCATTTAGATCAGGTGTTTGGAGATTGGAAACCAGAATAATAAAAAAATTCAGGTTCATATTTCCCATAGATAAAAAACACCCCAAAAGTTTGAACAAAACTATTGGGGTGTTTTATGTTATCACTTTTGTGATTTAATCACTCAAAACGCATCAATAATAGCCTTGAAATCAGCAACTTTCAATGAAGCACCACCGATTAAACCGCCATCAATATCAGGTTGAGAAAATAACTCAGGAGCATTTTTAGCATTACAGCTACCACCATAAAGGATAGATGTATTATCCGCAATTTGTGCACCAAATTTAGCTGCAATGATAGAGCGGATAAATGCCAACATATCTTGAGCTTGCTCAGTAGAAGCAGTCACACCAGTACCAATAGCCCAGATAGGCTCATAAGCAATTACGATTTTAGAAAAATCTTCTGCGCTTAGATTAAATACAGTTTCCTCCAATTGAGTTTGAACGAAATTATTTTG
>CAZZPZ010000005.1:102673-169405 GCA_964655615.1 uncultured Paludibacter sp. | reverse complement strand
CTGCGCTTAGATTAAATACAGTTTCCTCCAATTGAGTTTGAACGAAATTATTTTGTTCGTTTGCATTACGTATATCCAAAGCTTCTCCACAACAATAGATAGGAGTTAATCCATTTGCAAGAGCCAAATCAACTTTGGCATTCAAGATTGCACTTGATTCATTATAATATTCACGACGCTCAGAGTGTCCCAAAATAACATAATTTGCACCAGTTGACTTCACCATAGAAGCAGAAATCTCACCTGTATACGCCCCAGATTCTTTATCTGCACAGTTTTGAGCAGAAACCCCTACAACAGAACCTTCAACAGCTGAAGCTACACTCGCCAAGTGAATAAAAGGAGTACCAATTACCACATCGCAATTAGGAGTAGTACCAGCCAAAGCCTCTTTCAATTCTGTAGCCAAAGCCAAACCTTCTTGTAAAGTTTTGTTCATTTTCCAGTTTCCTGCAACAATGTTCTTTCTCATTTTCGTTGTTTTAAAAATTAGTTAATACCTATTTTGTTTATTATAAATCTCTCCAATTCATTTTGTCTATAATCACTCCATTTTCCAACACAACCACCCCAGGATTGGCTCTAATCATTGTTTTAAGAGCTATAGGATCAGCTGTTAGCACAGGAATATTAAATTCGAATTCAGTCATAAATTCACTTTGTTCATTTTGACCCGAAGCAGTCAGTAGATAGAAATGAATGGAATCATCCTTGTTGGATGTATAAAAAGCACGCAACAATTCCATTGCGTTTCTTTCAGCCTTACTTAAATCGTACATCACAAAAAAATAGGTTCTCTTTGGATAATCCAACACATCATAAGTCACATCATTATAGGCCTGATCAATCAGCACAAAATCATGAATTTCAGCTACAGCACCTTGGCTAATAATTTCAGTTTTTTGATCGACAAACTTCCAAGTAGTATCATTCTCCGGATAATTGTCCAAGTTGAATTCTTTTTGAACTCCATCCTTTTCATAAATGAATGTAATTACATATTCTTCAGACGCTGCATCTTCAGGCAACGTCATTTTTTCCCGGACATTAACACCAATTTTATAAGGTCTAAAATCAATCCAAGGCAAATGATGTAAATTATACACTGAAATAAATACTGTTGAAAATGCAAACAAGCCCAACAGGATCCATTCAAATTTAGCATTGAAGAATTGGATCAAGGATGTGCGGGTATAAGACAAATAGGAAATAATTCCAAGCAACAATATATTTTTATAAAAAGTTTGCCAATTGGTCAGAATCAATGCATCTCCGAAACACCCACAATCGGTGACAGGATTATTGAATGCGATATAAAGTGTAAGCAAAGTCATCAGCAGCATATAAACCAAAGATATGCGAACTGCAGTTTTATATTTGACGATTAACAAAATCATTAAGCCCAGGACTATTTCAGCTCCGGATAAAGCAATAGAAATAACAAGGGAGAGGGAGTTGAATTTTTGAAAAAATGGACCAAAGGCTTGGAAATAATCATCGAGCTTATATGCAAATCCCAGAGGATCAATTGCCTTTACAAATCCAGAGAACAAGAAAACCAAGGCAAATGCAATTCTCAGCAGATGTGCAACAATCAACAAAGTGGTTTTAAGAATTGGATTACTACCTTTATAATTCATATTTAATAATTATTTACTGTTTTCATCCATTTTGATCAAACCAAAAACCGCATAGTTGATCATATCAAAATAATTTGCATCTATACCTTCAGAAATAAGAGTAACACCCTGGTTATCTTCAATCTGTTTTGTACGATATATTTTCATCAAGATCAAATCAGTGTAAGACTCCATTCGCATGGAACGCCAAGCTTCATCATAATCATGATTCTTAGCCATCATAAGGTTTTTGGCTTCTGCCAAGTATTTCTCATACATTCCAACACCCTTTTCATAGTTTAAATCATCAGTTTCAGCCACCCCAAGTTCCAGCTGAATCAACCCAATAACGCCATAATTCACGATAGCAATCAATTCAGAGCGTATGCCTTCATCGACTTTGGAAACACCTTTGGTTTCAATACTACGAATACGGTTGGCTTTGATATAAATTTGATCAGTAACGGATTTTGGACGAAGGATTCTCCAGGATGCACCATAATCCTTCATTTTCTTAGAAAAAATTTCCTTGCAGGCTTTAGCAACCTGGTCAAACTGTTGATCGGTTTTAGACATAAATATCTTTCATTCAATTGAATTGCAAATTTACTATTTTTTTCTCTATTTTTGCTTCCAATATGAAACATAAGCTACTCCTTCTTTTCACTTTCATCATCACAACACTGTATGTGTCATCTCAAACCACAGGGATGGCCTCTTACTATTCTTCAAAGTTGAAAGGAAGAAAAGTCTCTGATGGAAGCAGATATCACCCAGACAGCTTGACATGTGCTCATCGCACTGCAGAATTCGGAACCTTATTTTGGATTAAGAATTTAAAAAACGGGAACACAACCATTGTAAAGGTAACAGACAGAGGTCCACATGGCAGAGGAAGAATAATAGATGTTTCATATAAAGCCGCTAAAGAACTAGGCATGATAGCAGATGGAGTCACCAAGGTAAGTATCACTCAAATAGACCATTGGCCAGAACCTGTCAAGAAACTAGTAATTCCAGACCATTATTTAGAAACCGACAGTATAGAAACAAAGCAATTACTTATTGAATAATAAAAACATACCCCATAAGTTTATCTAACTTTCAGGGTATATTTTAAAAAATAAGGCGGCTTTATATCCCCACTGTTTCGATTACTGTTTCAACTTCTCGAAATACATTGCAAAAGAACGGTAAAGGAAATGCGTCCATTTACCAAAAGGAACAATAATCAATGCCCATTGAACTAGAACAGTGAAATGAATGATATACATCCATTTGTTGGATTCTAGAATATCAAAATCCTGGAATATTTTCACCAACAAAGCAGTCAAGCCCATCAACAACAACCAAATGACAAAAAACCAATCTGAAGGTTGAGAATGTTTTGAAACTTGTTTTGACTTTTTAATTCGTGCAGACACAAAATCGACAGTAACTATCGCAATTATAGCTGACAAAACATAGCCAAAAACGTGAACGAAAACACTTTCAGTTCCAAACCAATCTAAAAACACAGTAGTAAATAGCAGTGATAAATAGGCAATTACCAAAATAAAATGTTCAAACCATCGCAGCTGATTGTCGTCACATCCCAAGGCCCGCTTTTGGGTAAACATGTGTATAAACAACTCGCCAAGGGACTTCAAATATTTTGAGATTGGAGCTTTTACACCCGGTTTTAATATGGTAAAATTCCACATACGAATTATATTGGGAAGTAATATCACAATGCCTACAGAAGCAATTGCAATTCTTTCAAACATATGTCCAGCATGCATCATAGATTCCAAATTGAACGCTTGATTAAAAGCAAATACCAGTACAGCTATAAAAGTCAGTACAAACGCACTTATGGTAATCGGCATTGACTTATACAACAAACCAGAAAGCCCTGTCCAGTCATACTTTGCAGTTAACCAACGGCGTAGCGACATCATCAATTCACCAGGTTCAGCTTGGCGAGGACAATTGGAAGAACACTCTCCACAATAATAACATTGCCATGGTTTTAATGAAGCTTTCAACTCATCTTCCAATCCAAGACTTGTAAAACGGACCATTTCGCGAGGGAAAGAACTTTCAGTAGTAGATAAAGAACATATGGCTGTGCAATTTCCACAATTGAAACAGGCACTAAAATCCTTTTCACCATATTTTGCTAATTCTTTTGCAAATTGAGGGTTTACTCTAGCCATATTTATTTATTTTTAATTTTGTAATAATAATAATCTTCTTTCTCTGTAAGACCTGCAGGAACAACTATACCATACTTATTCATGGTCATCAAATGATAAGTAACCAAGTCTGAATTCAAGTTTGAATTTTTAGAAATTTCAGGAATTGTATTTTTCTCATTTGTAATTCCTGCCAGGATTTCTTTCCATACCTGTGGAAACTCCTTCATTTCTGTAGCTGACTCTTCTACACCTTCTTGTTCGGACTTTTCTTTTTCTTTGATATCGAAGTCCATCATAAAACCATCTATCATCGATTCAATTTCAGCATCAGTAAACTGAGCAACCTCAATAGCATTCACCGGGCAAACTGGTGCACAAATACCACATCCAGTACAAACAGCTTTATTTACAACAGCTACTGTTTTTGAACCATCTTCGAGTTTCACTTCCTTCAAAGCGGTATAGTCGCAAACTTCTTCACATTTACCACACCAAGTACAATCCTTTTCACTCACACGAGCAATTATAGGATCAACTGAAATAGTACCTTTACTTAACAAGGCATTAATTTTAGCTGACGCAGCCAAAGATGACTGAACAGATTCCGAAATATTTTTAGGACCTTGGCAAGCCCCACCAATATAAACACCTTTGATAACAGTTTCCACAGGTTTTAATTTTGGATGAATCTCATTAAAGAATTTATCATTACCAACAGGTATTTTTAAATGTTCAGAAATTTTTGTAGCATCATGACGGGCAACCATTCCGGTTACCAACACAACCATATCCACTGGTATATCCATTTCCATTTTTGCGGTAAGTTGATCTTTCACTTTAATTAAAAGCGAACCACCATCCATGGATACAACAGGTTGTTGTTTTTCTTCATATTTAAAATACAAATCCCCCTGTTTTGAAGATTGCTCATAAAGCATTTCTTGTTTACCATAGGTACGAATGTCCCTATAAACATGATAAGATTGAATGTTCTCAAATTTATCTTTCAATTGAATGGAACTATGTATAGCAGCCGAGCAACACTGTCTGGAGCAGTATTTATTTTCTCCTTTAGTTTGCCTGCTACCCACACAATAGATAAAACCAACACTCTTGATTTTCTTACCATTGTGCACCAATTCATTTTTGCTTTCGCTTAGAATTTTATTGAAATCCGTTAATGTTACCACATTTGGATAGGTTTTATAGCCAAACTCATCTTCTTTGGGCTGATAATTTTCGTAACCTGTAGCAACTAATACAGCACCCACAATAAACTGCAACAATTCAGGAGTTGAATTCATCATCAATGATTTTGGTGCAATTTTGATATTCACATAAAAATTGCCCAAACTACCAGAGACCTTTTCCAAAGTGGCACCGGTAAATAAAGTAATATTAGTACGACTTTTAATTTGTTGATACAATGAATCGACCAATTCCTTACCATTTTGATCAGACATAAACACCTTGTCCTTGGATGCAACCATCCCACCTACACTTTGTTCCTTCTCTATTAAGAAAACTTCATAACCAGAGGAGGACAAATCCAAGGCTGCTTTCATACCAGAAACACCAGCACCAATAACCAAAACTGACCTCTTAACTTCAATTTCAATATTATCCAGAGATTCAGAATGTGAAACACGATTAATACCAGCTCTAATCAAACCAGCAGCTTTAACTGTTGCGGCTCTAGGATTATCGCTATGTGGCCATGAGCATTGCTCACGAATATTAACTTGCACATAATTGGTAGGATTCAATCCAGCTCTTGAAGCAACACCTTTGAAGGTATGTAAGTGAAGTTTAGGCGAACATGAAGCAACCACAATTGCATCAAGATTTTCACCCTGTATATCGCTTACCATATTTTTTTGGTTAGAATCAGCACAGGCAAACATTACATCTTTGGAAATGACAACATTTTCCTCTTTATAAAACATTTTGCCCAGCTCTTCCACATCCACATAATCAGAGATATTACCTCCGCAGTGACATATATAAACTCCTATTCTTTGTTTCATTATTGTGATTTTTACATGGATTCAACAACTAATTCTTCGGCTTTGGGTTCCAGATTGTGTAGATAGGCAGCAACTTCAGAAGCAGCACAACCAGCTGAAAGTATAGAATCTGGAATGTCTTTCGGACCAGAAGCAGCACCAGCCACAAACACGCCCGGAATACTTGTAATTGCAGGACTAGTCAATTCGTCTGTTTGTTTTACAAAATTGAATCTGTCAAGTTCAAGTTTACGATTTGTGAACATGGAAGGTATTTGCTTGTTTGGCACTACACCTGTTGAAAGGACAACCAAATCATGTTTTGCTTCTTTAAGCACACCCTTTGCAGTATCTTCATATCTTAAAATGAGATCACCACTTCCATTTTCATTTTCTCTGATTTTTGCAACCTTACCTTTGATAAAATTAACACCCATAGATTTGGATTGCATAAAGAACTCTTCGTAACCTTTTCCAAAAGCACGGATATCCATATTGTAAATCGTAATATCAGCCAAGGGTAGTGCACCCATCAACAATTGAGCTTGTTTGATGGAGTACATACAGCAAATCTGTGAACAGATCGGATTATTGGCACAATCGGTTCCACAACCGTGATTTTCTATCGCTGAATCACGTGAGCCAGTACATAAAACGTAAGCTATATTATCCGGAGCTTTACCATCACTGGGACGTAATAAATTATTGTACGGACGTGTCGGCGCAATCAATCGATCCATTTGGAGCGAATCAATAACATTGGCATATTTTTCATATCCATATTCAGGTTTTCCCTGCGGTGGGAACAAACTGAATCCGGTAGTAACAACCACAGATTTAGCTTCAATTTGCATATTCAATTTCTTTTGAGAGAAATCGATAGCATTGGATGGGCAAGCACTAACGCATTGATGGCATTCACGGCAGTTACTGCAATCCAAACACCGGCTAGTTGCCAATTTCAATTCATCCTCAGTGTAAGCTTTTTCAACTTCCTCCCAACTTCTTCCTCTGGTTTCAGCTTGAAGCATATTGCTCTTCACTGAATTCTGCACTTTTCCATTAAACTTATGAAGAATTTTTTGTTTATCTATAGCAGGTAATTTATCACCATCTTCATAATCTTCCATTTCAAGTCCACATAGCAACTTATCCATGTAAAATGCAGCCTTTCTACCTTGACCAGCAGCTTCAATCAAAGTTGTTGCACCCGTTGTAGAGTCACCACCAGCAAAAATAAATGGCACCGAACTTTGCAAAGTTTTTGGATTGGCTACTATAGTACCGTTCTTATTCATCTCCACTTGCCCAACAAATGGTGAGGTTGTTGGCTTCAATCCAATTGCTTCGATAACATAATCTACATTTTCAATATATTCAGAACCTTTTACAGCTGAAGTATTTCTACGACCATCTGCCCCTTTTTCACCCAATTCCATTTTAGTCAATTGAACCTGAGTAATTTGACCATTGGCTCCAATATATTTCACCGGATTACGAAGAACCATGATTTCAACACCTTCTTCCTCTGCTTCCATTATTTCCGGAGCAAAACAAGGCATTTCTTCACGACTACGACGATATATGACAGTTACTTTTTCAGCACCTAAACGCAATGAAGTTCTGGCAGCGTCAATAGCAGTATTACCACCACCTATAACCATTACTCGCTTTCCGGTTAAATCTACTTTGGTTCCAATATTGGATTCACGCAGGAATTCCATACATCCGATAACCCCCTTTAAATTCTCTCCTTCAACATTAGATTTTGCACTGACATGTGTGCCCACACCCACAAATACCAAATCAAATCCTTGATCTTTAAGTTCTACCAGGTTTTCAATTTTTTTATTTACTTCTATTTCTACACCCACTGCTGTCACATTCTGCACATCACGCTGTACCACATCCTTAGGAGCACGATATTCTGGAAGAGCAAGCAACAACATACCACCAGCACCAGGAGCAGATTCAAAGATTTTAACTTCATGACCTTTCAAAGCCAAATGATAGGCACAAGTTAGGCCTGCAGGACCTGAACCTACGACAGCAATTTTTTTACCGGTTTTATTCTTGATTTCTACTTTGGGTGCTTCAGGATATTTCTCATAATAATAATCTGAAAAATACCTTTTGATTTTTCGGATATTCACACCTGATTCCAAACTTGCACGAGTACATGCATTTTCACAAGGTGCATAACATGCACGACCTAAACTACCTGGAAATGGTATATCCTCTAAATGCAATTTCATTGCCTCTTCGTATTGACCATTTCTGGCCAAAGTAATATAACCATAGGGTTTAACACCACCAGGACATTCATTAATACAAGGAGCAGAATGATCCTGACGATCTATGGTTGCAATGCGAGGATTTGCTAGGTTAAACGGAATATAGGCAACTTTACGACCTGCCAAATTTGTATTATACTCATCATTTCTGACTTCCGGACAAGCTATTTCACATTCTCCACAGCCGGTACAGTCTTTTTGAATTACATAACGAGGATTCTGAGTCACATTCACTTTGAACTCTTCATTCTCTTTATCTATACCCTTTACATCTGTATTCAACATTAGGGTGATATTCGGATGTCTTGCAGTTTCAGACATTTTAGGGGTGGTGATACATGCAGCACAATCCAAGGTCGGGAAAACCTTACTTAACTGGATCATTTTACCTCCAATAGACAAACCTTTTTCAACCAAAAGGACTTGTTTACCCATATCAGCTAAACTCAATGCTGTCTCTTGCCCTGCGATCCCGCCACCAACAACTACAGCATCGTATTTTTTAATTTCTTCTTTCATATTGGTTCAATTTAATCTTCCAATCCGGAAAGTATTTTTCCGTAATTTTCCATGTGATTCATAAAAGGTTCTGCACACACTGAACACAAAGCAGCCATTCTGACTCTTTTAGGGCTAATATTACGTTCCTTCATTAGCTTTTGAGATTCCTCGACAATGTTGTTTGTGAAATCAGCACATCTTGAGCTATAGGAACATTCGTGTCCATCTGCTGCAATGAATACTCCGTCGAATCCATTTTCCAAGGCATGCAAAATCCACTTCGGTTTGATTCCTGATGAACAGGGCAAACTGATCACATATACAGAGGGAGCATAATGAATTTTTCGTAATCCCGCTTGATCAATACCCGGGTCTGATATCTTTTCGGTTGAAAAAACCAATATTTTGGGTGTTTTTTTATCGGTACTCATATTATTTAAGATTAGTCTGAGACTCCGATATAACCGGAGTCTCAATAAAATTTATTCTACTTTACGAAGGAAAAGACGACTGTAACTATCTTCATCAACAAATCCCAAATAATCATGACCTACTTTGTCACACCATCTTGGAATATCACTTTTAGTACCCTCATCTGCTGACAATACTTCCATCACTTCACCATCTTCCAATTCACCTATCGCTTTTTTAGCAGCCAATAGTGGACCAGGACAAGCTGTACCTCTTGCATCTACAACTAAGTTTGATTTCAAACTTCTTAAATCTTCTGACATAATCTTAAATTTTAAATGAATATGAATAACTTCTTTTATATAAACAATTGAAAACTAGACTCACCGGCATCAGCAACAAAAGTTGCAGCTCCAGCATAACTCAAATGAGGATAGTCAATAAATTCCTCTTTTTTGAAGCCCATTAAATCCATTGACATTTCACATACGGTGATTTCAATACCTAATTCTGCCGCTTGTTTAAACATTTGATCAAGAGACATCACATTTTTCTTTTTCATGATTGATTTGATCATCATAGGTCCCATCCCCATCATGTTCATATTGGATAGCTTAAGATCATTTTTACTCTTTGGAAGCATCATACCAAACATTTTGGAAATAAAATCCTTTCCTTTGACTTTTTTGTTTCTATCTCTTAAAGCTGACAATGCCCAAAATGAGAAAAAGATCTTCACTTTAGTGTCCATTGCTGCTGCAGCCAATGAAATAATCATGCCAGCCAACACTTTATCCATATCACCAGATACGATAGCGAGTGAAAATTGATCTTTACGATTGTTCTCTATCTTCTTCACTTTCTTTTGTAACTTTTCCAAGTCCTTTTGCAACTGTTCTATGGTTGCTTGTACATTTTCTTCCATGACTCCAGATTTAATTAAAGAAATTTTTCAGCAAATATACAGGATGTGTATCAATTGAAACAGAAAAATGGCGTAATACTAAAAACAGTATTTTGTGATATGCATCACATTTAGTATTTTTGCTGGGATTTTTGGTAGTTAAAACACAAAAACACCTTGTTATGAATAGTTGCGAATTATGTGAGTTCAAATCCCTGGCTGCTTCAAAGCTCAGCACATGCAATCTGCAAGATCTTTCCGACAATCATATCATTGTAAAATTCAACAAAGGTGATAGTATCATTAAGCAAGGCACTTATTCTACAAATGTCATTTTTCTACGTAAAGGATTAGTTAAAATTCATTTGACTGGACCGTATTCCGAACAGATTGTTAAGCTTTCGAAGGCACCCAACTACTTAGGTCTTCCTACAACTTTTGGAGCTAAAGTAAATCAATATTCAATCACCGCTATCGCAGATTGTGAAGTTTGTTTCATTGATGTTGAAGTTTTCCGAAAACTTTTGAAGGACAATGAACAGTTTATGATAGAGATTGTTCAATCACTTTGTAGATATGAATTGGAATCATTTAGAAGATGTGCCAACCGAACTCAAAAATTAATTCGAGGTAATTTAGCAGATGTTCTACTCGATTTTTCAGATAATATTTTTGGTTCAGATAAATTCAACCTACCTATTTCACAAACTGAATTGGGTAATTTAATTGACACAAGCAGAGAAAGTGTAAGTCGTATATTGAGTGAATTCATCAAGGATGAAATAATTCAAATGCATGGCAAACAAATAGAGATAATTAATAAAAAATCATTAAATATAATTAGTCAGAAAGGCTAACTCCTTTTATGAGAGGATATTTTCAACGTACAGAATTGTTATTGGGTAGAGATTTCATCACCCTTGCTTCGATGAAGCGTGTTATCATTTTTGGAATCGGCGGCGTAGGCAGTTGGTGTGCCGAAAGCTTGGTTCGCTCAGGCATCAAACATCTTACCATAGTGGATTCAGATCGTGTTTGTGTGACTAACATTAATCGTCAGTTATTGGCAACTTCCAAAACCGTTGGTCAAGTCAAGACAGAGATTTTAAAAGAGAGATTAATGGAAATCAACCCCAAAGCTCAAATAACTGCCCTTCAGAAAATATATTCTCCTGAAAACAGCGCAGACTTTGATCTTGACAGTTATGATTTCATCATAGATGCCATTGACAGTTTATCCAATAAAATACATTTGATTCAAACTGCAACTCAGACCAATGCAAGCTTTTTCTCTTCCATGGGTGCTGCTTTAAAAGTGGACCCAACACGTATCAAAGTGGCTGAATTCTGGAATGTAAATGGTTGCCCACTTGGAGCAACTCTACGCAAAAGGATAAAGAAAGCGGGTGGACTAAACAAAAAATTCTATTGTGTTTACAGTGACGAGATTGTAGAAAATTATCAAGAAAACGAAACTTGTGGCACTCACAAATGTATGTGTCCAAAAACAAAGCATGGACCAGGTGACCAGGATTTGCTTAACCATGAATGGTGTAGTCACAAGGCTCAGATCAATGGCACTACATCTTATATGCCTGCTATGTTTGGAATGACTATCGCTGGATTGGTTACCCAGGCCATCATCAAGGAACAAAAAGCTTTATTGGCTGAAGAGAAAAATTTAAGTAGTTCTGAAATAAGTCGTAAAATACTTGAAAAAGTGTAAATTACAGAAATTCAACCAAACTTCTTTACAGCCTGACTAGTCTCAGGCTGTTTGTTTTAATAAAACTAAATTTTGGTTTATTATTTAACTATTTCAAGTTTGGCGAATTTCAACAACAAGGTTTTAATTCCTTTGGATCCGAAGTCAATTTCTGCTTTCTCATCACCCCCTATATTAACTACAGATACGACTTTCCCTTCGCCAAACAAAGCATGTCTAACCATTTGACCTACAGGCAAGTTGGCATTCGTACTTCCTGAAGGACTAGATTGGGAATGACTGCCAGCATTGGATACTTTTACTAATTTACGTGGAGATGCAGGTTTTTCGTACATTTCTCTGGATTGACTTTCTATAGTCTCCCTTCTACCCCAACTTTGATTATACGATTTTCTTTCGGATTCAAAATTAAAATCATCATCAAAAAAAGATTTTGGTTTTGCAATTTTTGCTTCCGCAGGTTTATCCAAATATCTATCGTCTATATCTTTAATAAAACGACTTGGATTCGAGAAATTCACTTTACCGTTTCTAAACCGAGACTTTGCATAGGAGATAAAACAACGTTCTTCAGCCCTTGTAAGTGCGACGTAAAACAATCGCCTCTCTTCCTCCAAATCTCTGGCACTATCCATAGAAAATAAGGAGGGAAATAATTCCTCTTCCATTCCTACTATAAATACTACTTTGAACTCCAATCCTTTAGCTGCATGAACAGTCATCATTGTGATTTTATCATCATCACCCTCTTGGTTAGTATCCTGATCAGTCAATAAAGAAACTTCAGCCAAGAAATCAGACAATCCTGCTTCAAGACCCAAGGCAGTTCTTTCTTCACAAAATTCAAACAATGCTTTCAAAAGTTCCTGAACGTTTTCCTGTCTACTCATAGCTTCAGGCGATCTATCCACGTAAGTATCACTAATTATACCAGTGGTTTTAACTACAGATTGAGCCACTTCGTAGGCAGACAATGTAGACGAACTTTGAGTAAATACCTGGATCATATCTCGAAACTGAGCTAACTTTTTAGCTGTTCCGGCATTTACATCCAAATTATAGCCCAACATATTTTCAAGGATTTCCCAAGCTGAAACCTGATGCAAGATTGCAGTAGACAAAACTTTCCCGACGGTAGTATCGCCTATACCTCTGGCGGGATAATTTACAATCCGTTTAAATGCCTCCTCATCATTATGATTGGTTATCAATCTGAAATAGGCAATCAAATCCTTGATTTCTTTTCGTTGATAAAAGGAAAGTCCTCCATATATGCGGTAAGGTATATGCTCTTTTCTCATTTGATCTTCCAATACACGAGATTGAGCATTGGTTCTGTACAAAACAGCTATATCTTTGAACTGATACTTTTCCTTTCTTTTGATTTCGGCTATTTGAGTCGAAACAACAGCACCCTCTTCCAAATCTGAGTAAACTTGTAGAATTTTAATCAAATGTCCTTCAGCCTTTTCTGAGAAAATCGTTTTACGGATTTGGGCCATGTTTTTATCGATCAAACTGTTGGCAGCTTTGACTATATTTTGCGTAGATCTATAATTCTGTTCCAGTTTAAAAATCTTAGCAGATTGATAATTATTTTGAAATTGCAGAATATTATCAATATTAGCACCTCTAAAGGAATAAATACTTTGTGCATCATCACCAACAACACAAATTCGTTCGTGATGCTCTGATAGTTTCTTAACTATCAAATATTGAGCATAATTCGTATCTTGATACTCATCAACCAATATATACGAGAATCGTTCTCGATATTTTGCCAACACAGATGGATGATCTCTAAAAAGTATATTTGTTTGCAACAACAAGTCATCAAAATCCATCGCATCAGCCAATTTACAACGTTCGGTATAAAAAGTATAAATTTCTGAGATACGGGGCACTCTCGACATCAGATCACTTTTTTGAAGGTCATTATTTGCTATATATGCTTGAGGAGTAATAAGATTATTCTTGGCAAAAGAAATTTTGGAATGTACCAGTCCTGGTTTATATACTTTATCATCCAATTTCAATTCCTTGATGATTGATTTGATAAGACTGTTGGAATCCGAGGAATCATAGATTGTGAAGTTTCGGGTATAACCCAATTTATCAGCCTCACTTCGAAGAATTTTGGAAAAAATAGAATGGAAAGTTCCCATCCACAAATACCTTGCAATATTTTCACCAACCAAAGATGCTATACGAGATTTCATCTCTCGGGCAGCTTTGTTTGTAAATGTCAAGGCTAAAATTGAAGAAGGAGCCATACCCTGTTTCAGCAAATATGCAATTTTATAGGTAAGCACTCTGGTTTTACCAGAACCAGCACCAGCAATCACCAAAGAAGCTCCATCTACATATTCTACAGCATCGCGCTGGCTATTATTTAATTCATCCAGAAAATTCATCATAAAATCAATTATACTCATACAAATTTAGCTTTTCCGGATGAGCCTCGCAAATCTTGTTGCATCCGAAAAAAAAGAGTAGTTTTGTAGTATAATTAGAAAGAATGAGAAGAATAAGTCAGTGGATATTAAAAACAGCAGGTTGGACCCTATCCGCACCCCTTGAAGAGCCTGCAAAAAGTGTTTTAGTCGTTGCCCCTCACACCAGCAATTGGGATTTTATTATGGGTAAACTATCCTACTGGGCCTTAGGCAGAGAGTCGTCTTTTCTGATGAAAAAATCATGGTTCTTTTTTCCTGTAGGAAATCTTTTAAGATCTATGGGTGGTATTGCTGTTGATCGAGGTCGTAGGAGTTCAATTACAGATCAAGTTGCTGAAGAATTCAAGAAAAGATCTAATTTCCACGTTGCTATAACTCCAGAAGGAACTCGTAAAAGGGTAAAAAAATGGAAAATGGGGTTTTATCAAATAGCTACCAAAGCTGAAGTGCCAATTGAATTAGCCTATTTTGATTACTCAAAAAAAGAAGTTGGTATTAAAAAAATCATTATTCCTAGTGGTGATTTTGATGCAGATCTGAAAGAAATAAGAGAATATTACAAAGACGTAAAAGGGAGATTTCCAGAAAAATACGATCCAGGGGTATAATGAAAATCAATTATTCGAAAATCGGACTTAAGAAGATAGACCTTTATATCATCAAAAAATTCTTAGGTACCTTCTTTTACTCAATTATACTTATTTTGAGTATTGCTATCATTTTCGACCTTTCTGAAAAACTAGATAATTTTTTCGATAACAATGCGCCATTAAAAGCCATCTTGTTTGAATATTATCTAAATTTCATACCTTTCTACATGAATATGTTTACACCACTATTTACCTTTATAGCGGTCATATTCTTCACCTCCAAATTGGCATCCAATACTGAAATTGTGGCTATGCTTTCGACTGGGATGAGTTTTAGAAGATTGATGAAACCTTATCTATTATCAGCAAGTTTAATTGTTGTTCTGTCCTTTATTTTGGGAGGCTATATCATCCCCATATCCAGTGGAAAATTACTTGAGTTTGAAAATCAATATGTTAGAAAATTCAAATCAACTTATGCACGAAATGTACAAATGGAAGTAGAACCAGGAGTTATTTTTTATATTGAAAGATTTGAACGATCCAACAACAAAGGATATAGGGTGTCCCTCGAAAAATTCGAAAATAAAAGCCTGGTCTCAAGATTAACAGCCGAAAATGCACAATGGGATTCTGCATATCATTGGACCCTATCTGACTATCTTCAAAGAGACTTCAAAGGAATGAAAGAAATAGCCATTCAGGGGGATAAATTGGATACTTTGATAGCTGTTACTCCAGATGAATTTTTCATCACCGCACTTGAAAGTGCGCAGTTGACTAATCCACAATTGGTTAAACATCTGGAACGTCTTTCCACGCGTGGCGCAGGAAACACTCAACCCTTTCAAGTGGAATACTACAAACGATTCTCAATGCCCTTGGCTGCAATCATAATGACCTTGATGGGTGTTTCTTTATCATCCCGGAAAGTAAGAGGTGGAATTGGTCTACATTTAGGCATTGGTCTTGCATTAAGTGCACTATTTATTGTATTTTCAACCTTGTCAACCTCTTTTACAGTCAATGGCTCTATGTCGCCTTTTATGGCAGTTTGGCTTCCAAATTTTCTATTTCTGGGTGTAGGTATTTATTTATATAAAACAGCTCCTAAATAAATCGAATATGTATAAAATACTAACCGTTAATCCAGGTTCAACATCAACGAAGATAGCTGTTTTTGATAATGAGAATGAAAATTTCTCAACTACAGTCCGTCATACTACGGAAGACTTGAAACCTTTTCGGACGGTATTTGACCAATATAATTTCAGATTGGAACATGTGTTGGATTCGTTAAAATCCTACCAAATAGATCTAACAGAAATCCGTGCTGTGGTGGGAAGAGGTGGATTTCTTCGACCTTTGGAGTCCGGTATTTACGAAGTAAACAGTCAAATGCTAAGTGACCTCAGACAATGCCTGAATGGAGAGCATGCATCTAATTTGGGAGCTGTACTTGCACATGAGATTGCCGGAAAGATAACAGGCTGCAAAGCTTTTATTGCCGATCCTGTAGTGGTTGATGAATTGCAAGAAGTAGCAAGAATCAGTGGCCTTCCACAATTTCCACGTCGTTCTGCTTTTCATGCCCTGAACCACAAAGCAATTGGCAGGAGATATGCACAAGACAGCAATAGTGAATACAAAAAATTGAATTTGGTGATTGCTCATATGGGTGGAGGAATCTCTGTTGCTGCTCATCAACAAGGAAAAGTCATAGACACCAACCAAGCTTTGGATGGATTTGGTCCATTCTCTCCTCAAAGAGCAGGAACTATGGATGCAGGTGCGCTAATCAGAATGTGTTATGCTGGAATTTTCGAACAAGAGGAAATACAGAAATTACTTGTTGGAGGCGGTGGTTTAGTGGCTCATTTAGGAACCAGCGATTTAAAGAAAGCAGATTTATTGGTCAAAACGGGTGATTATCATGCCCGTTTGGTTATGGAGGCGATGGCATACAATATTGGGAAAGAAATTGGTTCGATGATAGCTGTATTGGAAGGAAAAGTAGATGCTGTTTTACTTACCGGTGGTATTGCATATAACGAACTAGTTGTCAATTACATACAAAAAATGATTGGAGCCTTGGCAAAAGTGGTCGTATATCCTGGTGAAGATGAAATGTTGGCATTAGCTCAAGCTGGCTTGAGGGCTTTGAAAGGGGAAGAACAGGTTAAAACCTACTGATTCGATCAGTACCTTCATAAGAACGGAAATCCACAAAAACGAACACATTCAGTTCGACTAACTTTAAGATGGTTGCACATGAACAACCCGCTGAGGGAATGGTATGGTAATACCTTGACGCTTTATTTCCTCGTAAATTTCTATCCTCAATTCACTCTTGATATTTTCAACCCTGAAAACATCGTTGGTAAAAAAATACAATGCAAATTGCAATGCAGAATCACCATAATCCTCAAACCTTACAAAAGGTTCTGGTGTAGGCAGCACTTTTGTATGCTTGCTGGCAGCAACTTTCAGAATATTCATAATGGTAGGCACATCAGTCCCATAATCAACTCCAATATCCACTCGAAATCGTGAAGAAACACCACTGTGCGTCCAATTAATCAAGTTATTGGCCGTTAATTGAGAGTTAGGCATAATCACAAAATTTTCATTCCTACCAACCACAGTAGTGGTACGGAAATTAATCTGCTCCACTCTATATATCATCCCGTTTACTTCAATCACGTCTCCAACTTTCAAGGTTGCATCAACCAACAAAATAATTCCTGACACAAAATCATTGAATAAATTCTGAAGGCCAAAACCAACACCAACTAGAAGAGCAGCAGAACCAGCAGTAAGAATAGATATATTAATTCCCAACACATTCATGCCTATGAGAATCGTAAAAAATCCTATCACATAATTACTTAATTTAGAGATAGAGAATTTTTTGGAATCCTCCAGTTTTGTCACACGATAGATCGCCCCTCTTAAGCCACGAGAAATGGCAAACATGACCATTAAAACAGCAATAAAAGTCACCAAGGAAGATACAGTGAGTTCATACTCTCCCCACTCTATCAGTCTATATTTCATAAAGTTATCCATATTACTCCAGAATCATATTATGGTTTGAATTCACAAACAATACATTACCCAGATTTTGATGAGAAACAAACAGTTTTTGATTATCCATTTCCACATCTTTCTCTTTAAAACCAACAATAGTTAAACCAGCATCTGATGAATTTCGATTGATAATATCTATTTCAGGTTCATCTTGGTCATTAACTAACACATGAATATTCTGATTCGTAATAGGCAATCTTCCATTGGTGAGAATCACTTCCATCTGTTCCAGCACATTCTGATATTCATCCGGTCTGCAAATCTGAAAAATTTTAATGTCTGATTTTTTCCAATCAGGATGACCCAGCATGATATAACTAAGTATAATCATCAAATTAGCATTATTCTCATCTGTTGTCCTTATCCACACATGAATGCCATTTTTAAATATGATAGGTTTTCGACTAGAACCTAAAATACAAATATCAAAATTGCCTGAATTTATGATTTTATAATTAGAGAGGATCTGACTCAACTCTACAGGATTATCTTTATCAAATTCCAAAATGATCATGTTGTTTTCCATCCCGGAAATTCCAGGAATTTGAATCGATTGGGCAATAGCAGATGTATAAGATGGGGAAATAATTGTATCTATATACACATGACTATCGTGACCATAGTAACTGATAAGTTTTGTGAGTTCCTCTTCAGCTTGTTGATTAGTTTCGGCTGAGTATAAACCTTCAATGCGATGCAAATAAGTTCCAAATCCATATTTATACGAAATCCAGTTGAGCAAACGAAATGCATTGTCCCGTTCAAAAGAATTTTTGGATATACAAATTGCACTTGGTTTCCAATCCACATTTTCCCTTCCCACTTTTCCTGATTGCAGAAACAATTGCAAAGCTCTATTCAATTGAAAAATTGTATTTGCAAAAATGGATGATAAACCTCTTCGGTGTTTGTGATAATAATCCATATAAATATACAGCAGTATCATCACAGAAATAGCTATAAAACTGTATAAGGAATCAATTTTAAACATTACCCATACAGCTGTCACAAAACCCAACAAAGAAATATACCATTTCGACTTAAAGGATGGTCTATACGAAGGTGAAGATCCAAAATGATGTAGAAAAGAAATCAAACTTAATGACCCATAGGTTATCATGAAGAACATCGAAATAATCCGAGCCACAGCATCAACATCTCCCATTGCCACAAAAACAAAAGCGATAACACAGGTAATTAAGGATGCATTTACTGGTTCATCATCTTTAGCTCTGACTTTACTCAACCATTTATTTACCGATTGAAAAGGGAAAGAACTATCACCTGCCAGCGCATTTAAAGTCCGGGGAGCTACCATTACTGAACCTAAAGCAGATGAAATAGTCGATGCTGCCAAGCCTATTGGCACAACCAACCATCCCCATACTGCAATATCAGCCATCACGAATTGATTGTTTTTCAATTCTTCAGGACTTGCTGAATTTGCAAGTTTAAAACTCACGAAAACATACACTACCATCCCAATCAAAGTGGCAGCCACAGTACCAAAAGGTATAGATTTACCTGGATTGCGTAAGTCTCCAGACAATCCTACTCCTGCCGTCATTCCCGTAAATGCTGGGAATATGATTGCAAATACAAGAAAAAAATTATCTGTTTTGATAAGTTCTGTTTTACTTAAATCAAAGGGATTTGATTCAGAGTAACCAGAATTACCTGCAAAAAAAAGTATAATGGAAATTGCTAGTATAAAAACAACGACATAAAGCGCTTTAACACCAAGATTTGCCCCCTTTTTCAGAATGAGCAAGGACAGCAAAAACATCACAGGTAAACTAACCACTTGCCTTGGAAGTTCTAACCCATAATTCAATTTATAATAATCAAATAGAAACGAAAATGCTTCGGTAAAAGCAATCACATAAAATGCAACACTGATAGCCTGCGATAAGAACAATGCAATACCAATAGTTGCACCAATATTTAGTCCAAATGATCTGGAAATAATAAAATACTCGCCCCCACCCTCTACTCGTTTGTTGGTAGCCAATTCGGATATAGCCAGTGCCGTAGGTATAGTTACTAAATGACCCAGAACAATCAATAACAAAACCCCCACGAGTCCAACAGATCCTACCGCAAATCCAAACCGAAGAAAAAGGATAGCACCTAAAATGGTTGAAATAGCAGTAAAAAATACAGGAGCAGTACCAAATTTTTTAGTTGAGTTTTCCATATTGCAAACAAAAAATTAAAGGGTAATTTTAATCTTTGATGCAATTTAATAAAATTTTCTGACGAATGTATATTTACCTGAACCCTTTCTTCCTAAATATATGTAACCATTCTCTCTTTTGTAGTTCACTGGATATCCATCAAGTAACATCTCAAACTCCTTATCTTCAGAAATGGATTCTTTGCAAGGCAAGTAGATCTCAGCTTGGACATTGACTGGAATTTCAATATTCAACTCATAACTTTTCTCCTCACGAGTCCATTCCACTTTCACTTCTCCTTGATCAATTTTGCTTGTTCCTTTCACATAATTCAACTCTTTTACAGATGAAAAATCCAAGGGTTTGATTTGAATCAGTTTATTCTGAGCCTCCAATGTAGAAATTCCTAAAAAATATTTCTGCATAGCTATCAGCCCAGAAGCTCCCCAGGGGTGTGACAAGCTTTGATTCGTTTCCAAAGCGGTCCAGGATTCCCAGGTAAAGCTAGCCCCTCTTTGAATGGTATTTGCCCAACCATAATCTTCTGTATTAGTAAATAATTTATACAGTGACTCGGCTTGGTTAGCAAGACCTAAACTCTCTACCAAGAACCTCAATGTCACCATTCCGGAACGCATACCTTTAGAAATTACATAATTGCTGACAGCTACTTTATCTTTGCTAATCCCTGCAAAAAGTGGAATCGAATTGGCTTGTTGAGAACTATGTTCACTTGGAGATAAATCTGCTTTCAAACCATCCACATAGACCCCCTGAGCATTCACCAGATAGTTATTAATCGCTTCTTTCAATTTCAACGAAAGCGAGTTATAATTTGAGGCATCATCCTCTTTTTGCAAAACTGAAGCAATTTTAGCCAAAATTTCAAAATCCAGATAGGCATAAGCATTGATTACAGTACGGTACTCCGTATTCATATCATAACCGAAACGCATATCAGCAGGCCAATCTATAATACCAAATTCATAAGGTCCTTTACCACCTGTTAAATTTTTTATCAATCCTGTTTGCTCATCCATATGAGAAATCAAGTAATTTCCTGTTTGAGTCAATGCCACATAATGTTTCCTCAGAAATTCTTTATTGCTGGTTTGCAAATAATAATCCCAAACCCAGAAGAGGAATTGCTGTGTAAAGTCTGGGATATCTCTGCCTCCATCCACATTGGGATATACAGCATTGTATCTGCCATCAGGCCAATATTGCTCTTGCGAATCAAAAAACTCCTGCAATACTCTATTGTTCATTTTTCTATCTCCAAATACTGTCAATGCTGGTGCACCCTGAGCCCATCCATCACTTAGGAAGCCTCCCTTTTCTCTAGTGGGAGTATCCACTAAACCCTCCTGGAAACCACCCCTGATAGAATGTGTCATAAGGTTCCAAACCTTATTCAGCATAGTAGAAGAAGATTCAAACTTAGCCTCTCCCTCATTCAGCTCATAATTTCGAACAATGAAACGGATATTATCTAAAGTTAGCTTTGATTTGAAATTTTCAATTTGCAAATAGCGCATTCCAAGATATACTTCAGGTAAGAAAACCGACTCATTTTTGCTTAAAACGAAAAAGGACTCCATTCGTGTATCCTGTCTGATTTTCTCAGAAACAGTACCATTTTCATTTAAAACAAATCCACCAACCAAACGCAAAGTATCACCACTTTGATTTTCTGCATTAAATTTGATTTTAAATCTACCTGCATAAATTTTACCCAGATCAATCAGATACTTACCATCTTCCAGGATTTTTACAGAAACAGCTTTGATCTCGTTCTCATACAATCTGGTCAAATCACTTCTCAATGCATTATTGAAAGGTTTAACCGGGTGACTTCCCAATTCAACCGCATTTGACCAGTTGGCATCATTGAAACTGACTGAATTCCAGTCATTCAGCTCCAATCTACTATCTATTAGATCGATTCTACCAATACCTTCCCCATTACGCTGTAGCTGATTTGCATTGAACATCTCTACTTTTGCAGTTTTCCAACCAGCATCCGAAACCAACAGTTGTGAACTACCATCCGCATAAATAATATTCATTTTTATTAGTAATGCATCTTTTCCTGTAGCGCGTCCTTGTCCTCCACCATACCAGTGGGTAAAAATCGCAAATTGGTTAGTCTTTCCAGACAAAATTGAGTTTGTCAAATCATATGCTTGATAATAAGCATATTCCGGATAATGAAAATTGGATGATTTAGCACAAAGTTTTTCGTTTAGAAAAACCTCATAACTATGTGATGCCGAAATATATAGAATTGCTTGTTTGATTTTCTTTTTTTCAACTGTTAAGGATTTTCTAAAATAGCTGTAGATATCCTTGTCTTTTGTGGCTCGATTGATCCATTTGGCACCCGACCAATCAGAGATAGAATTTAATCCATACACAAAACTGGCTGGAGCAGCAAATTCTCCAGCCTCATTCATTTTATCCCATAGTTTTACAGTCCAATAATATTTGGTATCTGCAACAAGTGGGATATTTTCATTAAGATAAACGAAATTTATCTGTGAAGATTGGGTTTTACCTGAATTCCAAACATCGGCTTTACCTTCCCTAAGTAAATCAGGATGAGTTGCAATTAAAATCTGAAAGGCAGTTTGCAACTCTTCCTTATCAGTATCGGTAATTTTCCATCCAAAATAAGGATTCAAACCTATTCCCACAGGATTTGACACATTGTCTGTTCTGAGTTCTATTGCTTTTGGGAGCGTATTAGCGCACAAAAAATCAAATGACAATAATGTAATTGCAAGTATCAGTAAGCGTGTTAATTTCATCAGGTATACGAATTTATATTTAATGCAAATTAATTAAAATTCGTTGAATATTAAAGATGAAAATAGTACAGATATATTAAATTCTATACTTTCACAACTTATTTTTCTGAATACGAGCCATCAACTCAACAGTTCTTATTTTGTCTTTGTAAGCATTATGGGCATTTAGTTTCACTATATCCAAAGACGCATCTGAATTGTCATCCCAACGACGACATAAATACAGAGAGTCATAGATTCGACCGATCTGATATTTCCTACTGATAGCCAAACCAAGTGCATAATCTTCGCCATAGCTTGTGTTTGGAACTTTCACTTCCCGGAGAACTGGCGTATAGAATGCTCTAGGAGCTCCGAGACCGTTAATCCGAAGCGCATTGTTTCTCCCATTATCTGGTGTCCATTCTTTGTGATCGATCAAACCCGGAGCTATAGTTTCCATTTGAAAATTGGTCATGGTATACGATCCAACAACCATAGCACAGTTCTGAGTGTAAAAGGCCTCCACAATTTTGGTTAAAGTATTTTCATCCTGATACACATCATCAGAATCCAGTTGAACAGCAAATTTACCACAATGAGCAGAGAAAACTCCCTCGTTCCAGCATCCACCAATACCCAAATCATCACGATTAGGAACAATGTGGATTAAACGTTTATCCTTCACCGCATATTCTTTGATTAGTTCTGTTGTACCATCAGTAGAGAAATTATCCACAATAATCAGATTAAAATTGAAAGCTGTTTTTTGGACAAGAACAGATTCAACAGCATCCTTTATCGTTCTCACTCGGTTTCTCACAGGTATAATTACCGAAACTTCAACAGGAAAATCAGATTGAGAAAAATCCACTTTTTCAAATTCAGGCTTTAGAAATCCACCGATTATTTTCAAATGTTCTGTACAAGCAGCTTCCATTTCAATTTGCACTGCACGATTACGTGGATCTACATAGTCAAATTGTTTTTCACCGCTTTTCCTATTATCCGCTTCAACATCCGTATACAAATACTCGTTTAAATGAACTAGATCTCCCTTTTGCGACAATTTCAATCTCAAATCATAAAGGGCAGCAAATTGATATTCTATTGTCATTGACTCTACTGCTCTTTTAAAATCTTTGGTTGGAATTAACCACAATGATCCAAAATTAAAATCATCTCTTAGACTACCCAACTGATAGTCATTTACAGGAATATTTTGTTTCAAACCCTCTTTGTACACCTGATAGTCAGAATAAACCATAGATGCCTGAGTGTCTTCAGCAATACGTATGAATCGTTCAAGTGCAAATTGACCCAAACTGATAGCATTTGTTTTGTTGAAAAGCAGTATATATTCAGCAGTTGCGTTACTCGCAATTTCTTTGAGCGTTGATGTAGCCGCAAGTGAGTTTTTTATAGATTTTACACCGGCAATTTCATTTTGTTGGTGAAATTCAGCCAGATTTTGAGTAACAATTTCCGAGTCAGGGGAATAGAAATAACTGTTGATACGATTCATATTGTTCAATAAATTTGATTCAAAGATACATAATTATCGCATTTTTTTGACTAAGTTTGTGATAAAATTTAAGGATATGTGGTTAATTGCAGACAGTGGTTCAACAAAAACAAAATGGTGTGTTGTAGATGAGGTTCAAACTCACAAAACTTTTCTTACTGCCGGCATCAACCCATATTATCAGACTCAGGAAGAGATTAACTCTGAAATGCAGATATCAGTAAAACCAATGCTGGAAAACCTGCCAATAAACCAAGTATTTTACTACGGTGCGGGTTGCAATACAGACCAGAATAAATCCATGATATCCAATGCCTTATCTATCATCTTAGAAAATGCTGAATTTGAGGTGTACACAGATCTAATGGCAGCTGCCAGAGCCTTGTTTTTAGATCAACCCGGAATAGCCTGTATACTAGGCACAGGATCCAATTCTTGTTATTATGATGGAGTTGAAATCCGTGAAAATGTCTCACCATTGGGTTTCATTTTGGGAGACGAAGGCAGTGGAGCAGTATTGGGCCGATTATTGGTAGGAGATTGTTTGAAAAACCAATTACCTGAATGGTTGAGAGATAAATTTTTGGATGAGTATGAGTTAAGCCCGGCTCAGATTATGGATCATGTATATCGCAAACCTTTTCCGAATCGCTTTTTAGCTAAGTTTGCTCCATTTATGTCTGAGCATTTAGACGAACCAATTATTTTCAACCAGGTATACGATAGTTTCGATGCATTCATTGCTAGAAATGTTTTACAATACAGTACCGAAGAATTATTGGTAGGATTTTCAGGTTCAGTGGCAGAAAACTTCAAAGATGTTCTTGAAATTGTTGCAGCTGAAAGAGACATCAAGCTAGGTCCCATCTTTGCTGATCCTATGCCTGGTTTAATCGAATACCATCAGTTGCCAGTCTTCCGATAACTCAAGACTGCCAAAGTATTAAAGAACAAAGCAAATCCTGATAGTGCAGCAAAATGCCACTTCAAATCCATAAAAGTGCTTCCTTTCAAATAGACAGACCGTAATACTTCCACCATATAACGAAGTGGACTGAATCTACTAAAAACCTGCAACCAATCGGGCATACTTGCTACAGGAGTATATAGACCACTTAAGAATATAAAACTTATCACAAAAAAGAACATCATAAACATACCCTGCTGCACATTATTTGCATAATTGGATATCATCAATCCAAGTCCCGAAAAAGCCAATACAAAAACAGCTGCGAAACCGTATAGTAGCGCATAGCCTCCTACTGAAATCAAGCCATAGGCAATCCATGCAACCAAGAACATGATTGACAACACCAAAAATCCCATCAACCAATAAGGAAATAGCTTGGCCAATATAACTTGAAACTTACTTACGGGTGTTACATTCAACTGTTCGATAGTACCTTTTTCTTTCTCACCAACGATATTCAAGGCTGGGATAAAACCTGTTATCATTGCCAGAACCATCATCATGATAGCGGGTATCATCGTAAATTTATATTCCAACTGAGGATTAAAATTATATTTGGTAAGAATCTCCAATCCTTTCGAATTCATATTTTTGGCTGCTATAAATTGTTCCCTGATTTCTCTATTGAAATCCTGTATGATTCCTGTCAGATAAAGCGTACTCAAGCCCCCTTTCATTCCATTCACAGCATTGGCTGAGACTTGTAATTGTGTTTTCTGTTCACGAATCAATTCTCTTTCAAAATCAGCTGGAATTTCCAGGATGACATCAGCATCATCCATCTCAACGTCGGTCAATGCTCTAGAATAGGAGTCTGTAAAATCCGTCAATTGAAAATACCCTGAAGATATTACCTTTTGAGTTAGTGCTCTAGAATAACTGGAATGCGAATGATCAACTACAGCAATTTTGATGTCCTTGACTGCAAAATTTGCAACTAAAGGGAAAATCAACACAGCAAACAAAGGCATACCAAATACAGCTCTTGGCAAAAAGCTGTTGCGTTTGATTTGCTTAAACTCCTTCTCAATCAGGAATTTAAGCACCATGTGTTTTTTTATCTTTGGATGCTTCAACATATAATTATTCCAAACGGTATTTAAATTTTTTCAAACTGGCAAAAGTCAACACTACGCCCATCAGTAGCAATATACCTAATTCCTTATAAATCGCGCTTATCCCCAAACCCTTTATCATAACTTTTTTGACTGCCAGTATAAACCACTTGGCAGGGATAATATTTGAGACCCATTGCAAGGGTAATGGCATATTCTCCACCGGAAACATCATACCTGAAAGCATAATTATAGGTAACATTAACATCATCCCAGAAATCAACAAAGCAGTCTGCTGATTATCAACTATAGAAGAGATCAATAAGCCCAATGATAATGCTACAAAAATATAAACCAATGCCAATACGATCAACCAAAACAAACTACCTGCTATAGGTACTTTCAACATAAAAGTGGACAACAAAAGTATAGTTGTTAAATTCACTATTGATAAAAAGAAATAAGGTATGGTTTTGGAAAATATGATATATATTGGCTTCAAAGGTGAAACCAATAGTATTTCCATAGTACCTGTCTCTTTTTCTCTTGCTATGGAGATGGAAGTCATCATGGCACTGATCAGAATCAAAATCATCCCCATCACACCCGGAACAAAGTTATATGCCCCCTTCATAGTCGGATTATACAACAAGCGAATATTCGTTTCAATTTGTAGAGGTACGATTGCCGTTTTAAAAAACTCCTGTTGGTAAGCTGCAATAATTGCAGAAGCATAACCCGTCATTGTTTTGGCGGAATTAGGATCACTTCCATCTGCGATCAGCTGCACTTGCACATGTTCTCCATTCACAAGTTTTTCTTGAAAATGAGCTGGAAATACCAATATCAGATTCACATCTCCTTTATCAAATCGAGATGAAATTTGATCTTGACTCTCTATATTACCTTTGTATTTGAAATAGGAATTAACTTTAAATTTTTCGATTATGGTCAAGGTTGAAATATCCTTCGACTCATCCAGGACCATCAATTTAATGTTTTTCACTTCTGTGGATATGGCAAAACCAAACAAGATCAACATTAAAATGGGCAAAGCCAGAAGTATAGCCATGGTCCACCTGTCACGTAGAATATGATGGAATTCCTTTTTTACAAATGCAATAAATTGATTCATAATTTAAGACCTCACAGATTTTCGGGCAAGGTAATGAAACACCTCATCCATTGATTTTACACCGTATATTTTCTTTAAATTAGAAGGCGTGTCCAGTGCTTCAACTTTACCATCCACCATGATCGACACTCGGTCACAATATTCAGCCTCATCCATATAATGGGTAGTAACAAACACAGTAATCCCCTGATCAGAAGCTTCATAAATCATTTCCCAGAAATTCCGTCTTGCAATAGGATCCACTCCACCAGTTGGTTCATCCAGAAAGACAATTTTGGGATTGTGCAGAATTGCCACAGAGAAAGCCAATTTTTGTTTCCAACCCAAAGGAAGAGATCTTACCAGAGAATTTCGTTCCTTCTCCAGATTCAATCTTTTTAAGAGTGCATCTGTTTTTTTTTGGATATCTTTCTCGGGAACACCATAAATGCCTGCATAAAAACGTATATTTTCCCATACCTTTAAATCTTCGTACAATGCAAACTTCTGACTCATATAACCAATACTGGCTTTGATATTTTCCGTTTCGGTATACACATCATACTCGGCAATAGTTGCATCGCCTGAACTGGGTCTACTTAGTCCACAAAGCATACGCATGGCTGTAGTTTTTCCCGCACCATTAGCTCCCAGGAAACCAAAAATCTCTCCTTTCTCCACTTCAAAACTGATTTGATCTACAGCTTTAAAATGACCAAAAACCTTGGATAGATTTTTAACTACAATAACTTTACTCATTCTCTTTGGGACTTAAATCCATAAAACAATCCTCTATTGTTGGCGTGATTTTCTCAATCACTATCTGGCTATAGCCTAAATTGACTAAATAATTCATCAAAATCTCAGAATCCCCCAACTCTTTCATGATTAAATGATGGGCATCTCCAAACGGGTAAACCGATACTGCATCTGGAAACAACCGAAGATCTTTCAACAATTTTGACATTTCTGAAGCACTGACTGCCCATACTTCTTTTACAAATGCTTCGACTATAGCCTTAGGGCTATCTATAGTCAAAAACTCACCATTCTGCATCAATGCAATACGATCGCACAACAATGCTTCATCCATATAGGGGGTAGAAACCAAGATGGAAATACCCATGGTTTTCAATCTGGTTAACATTTCCCAAAACTCCTTTCGTGACACTGGGTCAACTCCTGTTGTTGGTTCATCCAAAAACAAGACCACAGGTTTATGAATCAAAGCACAACTTAGTGCTAGTTTTTGTTTCATGCCCCCAGACAATTTACCGGCTTTTCGATCTTTAAAAGGTTCTATCTGACTGTAAATCTCCTTTACCAAATGGTAGTTTTCTTCTAGTGTTGTATTGAAAACAGTTGCAAAAAAATTTATATTTTCTTCAACGGTCAGATCTTGATACAAGGAGAATCGACCTGGCATATAACCAATTATCTTTCGAATCTCTTTAAAATCTTCGACCACATCGAATCCTGATACGGTTGCTTTCCCTTGATTTGGTTTGATCAGGGTAGTCATAATTCTAAAAAGAGTAGTTTTACCTGCCCCATCAGGACCAATCAAACCAAAAATCTCACCTTGTTTGACTTCAAAGTTGATGTCTTTTAGGGCAAATACTTTTCCGTAGGACTTAGATATGTTTTGACAACTCACCATCGGATTTAGAACTTTACTTCACCGTACATACCAATTTTCAAAAAGCCATCGTTCACTACATCCACTTGAATTGCATAAACCTGATTTGCTCTTTCATCCTTGGTTTGTATCGTTTTTGGAGTAAATTCAGCCTGACTTGCAATTTTAGAAATAGTTCCTTTGTATGATTTCATACTTTCTTCATCACTATCTATAAACACATTCACAACTTGACCAAGTTTGACCGATGCCAATTGGTTACCTGTTATATATGCTTTCAATCTCATTTTAGTAAGTTCGGCAACTTTAAACAATGCTTTACCTGGTGCAGCAAGTTCACCCAATTCGGCGTATTTGATTAAAAGAACTCCATTTGTTGGAGCAACAATGCTGCATTTTGATAATTGATCCTCTATCTGCATCAATTGTGCCTTGTAGGCTGCAATTTCATTCACAACCGATTTATCTGTAGAGTTTAAAGTATTTAAAACTGCATCCTTTTGTTTTCTTAAAACAGATAATTGAGCATTCACATCATCCAACTGTTTGGTATTAATTGCTTCTGCCTGCACTAGTTTTGTTATTCTTGATTTCTCCTTTTCAGCAGTTGCAATCTGTTCATCTAGAGCTGAAATTTGTTTTTTAATATCAGGTCGCCTTGCTTCAATTGCAGCAATGGATGCCTTTAATTGAGATTTTTTAAGACTCAGCTGAGTACTATCAATTTTCAATACAGTTTGTCCCAGTGTTAGTGAAGCACCTTCTTCCGCATTGAATTCAACTATTTGACCCATAGTCTCCGCAGAAACAATTATTTCAGTTGCTTCGAAAGCACCAGAAGCATCGAAATCCTTTTCATTTCTCACACAGGCACTCAGCAATATGACAAGAACAAAGCTTATAATTTTGGTTTTCATAAATTAATATTTTGTAATTCAGTAGTGAATTATTGATTATAGAGATTTTTCTGTTGGTAATTAGTCATTAAAAGCTGAATTTCATGCATGGTTTTTTGTTGCTTCGCAGCTTCCGTAAGATTGATTTCTCTGATTAAATCAGTAATGGATAAAACTCCATTTTCTAATTTGGCATTTTCAGCCTCTTTGATACTTTCGTGTAATTTCACTATGTGAATGTCTTTCCTAAGTTGTTGAGTCAACTTATCCAACTCATTTAAATATTGAATGGATTGCAGTTTCTGATTAAACAAGAAGGTTTCCTTTTGACTGGCCACCTTTTCACTTGCGAGTTTAACTTTGCGAATTTCAGAATTTAGCGTATAAAAGGAAGACAAATTCCATGACATACGTAATCCACCCATATAAAAAGGCTCAAAACTACCTGAGAACATATTTAGAGCAGGACGACCATATCCACTTTGAATGAATAAGCCCAATTTTGGCTGGATACTCGTTTTAAGTGAATTAATTTGCAATTCATTCTGTCTTAGCTGACCTTGGAATAAATTCAATTCAGGACGTAGATTTTGATTTTGTAGAACATGCACCTCTGGTTGAATCAAATCTACAGCTTCGATAGTAACACCCACGAAAGCGGAAAGCACTTGCAAATAATTGGATTGAATAGTTTTCAATTCAATCTCCTTCTGTTCAGCTTGCAACTTCTCAATCTCCAATTGATTGACTTTGGATTGATCAGCCAATCCAGAATTTTTCAATTTTTCAATTCTTTGAATATATTTGTCGAGTTCCAATTTCAACAGATTCAATTGAACCAATTGTTCTTTGATTAACAATGAACCAAAATACAGTTGATTAATTCTGTCTTTGAGTGCAAACAATTGTGATTCCAATTGCTCTTTCTCTATCTGAGAAGCTTGGGTTATCATTTTCTTTTGTGCATTCACAGCCCCTCCATCCCATAGGATTTGAGTAAGTTCAACTTGAGCTTGGTATTGATCTTGAGGTAAGCTTTGAAAAGAAACCGTTTGACCTGTAAGCATAGACAACATAGAACTAAGGGAAGAGGGAATTTGAGTCACATCCGATTGATAGGTAGCTCTAACATTCAATGTTAATTGAGGTAACCAAGCTTTCGATACATTACTTACAGAGTATTGCATTGTTTGCTCAATTAAACCAAACTGTTTTATCAAAGGATAATTATCTCTCGCTTTTTGCTGACAGTCATCTAAGGAGATAGCTTTGATAGTCATGGAGGCCATCAAGAAAGCCATGAATACAATCTTTCTATATATCATCTAAAATTTGCTTTTTGTTTACACATTTGATTTAATCCTGTTCTTCAAACGCAAAAATAATATTTATTTTGCGAACACAAGAAGTAAATTAAAACCCAACAACTATTTTAATGTATTGAAAGCCAAAGGAAGGAAGTTAAATATATCTGAGGCAATAAATGTCTCCTCTGTCTGAATTTGAAGCGCCAGATCAGCCGAGAGTCCATGCAAGTAAACTGCTAATCTTACTGCGTCACAGATAGGCAACTGTTGAGCAATCAGACCAGCTATCATACCAGTCAACACGTCTCCTGAACCTGCTGTGGCCAAGCCAGAATTTCCAGTAGAATTAAAAATCAAATTTCCATCAGGACATGCAATTGCAGTATTTGCACCCTTAAGAACTATATATAACTGCTTTTCACAAGCAAGCTTTCGTAACTTTTCCAATCTCTCTTTGGAATTTAAGGATTTTCCAAACAAGCGATCAAATTCTCCGGGATGTGGAGTGAGTACTGACTCAGGAGGAACAAGATCAATCAATTGTGGAGTTTGAGCTATTAAGTTTAGCCCATCCGCATCAAGAATCAGCGGAGAAACCGCAGCGTATAAAATTTCTTTAAGTACATCTAAGCTTTTTTCATCAAGTCCCACGCCAGGACCAAATGCCAAAACTTTATACTTAGAGAAATCACAAACTTCACTAATTTCATTGGCTCCCACCTCTATAAAAATCGACTCAGGCAAAGCAGTCTGAACAATCAACCTATTACATTCAGGTCCAGCCACATAAACCAAGCCTGCTCCGGACTTAAGCACAGCTTTAGCCGCCAGAACTGAAGCTCCTGCCATTCCCTTTTTACCAGCATATAACAGTACATTCCCAAAACTTCCCTTATGACTAAACTTATCTCTTTTCTTTAAAAGTCCTATCAATGATTCTTTAACACAATAGTAATTTGTAGTTGGATAACTGTAAATTGCATCCGGGTGAAGCTTGATATCCAGTACTTCCCAATCTCCAAGATACTTTTGATGTTCTGAATAAAAGAAAGATAATTTAGGGAATTGTAAACTCAAAGTCGTATCAGCACAGACAACAGTCTCTGTACATAATTCCTCTCCAGATAGACCAGATGGAACATCAATAGATAATTTATAATTTGACTGCTGATTTATCCAATTGACGAGTTTCAAATATAAACCATCCAAGGGTCTACTTAGTCCAGAACCGAACAAACCATCAATAATCACATCGGATGGTTGCAATTCTAGTTCCAGAAAATCAGTTGATATTTCCGTAATAGAATTGGGGTATTGATTCAACAAGTTGTTTTTGGCAACGACACAATCAGCAGATAATTTACCAGTATTACAAAGATAAATTCTCACTGTAGATCCACTGTTCAATAATTTTTGAGCAACAAACAAAGCATCTCCTCCATTGTTTCCAGGACCTGCGAAAACGCAGAATTGTTTGTTTGGCAGAATAGTCTTAATCCTATTAAAAAGCACAGTAGAAGCCCTATCCATCAAGTTGATAGAAGAAATTGGTTCATATCGAATAGTATATGTATCCAAATCCCTAATAGTAGAAACAGGAAAAATTTTCATTTCATTGTAACAAATCAACAGAAAACGGTTTTAATTCTACAATTAAAAAACCTTTCTCTATTTTAAATGGAACGCCATATACTGATTTTTTGTTTTTCAAATCTATATCATCCGGCAATTTTACTTTTAGAGTCACCTTCTGGGCTGAATTATTCAGCATAACCAAAGCAGTTTCATCAAAATATTGTCTAGAATAAACCCACTGATTTCCATTTAAATACAAAGTATTGAAATCTCCATACTGTAATGCCAAAGAGTTGGCTCTTGCTTTCGTGATCAATGCCACATTTGACAAAAGTTGATTTTCTCTTGAATTCAACTTATCAAAACGCATCATTCTTCTACAGTCTGGGTCATTAGCCCCAGTCAAACCAATTTCATCACCATAAAAAACAACTGGAACCCCTGGAATAGTCATATTGAAAGCATGAAACAACAATAATTTATCATAAGCCACTGAATCAGAAATACCAACTGGACGTTTCCAACCAACCAATTTGCTATCTTCAGACGGTTTCAAATCACCAGAAGCCAAAGCCATAAATCGAGGTTTATCATGATTTCCAGAAATATTACACATCAAATTGTGCACCCCATAGTTTCTGAAACTAGATTGTAGAATTCGATTTACAGAACTTAAATCAACTCCCTGTATACCAGCAAATGAATTATTTGCCACATCATAAAGATTAAAATCAAACTGACCGTCAAGCATACCTGAAGTAAGATAACTAGCAATTAAACCTGGACTACCATAGGTTTCGCCAACCTGATAGGGCAATCTGTCCGGAAATTCCTTTTTCAATTTAAGTGTTAGCACTCTCCAGAATTCAAGATTAATGTGTTTACATGCATCATGTCTAAAACCATCCAAATTAAATTCTTTTATCCAATAAATCGCCGAATCTGTCATCATATCCACCACATCAGGGTTTGAGAAGTCCAAAGAAGGCATAAATGTATCAAACCAGGTTGTTAAACGCTCATCATCCCATTTCATGACATTTAAACTTCCATCCGGCAAATGGAGGTTGGTTGCAAATTCAGGATGTTGCTGGTACAATGGATGCTGCTCATGAACATGATTGGCCACCAGGTCTAGCAATACATTCATATTTTTATCATGAGCACTCTTTACCATCGATTTAAAATCGGCAGCTCCTCCAAAGCGATCATCCACTTCACTTGAAGAAATTGGCCAATATCCATGATAGCCGGAGAATTTGGTTTTCATCGGTTCATAATAACCATGGGGACTATCTGGGTTTTGATTCACAGGAGAGATCCAAAGGGTATTAATACCAAGATTGCTGAAATATCCATCTTCAATTTTAGTTTGAACTCCACTTAAATCGCCACCCCAGAAATCAACTCGAGGATCAACTTCAGGAACATTCAAGGGTCTGTCGTTGGATAAATTTCCATTTTTGAAACGATCAACCAATACAAAATACATAATTTGACTATGATGATCTGTTTTTTGAATATCTTTGATCTTACTTAGCACCTGGTTTGATTGCAGAGGAACTAAAATATCATTACTACAACCATACTTATTTTCGGCCCAAATGCGAACGTAAGTTCTTTCAGTTTTCGATGCTACAGCTGGTATAGAAACAACGACTTCATTTTCAGAGACAGTAACTCTTTCGGAATCGAGCAGCACATTTTGCCAGTAAGCAAAAACTTTACCTGTCAAATTTTTCCCTTTCAAGTAAATCTTTCCAGATTCATGCATATGAGTTTGCAAACTCGGATATTTATCAAAATTATCCTGTACATCAAAATATGAATTTGTATGACCAATGCCATCATCAATAAAGTTGGGATTTGACATATCCTGATATTTCTCACCATTCAGCACCATTTGATATTGATAACGTCCAGGATTAAGCATCAATTGCAACTCAAATTTTCCCGAATCGTTCAAAGTTAAATCTGGCGTAAATTTTGAAGTCCAATCATTCATTTGACCAACGATTTGCACTTTCTCATAGTTTTTACCCTGAGGATTAAAGACAAAGCGGAAGGGTACTTTATCAGATCTTCGACATGGAATAGAGAATTCCCCATCGGTAGTCATTACTGTTAGATTAACAAAACCTTCAACTGAGGTACCAGCGATTAGATTCAATTGCATTTTATCTTTCGACAATTGCAAATCCACTTCAGACGAACTTGATTTTATCGACTGAATATCCAAAGGATTAAGGATATAATCTTGAAGAAAAAGGGTATTCTCTCCTATCTCGAAGGTATATAAGGAATTTAATTTTTGATTGTTTACCGAATCTATACGAGCTTTCAAACCAGTTTGACAAGCAAAAAATAGCATAGACAATGAAATGGTCAATATATATTTGTACATAGCATTTATTTTTGAGGAACACTTGTTTCCATCTTAACTGGAGTCTGCAACTCTAATTCTTCAGTTCTAAATTTTTCATCCATTTTAAACACATTCCAAGGACCGATACAACTCAACAACCCTAGAAGAATAAACGAGAACAACACTACCTGGATTTTCAATGATTTTCTCACCAACATATACACACTCAAACCATAAAACCAAAGATTCAAGATAACAACAAACAAACGATTATACGTTATACCATATTCAGCAATTCTAGTAGCAATACCAACAGACATCAATACAAGTAAAGGCAAAAACAAATATGGAAAAAGCTTTTGAAAATTATTGAAGAATTTGAATTCAAGATTTGTTTCTACAGGTTTCAAAACAAAGAATGTTAGAATCGCTCCTATTCCAAGAATTGTCACAGGCTTAGTAACAAGACCTACCGGTAATTCCCAATTAATCAAAATCTTAATAAAGTAGGCATAGAGAATTATCAGATATAAATTCACCAAAGGCAATAAGATATAAAGACCTAAAAAGCGAACAACTTTATTAAAATCTGCGATTAGTTCAGGAATTTGATCTTTACTTGGCATCTGAGATAGGAAGTAGATTGGAGCAAAACCTAAAACCGAGAATACGGCGATATCTCCATATATTTTCTCATTGTTGGGTATTTGAAACAATAATTCCACTGCAAGATTTGCGAGTGAAAGACCCGCAAACAACACAGCTGCAAAAAGTCCACTGATGATTATTTGTAGAATTGATTTTCTTCCAAATTCCCAAATATTCAATTCATCTGGTGAATTCACAAAGGCAGCCACAAAGTTCAGTAGAACCAACATCATAACAATGATGGCATGTTGAACACCTTGAGTATCTGTTAAATCTTGCTTGATAAAAACCAATGAATAAAAAACAATAATTGCATAGACACCCAAAGTCAAAAGGGTTGAATTTAATTTGGACATTCTTCTTTCCGAATACAAACTTGCAGCTAAGGTTGCAGGTGTTGAGAACAAAAACAGCACCCATAGACTCGAATTATCTCTCAATTCCCATTGGTTAATATTAGCCAACATCATGATTGCTAATCCAAACACTGAAAAGACAGTTAGTGGAAATCGATTTACTGTAGCTGAAATTTGATTCAGCACTTCAGATAGACTAATTGTTTTCATACGATATTTTCTTAACGCATATCAATTTAATGCAATATATTTTTTAAAAACTCCTTATTCACATTCAAATATCATCACAGATTTTGCAGGAAGTTCAATCCCATCACGCATCCTATATTTCTGACCATTGAATATATCTATTGCTATTGACTTATCAAACAGCAGTTCATCAAACCGGTCCACACTTAGTAATTTAGATTCCTGATTATTATTGACTACAACCATCACCCTTTCCTGATCATTTATACGAAAATAAACGTAAATTCCATCTTGAGGAATAAAATGGATCATTTTACCATTATGTAGAACGGAATGATTTTTACGGTATTGCAGCAGTTTTGTTAAATGTTCATAAAGTTCTGTTTGTTCGGCAGTTCTTTGCGAAGGATCAAACAAATTGATTGAGTCCGTAGGCCATCCACCCGGATAATCAAAACGAGTACCCTCAAAACTTCCCGCTTTTCCTTCCAACATAATTTCAGTTCCAGCATATACCTGAGGATAGCCTCTAATAGTCATCAATACAGACAAAGCCATTTTGAACAATTTAACATCCTGATAGTTGGTAGACAATCGTTCAATATCATGATTATCCACAAAGTTCATCACCAGGTTCTCGTTAGGGTAAATATAATCCAAACTCAAGTGAGCGTACAATTTGCTAAGACCACTATTCCAGCCTTCGTCTTCTTTAAATACGGATGACAAAATTATTCTCAAATTAAAATCCATTATGGATTGTAAATTCGAATCAAAACCATCTTTATTCAGGGCACCAGACTGAAAATAAGCGACCTCCTGAGGATTATTCATCCAACACTCACCCACTACCATAAGTTGAGGATATTCATCGCGTATAGATTTTATAAAGTCGGATGCCAGATAAATATCATTGTAAGGATAGGTATCCACACGAATACCCTGATAACCTGCATATTCAATCCAAAAAACATAAGCCTGACGCAAATAATCAAAAACAAGAGGATTTGACAAATTAAAATCTGGCATATTGGGAGCAAACCAACCTTGAGTCAGTTTCTTTAAATCCGATTTGGAAGCATGACTATCCATCCACACCCCAACTCTATAGTTGGAACCAGTATATTCAGGCCAAGTATTAAACCAATCTTTGGAAGGAATATCTTTCATCCACCAATGCGCTCCACTGCAATGGTTTGGGACTACATCCAAGATCATTTTTAGATTGTGTTTATTTGCCAAAGCAGTCAATTCCACTAAATCCTGATTCGAACCGAAACGAGGATCCACTTTGTAATAGTCACTGCACCCATAATGATGATAGGAATACGCAGTATCGTTATTTTCAAACAAAGGAGTTGTCCAAAGTGCAGTAAAACCCATACCAGCAATAAAAGGTATTTTGGATTTTATACCAGCAATATCACCACCATGTCGGGCACCTAGCTGTGAACGATCAACACCCTGATGATAACCAGGAACGGAGTCATTTTGCAGATTCCCATTGACAAAGCGGTCGGGCATCAACAAATAGATTGCATCAGCTTCGGAAAAAGAAGTATGTTCAGCCGACAAAGGCATCCTTGATTTTAGTTCATAGTATATTCGTTGTACTTTATTACCGTTACTCATTTTTATTTCAAACTTGCCCGGTTTGGTACTTCCTTCAATTTGTAAATAAAGGAAAACATAATTTGGATTATCTGTAAGTACTTTCTTTTCAATACTCACTCCAGCATATTTGATACTATAGTCCCATTTTGCAGCATTAACCCCATAGATAGAGAGTTGCAATGAACTATTGTGCATTCCCACCCACCAAAAAGTAGGTTCTACTTTTGTAGGCATTTGACTGTATGCAAACACACTTACAAAAAACAGAAAAAGAGTTGAAAGGATTATTTTTTTCATTCAAAAATGATTTGATTATTCTTTGATTCGAACCACACTTATTGAAGCTATCAAGAAGAAAAGACCAGAAAGTAGTATTGCATAAATAGCTTGTGAATCGAACACACGTTTCACTAGTGGACCTGCAAATACGCCATTAATTATTTGCGGAACAGTGATAAACACATTGAAAAGACCCATATAAACTCCAACCTTGTTGGCTGGAAGTGAGGGAGCTAAAATAGCGTAAGGAAGTGCGAGAATACTACCCCATGCAATTCCAACACCTATCATTGGCAACACCAATAGTTGTGGATCATTGATCAGGTAAATGGACAATAAACCGATAGCACCAGCCAACAAGGAAAGGGAATGTGTCCATTTCTTCCCGATTTTACGCACGATATAAGGAATTGCCAAGGCATAAAACATAGCAACCCCATTGTAAACACCAAAAACAATTCCTACCCAATTACCAGCATCTTGATAAATCAAGGAGCTAGTATCCTCCGCATTTAAACCATAAATATGTTGAGCCACAGCAGGTGTAGTAAACACCCACATTCCAAACAAAGCGATCCAGGAGAAGAACTGCACCACACTAAGTTGTTTCATAGTTTTGGGCATAGTTACAAAACTTCTAAAAATATCGGAGAGACCTACCGATTCATTTTGTCCAGATTTAGCTCCAAAGATTTTCAATTCTTCAGGCGAATATTCTTTTGTAGTAAAAACGGTCCACAAAATAGTCAAAATAAGGACTGCAGCACCAAAGTAGAACGAAAGAACAACATTATCCGGAATTTCGCCAGGTTCAGCAATTTTAGAAACACCCAGTCCTTCGGCAAGGATGTATGGAAGCCAAGAACCTACAACAGCACCTATACCTATTAAAAATGTTTGTATTGAAAACCCCTTGGTGCTTTGTTCTTCCGGAAGCATATCCGCGACCAAGGCTCTAAAAGGTTCCATAGCCACATTGATGGAAGCATCCATCATCATAAGAAATCCAGCGCCTACAAACATAGCAGGGAGAAACTCTGTGAACATGCCCGCGTTGGGCATCAAGATCAAAGCAATAGCAGCAAGGATAGCACCAAACAGGAAGAATGGTCTACGGCGACCCAAACGAGTCCATGTACGGTCAGAATAATGACCAATTATCGGTTGAACAACCAAACCAGTTAAAGGAGCTGCCAACCAGAACCAAGACAGATGTTCTACATCAGCACCAAAAGTTTGAAGTATTCTACTCGCATTAGAGTTTTGCAGAGCAAATCCAAATTGGATACCCATAAAACCCATGCTCATGCTTAAAATCTGGAAAAAGCTTAATCTTGGTTTCATATTTTCAAGTACATACTAGAAAAAAGGCACCTCTTCAGACAAGTTGACATGAGGAGAAAAATCCTGTGATTTAGTTGTCTCACGAAGCACCAGACTGGTTTTTATTATTTTATTCGTATATTTCCCATGGGTTTCACCCCTAATTTTCGATATAAGCAATAGAGCTGCACTCTTGCCCATTTCATATCCATGCTGTTCAACTGTACTCAACATAGGATCAGTAGCTTTTGAAAATTCGCCATTGGAAAATCCAAAAACAGAAACATCCTCTGGAATACGCAAACCTGCTTTCTTCACTACTGTAACAATACCTGAAGCACATTCATCATTGATTGCAAAATAGGCATCTGGTCGATCAGCCATGTTCACAAATGAAGGAGCAATATTCAATGCATCTTCTCTTTTATCACAAACCACAATTAAATTTTCATCAATAGGTAGATGATATTTTCGAAGTGCATCCAAATAACCATTTTTTCGGTTTTTAGTTATCTCCAGATGAGGCAAAGATCCAAAAAACGCAATTCGTTTACATCCGGTTTTAATTAGATGTTCCACAGCTTGAAATGCCCCAGCATAATCATCAACAACAACCTTATCTGTAAGAATACCTATACATATTCTATCAAAAAAAACCAAAGGGATACCATTGTCAACTATATCTTGAAAATGATCGTATTTGGTTGTAGTTTTAGATAAACTAGCAAGGACACCTGACACACGGGTAGAAATCAGGGCCTGTGTATTTCTAACCTCCTTTTCGTAATTTTCACCCGACTGTGAAACTATCACATTAAACCCCTCTTTCTCAGCAACTTCCTCAATACCAGAGAGAACAGAAGAGAAAAAGAAATGTATAATTTCCGGAATAATCACACCTATAGTATTATTTACGCTGGTACGAAGGCTCAATGCAAGAGCATTTGGTCTGTAGTGGTGCTCTTTGGCATAAATTTGCACATCTTCTCTAGTCTTGAGACTGATATCTGAATGATTTTTTAAAGCGCGGGATACAGTTGAGGGCGAAATATTTAAAGCTTTGGCTATATCCTTAATCGTTATAGGTGATTGTTTCATTCTCTACAAAATTAGAAAGTAAGATACGCAAATATAGAATAAAGCCTTCAAATATATGCTATTTTGGTTGCAAACGTTTGCATTAAATTTTGGAATGAATTAAACCAATGCTATGTTTTAATATTTTTTAATGACTTATTTTTGTCACATCAATTTAAAATACTCAATCTTAAAATCCAAATGCATGAAGAACAATGACTTTAAACTGAAATTGCGCTTAGTTATTACGGCTGTGATTTTGTTTTTAGGAATCGCAACCTACGCTCAGCAGTTATCTGTAAACGGAGTTGTAAGGGATGCTGACACCGGGGAACCAATTTTTGGTGTAAATATTCTTGAAAATGGCACTTCGAATGGTACAATTACCGATTTTGATGGAAAATTCACTATTCAAGTATCAGCCAAAGCCACTCTTACCCTAAAATATGTAGGATATCAAACACAGGAAGTTGCCGTAAATGGTAAAAACAGTTTGGATATCAAAATGAAAGAAGATGCCATAGCTATTGGGGAAGTTTTGGTAATTGGTTACGGTACTGTAAAGAAAAACGACGCTACCGGATCTGTCACTGCGATCAAACCAGATGACATGAACAAAGGTTTGGTTACCAACGCTCAAGATATGTTGGCTGGTAAAATTGCCGGTGTAAATGTAACCAGTGGCGGTGGATCTCCAGGTGCTGGGGCAACCATCCGTATTCGTGGAGGATCTTCTTTGTCTGCAAGCAACGACCCACTGATAGTTATCGATGGATTGGCCATGGACAATGAGGGTATAAAAGGTGTTAGCAATCTTTTAAGCACTATCAATCCAAACGACATTGAAAGTTTTACCGTTTTGAAAGATGCTTCTGCAACTGCAATTTACGGTTCTCGTGCATCGAATGGTGTAATTATCATCAACACAAAAAAAGGAAAATCCAATCAAAAGCCAATGATTTCTTATGATGGAACTGCATCTATGAGTCAATTGGGCAAATATTATGATGTATTATCCGCAGATGAATTCAGAACACTGGTTACAGATATGTTCTCAGAAACTCAACCAGATGTAGTTGCCCAACTAGGAACAGCAAATACTGACTGGCAGAAAGAAGTTTATCAAAAGGCTTTTAGTCAAGATCACAATTTAAGCATTATGGGGGGGTACAAAAACATCCCTTACCGTGTATCTTTAGGCTATACCAATCAAAATGGTATTATTAAAACCTCAAATTTCGAACGTACTACTGCATCGATCAATCTATCACCTTCTTTCTTGGAAGATCATTTGAAAGTGAATGTAAATGCAAAGGGTATGTTTGCCAAAAACAGATATGCGGATACCGGAGCGATTGGACAAGCATCAGCCTATGATCCAACCCAACCAGTAATGTCTGACGATGAATTGTATGTAAAATCTTTTGGCGGATATTACCAAGCATACAACTTGATCCCAATTACAGACAATCTGTACAATCCAAACATACATGTGGTAAATGTTTGGAATGAAGCAAAACAAGTAAACGTTCCCAATGGAGTATGGTTCAACACTTTAGCTGTACGCAACCCTGTTGCATCCCTGATGCAAAAAGAAGACATTGCTAATTCACAAAACTTTATTGGTAATGCAGAATTGGATTATAAATTTCATGGATTGCCAGAATTAAGAGCTCATTTGAACTTAGGTACAGATCAGGCTTATGGCAAACAAGAAATCAACATTCCGGTACAAGCTGCCAGTGATCACAACTGGGGACGTGGCGGATATGAGGAAATCTGGAAATACAACAATTCCCTTAACTTCTGGATGCAATATGCCAAAGAAGTGGGAGTTCATTCATTTGATGTAATGGGTGGTTACGAATGGCAACATTTTCATCGTAACGGGCACAAAGAATATTATGGTCAAGTTATCTATGATGCTGACAAAAATGGCACTTTAGATGAAGGGGAAACATGGTACAACCCACAATATCCACCAGATTGGGCCACTGAAAATAAATTGGTTTCATTCTTTGGTCGCGCGAATTATTCCTATGCAAACCGGTATTTATTGACTGCTACAGTACGTTATGATGGAAGTTCTCGTTTTGCTCCTGAAAACCGTTGGGGACTATTTCCATCCTTTGCATTCGCTTGGAAAATCAATGAAGAAGGATTCCTTTCTGATGTTCGTGAATTGGATGATTTAAAACTTCGTTTGGGATACGGTATCACAGGACAGCAAAACATCGGTCAAGGTGATTACCCTTGGATCCCTGTTTACAAAGACAATATTCAAGGTGCATATTATCCATTTGAAGATGCCAATGGCAATATCACTTATTATCCCACCTCCCGCCCCAACGCCTACAACAAAGATTTAAAATGGGAAGAAACCACTACTTACAATACAGGTTTGGACTTCGGATTCTTTAAATCAAGATTGACTGGTAGTGTGGATTATTATTTTAGAAGATCTGAAAATTTATTGAATGTGATTGATATCCCCATGGGAACTAATTTCAGTAACCGTGTAATCAGTAATATTGGTATTTTGGATAACGAAGGTTTTGAGATTGCTTTGGACGGAAAAATTATTTCTCAAAAAGACTTTAGCTGGCAAGTAGGTGTCAATGCTGCACACAACAAAAATACGATCCGCAAACTGACCACTGGATCGGGTGAAGGTACCAATGTATTTGTTGGTAGTATTTCTACCGGGGTTGGTGCATTTATTCAAGCACAGGCCGTGGATCATCCAGCGAATTCATTCTATGTATACGAACAAGTATATGATGAATCCACAGGTTTACCAATCGAAGGTGAGTTTGTAGACAGAAATGAAGACGGAACAGTCAATGCAAGTGATATGTATTATTATGAAAAACCAACACCTGACTTGACCTTGGGATTAACTTCCAAATTAATCTACAAACAGTTTGACTTCAGTTTCTCCGTTCGTTCAAGTTTGGGTAATTATATGTACAACGACGTTGCTGCAAGAAGCCACAACATGAGTGATACTGGAATTTACTCATCCTCAGGCAATGGTTACTTTGTCAACAAACCAGCATCAGCATTGGTAACCAACTTTAACGGTAACAATACAATTTCACATTTCTCAGACTATTATGTGCAAAATGCTTCTTTTGTGAGAGTTGACAATATTTCATTGGGATATAGCTTCAAAAAAGCGTTTGACATCAACACCAATGGGCGTATTTTTGCAACGGTTCAAAACCCATTGGTTATCACCAATTATTCAGGTCTTGACCCCGAAGTATTTGACGGTATAGATCGCGAACTTTATCCTCGTCCTATCATCACTATGATTGGTGTAAGTCTTAAATTCTAATTAAAAACGCATTAAGTATACGATTATGAAATATAAATTTTTTAAATGGATTTTGCCTGTAATGGTAGTGAGTACTTCCATGCAACTGACTTCCTGCGTAGGCGATCTAGATATGGAACCTATTGATGAAAGCGTAACTCAGGTCTTTGATCAAGATATGGTATTCACCAAAATATATTCTTCATTGGCAACCACTGGACAAGAAGGTCCTGCGGGTGATGGAGACGTAGCTGGTATAGATGAGGGATTTTCAGCCTTTACTCGTTTGATTTGGAACTTGAATGAATTAACTTCAGACGAAGCAGCTTGTTCATGGGGTGACAATGGAATTCCGGAGTTGAACTTCAACAAATGGACAGGTAACAATGACTTTACCAAAGGTTTGTATGGCCGTTTTTATTTCAACATTACTTTGGTTAACCATTTCTTGGAACAAACTGCTACCATGACAGACGATAAATCTGTGAAACAACGTGCTGAGGCACGCTTCATGAGGGCATTAAACTATGCATATTTAATGGATATGTTCGGAAATGTACCGTTTACTGAAGTAGTAGCAGTTGAACCTCCTAAACAAATCTTGCGTAAAGATTTGTTTGACTGGATTCTAACTGAATTGCAATCTTGCGAACCAGACATGTACGAACCAAGAACTGCACCTTACTACCGTGTGGATAAAGCAGCCAATTGGATGTTGCAAGCTAGAATCTATTTGAACGGTCAGATTTACACTACTATACCAACAACTGACTCTACTACCTATACTTTGGGACAAGCTTATTGGAATGAAGCTGCCGTTTATGCTAAAAAGGTAATTGATTCAGGTTATGTACTGAATCCTGTATACAAACAATTGTTTATGGGAGATAATGCAGGGGTATACGACGGTTCATTGGTGAATACTGCACCGCAAGAAATCATTTTCCCAATAGCAAGCGATGGTATAGACACAAAAAGCTGGGGAGCTTCTTTGTTTTTGATTGCTTCAATGTATAAATCCGACATGACTCCTGTGGGTACCAAAGAAGCATGGTCTGGTAATAGGGCTAAATCATCATTGATCAAAAAGTTCTATCCAACGGGTACAATTTATGCTTCTGATTTGGGAGATTTAACAACAGGTGTAACCAAGCCATCCAGTCGTTATTCAAAAGATGACAGAGCTTTGTTCTTTGGCATAGGCCGTACGTTGGACATGGCTAATGTAGGTCGTTTTGTAGAAGGATTTTCTTGTTCAAAATGGACTAATGTAAGAGCCGATAGTGGAGCTACCAAAGACAATCAATTTACTGACACAGACATTCCATTTATGCGTGCAGCAGAAGCATATTTAACCTATGCCGAGGCTGTTAAAAGAGGAGGTGCTGAATTGGATGGATATACAGCCTTCCAAGCAATTACTGCAGTGCGCACACGCGCTCAAGCAAAAGTAATCACTGAAGATTTGATGACTTTGGATTTCATCTGTGATGAATGGGCTAGAGAATTCAGTATGGAAGGTCGTCGCAGAATGGACTTGATTCGTTTCAATAAATTTGGAAAAGTAAATGGAGCAGATACTGGATATCTATGGCCTTGGAAGGGCGGAGAAGCTGATGGTGTTGAAATTGATGAAAAATACAACTTGTTTGCTATCCCTGCATCTGACATCAATGCAAATTCAAACATCAAACAAAATCCTGGTTTCTAAGAAACTATCTCTCTTATATAATCTGAAAGACAGAGGTCTAAGCCTCTGTCTTTTTTTTATAAATCAGACTTTAAATACAAAGAAACAGACCTTCCAGGTCTTAAGATCTTAGCCCAATCCAAGTGGGTATAATAAGCCTGATTGAATAGATTAGTGACACCAACAGATGCACTAAAAGTTGAGCTGAGAAGTTTAAAACTTTTGTTTGCTCTCATATTAAAGACTGAATAGGAAGGAGTTCTAGACTCTCCAAAGGCAAGGTTTACTCGGCTCTGCTGGGAAGCAAATTCATTTTCAACAACCAACTGCACCTCATTCATACTGTAGGAAACTGTAAGAAAATGATTGAATGGACTCATAAAAGGAATCGGTTCACCCTCGATTAACTGCCCCAAACTGTAGGATGAGTTTGACAGCACTTGCAGATTGGAGAATGGAACCCACATCCATTGAAGACCAGCATTGTAAATCAAAGCATTCGGATAGTTTATGTATTGTCTGATTCCTTTAGCATATAAATTCATTGGAGGAACTAAGCTATTTTTGGAATAAATATAGTCCTTTAGAACATTTAAATTCTGAGCGAGATTGATTCTAATTTTCGAACTCGAATAATTAAGATTTAATTCAGTAAAGACTGATTTTTCATTTTTCAACAATGGATTGCCAATATAATCATAACCATCAAAAGCATTGTAAAGATAATATCCATACAATTCAGAATGAGTAGGTGCACGTTCGGCCCAACCCATATTAAATTTTGTTCTCAGTTGGTGACTCATATGATATATCAGTTCCATATTTAATCCTTTCGTATAATTTGAATTTCTTTTGGAAAGATTGTAGTTGAGCACAGAGAACTGATTTTCAAGTAAATCATTCAATGCTAAATCATTTAAATAATCTATTCGAAAAGAAGTATTTAATTCAATAAAAGAATTTAAATTCCAGGAATCTGTCGCATAAAATCCGAGCACATTTCGAAGCATGTCCGGCCAGGATTGCAAGTACATAGGACTTTCAGCTGGTCCATCTTTGAAACGCATATACATTGTCATTTCGGCGATTGACCTATTGATATAATTATCCAGTTTCAGTTTTAAATGATTGTTACTGGAGACTTCTATCCATTTCTCAAAATAAACACCTGCAGTTGAACTCCTGCCTGGCATATCCATTCGCATATAGACACTGTCGAGTTGACCGCTATAATAATTTTTCACTGAATACAGACTATCTCTTTGTGAATCATCCATCACATGAACTACATCATTGGCATATACTTTGGCTTTAAAACCAGGCGATAAATACTCCAAACCAATCAAAACCGCATTAGCCAAACTAACATCCATTGGAAGGGCAGGATATCCGACATTCATGGCTCTATCAAACAAAAGATCAGCCTTTATTTGCTTTTGTAGGGCCCATTTGTATTTGAAAACAGAATGCAGATTCATTTTTTCATATTGAGAATAATCAACCCTATCACCCAAGCCAGTTTTGTAATTTTGACTTTTACGAAAAACTCCATTTAAACCCCACGAAAGATTCATTTTGGCCAATCCAGCACTAACATCCACTATTTTATTGGATGCATTCGTTTCATAGCCAAAACCAACTTCCACAAATGAACTATCGTTAGAATTAAATTCCACTTCGTCTAAGGCAAGATTAAGAGAACCACCTAAGTTCACACCATGCTCGATTGAACGAGTACCCGAATTCACTTGAATATTTTTCAAATTCACAGGTTCTATATAGGAGGTGATTGGATCCATTTTATCAGTACATGCACCAAACATTTTCATCCCATCGATAGTCAGATTAATCTGACCACCAGAAAATCCATTGATTAGTGGTTCCAATGCATAAGCACCACGTTTGATCATATTTACTCCATCCATCCGATTGAGCAAATCATCTACAGACGACAAACTGGAAGATTGATAAAAAACCATCAAACTTCGATTGTTTACCGGAAGATCAGCAGTTACAACAAGTTCTTTAATACTTACCGAATCAGCTATTTGAGCTGAAACAGTAAGTATAGAAAACATATATATAAAAATGGATAAACGCATGGATTAAAAAACCACATCAAAGAATAAACCATTGGAAACAGTCGCACCCTCTTTCACAATGTTTACATTCAATCTCCATTCTCCAGTCATAGTAAAATTCACTTTACCCTTATAGTGTCCATTTCCAATGCTGATAGGATTTTCATTGTTGGGTGATCCATGACCCATACTTGGCATCTCGGGAACAAATTGAATCGAATAAGTAGAATCTGCAGGAAAAGACATCATCGACACTTTTTTATGAATAGTGAATTCCAAATCATTTGTGCCCACTTTCAATTGAGAAGGTTTAACCAAAGTCACAAAAAGTTTGGAACTATCATCAGATTGGGACACAAAAGATTTCATCAAGGAATTGGTCGGATTATGTACTGTAATATCAAAACTTGCAGTACCGGACTTATTTGTACTTGGATTGGTAACCAACAAATTCATTTTCCATATGCCATCAGCAGTAGTTGGCATTATAAAAACTGCAGCACCCTGATAGAAACCATCTTCCAACTCCAAAGGGTTTTCAATTGGGGTAGAGTGCATCATAGAACCCATTTCCAAAAACATGGTCATCATAGGTTTGAAAATCACACTTGCATTTTCAATTTTTAAATCCGGATTTATAGAATCATATAGTACAACTGTAAGTTGATTGTAGCCTACAAAGTAATCATCTTCTGCCCAGATTTCAGCTTTGACACCCGCACCAAGTACGTAAGCCTCACTTAATTTTTGTTTATTATCCAACAGGGTTTCCATATCCTCAGTTTCAGTACTGCAGGAAACCAACAAGAGAGAAAAGAACACAGTAACTGTGCTCATCATTTTAATATAATTCATTTATTTGATTTATAAAGGTAATACAAAATAGTTGGAAATTCTCCCAACTAACTTTTTCTGAATTCAAGAAAATTCAGTTAACACACTATCGAAAATCAAACAAATTGATCGGGTGGAACAAAAATACCCGTTAGAAAATCAGGAAAGAGAGTAGTTTCGTGAAAAGAGAAAATCAATGATACAGACTGAAAAACTCCACCAAAAGAAATTCCAAACTTCACAAACTCTTTGAAATCATTTTCAGAATGATATTTTTTGGAATTATTTTGACTAGCATTGATTGGTTGGTCATCGTTTTTTTCAATTTCTTTTTCAAGATGACACATACCTTGGCAACAATTCTCAGGATCATCCTTCTCTACACACAAATTCTGAACAATATAATCTTTCATCAATACATATTCAACCAAAGGTACTATGGGTTTCACCCAATAAGCACTTAAAATAAGAATTAAAATATATGTTTGAAATTTAAACCACATCAAAGTTTAGAAATCTATATGAATGTTTTATCAAGACAAAATTAACCACAAAAATGGAAAATGTTATATATACATACAATTAAAGTATGTAAACTGAAAAAGTTAAACTATACACTTAAATGGCGAATGATGAGAGCGCAAACGTTTGCGTGATAATTTTTGGTATATTTTTAAACTTTATGTTTTGTAATTTGGTTAAGTATGTAACTTTGACACCAAGTATTATGGTATTAAATCATCTAATTACTAACTTTTAATTTATTTATCATGAAAAGAATCTTTACTTTATTTTTGGCATTAGCAACTGTTTTTGCAGTTACTAAGGCTGCTGAAGTTACTTTCAGCGTAGTAGTTCCAACTCCAACTTACGAGTGCTGGGTGGTTGGTAACTTCAATGGTTGGAACAATAACCAACACAAAATGAACAAAGTGGATGACACACATTACACTTTGACTTTGGACGAAGCAACTTTTGCTGATGGTCACACTTCCTCAACTATTCGTTACAAATACCTTAGTGGTGGTGGCGACTGGGCATATGTAGAAAAAGATGCAACTGGTGGTGAAATCACTGACAGATGGTTTGCTGCACAAGACACAGTTCAAACATGGGCAATGACTTTCAATCCTAATGTAGCTGCAATCGTTGCTGACATCGTGGTTGAAGCTTATGTAGCTAAAAACATCACTGAACTTTATGTAACTGGTAGCTTTAATGGTTGGAAATCTCCAGGTTCAGAAGGAACTAAAATGGAATGGATCGAAGCTGATTCAGATGCAGAAGGTAATTTCTTCCGTGACACAATCCACACAGAAGATGCTAACAAATTGATCTATAAATTTGCTGCTGGTCCTGCATGGGTTTACGAACAAACTGCAGGTGACCTAAAATTATCAGATCCAAATGCAAAATCTGTTTACCATGAAAACATGGAATTCAAAAGAATTTATCCAGGTGCTGCAAACTTGAAAACTGTAACTATCACTGCAACTGCTCCTGCTGGAACACAACACCTTTACATGATGGGTTCACATCTTGGTTGGGATGGTGCTAGTTGGGCTGGAACTCGAGTAGCTGATGGTAAATTCGTATTCGAGATTCCAGGAATGGACTTGATGGAATACAAATACTACTATGCACGTGATTGGGGAACAGAAGAAAAAACAGCTGCTGGTGAAGGCGTATCCAACAGAAAAATGGATGCTCAAATCGCAGTTACTCAAGATGACGCAGTAGAAGCATGGCCAGCAAGTTTCTCAAACCCAGTTTCTCCTCAGTTATCTGTAAGCTTTGACACTGATTTCGGTGGTGCTACAGTTGTAGGAACTCCAACAACAGCTGCTGGTAAAGTAGGTAATGCTTATGTAGGTGCTGATGCATCTTATTTGAAATACGACATCTCTAGCTTTATTGGTTCTGCAATGTCTGTTTCTTTCATGTACAAAGTTAACGCTACTCCTGACCGCTCGGGTATCATTGGTATTGGTAACCCTGACTCTATTGTAGGTGGAACTTACTGGAACAACCACTTCGTACAAGGTTTGCATTTGTTCAGAGAAAACTCTGGCGGTTTGCAACGAATCAAGAGTGCTGTAGGCTTCGGTACTGATGCTGCTTGGAATGATGGTGTTGATATCGCTGCTGACGCAGATTGGGCACACGTAGTTATTGCAGTAGGTAATGGCGAAAGCAAAATCTATGTAAACGGTCAATTGGCTAGCAATGGTAACGTAGCAAAAGTAGGTGCATCTGCAATGAACAAAGCTATGGACATCACAAACTGTTCAACTTTGGAAGTAGGTATCTCTACCAACTTCGAATCACAAGGTTGGAACCACCATGCTGATTTAAGTATGATCGACAATCTTGAAGTATTCAATGTGGCTTTAACTGACTTCCAAGTTCAAGGAGTTATGTGGAAAGCAACTGAATTGAAAAATGTATCAGCTAACAATGCAAAAGCATTCTATGCAAATGGAGCTTTGAATATTCCTAATTACAATGGTAATGTAGCTATATTCGATGTTGCTGGTAAAATGATTACTAACAATGTAGTTGAAAATGGAACTATCAATATTAGTCTTGGACAGGGTGCTTACATCCTAAAAACTAATACTGGCAATTTCAAATTGATGGTTAAATAATTAGGTGATTGAAAGTGAAGCTGCCTCTTTTAGGGGCAGCTTTTTTTTTGCATCTTTGCATCCTAAATTTTTCAAATGAATATCATAGAAATAACAGGTTATGCAGCTTCTGCATTCTCCATTCTAAATCAGTTTCCTCAAGCTGCCAAGGTTTTCAAAACGAAAGACACACACAGTATTTCACTGACTATGTATACTATGGTTGTTATTTGTATTAGTCTTTGGCTTGTCTATGGGATTATGCTAAATGATGGACCTTTGATAGTAGCCAATGCTATTTCACTGATTCCAATTACTTACATTTTCATTATCAAATTGCTGAACAGTATAAAAGGGATAGATCCTTGGGGAATATAAGCAGCAGGCAAATACAGCCGCAGGGCATCAGGCTTCAGGCTTCAGGCAAATACAGCCGCAGGCTTCAGGCTTCAAGCCAATACAAAACACAAGCTTTAGGCATGAGGCATGTGGCATGAAGCTATCAAACTCTGAAATCGAATCGTTCTGTACGGGAGTTTTCGTACATATCTTTATCAAATCGGTAATATCTAGCTGGTTTGTGTGAAACACCCGACTGAACCTCATCCAATTGAATTAGATAATGCATCTTATTCACTTTGCGCCGGTAGTTCCGTTTATCGTAGGTAGTATTGAAAATTGCTTCATAAACCCTTTGCATCTGTGTCAAGGTAAATTTCTCGGGCAGAAGTTCAAAAACCAATGGCTCGTGCAACAAATCGTACCTTAACTTTCTCAAAGCTTCTTCAAAAATTTCATTGTGATCAAACATTAGATCTGCAACATCATATGCTCTCTCCCATTTAGCTTCGGTAAGCATTTTTCGCGAATCTACATCTTTCACATCAACCAATGAATAAAAACCAATGGTTATTACTCTATCATCCAAAAGACTAGGTTTGATCCATTCATAATCTTGTGGCCTTTTGGTTAAACGTAAAGGATCACTAAAAACCATAAACTGTTTCACGTATATATTCCCCAATCCAGTCTGCTCTTTAAGTATACGTGCGGCCGTTTGATGAATATCCTCATTACGTCGAACATGATTTCCTGGTAATTTCCATTCCAAGCGGATATCAGCACCTAGCGGTACAAACTCCTTGCGAACCAAAACCTTGAGTTCATTTTCGTCATAACCAAATATGACACAGTCAACCGAAACTGAACCTAAAACTTCAAATTCACTCTTTTTGTTATGGAACTCATCACTTTGACTCATTGTTTGGTAAGATATTTATGATTTTTATATACAATTACACAATTTGTATAGTTTTGAGCAAATATAAATAAAATCACAATTCAATACTAACTTTTATCAAAGAAATCAACAAGCTTAGTGTAAAAAAAACACATATTTATTGTTTTATTTAAAATTAATCCTATATTTGCAATCAAATAGTTATTGTCTATTTAACACTAATCTTAAATCAAACAAGAAAAAATGAAAATCAAAAACCTCTTTACTTACACTTTACTTTTGGTTATTTTGTTTTCATGTTCGCAGCAAAAAAGCGAATCAGATGCTGAAATACAGCAAATTCTGAAGGAAATGACCATAGAGGAAAAAGTGGGTCAAATGGCCCAAATCACCTTGGATGTTATTGGTAATGGCGATGACGTTTATTCATCTGCTATTCCTTTTGCTTTGGATTCAACCAAACTTGCCAATGCTATTCTAAAATACCATGTAGGTTCCGTATTGAATACAACCAACAATTATGCACTCAAACCTGAAGTTTGGAATCAGATTATTGCTCAAATTCAGGGTGAAACCCAAAAAAGCAGGTTAAAAATCCCATTGATTTATGGGGTAGATGCAATTCACGGTACAACGTATGCAGATGGGGCAACACTATTCCCCCATCAAATTGCACTAGCAGCAAGTTTCAACACCGACCTTGCCTACGAAATGGCAAAAATCACAGCCTACGAAACACAAGCTTGTGGTATTCCCTGGAACTTTTCACCAGTGTTAGACCTTGGTGCAGATCCACGTTTCAGTCGTCAATACGAAGGATTCGGTGAAGACCCCTATTTAATTTCTCAAATGGGCATACAAGTGGTTAAAGGCTATGAAGAAAATGGAATAGCCTCTTGCTTAAAGCATTATATGGGCTATTCTGTTCCATACAGCGGGAAAGATCGTACGCCGGCATATATCCCAGACCACATTCTAAGAGAATATCATTTTGAACCATTCAAAAAGGCTGTGGAAGCAGGTGCTTCATCGCTGATGGTAAACTCTGCAATAATTAACGGAGAATCAGTTCATGCAAGTCATAAACTCATTACTGAAATGCTCAAGAAAGAATTAAACTTCCAAGGTGTAGTTGTAACTGATTGGATGGACATTATCAATTTATACAAAAGAGATAAAATAGCAAAAGATCACAAAGAAGCAATCAAAATCTCCATCAATGCAGGTATTGACATGTCAATGGTCCCTTATCATCACGAAGAGTTTTGCACATTATTGGTAGAACTAGTCAAAGAAGGTGAAGTTGCTGAAAGCAGAATAAATGATGCAGTTACTCGTATTTTAAAATTAAAGAAAAAACTTGGGCTATTTGAAAAGCCCCTGAATTACGCAAAAGATTTTCCAGAATTTGGTTCTATCACACACTCAACCGCTGCTTACAACGCTGCAAGCGAAGCGATTACTCTTTTAAAAAACCAGGATGCTATTTTACCATTATCTAAAAATACAAAAGTTTTTGTTACTGGTCCAAATGCCAATTCTATGAGAAGTATGAATGGTGGTTGGTCTTATTCCTGGCAAGGAGAAAAAGCCGATAAATTTGCAGGAAAATACAACTCCTTTTTAGAAGCTATTCAACTTGAAATTGGCGAAAAAAACGTAACTTATATTCCAGGAATAAGTTATATCGAAACTGGAAAATATTGGGAAGAAGAAACAAATCAATGGAATCAAGCCTTACAACAAGCTAGAAAAGCAGACGTGATTCTTTTGTTTCTTGGCGAAAACAGTTACTGTGAAAAACCTGGAGATTTAAACAATTTGAATCTTAGTGAACTTCAAACCAAATATGCACATGAACTAATCAAAAGTGGCAAACCTGTAATATTGGTTTTAAACGAAGGTCGACCTCGTTGTATAAACTCTATTGTTACCGAAGTTCCGGCTGTTATTCAGACCTATCTTCCAGGAAACTATGGAGGCGATGCTTTGGCTGATATTTTGTTTGGTGACATAAATCCATCCGGAAAACTTCCATACACTTATCCATCTTACCCAAATTCATTGGCAAACTACTACCATAAACCTTCGGAATCACAAGTTGGACAAGCTGGAGCTTATCTTTATGAATCTGATTACAACCCACAATGGGAATTTGGACATGGTTTAAGTTATACGCAATTTGAATACTCTAATTTAACCACAAACAAAGATGTATTCACTGCGAATGATTCAATAAGAATCAACTTAGAACTTAAGAACACAGGTCTAAGAGAAGGAAAAGAAAGCATTTTATTGTTCTCAAGTGACATGATTGCCTCCATAAGCCCTGACTCTAAAAGATTAAGAAAATTTGCAAAAATCAATTTAAAGGCAGGAGAAATAACAACAGTACAATTTGTATTGCATCCGAAAGAATTAGCATTTGTAAATTTACAAAACCAATGGGTAACAGAACCTGGGGAGTTTGAACTCATTGTGGGTGGTTTAACCAAAAGAATCACAATCAAATAGACCTTATCTAAATAAAAAGAACTTAATTCAATACTTTATATGAATCACAAATTGAAACTCAAATCGGCAAAATTGCTCATCGTTATTTTAACGATGTTGCTTTTAGTGCCAAACCTTTGGGCACAAAAAACCAGCTTTAATGGCGTGGTAAAAGATGCCGGCAATGAACCTATTATTGGGGCAAACATCCTTGTAAAAGGAAGTCAGACAGGTACTATCACTGACTTTGAAGGTCGATTCACCATTGAAGCTCAAAAAGGAGATGTACTGGTAGTAAGTTATATTGGTATGATTACCAAAGAAATAACACTTACGGATTCCCGAAGACTCAATATCACTTTAAGCGACGACAGTAAAGCTTTGGATGAGGTTGTTGTGATTGGTTATGGTACTGTCCTTAAAAAAGACTTAACAACAGCAGTTGCTTCTGTTTCTGAAAAAGAAATTGCAGAACGCCCAATCATTTCTGCAGCACAAGCAATTCAGGGTAAAGCAGCCGGCGTACAGGTTGTACAACCATCCGGCAAACCCGGTGTTGGTATGTCGGTTCGTGTTCGTGGAGCAACCTCATTAAATTCAGGGAATGACCCCTTATATGTTGTAGATGGTGTTCCTACTACCGATATATCCAATATCAATCCAACAGATATTGAGTCGATGCAAATTCTGAAAGATGCTTCTTCTGCTGCCATTTATGGTTCACGCTCAGCCAATGGGGTTGTATTAATCACCACTAAAAGAGGAAGTACAGATGGCCAAATACAATTAAATTCATATTATGGGTTCTCTCAAATTGGAAAAACAATTCCTACTTTGAATACGACACAATACTATGATTTAATGGAACAAATCTATGGGGTTGGTTTTGTGGACAGAACAAACACCAATTACACTGACTGGAACAATGAAATATTTGGTACGGGAGTACAACAAAACTATCAACTTTCGATGAGCGGATCTGCAGGCAAAAGCAAGTATTTTGTTTCTGGAGGTTATCAAAAAGAAGATGGTATCGTTTCTCCAGCCAGTTACAACCGTATATCCTTCAGAACCAACCTGGATTCTGACATCAAAGACTGGTTGCATTTGACTACAGGTTTGAACTTCTCCAAGACAGGAAGAAGAGATGCCTCAGACAATGCATCCTCAGGTCGTGGAGGTATAATTCTGAGTGTTTTAAACACTCCTCCGTTCCTGTCGATTTGGGATAAAAACTATCCTGATCAATATGCTGTGAATCCTTTCCAACCTTCATGGGAAAACCCTGTTGCTCAGGCCTCATCTTACAATATGAATTCAGATTACCGTTTGATGGGAAATATTGGCTTAACAGTGGATATTTTACCTGGATTGAAATTCAAGTCTACATTCTCAACCGATTTCACTTCACATCAATGGGATTCTTTTGTTGACCCAGTAAAAACAGGATATGGCCGTCAGTTCAATGGTATTGGTCAGGCTGCGAAAGATACCTACATTACTTGGTTGAATGAAAATATTTTGACATATGAAACCAACTGGAACAAGCACAATTTGAATTTATTGGCAGGTGTTACCGAACAAGCTTATCATCATGAAAATTCATATATGTCTGCCCAAGACTTTTTGGTAGGCATTACCAATAACAAAGAATATATGACATTGAATTGGGCCAATAAAATCACTAATGCCACCACCAGTGCTGATGAATGGGCTATGGCCTCAGGGGTTGCAAGAGTTCAATACAATTGGGACAGTCGTTATCTTTTAACTGCCAATCTACGTATAGATGCATCCTCCAAATTGCATCCAGATCACAACACAGGCATTTTCCCATCAGTCTCAGGGGGATGGCGTGTTAGTTCTGAGGATTTCTTTGCCGGATTGAAAGAAACGGTAAATGATCTGAAAATACGTGCCGGTTGGGGTACCAATGGTAATCAGGAAGGTCTTTCCGGATATGGATATTACAATATATATAATGTGTATAAACGAGATTTAACAGGCGATGGTCCTGCTTACAACTGGTCCAATATGGGCAATATTGATTTGGGATGGGAAACCACCACTCAATCCAATATTGGGGTTGACTTAAGTATGTTTGATTCACGTATTGTTTTAGCAGTAGATGCATATTTGAAACATACAACTAATTTGATTCGTACTGTTGACTTACCTTCAACAACTGGCGTACCAGATCCTGTTAGAAATTCAGGGGAGATGGAAAACAAAGGTTTGGAATTTCAATTGACCACCCGCAATTTAACCGGAAAATTCAAATGGGATACAGATTTCAATATGTCATTCAACCGCAACAAGATGTTGAATTTCCAATTTGACAAACCTGTATACGAAGGTTATGTAGAAACAAACGGACAAAACAGTATCATCATCAAGTCAGGATATTCATTGGGTACTTTCTATGGATATATTTCAGAAGGTGTTGATCCAGAAACTGGAAATATCATTTATTCGGATTTGAATGAAAATGGATATCGGGACACAGGTGACCGTACAGTCATAGGTAATGCTTTACCTGATTTCACATACGGTATGACCAACAATTTATCATACAAAAACTTCACATTGAATTTCTTTATTCAAGGAAGTCAGGGTAATGACATATACAATGCAGCACGCATAGATACTGAGGGTATGTTGGATACTAAAAACCAATCAACCCGCGTTTTGGATCGTTGGATGAGACCAGGCATGGTAACAACCATCCCAAGAGCTTCTTCTGAAGGAGACACACAGAATGTATTGACCTCAAGTAGATTCGTAGAAGATGGATCTTACATTCGCTTGAAGAATGTAACCTTAAGTTACAACCTTGAGAAAAAATGGCTTAAACCATTGTTGATAAATTCGGCGAATGTTTATGCAACTGCAACCAACCTTTTGACGCTAACAAAATACATGGGATATGATCCGGAAGTAAATTATGGAGGCAACAGCAGCACAACCCTAGGTATCGATTATGGAACCTATCCTCAAAGTAAATCAATGATTTTTGGTATTAACATCACATTCTAATATTACAGCTATGATACAAAAATTAAAATATATCACATTGGCTGTTGTCAGCCTGAGTGTAATGTCTTGCGAAGACTTTTTAAACAGAGAACCTCTTTCCAATTTAACAGACGAAATGCTTGGAGTTGACCCGACTGCAGTCACTGACTCTGTAAAATACAACACCAGAGAACAAGCAGAAGCATTATTAACGAGTGCCTATTATAGTTTCCAAAATGAATATTATCAGTTGGATAGATTTTTGATCAACGATGGACAGTCGGACAACTGCTATGCAGGAGAGCCTAAAGCCCAAACAACTCAAATTGATCAATTATCCATTGATGCAACCAATGGGAATGTAAGTAGAGATTGGCGCTATATGTTTGAACAAGTAGCTAAATCAAACACAATTTTGGAATGGGTTCCACAAAACACAGACCCAACATTGACTGCCAATCGTAAAAAAGAAATTGTTGGTGAAGCTGCTTTCATCAGAGCAACGGCTTACTTCAATTTGGTTCGCATTTATGGAGATGTACCCTTAATTTTAAAGGAAGTACCTGCAATTTCGAATGCAAATCTGGAAGAGGTTTATCCCCTGCTTTATCCTGAAAGAAAATCCAAGGACAGTGTGTATTTACAAATCATTGAAGATTTGGAATTTTCCATTGCCAATTGCATGGATTTCTCAGCAAATAAATTTGTGATTACCAAAGCTTTGGCACATGCCGTTTTAGCAGAAGTATATGCAACTTACAACGCTCCTGAAAATGTAAATTGGGCTAAAGTAAAGGAACATGCATCTGCCGTCAGCAGCAATCCAAATTATAGTTTGATGGCCAATTTCGATGACTTATGGAAAGCTGCTCCCGATGGATCAGGCAATGCTTATGAACACAGTGTAGAAACTCTTTTCGAAGTGGAGTGCTCTTCATGGCAAACCATAGGGAACTGGAGTTTCCAAATGTTTTACGGAACTGACTGGAAAAAATTCAACACACCAAGTCATGACTTAGTGGATGCATTTGCAGCAGCAGGTGATACAAAACGCTATCAATCATCTATCAAGTACGAAGATATCACCGGAGTATGGTCGGATCAATTCTGGACAGCTGCAAACTATCCCTTCTGTTATAAAGAAAGAGTAAATGAAAAAGGCAATTTAATGTTGTGGAGAATAGCATCCAGCATCCTTTTGTTGGCTGAAGCAGAAAATGAACTTGGAAATGTATCCGCTGCACAGACTCAATTGAACAGAATCCGTACCCGTGCAGGTTTGGCAAATACTAGTTCTTCAACCAAAGAAGACTTGCGAATTGCAATCGAGACAGAAAGAAGACTTGAGTTGGCTTTTGAGGGTTACAGATGGTTTGACTTGGTACGTACTGGTCGTGCGATTCCTGTTATGCAATCTGCAACAGATCATCAGAAAGACTATGGTGCTCGGTTGACTACTACAAGACTGGTATGGCCTATACCACAGACAGAATTGGATCAAAACGAATTATTGATACAGAACGAAGGTTATTAATATCGTAAATCAGATAAAAATTATTACTGATTAAATTAAAAAAGTTACAAATGAAAAACAAGATAATATTTTTAACCCTGAGTACTGTATTGATACTAATGGGTTCTTGTAAAGATGAAGAATTGAGAGTGAAATACGCTGAGTCGTATCCAACTTTTGACAAATGTGTGGTTTTGGAGGATTCAATTACCTATGGAGATTCTATCACTCTGGATGTAGAATTATCCGATTCAAAAACACCATTATCTACAATGCAAATTAAAGTCGTGGTGAATGATGAAATAATTGCCTCTGAAGTGATTCGTACCAAAGGCAACAATTCAACATACACAAACAAATACCACATCCCTTTTCAACCACGTATGCCCCACATGGCAGAGGTTGAAGTGCATCTAAAATCAATCAATGTGGAAGGCTTTGAAACAGATACAATCATTTTCAACACCAAAGCACATCGAATTTTATTTCCTAAAATCTGGTTTGTAACAAGCAGTCGCACAACCACTCAAGAAATGACCGTACGCATGGACTCTACAGTGCCATACTTATACGAAGCTTATGGAGAATGGGGAAATACTGTATCGTTCCGTTTGGCTACCAAAGTCACTTCAACAACCAAGAAAGTGGATTGGACTGGTTTTGTATTGGGTACAGTGGATGGACATATTAATTTCATCGACGGCATTGAAGATGAGTGGATTACTGTAACTGACCCAACTTTGTTTAAAATTAAGAAAGTGATTATTGATTTGTACAACCTTACCGCAAAAGCAGAAGGAGAACCTTTAGTACCTGCAACAGCAATCAATATTGCTGATTTTGCAAGCGAACCATTGATCTCTGTAAATAATTTAGGCGTTGGGACAGCAAGAAACTTCAAAACAAACAACATGTATTTGGGTAAAGATGTGGAGATTACATTTGATGGAATTACATTTACAGACAAGTACACTTTGAATCCTGATTTCTTTGAAATTACGGGTGCAAACACAGCAAAGTTCTTGGGTGAAACAAATATTTACAAAGTATATTACTTAGCTGAAAGAAATTATCTGACCGTAGAGATACCAGCAGCTGTTTACCCTCAAGCTTTGTGGTTGGTTGGGGTTGGTATGGGCTGGCCAGTGGCTCCACTTACAAAATCTACATCATGGAACTGGACTACTCCAGAAGAGTATATTTATTGTCGTAAGATCAGCGAGGGAGTATTTCAATCTACTATCTTTATCAATCATGAGTCAGACAATGCCTATGGTGATAATTATTGGAGATATCAATTCAGCACCAAATATTTCTATCAACGAGGATGGGGATCAAACGACGATAAAACACTGAATGAAGCAGATGCAAATAAATACACCTTACCCTCTTTACTGAAAGCTCAGAAAGACGGCAATTGGGGTGCTTCTGACTCATTCTTGGATCAACCAGGAGTTTACAGACTAGTCACTGACGTAATAAATAAAACCACCACGATAACCAAATTAGATTAATAAACAGTTGATGCTCCGGTTTGGATTCCTTCAAACCGGAGTTTTTTTCTATATTTATAGATTGATAAACTTTAACACTATAGAAACAACTCTCGCAATTAATCAAAAGAACGAATCATGAAGAACAATTTTTCAACCTTAGCTTTTGTCTTTTTTTTAGGATTCATTTTATTTAATTCTTGCAAACCAGAGGTGGTAAAACCAGAAGAAGAAGAAACACCAGTACTAGTTAAAGGTGATGTGGATGTTTGGCTAACCTCGGGCAATGAGATATTTCTACTACGTGAGCAAAATGGGGTAGATTTCAGTCGTGAATTGGGCGATTTTACAATCACGATCGACAGCACTCAAAGTTATCAAAGCATCGATGGTTTTGGGGCAGCATTGACAGGCTCGTCTGCTTTTCTATTGAAGAATTTAACTGCTGATCGTAGGGATTCAATTTTACATGATCTTTTTGACCCAAACAAAGGTATTGGAATAAATTATTTACGATTAACTATAGGATCTTCCGATTTCTCAATAGGCACTTACAGTTACTGTGACACAGGCAACATGAATGACTTCGCTATTCCTGAAATTGACAAAAGGGATCTGCTTCCTGTATTGAAGGAAATTCTTGCTATCAACCCAAGCATTAAAATCTTGGCCAGTCCATGGAGTGCACCAGCCTGGATGAAAAACAACAATTCAATGTATGGTGGCAGTTTGAAAGGACCATCGGTATATGCTGATTTTGCCGAATATTTCGTTAAGTATGTACAAGCATTTGAAGCTGAAGGAATTCACATTGATGCAATCACCATACAAAATGAACCTGAATATGCTACTAGTGGATATCCTACGATGAAAATGTTATGGACCGAACAAAACATTATTATTCGAGACTTTCTTGGTCCTCGGTTTGTTGCAGAAGGAATTAACACCAAAATCATTATTTGGGATCATAATTTTGATATGGCTTACTACCCCATGAATATATTGAATGATCAGGACACCCGTAAATATGTGGATGGTGTGGGTTGGCATGGATATGTTGGCAATGCTACTGCTATAGACGCAATCACTGCAGCACATCCTGACAAGAACGTCTATTTCACTGAACAATCTGGAGGGGAATGGAATACAGACACACGTATGGGAAATATGTTTTATTATATGAAAAACTTTCTAATGGGATCTGTAAACAGGGGCTCTAAAAACTTTATAATGTGGAATTTAGTTTTAAATGAAGATAATGGCCCAAACACTACTGAAGGAGGTTGTCATACTTGCAGAGGGGTGATTACGGTCAGAGACAATGGCAGTTATATCCGAAATGAAGAATATTACCTGCTTGGTCATTATGCCAAATTTGTGCGTTTGGATGCAAAACGAATTTACAATAGTTCCTCAAATCTGCCTAGTGGAATTAATGTCAGTTCTTTCCAAAATACAGACGGCACCAAAACAGTGGTAGTAATGAACCGGAGTGGTAAACGACAATCCTATAATATTCGTTGTGGCTCACGCAAGTTTTTATACAATCAACTCAACGAATCCGTAGTCACTTTATACTTTAAATAACAAGTTTCAAAGACGAGTAATAAAATCGTTTTAGACTATTCACATCCTTAATTCAGAGAATCCACAATAACACAAAAACACAATCGATGATGAAAAACGCATTTATTATCCTGACTGTAATTACACTCAATTCGTGCAATCAACATTTGGCTCAAATCAATGTAATTTCAACACAACCAGAAAAAAGTATATTCTTGTCTGAAAGGCAACTACAGTTTGGAAGTTCAGAAGCCAAAGCACAAATAACAGTTAAACCCGACTCAGGATTTCAGTTGGTCGAAGGTGTTGGAGCAGCACTTACTCATGCTTCAGCGTACGTATTGAATCAACAAAAAGCAACCGTTAGAGACTCCATACTTAGATTTCTGTTAACACCAGAAGGAGTAGGAATTAACTATACACGTTTGTGCATAGGAGCATCCGATTTTGCAACCGATTTATTCAGTTATAGTCAAACGGAAGATTACAGTTTATCCAATTTCGATTTGTCAAGAGACAGAGTGGATGTGATACCAGTTTTAAAGGAAATGAAAAAAATAAATCCAGGAATACATGTCATGGCATCACCCTGGAGTGCACCAGGTTGGATGAAAACAACAGGAAGTATGGTAGGAGGTAGATTAAAACCCGAATGTTATGATGTATATGCTGATTATCTGATAAAGTACATAGAAGCATATAAAGAAGAAGGGATAGATATTGAGGCTTTAACGGTTCAAAATGAACCTCTTTTTGGAAATGCTGCTTATTCATGCATGGACATGTCAGCTGAAGAACAAAAAGTATTTATACGCGATCATTTGGGACCTAAATTTGAACAGGCATCGATCCAAACAAAGATTATTCTCTACGACCATAATTGCGACCATCCTGAATATCCAATCTCCATCTTGAATGATAGTATTGCCAGAAAATATGTTGCAGGATCAGGATTCCATTTGTATGCCGGAGACATATCAGCTTTATGTACAGTAAAAGAAGCACATCCAGACAAGGATTTGTATTTCACTGAACAATCTGGTGGTGGTTGGGCACCCGATTTCAACGAAAACATCAGATGGTATGCAGGTAACCTAATTGCAGGTGCCATGAACTGTTACAGTAAAAATGTATTGATTTGGAATTTAGTATTGGACAACAATGCAGGGCCCAAAAATTTCGGATGTCAGGATTGCTATGGAGTTATTGATATGGATTACCAAGGTAATATCACTCACAGAGGAGAGTATTATGCCTTGGCTCATTATGGCAAATTTGTTCAGCCTGATGCACAAAGAATTTATTCAGAAACAAGCGAACAAATTCAATGTGTCGCTTTTAAAAATCCAGACAAATCTATAGTGCTGCTTGCTGTTTACAGAGGTACTGAGACTAAGGCCATTAAAATAAATATAGGAGATCAGAATTTCACTTATTCCTTCACTCCAGGCGAAGTGGCTACGTTTAAGCTTTAAGCAGCAAGCTTCAGGCAAATACAAAATACAGCTTCAGGCAGCAGGCCTCAGGCTTTAGGCTTCAGGCTTCAAGCTTCAAGCTTCAGGTCACAAGCCAATACAAAATACAGCTGCAGGCTGCAAGCTTCAGGCCAATACAAAATACAGGATTGGGGCATGAAGCGCAGAACTAGTTCCCAAGAACTGCTGCGCTAAGCGCTTGCACTTCAGCCTCTGAATTATATTTGATTCCAGAAACCAGATCAACTTTATTTTTGTAGGATTGAGGTAATTCGTATTTAATTGCTTTGTCAGATAAATTAAAAATAACCAAACAAGAGTTTCCTTTAAAACTTCGTTCGTAGATTAAAGTCTCTGCTACAGCCTTTACTATTTTAAAATCTCCAATTCGGAGTTCTGGTCTTGATTTTCTCAATTGTATCAACTTTTTATACAATGCAAATTGGGAATAATTGAATTTAACTTCATCCACAGGCATAATAGAATTCTGATTTGCTTGTCTTTTTTCATCGTTAAAAGTTAGTTCAGGCCACATTAAAGGTTTGCGACAATGCGGATCATCTGCACCCCACATACCCATTTCTTCTCCATTCCAGATATGAGGCGCTCCTATCGAAGTAAATTGAAAGGTCAAATACAACTGCAATCTTTGAAAAGTCTCTTCATTAGGTTTTCCTGTCTTGTAGTTTGGATTCTCCTGAATATTTGCATGGTATTTGTATTTGTTTGTATTATAGAAACTTGTCAATAATCGGGGTGCATCATGACTGGATGAGGTATTCATCATTGCATACAGTTTATCTGGATCAATACGATTGTAATGATAGTTCAAACTATCTGCAAATTGTTCAGCATTAATTTTGTAGTCTGTATCCGCAAAGAAATACCGAGCTGGTCGATATATCTGATAAAACATCACTGCATCGAAGACATCTCCTTTTAGGTAAGGGACTGGATCCATCAAATGATTAGGCCACTGTTCCCACCAAATTTCACCAACCAAATAAGCATCTGGATTTATTGACTTCACATAGGCTCTCCAATCCCTCCAAAATCCCATTCCTACATGGTCTGCAACATCCAACCTAAAACCATCGATACCTTTTGATTGTCCGGGCTCCAACCACCTTTTAGTCACATTGTATATATATTTTTTCACCTGCTCGGCAGTATTCCCTTCATAAGGGTGACCAGGCTGTCTATTCGTAGTGATATTTACTTTCTTCACTTCAGGCATATAGGCATTACCCATCCAACCCTCATAGGAAAATTCATTCTCAGGTGTATTTGGGTTATCAAAACGAGTAATATTAAACCAATCCTTATATGGTGATGAAGATTGATTTTTGAGCACATCCAACCAGGCAGTGAATTGAGTACCTGTGTGATTCCATGAATAATCAAGAATCACTTTTATTCCCCTGGAATGCAAGGAATCCACTACTTCAAGAAACAGTTTATCTGCAGTAGTCCAATTCCAAGTTGATGGATCATTTAAGTCCTCAGTCTGTATCAAGGCCATATCCCCAATTGGATCCGGTCCAAAATTCACATCGATATGATGATAATTGCGAGCATCGTATTTATGCAGCGAAGGAGCATCATTCAAGGGATTGAAATACACTGCATTTATGCCCAATTCTTGTAAATAATCAATTTTATCAAGAACACCTTTCAAATCTCCCCCATATCTGCGGTATTGCAACAAGGAATTAAAATCAAGCTTGCTTGTATCCATCCAATCATCCAATGCATACCAGGATTGAGTCCAGGGAGTCACTTTCCAATTGACAGGAGGTAAAATCCCCATCTTCTCATCCTTCATAAACTCTACTGAAGGATCATTTGAATGGTCACCATTATTGAACCTTTCTACAAAGATCTGATACCAAATAGCAGAATGAGCCCATTGAGGAGCTAATGCATTATTCACATCAGAACTGAGTTGATTTTGAGTGAGAATCTCATATTGAAACTTTGATAAGCTAACACCGGAGTCTGTTTGAGATACCAAATTTTGATTCAGTATAAATTGCAACGCAATAAGCAAAAGTATATTTTGTTTCATAGAATATGAGTTATAAAACAAAGATAGTTTGGTCGATTGAACAGTGAATAAAAATCGATAAATCTTTATCCAATTTACAAAACAAACGTTTGCAATTTTGGCTTGAGGCATGAAGCTTGAAGCATGAAGCTTGAAGCTACAAGTTTTTCGTTTGTTCACGGAGGATTTTATTTGATTCCGATCTTACAAAGGAAGGAAGAAAGTAAATTTCGGTTGGTACTTCATATTTTGTCAAATGTTCTGAGAATTGAACCTTTAGTTTCAACAGATTATCTGCAGAGTACTCTTCACTTTCAATATATATGACCAATTTCTGTCCCAAAGCCTTATCTGGCACAGCATCCACAAAGAAATCGGAGCTCAAAAAGGCTGTGATTTTCTTTTCAATCTGCTCAGGAAAAAGTTTTACACCACCTGAATTTACAACCCTATCAAATCTTCCTTTCCATACAAACGAATGTTGGTCATCGCTCAATTCTACTACATCGTTGGTTATCAATGCTTCTGGATGTAAATGGGGAGCATAGATAACTAAACAAGAGCGTTCATCGACAGACAGTTCAACCCCTGAAAGAGCTACAAAACAGTTTAAAGCATTAAATTCAGAAGATTTATTAAGGGAAGAGTGATTTAAACCTTCATA
>CAZZPZ010000005.1:74623-102573 GCA_964655615.1 uncultured Paludibacter sp. | reverse complement strand
GTTCAATTCTTCCGGAAAGACATTCTTCGGTTCATCGGTGGAGAGGGGATCAGGCATTTGGTTGAACTTTCGTAAAGCAATATGAGAGGCAGTTTCAGTCATTCCGAAAGTCTCATAAAACTCGACTGGAAGAGAAGAAGCCCTTTTCTCTAATTTCATACTAACCTGCCCCCCTCCCACTATCGCTTTTTTCAAAGGAAAATTCTTCAAACTTTGTATAGAATTGAATAGTTGGTATGGAGTTATAGCAGTAAAATCTATAATTTGTTGGAATCCTACCTGAAAAGGATTTGCCTGGGGTTTAACCGCTATAATATCATATTCACCAACGATGGCTCTAACCAGCATCATTTTACCAGCAATATAATTTGCGGGTAAGCAAAGCAATGCCTTTGTGTCTGATTGAAGATCAAAGAATTGGTTCGTCATTTGCGCTGAACGAATCATTGTATGCTTTGATAGGAAAATAGTTTTGGGAGTACCTGTAGAACCAGAAGTTTTCAATTCAATTTGATCTTTGGTATACCACAACTGAAGAAACTCCACTACAGGCAACAACCAAGCGTATTGATCGGTATTGGTGTCGAAGGAATGAAGAATTTCTCCAAAAGATTCGAAAGCAAACTTTTTATTTTCTACAATTAAACTCATTTACGACTTATGCAATTCATTTCCAAACTTAGCTATGCAGTATTGACTCACTTAGGTTTTATGAAATTTATACCCCAAATGATGTAAAGCTATTGATGCTCCTAAATTAAAGAAAACTTGAACAGCATCAGCGAAGATTTGATAAGCTTCGACACTTGCTGGAGGAATTTCCTCTTTTTGAATAAAAGCAATAGCTGTGGAAGCTGATTTACGCAAAAATGACTCTATCTTATCAAACTGCGGGCTACCAACCTGCATATTCATTAATTTATCCATAATATACTCATCCATGGCATCAAACCCTCTGGGTTCACGCAAGCTGACATAGGTCATGTCGGACGGTCCGTGCAAGTCCCAATTTGTATCCCAATAAACAGCCACACCCATACCTAGATAAGCGGCCCATGCAACTGCTACTGTGGGAAATTTTTCAACTTCAGAAACTGCATCGGCCATATATTCAGGAGCAATTTGCTTCCATTTTGATTCCAAATCATCAGTGATCAAATACTGGCCACCCAATAGTTCTTCTTGTGTAGCCTTTTCGAGCAACAACAAACTAAGGTTTTCAGTAAAAACTGTATAGAAATGATGTTGTTTCATCTTTTGTTTAAAATCTAATTTTTAATACTTTAAATACATCCTCATTTGAACCTGACTGAAACAGGATAAATTGAAAATATTCAACTGTCAATCAACAAATTCAAATCCCAGTCCTCCTTATTCGGCTTGTATGAAAGTGAGGCATTTTCAATAACAAGGGGCGAAGGTATATTGTTGTGATACAATTGTCCGGTACCCAAACCCTGAGGCATAGGGTTATTCAAAGTGGATGTCCACTGTGCAATGGAATTTAATCCGATATTGGACTCTAAAGCAGAAGTAATCCACCATTTAATATTCAATTCTTCAGCTATTTCTATCCATTGTTCAGACATCTTAATGCCACCTATCAGACTCGGTTTTAAGATAATAAAGTCAGGTTGAATCAATAACAACATCTTTTTTGCTTTTGAAATATCCAGGCCTATTAGTTCTTCATCCAACACAACAGGGATTGGTGTAACTTTGCATAAATCAGCCATAGCCTTCCAATTACCTGCTTTTATAGGTTGTTCTATTGAATGAATCTTGTACTTAGACAATTGCACTAATTTTCCATATGCTTCATCCACTGCAAACGCACCATTGGCATCAAGACGAATTTCCAATTCATACGCATCGTAAGAAGATCGAATATTTTCCAGTATTTCCAATTCTGATTGAAAATCCAAGGCCCCTACTTTTAATTTAATACATCTATAACCTTGTGAAATTTTTTCTTGAATTTGTTTGTTCATGAATGAAACATCACCCATCCAGACCAAACCATTGATCGGAATGGAACGTAAACCTTCTGAAAAATCGTTAGGAAAAAGGATTCTACGCCCTCCATTTTTCAAATCTAGCAAGGCTGTTTCCACTCCAAACACAATAGAAGGGAATTCTGAAAGATTTGGTAATAATTTTAGAAAATACGCTATATTCAATTCAGAAATCGGTAATTGAACCTGAGTAAATGAAGCACAAAGTTGATCGAGAATGGAATCGTAATTCTCTTCATCGTCTACACTCAATCCAGGAATAGTAGAACACTCTCCTATTCCCCAGACTCCCTCATGGTCCAAAATCAGAAAGGCAGAGGGTTTATGTAACAAAACACCTCGGGAAGTACCCGCCGGAAATTTAAAATCAAGAATATAGGATTTCCAAAAAGCTTTCATCTTTAAAGTAACAGTCCGGCAGTAAATAGAATAGCCAATACAAAAGTACTGATAGACAAGAACTTCAATTCAGGAATAAGTTCCTCGTGTTCTTTAAACTGTAAAATTCGTTTCACATGTTGAAAGAAAACAGGGAATATCAATATTAAAACGAATTGAGTCCACGCTTCAAAACAAACTACCATATACATCACCAACAAGTAGAAGGCAGTTAAAACCAGAAATGCATGGTAAATTCTAGCCTTTTTCAGACCAAGAACTACCACAAGAGTATTCTTTTTATTAGCCTTATCAGATTGATAATCTCTCAGGTTATTTACATTCAACACACCAGAGCTTAAGAAACCAAAAGCAATTGCAGGCAGGAATTGCCAAGCATCAAATTGATGGGTATGCAAGTAGCTGGTTCCCATCACACTTACCAATCCAAAGAAAACAAATACAAAAAGATCACCCAAGGCTTTATATCCATAAGGATTCTTGCCCAAGGTATATTTTAATGCGGCTATTACAGCAGCAAAACCGAGAACTACAAATAAAAAAGTAGTATTCAAAGCTAAACTCTTGGCACTGAAAATCACCAACAATGCTCCAAAACTGATACTTAGTGATATCCAAAAAGCCAATCCAAGCTTCATTTCTCTGACAGAGATCCAACCATTTTGCATAGCCCGATCCGGACCTATTCGGTCGGCAGTATCTTTGCCGTTCAGAAAATCACCCAAGTCATTTGCTAAATTCGACAAAACTTGAAGTGACAATGCAGTAAGGGCAGCTAAAACAGCAACTGTCCAACTAAAAGTCCCTGTATGGGCAGCCAAAGCAGATCCCACTAGTGTTCCAGACAAAGCCAGGGGTAAAGTTCGAAGACGCATTGCCTTCAACCAGAACTTCAATTTCATATCAAGGCATTTTTGGATATTTCTTGAAATCAGGTTTTCTTTTCTCAAGGAAGGCACGTTTACCTTCATGAGCCTCCTCTGTCATATAGTACAGCATGGTTGCATTACCTGCCAATTCCTGAATACCAGCCTGACCATCCAATTCAGCATTCAAACCAGCTTTGATCATACGAAGAGCCAATGGACTATGGTTCATCATTTGTTGACACCATGCAACTGTTTCATCTTCAAGTTTATCAAAGGGAACAACTGTGTTTACCAATCCCATCTCCAAAGCCTCGGCTGCAGAATACTGTTTGCACAAGAACCAGATTTCTCTGGCTTTCTTTTGACCGACAATACGAGCAAGATATGAAGATCCAAAACCAGCATCAAAACTTCCAACACGAGGACCTGTCTGACCGAAAATGGCATTTTCAGAAGCGATAGATAAATCACATACTACATGAAGCACATGTCCACCACCAATAGCATAGCCATTCACCATTGCAACTACTGGTTTAGGAATACTACGGATCATTTTTTGAAGATCAAGTACGTTCAAACGAGGAACACCATCTTTACCAATATAACCAGCAATATTCTTTACATTCTGATCTCCACCTGCACAAAAAGCTTTATCACCTTCTCCGGTTAGGATAACAGTCATAATATCCTGACTCTCACGACAGAAAACCATTGCTTCTATAATTTCCTTGATGGTGTCAGGAGTAAATGCATTTCGATATCTTGGACGATTTATGGTAATTTTACCAATACCCTCAAAATATTCAAACTTAATCTCCTCGAACTTTTTAATTTCTTTCCACTCTCTCATATCTTAATGTTTTATACTTTTAAATAAATCTCTAAATGTAGAAGTATTTATTGTTGAATTTGTAATCACTTCCAACACCATGGTTTGTTTTGACTCCTTGAACAGCAAACTCAATCCCTCGTTTAATTCTTGTTGATTTGTCGCCCGATGGTGTTTAACCCCATAAGCAGCACACAACAAATCGATTTTCACTTTATGTGGTACAGTAAAGAATTCTTTGCAATGAACCATTTTCTCTTCATCTCCAATGATCCTGAATATATTTGCACCACTATTGTTTAATACAACAATTTTTAGTTTTGCATTCAAATAAGAATGCCACAAACCATTTGAATCGTATAAAAAAGACAAATCACCACTTATAAACAATGTTTCTTGTTTCGAACGATGAACAGATCCTACTGCTGTTGAGACGCTTCCTTCAATACCCGATGTTCCCCTATTACAAAAGTATTGTAAATCCTTGCGACTTGCAAGAAGTTGAGACAATCGAATTGGAGTTGAATTTGAAATCTGAACGATATAATCTGCGGGCAAATGTTTGAAAATGGAATTCACAGCAGTCAAGTCTGAAAAAGGAATGGAATCCACATATTTTTCAAACTTACTTCTTGCATCGATTTTCATTTTAGCTATTTTACTTAAGCCCGCATCCTTGCTATTATTGAACAGTACATTAAAAAATTCAGCAGGGTTCATATTGATGATATCCGACAAATGAAGGTAAGTATCAGCATAAGGCAGACCCGCATTCAATTGCCAATGGGCATTTACCTTAATATTTCTTAAAAACTCTTTTAGTTTTTTGGATATTACTGATTGACCAACAGTAATTAATAAATCAGGACAAATAGATTGCAATTTTACTTCATCAAGACTTGCGATAAACAGGTCTGGGCTATCCACAAAAGCTTCATCTACGCAATTAGATAAATTATCTGCGAAAACAACAATATCTTCCCTTTGAGCTAATTTGGTCAATATTTCATTCAGGTCACTATCCACACGTGAACTACCAATCACTATTAGCTTTTTTGAACTATCATTCCAAACTTTTAAATAATCATCGAATGAACCCAATTCAGTTTTAACAATTGAAGTTTTAATGAATTTGGAATACGATTTATCAGTTGGAATTTCAGTATACAAAGGTTCTTTCAAGGGAACATTCAGATGCACTGGACCTTGAGGGAATGAAATAGCTGTATCGAGTGCTTGAGCAATCTGTCGATCGGAATAAACAGTATCTGTTCTATCCTGATCGGTAGGTAACTGAAAAGATTTTTTAATATATGAATGATATATATCCTGTTGTCTGATGGTTTGACCGTCTGACTGATCTATCCATTCCGTTGGTCTATCGGCTGTAATAACTATCAAAGGTAAATTCTGATAAAAGGCTTCCACGATTGCAGGGGCAAAATTAAGCACAGCTGATCCAGAAGTGCAAATCAACGCAACAGCCTCACCCTTCAACTGTGAAATTCCCAAGGCAAGAAAACCAGCCGAACGTTCATCAGTTACTGACAAACATTCAATTTCCTTTTGAGAAGTAAAAGCAATAGTAAGCGGGGCATTTCTTGAGCCAGGAGCGATTACAGCATGTTTAACACCATAATCCACACACAAAGAAGCTAAATTCCGAATATCCTGTCTATGCATCCAATACTTTTTTTACTGTTTGCAATTTGTTTGTAGTCTCTTCCCATTCTTTTTGAGGATCTGAGGAATCTGTAATTCCAGCACCACTATATAAAGCAAGTGAATGTACTCCAATTTGCATACAACGCAAATTTACAAATAAATCGGTAGAATTATTGATATTCAACGGACCAATTAATCCAGAATAATATGTTCTTTTGTGATTTTCCTTGGAAAGGATATAATCGAGGGATTCTGCTCGAGGCAAACCACAAACAGAAGGAGTCGGGTGAAGAGATTCCAAAAAATCAGTCCAATCCACTTTCACATCTTCCACTTTAAACTCGAAGGAAGTAAACAAGTGCACTAGGTTACCAGCCACAAAATTTTGAGGACCTTTTATTTTGTAGGTATCCACTCCCAAGTTATCGATTAATTTAACTATAAAACGAGAAACAATTGCTTGTTCTGCAATCTCCTTTTCTCCCCATTGAATATCGTGCAATTTTTTTTGATTAAGAACCCGGGTACCTGCCAGTGAAACGGTTTTAAACCAACCTTCTTTTTTTATCAAGCAAGGTTCGGGAGTAGCACCCATCCAAGCATTGGTCTGTGGCATTTTAAATAGATACACCATGGCATGAGGATAGGTTTCACACATCGATTTATAGACTCTTCCTACATTAAATTCTGGTTTAATGCTCTCGACCAACACCCTTGATACAATAACCTTGTGAAATTCGCCATTATGAATGGCTTGCACAGCCTGTGAAACATTGCTTGTATATTCCTCCTTTTTGGTTGTTTGCAAGTCCAACTCACAATTCATCAGATTTTCGCAGACTAGCCCTGAAGGCAAATTCAAATCGGACAAAGTTAGATTATCAGACAATTCAATGCACACATCAGGAATCAACAAATAGCCACCGCCTTGATCAACTTTATCTGGAAATCTTGAAACTACAAAACCACTGTAGCCTTCCACCTCCTTCAAAGAATTGAAAGCAGTAGGTGCGCTTTTGTATTGTATCATCAGATAAACTATATCAGTATCCGGAAAACGATACAGGGCAAAAGGAATATTTAGATTGTAGAGATATTCTACAATGGATATACTATTTTCAGACATTCACTTCAGGGGGATAATTCGATTAGTCATACGGCAAACTGAAATCAAACGGTCTTTTTCGTCGCGAATTTTAATTTCCCAAACATGTGTAGAAGAACCTTCGTGAATTATTACAGCCTCAGCAAAAACTTGCCCATCTTTAACCGAAGAAATATGGGAGCAATTAATTTCCGTACCAAGCACCTTAACTGTACCAGGTTCGAACATAACAAAAGAACCAGCACTAGCAACAGACTCGGCTAAAGCAGCAGAAGCACCACCATGAAGATATCCCATCGGCTGATGTACGCTTGTCTGAACAGGCATAGACGCAATTATTTTCCCTTGTTGAACTTCCAAATAATTTATCTGTAAAGTTTCCATCAAGGTGTTCTGAGAAATTGAATTTAATTGTTGTGCAGTAAGCATATCGCTGATAATTAAACAAATAATAATCCGAATAGGATATAATTCACAATCCTAATGCAAAGATAAAAAAAAGAGATGAATTATTTTTTTGATTTTTTTGATCAATAGTTTTGGAAATATGAATTTTTACCCTATCTTTGCACCCGCAATCAAGCACGGTACCATAGCTCAGTTGGTAGAGCAAAGGACTGAAAATCCTTGTGTCCCCGGTTCGATTCCTGGTGGTACCACTTGCACAAAACGCTCCGAATTTCGGGGCGTTTTTTTTTGCTTTAAGTATGCAGCAGGCTTCAGGCAGCAGGCAGCATGCTAATACAAAATACATACATGGGGCATGAAGCATGGAGCTTGAAGCTTAAGGTATATTGCTTTTTCTGAATTTTTATGTAAATTTGATGCCTTATAAAAATAACGTTATGAAATCATTGAAAATCTTCAACCTATTGTTATTGATAGGGATAATAAGCTTTCAATCATTGAAAGCCGACGAAGGCATGTGGATGTTGCCTTCACTCAAAACAGAACTCACCCAAGAACTGAAAGACTGCGGATGTGAGATGTCTGCAGATGAAATTTACTCTACCGATACGACATCTCTTAAGGATGCAGTGATGATTTTTGGTGGTGGATGTACAGGTGTAATTGTCTCGGAACAAGGCTTACTATTCACCAATCACCATTGTGGATATGGCGCTATTCAAAAGCTTAGTTCGGTTGAACACAATTATCTGATGGATGGATATACTGCCAAAACCAAGGCGGATGAACTTCCCTGTGAAGGATTAAGCATAAAATTGCTTTACGATTTAACTGATGTCACAGATCGATTCAAAGCGCATTTGAATGACGATATGACATACAAACAAAGAAAAGACATTCAGGATTCTTTGATTAAAGTAATTAAAAACGAATTCGATTCTACCAAACAGTATGTAACTCAAGTCAAATCTTATTACGACGACAACCAATTCTTTGTTCTACGCTACATTGAATATAAAGACATTCGTTTTGCCTTTGCACCTCCACATGCAATTGGAAAATTTGGTGGAGACACAGACAATTGGATGTGGCCTCGACATACGGGTGATTTTTCTGTTTTTAGAATCTATACCGCTCCTGATGGCAAACCCGCAGAATATTCAGTAGAAAATATCCCATTAAAGGCTAAACGTTCAGCATCAGTCTCTTTGAAGGGCTACAATCCTGGAGATTTCACAATGATCATGGGTAATCCTGGCAGTACTGACAGGTATTTGAGTTCTTGGGGAATCGAACACCGCATGTACACTGCTAATACTGCTCGCATCGAAGTGAGGGATGTGAAACAGAAGGTTTGGAAATCGTTTATGAAAAACGACCCTGCCATCAACATTGCTTATGCCAGCAAATACGCACGTAGCTCAAACTACTGGAAAAACAGCATTGGAATGAATGCCGCAATAATGGAATTGGACGTATTAGGAAAGAAAAAACAAGAGGAGTCTGATTTTGGCAAATGGGCAGGTTCCAATGAAAATAGATCTAAGAAATACAGCACTGTGCTAGACAACCTTTCCAGTCATTATAGTCAGATCCGTGAAACAGCAAAAGCTGTCCAGTTTCTTCGTGAATCCTTCTTCAATGGCGCTGAGATTACTGGCTTTGCAAATGATTTCCACAAATTGAAAAGTGACACGTTAGCTAAAGATAGTCTTTTGAAAGAAGTAAGTAAAACATACAAGGACTATAACGAAACAGTGGACAAAGCAACCATGATTGCCTTGCTTGAGTTTTACAAAAGCAGCATGGATGAGAAATATCTTCCCAGCATTTATCAAATAATTGATAAAAAATTCAAAGGTAACATCACAAAGTATGTGGATAAATTGTATGAAAAATCTATCTTCAGCAACAAGAAATCATTGGAATCAGCAATTAAAAAGGGCAAACTAAACATTGAAAAAGACCCAGCCTATGTGTTCTATAAAAGCTGTGACGATCAGTTGAGTCTGATTCGCTCAGTAGGATACGAGGAACATCTGGATAAAATCAGCCAAGCCGAACATTTGTATGTAGCTGGTTTAATGGAAATTGGAAAAGAGAAAGGTCAGAAATCATATCCTGATGCAAATTTCACCATGCGTATGACCTATGGCAAAGTGGGTGGATATTCTCCCAAAGATGGCGTGGATTTTAATTTCTATACTACAACTGAAGGCATTCTGGAAAAAGAAATCCCTGGAGATATGGAGTTTGATGTTCCAAAAGCACTAAAAGAAAAACTACTTACCGGAAATTATTCCGACTATGCTGACGATAAATCTGGAAAAATCCATGTGGCATTTTTGAGCAACAACGACATCACAGGCGGAAATTCCGGCAGTCCTATTTTCAACTCCAAAGGAGAACTTTTGGGATTGGCTTTTGATGGCAACTGGGAGGCTATGAGTGGTGACATAGTTTTTGAACCAAAATTACAACGAACTATCAATGTGGATGTAAGATATATACTATATCTTATGGACAATGTGTATGGGGCTGAACATTTAGTAGATGAATTAAATTTAGAATATTAAAAGCATTATTTTTATTTAAATGGCTGCATAAACCAATTATGCGGCCATTTTTATTTACAAACTACCCCAAATTGAACTTAAATTACTCCAGCAATATAACGGATTGATTTACTTTTGTATAAATTCAATAAACAATGAAAAAAATCAGAGCTACAATCGTTTTATTTGTGATCAGCACTTCCTTTTTTGCTGCAAGTTTGCCAAATAAAAGTGAGATTATTCAACAAATGAAAAAGGTAAATGATTATTGGATAAGTTCCAACCCAACACCTGGGAACAATCAATGGGCCAGAGCTGCTTATTTCACTGGCTGTATGGATTTCTACAAAATATACCCTTCGGAAAGATACCTCAATTATATGCAGAAGTGGGCTCAGAACAACAACTGGAGCTTAAATGGTGGTGCTTTTACACGCAATGCGGACAATCAAACTTGTGGTCAGATTTATTTTGATTTGTTTCAAATCAATCAAGAAAAAGACTCTAGTCAGATAACAGCTATTGCTACTAGCATTCGCAACATGGTTAATTCAGAGAAAGCGGATGATTGGTGGTGGATAGATGCCTTGTATATGGGAATGCCTGTTTTTACAAGACTAGGCGCATATTACAACGATACTACCTATTTCACCAAGATGCACTCTTTGTACACCAACACTAAAACAGAAAGAGGACTTTTGAATACAAATGAAAACTTATGGTACAGAGACCAATCCTTTGATCCTCCTTATTTGACACCCAATGGAGAATTTTCCTACTGGAGCAGAGGCAATGGTTGGGTAATTGCAGCCCATGTCCGCACTTTACAATATTTACCGAAAACCAATGCTCATAGAGCGGAATACATCCAAACGTTCACAAACATGGCTGATGCTTTAAAACTCAGACAAAGAGAGGATGGTTTCTGGAATTGCAGTCTAGACGACCCCAATGATTTTGGTGGACCTGAAACCAGCGGTACATCTTTTTTCACCTATAGTTTAGCTTGGGGTATAAACAATGGGATTTTGGACAGTGCTACTTATGTTCCGGTAGTATTAAAAGCATGGGATGCACTCAACACAATTGCTGTCAAAGAGACTGGCTTTGTTGGTTATATACAAGGGGTAGGTTCCAATCCAGCTTCCTCACAACCTGTAAACGAAAATTCGAATGCAGACTTTGGAGTGGGTGCTTATTTATTGGCAGGAAGTGAAATTGCCAAAATGGCTATTGGAGAGATGCCAATACCCGTAAATTTTAATTTAATTAATGCCGTTGCTGTAGACAAAAACACCATACATTTGAATTTTAATGATAAAGTTGAACAAACAAGCGCAACCACCATCGATAATTATACGATCAACAACAATATCTCTATAGAAAGTATTGGCATAGGCATCAACGACTCTACAGTCATAATCAAAGTATCTAATCTTCAGTTTGACTCATACACTATTAGTGTACAAAATATTAAAAACTCAAATAATCAAACCATTGAAACTGGAGAAAGTGTTAGCTTTGTTTATTCAGGAATTATAAACATCAGTGCCAGTGGATATGAAGCTAACACAAGCAACACACCCGACAAAACAATAGATTTTGATTTAAATACAAGATGGTCGTGCGAAGGCAGTGGACAATGGATATTGTACGATTTGGGTGATACTAAAAAAATCAATTCAATTGAATTAGCATTCTACAACGGCGCCTCCAGATTTGCCTATTTTAAAATAACATTGATAAACGGGAACGACTCGATAGAAGTATTTAATGGTTCAAACAGTGGCACGACCAACCAATTGGAGACTTACGACACTGGAGGCATTGAAGCCAGTAAAATCCGAATTACAGGTTTTGGAAACAATCAAAGTAAATGGAACAGTATCACAGAAGCTCGAATTAATTATGATGAACTAAACACATCAGTACCAGAAATTCGTAAGAAAGATTTGAAGGATTTTCTTCGCTTATTTAGCGAAAATAAAGAAGGGTATTTTATTACTGATCTAACAGGGAAAGTATTGTTCAATCAGAGAAATTTAACATCTGAAAACATTTTTGAGGAAATTGACAATCAACTGCAATCAGGAATCTACATTTTAAGCATTAACAATAAAACGTATAAATTCGCCTTATAATCCAGCAATAAATCATCCATTATGAAACCACTTAAATTGTTCGCACTAGTTTGTATAATATTTTATCAAACAGGTTTATTTGCTAAAACTCCAGCATACAAACTAGTATGGTCAGATGAATTCAATCAGGGCATTAAACCAGACACAGCAAACTGGAACTATGAAAAGGGTTTTGTACGGAACCAAGAGGACCAATGGTACCAAGAGGAAAATGCTTTTATCGAAGATGGCATTTTGATTATTGAAGCTAGAAAAGAATACAAAGACAATCCCAATTACAAGGAAGGTTCTAAACATTGGACTAGTGCACGAAAAAACATAAAATACAGTTCATCGAGCATTCATTCGAGAGGAAAATTCGAATTTCAATTTGGAAGACTTGAAGTTAGAGCAAGAATAGACACGTCCATAGGGCTATGGCCTGCTATTTGGACATTGGGAATTGACAAACAATGGCCTTCCAATGGCGAGATTGATTTAATGGAATCATACCCTATTTCAGGGGTGCATCATATCCTGGCGAATGTTGCCAGTGGCACCGAAAAGCAATATATAGCCAAATGGCATTCGACAACAAAGGCACTCAGTTATTTCCTTGAAAAAGACTCCTTGTGGCCATCAAAATTTCACGTATGGAGAATGGATTGGGATCAAAACAAAATTCAGTTGTATTTGGACGACGAATTACTCAACGAAGTATCACTTAGCAAAACTCTTAACCCAGACGGTTTCCAGCCCTTTCACCAAGCTCACTACATATTGTTGAATTTGGCGTTAGGAGGACAAAATGGAGGGAGTTTGAGCAATACAAAATTCCCCAATCGGTATGAAATTGATTATGTAAGAGTTTATAAACAAGCTATCGCAACTTACTAAATCATTCTAAACTTTGAAATAACTAGCAAGGAATTGTTTTGTTCGATTTGCAGGTTGTTAGCTTTGCAGTTTGGCTAATTGATTGATTAGTCAATTGACTGTTTAGCACATCCCTAGAAATTATAGTTTCAATTTATTTTGGATATCAATTAAAACTGTTTCATCCACAGTAAAAGCAGTTCCATGTCGAGTACCCTTAGGAAACTCAATCTGATCAGAAACATCTTCCCAATCAAGCCCATTCTTAGATCGAACAGCACCGTATTTATGATCCCTATATTTATCGAAATAAACGTAAATATAATCACCCACTTGTAAGGGTGCAGGTCCTTCAGCCCAATACTTACCTGTGATAGGTTCAGACACTTTTATGGGAAAACCATTTTTAATATTTTTCACTTTAGTAAGTCTGATATTTTTCTGAGGAGGATTCGGATTTTCATTTTTCACAAACATCCAATTTTCCTTGCCCACTTTTAGAATTGAAGCATCAATCACGCTAAAATCAGGATTAAAGAACAAGAAAGTATCCGAGAACTTTTTGAAGTCATTGGTGGTGACAGCAAACATACGGTGATTCAAGCCTTTTTCTCTATCAGACTCAGCCACTTCACTAAATCTACCGGGGATAGTAGAAGCCCAGAAAATATAATATGTTTTGGACTTTTGATCAAAAAACAATTCTGGCGCCCATGCATTTTTTGCTGTGGGCTCATGCACCATTGCAGGTATAGAATCCTGATCAGACCAGTTGACAAGATCTTTGGAAGAAGCATAACCAATGATTTTATCCCACCAACCCGTAGTCCAAACCATATGAAAAAAACCATCCTCACCCTTGATAATGCTTGGATCTCTCATCAATTTATCCTTTCCAATCTCAGGCTTCAGGAATGACTGATTTTCCTTCAGTGCCAACCATTTCAAGCCATCATAACTATAGGCTAGATGCAAGCCATCCTGCCCATTTGCTATAAAATAAGAAAACAAGTAAACGTTTTTTGCTTTAATAGCGACAGAAAAAAACAATACAACAGAAAAGGAGATTAATTTAAATTTCATGTGTTATTTTATTTACCATTGGAACATAAAAGTACAAAAAAAGAAACGCAATAAAAAACCGCCGCAGAAAACTGCGGCGGTTAAATCAACAAAGTTTATATTCAGATTATTTAAGGTTTAACACCTTCACTGTTTTATTTACATTTTCACCACTCACTTTCACGATATACATTCCCTCAGCAGCAAGGTTAAGGTTGATATCAGAAGTAGTTTGTTTATTGAACACCATTTTACCACTTACACTATACACTTGTACGTTAGCTGCATTTCCATTCAATTTCACAGTTAAATTACCACGAGCAACAGTTGGGAAAACTTGAACATCAGTTGATTCTATAGCAGAAGTAGAAGTAGTACCTGATTGACTAACAGGATAGATAGCCAAGAAGCTCACCCCACACATAGCATCATTGATTGCAGAACTTGTTACAGTCAAAAAATGAACACCAGTAGTAGTTGGAACGAAAGTAAATCCATAATCACGTGCTTGTTGTTTCACTGTACATTCCACAGCTTGAATAGCCAAAGTATCGCCAGTGTTGGCTTTTGCAGTATTTACAGCAATAGTAAAGATAGGATTAGTTTCGTTATTGTGCCATCCAGCAAGACCACGGAAAGCATATTGTTTATCCGCTTCCAATTCAACTGCAAGGTTGAATGCGTTAGTAGCAGGATTTCCCCAAGTTCTTAGGTATGCAGTACGATGACCTGCAAGAGGTTTTCCTTTGTATGTATGTGCTGCATTAGCAACAGTAACCAAACGAGTACCACCACCATTGAAGTCACCAAATGAAGCAGCTCCAGCAGTCACACCATCAGCAAGTGTATGAGACCATCCCCAATCAGTCAGTTTTGTACCTGTACCAATTGAATCGTTAGCATCCCATGCTGAGATAATACTGTTTTTCACTGCGAACACAATTACAGAATCTGTTTTGCTACCGCTAGTCAAATAAATATATTTGTCATTTACCAATGTAGTCTCATTCCAAAGCACATCGATAGCTTTACCAGCAAGAGCTTCAGCAGCAGTAACAGAAGTAGCAGTTAAAGAAATACCTTCGGGAGCAGTCAAAGCAACATCACCAAACAAATCACCAGAAACAGTCAATGTTTTAGAAGGAGTCAATGATTGATCGAAGAAGAAACCATAATTAGAAACCCCAATTGCAGTTTCTTTCAAAGAAGCATAAACTTTAGAAGTATAAGAACCACTGGTTAGAACGATACTATCAGCAGCAACTTCAGCAGTAGCCAAGGCAGTAACAGTCACATCCACACCCGCTTTAATTTCAGCAGGAGTCAAAGTAGATTTTGACAAAGAGAAATTAGATGAAGTTGACAAAGTCAAATCAGCATCGAAATTATCACCTTTCACATTGAAGGTTTTTTCTTTCACTGAAGGAGTGAATGCCAATGCAGCAGGAGTCAACACAGTATATGGTGAACCATCACTGATATAAGACAAACGGAAGTTATCGATAGCCACCCAGTTACCTGTAGTTTTCACCACAAAACCAAGATTGATTTGATTATTGGTTACTTTAGTAAGCACTTCGTAATCACCCAAAATGAACACTTCGGTAGAGTCAGCATTCGCAAACACATAAGCACCACCAGGATAAGCAGCAGGATTGGTTTGTTGAATCGCCTGTCCAGCCATAGTAATTTTATAAATACCGTTTGGAACGTTTTTAACTATCTGAGAAATTTTCAGATTAGTTAAAGTACCAGGGCTAGCCATCCATTTCTCAGCATAGGTTGTGCCATTTTTGAAAGCACCCATAGAAGTATTGGTTTGGGTTACCATTCCAGAATTGGTCCAACCAGTCAATGCAGTTTCAAAACTATTGTTTGCAATAGAAGCAGTTGCATCATAAGGAAGGACTGTCCAAGAATCAATGCGAGATTTCAATTGGATAGCATCATAAACTGCTGCAATTCCACTTTGCAAAGTACCCTCACTTACAGCTACATCAGTAAGTGTTGCAGTTGCACTAGTAAAAACTGCATTTGCAGCAGAAATAGTTGAAGTAAGATCAGCATATACAGTTGATGTAGATACAACTGGTTTTGGATCATTTACGATTACTGTTGCTGAATCGATAAGCGTTTTAAGTACTGTTTTGCTAACAGGAGGAACAACAATTTTTACATTGTCAATAAAAATACGTCCCACACTACCAGAACCAGCATTAGGAGCAGCGATACCCACTTGAATTTTACCAGTTGTTTGTTCAGCCAAAGTTACAATCACACTGTCTTTCACCCATTCGTTCAATGGGAAAGAAGTTCTTGTAGCCAAAACTGAACTACCAGAAGAAGGCACCCAACCAAAGCGAGTTGCATCTGCAGCGTTAGGACCTTTGTTAATCGACTGAGAATAGATAATGTATTTACCTGCTGGCAATGTAACATCCTGATAATAAGTCAATGTTGCACCCCAAGCAGCAGAAAGACCAAGCGCACCTTGACCAGCTCCAGTTTCAGCATTAGGACCAGCAGCAGGGATATATCCAGTTGAACCTGATATATTCAGTGTACCAGCATAACCATATTCATAGGAAGCAGCTGCAGAGTTGTCACCGATAGTACCTTTGGTCCAACCAGTTACCACTTTGATGTTTGCCCCAGCATTAGCAGAACCTAAGTTTGCCGCAGCATCAGTAGCCAAATAATTACAAGTTTCATTAAAACCTGCATTGGTCAAATAAGTGCTCGTCACATCTGTCTGAGCTTTGACAGGCATAGTCAAAGTCAAAAGGCCTAGAAAAAGACCTGATAAACGTAATGATTTCTTCATTTCAATTAATTTTAAGTAGATTTTTAAAAATAGTTTATAGGTTACAAATCTACTTACTATTAAAATCTGAAATGAGCAAAATCAGGTCAAAAAGGTGGAAAAAATCAATTGAAAGTTACAAATTTAAGATTAGAGTCGGACAATTTAATTTTTACTTGATTATTCATGATTTTAATATCATCTAACGGAAACAATTCAGACTTTGTAAATTTAGCACCTGATTTTTTCCAAAGCATCAAACTAATCATCATTTTACTTTCAGCTTTTTTCAACTCTAATTTGGAATTTACCAGTGTACTTTTATCAGCTTCAGGATTAAGTCCCTTAGCATCCACAAATTCCATTTGGCTCCAATTTTTGATTGTAACAAAGGCAAGTTGATATTTACCGTTATCAATAATTCTGACATTATTTCCTTTGACAATGGTACTTGTCTTTTTAATTCCTTTTCCAAGGTCGGGCAAGGCATAATGACCCAAACGCAAGTTCAAATCCGATTTGGAAGAAGCCACAACTTTATCGACACGGAGTATTCCATTAGGCAGTGTAATATCAGTCAATTGAAACTTCACTTCTTTGTTTGTTTCCATCACAGCTTTTCGTTTATAAACACCATCCTCATAAGATACAAAATCATACAGACGAATAGGCTCCCAGGTGTTAGTGTCATTCAAAAAAGTATAGGCCATAGCCACTTCTCCATTAGGACCATCTGCCTGCCATAGAAAATCGGAATTGTAGGATAATCTATTGTAATTCTCCGAACTTCTAAACTTTTGCCAGTCTGATTTTTTATCTGCATGACACCAAGCCCTTATCTCTGAGATCCCAGTGTTTGGATAGTCTGTAATAAGCAGATTTGTTGCTGGCTGAAATTTATTGTATACATTCCCCTGTTTTAAATTTTTCTCCCAAGGACCGTTGTTTTCTTTTTCCTGCCAGAAAGGACTATCTTCGGGAATCAATAAGCCAAGAAACACCTTACCACCCCAATAGACAGAACCACGGCAACTGTACATCTGCGTTGCAGGTTCGAATGGACCATAAAAACCAAGAGTCGGAACACCTTCCTGCATAAAATCAGGATGAGTAAAGAACTGCATCAAAGTTGAAGAAGCAATCATACGCATCCAACCCCAATTGGGATTAAAATCTTTCACCAGACCCATCAATGGAAATACGGTTGCAGCAGCATATCTATAGGAGATACTCCTACCCCACATGACCATACGTCCATCCTTGGCAAACAGATAAGGATAATTGTGTTCTAAATCCCTAAAATTTCGCTCAAATTTCAATGCAATATCCGGATAATTTTGGTAACCATAAAAATCATTCCATAGGGCAGCATACATTTGGAAGGCCCACATAGAATAATAATCATAGGCAGGACTGTCGTTATACCAACCCTCACCACGATAATTGGTCAAGGATTTTTCAAGATATTCAATCAAAAGTTTTTTATTTACCTGATAACCCTGTTTTTCAAAAAAACTAAGCACGAAAATATTGAAAAATTTCCAATTTGAATCCACAGTTGGTCCGTCCCCATAGCTCAACATAGAAGCAGCGAGTGCATCCTTAGTCGCTTGAGGTAGAGGTTCCCACAACACCTCAGGTGCGGTAAACAAAGAAATTGCCAAAGCACCATATTCAACAAGATTTTGACTAGGTCCTCCGTTTTTAGACCTATGTTTAATATAAGAAGGATGATTGGGATCAACCAAATTTGAAATCTGATGACGATAATATTCGGCAACCTTAATTTCGTTGATTTGCAGCTCAGGATCTTCCTTCAACAATGGAGCTGCCACAAACAATGTTCGGCTTAATCCTTCCAATTTTTCAGTTGGCACCTGACTCTCATATCGCGGATAAGTAATTTCGTGCATTTTTGGAAATTTCATTGGATCGTCCAATGATTTCACATAACCAAAGGCACCCTCCAACATATAAGTAGCAGCATCTATCCAATGTTGTCTTGTAACACCAGTCAATGGACTTTTATTAAAATCCGGGTTTTTAATTTCAAAGGTATTGGAGTTAGCATCCACACAGACGCCCACAAATATTATAATAAATAAAATATATTTCTTAATCATTTGACAGAATTTAAAGTATAAATTTAGTATTTACAAAAATAAGCTTTAATAAGTAGTTAAAAGTAGAAATTTAGTTCAAACGAGTTAAAAAAAAGCTGTTTCGGAATCCAAAACAGCTTTCATTAATACTTTAAATAATTTTTATCTCAGATACCAGGAGGAGCGGTTCATTAATTTAGTTTTGATGGCTGCTGCATTGGTAGTGTGTTTGGATGAAACCTTATCTGCAAGGAATGCATTGTCGTTTCGACGGATAGCCAAACGCATCAGATCGTGAAAACGGTTTCCTTCAAATGCTGTTTCCAAGGCCAATTCTTGTTCAATCATATCTTCCACAAATAAAATTGAATCTTCTTTTGCATTCAATGATGCTGAGAAATCAGGGATTACATAAAAGGTAGTATCCACATTCACATTTCCACAGGCTCTCATCCGAATTCCTAAATTTTCATTGAATCTAGCATCAGTGAAGTTCATATAGTTGGGTAAAATACTGTCTTTCTCAAAAGCAGGAACCACATTGGAAATCGTAGTCGCACTCAGACCGTTTTTCAACACTGCAAAGGCTAGATTAGGCTTACCCATACGGTTCACTGCCTCGGCATATCTCAAATACAACAAAGCGGCACGGTAAATTACAATTTGTTTATTGGCATAATTGGATGGGTTCAACAATGTATATTTTAAAATATAATCACTACCCAAATCCAACTCACGGGATGAACCAAAGGACCAAAGGCGGTGTGATCCAAAGGATCTTAAATCACCTGTGGTAGTCAAAGTCTGCACATTCTCATTGGCATCCTTGTAATAATATTCAAAATATTGCTGGATTGCCCAATTCTGCATAGAAAGTGGCGATGGTGCCAGTTCGTATGCTTTGTTTGTAAGACTATCCAAAGCAAAAACTTTATCGTACTGATTAGTTGCCATGATGTTGGTTATCATTTCGGAGGATGAAGCATCCAACCACTGATACCAATTGGCATAAGTGGTATTGTCACGCAAAAGATTGCCTGTAAATTCGTTATTGATCACCTCGTATTTCGAACGGTAATATTTGGATACTATCACTTTATTTTCGTACATCAAATCTCTGTATTCATTGGCTGCAGCCTCGTATTGACCTGTCCATAAGTACAAATCACCCAACAAAAAACGAACCGGGAAATATGATTTTTTTGAATTATAGGATGCTAAGTTACCCAGACTTGGTAAGTCAGTATCTTTAAAATCCTGAATATCCTGTATCAGCACCGGTGCCAATTGAGCTATATCGGTGTATTTTGTATAATTCTTGTTCAAATCTGAGGTTTTCAGAATAGGATCCGTATAATACACCACTTCGCCAAAATTCAGCATCAACTGCATATACGACCATGCACGAATTGCCTTACAAGCAGCAAATTCTTTCTCCATCACACGGATTCCACCTTTCACATAGGCTGTGTCAATATTGTTGATAATGTAATTGCAATTATTAATCACACCATACAATTCCTTCTCAAATTTTAGATAAGGATTATTTGAAGAAATATTCAAATTCTCAATCTCACGTAAATAAATACTTGAATTTTCGGTAGTCGTCATCAAATCACCACGTAATTCACCTAAGATCACATAGGAATCAGCCACTTTCTGCAATTGGTAGAACACTCCAAACATACTATACAAAGTATCGTTGGTATTATTCATTCCATAATCTTGTTCAAAAACCAGACGTTCAGAATTTACCTCCAGCATATCATCACAAGAACTAAGTGATAAAGCTGCAAAGAATGTTATCAGTACTATTTTATTAAACTTTTTCATCTATTTCAGTTTTCAAGTATTACAAATTAAGTTTCAATCCTACATAATATCCTCTGGTCAAAGGCAATAGTCCAGCATCAACACCCTGGTAATATTGGTTGTTAGAAACCGAAACCTCAGGATCCAAACCTAGGTAATTGGTCCAGGTATAAAGGTTTTCAGCCGACACCCACACATTCACTCCTTCGATATAATCGCTTTTCAAAGGCAATTCATAGGATAAACTTATATTTTTAAATTTCAAATAAGATCCATCTTCAATCCAACGGTCAGAGAAACGGGCATTACCCATTGGGTCACCATAAGTAGCCTTAGGCATCAATGTGTTTTGACCATCAGCAGTCCAGCGACTATTCATGGCTTTGGTTTGATTATAGAAACCAGCTCCACTTTCAAGCGTTTGACGGTAAAAATTGTACACATCGTTTCCATAAGAATAGGTAAACAATGCACTTAGAGTAAATTTATTGAAAACCATTTTAGTATTCAAATTACCATACAATACAGGATTTGCATTCCCAATCACCTGTTTGTCAAGAGAATTGATAATTTGATCCTTATTTACATCTTCAAAAATCATATCACCCGCATTGAATTGAGTATAAGATCCATTGTTCATGTACTGTGTCAAGCCAGCTGCATAAGCTTGCGCTTGAGTAGAGAAAACACCCAATGTTTTGTATCCATAGAAAGAACCAAAGGATTCACCAACTGCAGTGAGTACTTGTCCGCTCATTACATTGGTGGCATAATCACCTTCAATCAATGATGTGACCTGGTTTTTATAATGTCCTGCAGAGAATCCAGCTTCCCATTGGAAAGACTTGGTATTTACTAATTTCAAGTTCGCTGACAATTCAAAACCTTTGTTTTGCATGGAACCACCATTATCCCAGAAATAGGATAATCCAGAATAATAAGGCAATTCACGAAGGACCAACATATTTGAAATATTGGAATGGAACAAATCCAGATTGACATTCAACACATCGTCAAACAATCCAAGATCTACACCTAAATTCGTTTTTGCATTGGTCTCCCATTGCACATGTTCATTTGCCAAGTTACCAATTACAAGACCATTCGCTTTATCAATGAGTCGCACCGTATTGAAATAAGCAGTGGTTTGATAATCTGGAATTCCATCATTACCAGTCACTCCAAATCCAGCACGAAGTTTCAAGAAACTAACAGCTTCAGCAGATTTCATAAAGTCTTCAGATGAAATCAACCAAGCACCCTGCAAAGATGGAAACAATCCCCAGCTAGCACCCAACAATTGGATACCACCTTCGGTTTGCACTCCAAACTTCGAGGAAGCATCCATCGACATTGCTGCAGTAACAAAATAACGACTATCGTAATTGTAATCCGCACTCAAATAATTTGAAATTGATTTGGTACGGTTGTTTATACCGTTTACCTGCAAGAAATCATAGCTACCGGTAATTGTGGTATTGTTATTCGAACCGGAATTATGTTCACGAACAAAATCCGATTCATAATAATTATTAATGTAACGGAAACCAACCAAAGCATTTAAGTTGTGTACTTTGTCAAAGGTTTTCACATATCTTAATTTAGTTTCGTTGAACACATTCGCATTACGAATCACCTGACTACTGATTTGGTTGAAAGAATATCCCTTGTCTTGAATATATTGAGGCATAGAATAATTCATAGGCACGAAATGACCTTCCACGGTTTTGTACAAGCTGTAATCAAACTGAGAAGACAAAGTCAAATCAGGAGTGATTTCGTAGGTAGGTATAAAACTGATATTGAATCTGTATTTCTTGAAATAGTTAATAGAACCCATAATCAATGCTTCAGGATTACCCACGCCAAATACATCATAATGTGCATAGTTGGCTGTAACCGAACCTTCGTTGGTAAAACTATACGGACTTAGGAAAGGAGCTTTAATAGCAGCCAAATAACCAGGAGAAGAATAATCGTTAACGCCATCATCTATCATTTTACGTTCATTACGGGTAAAACCAATGTTCAAACTCATTTTAAGTTTATTGAATAAGTTCATATCCGCATTGAAACGAGCGTTCAATCGATTCAAATCAGTAGTTTTCACTACTCCTTGATTGTTTGAATAGCCCAATGAGAAATAATACATTGCCTTATCATCACCACCTTGGGCATTGATCAAATAATTTTGAGCTACCCCCTGTTGATAGATTGATTTTGACCAATCCGTCTTGCTATGGTATGGGTTATACGAACTCAATGAAGGATTTGAATTTAAGAATGGATAAGCCGAAACATCATTGCCTTCAAAACCAGCAGAATACAACATATCACTGGCATAAAGTCGGAAATCTTCACCTTCCATCATAGGAAGTGAACCTGGTTGATCAATTAAACCAGTAGTGATATTGGCTGAAATTTTAGTAACCATGGATTTGGAACGTTTGGTTGTAATCAAGACAACACCATTAGCCCCTTTACTACCATAGATTGAAGTACCATCTTTAAGCACAGAAATATCTTCTATATCCTGTGCATCAATATTGTCCAAAGGATTAGAGAAGTATCCACCCTGAATCGAAGAATATTCCTGAAAGTTGTTCCAAATCACCCCATCCACAACGAACAAAGGTTGGGAATTTGCATTCAAAGAATTTATTCCTCGTATAAACAAAGAAGAACCAATAGCCGCTGTTCCAGAACGTGAGATCCCTCTCACATCGCCAGACAATTCAGTACTGATAATATCATCTGCAGTATAGGCAGTAGGACGATCAATGACTGGGATAGACTTAACAGAAGAACTAGTGTATGCTTGATCCACAGTAGAGGTCGTCGTTTTCACATTCTTGAAATAATTGGAAAAACCTGATGCGTACAAACGAACAGTGATTTGTGTATTTCCACGCATAGATAGTTCACGTTTATTGTATCCATAGGCATTTACAGTAAGCACATCCCCACTTGAGATTAATTCAATAGAGAAATTACCTAGAGAGTCGGTTACTGCCGACAGGTTTTTATCAAGGATATTGATTTGTGCTGCAGCAATGGGTTTATCAGTGGCAGCATCAACTACTTTACCAGTGGCAATTATTTTGGATTGTGAATGTACATTTACAGCAAACAAGAATAAAAGAAGTGCAAAAAAGTTTTTAGCAAATGCACTATTCATTGGGAGTTTGTATCCTTTTTCAATAAAATTCATTTTCATAAGACTATATTCAATTTAAGTGCATTATTCAATTACAGGTTCAAGTATAATACAATCCACACTAATATTCCTATTGTATTTCAATTTATCAGCAGCAGTTGTTCCAGCAGCATTCTCAATCCTCAAACCAACTCTAATTTTATCGGAAGTTGTAAAATCAGATTCACGCAACGAATTATTGTAAAGGTTTGAATACGCAAATTCAAAGTTTTCCAATATTTTCACTTTTGACATTGACTTTGCCTCGGTGTAGAAAATACCAGCACTATTGTATGAATTCACAGGTAGCATATCAGCATTGGCCCAAATAGAATCACGGGCTGGAGCCAATTTGGTTCCATAATCATAGTTCATAGAGAATCGTACTTTGTAGATCTTTTGATTGGTTGTATCACTGATATAACCAGGAACAAATACTGCATACACATTGTATTTTCCTTTGAGCGTATTCGGTATAGGGAAATTAACAAAGAGTTTAGCAAAACTCAAAGTTGAAGTAGCTTCAGCGTAAATATATTTACTTGCAGACACATCCATACCCGAACCATAGCTTGTACGATCTGAAATTTTGTAGTTACCTGCAATACGACCAAAGCCAGTATATTCAGCTTCAATTTTGATCGGTTTAAACCAAGTTTCAATTGGCTTAAATTTCAAGGAAGAAGTAATATAGCTTTCACCATTACTATTGGCATACACGCTAGCATTTTCGAACAGTTCCACTGGATTTGACAAGGCGGTATTGGAAGTAGAATAGATACTATCAGAATTCAGTACTTGATCTTCCTCCATTAGGCTGAAGAATAAATCTTTCACCAATGTCCAACGGGTATTATCCAATTGACCTTGAGAACCACCATCTTCCAAAGTCGCTGAAAAATAGGGGTAGATTTTATTGAAAGATTCAGCCCAAGCCTGATTGTTAGGCAGGAGGGCTTTGTATTGATAACTCTCGTTGTTAATTCTAGCCAGACTAGTAATGATTTTATTTTTAACAGAAAAAACTGAATCAACCAAAATACCATCTTCGAAACTCAATTCAGGGTCAAACTCAAGACTTGTCAATGAATTTACATAATTTTTCAAAGAATCAAGACCATCAGCAGCTTGGATATATTCCCAGATATTCATGATATAAGGTACATAGCTATTCATTTTATGTACAATACCATTTTTAACAGCAATATTTGGCTGAACCATTTCATAACCTTGAATTTCATAGGCACCTTCAGCTTTTGACAGCGTGAGTAGTTTACCATTCAACATCATCACATCCTTTTCAGTGATACCTGCAGTAGGTAAGGAAAACAACGTAATATGATTCGTAACTATTTTCTCAACTATTTCTGCATTGTTCATATCCACAGAAGACAATGCATCATTATCCGGAGCCCAGATTGTAAAGGTTTGTGATGATTTGAGCAAGTCTGCAAGACCCACTTGATCTATCATTGCCACAAAAGTACTTAGCTCTGACTGAGATTTAAGGTAATCATAGATATTTAGATCACTTTTCTCGCTTACCTCTGCATAATAATGCTCATTCCAATTGTCTTCTGAACAAGAAAACAGTAATACAGTTACTGTAAGCAGTGTGAAGAGAGGTTTTAAAATAAATTTTGAATTCATATATTTTATTTCTTTGAGGACAGAGTCCAGACAACTTTTCATTAATAAATATCTTCTGTTTCAATAACTGAAATTGGCACAAATTCGAGGTAATCGAACATAAACTCACCCGCACTGAGTCCTTTCACCTTCATGATATGGTTTCCCGCTTCGTTGAAAGTATAAACACCTAGGATTCTACGTAAACAGTTGTCCGCATGACGAGCATCCGGATTATTATACCAGGTTTTCACTACTGATTTAAATTGCTCAGGAGCTTTCATATAACCACGATTACGCATCATTTTATCGTTTTCATATCCATAAGGATCTAAAAGATCTTTACCAGGAATCACAAAACCAATGGAAGGATTTGTTGCCCAATTGTTCAAGTTCAATGGCACTCCACATGGAATATCGTCCATATAAATTTGAGCCACTCCACGTTTACCATTGATTTGGTAACCAAAACGAATTTCATAGGTACCTGCAGGTATTGGAGGAGTCACAATAGAGAAATCATACAATTTACCCGGAGATGCTGCAAGGAAAATTTCATCGCCCATATAATCTGCGAACAAAGGATAGCCGGACAAATAACCAACTACAGTTTGCTCTGAAGCAGTGATACGGTGCACATAATTTGGAGGCAACTGCCAGTGAACACTTTGATCTATTTTTGAATAATCACCTTTACTCAAAGAAGCGAATTGAGAACCGCGCATATTGTTGTTAGTCAATTCAGGGAAGAATGAAGCAGCATCAAAGCGAAGACGCTTCGTTGAAATGTAATTGTCTACATCCTTATCATAAACCAAAATTTTATCAATTTCATGATATACACCATTACCTGTGGTTATATCTTTATTGGATTGCACCAATTGAACAACTTTGTCTTCGTTCATGTCGACAAAATTAAACAGGTTGGATTTACCCTGAGATCTCCATTTATAAACCTCCAGCAATGCATTCGGACACATTGTTTCGATATACTCCTGCATATCCAAGGTTTTGATCATATGGTCCGTATCGTAATCATTGATAAACTTAGAGGAAGTCAATTTTTTATCAATCAAGTGATAAGCCACAAATCGGTTCAATGAGTTCTTTCTGTTGGTAGGATCTGCAATTGAAGCATCCGCTGGATAAAGTTCATCATAAACTGTTTTCGCATACGCTTTCAATGACTCAAGATCAGTTATACCGTATTTTGCATAAGTTGCATCACTTTCGATCAGAGCAGTGTAGCCATAATAACGTTCGTGGGGAACCGGAGTATAAAACCAGTTGTTATTTTCCTTAGGTACAGTAACCAAGGCTGCATAATCCAACCAATTGTAATTATTATCCTTTTCTTTGAGTAAGGAGTCACCCAATTGAGTTTCCTGCAAAGCAGCATAAAAGATCGTAAACAAGGAATCTTTGCCAATAGCAGTCGTCAAGGATTCACGGTTCGGATCCAACACAGAAGAGATCACATGAATAACACCGTTATGAACCATGATATCTTTTTGAACGACTCTAGAAGTTTTATAGATAGTTGTACCCTCTTCCGAGAAATCCATGGTGACATATTTATCGTTCATAGTTAGATCCGACAAAGTAGCAGCGAAATAAACCGCTGAAATTTCAGAACCATAGATTAAGTGATCATAGGCTATCATTTTCAAAGTCTGCAAACTAAAGTCAGACATACCCTTTACGCCCTTAGCTTCATAATATGCTTTGAATGCCTCATTCGTTGGAGCAAAACAGGTATAAACTCCATATGCATTCAACAAACCGTCCACTTTTGTAGTGTCTAATAAACGAGCAAACTCTGAAAATTGTGAAGCATTCGCAGTATCAGCCAGGTACTGCCCCATCATTTGATCAGTGAATGTATATAAAGATTCTTCCGGAATATTGTCTGGATCACAAGAACTGAAACCAACCATGCTTAGAAGAAACATAGTGATATACAATCCGGTATTTTTAAAAATAGTTTTCATTGTAATGAATTTAGATTGATTATCTGGATGAAGTACTGCTGGTTTCCTCATAATAAGGATTTTGCACTAGATTAGGATTTGCTTCCAACTCACGTTGAGAAACAGGCATATACATAGCATCCAAAACTTTAGCACCCAACATACCATTGGAGTTAGTTTCTTTAGCCTCCACATATTTATTTAAGGATGAAGTACTTCCCTCACGACGAGCCAGTCGCATTAGGTCGAACCAGCGTTTACCTTCGAATAGAAGTTCACGTTGACGTTCACGCAATACCAATTCTTTCACTTTGACTATATCCGTATATTTATCATGACTAAGAGAGTCTGGATTTGAACGAAGATAAGTTTTGTTAACCAATGTCAAAGCATTGGTCATATGTACTTTACCTGCATCCGTATCCGCATACAATTCAGCCTCGGCTTCAGCTTTCATCAATATTACATCAGCCAAACGATAGATAATCCAGTTAGGAGTGTTTATACGATAACTGTACAAGTTAGACGCAACATT
>CAZZPZ010000005.1:54104-74523 GCA_964655615.1 uncultured Paludibacter sp. | reverse complement strand
AGATAATCCAGTTAGGAGTGTTTATACGATAACTGTACAAGTTAGACGCAACATTCGTCGGAGCCGAGATACCGGCATATTTGAAGATAAAGAATTTACCACCCGACAAGTTATAAGCCTGCATAGCGCGGATATCCTCTGTACTTTCCAAATAATTATCTGTAGCCTGATAGGAGAATGGACTGTTCGTACCCTGGAATCCAGTTTGAGGACTATAAGCCAAAGTTGTCGGAAAACTAAGGTCTCCATAAGGATCACCATAAACACCATACAAAGAGAACACAGGATCATTTTTCTGCACATTATCATCGAATTGAAGTTCGAAAATACTTTCATCTGAATTTCCCAGGTAATAATTGCGTTGATACATCAATTGAGAGTTAGTAAGAATCAAAGATTTATCATCCATAATTTCCGCACACTCCTGGGATGCATTTTGATACTCTTGTCTCCAAAGATAGATATCAGCCAACAATGCACGAATTGCATTCTTCGTAATTCTACCTTTGTTATACGCATCATTTGCACCGAACGTTTCACGTGCATACGCTTTCGCATATTTCAAATCATCCACCAATTGATCCAGTATTTCATCTTCTGTAGATTTTGCAATATTGATAGAATCTGCATCATCGATGATAGGATAATCAAAAAATGGAACTTCCTTGAAAGCACGAACAAGGTAAAAATAATTCAATGCACGAATTGTGAGCACTTCTGATTTCACACGAAGCAAGTCAGCTTGAGTAAAATTCATATCCGCTTCTACAACTTGAGGAGCGAAATACAACAGATTATTGCAATAATTAATCACCGAATAGAAACTACTCCAACTCGCATAATCATTATCAGCGGTGATATCTCCATCCAGAATTCGTTTCATATCGTATCTTGCCGAAGCTATACCAGTACCTACAGTCATATTGTCGGAACGAAGTTCGCCCCACACGATCATACGATAAATCACACTTGATTCAGTCATACCACGATAGCAAGCAGCCAAAACCCCTTCTACATCCGCTTCTGTTTTCCAATATTCATCCAGAATGATTTCACTTTCGGGTTTTAAATCAAGCCATTCATTACAAGATGTAAGTGTCATTGACAAAGCAAGGACAACAGGCAATATATATTTTTTCATACTTTTCATAAACTTCATCTATTAAAATCCAACAGAAACACCCAATGTCATATCTTTCGTACGTGGAGTACGTGAATTATCACTACTTACACCCAAAGAACCGTAAGCAACCTCAGGATCCACCCCTGTATAATAAGTCCACACATACACATTGTTGAATGTAAGATACAAACTCAAACGATCAAGATTGACTTTCTTCAACATATCTTTAGGTAGAGAATAGTTGAAAGTCATGTATTTGAAACGCAAGAAAGAACCATCTTCCACATAGCGATCACTACCCAACCAGTTATATCCCCAATGATATAGAGCACGAGGCATATTGGTTTCATCTCCATCTTTACGCCATCTCCAGTTGGTTGCAATACTTTGGTTATTATCGTAGTACATATTTTCCACATTCATGCGGGCAGCATTCACAATTTTATTTCCATAACGGAAATTAAAGAACAGATTCACTGAAAAATCTTTGTAGCGGAAAGTTGGTCCAAAACCACCATTCACTTTTGGATTTGAATTACCCAAGTAAACTATATCCAACTCGTCGATACTACCATCGTGATTGATATCTTCATAAATAGCATCACCACCACGGAAACGGTATGGATTTGCACCACCTTTACCATAATAGTTGAAATACATATTGCGAGGTACTCCGTTTTGATCTACAATCACATTACCACCAGCATCTTTTGCAACTGGGGCATTTTCCTGCAAGCCTGCAACATATTGATCATACTGATAAACTCCTTTGAATCGGAAACCATAAATAGAACCAAAGGAATTGCCTTCTTGAACACGTGTCAGATAGGATCCATTCCAATAGTTGAATTCACCATTGTAGCTATCCAATAAGGTTTGATCCAACATGATCAATGTGTTTTTATAGTTGGATAAGTTGAATTTAAAGTCAACACTGAAGTCCTTGGTTTTAATAAAACGATTTGCATAGAAGTTAACCTCCCAACCATCGTTATCCATAGTACCCCCATTGATATAAGCCAAGGAAGAATAACCAGAAGCAGAAGAGATAGCCACATTGCGGAACAACATATCTTCAGTACGCTTGTTGTAGAAGTTCACATCAAACACATAAGTATCATCGAAGAAACCAAGGTCTAAACCATAGTTGAAAGAAGTGGTCGTTTCCCATTTCAAATTATTCAAACGCATGGAAGTTGGACGAACAGCAGCCATATCGATATAGGAACCATAAGTACCATAGCGACTATAGTGAAGGTATTCGTAGGAAGGTTGGTTACCACTGATACCCCATGCTGGACGAAGAGCAAAAGTACCCAACCATTTTTTCGTATTCATCATAAATGGTTCATCCGATACTATCCATTTCAAGGACACACCAGGGAAGTTACCAAATTTATTACCTGCACCAAATTTTGTACTACCATCACGACGGATGGTTGTTGTCAAAATATAGCGTTGTTTGTATGAATAGTGACTTTGCATCATAAAAGCAAGTGATCTCCATGATCCATGACCAGTTCCAGAGTCAGACAGATAAGAAACGGTTGAAGCATCAGGAGCAGAGTTGTTGGTTATCGAATAAGAAGTAATATCCTGTGAAGCAGAATTACCCATATTGATCTGGAAAGATCCATAAAGCAACAAACTATGATCTTTGTTCGCGAACTTAGGTTGAAAAGCAATATTTTGATCTGAATAGATGGTTAAACTTTCGTTCTCGTAGTTCGAAGCACGGTTTACATAAGCATCAGACCACACCAAATTCGAAGCCTCTTGAGGAAGATACATTGAAGTCTTGTTGTTATTAATGTCGAAAGACACATACATATTGTATCTCAACATCGACTCGTTAGGATCAAGAATGTCGTATTGCAAACGGAAAGTTGGCAGAATACGGAATGATTGCAAACGGTTGGTTGCAAGGTTTGCCACAGCAACCGGATTCTTCAAGTATTTCTGACTATCATCTAAGGAGGAACTTCTAGAAATATTGTAGTAGTTACCAGTAGAACTTCCATCTGCATTTTGAGAATAGATACTTACGTTAGGCATTTTAGCATAGGCAATACCCAATAAGTTTTCATAATTTCTCATATTGTCTGAATTCGTCAATGAGAATTCTGAAATAAACTTGATACGGTCAGATACATTGTATTCCAAATAAGCACGAGAAGAAAAGCGCTGGAATTGCTGTCCTATAATTGTACCATTCTGATTAAAGAATCCTCCAGACACACGGTAACGAGCACGGTCGCCTCCACCGGAAATAGTCAAATAATGGTCATTGATATTTCCAGGACGGACAATTTCTGAAACCCAGTCTGTATTGTTATTGAAATTTTCGAAATCGGGGAAATTTCTGTCGTAGTTGAACTCATCCACATTTGGAGCTTCATCATCCTGTTGTGGATTCAGGTAAGCCTGTTTCATCAACATGGTATAATCATCCCCCGTCAACATATTCAAACCTCTTGGTTGAACAGTACGAGTATATCTGTATGAATATTCAACTTTAGTTGGACCAGACATACCCTTTTTGGTTGTGATCATCAAGACTCCATTGGCACCTTTCGAACCCCAGATGGCAGCTGCAGCAGCATCCTTTAAAACAGAAATTTCAAGAATATCGTCTGGGTTGATACTCAACATATTCGCATATTGTTCTTGGTTCGAGTTGGCGAAGTCAAAGTTAGGATCAATCTGAACCTCATATGGAACACCGTTCACGACAATCAGAGGTTCACTGCTACCGTTGATAGAAGTAACCCCACGAATACGCATAGAAGTACCAGAACCTGGGTCACCAGAGTTGGCAATAATATCAAGACCAGCAATACGACCCTGAAGAGCCTCATCCACAGAAGCAACCTGCAAACCCTCGAACTCTTTTGAAGAGATGGTTTGCACAGCAGTACTCAACTCACGGGTTGGAATCTGGAAACCACCGTTACCTGTTTTACGGGTAGCAGTAACCTCCACCTGTTTGATATTTTGTACCGCTTCGTCCAACTTCACATTGATTTTGGCCTGTCCATTGATATTGATAATTTTCTTGTGATAACCGATATAACTCACAGAGATACGGTTTTTGTTACTTTTGAGTTTAAGCACATAATTACCATTGAAGTCGGTAATTGTACCATTAACCACACGATTGTTCGCATCAAGCTCAGATACATTGGCACCAATAATGGGCCATCCATCATTGTTCGAGGAAACCTCACCCTGAAGGATGTAGGTGGGTTGCCCTGATTGAGCAGTAAGATTTACTAAGACTCCTGCTACAAGAATCCAAATCAGTAAAATATGTTTGTATTTCATTATAGTCGTCATAATTATTCAAAAACTAGGATGTCATCAATTTGGTGAATTACAGCAGAGGCGGTACTTTCAATACGAGTATCAGCTAGGAGTTTAGTACCACCGTTTGTTCCGGTAATATCCTTTACTGTAGAAGGCAACATATTGAATCGATAATCTTTTGCAATTAGATTATGAAGAGCAGTCACATGAACTTGATGAGGAACTCCATTGAAGTTGTGCAATTCAGTTGTCAAAGTCATAGCGTTTGAGTTACCACTAACTCCAATTTTGTAATATTTATTTTTTGAAGTATTAAAATAAGAATATTCACCATCCAGTTTGATGGTTGCTGATTGATACGCAGAATTGTAATCCTGACCGAAGAAAACAGCATTATCTTGGAAATGGTAGCGTAAGAAACGAATCATTTTATCGGTTTCCTTCGTTCTTGTTGTAGGATCAACAATCGCATTGATATCTTCCCAACTTTTGAGTTTACCATCAGCAATTGCTTGAGTGATTGCTGCATTGGTAGGTACATAAACCGTATAATGGTAGGCATTGAAGAAGGCCACATTAAAGTCAATCCCTTTTTGTTCGAAAATTTTACCAGCATCACTCAACAAACTAAAGAACTCACTGAATTCAGGATTCGATTCCAATGTTTTATATACTGAATTACGAGTTGGCTGCAATGATTTATCCAACAAATAGGTTTTACCATTCTGTTGATTGAATACCCTGGTGATATTGGCAGTATTGTTGTTAGCCATATCCTCACCACCTTGTACTGAAGAAACAGAGCCATTCATTTTTACACGAATGATGTCATTGGATTTTGTGATATAAAACTCCTTACCAGAAGAGATATCTCCGACAACAGTATGACAGGACAACAAATCCCACAAACGGTTGGTCATATATTCATTGATATCAGTATTGGTTTTTGAAGATTCAATCACACCCTCTGAAGTCTCAGCAAACGACCCAGTTGTTTTATCAAACCTGTATAGGTTAGCTGAGATAGTATTTGGTTTGAGTGGAGTTTTCTCATCAAAATATTCAAATTTGATACCAGTAGGTATATCATGAGACAAAGTAATAGGATCTACATAATTATCCATCACCTCATCCACAGGGATCAACAAGCTATAGGTACTAACCAAGGAATTCAAATACAATTTGAAGAAAGCAAAGGGAGTATTGTCGATGCGACTGATTTCGCTACGATTTATTGCCCAATCAGCAATACGGGTATTTTCAGAAAGAAGCACAGGACTATAAACAGAGATGTAATCCACAGGAGCATATACCTGATTGGTCACAAATACTTCACCGTTTACTGCAGTATAAGCTTTCTCAATATGAGATTTCAGAACTGGAAGTTTGTAGTTTTCACCATCCACCATTTTCTCGAATTTGCTAGGTACAGATTCGATCATCGAAGCACGCATGTGTCGGCGAAGTAAAGGTAAAATGATTTTATCAGGAATACTGTCCCATTCGCCGAAACGGGTTTTCAACAACTCACCTACTCCACTATTCAAGAAATTATTCATTGCTTCATCGGTAGGTACAAACATAGTAGCCATATCCGCCTGAATTGCAGATGTTTCGTAGCTATTCCAACCTGGATCGAAAGGCAACAGATTGGTCACGGCAGAACCCAAAGGCAAAAAGTTAGCATCTGGCAATCTATTGACACCACCATTGGATGCAAAATACTTTTTCAAATAAATTTTGGAATCAAAATTTTCATCCAGTTTTTTCATCAACAAAGTTGTTTCCTCATCGTAATACGGAGCACAGAATCGATCCAAGAGTTTGGAAAATATTTTTGTTTCAGGATTCTTCTGTATGTACAAAGCCATGTTGGTATGCGGTATCAAAACTTTATCCATCACGTGGATATATCCGTTTTTACAAGTTATATCACCATCGATGATTTTAATATCAAACAAGTGCACATCATTTCGTTCACGAAGTTTACCATCACCGAAGATTGAACCAGCCAAGAAACTTACATCTTCATTTGTAATATTGTTTTTACTCAAAAACTTCTCAGTGAAATACACTGCAGGAGAAACCGTTTTATCTTTCATCAAATACAAACCAGATTCTCTGAAGCTATCGAAATATTTGGAAGTTGGAAGAGCATCTCCTTTATCAAAAGCGATACTATCCAGAGGCGACAAGTTCGTTGCACGTCTCATGGCAGTTCCTTCGAAGAAAGTACCGCCGCTATAATAATTGGATAGGGTTTCTAACAGGTATGCATTATTGATGATTGAAAAATTAAGAATCAACTTCTTTTGAGCTGTAGACAAATCCTCGTATTTAGTCACACCCCATTCATTCGATGCATAGAAATCTTCAAAAGCATCATCGTTGGCAACAAACAAGGTTTTGGAACCCGTAAGTTGAAACACCTCTTTGTAGCCCAAATCGTCGATCATTCGAACATAAGTGGTATAATTCCCATCCTCTTGGAGGTAATCATAAATACTTTCTCCCAACCAATCCGGTTCTGAGTTGTCGTAAGGATATCTATCCTCACAGGATGAAAATGACAAACTAACAGCCAATAGAACAGCCATTAGTTTATTCATCCCAAGTTTTTGAAAAACACTTTTCATTTTGAAATTCTGTTAGTTTTTTTCTTGTAATAGTTTAGTTTTTGATAAAGGATCTAGCACCAGCCACATCTGTTTGAAGCACATAAACTCCAGCAGGTAAGTCACTTATATCAATTGTATTTTGTTTATTATCCGCACTTTTAATTTTGGCCCCCAAAGAGTTGTAAATTTCAATTTTAGAAATTTGTTTTTCGGAGCTGAGGTTGATATAGTCTGTTGCTGGGACCGGATAAATCGAAAACTCTTTGCTTTCTACGATATTCAATTTTGTAAGCAATTTAGACGGATCGATAAAAATCCAACCTGCATCTTCGTTTTTCACTCCAGAATAGGCAATCGATTTTTCAACCTGTTTCATTAAATAGGGCATACCCTTGTATAACATCATTCCAATTTGAGCAGTTGATTCATCATTGCATGTTTGGAATTGAGTTAAAAAAATGTCTGATTCTTTGATGGCTCTACCAGCCACCAAAGTAGTATCCAATTTATAAACACCTGTAGAAACAGGAGCATTCACTGTACGACCAACTCTGATTTCATGATCATCAATTCTGCCAATCCCTGGCTCTATGGCTACCCAAGTCACTGACTCAGAACTACCCAAGGTTGTGATAGCACCTTCTTTTTTGATTAGGGCTTTAAATCCTGTTTTCGTAATATCCTTCACTCTCACTACGGTTGCATTCGCAGTAGAAGCAAGCAATTGGTTGATGAACACAACGGGAACAGTATCGAAAGGAGCGGTAAAATTAACAGTAGTCCAAGTAGTTGCACTAACGGTACTTCTACCTGCATCCGCTTGCAATTCACCCATAGACTGAGCTCCTGGATTGCACACAAAATAAGGAAAACTAACCTCATCAGGCAATTGAACAAAATTCTGATAAACCCACGGAGAAGCCTGAACAGTAAAACGTTGGTTTTTATTCACAAATTTCACTCGGGGAGAAACAATGGAGCTAAGTTTCAAGTAGCTAGCACCCCCCAAAACGATAGTTGGAAAAGTTTCAAATGCCTGGCTATAGAAAACGGAGTTATAATCCAGATTTGCAGTGGACATACGTCCAAATTGGTAATTTTTACCCTCGGCAACAGAGAATACCACTTCATTCGAATAATTCGACACTCTACCATTGGCTAGTTTGGTTTTAACTCTGTACTTCACCAAATTGGAATTAAAATCGATCGAATCTATATAATTACGAATTGTTTTATCGTTCACATCTGCTACAATTTCGAACTCCCCATTATCCACCTTTCGCTCCAATTGAAAGCCCAAACAAAAATCATTGTTTTTATCATTCACTGTGATTGACGCCACAGATGTAGAATAGGAAGCAGTCAATGTTGGGTTGTAATCAAAAGTATAAGTTGGAACAACTTGCTTGGCCGAATTAAAAGCAATTTGAGATTTATTAGCTTTATAATATTTGCCCGCTTCAGTCAAGCCACTACTTAAAACCATAGCACGGCAATCCTGAACCCAATCGTATATAAAATAACGTTCAATAAAACTAGCAGTATCCATCACTTGAAGAATACCCTTCATATCATTCAATTGCTTAGCAGCATTTGCAGTTGTATACGTCCTGTCTGCATCCGGCCACCATTCGGTAGTCCAGTTTGCACCATTGTTCCATTCAGTAATCCATAAAGGACGACCAGTACGTTCATGAATATACTTCAAATCATTGTACCATGACTGCGGAGATTTTCCACCCCAATAACAGTGAAGGGCCACGAAATCCAAACGATGACCATTTGCATCGCACCAATCCACAAAATCGAACAAGTTACCACCATCCGATAAGCCTGTCCAGGCACTCGACCAAGCCGGTGAACCCACACGAAGGCCCGAATTCATGAAGGATGGCCATTGAGCTTTGATGGTTGCCATCAACATATTGGATTGATCCGGACGGTCAGGTTCATTGAAACCAAGCAAGTGAGTAATACCCTGCTTGTTATTAATCGCATCCCAACCTGGCCAGCCTCCATTTTGACGGATAGCAGCATATTCCACATTTTCGGAAGAACCACCTCCAATATTCCAGTCATAGTAGGTTGTTGCGTCCAAGTCATTCGGATTCCAGCCAGCCTTCCCTTTTTTGGAGATAAATTCCCATTCGAAAACGCGAATAAATGAAATTGTATTATTTAATAAATAATTGATTGAATCAATCACTAAATCCGCCTTATCGGCAATAAACACTCTACTGTATCCACTACCATCGGCATTGTTCGCAAGAGTAGCCATATAACCTCTTTTCAGCTTAAAAGAACTTATGTTGTTATCCATAGTTCCTAGACTCTTGTAGTATGTACTGATATTGTATTTGGCAGAATCACCCTTAAATGACTTATCAGAATAAACAGTCAAGGGTTGGAATCCTGATGGATGAGCCATGACTACTGCACCGTTTTTATAAATGGCCACGCGTGCGTTATTTTTATTCAATGCAAGATTTTCACCCACATACACATATTTCAAAAGTGAGTCGATTACTGTTTGAGGTTTTACATTATCGAAAAACAACCAAGAATCCACAGTTTGCAAACGAACAGTAGAATTTACCAAGGCAGTTTTGGCATAGGCAGCAGTTATATGAAGATCTGCTTTCGAACTAATTGTAACTTCTGAATCAGAATAAGAACTAACTGTTTTATTGGAAGCGACATTCACAATAGTTGCAGCATATAATCCAGCACTAAAAAGCAAGGCAAGAAAGAAAATAGAAATTTTAGTCATCAGTATGTGTTTTTTATGGCATTGAACCATTTACAATCTTAAGTATGCAAAAATACGAGAACATGTCCATAAATTCGTGTAAAAATCGTTCAATATAGTAGAATTTGAGATTTTAACAATTTGAGTTTTGTACACACGATTGACATATTTAATCTATTCTAATTATGAGACAATCCATATATTTGCATAAAATTTTTACACTTTAAAAATAGTAAATAAATATGAAAAAATTTACATTCTTTAATTTCAAAAGAGTCTTTCTTTCAATAGTAGCTCTTTTATGTATTGGAGGAATGAAAGCCGCAGATATCACAAGCGGATTAATTCTTCATTACACCTTCGACAATTTTGTCACAGCGATTGTAGAAGATCAATCAGGCAATAACAACAACGCCGACAAAATGGGAGTTGATTCCATTATGGATGGCTTTTCAGGCAAGGCTTTGTACTTCAAGGATAAAAGTCAACATTTGATTTTGCCAGACAATATCAACTCCACACTTGAATCGTTCACCTATGCCGCATGGGTGAATTTGAATTCGCTTACCAAAGACAATCGCTTTTTTGACTTTGGATCGGGGGTGGATGGCAACAGTACTTACCTGGTATTCATCCCAAGTGCTGGTACTGCAAATGGATTTATGAGACTACGCTATCGTGCTGCTGGAGGTTCGCCTGCTGGAAACGTGGACGTTAGTTCAAGCAAAATCCCCACAGGGACTTGGGCTCATATTGCATTGACCATGAATTGGAATGCTGTCACCTCCACTTCAGATGTAAAAATTTACATCAACGGAACTCAAGTAGCTAACAACGCCGCATATGCATTCAATCCTGCCATGATTGGTGCCACTACCGAAAACTACATTGGTCAATCCCGTTGGAATCAGGATACAAACGGTTTGGATGGCGCAATGGACGACATCCGCATGTACAACCGTGCGTTGACAGCTGATGATATATTATCTCTATCCGGTTTGGCTGAATTAAACAAACAATACCAAGATTTAAACCTAGGAGATATTTCTGGTGTTAGCTCTAACCTATCATTGCCAAGTACTTTGGGTGCTAATGGAGTGAAGGTTGAATGGAGTTCAAGCAACAAAGCCATCATCGACACTTTAGGCAATGTAACACAACCAGAAGTTTACGATGAAATCGTAACTTTGACGGCAAAACTTAGTCTAACCGTAGGTGCAAATACCTATACTTTAACCAAAACATTTGAAGTAAAAGTGTTAGGTTTAGTTGGCACACCCGAATTGATAGCTCAATGGAAATTCGGAGCCGATGACATTGCTTTCGAGAATGACACTTTAAAAGTAAACGACATCAGTGGAAGCAACTTTCAAGCACACTTGGTAAATGAAGCTTCAATCCGCACCATAGGTGAAACTTCGCAGTTCAATGTACTTGATCTCGGACAAGGCAAAGGTTATATGGACTTAGGCAAAGAAGTCGGTAAAGCAATTTATCACCTGGGTGATTTTTCTATGATGGGATACTTTTACATCGATCCTAGCTATGCCTACTTGAATAACAACGGAAATTATTTCTGGAACTTCAGTAATTCACAAGACGTAGGATTAGCTAAAGATGGATTTATGTACGGAAGATTGAATGGTAATCTAGCTGCAGGTATCTCTGCTGCTGCTTCACCTTCTACACCTGCTGCATCAGGTCTTCCTACTCCAACTGGGGAATGGCACCACATTGCCTTTGTACAAACTGGCAAAACAGGTACAGTTTATTTAGATGGTATTCAAGTGGCACAAAACACCAATATGCCTTCACCTGCAACAGCACTTAAGAAAGATTCATTGGAAGGCACTAGATACAATTGGTTGGGTCGTTCTTGCTGGCCAGGCGATCAATATCTGCAAAATGCTTTATTGTACGATTATCAAATTTACAGCATTCCACTGACTGCAGACAATCTGGTTTTTGATTTTGGCATTACTGATATAATCAGTCAATTGAATGCAGCCTTTATTGAAAATCCAAATTACAAAGCACCAGCACTTGAGACTGAAGTAAACAACTTGACATTGGGTGATTTGAGTGCATTGACTTCAGACATAACTTTGCCAACACAAGGTAGCATAGATCCAACAGTGGCAATCAGCTGGAAATCTTCATGCGAACCTTACTTGTCATCGACAGGGAAAGTTACACAGCCAAACTATGCAGATTTCAGCACGACACTTACAGCAACGCTGAAAAAAGGAATTCAAAGTGTAAATAAACAATTTGAGGCAACTGTAAAAATGATCCCTGGAAGTGGATTCAGTAGTGATATGATCGTCAAATACGATTTCTCCAAAGTTTCAGGTAGCACAGTTACAGACCTTGGAGAGAAAAAATTTGAAGGTCAATTAATGAATGATGCCAGCATCCGTTTGATTGGAACTCAAGCATCTGGTCAGTACAATGTATTGGATTTGGGTGACAGTATTGGTTATTTTGACCTAGGACTTGAAGTAGGTAAAGTGTTATACAGCACAACAGACTACTCTATGAATGCTTATTTCAGAATTGACACTGCATATCAAGCCTTGAATGCTGCAGGTAATTTCCTTTGGAATTTCTCTAACACCGACAAAGCAATGACAGATCAAAATGGTTATATTATCAGTGGTTTGAACAACTTGTCCGTAAGCACATCTCCTAAATATTATTTATACTCCTCAGGCAATAGAGCTGTAAGCTATGGATTACAAGCAGAAAAAGGTGGATGGCACAGTTTAACGTATACTCAGCAAGGGAATACAGGTTCAATCTATGTAGATGGATTATTGGTATCACAAGCAGATACTATCATTTACAATCCATCAACCGCTTTGAAAAAGCCAGGATTCACAGGCACTCCATTCAACTGGATTGGTCGTTCGTGCTATGCTTCGGATGTATATTTGAGAAACACTTTGGTTTATGATTTCAGAATTTACAACCGTGCCTTGAGTGATATAGAAATTCTCGCATTGGAACTGAATGTAGGTGAAGTGATCTTAAACTTGAATTCAGCCTATGAAGCAAGTCCTAATTCAAGCGTAGGAACCAGTAAGCTCACAGAGTCGAAACTGAGAATGTATTCAAACAATGGACAGTTGATCATTAACGGTTTGGAAAGCAATGAAAAAGTTGATATTTTGGATTTGACAGGACGTTTGGTTCAATCAGGAAACACTTCTGCATTCAACTTAAGAAATGGAATTTACATTGTCAAAATCAAAGACACTTATACGAAAGTATTAGTTAAATGATTTAACTTCAACAAATTATAAAATTATGCCCCGAACTAACATTCGGGGCATTTTTTTACACTAAAATGACCTTTTTTTATCTTAATGAAAAAATAAGATATTTTATCTTTGTAAAAAAAAGATATGACGTTCATCCAAAAAATACTGTTGTTGAGTTTTGCTTTTATAGCCACACTTAGCTCTTGTGATTCAGACAATATCCCTGAAGAAAGTCTGTATGTATTTAACGACAAACTGGTTGGACAATATATCGAAAGTGACTCTACCCTTTCAGAATTTTATAAATTACTTACAAAAACCAACACTGTTGGATTATTAAACTCCTATGGCGAATACACAGTATTCATTCCCGACAACCAAGCCATGCAAGAGTTTTACAAACTGAAAGGAAAGTCCGGACTAGAAGAATTCACTACAGATTCATTGAAAGAAATTGCATATGATCATATCATCAACGGCGCATTGGTCAATTACGCACAATTCAACAATGGACGATTGTTCAATATGACCATGAGCGATCGATATTTAAAGATCACGATGACAGATAGTGCAACTCTTGTGAATGAAAGTTCAACCATTTTACAAAAAGACATTTTAGCTTACAATGGGATCATCTACAAAATAAGCAAGGTTTTAGATCCTGTAAGAGAAGGGATTGCTGCAGTCATTGCAAAAGACAGCACCTTCAGTCTATTCTATGAAGCCTTAGTCGCTACCGGATTGGTGGATTCAATTTTGAAAAATGTGGACGAATCCTATTCCATAACAGCAGCAAGAAAGCAAGAATTGGAAGATGCAGTAAAAACAGGCATAGCTAGTTTGAGATATGCCCCTACCAGCCGAAAATTTGGCTACACCTTGTTGATGGAAAGCAACACTACTTACAAAACCCACAACATACACACCTTAAGTGATTTGACCACATATGCGGCTAGTATTTATGACGAATTATACCCCGAAGATGCCGGAATCAACAATTTGAAAAACAGAAAAAACAGTTTGAATCGATTTGTAGCATACCATATAATTGACAAAGAATTGAGTGCCGAAAAATTTATAAAAAAATACGACACACAGCACATGTCCACTTTGGTTGACCTGGAGGAATTCATTGTACCTATGTGCCCAAACACTCTTTTGGAGGTTCGTATCAAGCGCAGCAGCAATGAATACAATTTATTCAACTACAACCCTGAAACAAATTCAGCGATTCGAATAGATCCTATAAGATTTGATTTAAGTGCAGAAAATGGGGTATATCATGAAATTGACAACCTACTGGTTTACAGCAAAGAAATTGAAGATAGACTTTCTAGCAAAAGGTTGAGATTTGAGTTTTCATCCATATTTTCCGAATTTACCAACAACAACATGCGAGGTAGACCAAGTGATAATGGCGATTTATTTAGAAATGCTATACCTGCAGGATTCTTGGATAAATTCAAATGCAACGATCAAGTCGTGATTTGTTATACTGCAGCAAACGATAGACTGATGAACTTCCAAGGCGATGAAGTATTTTTGACTACCCCTCCAGGAAAGTTGTACGAGTTTACCATCACCACACCACCAGTACCAGCCGGCACCTACGAAATACGTTTTGGATATCAAGCAACAGGTTCCAGAGGAGTTGTACAATACTATGTGGATGGCATTCCTTGTGGCGTACCAGTCAACTTAAACAACATTGGTTCAAACCCACAAATAGGTTGGGAATTGGTTGGTTCTAACTTGGAAGATCCACTAGGTTATGAAAACGACAAAATGATGCGAAACAGAGGTTACATGAAAGGTCCAAACAGTTTCAGGGCTATCAATGAAAGTTGGTACAAAGGCACCAGTGCCAGAGTCAATGTAGGAAATCTACGAAAAATACTGGGAACCTTTAGTTTTGCAAAAACTCAAGAACATGAGATGACTTTCAAAGGGCTGAGCAGTGGTCAGTTTCAGATTGACTATATCGAATTTGTACCCACGAGTGCTTTGGAATTTGAAGACATCAACTGATTACCAAGAAGAAGGCAATTTACAGTCATCAATCAACATCGCTTTAACGATTTTCGTATGATTTATTAAATCGGTTGCCGAACCAACTTCTGATCTATAATTGATACCTGTAGGCCAATAGTGGATGGGATTGCCATTGTTATCCCCTCTAAGTTCAGCTCCAGTAAGCTGTTTGCACAAAGTCTGTGCAGTTGTACCCTGCCACACACCATTCAGCAACTTGCCTTGCCACACACCAGTGGTACCTGAACCGAAGTAGTGAGCCATTTCGTGCATTACAGTGCCCACCCACATATACGACTGACTAGCGCCAAAGCCAATACTACCGTGATAGTTTGCCTGGGCTGTTGGAATTCCAGCATTGTAATAAACCCATATATTTGCTCTAAAAGGCGTGTATCGGTTGTAATAATAACACGCACTATCAAGGGCTTGAGTTAAAAGATTCACCACAGTAGAACCCGCATCGATAACCGATTGATCAAAGGTATAAGTCACATTCCCCATCAAAGGTTGCACCTTGATTACCTCCCCATAAGAAGTTCCCATGCAATTTGTAGCGTAAGCCCTTACGTAATAGGTTTTGGAAATATCATTGGCCGGAAGAATACCATAAAATTTGGTAGCCGAAGAAGTATAATAATACAAACTATCAGTTATGGTAGGTGTGGTTTTGGAATAGGACCAACAAATCCCTTTTTGAATGATAGAGCAACCACCATCATCAGTCAGATTTGCCACACAATTGATTTTTCCAGTTGAAAAAACATAATCAGCAGAAGTAGTCACCACTTGAGGCAACACATAATCAGAAAAATAAATACTATCTATATCGACAAGCTTGGTAATCACATACTGTTTGTCTCCATAAAAAAGATAGGAAAATTGTCCGGTAGAGCCAAATGAAATACTATCTATGTCTGCCGTTTTCACCAATACTGCAGAATTATTCACCCTGTTTAAAACAAGATTTTCTTGTGATAGAACCACAAGAAAACCCATTATAAAGAATATTGCACTTACAATTAATCTCATTTTTTAATGAATTTAGAAACAGAATTGTTTGTTTTAAACAAATAGATGCCTGCAGGCAATGAATTAATCTCGATTGAGTTATCGCCAAACGAAAGCTGACCATAAAGTTTCACTCTACCATCGATCGAATAGATTGCATAATTTGGATTGTCATCGCCTGGATAATTTACATTCAATGATTGAAAATCAGCTGCAGTGAACAATTTCAATTTAGCTTCCGTATTTTGTTCAGTAGCCGTTGGAAGGTAAAAAACAATTTTTTTTACATTTGCTTTTGCTATTTTGTCCACACCACCAGTTTTGAGATTAATCTGCATATCCGTGTCTGGAAACATTAAACTACGAAGTGAATTCACTTCATAGTCGGTGGTTTTAGACTGAGCATCCACAATCTGCATACGATACTGTTGAGCATTTACGCCCAGAAACAAAAAACCCATTAGGAAAACGAATACCAGCTTTCTCATCTCAAAAAAGAATTGATTATCAATTCACAAAGTTAAATATTAAATTTCAATTTACAATTCATTTATGCCCCATAAAGATCTTAACTTTCTTTATTTCTCCACTATTATGAACTAATTGTTCACTGTTGAAAATATAGAAAATGCTATTTTTGTAAACATATATGATTACTATAAGTATGAAAAAGAATCTTAGTATATTTATTTTTACTTTACTAATTAGTTTACCCCTATTTGCTGGTTCCAAAAGTGAAAAGCAGATTTTGAACACCATCAACAAGGTTAATACTCGTTGGCAGAAAACGCACACCAACCCCGGAAATGCCTTTTGGGACAATGCAGCTTATCAAACGGGCAATATGGAAGCCTACAAAGTCACAAAAAACGAAGACTTTTTAAATTATTCCATCCAATGGGCCAAACAAAACAAATGGCAGGGCGCCAAAAGCAATGACAGACAAAGATGGAAATTCAGATACGGAGAAACGGAAGAGTTTGTACTGTTTGGTGATTGGCAAATTTGTTTCCAAACCTATATTGATTTACACCAGAATGATCCTAATCCTGAAAAAATCAAACGAGCTATTGATGTAATGGAATATCAGATGAGCACCAATGAAAAGGGATATTGGTGGTGGGTTGATGGACTATACATGGTAATGCCAGTAATGTCAAAACTATACACCATTACTGGAAACAAACAATACCTGGATAAACTATATGAGTATTATAGTTTTGCAGACTCATTGATGAAGGACAAGGATAGCAAACTATTTTTCAGGGACGCAAAATACATTTATCCTAAACACAAAAGTGTGAACGGAAAAAAAGATTTTTGGGCCAGAGGTAATGGTTGGTTGTTTGCAGGCTTGGCTAAAATCATCCCTGAATTACCACAGGATTGGAAACACAGGCAAATATTTGTAGATCAATACCTGGCCATGGCTGAAGCTTTGCTTCCTGTGCAGCAAAAAGACGGATATTGGACTAGAAGTCTATTGGATACAGAACACGCTCCAGGACCAGAGACTAGTGGAACAGCCTTTTTCGCCTACGGTTATTTGTGGGGAATAAACAACGGACTATTGGTTGAAAAAAAATACGAAAAATCGGCTTTGAAGGCATGGAAATACCTTACAACCAAAGCACTACAGAAAAACGGCGACATAGGATATGTTCAACCCATTGGCGAAAGAGCTATCCCCGGTCAAATTGTTGATTACAAATCAACAGCCAATTTTGGAGTTGGAGCTTTCTTATTAGCTGCATCAGAGATGTATCGATACGAATCTAACAAGTCGAAGGACAAAACAAACAAAAAAATGTAATTTTAGAAAAAATAGAATTCAAACAAGAATGAAAAAAACTTTTTTATATGCAATCTTTGCCTTGGGCCTTTTTGGTTTATCCCAAGCACAAGAAAGAAACGACTGGGAGAATCCAGCCGTATTTCAAATCAATAGAGAACCAGCAAGAGCTGTTTTTTTACCTTATAGCAACGAGGCAGATGTCATAAAAGATGACTACAGCAAATCACCTTATCATTTATCCTTAAATGGAGTATGGAATTTCAAATGGGTGGCAAAACCAGCAGATAGACCACTGAATTTTTTTGAGGACAAGTATGATCTTAGTACTTGGGATAAGATAGAGGTGCCTTCAAACTGGGAACTGAAAGGATTTGGAACACCCATATATACCAACATTGTGTATCCATTTACTAAAAACCCACCCTACATCAATGAAAATGACAATCCGGTAGGTTCTTATCGTAGAGATTTCAACTTACCAGCAGACTGGAAAGGCAGAGAGATTTTCATCCATTTCGAAGGAGGAACTTCAGCAATGTATATATGGGTAAATGGACAAAAAGTAGGTTATTCCCAAAACACTAAAAGTCCAAATGAATTCAACATAACTCCCTATGTAAAAGCAGGTAAGAACTCCGTTTCCGTTCAAGCATTCAGATGGAGTGACGGATCCTATATTGAGGATCAAGATTTCTGGAGATTATCTGGAATTGACAGAGATGTGTATTTGTATTCCACAGCTAAACAAAGGATAGCAGATTTCTTTGCCAAGCCTGACTTGGATGCAAAATATATCAATGGAAGTCTTAGTGTAGATGTAAAAGTCAAAAACTATCAAAGCGCAAAGGTAGGATTGAAAGTTGAAGCTAAATTAATTGACAAAAACGGCAATTTAGTTTTCAAGAAAACAGCTCCTGCTCAATTAGCAGCCAATGGCATTACTGAAATAACCTTAGCCTCTAAAGTCAACAAACCTGCACATTGGAGCAATGAAACACCAAATTTATACCATTTGGTTCTGAATTTAATCGACGACCAAGGGAATTCCATAGAAAAAGTTGGCACACAGGTTGGATTCCGTAAGGTAGAACTTAAAAACGGACAATTACTTGTAAATGGAGTAGCCATTGAGGTTCATGGAGTAAATTTACACGAACATCATCCAGAATTCGGTCATAGAATGACAAGAGACATGATGATGAAAGATATCAAAACGATGAAAGCATTGAATATCAATGCCGTTCGCTGCAGTCATTATCCCAACGATCCATTGTGGGTGAAATTATGCAATGAATACGGATTGTATTTGGTGGATGAAAACAATGTAGAAACTCACGGTATGGGTGCTGAGTGGCAAGGATGGTTTGACAAAAGCAAACACCCAGCGTACCTACCTGAATGGAAAGCCGCACACTTGGACCGCATGTACAGTTTAGTTGAAAGAGACAAAAACCAACCCTCAGTCATCATTTGGTCCTTAGGAAATGAATGCGGTAATGGAGAAGTATTCTATGAGATGTATGATTGGGCTAAAAAACGCGACAACACCCGTTTGGTTCAGTTCGAACAAGCTGGTGAAAACCGAAACACCGATGTGGTTTGTCCCATGTATCCAAGCATTAAAAACATGAAGGAATATGCAGCCAGACCCAAGGTCGAAAGACCCTTTATCATGTGTGAATATTCTCATGCCATGGGTAATTCCAATGGCAACTTCCAGGAATATTTTGACATTATCCGTAGCAGCCGCCACATGCAAGGAGGTTTCATCTGGGACTGGGTAGATCAAGGATTCAAAGTTAAAGACGAAAATGGAGACAGTTATTGGTCCTACGGTGGCGATTATGGCGCAAGAGACCTACAAAACGATGAAAACTTCTGTCACAATGGAATTGTATGGCCAGACCGCACTCCAAAACCAGGCGCTATGGAAGTTAAGAAAGTGTATCAAGACATTCTATTCTATGCCTCAAACCTAGAAAAAGGAGAAGTAAAAATTGTTAACAACTTCGCATATACGAATCTTAACACCTTTAAATTCGTTTACCAAGTATTAAAGAATGGAGAAATAATTAAAGAATCTGAAATAGCAATCGAATTAAAACCACAAAGCGCAAAAGTATTTACCTTTACTTTACCAGAATTGAAATCCATCGCTGGAACTGAATATCATTTGAATGTATTTGCATATACAAAAAATGCATCCGAATTACTTCCAGCTGGACATGAAATTGCTCGTGAGCAGTTCAATTTGAACAAGGGAAATTATTTCACAGCTCAAAAGAATTCAACTGTAACCATTCAAGATGAAAAATCCTACAAACTAAGTGCAAACGGAGTTGAAGTTTATATCAACAAAAGAAACGGCTATATCGATTGGATGGGAAAGAACGGGAAATCGTTTTTCAAAACTACACCCCGATTGAACTTCTGGAGAGCTATGACAGACAATGATTTTGGTCATAATTTTGGAAAACAAGTGAATATTTGGAGAACAGCCGGTGATAATACCAGTTTGAAATC
>CAZZPZ010000005.1:51608-54004 GCA_964655615.1 uncultured Paludibacter sp. | reverse complement strand
GCAGCATTTGTTGGAATTCACAAAAGTACAGTAGGCGAACAATATGTCCCATACACCAGACCTCAGGAAAATGGTAATAAAACAGGATTGAGATGGTTTACATTATCAAATGCTGAAGGTAAAGGAATTAAAATCTCAGGTCTACAAGAGCTTAGTGGAAGTGCACTTTACAACTCTCCTACTGATTTTGATGATGGCTTGAACAAAAAACAAAGACATACAAACGATATTGTACCAAGAAATGAAGTAACAGTATGTGTGGATTTGAAACAAAGAGGAGTTGGAGGTGATGATTCTTGGGGAGCATATCCTCACAGTCAATACAGATTGAACGAAAAGACCTACACTTATGGATTTTTAATCCAAGCTCTATAAAAATGTTTTTCTTTAATTAATGTTTATATATTTATTTTTGGTTTAATTCCTGGTGTAAAAACTAAGGTGAAAAAAAAGCTGCTCCGTGAGGAACAGCTTTTTTTAATTCTTCTAGAATGTAAGCTAAACATTTACATATTCTTCAATTACAATCGGTAGGAACCGCCCAACATGAAATTTACACCTTGAGTATCATAACCCACTAAATACTCATGATGATGATTCAACAGATTGTTTACTTTCAGGAAGGCACCGAAGTGCGAATTTATGGAATAATTTGCACCCAGTTGAACATCCAAAACGGAGTTTAATTTCTTAGTTATCAAATCGAACTTAGCATAACGAGGCGTTTGATAAAGTACAGCCAGATTAAAACTAAATTTTGAGTTGTATTTGTATTCTGCAATCAGTTGAGTAACAAAAGCAGGTTTGAGCCAAGCTTGTTCAAAGTCCGTTTGATTGTACCATAGGGTATAGCTTGAATTTAAGTTCATTCGGAACTTGTCTTTGAAAGAATAAGTTGCATCCAAATTGAAACGTGAAGCATGAACATCTGCATAAATAACATCAAAACGATTATCAAAATTTACTGACTGATGATTTATAAAGAAGTGATCGTTTTGTTTGTATGAATAATCCGCATTTAAATTCAACTGCAAGCCAGCCACTGGAGACACAATCAATCCTATATAAGGTCGAACAGGAGTATAAACATCCCTCAGAATCAAACCATCAGTAATATACGGATTAAGATACATTAAATCATTAAGTCCTACAGTTTCAACCCCTCCATCTATACCTGCAACAAAGGACATATATTTGGTAAATGGTGCGTATGACAATGACACATTCGGTGAAACATACAAACGAGTGGTATCGGTCATACACATTTGAAGATTGAATCCCAGTTTTGCAGAAAATTTCGCAATTTCATATTTCCAATAAGGAGAGAAAAACAATTCCAGGCTTGACTGAGCAGTATCGGGAATCAAACTATAATCCTGATTGTATTTCAATATATCAGCACTAATCACAAGACCAAAAGGTCTTGAAACACTTTTGTGCAGTGAAAAGTTAAGATCTGTATTTGCTGTAAATCGATTTTCACTTAATGTATTTGACAGAGAAGTAAGTGAATAATCCACAGTAGCGTTCAAAGCAAAACGATCAAATTCAGTAGCTTTAGAACTTAAAGCCACGCCACCGTTGAAATAACGCAGAGACAAATCGTTCGGATTCGAAATCTGAGCTAAAGAATCAGCAGATACATCAAACGAACAACCATAATAATTCCAAAACCGATAACTTAAACCAGCATGAGCACCCAAATGAAATCGATCAAAATCTTGATGAAATTGGAGGGAAGTATTAGTCTCAGAAAACTTACGATATCCCATGGAAGCATTATGTAAAGCATTTAATCCAAGTTCAGTTTTAGACTTTTGAATTATTGGCACGACTAGATTGCCATAGCTATTGAAATAATTACCATAGCCAAGTTCCACGAAAACAGGATTCACATTGGGTTCAAGTGCTAACTGAGATTTTGCGGACATAGCCTGAAAAGCATTCTCGATATCCATAGGCAGGTTCATTGACAAATAATTTGCATTCTTCTTTTTCACCGAAGCCTGCATCACTAAGGGAGTCGATAAAATTTTACCCACATCTTGAATAACCGGAAGGAATTCTTTTTCCACAAGCACATTGCGGCTTTCAAGTGTATCCCTGGAGTCATTCTGAGCATGCACACTAAAGCAGAAAGCAAAAACCGAGAACAAGAATACGAGTCTCACCATAGTATCTATTTTGTTTTTATTCATTTGAGCAATTTTTCACTTTAATTATTTCTTTTCAATCTTATTTAAACGACTTTCAATCATTTCTTGTATATCATCCTGTGTTTTATAATTCTTTTTAAGGCTCAATAAGAACTGTTTGGCTTGGAAAGGATTATCCAATTGGATATAAATGTCTGATATAAGTACAAAACTACGAGCTAGCCAATATGGATAGGGAGT
>CAZZPZ010000005.1:49327-51508 GCA_964655615.1 uncultured Paludibacter sp. | reverse complement strand
ACTTTTCCTAATTGTGCAGCCCACTTCAACTCAGAACTCTCAGCATAGGTCAATAAAACATCATAGAATACAGACGAAGCCGAATAATCTTCATTTTCAAAGGAAATATCTGCAGCTCTATGAGCAGCTACAGCCATAAATTGATTTCCTTGAATTTTCAACAGTTCCTTGTACATCTGCAACGCAGTTGGAATCTGACCAGTCTTATCATAGCTATCCGCCAGATAATACAAAGATGAAGTACAATACCTTCCACCCGAGCAATATTTTTGCAAGTAGTTGTGAAAGCCTTTGATAGCCGCATCATAATTGGAATTGAAATACTGACGTTCAGCAGCAATATAACTAATTGAATCCTCTCTATTCTCAACCCTTCCACTCATCGATAGATTTAAGGTTTTCGTATATTCAAGGAAAGATTTCACTTGATTGATATCGATATAGATGTTTTCAAGATTCTCTAACGAAGTATAGGCTTCATCACTACCAGGATAATCAGCAATAACTTTCTTGAAAGCATCGATTGCTTCCTGATTTTGTCCTTGGTTATTGTAACTCATTCCAATTTCAACAGCAGCCTTACGAGAAAGCGAACTATTAGGCTGACGAGCAATCAGTTCTTTGTATATACGAATGGCATCCGATTCATTTTTGAGCATTAAATAAGAACGACCCATTTCATACAAGGACTCATCCACGTATTCTGATTTAGGATAGTTTGCAACCAATCTTGACAAACGTGAAATCTTGGTTGCATAATTTTTAAGAATTCCAGACACATACGCACTTTGGAAAAGACCGTAATCACCCGTATTCGGACTCGCATTTACCGCATCTAAATAGGTTAATTCTGCTTTTCTAAAATTACGTTGAGCATAGAAGCAATCCGCTTGCCGATTTAAAGCATCGGCATATATTGATGTTCTTCGTTGAGTGAACTTAGAAATAAACTGTCCGAACCATTCCTCAGCCAAGGCATAAGACTTCTGCCCAAAATAAGCGTAACCCATGCTGTAGTGAGCCTTTATAAAATTTGAACTTTCCTTCGAACTTCCCAGTTTGAAAAAGGAATGCAAATCAGAAATACTTTTGGCATTTTGATTCAATCTAGAATAACATTCAGAACGCCAGTAAAAAGACTCGGCCTCATAGCTTCCACCCCTAAGCGTTTGGATAGACTGGGTAAACAAGTCTCTCGCTTTTTCAAATTGATTTGCTTGAAAAGAATTAGCCCCCATTTGATAAAGCAAATACTGTTTGGTTTCAAGGATAGAATTGTTAGGATTTTTAATTTTTGACACTGATTCGTATGCAAGCTCGTAATTGCGGGAAGAAAGCAATTCAGTAGCAAGATAATTTTGAGCATCATTGGCATTCACTGAATTTGGGTATTCATCCAAAAACTTTTCAAACCCAGCAATTGCTTCACCAAAAGCTGAATTTGTTTCATAGGAAGTCAGTGCATAGTTGTATAGCGCCTGCTCTCTTACTTGGGAGTCATAATGCAATTCCAAGGCCGCTTCATAAGCCATACGCGCATTTTCTTTGTCATTCACTTTCAAATATGCATTTCCCATAAACAGATATGCTTTTTGAGTGATTTTATCAGCCACAGCAGTCACTTTCTTTAAATACAGTATCGAATTTGCAAATTTTTTCAAATCATAATTAGCCATAGCTATAGTAAACAACACATTACGATGGGGATTTTTTTCGGTAGCCTCGTACTTAGCAAACCATTCCAATGATTTTTCAGAATTACCTGAAGCATAATCCAGCTCACCCAATATTTTATACATTAGTCCATTCAGGCTGTTATCAGGCATAGAATTTATCAATTCCAAAGCAGCTGTCACTACCGATTTATCGCCCGATTGGTATCTGATTTGAACTTGATAGTAAGGAATATATTGAGCAAACTTAGGATTGGATTCAAGGGATGAAAACAAGTTTGCGGCAAGTTCAAAATTAGACATTTTATAATTTGCATAGGCATAATAGTACTTGGTTTCGTCCTTGAATTTCCATTCTTTCTCCACAATTTCCTCAAAAGAACTCATGGCTAAGTCATTTTTATTCAATTCAAGATAGATCAGTCCTGAATAATAATAAAAATAAGTAAGCTCTCTTTCATTGAAATTTTTGGGATTTACCTGCGCAAGTTGATTCCCAGCTTTGTTG
>CAZZPZ010000005.1:38276-49227 GCA_964655615.1 uncultured Paludibacter sp. | reverse complement strand
TCTTTCATTGAAATTTTTGGGATTTACCTGCGCAAGTTGATTCCCAGCTTTGTTGTACTTTTCATCTTCAAAATCAAGAATTGCAAGCATCAGTTTCACTTGAGATAAATAAGCATTTACTGGATACTTGTGAAGAAGATCATTCAATTTAGAACCCGCATCAAAATTTCTCAACTCAAAATCGCAAACAGCTTTTAGAAATTCGGATCGTAGACTGACAGAACGGTCCAATGAATACGAATTTAAATGCAACATTTTCTTTGCAGCCAGAAAATCTCCACTTTCCATCAGTCTTTCAGCCTCTTGTAGCTTATCAGTTGATGTGCTTTTCACTGCAACGACCTGAGCATTCAGGCCAAAAGTCAACAGTAAAAACAGCGCTATATTCACTATTAATTTGATATTCATCTTTTATAAAATTTATTTTCCTTAAACAATTTTACGGCCTGACGAATTGAATTTAAACCAAAATCAACAGGATTAAGATCCTCTATTTTAATCCAATGCAAACACTCCACATCATCCGCAGGATGCAAGTTCTCGGTATTCACCAGGCTGACACTATATATCATATCCAGGGTAGGGATGGTAAATCCACTGTATAAATACTCATTTGGCAGCGAGAACAAATATTTAATTGAACCGACATCCGCAGAAAGCTCCTCTTTGATTTCCCGAATCAAGGCCTGTTCGGCTGACTCGTTTTCATCCACAAAACCACCTGGCAAATCATAGGTCCCTTTAGCTGGTTCTTTTGCCCGAGTACAAACCAACAACTCTTCCTTATTGTTTAACACGAAACAAGCAACAGCAGATGAAGGGTTGACATACAAGACAAAATCACATGTTTCACATTTTTTTGATTTTTCATTGTGAGAATGAAATTCTGACGACCCACATGCCGGACAGAAACGGAATAAATTTTCGAATCGCATGGCTAATAATTAAACGAACAAAGATACAATTTATTTACAAGCCCTACGAAAGGCCAGACTTTTGTTAATAACTTTTCACTTAAAGAGTTGAACTATTTAAAATGAATACATTATTTTTGCAAAAAAGCCTGAAATGAGCAAAAGACTTTCATATTCTCCAGATGATGACAATGAAGAATTGGTACATCGTTACGAGAAATATCTGACGAACGAAGGTTCAGGTTATTTTGACGTAGATGAAATTGAGAAAATTGTAGATTACTATCTTAGAAGAGGACAAACCAAGGACTCCAAAGAAGTAGTTGCTTTAGGATTCAAATTGCACCCAGGAAGTTTACAACTTCAAATCAAAAGAGCCAAAATTTATTTAGCTGCTGGCGATGCTCAAAAAGCATTGCGACAACTTGACCAATTCGGTCATACTGGCGATTACGACAATTATTTAATTCGCATTGAAGCATTGGCACGATTAAATCGAATCAAAGAAGCCAGATTATTATGTGATGGAATAATCCAAGAAGAAAAAGAAGAAATCGATTTGATTTGTCTTGATTTTTCAATGATTTTCATGTCAGTACTGGAAATGGAATCTGCTTTGTTTTATTTACAAACAGGGCTTAAATTCAACCCAGAAAATACCGATATATTGTTTGACATTGCTTTTTGCAATGAAAGTCTATTTGACACTGCAAATGCCATAGACGCTTACAATGCAATCATTAAAATCAACCCATACTCAAGTGAAGCTTGGTTCAATTTGGGTCAGATCTATTTCAACCAACAAGACTTCAACAAAGCGTTGATCGCGTTTGATTATGCACATACTATAAATCCGGAAGACGGTTTGACCTGTTTACAAAAAGGACATTGTCATTTCCAACTTCAGGAATACGAAGAAGCCATTCATTATTACACTGAACATTGCAACTCTACCACAGACAAATGGCAGAGTTATTTATACATTGCTGAAAGTTACGAAAGACAAGAGAAATTCAATGAAGCATTAAATTTTTACCACCTTTCACTGCAAACAAACAAAGACAATTACGATGCTTTGACAGGGATTACAGTATGTTTGCTGGAATTGGAAAAATATACAGAAAGTATAGAGTATGCACAAAAAGCATTGGAAATCAACGAAAGTGCATCGGAAGCCTGGGTCTATCTAGCCGAAGGATTTACTGGAACAGACAATACAGATGCTGCATTTTTGGCTTACTTGAAATCCGTATCTATAGACAGACAACAACCAGATACTTTAATGGCCATTGGCAATATTGCCATGGAAAAGGGAGAGTTCGAGATGGCACTCCGCTATTATCAAGAAGCTTTGGATTTGAATATGGATGCAGAATTAGAGAACATTGAACTATTCATGGCTGTAGCCTACTATAAAACCGGTCAGATTGAAGAGTCTCAATCCTCTCTGGAGAAAGCAACAGCTAAAAACTTAGATGCCCATTATTTATTTTATGAACTTTGCCCCGACGCATTATTCTAAACATCCATATGAAAAAAATCCTGATTTTATTTTTTATTCTTTTAAATATCAATTCATTCGCCCAATCAGAAGTCAAATCAAACTCAATCATACATCAAGTAGAATCTTGGTATGAAGACAATATGAATTACACCAGCATTGCATTGCTGATGACAGTTGAAAGTTCATTTATTCCTTTTCCATCTGAAATTGTAATACCACCTGCTGCTTATATTGCAAGCAAGGAGGATTCAGATTTGAATATTTTTCTAGTGGTACTTTTTGGTACTTTAGGAGCTTTATTAGGAGCCTATATCAATTACTTCTTAGCCATTTGGTTAGGAAGACTCATACTTTATCAATTTGCAGACAGCAGACTAGGCAAGATTTTCATGTTGAGCAGTGATAAAATAAAAAAGGCTGAAGATTATTTCGTCAAAAATGGAAACGTCTCCACTTTTGTAGGAAGATTAATTCCTGGCATAAGACAACTAATCTCGATACCAGCAGGTTTGGCCAGAATGAATATCTGGAGTTTTACACTCTATACAGCCTTAGGAGCAGGAATATGGAATTCAATTTTAGCATTAATAGGTTATATAACCCATGGACAATCAGATTTGATCGACAAGTACAGTCATGAAATTGGCTATATTTTCTTTGGAATACTTGTCCTTGTTGTTCTCTATTACATCATTAAATATCTAAAAAACAAAAATAAATGAGACAATTTGGTTTGATTGGGTATCCACTGGGACATTCATTTTCGAAACTATTTTTCACTGAGAAGTTTGAAAAAGAAGGTATTGATGCACAATATGAATTATATCCATTAGAAACGATACAGGACTTCAAAAGCCTAATCAGCACAGTTGAATTAACTGGCTTGAACGTAACTATACCCTACAAACAGCAAGTAATGCAATTTCTAGACGAGATGGACGACACAGCAGCAAAAATTGGAGCCGTAAACGTTATTAAATTCATTCGCACTGCAGAAGGAACGAAGTTGAAAGGATACAACTCGGACGCCATAGGGTTTGAAAATTCCATCAAACAAGCGTTAAGCAACAAACACAAAAAAGCATTGCTATTAGGAACTGGCGGAGCATCCAAAGCTATCAAATATAGTCTTGAGAAATTAGGCATAGAAGTGAATTATGTATCAAGAACAAAAGGACCAGGAATTCTATCTTACGAAGAATTGAATGAATCAATCCTTAAAGAGCATTTATTGATAGTAAACTCTACACCAGTAGGCATGTATCCTAACATAGATGCTTGTCCTGACCTACCTTATGAATTCATCACAAAAGATCATTTTTTGTACGATGCCATCTATAAACCTGAACAAACTCTTTTTTTAAAGAAAGGAGAAGCACAGGGAGCGCAAACAATGAATGGCTTGGAAATGTTGTACGGACAAGCCAAAGCTGCCTGGGAAATTTGGAACAGATAAATTAATGAATATGGAAGCAAAGAAACCCTATACATTCGACAGAGTGGTACGAATCCTAATTGGATTAACCATTTTTGTAGGAATATTTTTGATCTTAAAAAAATTGAGTCCGGTTTTGCTTCCGTTTTTCATCGGTTGGTTGATTGCGTATTTGCTGCACCCATTGGTTGAATTTTTCCAATACAAATTAAAATTCAAGAATAGAATTTTATCGATAGTCACCACCCTCCTACTTGTCATAGGCAGTTTTACAGGCATTTTATTACTCTTAACCCCTATAATCACCCGAGAGATAGCGGCAATGGGGCCCATGATACAATCTTTCAGCAACAATTTTGACTGGATGGGATTTTTACCTCAAGCTTGGCATAGTGATTTAATCGAATATTGGTCGAGAGTTGATTTGATTTCCACCCTAACAAATCCTGATTTTCAAGATTTTATTAAAACGGTAGCACCTAAACTTTGGAATTTTTTATCCAACTCCTTGAATTTCATTTTAGGCTTGATGGTAATGATCGTTATTTTCCTGTATATTATTTTCATACTCAAAGATTACGAAAAAATTCATCTTGGTTGGGTGAAAATCATCCCATCAAAATATCGACCTACCGTAGAAGAAATATACAATGACATGGTTCATGGTATGAATAAATACTTTAGAGGTCAATCATTGATTGCCATGACAGTTGGAGTACTGTTTGCCATCGGATTCACCATCATTGGATTACCCATGGGATTGATTTTTGGACTTTTTGTAGGCATACTTAATCTAGTCCCTTACCTTCAGGCAGTAGCAATAGTACCAGCGCTGTTTTTAATCATGCTCAAATCACACGAAACAGGAGCCTCTTTTGGGAGTGTTTTGTTGGGAGTTGGTATAGTATTCGCAATCGTACAATCCTTTCAGGACTTGGTTTTGGTACCACGAATTATGGGAAAAGTAACAGGATTGAACCCAGCCATTATTTTATTATCCTTATCTATATGGGGTTATCTGATGGGAATAATGGGAATGATCATAGCATTACCCTTGACTACCCTGGTAATTTCCTATTATCGTCGTTGGGTATTGAAAGAATAGCTACTTTGTACGTTCAAAACACGAACGGCAAATAGGTTCATATTCCTGCATTTCACCAAGTAGAACTCTCTTCTCGCTTTTCACTAAACGATGTGAAACATAGGCCAGAGAGCCACAGCGTACGCAGATTGCATGCACTTTGAATACATCTTCGGCAACTGCCATCAAACCAGGCATAGGACCAAAAGGAACACCCCTAAAATCCATATCCAAACCAGCCACGATCACTCTGATCCCTTGTGCAGCGAGTTGGGTGCATACATCAACTAATCCATCATCAAAGAACTGAGCTTCATCTATGCCTATTACATCCACATCATTCGACATTAACAAGATACTACCCGAAGATTCAACAGGAGTTGAACGAATTGAATTTTTATCGTGTGAAACCACCTCATCGTCTGAATAACGAGTATCTATTTTAGGTTTAAAAATCTCTACACTCTGTTTCGCAAAACGAGCTCTTTTAAGTCTGCGAATCAACTCTTCGGTTTTCCCAGAAAACATAGAACCACAAATCACCTCTATACTTCCCCTTTTTGCATTACCATACTGATGTTGTTCAGAATAAATCATTTCAGACTTTCTTTTTTATTTTCGTTTGATTAACTTTACAGCAAAAATATAAATTTTTGTGTGGATAGAAACGACTTTACAGAAAAAGATATGAACAGAGAATTAATTGTTAGCTTATTGCAAAAGCAAATAGAGGAATTAAAATTAATGACCGAAGGATTTATGGATATGACAACATATCCTGAAGCTATTATTAAATTAGCTTTAATCAAAAATGATGACATCCGTGAGTATCTTCACCAATTGAACAATTCGAATCTAACTAATGATATTGAAAATGCTGAGTTTGAATCTGCATTGGAAACAGAAATCATTGAATTGATAGAAGAAGCAGACAGAAGTATACAGGAAACACAAAATACTGTTGAACAAGCAATAGAAGCAGATATCGTAATCATTGAAGAAATACAGGATGACAACCAAGTTGAGGAAAATGAAATAGTGGAAGAAGAAATCATCGTATACATAGATGAAGAGGAAAATGAAGAAACGGCTGAAAATGAAGACGAAACAACAACAACAACAACAACAGAAAGTATAACTGAGGAAATTGAAAATCAAACCAACGTGGAAATTGAAAATCAAACAGAAGTAGATGAACCAGAACTAATCGAAGAGTTTGAAGACTTGGAAGAAGAGGATGAAGAATTGGCAGATGACAAAGAAGATCAAACTATATCTGATGAAACCCCAATTCTAACGCTTACAGAAACAGAGAAAACAGTGCGACCAACATTAACACGTAACGACATTCTCAACGGAAATGATATAAGTTTAAACAGTAGTATAGGAAGCAAGAAAATCACCGATATACGTCAGGCCATAAGCATTGGAGATCGGTTTAGATTTCAGCGTGAGCTCTTTAGAAACAATGGAGAAGACATGAACAAAACCTTGATCTACATCAATCAATTAGCATCCTTTGATGAAGTATTTCAATTTCTACAATCAAAATACGGATGGGAAACAGAGAACTCAAATGCAGAAGATTTTTATCAAATAGTTAAACGCAAATTCTAATGGCTAAATTATTTGTTGTACCTACTCCAATTGGCAATTTAGAGGATATGACTTTCAGAGCAGTTAAAATTTTGAAAGAAGTTGATTTGATTTTAGCTGAAGACACGCGTACCAGTGGGATTTTATTGAAACATTTTGAAATTAAGACTCAAATGCATTCCCATCACAAATTTAATGAGCATAAAACTGTAGAACAGATAGTTCAGAGAATAGAAGCAGGTCAAAATGTAGCTTTGATTTCAGACGCAGGCACCCCAGCCATTTCAGATCCAGGATTTTTATTGGTGAGGACCTGTGTAGAGAAAGAGGTCGAAGTAGAATGTTTGCCAGGAGCCACTGCATTTGTACCAGCCTTGGTCAACTCAGGACTTCCCAATGATCGTTTCTGTTTTGAAGGTTTTTTACCTCAAAAAAAGGGGAGACAAACAAAAATCAATGCTTTGGCTGGTGAATCCCGAACTATGATTTTTTACGAATCACCCTTTCGCCTGGCAAAAACGCTGACTCAGTTGAGCGAAGTTTTTGGGACTGAACGTAGAGCCTCAGTTTCGCGGGAAATCTCAAAATTTCATGAAGATACTAAGCGCGGAACATTATCCGAACTCGCCAACCATTACACCCAAAATCAACCCAAAGGAGAAATTGTGCTAATAGTTGCAGGATTAACGGAATAACACTAATTTTGCAAACAAATTCCAACAATTTTACACCTACAATTATGTCAGCTAGACATACCTTCAAATTACAGTTTAAGTTGATAGCACTTACTGTTGTTATTTTCGCTGCAAACGCATGTAATTTCAAATCATCCGAATACAAAGCGTTAGAAGCACAACGTGACTCATTAATGCAGGCACAACAGGCCATGCAAGGTGAGATCGACAGTTATTTTGCCACTATGAATCAAATTGAGCAGAATATTGAAACGATCAAAAGCACACAAAACATCATCAAAAAAGACTCTGAAGTTGAAGAGTTAAACGAAGAATCGCGAACTAAAATCAACGACGATCTTCAATACATTCTTGAAATGGTAAAAGCCAATAAAGCAGAATTGGAACGATTGAGAAAATTACTTCGAAAAAGTTCACTGAAATCTTCAGAATTGGAAAGAACTATTCAAAGACTAACCAAAGCTTTGGAAGAAGAGAGCCTGAAAGTGATCGCTTTGGAAAAAGAATTGATAGAGAAAAACATTTTAATTGCCTCCATGGGACAAGAAATAGAAAACTTGACCGAAAACATGGATCAATTGAGTGACGAGAATGCGCAGCAAAAAACAGTCATTAAGGAACAGGATGCAACTATCAATACTGCTTGGTATGTATTTGGAACCAGAGAAGAATTGAAACAACAAAAAATTTTAACTTCTCAGGGTATATTCAAACCAGCAAGAGTTTTGGAAGGAGATTTCAATAAAAACTACTTTGTAAAAATTGACGCTCGAAAAACCAAGACAATTCCATTGTATTCCACCCGAGCTAAAATTCTTACTTCACATCCCAAAAGTTCTTATTCTTTGGAAAAAGAGGATGGAAATTACACCTTGGTAATTTCAAATACCGATGAATTCTGGAGTATTAGCAAATACCTTGTTATTGAAGTTGACTAAACAATACAAATGCATATTCATTGATTTAGACGATACGCTTTGGGATTTTCACACCAATGCACGATTGTCGCTACAGTTGATGTTTGATCAACGCAATTTAAATCAACATTTTGAAAGTTTTGATGCATTCTTTGCTATTTATGCTAAACGCAACATTGAATTATGGGAAGCCTATGGAAAAGGTGAAATTAGCAAGGAATTTCTGATGGCTGAAAGGTTTCGCTATCCTTTGTCGCAAATGGGCTTAAATGACGAAGCACTAGCAGAAGAAATAGGAAATGAATATTTGGATATTTTACCTACTCAGACCACATTGATGCCACATGCCAGGGAAGTTCTTGACTATCTTTCCGCAAAATACCCATTGAGTATCATTTCCAATGGATTTGTTGAGGTACAACATAAAAAAATTAAAAGTTCGAATTTAGGCTCTTATTTTGAGCACATTATACTTTCAGAAGCTGCTGGAGCTTTGAAACCAGACCCTGCCATCTTCCATTATGCACTGAAACAAAACAATTGCAAAATTGAAAACGCAATAATGATAGGTGATAATTATGCCGCAGACATTACGGGTGCTAAGGCAGCAGGTATAGATCAGGTTTACTATCCCCTTCCCCATCATTTGAAAGAAAACCAAAGTGCTACTCATATCATCCACAGCTTATTGGAATTAAAACAAATCCTATAAGCAGTATTTCAACATATCTTAACCAAGTTCGGTTTCTTTTTTACATAAGGATACACAAAAAAGGTTTATCTTTGCATATTGAAGTTGAAAGTATTTAAACAATTTTGAAACGATATGAAATTACACAACAAGATATTTACAATCTGCCTATTTCTAATGACAAGTTTAAGTATAAGTTCTCAAAAACTCGCTTTGGAAGGCGGTTACTTTAACCCCCAAAGACATGGCACAGCATTGGGTCAAACTTATATAGACAATATTCGTTTAGGATTGCATGCTGAGTTACCTTGGAAATACAATCTTGGAGTATTGTCTGGAGTATATTACAATTTAGGTTATGCATCCAGATCACAAGCATATCCAAATGACTATTCTGTAAATTATAACTCCTGGATACATTCAGTAGAAATCCCTGTAAGAGCCATGTATCGCATCCATTTTTCCAAAAACTTTGGAATGTTTGTCTATGGTGGTCCAAATGTTCAAATCGGAATTTTACATCCTACAGATATCAGTGCCAATTTATCGCAGACATTAACAAATCTCACCGGAATTGTTTCAGAGCAAATCGACGAGTATAGTGAAGGCAGATTAAACAGATTAAATTTCCAACTTGGAACTGGTGGTGGTTTTCAGTACAAATCATACATTCTCAAAGGAGGCTATGATTGGGGATTGAATAATTTGGACAAGACCAATACCGGTAATTTATACCAACAAAACTGGTACACTACTTTTGCCTGGGAATTTTAAATCAGATCTCATTTATGATTTTATACGATTTATTTCTTAAACACCCAATAATCAGCACCGATAGCCGTAATTGTCCTGCTGGCTCTATCTTCTTTGCTCTCAAGGGAGAAAACTTCAACGCAAATGCTTTTGCATCAGCAGCGATTGAACAAGGATCTTCTTATGCTGTCATTGACCAAGCGGAATATGCACTTGACTCACGCTATATAGTAGTTGAAAACGTGCTGGAGTCATTGCAACAACTCGCAAGGTTTCATAGACAGAGTTTAGGAACCACCATCATAGGTATTACCGGAACCAACGGTAAGACTACCACTAAGGAACTGATTGCTTCCGTTTTGAAAGAGAAATTCAACATCCTATATACTGAGGGAAATTACAACAACCACATTGGTGTACCTTTGACTCTACTGAAATTAAAAGCAGAGCATCAGTTAGCCATTATTGAAATGGGAGCTAATCATTTAGGAGAAATCGATTTCCTTTGTAAAATTGCACTTCCAAACTATGGGATAATCACAAATGTAGGTAAAGCACACCTTGAAGGTTTCGGTTCCTTCGAAGGAGTAATGAAAACAAAAGCTGAACTATATGATTTCATTGTGGAATCAGGCAAAGCGGCATTTATCAACTACGACAACCAATTTTTGCAAGAAATGGCCAACAAATCAGGTTTGAAGGAAGATCAGAGAATTTACTTCTCTGAACAAGAACTGGAAAACAGTGCTGTGTATGGTGCAGTTGAAGATCTTGATCCTTTTCTTCGTGTTGGTTTTAGCACTAAGGGTCAAATTGAAGCATCAGTTCAGACGAAATTGATTGGTGCCTACAACCGAGAAAATATTCTGGCAGCAATTGCCATTGGCAATTTTTTTGAAATGTCCAATGCGGATATCATCAAAGGATTGGAATCGTATGAACCGAAGAACAATCGTTCACAGATGACCATTACAAGCAATAATCGCTTGATAGTTGACGCATACAACGCCAATCCAACAAGCATGCACGCCGCCATCAGAAACTTCTCTGCCATTCGTTCAGATCATAAAATGTTGATTTTAGGCGACATGTTAGAGTTAGGTGAAAGCAGTGAAGCAGAACACAATTCCATCGTATTACTGTTAAAGGAACTTGGGTTTGAAAAAGTAATTTTAGTAGGCAAGATATTCCACCACAGCAAGCATGAATTCATCAGCTTTGAAAAGCAAGAGGAAGTGACCGAATTTTTAAAAAACAACTCAATTAAAAATCAACTGATACTAATCAAAGGATCAAGAGGTATTCGACTTGAAAAATTGATTGATTTTCTATAATTTTTTCTCATGACTAAGCATTCAAAAA
>CAZZPZ010000005.1:2375-38176 GCA_964655615.1 uncultured Paludibacter sp. | reverse complement strand
CTTGAAAAATTGATTGATTTTCTATAATTTTTTCTCATGACTAAGCATTCAAAAAAAATAATTATCGCCCTGGCAGCTTTTGTAATTGTATTACTTATAGTTGTATTTTATTTTGTGAATCAAAACAAAGCCAAGGATGAAGAAATGGCTGAAGTTATTGAAATGATGACCTATGAAAAAGAAAAAGTAGAGCAAGAATTTCAAGATTTAACTTTCGAATTTGACGGTTATACATCCAACATTCGAAACGATTCCTTATTGAAGCTTTTGGATTCAGAGAAGCTAAAAGTTCAACACTTACTCGATGAACTTCGTACAACCAAAGCCACAAATGCCAGAAGAATTCAACAACTGAAGGATGAATTGGCCTCGGTTAGGAAGGTAATGCAACATTTGGTCGTACAAATCGACTCTTTGAATGCAGAAAACCAAGCGTTGAAGTCGGAGAACAAAGAAGTCAAACGAAGATATGAACAAGTAAATGCAAAAGCACAGGAATTAGCTAAAGACAAGGAAAGTTTGACCGAAGTAGTAACCCGTGCATCCAAGTTGGAAATATCACAATTTGAATTCAACAGATTGAATAACAAGAATAAGAAAACATCCTGGTTTTCCAAACTTGCTAATTTGGAGTTCAGATTTACCATAGCCAAAAATATAACCGCAGAACCAGGCAGCAGAATCTTGTATTTAAGATTAACACGCCCGGATGGAGAGGTTTTGACCAAATCAAGTTCAGATAAATTCACTTTTGAAAACAAAAAAATCAGCTTTTCAGCAAAAAAAGAAATTGATTTTGGTGGTGAAGAATTGAGGGATGCGCTTTATTGGAAAGTAGAAGAAATCATTCAAGATGGAAAATATCGTGCTGAATTTTTCACAGACGGTCGAATTATAGGAAGTTACGAATTTTCAATCAAGTAAGAAATGAAGTCCACCCAATTCAACAAAGCATCATCTGACATAGCTTTCGACCTAAAACACCGAAAGACTATAGCCTTTAATATGGCAAAATACGATGCAGCTGTTGAGAAGGGCATGATGCGCTTCAGGGATTTAAACAAAGCTAAAACAATGGCAGCTACCATCAAACGGGATGTTTTGCACCATTGGGACAAATACCTTTTGCAATTTGAAGAGAATATCATCAAGAATGGAGCTGAAGTATTATGGGCGGAAGACAGTCAACAAGCGATCAATTATCTGAATGACATAATCAAAGAAAGCAATGCCAAATTATTGGTAAAGAGCAAATCAATGACCACTGAGGAAATTGATTTAAACGAAGCTGCAGAAAGACAAGGCTGTCATTCTTTGGAAACCGATCTAGGTGAGTTTATTGTACAAGTAGCTGGCGAGAAACCCTACCATATAGTTACACCTGCTATGCACAAATCAAAAAAAGACATAGCAGACCTGTTTCATGAGAAATTTGGAACCGACTTACAAAGCACACCTGAGGAGCTAACCAATTATGTAAGGGAATTATTGCGCAAGAAATACCTAAGTGCAGACCTTGGCGTTACCGGAGCAAATTTTCTGATTGCAGATATAGGAGGAATATCAGTCACCGAGAACGAAGGCAATGCATTAATGTCTACAGCATTTCCAAAAACGCACATAGTGATTGCAGGTATAGAGAAAATCATACCCAGATACAGAGACTTAGGGCTATTTTATCCACTATTGGCAGCACATGGCACAGGACAGCAAATGACTGCATACAACACCGTTTTCACCGGACCCAAAAAGTCAAAGGAAATTGACGGTCCAGAACGAATGATAGTCATACTCCTAGATAACAACAGAACAGAAGTATATGCAGATCCAGAGGCTGTAGAATCACTGGCATGTATACGTTGTGGAGCTTGTTTGAATGGATGTCCAGTATATAGAACTATTGGAGGTTACACTTACGATGCCACCTATAGTGGACCTATAGGTTCGGTACTTACACCCTTTTTCAAAGGATTCAAGGATTACTCACATTTAAGCTTTGCATCCAGCTTGTGTGGAAAATGCAATGAAGTATGTCCTGTAAAAATACCATTGACCGACATTTTACTTAGCAACAGAAGAAAAGCAGTAGAACAAGGATTACGACCAAAATACGAAAAATGGGCGATGAATGGGTTCACTTTTATTGCAGGCAACAGAAATAAATTTGATTTAGCTTCAGGCAGTGTTAAAAATTTAGTAACTTCACCTCTTAATTCATTTGGATGGGGACCAAAAAGAACTATGCCTGTTTTTTCAAACAACTCATTTGCAAAGGAATATAAAAAAAGAAAAATATAATCAGAAATGAAAACATTAAATAAATTCTTGTTAATTACCGTTTTGACTTTAGGTCTGTTATCTTGTCAGGAAGATGAACATACAGATTGGCAGACCTTAAACACACAGTGGTTGATTCAACACAGCAACGATGAAGGCTTTGAAATGACCGAATCAGGAATATATTATAAAGTAATACATGCAGGGGAACTTAGACATCCAAACTCAAATAGTTTTGTAGATATCGATTATAAAGGCTGGATGATAGATGGAACTGAATTTGACAGTGGCAACTTCCAATATTACTTACCAACAGCAATTGCAGGTTGGCAAGAGATAGTACAGAAAATGCAACACGGAGCAAGATTCATTGTCTACATCCCTGCTGATTTGGCATATGGAGCAGATGGATCAACAAGTGGTGATATCCCACCCTATTCCACTTTGATTTTTGACATGACATTAAACAATTCTGAAAATTAATTTTTCGGACTATAAAACCTATCAAGAATGAATAAACGCATCCTATTTTTAATGCTTTTGAGTTTATGTATATTCAATATCAAAGCTCAATATACCCTTGAAACGGTTCCAAACCCAAAAGACCGAAATGAATTTGTATCCAATCCAGATGGAATACTACAGGCATCCACAGTAGAACAAATCAATTCAAAGTTAAGGGCATTATCTAACGAAACAAGCACAGAAATAGCGGTTGTAGCAGTTAATTCAATTGGCAATGAAAGTGTTGACAATTTTGCAACACAATTATTTGCAGCGTGGGGAATTGGACAAAAAGACATCAACAATGGTTTGTTGGTACTATTTGTGATGGACCAGCGAATTATCAAATTTGAAACCGGATATGGACTGGAAGGAGTTTTCCCAGATGCCATCAGCAAGCGCATACAAACACAGCAAATGATTCCCTATTTCAAAAAAGGAAATTATGATCAAGGTTTTACAAGTGGGATTGACCGAATTATCAGCACAGTAAAAGGAGAAAAATTCATCACTGAAAAACCCACAATCAATTTGCAAGAGAAAATTCCGTACGCCTTAGCTGTTTACTTAATTTTAGCCGTAATAGCATTGATATGGATTAACTCTACAATAATAAAAGTGAAGAAGAGTTCACAGCCCAATAATTTAGCAAAGTACAAATTACTAAAATCCGAGAAAAACGGAATCATATCCATAATGGCTGTTGGATTACCCATTGTAGCATTTATTGGAATTCTTTTGTGGGGAAGTGCAATTTATTTATTGTTCGTTTTACCAGTTCCGTTAACAGTAATACCAGCAAATATATATGCAAGAATTGCGATGACAAGAATTCGCAGAGCACCCATCACTTGTCCGGAATGTAACGGAAAAATGCACCTACAATCAGAGAAGGAAGAAGATGCTTTTCTCAGCATGTCACAACAATTTGAAGAACAATTGTCGGCAGTAGACTATGATGTATTTATTTGCGGTGATTGCAAAAACGAGGCAATTTTCACCTTGGACAAGCCTAGTGCCTACAGTGAATGTCCACGATGTAAAACAAAAGCATTTATATTGCATGACAAGAAAGTGATAGTTGAACCAAGCTTTGTAAATTCAGGAGTAGAGCGTGTGACACACAAATGCAAATTCTGCGGATACGAAGAAAACAACAACACAAAATTACCCCGACTAAACAGAGACGAAGGAGCATTTGCCGCAGGCGCTTTGGCAGGTACACTTTTCAGTGGAAGAGGTGGATTTAGCGGAGGAGGTTTCTCAGGAGGCGGATTTGGGGGAGGCAGCTTTGGAGGCGGCATGTCAGGCGGTGGAGGATCATCCTCCGGTTGGTAAACAAAACAATATTAAATAAAAAAACAAGTCAAAATAAAAACAAACAAAATGAATAAAACAGTAATCACTTTAATCGTAATTGTAGCTTTAATAGGAGTTACCTTTTTAATTGGGATAGGTAAATACAACTCATTGGTAAGTCTGGAAGAAGGAGTAGATGGACAATGGGCGAATGTAGAAAATCAATATCAACGCAGAGCAGATTTGATTCCTAATCTTGTAGCTACTGTGAAAGGTTATGCCGCACACGAAAGTGAAACCTTGGAGGGTGTAGTGAGTGCAAGAGCTAAAGCCACACAAATAACAGTTGATCCCAACAATTTGACTGCTGATAAATTGAAAGAATATCAAGCTGCACAAGGACAACTAAGTTCGGCATTGGGAAAATTATTAATGATCACAGAAAACTATCCAGACTTGAAAGCCAATCAAAATTTCCTAGAACTTCAAGCACAATTGGAAGGCACAGAAAACAGAATCTCAACTGAGAGAAACAGATTCAATGAAAGTGCAAAATCATACAACACTATGATACGTAAGTTTCCAACCAACATCATAGCTTCAATGACAGGTTTTGAGAAGAAACCCTATTTTGAAGCCGAACAAGGAAGCGAATCTGCACCAACTGTTGAATTTTAATAGTAAGCATCCAAATTTATGAGTTATACCCCCGAATCCAACAGATACGACCACAGCAACAGATATGGTTTTTGTGGAAAAAGCGGACTAGTCTTACCTAAAATATCCTTAGGACTATGGCATAACTTTGGTGAATTGGATGATCATAATGAAGCTGTTAAAATGCTTCATTATGCTTTCGATCAAGGAATAACTCATTTTGATTTAGCAAACAACTATGGCACACCAGCTGGAAGTGCTGAAACAAATTTCGGGAAAATTCTAAAAGAAAGTTTTCATGGATATAGGGATGAAATGATTATCAGCTCCAAGGCCGGTCACTATATGTGGCCTGGTCCCTATGGAGATGGTGGATCGCGCAAATATCTGTTTGCAAGTATAGACCAGAGTTTGAAACGCATGGGGCTTGAATATGTAGACATATTCTATTCGCACCGCTACGACCACAACACTCCTTTAGAAGAGACAATGCGAGCACTTTCCGACATCGTAAAACAAGGAAAAGCCTTGTATGTTGGTATATCCAAATATCCAAAAGAGAAAGCAACAGAAGCATACAAAATACTGGAAGAATTAGGCACACCCTGTTTAATATATCAAGGAAGGTACAGTATATTTCAACGTGAGGTGGAGAACGAAACTTTCCCTGACACCCTACGTCATGGAGTTGGCTTTATTGGATTTTCACCTTTGTATCAAGGAATATTAACTGACAAATACATCAAGGGAATACCTCAAAACTCAAGAGCAGCCCAAGAACATGGATTTCTAAAAAGCAGTCAGATCACTATAGAACTGATTGAAAAGGTTAAGTTATTGAATAAAATCGCTGAATTCAGAGGTCAAACTTTGGCTCAAATGGCATTGTCATGGTGCTTCCACCAGGAAGCAGTTAATTCTGTAATTATAGGTGCGAGTTCTGTGAATCAAATTGAAGACAATTTAAAAGCACTCGACAATATTAAATTCACTGACGAAGAGCTATGGAATATCGGTGAAATTGCCGGATAAAACATGTTGAAAATCTTCAATGGTTCAATTTTTACATAACATATACACCTATGATACAAACTAAAAACTGAGCAAGTCACTTTGAAAAGCAAATTCAACATAGCATTAACTCTTACTCTAGCATTTTTATTGAATGCTTGTGAAGACACCTACATCTCACCCATTCCGGATTATCCTGTGAATTTAGAGTTGAATTTAACAACAACATATCCCACATTCACCTCCCCCAATCAATCCTTAGTTTTCGAAACACCCATTAAGGCAACCGATCGTTTAGGCTATGGCGGGATTTTGGTTTATATCGACTTTGAAGGCAACTACAGAGCCTTTGATCTGTCATGTCCAAACGAAGCTGAACCAGATATCAGGGTATTTCCTAATGATTTAGGTCAAGCAGTATGTGAAGAATGTGGTTCAGTTTACGACATTAGCTATGGCATAGGCAATCCAATTGAAGGTCCAGCATACGATCAAACCTATGGTAGCGAAGGAAAGGATGCAAAACGGATTTTTCTGAAGCCCTACAAAACAAGTCGACAGGGAGATTATTTGTATATTAGTTATTAACTTCAGGCAACAGGCTTCAGGCTTCAGGCTTCAAGCTTCAGGCTTCAAGCTTCAAGCTTCAAGCTAATACAAAATACAAGCATGTAGCTTGTGGCTTGAGGCTTGAGGCAAATACAGCTGCAGGCTTCAAGCTAATACAAAATAAAAGCATGTGGCTAGTGGCATGTAGCTTATAGCTTTAAATAAGATATTTTAAACGAACTGATAGTCGTATACAAGACATAGACTGGATACACTATAGAAATCACAAAACTATTTAACAATAGATTTCTATTCTTGAAAAAAGGATTCACTTTAGCCAGAAGAATATAGTCAGCGGTAAGTTTTGCCACAAACATCATCATAAGATATACCCAGAAATACGGACGAATCAGACCGGCAATGAAAGCAAAAACTTCAAAAAGTGAAATGCCCACGATAACAAGAATTATAAAAATCTGTTGATAATCCCTTAGAGCAGAAGATTTGGAAGCCCATCTTTTTCTTTGACTAACAAAGCCTCTCAAATCAGGACAGGCTTCGGTTTCAACAACAGCTGATTCAGCACGCAGAAATTCGATTTTACCCATACGTTTCTTTACTGCATACAACAGAAAAATATCATCACCACTGGGGATATCGATTTTCAAATCATCAATTGATTGTATGAATGTATTTCGGGTAAATGATAGATTCGCACCATTGGCAAGGATGGGTAATTTAGCACCCACAGCACCAGCACCAGATGCGACTAAGGATGCAAATTCCAGTCTTTGCAAATCTTGAAAATAAGATCCGTCCGATCGGATAACTACAGGAGCAAGCAAAAGATCAGGCTTATTTTCTGCATGATAGGACAAAACAGTTTGTACCCACTCAGTTGGGAGGATACAATCGGCATCCGTGGTCAAGATTATATTCCCAGAACTAGTGTTTACTGCCTGAATTAATGCAGCTTTCTTACCCACACCCAATGACCTGATTATCCTCACATTGTTCATTTGAGAAGTTAGATCGTTCATTAACTCAAATGAATGATCAGTTGAATTATCATCAACCAAAACCAATTCAAAATCTGTATAAGATTGCCGTTTTAGTGAATCAATCAGAGCAGGAAGATTTTGTGACTCATTTTTGCAACAGATCACTACCGAAGCCTTGATTTCAGAGGGTACATCAGAGGGGTTAAAATCCTTGAGTTTATTCCAACCTTTGAAGAAAAGTTCAATTAAAATCAGATAGGCAGCAGTGATAAAAATGGAGCCTAGGGATACTATCATAATTTTCTATTTAAAATATGCGTTGAAACAAAGTTTAGAACAAATAGTTCAAGCCAATATAGAAACCGGAATTTCCATCTTGCTCATTGAAAGCTTTACCCCAGTCGGCAGAAACCACAAAGTTTTCATTCCATCCAATTTTCAAACCCAAACCCGCAGAAGTATGTATTTTACCTGTGTCATCCCCGGTTAAACCAAGTATTTGCTTATCAGCACTTGACAACAAACCATTTTGATTCGAAAGTTCGATAGGATCTACAATAGTACCCGCGTCTAGAAAAACATTTGTCGCAACATAGAATTGTTGTTTCAACATATCAAAGCGAACAAACTTGTATCTAAACTCAAAGTTACCAAAAGCGATACCATCTCCGACCACACGATTTCGCAAGACTCCACGAATAGAATTCTTGCCTCCCATACCTTGATAGGATGCCCCGGTGAGGAAACTCGTAATAATTAATGGTTGTGCATAGAATGGAATTTTAGAATTTCCAATTGTACCCTGATAGTCCAATCTATACGCAAATGTCAGATCTCTTGCTAGATTGAAATATTGACGATGAATGAGCGCAAGTTTAGCATGTGGCATATCATTTAAACCAGGAAGTGCAGATTGAAGCACCAATTCAGTCCAAACACCCTTTTTCGGATTTGCAATTTGGTCGCGTGTATCATACTTCAAACCAGCTTTCACATACTGAATACGACCACCTTTAGCTTCATCCGCACCTATAAGTCCGGAATCCACATATTTTTCATACAATGAACCATCCGGAATTGGGGTAAGACTTAATTTGTCCAGATTTACATTATTGATATTAAAATTATATAAACTATAACCAGCTACCCATCCTAAAGGTGAGTCAGCGAAAGCAGATTGGAAATCAGCTTTTATACGAAACATATTTCTTTCAAACTTATTGTAATATCTTGATGAAGAGCTTAGTTCAGCGTCGTATACAGACTGATAACCATTAAAACCGTAGAAATCAGCCATCTGATCGGTTAGATAAGTCATATCAAAAGTCGTACGAATTCCGTGAATCAATTTATCCGAATCGTACATCAAACGGTTTATACCTGTTCCTTTGGTATAACGAGAATACTCCATATACAATGAATGATTGTATTTAGGATATCTAGTTCCGTCACCATAATGATAAAGATTCACCAAGGCACCATATTGAAAGCCAAGATCTGAATCAAAGGAAATGGCGGGGAGAGCACCAAAACCGAAACCTGATTTTGTTTTTTCTTGGGATTGTGTGGAGTGAAATATAGCTCCCAAGAGGAAGAGAATAAAAATGGATTTTCTCATAACCAAAATTTTAGAGTTTGATGCAAACTTAGATAAAATTTCTGATTAAAGTAAAGGGAATTTAGTCAAGAGTAAAAAAAATGTCCAACTTTAAGGGTTGGACATTCCGTTTATTTTTAACTTTCTTGGCATGCATTACAAATACCGTGGAAAGACAATTCAAGACTTGACACTTTGAATCCATTCAAGTTAGGTATTTTGTAATGTTGAGCATCCAGATAATGGATATCAAACACCTTATTGCAACTTTTACAGAAGAAATGTGCATGTTGTGATATATCAGCATCATAGCGAGCATTTTTTTCATCGAGCGTCAACACTCTTACTGCACCTTTATCCAAAAATAGATTAAGTGTATTATACACCGTTGTTTTCGAAAGGGTAGGTATAGACGGAAACAAAGCTGAATAAATTTCATCCACAGTAGGATGCGTTTTGTGATTCATCATATACTCCATAATAGCAGTTCTTTGAACTGACGGACGAATCGAATATTGCATCAAATGACGATGCGCTTGCATATAAGTTATCATAAAAAAATATTTAGTGGTTATGATTTATATAACATACTAAGTTTCCGGCTCCCAATCGAAAGACGGAAGGGAATTACAACAGGTTGATTTCTTTCAACACATTGTTAGTTGCACGAACAGCTGCAGCACTTTTCTCAAACAAGGCAGTTTCTGTTTCATTCAATTTATAATCAATAATTTCCTCAACACCATTTTTACCAATCACTACTGGCACACCGATGCAAATATCATTTTGACCATATTCGCCTTCAAGCGACACACAACAAGGAATTACTTTTTTCTGATCGTGAATAATTGATTCTACCAAATAAGCAGCAGCAGCACCAGGAGCATACCAAGCAGAAGTACCAAGTAGGCCCGTTAGAGTTGCTCCACCAACCATAGTATCAGCAACAACTTTTTGAAGAGAAGCATCATCAAGAATATCAGCAACTGGACGACCTTTATAGCTAGCAAAACGAGTCAAAGGAATCATGGTTGTATCACCGTGACCACCTATAACCAATCCCTCAACTTCGTTAGGATTTACGTTTAATGCAAGACTTAAATAGGTTTTGAAGCGTGCACTATCAAGGGCACCACCCATTCCGATAATTTTATTCTTTGGAAGACCTGTAGTTTTGTGAGTCAAATAAGTCATTGTATCCATAGGATTACTCACTATTACCAAAATCGCATTGGGCGAATATTTAAGAATATTTTCAGATACTGTTTTAACGATACCAGCATTCACACCGATCAACTCCTCACGAGTCATACCTGGTTTACGAGGTATACCTGAAGTGATAACTACCACGTCAGAATCAGCAGTTTGTGCATAATCATTAGTACAACCAACAATTTTAGAATCAAAGCCTAAGAGACCAGCTGTTTGCATCATATCAAGAGCTTTTCCTTCTGAAATTCCCTCTTTAACGTCGAGCATTACTACCTGATCGGCCACTTCATTGAAAGCCAAAACATTTGCACAAGTTGCGCCCACATTTCCGGCGCCTACTACAGTTACTTTAGACATAATTATTGTTTTAATGGATGATTGAATTTTGTATTTCTTTTACTATACAAAAATACACTTTTTTAAGGTCTCAATCAAATCAGAATGCAAGTTTAATTCAAAATCTAATTATTTTTAATCATTCTAAAATTATATGTTTTAATTTTTTGCAATTAATATAAAAGCTTCTGGCATCAAGCTACAGGCTTCAAGCTTCAGGCTACAGGCTTCAGGCTTCAAGCTAATACAAAATGCAAGATTGGGCTTGGTGCTTGAGGCTTGGTGCTTGAGGCTTCAGGCTTAGGGTTGATTGAATTAATTAAAAAAACTCTATCTTTGTTGCAACACTTTAAAACGAATACAAATGAAAAAATCAATCCTCAGCTTCGCTTTGCTTTTTATGTTTGCTTTATTTTCCCAAGCACAAGTCAACCAGATAGTGGGCAAATGGCAAACAATAGACGATGAAGATGGTTCTAAAAAATCTATCGTCCATATCTTTAAAAGTACCAATGGAAAATATTATGGCAAGATAGAACATCTATTCAAGAATCCTGATAAAAAATGCACGGAATGTAGTGGCACAGATAAAGACAAAGCAGTTCTTGGCATGATCATTATACGTGACATGAAAGAATCAAAAAACGAATTAGTTGGCGGCACAATCTTAGACCCTAAAAACGGCAAAGTGTATAGATGCTCTATTTCTTACGACAAAACATCTGGAAATCTGACTGTTAGAGGATCGCTTGACTCCATGGGAATACTCGGTAGATCGCAAACCTGGTTAAAAACAAATTAAAACGTGTTTTAGAACTGTTAAACAGTGTTAATTAGTGAAATTTAATTAACAAACATGTTGTATAACATATATATTACCTTTATCTTTGTACTGTGTTTTTCATGGTATTAGATTTAAGGTTAACAAAAAGGATTGGGTTGTCGTGAGACAGCCCTTCTTTGCTTTATAGCTACGGGCAAAATGCTACAGGCTTCAAGCTACAGGCTTCAGGCTACAGGCTAATAAAATTCAGCTAAAAGCTTGTGGTGTGTGGCTTGTGGCAAATAGATTCAGTTGTCGAAAAATAGAAATTCAATCAAACTTCAACAATTGCACCCGCTCAATGGTTATTCAATGGAAAAAGTTTAAAAATGAAATACAATCAAGCTCATTAGAAATGAATATTTTTTACGAAAGAATAAAAAAAAGTGCGTTAACCGCTCTGCCTAAAGCAGGAAAAACAACTTGGTGGTTATTAAAAATAATATTACCTGTAAGTTTTGCCGTAAGTTTGATGCAGTTTTTTGGTGTAATTGATTGGATGGCATTCTATCTTACTCCAATTTTCTCTTACATAGGCTTACCTGGTGAAGCAGCTATAGTGTTTATTAGCAGCATTTTTCTAGCTTTATACGCACCGATAGCAATTATCGCCACCTTATCATTAGAGATGCGGGAAATCACCATATTGGCATTAATGTGTCTTATTTCCCACAACATGATAGTTGAAAGTGCCATTCAAAGAAAAACGGGTTCCTCCTACTTTATTATGTTTTCTGTCCGGATTCTGATGTCATTCATAGGAGCATACTTTTTAAATCTGTTATTGCCCGAAGACCTAGGCAAAGCTTTAGTTGTAGAGAAGGCCATAGTGCACACAGATCTAATAACGCACCTTAGTCATTGGATAGCAAGTGCAGGTTGGTTGATCGTGAAAATGGTATTAATTATTACCGGTTTAATGGTATTGCAAAATATTTTGAGAGAATTTAGAATACTCCAAGCACTAACCAAAGCCTTTTCACCTTTAATGAAGGTTTTTGGGCTTTCAAAAGACAGTTCCTTCCTTTGGCTAGTCGGACAAATTTTAGGTTTGACTTACGGTTCAGCAGTAATGCTCGAACAAGTTCACAACAAAGACATCGAACCCAAAAATGCCAATTTTTTAAATTACCACATAGCCATTAACCACTCGCTACTTGAGGACACACTATTATTTATCGCGATAGGTGTTCCAGGCATCTGGATAATCACCCCACGATTTATTCTGGCCATTGCGCTTGTCTGGTCAGTTAGGCTTATCACTAATCAGAAGAAAATTTAAATACAGAAGGCTAATTCAGCCTCATGCCACAGGCCTCAGGTCTCAAGCTTCAAGCCTCAAGCTTCAGGCTAAAAGCCAATGCAAAATACAGCATTAGACCTAAAGCTTCAGGCTACAAGCCAATGCAAAATACAGCTTCAGGCTTAAGGCCTGTGGATTGAAGCTTGAAGCATGTGGCTTGAAGCTTGAGACCTGAAGCATGTGGCTTGAAGCATGTGGCTTGAAGCTTGAAGCCTTTGGCTTGAAGCATGCAGCTTGTCATATTCCTGAAATTTTTATAGATTTGCACAAAAGCTGTGTATATGAGTAAAAAAATAAGCAAAACCAAGAAAATGTTGATTGAAGTTGCCCGGGATCTATTCGCAAACAAAGGGAAACGCAATGTAACAATGAATGATATTGCAGAAGCCTCTAAAAGAGGAAGAAGAACTTTATACACTTACTTCAACAACAAAGAAGAGATTTATCGTTCCGTACTCCAACAGGAATTAAGCTACTTACATGAACAATTAGAAAAAAGTATAAACCCTGAAAGTTCGCCTGACATACAATTGAGAGACTTGATAGTCACACATTTAGATGCCATTAAATATTTGGTGAAACGCAATGGCTCTTTATCAGCTGATTTTTTCCACGACATATATGAAGTAGAAAGAGCCCGAAGACAAATTGATACACTTGAAATTCGTTTGATCCGAAAGATATTGAATGAAGGCATTTCCAACAAAGTATTCAAGCGAATGGAGGTTGATTTATCATCCGTGATCATTTTCCATATGATTAAAGGATTGGAAGTACCTTATATCAGACAGAATTTGACCACGGAGTTTGAGGAAAACAAACACAGGATTGTTGAGTTTATTTTCTCTGGAATTGTGTATGATAGAACGAATTAAGCCGCTCCTACTTTTCCTAAAAATAATTCAAGATCATCTTCGACCGAACCTATAGGTGCGATACCAAAGTTTTCAACCAACACTTTGGCTACATTGGGTGAAAGAAAAGCTGGCAATGTAGGTCCAAGATGAATATTTTTCACACCCAAGTACAGCAGTGCCAACAAAACAATCACTGCTTTTTGTTCGTACCAAGCAATATTGTACGTAATTGGCAGTTCATTTATATCATTCAGTTCGAAGACTTCTTTCAACTTCAATGCAATTATAGCCAATGAATAGCTATCGTTGCATTGCCCGGCATCCAATACACGTGGAATACCACCAATATCACCTAATGGCAATTTATTGTAACGGTATTTTGCACATCCTGCAGTCAATATCACGGTATCTTCAGGTAAGGCTTCTGCAAAATCAGTATAGTAGCTACGGCTTTTCATACGACCGTCGCAACCAGCCATTACAAAGAACTGACGGATGCTTCCGGTTTTCACGGCATCAACAACCTGATCAGCCAAAGCAAAGACTTGTTCATGAGCAAATCCACCCACAATTTCACCTGTTTCGATTTCGGTTGGGGCTTGACATTTTTTTGCTTCAGCTATCATGTGTGAAAAATCCTTAGCCTGTCCATTCACACCATCTTCAACATGCTTAAAACCAGGAAATCCGGCTGCACCTGTAGTATATACCCTATCCGCATAAGTTGCTGTCGATTTGGGTGGAACAATACAATTGGTAGTAAACAAAATCACACCATTGAACGATTCAAAATCTGTTGTTTGGCTCCACCATGCACCTCCATAATTCCCTACAAAGTGATCGTATTTCTTGAAAGCAGGGTAATAATTTGCAGGCAACATTTCACTGTGCGTATAAACATCTACGCCAGTACCTTCAGTTTGCTTCAACAATTCCTCCATATCCTTAAGGTCATGACCACTGATCAAAATTCCTGGATTGGTTCGAACACCCAGATTAACTTTTGTAATTTCCGGATGACCATATGAACTTGTATTGGCTGTATCCAGTAATGCCATGGCTGTAACACCAACCTTGCCTGTTTCCAATACTAGAGCAGTCAACTCTTCAGCACCCAATGCATCGTCAGTCAACTTTACCAAAGCTTCTTGAGTAAACACATTTATCGCTGAATCCTCATAACCCAAAGCATAGGCATGTTTGGCATAAGCAGCCATACCTTTAAGGCCATAGGTAACTAACTCACGTAACGAACGAATATCTTCATTTTCGGTTGACAACACACCAATAGTCGCAGCTTTTTCTTCCATCTCACTAACAGTGAGAGCAGTCCATTGAGTTAAGTCATTTCCAACCCAACCAGGGGACAGCTGTTTTAATTTCAACTTAGCATGAGAACGAAGAGTAAATCCATTGCGAATTTGTTGAACAAATCGACTATCATCAAAATTTGCATTGGTGATAGTCATAAATAAACTCTCGATAATAAATTTATCAATCTCATCAGATGCCTGATCAAATTTAGCTAATTCACGATTGACCATTGACAGTCCTTTCAATTGATAAATGATTAAATCTTGTAGCGCAGAAAGTTCGGGAGTTTTTCCACAAACTCCCTTAATCTCACAACCTACTCCCTTAGATGCCTCCTGGCATTGATAACAAAACATTTTTGAATCCATATTTTTTATACCTAATTATGATTAACTGACACAAAATTAAGTCTAGCAAAAAAGAAAAGGTGTAACAATTGTTACACCTTTAAATATTTTGTTGTTTGATTTGTAATTTGTATTGGCTAGAAGCTTGAAGCATGAAGCTTGCAGCTTGCAGCATAAAGCTTGAGGCATAAGGCTTGCAGCATGAAGCTTGAGGCATGAGGCTTGCAGCATAAAGCTTGAGGCATGAGGCTTTCAGCTATCCCTCAAAACAATAACCGTAGCCAAGACGTGTGACGATATTTTTGCCATAATCACCAATTTTCTTACGCAAGCGGGTAATATTTACATCTATGGTACGATCCAGAACGATCACTTCATCAGGCCAAACTTTTGTAAGGATTTCATCTCGCGTAAAAACCCTGTTTCTATTCTCCAGAAATAATTTGAGTATTTCAAATTCCTTTTTGGTGAAAGCAACCTCAACACCATCCATCAACACTTTTTTATTATTTACATGCAATTCAAGTGTTTCATAGGACAAAACAATTGACTCTTCGATCTTTTTTGGTGACAAGGATTCAAATCTTCTAAACAATGCTTTTACACGAGCTACAACTTCACGAATAGAAAATGGCTTAGAAATATAATCGTCAGCACCAAGATTAAATCCAGTCAAACGATCGTTCTCTGTATCTTTTGCAGTTAGAAAAATCACCGGTACAGTTGCAGTCTGTGGGTTATCCTTTAGAAGACGAGCCATTTTAAAGCCAGACATCTCCCCCATCATCACGTCAAGCATCAACAAGTCATAAGATGCAAGATCTTTTTTAAGGGCATCTTCAGCAGACAATGCTGTATCGACCAAATATCCTTCTGTTTCAAGATTAAACTGAAGTATTTCACAAAGATCTTCCTCATCATCTACTACCAAAATTTTATACTGCTTCATAGGTCTAACTATTATTTCTTGATTGTACAAAGAAAAGGAATACTTGTTTCGAAATGATGAAACAAGCATTACAATCCTGTCTCAATAGCATGAGAACACTATTTTAAAGACGGATCAATTCTTGTTTGAATACTGGTGTTTCAGCACTTTAGCATCCAGATAGAAGACTATCTCTTCCATAATATTGTCGCAATGATCTCCACAACGCTCAATCTTACGCAACACAGTCAACAACTGCAATACATATCTAGCTTCTTCCACATTTTTGCGAACATATTCTACCAATTGATCTACCGCATCATTATATAGAGTATCCACTCTTTTATCAGTAGAAAAAACCACATTGGCCTGTGCTGTATTTTCTTCAGTAAGTGCGTTGAATGCTTTGTCCAACATCTCTTCTACCAACGACATCATTTGATCAATTTTCAAACTTTCAATCAAACTTTTGTGTTTCTCATCTTGTTCATCACAAGTCAAAACAAAACGAGCGATACCTTCAGCAAAATCACCTATACGCTCAAGTGTTTTATTTATTTTCAGGATAGAAAGGACTAATCGAAGATCAATGGCTACTGGACTATAAAGAGCAATATAGTTTTCACAATCGCTATCGATTTTCAATTCAAAAGCATTTACTCTTTTTTCATTGCTAGTAACTTTAATCGCGAGTTCCTTGTCTGTATTCAACAATGCAACTTTCGAATTATTCAACTGTGCTTGTACAAGTTCCCACATCTGCGACACTTGTTTTTTCAGTTCTATTAATTCTGTTTCAGTATGTTTCATTTGTATAATTTATTTTCTTGGGGTGAAATGGAGAATGAAAGTAATCACTTTTCGTTAATCAACCAAATCTACCAGTGATGTAGTTTTGAGTTTGTTCTTTTTCAGGATTCAAGAATATTTTTTTGGTATCGTCGAATTCAATCAACTCGCCCAACATAAAGAAACCTGTTTTATCACTTACACGCGCTGCCTGTTGCATATTGTGCGTTACAATTACCACCGTGTATTGATTCTTCAATTCAAAAATCAATTCTTCGATTTTAGACGTTGAAATTGGATCAAGTGCGGAAGCAGGTTCATCCATCAATATAATAGAAGGCGATACAGCTAACGCTCTTGCGATACACAAACGCTGTTGTTGACCACCCGAAAGTTCAAATGCAGATTTTTTCAACTTGTCTTTCACCTCGTTCCAAAGAGCAGCCTGATGCAAAGATTTCTCAACCGTTTCCTGAATAATTGATTTGTCATTTACTCCGTTCACTCGTAGGCCATAAGCTACGTTCTCAAAAATGGTTTTAGGAAAAGGATTTGGCTTTTGAAAAACCATCCCTACCGATTTACGAAGCTCATCTACAGAGACTGCTTTATCGTAAATATCCTGTCCACCAACCAAACATTGTCCTTCGAGACGAGTACCTGGAATCAGGTCGTTCATACGGTTGAACAAACGTAGGAAAGTTGATTTTCCACAACCCGAAGGCCCAATAAATGCGGTCACCGAATTCGGTTCAATATCCATATTGATACCTTTCAGTGCATGGAAATCACTATAATAAAAATTAACGTCTTTTGCTTCTATTTTCATTGTGGACTTGTATTAATGGTGTTTGCTGAATCTTTTGCGTAGCATATTTGCCAGTAGATTCATCACTAGAACGATAAATATTAAAACCAAAGCAGTACCATAAGCCATTGGTCGTGTAGCTTCCAAGTCAGTCCCGGAAGTTGCAATCACATACAAATGGTAAGGCAAAGCCATTACTTGATCAAAAATACTTGATGGTAGTTTGGGCAAGAAATAAGCAGCTGCAGTAAAAAGAATAGGTGCTGTTTCACCCGACACACGTCCGATAGAAAGTATCAAACCTGTTAGAATATTGGGAAAGGCAGCAGGTAGTACTACATGAAGAATTGTATGAAGTTTTGTTGCTCCCAATGCCAAACTTCCTTGTCTATAAGCATCAGGGATAGCCTTCAAAGCTTCTTCAGTTACACGAATAATCAATGGCAAGGCAAGCAAACCCAGTGTAAGCGAACCAGCGATTATAGAATCACCAAATCCAAATTTATTAACAAACAAGGACATACCGAACAAACCAAAAACGATAGAAGGTATACCTCCCAAATTATTAGTCATCACACGAATTACAGAAACCAAATACTTGTTTGACGCATATTCAGTCAAATAGATTCCAGACATCACACCAATAGGAAATGAGACTAACATACTTCCTATAACCAAATAGAAAGTTCCTACGATTGCGGGAAAAATCCCCCCTTGTGTCATACCCTCTGTTGGTTCAGCAGTCAAGAATTCCCAACTAATCACTCCCATTCCACGATAGGCTATAAAGCCGATAATCCAGAAAAGAATAAGGACAACGAAAAGGCTCATCAATCGGAACAGTCCAAACATAATGGACTGTATTAGATTTCTTTTTGAGAAATGTTGATTTATTAAATTCATACTATTCTAAACGTGGTTCTTTACGAATAACTTCTGACCAAATACTCAACACAAGAGTAATCACAAAAAGGATAGCTCCCAACAGGAACAAGGCCTGATATTGCATACCTCCAACCGAAGCCTCACCCAATTCAGCAGCAATAGTTGCAGGAATTGTCCTTACAGGATCAGTGAAACTTGTTGGAATTATTGCAGCATTACCCGTCACCATCAAAACAGCCATAGTTTCACCTATAGCACGACCTATTCCAAGAACAAGGGCAGCCATTATACCGGATGAAGCATAGGGCACAACAACTCTAAAAATAGTTTGCCAATGGGTTGCACCAAGTGCTAGACTTGACTCTTTCATTGCTCGAGGAGTTGTACGTAAAGCATCTTCAGCAACGGTGATAATAGTTGGCAGAGCCATAATGGCTAGTACGATACTACCTGCCAAGGCAGTTTCACCCACATCCAATTTCAACCCATCTCGTATTAATGGAACAATCACTATCAAACCAAAGAAACCATATACTACAGAAGGAATCCCTGCCAAAAGTTCGATCAGAGGTTTAAGTATTTTACGGATTCTCAGATCTGCAATTTCAGCCAAGTAAATCGCCGCTGCCAATCCAAAGGGCAAAGCCAATAGAATTGCCCCCAAACTCACCCAGAGTGTACCTAAAAGTAAAGGTATCAAACCAAACTGAGGAGATGGTGTAGCCGTAGGAAACCATTCATGACCACCAAAATAGTCAGAAAGTTCAATTTCCTGATGAGGCAAAACTTTCGCTTTGAAATTTATATCAATAAACTGTTCAGGAAAGAAACCGATAGCACCCGGATTTTCGAGCATCAACTGATTGATACAGGCAGGGACATTTTCAAAATCAGAACCCAACTGTTCCTCCGTAAAATAATTACCAAGGTCGCTCAATCGAAGAGGAATAATTTCCATATTTTCTCCACCCAACTCGTTCCAATTTGTTATTTCCCAATCAAAAATCTGCTTGATCTGCTCCGGATGCAATTCCTCCACTTCATTATCCTTACCTAAGCACAGCACATAACCCTCTTCAATATTGGGTTTATTAAACAGCCCCATACCCTCAGTGAAAAGGAAAACAGAGATAAGCACTATCACAATAGTGGTAGTGCTTCCGCTTAAGCGAAATGCCGATTCGATAAGAATCTCAAAAAAGCGATTTTTCTTTTTCGTGAACACTTTGTACTTATTTTATAGCGATGTATCCTACTTCTGTTACAATTGTCTGACCTTCAGCAGATAAAATAAAATTGATGAAATCTTTCACTTTGGCCTCTGATTTTGCTTCATAGTAATAGAACAATGGACGTACTATCGGGTATTTACCTGATTTTGCATTCACAAGAGTTGGTTCTACAAATGATTTTCCACCATCATAGGAAACGAATATATCTTTTACATCTTTGGTTACATAAGCCATACCCACGTATCCAATGGCACCTGGTGTTTGACTTACAGACTGAATGATAGCACCAGTTGCAGGCATACTCAAAATACCAGCTTTGTAGTTTTTGTTTTTCAACACACTTTCTTTAAAGAACTCATAAGTCCCAGAAGTTGTTTCGCGAGAATAAGGTATAATAGCTAAATTATCACCACCAACTTCTTTCCAGTTTTTGATTTTTCCTGTAAAGATTCCTTCCAATTGCTCACGGGTTAATTTTGTTACTTTGTTTTTAGGATTTACTACCACCGACAAAGCATCCTGAGCGATAATTTTCTCAACCACTTTTTTACCACCGTTTTGCATCTTCATTTTCTCGTCGAATTTGATTTTACGAGAAGCCATTGCGATATCAGTTGTACCATCAACCAAGGCAGCTAGACCGATACCTGAACCACCACCAATAACAGTAATCTTTTTACCTGCATTTTTTTTCATATAAACTTCAGCTTCCTTTTGAGAAAGTGGAAGAACTGTATCTGAACCTTTGATTTTTTGAGCGTACATTACAGTTGAACTGATAGCTGCAAGTACTAATAAAGCTAGTATTTTTTTCATTTTGAAAAGTTTGAAAATTTTGAAATTCTTTTGTAATAAATTTTACACAAATTTACCGATGACATATTTCATTCCTGTTACACAAAAATGAAGTTATGATGAACGGTTAGAACTTATATTGTAGACGGATAGTCAACACATTATCCTTGATATCCTGCGCATACTTTGCAATATTTGCAGTCAATTCATTTGAGTTGATTTCATAATGGGCAGTCAATCTCACATTGGAATCTATTCTCCAAAATGCTCCTAATCCTAAAGTAGAATATTTCACATCTGCAGAACCTGAGAAGGCCTTTGATCCAATTTGATCACCAGAAAGCACAGTGTTTGGATCATACAATTCATATTTAACAACAGCAGATACTGGTAGATTTCCTAAATCCTGTACAAAAATTGCATACCAACCATTCAGTGAACGTAGATAAGTGTCTTCTGAGGAAGGCAAAGCACTACGATTGGGACTTGACGAAGAAGAAGCAGTTCCGGCTTGGGTACCACCAATCCACTCCGCACGCACTTGTGTCATACCTAGAGCAGTTTCCATACTGAATTGTGCATCAAGACCATAATATTCTCTTTTTGCAAAGGCACCTTTGTTTGATGCAGTATTATCCAACACAAAATTGTCACCACTCATAGAATACACGTTCTCATTACTCTGATAAACGCCTCCATTATAGTAGGACAAACCAACACCCCACTTTGCATTGGAGCCAACTGGTTTACTGGCACTTAAATGTCCGATAAAATCTTTCTTGCTATCAGTTTCTGGATTGATTGCATTCCCAGCAAAAAGACCACCTTCGAATTTAATAAAATTATAATCTGATGTTTTAGCCGGCTGAAGGGTCACCATAGTTCCCAAATCACATTCTTCTGGAAATAAGGTCGTAATCACTCTGGATCTTTCTACAGACTCCAAGGAAGAAGAAGAATAAGAAACTTCGTGACCAAATGGACGATTAAACACCCCAGCTGTCAGCTTATTGGTCATCACAAAAGGATCTTTCAATTCCACATACGCTTCTTTAATTGAAACGGAAGCACCTTTAAGTCCTTCTTTATCACCGATATTCAATTGAAACACTCCAGTTGCAAGTTCTGTTGAATAGGCAAATTTAATTCTACCACGACGAATACCGAATCGATCATAAGCTCCGCCTTCTTTATTTTCTTTACCTACTTTCAAGGAAGCAGCTTCCTGCCCAAATTGCCATTGAGGTTGGAAATATCCTGAAATTTTCAAGGCTTTTTCCTGTGCCATTGCATCATTAAGTGTTTCCACATTCTGCTCCAATCGCTCCATTGGAGTTAATTCTTCTTGTGCAAAAATGCTGATTGACAACATTAGCATCAAAACTGAAAGGTAATTTTTAATTTGCATTGTAATAACTATTAATATTTGATTGCAAAAATACCGGTAGCATATTACATTTATGTTACATCACTGTTACAATGATGCTATTTTGTAATATGTATTACAATTTATTTTATTTATGAATTGTAAAATCAAAACTTATACCCTGACCTAAACCCTTACTTCGTGCTTGAATCGTCCCCTGATGTATTTCTACTGCATTTTTCACAATTGCCAGACCTAAACCTGTACCGCCTCTTTTTCTGGAACGTCCTTTATCGATTCGATAAAATCGGTCAAATAAATGTGACAAATGCTGCTCCTCCACACCAGTACCATTATCAGAATAGCTGAAATAGTAGAATTTGGAATCCTCATTTGTTCTCTTTATTTCAATTGTTACATTTTCTCCCGCATATGCCAAAGAATTATCCAACAAATTTCTGAAGACAGAATACAACAATATTGAATTTCCTTTCACCCATATCTCGTCCCCCAAACTCAATTCTAGAACCATGTTTTTTTCTTTGAGTTGAAGTTCCACATCTTCTGTTACAGTCTGCACTACTTTTGTCACACTTACTGGTTCCATTTCGATAGTCTTGGGAGCGTCGTTCATCTGATTGATAGTCAACACATCCTGCAACAAACTATTCAATCGAATGGCTTGCGCATAACTCCGTTCTATAAAAAACTGCTGACGTTCGGGTGTCAGGTCCGGAGCATTATTAATGGTCTCCATATAACCGATAATACTGCTTAAAGGCGTTTTCAATTCATGCGCAATATGTTGTGTTAATCTCCTACGGATAGCTGAATCATGCTCCAATTGTTCTCTATGCATTTTCAAAGTTATTTGTCCTGTAAAATACAAAAGCGTCGCTATCACAACAAAGGACAAAATCAAAAGGAAATAGAGAAACAGATTGTTTGGGGATAATAAACTTGAAAGATTCAAATCATAGGGATATGAAGAACGCACATAACAATTTCCAAATCGGGTAGCGTGATAATAATAAGGATGGTTATTCGAAGCTGAAGTCCTAATATCAGAACCTTGCCCATCCACTTTAGCCTCTTGAATTTCTTTGCGGTGTATATGATTTTCCAATTGGGTAACATCACCGATCACATTATCATACACAACCACACCAGACAAATCAACGATAGTGATTCTTACATCATCCACCTTGTATCTTTTAATTTGAGCATCCAATGAATCAGAATTCATCCCAGTCAATTCAAAAACTTTATAAACCAATTGATTGGAGTCTTCCAATCGAATTTCGAGCATATCCGATTTATATTTCTTTTCTCTGTTGTATTGAAAAGTAAATACAGAAATGGAGAAAACTAAAAATATAGGAATGTAATACTTCGCTAGTCTTTGCTGAGATTTTAAAGTAGATTTAGACATAAGGGCAGTTGAATTAAAAATGAACTAAAATTTACAAAAATAGATTTTTTTTCACAAAAAAAGACCTCTTGGAAATCCAAAAGGTCTCAATAGGAGAAAATGATAAATTATCTTTGGTTTAATTCCACTTTAATGTCATTTTTCTTTGATAAATCAACTACAACTTTCTCTTCGAAATAAGAAATCATCGTAATTTTCAATGTAGGTTCAGCAATATTCAAATTATTCACTTTGAATTTACCGTCAAAATCAGTATAAATTTTCTGATCATTCACAAGAATTAAAGCCCCTGCAAGTGGCTCATTTGTTTTCTTATCGATTACCACGCCCGCAAGTTGTGTTGCAACAGCTGGTGATGGAGTTGGTTCTGCTTTTGTAGAGTTTGAAGCAAAAGCTACAGTTGATAAAGTAAGAGCTAAAAGAAATACTATTTTTTTCATTGTCATAATCATTAATACGATGCAAAATTAAGCATCAACTATTACAGAACTATTACAAATTAGCGTAATCAATATGAAGAACTTGTTACAAAATCAATCTTCTGTGTATTTTTTCTCCGAAACCAACTTTCCTTTTTCATCCCAGATATACCAGGAACCTACTTTATCCCCTTTGAGATAATGCATTTCATAGCGCATCACACCCGCATCATCCCATACTATCCAATTGCCATGTTTTAAATTGTTCTGATAGGAAGCCTCAGCAATCAAAACACCAGACTCGTTATAAGTTCTCCATACCCCATGAAGTTCGCCTTTACGATAAGCCCTCACTTCGTTGGGTTTTCCGTTTGGAAAGTAAACAATATAGGCACCATCCGGCTTACCATCCATGATATAGATTTCTAGTTTTAGTTCCCCATTGGTGAAATATTCACGGTAATCACCTGTATACAATACCGTTTGACTAGCATCAGTAAAGAATAAGCCTTCACTTTGCACGATTCTATCTTGCTGAGCAAAAATTAAAAGCGAACTGATTAAAAATAAATTGAGAAGTTTAAATTTCATAGATAATGTGTAATAACTATAATTATGGTCACAAAATTACAGTCGCGATATTACATTTCTATTTAATTTCCATTACATGCAATTGAAATTAGCTGTCGGAGTTTATCTCAGAATTTTGAGCGTATAATTTTCACGACCTGCTACACGTATCATATAAACACCTTTCACAGGCAAATCAATTTGCAGCTTACCACTCAAATCAGCTTTGAATTCCTTTAACAAACGACCCATGGGATCATACACTGAAACTTCCTCTATGGATGGAGAATAGTTTAATTCAACACCAGTAGAATTGGACACCCAACTTGGTTTGGAGTCCAAAATATTTTCAGTGGAAGTATATGCATTTTGAATTAACTGAATAGTTGCTTCGGCACCTAAGGAGTAAATATGAATTTCAGCACTACGCTCTAAAACACCTTCAGGCAATTGTGTTGCCTGTACATAGAAAATTAGACCTTCGTATTCATCGTAATACGAATTATCGTAACTGATATTAACCCATTCAGGAAGTTCTTCGTCATCAACCCAAATCAAAGTTTCACCGCTGATTGAATCGCTGACATCACTAAAGAAACTATACACAAACCCACCTTCCTGGCCCAATGAATCCAATGCAAAACCTCCATTCTTACCAATTCTTAATATGCGTGATGCCTCATCGGTGTACAAATAATCAAAATATGCGTTTAATGAAAGGTAGACATTCAAGCCATTGTCATCAGATGAACCATAATAACCATAAAATTCACCCGTATCTTCATTTACCTTACCGAAAAAAGAAGAATTGTCGGTTTTGTTTCCGTAGTCACTAAAGATTCCGAAATTCACTCCATCTTGATCTAATCCTGACAAAACCACAGCAAATTCATCTTCTACACGAATAGAAGTTTGCATTTCCCTGCCAGTATCAGGATCCGTTTCATAAAACATTGCAGGCAAATAAAAGAAGTTGTTTCCTTCTGAAACGACATCAGAAGCATAGATCAATGTAGATGCAATAGTATCTTCTGTTAATTTCCCATCAGCATCGATTTTCACCACTGAAAGTAAGAGCGATGTATTGGACGGAATTGGGCTCGCAAGTTCAGAATAAACCAAATAGGTCAGGTCTTTGATTACCAAAGGCGACATAGGTTTCTCGTAGGCTACAATCACTTCGTTGGTGCGGGTATTGGCAACAGTAGTTTCATCAATTGGATCAAACTCCCGACGGCAACTGCCAAATACAAATCCATCGTATTTAGTATCCAATGAAGTTCCATCAGGATCGGAATACAACCAGAAACTCATACCCGATGAATTTTGTTGAGCTGTATTTCCATAAAAATCAGCCAATCCTACATAGGCAGACTCTGCACTTGCTGAAAGTCGAGAGGGATATACTCCATCTTCCCATTCTAAATCAGCCAAATAATAATATGAGGTATCAACTCCACTTATAGATTTAAGCAGAGGTGCATAATAAAAACCCTTAACCAGAAAATTCAAATTATCAACTTTAAATGAAGCATCCTTCACAGTTGAATAATTCGCATCAGTTCCCCAATCCCAACTATAGCTAGTTGCATTGGTCGAAAGATTTCGAAAATCCCAAGGTTTAGTAAATGCCGAACCTGCGATAGCTTGAAATGGATAGGAAACTCCCACATCTGCACCGGCACTAAGTCCCATTAAAGAATATGGATAAGTTCCTTCCGGACGATTGTAAATAGCAATGGGAGCTGCATTTGCAGACTTCAATAGCTCAACCTTGGCAAAAGGAGATTTAGCTGTCAGTTGAAAAGTCGTTTTACCAAGTTCGTTTATTTTGTTTTTCGCAACTGGTGTTAAATGACTATTTGGGATTAATTCCTGTGAATTGGTATAGGAATTAATGGAACGGGTATGAATCAAACCTTGGTTATTCAACTTGTTTAATTTCGCATTCACACTAAACACAGACATTAGGAACCATGCAGCGATAACTATTTTTGATTTCATACCGATATTTACTAATTAATGAATCACAAATTTACATAAAAACTTAAGTTGGCATTACTTAATGCCTGAAATTTAAGGAAAGTTAGATTTAAACCACAAATAGGCTTAATCTGATAATACTGATCTATTACTTTCAACAAATCATCGAAACCATCTATGTTGCTCAAATAGATCAAGGCATTTTTATCTGCTGTTCCTGCATAAGAAAACCGAATCATCCCATTTTGAGTGGTATACAATTTTAAATCAAAATTTCCGGTATACTTACCACTTACAAATGTCAAGGTATAATTTGCTCTGATAGAGTTATATCTAAAATAGAGTTGTGTAAATTTCTCTTTATAAATCGTCTGACAGTTTGCTATGATTTTATTGTAGATTGTATCTATACCAACACCCATTGGCATATTTGTATCAAATTTCCAATTTTTTGTTGTATTAAGCAACAAATCCAAGGGGTGAATTCCAAATATTGTAGCTGTAATTGCATTATCCGCACATTGCATCAGTTGCAGATCCTCTGAAAACCGGAAATTCTGGAATTTAAGACTATCCACCGTCAAAGGCGTATGGAACTTTATACCAGAAGGTGTGATAATAAAAGAATGCAATACACCTGTAAGTTGGGGGTCTGTATCCTTCGGATAAGTTATATACTTAGTTGCATATTCTCCATATGCCTTCACATTGTTTTGCAACACCAAAGTATCGCCATTACCTGCAAAAAACAAGTCTGCATGATTGTTATTGGAATACAACAAATTATAAATGGAATCGATACCAGCAAAATATCCTCCAGGGCTAGTATTAGCTGGCAAAGGAATCATTCGAATCGAAGTATTTCTCTTTTTCCCTTTCAGAAGAATCTCTTCAGAGCTTAAAGACTGAATGACAAATTCATAGTCACCCCCCAACCCATAGCCATCAAGTGTACTTCCACCCAAGGGATAGGCAGGATTCGAGAACAAGTGAAACAATCCAGCATTTACACCCGCTGGAGTAATGTATTTCCCAGCTACCGGAAATGTAAGCACCGGACCATTATCGGCAACCAGATTAAAAACGCATGTATCTGTTGCAAGCAAGTTGGCTGTCCAACGGTTCTTTGCTTTCATCACTACACTTGAATTTGAATTGAACTCCATCCAAAAGGTATATCCTTCAGTAGTATCTGTTGGAAAATACTCCATTACCCAACCATTGGGTGCCGATATTAGAAGATCCTTCGCATTTTGCAAAGTGTTCTCTATTCGAACCGCAGCTGAATCTTCAAAAAGATTCTCCTCTTCAAAACTACAGCTGGCAACCAAGCCAAAATACACCAGCAATGATATAATTCCTAACTGTTTGATCATGGGTTGATTTGTTTTAAGAGTTCATCTATATCTATATGTGACTGTCGGTATTGCACTTCAGACCTTAAGGAATCAAGGTTTACATTCCACTGTTCCTGCATCCACAATTTACATATCTGAAGTTTATTCTGCAGTACAGCCAAACCATCCACACCATCCGATTCGTCCGACTCAACAACTTCTCCGTAGCCAAGTGATTCATCCAACTCCCAATCTTTGGAGGCATTCAAAAGCATTTCATTCCACTGAGCATCTGTTTTAACTATATAATTTGCTATTATTTCCACGAAATCCTCTCTTGTTTGCGATCCACCATAAGGGCTAGCAAAGCCAAGAGACCAAGCAATTTTATCCGGTCTATCCTGCCAACTATAAGGATCATAATTTTTATAGGATATCAAATTAAAATCCACAGGATAATTTTTGGTTTGATGCAAAATATGCGCAAATTCATGGTGCATGGTTTTGAAATAAAACTCATTGAGCGAATTCACATTATCCACTTCCAAATCATTCACTTTAAACAAAGTAATTTTGATTCCACCTTCTGCTTCACCCAACAAAATAGTACCGCTAGCTGGATTATAAGCCGGCGATCCAATCAGATGGATCATTCTAGGTCCATAAATTTTTAAAAAATCTACTCCTGCAACCTTAGCATAGACATCAAACCATAAATATTTGATCAGTACGGCCAGTTTCTGGGAGTTTTCCAAATTCGCAGGTATCAGATTATAATTCATATTCACAGCCACATCACTTAATTTATATTCAAAACTAAGATTGTAGGGCTTCATAAATTGTTCATTCAGAAATTTATCAAAGGAATAGGTGTAAGACAAAGAATCCAATTCCTGTACATCGGTATTGTAAATAGACTCACCCAATTGTTCTTCTTTCTCACAAGACGTATTAGCAAGAACAATCAACAACGAAATAAATATATGTTTCAGGTTCATGTGTTAGTCAACTTTAAATAAATAGTCATTCAATTGAATCGTTTCTGAAGGATTCTGCGCATTGGTTCGCTCGTTTGGGGATAAACCCGCCGATATAACTTCTGCTGGAATTTGGATTGCACGTCGTGGATCATCCCAGCTCAGTGTTTCTATTTGTGAAGCACCAATAGCATGAGAGATTTCAATACCGTATCGTTTAATATCAAACCACCGTAAACCATCGAACAAGGTTTCGTGCCTACGGAAATGCAATACACAGTCAAGCAATGGTTTTTGACTTGCAGTAACTATAAATTCGGGAGCAATAAGACTTGTATTGAACTTTTTAACAAAGTCTGTACGAGAACTCACATAAAAAGCCCTGATAAGATCTTCAGTAAGGTCAAGATAATCAAAATTCACATTCTTTCGTGCATCATCAAAGGTTTTTAGATCTTCGACCGCTTTAGCGAATAGATTAAGATGAACATAGGCCTCAGCACGAGCAAGCAAGGTTTCTTCTGCAGTAAATTCCGCCCTGATAATGTGTGCATAACCTATACCAGCGATTTTATCCGTATACTCAAAATACTCTCCACATTTGGGAAAGAAAACACCATATTCAACAGCCCCACGAAGAAAAAGTCGTCCGTTATAGCAAGGATTAAAATTGTAGGAAGACCAAGTAGGACCAGAACCGAGCAAAGTTCCATTGGAAGCAGAGCGATTGTGACCGTATCTGGTTCCAAAGATGCGGTTAAAAGTGGAATAAGTCGAGATTAACAGAAAATTATTTGGTTTACTTGCATTGATCCATCCATCAGCAAATGAATAGTACGTTGGATAATCCTTGTTCCAATCGCGAAGCAACTCATTTGGTGCATTGCCCAATGCCAAATCAGCAAACTCAACTACCTTCGTGAAATTTCTTTTGTACAAATAAAAACGAGCAGCAAAGGCCCAAGCCGCCTTCTTGTTGAAGTGATATTTAGGCACCTGATACTTGGTATCATTAATTAAATTTACGCCTGCCAATAAATCCGCTTCAATTTTTTGATAATTCTCAGTAACAGTAGAACGCGTATAATGAACAGACACTTCGGTTTCTGGTTCCGTCATATAGGGTACCCCCGAATCTTGCAATGAAAGCAATTCATTTCGATAAGGTTGACAAAATATATTTGTCAATATAAAATGATGATAGGCTCGTATCAATAAAGCTTCGCCCTTGAGATGGGAGACCTCATCAGCCCTACCCTCATTTTCGATCACAGCAATTTGCTTCAAAGCCTGATTGGCTGCAGCGATGGCATGGTAAGCCCCCGACCAGATGGCAGAAGGTGAATCTGAATCCTGTGAAGAAACTCCAGGCTCCCAAGCAAAGATTTCGTCATGCAAACGATCAAAAGCACTTAAATTATACCGGATTCCATTGGTACCCGGTGAATTATTATCTATAAAATTATCACTGCTCAGTTCCCCTATCAAGGCATAATTTTGTGAGCTATAGGCATCCACAAGCAATTTTTCGATCTGTTCTGGTGTTTTTATTTCCACCCTGCTATCGGGCAATTGATCCAAAAAACTATTACAGGAATAGAACAATGGCAATAAGAGCAGAAAAAAGAATTTGTATATTTTTATACTTTTCATCTATTAAATCCCCATTCTTAAAGTTAATGTAAATTGTTTAGGCATAGGAGATGCCACACCACCTGAATTCATAAATTCCGGGTCTTGTCCATTGAGTTTTTTGTCTGCATACAATAGCAGCAAATTGGTCGCTTGTATTTTCAATTGCAAATCAGAAAGTGATATGGATTTGACCAGATCATCGTCAAAATCATAGGCTACTGACAATTCTTTCAAACGAACAAAACCACCATCGGCAATTCGAGCTGTGGAGTAATTATATGCGTTATATGCATAAGTCAAATCATGACCATAATTGGTATATTGTCTTTTACTAGCTACAACTGGTATATCAGTCACCAACTCATCTCCTGGCAGCACCCATCTGTTTTTAAACTCTTTAGGCATAGCCATCAGATCGGCATAAACTGCTCTGAACACCGGATCAAGTCTGATTTTATTTCCGAAGGAATAAGTCAGAAACAAATTTAATCGAAAGTTTTTCCATTGAAAAACATTTCCCAATCCACCCGTAACAGTAGGGTCAGCAGGACCTTCGTATTTAAGAAAATCCAATTTTTCAAATTCCTGAAAATAGATATCCGTCACGGTTCTTACCCCATCTTGATTTATGACTGTAGGTAAGCCTTCATCATTCAATCCGGCAAAGGGAATAGAAAACAAGGAACGCACAGGATAACCCTGCATGGCATAACCAGAACCAGAAACCAACTGAATCACATTGGTTTGAGCATCCAGTTTAGTGATTTCATTTTTCGAATTGGAGAAGGTGAAATCCGTATTCCATTTAAAGTTTTTTGATTGAATATTCCGGGTAGAGATCGTAAACTCAAAACCATTTGACTTCATAGAAGCCACATTGGCCATTTTAGCAATCTGACCACCCACACCTTGGGTATAAATCAATCCTATCAAATCGAAATTATTACGAGAATAAAGATCTGCTACAAAATTGATTTTATTTTCAAAGAATCCCATTTCCCAACCAAAATTAAATTCATGCTTTTTCTCATAGGTCAATTCTGAATTTGCAATTTCCACCAATTGCAGACCTGTTTCTTTTACTGAGGCAAAGGGTCTATAGGGTGAAAATGAATTGAAGATTGGATCCGCATTTGAAACATTGGCAGGCCCACGGTCAGCAGTGAGACTGTAGGATGTTTTGACAGTCAAATGAGAAACCGTATTCAACATATTTTCAAAAAACTCTTCCTCCGAAGCATTCCAGGCAAAAGCCACATTCCAGGTTGGCAACCAACGCGATTGAATGGATTTCCCAAGTTTATTAGTACCTTCATATCGACCTGTAAGGTTCAACGTATAGCGACCATCGTAAGAAAAAGTCGAAGAAGCAAAATAGGCAAGACTTCTTAGATAGGTCCAATAATCAGTATAATACTGCGAATTCTCCTCTGCTTTTTGTTTGAAGAGTAAATAGTTCACATTGGGAACATTACCTCCATCCCATCCCCAAAGCTCCTGGTATTGTGCATTTCTATCTGTTTGATTGGCTTCAGCACCAGCAAAAACATTCAGAAGGTGCTGACTTTCAGAACCAAAACTAGCATTGTAATTCGCAGTTGCTCTGAAGTCCAACTGACGAATGGAATAGTCATTCTTGAATTTTATACCACCTTCAGGCAGAACAGTTTCAGGCAAAGCATTCGGATCATCAGGATCTGTATATAAAAACGGATTTTGTTCCCTCACGATAGCATCGATAGGATCCACACCCGCCCGATACGCCATTGCCTGATTTGAAAACTGACTAATACTGTGGTTTTGAGAGGTAGATTGAAAACGAATAGCACCTAAACCAGCAATTTCTAATCCGACGAAGGGTTTCCACGACAGCTCTGACTGAAACTTTAAATCAGCTATATTTAAATCAATGAAATTTTGATTCAACTCATTGAAAATATTAAAATCAGCATAATTGCGGGTATAAGTTTCATTGGGATCCAATGCTCTCGAGGTATTCAATGCAAAACTGAAAGGGTTGATGTCGAAATTTCGTTTCACCTCACCACTTACCACATCCAAATCCTGCCCAAGAGTACCGGGTGCTTTTTGCTTTCGGTACGAACCATTGGTCAAAACCTGAATACTCAATTTGGGATGAGGTTGAAAGGATGCATTGGCATTTGCAGTGTATCGTTCAACTTCAGAGGAGAGGGTCCAACCAGGATCAGACATCGCAGATAAAGACACATACATTTTGGCTTTATCTGAACCAGAGCTTATGCCGATGGCATGATTCTGAGTAACCGAATTTTTAAACATCAAATCGAACCAATCTGTATTGCGAAATTCAGCTTGTTGCAAGTAATTGTATCTGGCATCGTTGTGAAGTAAATATTCACCCGTCAATGGATTGTAAGTATCTATCATTTGATACATTTTGCCATAAACTCCAGTGCTGGAACTCTGAGCCAAATTGGCAATATCCAGCCAACCTTTTTCCTCCATTTCCTTATAAATCCCCATTTGTTCTTGAGAATTACTAATATTGAATTCATTGTAGGATGGTTTCAATCGAGTGGAAAATTCACCAGTATAGGAAATTTTACTAACACCAGCTTTTCCTTTCTTTGTTGTAACAACAATAACCCCTGCCATGGCTCTAGCACCATAAATTGAAGTAGCCGAACCATCTTTCAGAATTTGGAAGCTTTCGATATCATCTGCATTAAGACCTGCAATAGCGGAAGATATTAAAGTCACTGCATCCCCTGAAGACAATTGGTCGGAAGAAACCTCGACCGCATCCTCCAATACCACTCCATCAACCACCCAAAGAGGTTTTGAGTTGCCATAAATGGATGTAGCACCACGAACCCTGATTTTTGGGGCTGTACCAAAGGTAGCAGACACATTCTGCACAGTTACACCAGCAGCTTTACCTTCCAGAGCGCGACTCACGTCGGCCACTCCATCCAGTTTTGCTTGGGAAGCATCCAGTTTTGCAGTAGCTCCGGTAAACAAACGCTTGTCCATTTTCTGCATACCTGTAACTACCACTTCGTCAAGCTGTCGGGAGTCAGACAAAAGCACTACTTTGAGATTTGGCTTTATAGCCAAATCCTTGGTCACCATCCCGATATAGGATATGGTCAATATTTTTGATCCGTTGGGGACAGTGATGGAAAAATTCCCATCCACATCGGTGATAGTACCAATAGTGGATTTATCTTTCACAAGTACAGTCGCTCCTATAACTGGTTCCTCATTCTCATCAACGACCAAACCTTTGACTTGAATGGTTTGTGCTAGGGAATTTAAGGTAAATAAAAGGACTAAAAGGCTAATATATTTTTTCAAAAGTTTATTTTTTTTCTCAATTCCAAAAATACTATTTGTTGTGGGATTTTGCAAATACAGATGCAAGCTTAATGCCTCAGGCCTCAAGCTACAAGCCAATACAAAACACAAGCATGGGGCATGGAGCATGAGGCTTGATGCTTGATGCTTTTGAGTAAATTCCTCTCAAATTGGTGGAAAAGGATGTATAGCATAAAGCCAAACAAATATTTGGTTGTAAATTTGGAATATAAAATAATTGAAATGAAGAAAATAGTTTTTTTGATCCTGTGTTTACTTGCCATAAATCTGCAAGCACAGCTTTCTTTTGGGAGTTCGGAGTTAATCAACTCGAACTGGAAATTCACTAACACTGACCCTGAGGGAGCAGAGAGTAAGGATTTCAACACTGATCGGTGGTCCAAAGTTAACCTGCCTCATGACTGGAGTGTAAGAGGCGTTTTGAGTCCTGACAAAGCGAGTGCAACCGGATACTTACCCGGAGGAATTGGATGGTACAGCAAGGTTTTGGATATACCTGCTGAAACAAAAGGTCAAAAAGTATTCATCTATTTTGAAGGAGTATACAACCGTAGTGATGTATATATCAACGGCAAACACCTCGGACATAGACCAAATGGGTATATATCCTTTTCATATGATTTAACCGACCATATTGAATTTGGTTCTAAAAACACTTTAGCAGTAAGGGTAGACCACAGCAAATCGGCAGACTCCCGTTGGTATACAGGCTCAGGCATCTACCGTGATGTTTATTTGGTTTATTCCAACCCAATTCATATTTCTCAATGGGGTGTAAATGTATTTCCAACGCTAGCAAACTCCAAATCAGGCACTTTAAAAATTCAAGTGGAATTAAACAATGAAAGCGGCAAAACCCAGAGAGTTTTACTGCAAAATGAGTTGATAAACGCTAAGGGCGTAAAAGTAGGTAAATTCAATAAGGAAATCAAACTTGTCCCTGGGCTAAACACTGTAAGTGGAGAAATAAAAATCAAGAATCCTGAATTATGGGATTTAGACAATCCTCAATTGTATCAATTGGCTACAAAGTTGGTAGCAAACAAGCAATTGATAGATCAAACAAAGACGAATACTGGATTTCGAAATTTTAGATTTGATCCCAACAATGGCTTCTTTTTGAATGAAAAGAACATGAAGATTAAAGGCGTATGCTTGCACCATGATGCAGGAGTGCTTGGATCTGCTGCATACCCTGAGGTATGGCGTGAACGCTTATTGACTTTGAAATCGCTTGGTGTCAATGCTATCCGTACCAGCCATAACCCTCAAGCTCCTCACCTATACGATTTATGTGATGAGATTGGTCTACTTGTGATGAACGAAGCCTATGATGAATGGGAATTCCCTAAAAGAAAATGGTTGCAAGGTTGGAATGCAGGAACCCCTGGATTTGAAGGTTCTTACGACTTTTTTGAAGAATGGGGAGAGAAAGATTTGGCTGATTTTGTGCGACGTGACCGCAACCACCTTTCTATTTTCGCCTGGAGTATAGGCAACGAAGTGGATTACCCGAATGACCCTTACTCCCACCCTGTGTTGGCTGGTGGATCAGAAACCGGATTCACTCAACCTATCTTTGGTGGATACAAAAAAGACGCTCCAGACGCAATGAGACTGGGAGTTATTGCAAAAAAACTGGCCAAGGTGGTTCGCCAATACGACCCATACAGACCAGTTACTGCTGGATTGGCAGGAGTTGCTATGTCCAATCAGACTGAATATCCTGGTGCATTAGACATCTGCGGTTATAATTATACCGAAAGTTTGTACGACTCAGACCATGCCAAATACCCAAACAGGGTGATTTATGGAAGTGAGAACAGACATGATATAGAAGCCTGGAAGTCTGTAACAGACCGCAAATTTATAGCTGGACAGTTTTTGTGGACAGGTATAGACTATTTGGGCGAATCAGGAAGATGGCCATCCAGGGGCTTTTATTCTGGGTTGGTTGACTTTGCAGGAAATATAAAACCACGCGGTTACTTCCGAAAATCATTATGGTCAGATAAACCTATGATATATGCAGGAACCTATCCCATAGGTGGTAGATCACGCAATGTAGATGTATTATCGTCCGTAGAACCAGCAAGAAGAAATCAGAAACCATCGATAGATGCCTGGCCAAACTGGAATTACAATGAAGGACAAAACATCCGGGTGGTTGTATATACCAATGCACCCTCAGCAAGACT
>CAZZPZ010000005.1:0-2275 GCA_964655615.1 uncultured Paludibacter sp. | reverse complement strand
TTAGATTTGCAGTCTATTTTTCTTTTCTGACAAGCAGAACCCTGAAAAATTAATAAATCATTACCCATGAAAAAACAGATTGCATATCTTATCTTACTAGCACTTGTGTTTTTCAATACAAATAATTTAAGTTCTCAAACATTAAAAACACCTGCCTTTCCTGGTGCTGAAGGTGGAGGAATGTATGCTACTGGAGGTAGAGGAGGAAAAACATTGATTGTAAATTCACTGGCAGACGATGGAAGTCCGGGTACTCTAAGATGGGCTATTGAGCAAAAAGGGGCAAGAACCATCGTTTTCAATGTATCTGGAATAATAGAATTACAATCCGTATTAAAAATTAAAAATGGAGATTTGACTATCGCTGGTCAGTCGGCACCCGGGGATGGAATTACAATCAGGGATTATCAAACTGAAATAAGTGCCGAGAATGTAATTATCCGTTTTTTACGCTTTCGACTGGGCAATAAATTTCCTAGCAATTCAGGGGATGGATTTAGCGGTACCAAAAATAAAAACGTGATTATCGATCATTGTACGATGAGTTGGAGCGTAGATGAATGTTCATCCTTTTACGACAACGAGGACTTCACACTTCAGTGGTGCATCATTTCTGAATCATTAAACAGTGCAGGTCATACGAAAGGGAAGCACGGTTATGGCGGTATATGGGGAGGAAAAAATGCAAGCTTCCATCACAATCTTTTGGCACACCACACCAGTCGCAACCCTAGATTCAATGGTTGGAAGCGTACCGGACTAAGATACAGGGCTACCTTGGATGAAGAAAAAGTAGATTTTCGCAACAACGTGATTTACAACTGGGGAGACAACAGTTCGTATGGAGGTGAGGCTGCAGGAAAATACAATATAGTAAACAATTACTTCAAGTTTGGTCCAGGCACTAAAGAGACATTAAAATTCAGGATCACTCAAATTGACAATGACACAACATCAACTATCTATCCATCCCATGGAAAATATTACATCAAGGGCAATTTTGTTTGGGGGAATAAAGAGGTAACAACTAACAATTGGCTGGGGGTTAATTTGGCAGAAGGTATTACGATGGAAACATGCAAAGTGGAGACACCGTATACCCTAACTACAATATACACTCAAACAGCAGAAGAAGCCTTTGCATCTGTTCTGAAACATTCAGGAGCTTCATACAAAAGAGACAGAATAGACACTCGAATTTGTGATGAAGTTCGCACAGGGACAACCACCTTCTACGGCTCCATTACTAAACGAGCAGGTATAATAGATAAACCGGAAGATGTAGGAGGTTACCCCATTCACAACCCCGGCTCTAAAATCAAGGATGACAACAAAGACGGCATTCCAGACCAATGGTTAAGCGATAATTACAAAGGCAAAACTGCAATCGAAATTAATCCTGAGGGCTATAGTTATTTGGAATTATACCTCAACGGTTTGATTGAGAAACACAACAAATAAGTATTTTAAGGATGAAATCATCCCAAACATAAAAAAAACAGACAATGAAAAAACACTTTCTTCGCACATTGACCGCAATTCTATTCAGTATTTTCACTCAGTTATCCGCTCAGACGCCCGCTTTTCCCGGTGCAGCAGGAGGAGGCAAATACGTAACCGGTGGTCGTGGAGGCAAAGTTCTTTATGTCACATCCTTAGCTGATGATGGCACCACAGGCACCTTGCGTTGGGCAATCAATCAAACAGGAACTCGCACAATTTTATTTAAAGTATCAGGTACAATTACCCTAACCAGTGCATTGAAAATCAACAATGGAAATGTAACTATAGCTGGTCAAACAGCACCTGGCGATGGGATTACTTTAAAAAATTACGAGTTGAACATAAACTCAAACAATATTATTGTAAGATACATACGCTGCAGACTTGGAAACGAAATAATCACCAATGAAAGTGATGCGTTTTGGGGAAGATACAAAACAGACATTATGATAGACCACTGTTCGATGAGTTGGAGCATAGATGAAACGGCTTCCTTCTACAGCAACAATAATTTCACAATGCAATGGTGTGTGATTTCAGAATCTTTGAACAATGCGGGTCACAGCAAAGGAGCCCATGGATATGGTGGATTATGGGGAGGTAAGAATGCTAGTTTTCATCATAACCTAATAGCACACCACAACAGCAGGAACCCACGTTTTAACGGATGGAAGCGGAGTGGTTTAAGTTATACCAACCCTATGGATGAAGAAAGACTGGATTTTCGCAACAATGTGATTTACAACTGGGGAGACAACAGTTCCTATGGAGG
>CAZZPZ010000004.1:184544-187351 GCA_964655615.1 uncultured Paludibacter sp. | reverse complement strand
TTCCAACGACAAGGCAAACTTATGTAAAATCAGCAGTGTTTATTTTTGAAGTGAATTCAATTGAGATTGAAAATAGGGACTATTTTCCTGCAAACTGAGTATAAAACCATAATTTCCAGAATCAACCTCATAGATCGTATAACCCTCAATTTCACCATAGTAGCGTACATTTAAACTTTGCTCATTGGGTATTCCTCTTTCACGGAAATTCCTATCCACATCGATAGGTATGTGCAATAAAGCTTGTGTATTTGGGGGTACAGATATATCCAATGACAATTTACTCAACAATAATTTCCAGGAAACTCCCACATAACCACTCACAGACTGATAGGATGCACTCACTTGAGTAACATCCTCCCTAAATACGGGTTTTATAATTATTTTCTTAAATCCAGCTCCCCTTCCATAATCATCCACTCCTATACCCGCTGTTTCAGACATATAGATTTCAGGAAGTTTTCGATCATCCTTCAATGTGTCATTTGAAAAATCAAGTTTTGAACTATATATTCTGCCGTATCGATTCGTTAATGAATCAGCCTTCGAGAAACCATAATGTCTCCGATGGATTAAATTGCGATTTTCCCACTTGCTACTTTCTACATAATCCCTACTCACATTGGATGATCTGTAAAACAATTCAGTAAGTCGGACAAGACCTTTGTTTTGATGTAGACTATCAAGCTGTAATTCCTGATCTGTCAATTCAAACAAGGGTTTCAACTTGGGATGATAATATCCGACTTCAAAATTATTGGCAGTAAACAGGTAATTCATCCAACTTTGTTTCAAAATGTTTTTTGCCACCAACGGATTTTTGATCTGCAATTTCAATTGGTCAAGGTATTCCGAAAGTAATGGAAAATAGTTTTTAAAATACACCAACGAACCCGAAAACTGTAGAATATTAGACCAATCTACAACTGAATCCTGTGTCTTTTTAATATAATCTTGAATCAATCTTGAATCTAAAGATCTGGTAATGGAATCGAAATTAAAATCAAGATTTTCGTTGGAAGAATAAAATTCTCCTAGTTTTTGGAAATCTGTTTCTACAAGATTTGCCTCCAATTGCAACACTTTGGGCAATATCGTATCTGAAGGTGCAGGGAACAATTGAACTATAAAATACCGGGCATTTTCGGGTGTGAATCGTGCGTTAAACAATTCATCTCCCTCACCTTTCAGAATATAGGTCCATTTTTTCTTATTGTTTGAATCTTTCAGAATGGTGCTGCGTTGGATAGAATCTGGAAAAATGCGACTACGCTTCAGCGAATATTGCAATTGCCACAATTCAGCAATGGAATGTTTGCTTTGGATAAAAGGTATTATAGAATCTGAATCCATCGATAACTCCTCCGTTGGAATATCCTCCATTGGTATTATTTCAACTTTGGATCCTTTGGCTCCACTCAATCTTAGGGTTGGCAAGACAAAGGACAAAGAACCAAAATCATAGACCCTGGTATTTTTACTCCATTTTGCCTGGTCTTTGATCGTTTGAACTTTATCCATCTTAAACATAGGCAATATACTCCCAACAGGCAGATCAGCACTTCGTTCATGAGCATTCTGCCAATTTTGATTGTAAGTAAAAAATGATTTATCCCAGGATTTTGGAATTAAGTTTGCATTGACAATTTCAGAACCGTTTGAATTTGTATTGACAGGACCTTCACTAACTTTCCAATTTTTATCCGTGACCAATATCTCTACCGAACCATCTTCATAGACTAAATTGAGTTGTGCAATTATGCTGGCAGTACGCGATTTACTTCTTTTAAACACCGACACCGCCATTGTGTTGATTCCTTTCCACAATTGATCGGTCAGTTCGAAAGTTCTGTATTGCAATGACTCTGAAAAATAGGCATTTCCGCTCAGAAGAACACCATCACCAAGGGCATTACCATTGATTCTCAAATCGAAGAAATCGGAAGATGAAATATGCAAGACGGCCAATTTCAGATTCTTTCTAAACTCAAATTCATTTCTAAACAACACATTCACTGCTGATGTAGAAGTGCCTATCCATTGAGATTGCCAATCAGAAGGACGCATCACACCTGTTATGAAAGTAGCAGGTTCACTCCACCTGCTGGTCTTGTTTAATTCATCCCAGATTCTCACCTTCCACCAATATTTACGACTTGAGCGAAATCCCTTACCTTGATAGATCACATTAGACATAGAAGAAGAACGGATCATCTCAGAATCCCAAAGATCACCAAAGTTCTGATTCAATCGTTCCAAAGAAGAAGACACTATAATCTGATAGGCTATTTGTCTGATGTTTTTACGTTTAAAGTCACTACTGACAAGATTCCAGGAGAATACAGGATTTGCATCAGTCAGACCCATTGGATCGGTTAGATTCTGACATTTTAGATTGGACAACATCAGGGAATTATAGGGGGCTGCCAACAGTTTGAACGAAATCCAAACAAAGAACAAAGAAAATAGCACACCCGTTTTTTTCACAAAATTTGATCCTATCAGTTTAACGAGTGTTAAAAATACAATTATTTTTATTCAGACAAAAATGAACTCAGTAAATAGCAGTTTTATTTAATTATTTCGTTGGTTAGTACAATTGCACGGTAACCTACTACACGCGACAATTCACCCCAATTGGGCTCATCACCAGAATTTGCAGAATCGATCGACACAAACCTAAGTTTCGGATTGGATTGTGTTAGGTACATTAGCGTAAGCACTGAAGTCCAACCACACAAACTGGTTTGCAGATTGTGAATACCCTTTTGATTATTAGCCTTCAAGGTATTCAAAAGCAAATCGGG
>CAZZPZ010000004.1:178833-184444 GCA_964655615.1 uncultured Paludibacter sp. | reverse complement strand
GGTTTTGTTTTCACAGTCAATACAAAGTAATTACCCTCAGCCAGGGACTTTAGCTTTGAGTCCTTAATTTCAAAGGCTTGTGAAGATCGTATTTTCAGATCATTCCCGAGAATGGAGACAATCTTGGCTGTTTGCAATTTGTGTTTTTCCCAGCAAATGTCCACTTGAAAATTACCCCTCGCCTTTAAACCGTTGATGTACCCAGAAGGCCAGGAATTAGGCAATGCAGGCAACAAATGCACCTCACCCAAATGACTTTGCACAAGCATTTCGGTCATACCAGCAGTAGCCGCAAAATTTCCATCTATTTGAAAGGGTGGATGAGCATCAAAGAAATTCGGATATGTTCCACCTGACCCTCCTGCTTTAGGATCAACATAGCGCATTATATCGCGTATCATTTTATAGGCATGATCTCCATCCAACAAACGTGCTGCGAAATTAATCTTCCAACCTTTACTCCATCCAGTACCTTCATCACCTCTCAACTCAAAAGTTTTATTTGCAGCTTTTGCCAATTCAGGTGTAGTAATTGGACTGATATCCCTACCAGGGTGCAATGCAAACAAATGGGAGATATGTCTGTGGTGAGGTTCTTTATCTTCATAATCACGCATCCACTCTTGCAAATGACCTCTGGATCCAACTTGATAGGGTAAGATCCGAGACAATGCAAGTGAAACTTCTTTCCTGAACTTTGTGTCTATTTTCAACACTTCAGTGGCACTTATTACATTCTGGAAGAGATTCCTTATGATTGCCAGATCCATAGTTGAACCTTCAGTGACCGCATAGGATTTGCCTTTGAATTTAAATTCCATTTCTGGAGAAGAGGAAGGCGACGTGATTAAATACCCTTCTTTGTTGACTAACCAATCCAAACTAAATAAAGCAGCCTCTTTCATTACAGGATAAGCCTTGGTTTTCAAAAACTCCAGATCACCTGTAAATTCATAATGCTCCCAAAGATGTTGTGCCAACCAATTTCCGCCCATATACCAGTTTGCCCATGTGGGACTCCCGTTTCCATTATCCCCCACAGGATTTGATAAGCCCCAAATATCTGTGTTATGATGAGCAACCCAACCTCTAGCATTATAAAATTGTTTGGCAGTGACTTTTCCTGACTCTGATAAATCCTTGACAAAATCGAGCAATGGTTGATGCATTTCTGACAGATTGGTAATTTCAGCCGGCCAATAATTCATCTCAGTATTGATATTTATCGTAAAATTGGAACTCCATGGAGCCCGCAAATGAGGATTCCAGATTCCTTGTAAGTTGGCAGGAGTTCCCCCGGGTCGCGAACTGGAGATCAACAAATATCTACCGTACTGATAAAAAAGTTCTTCCAATTCAGGATCATAATTTCCATAAGAAAACAATTTTAAACGAAGATCAGACGGCAATTTATCATTGGTTTTATTGCCTAAAGTATCCGTTAAATGCAAATCCACTCTATTAAAGAATTTTTGAAAATCGTCCAAATGACTTTCTTTTAATTTGGAATAGGGTTTTGAACTTGCAGCGTTGATATAGGAAATGGAAATGGCTTTTTCGTCTTTTCCATTACTTTCAGGACAATTAAACATACCATTAAAGCTCGTTGCGGCAGAAAGAACTGCCAAAACCTCATTTGCATTTTTAACATGAAGACCTAGCGAATCGGCATAAATTTCACCACCTTGAGGAATCAAACGAAGAACTGTTTGAAAACGCATGCCTCGGCATCCTTCTTGATCATCTTGAATAATTGCTTGTCTATTTTTTGGATTATAATAACTTGGATCTACTCTAGAAGGTGCCTTACCTGATAAAACCAAAGTATTTTCAGATTCCAAACTAGTATTATGAGCTATTTTCGATGACAAATTGAAATCCAGAGTAATTGAATTTTCTTTTGTTGCTGAGAATTTAATTACCATCACATTATCAGGGGCTGAAGTAAACATCTCCCGGCAGAACACATTGCCATCTACTTCAAAAAATGTATTGGCAATAGCTTCAGAAAGATTTAGATCACGGTAATATTTTTGAGCTTTACCATCGAAGTTTTGTTTGATTTCCAAATCCGCCATTGGAAGAAAACTCTCCGAATAATTTCCTTGCATTTTCCTGCATAGCTCGTTCACTTTAGGATAATCTTCCGCAGCCAAGGCTGTTCTTAATGGCGCCAAATATTGGTAAGCTTTGGGATTTACATTGTGTTTTTGCGGACCACCGGACCACAAGCTACCTTCGTTCAACTGAATAATTTCTTTTTCAATCCCTCCGAAAACCATTGCGCCAATTTTTCCATTGCCCAATGGCAAGGCTTCAACCCATTCATTAGCGGGTTTTTCGTACCAAAGTTTATACTGTTTTTGGGCAAAATTGAGTGTGGTCAGAAACAAAAAGAGTAAAAGGATAGATTTCTTCATGGCTATTATTTTAATTATACAAAGATAATTTTTAGTACTTTATATTTAGTTTAAATTTTACTCCTATTGGTTGAACATTGATCAGGATACTATTAATCTGCAAAGGATGGCATTTCTTTAATGGTTCCTCCCAGGTTTACATTATTCAAAATCACCCCTTCTGCGTCGTTTATACTTAATCCTACTTTTAAACTATCTACAGTAACATTCAAAAACTGAACATTGCTTACTTTTTGGCTTTCAAATCCTTGAATAACTATTCCTGCATTTCTCGCTTTGCGACAATAAATATTCTCCACAAAAATATCTGAAATTTTAGTGGCAAAACCTTTGCCTTCACCGTGATAATAGGATGTAATGTAAAACAAATCCTCCACTTCATCAAATTCTAAATTCTGAGCATATATATTGCGTACAAACCCACCCCTGTCTGGATTCGATTTGATATAGATTGCCCTTTTGCAAAAGCCACCATAAGTGCAATTCTCAACTAGAATGTTTTGAACTCCCGCAGACATCTCACTACCGATGACCACAGCATGTAATCCTTTGAATCGGCAATTACGGATCAATACATTTTCTGTAGTCATAGCTACGGCCCTACCTTCAAAGTCTCGACCAGCTTTGATTGCCACATTATCATCACCATTATCGAAATCCACATCTTCGATCAATATGTTTTTTGAATATTCCGGATCAATCCCGTCATTGTTCACATTCTTTGCATTAAAACTTATCCCTCGCACAGTAATGTTCTCCGATTGCAATAAATGCACACACCAAAAGGGTGAATTTGTGATGTGAATATCTTGTAGTAGTATATTTTTGCATTTAAAGAACTGTATCATGTGTGGACGAAGATAATCTTCCTTTCCAAAAATTCGTTGTTCAACCGGAACAAATTGATGATTCATTTTTCTGGTTTTCATCTGTGCTATTTTTTGAAGAGGACGCCATTTTCCAAATCCTTCGGCAGCATTACCATCGATTATTCCTTCTCCTGAAATTATCACATTTTCCTTCCCTTTTACATAAATCAATGGACTATAATTGTGGATAAAAGTTCCTTCCCAACTGGTTGCAACAAGGGGTAAATAGTGAGCTGGATCAGCACTGAATTTGAGACGTACCCCTTTTTGCAAATGCAATTCAAAATTACTGGGTAAATGCAAAGGACCTTTAATCAGATATACTCCTGGAGTAACGACCAACTTCAATCCTCCTTTCTGTACACACATTTGAAATGCTTTTTCAAAAGCTGGTCTAGCATCTGTTACAGAATCCGGCTTTGCCCCTAATTTATGCAAGAATATTTCATTTCTTGGACTTGCAGGAGGATTTACGTTTGCCAGTATAGCCGAGCGCAAACTATCTATCGGATTAGCTAACAAATACAAGGGCATCAATGCAATTAAGATGTGGAGTTTTCTCATTTTTTACTGCTTTTATATCAAAATGTCTATGTATTTCAATTTTAGAACTTCAAATATACGGGAATTAAAATTTACATTTGCAATGTCTAATTCATTCTAAGAAATTCCCATGAAAAAAGCATACTTATTATCCTTTTTACTCTTATTCCTGGTTTCAAAAAATTTCGCTCAAATTATTGAATCACAAGCTTGGATAGAATCCGCTTTTGTCAAATGGATCCCAGACACTACCGTAGACTCTTACAATGTCTATATTACAGGCAATGAACTTACAGAGTTAAAAATAGACAACTATCTCATCCGAAATTATGGAGATTATCTTAGGGCAGACATACCTGGACTATCATCCGGGAAATACCAAATCAAAATAATGAAAGTTAAAAACGACTTGGAAGAACTTGCCTATACAACGGATGAACTAACCGTAATCAACAATGACCGTAGTGGATATGCATTTTGGAACAACAGAATACCTGGGGCTTATAAAGCGGATGGCACTTTAAAGGACAATGCTGTGGTTTTGTATGTTACCGACAACAATAAAAACAGTATTTCACTCGATGTTACTGGTGCCACAAGCAATCCTTGCGTTGGTTTACAGACCATTCTGGATGGATTTAAAAAAGGGAAAGACAACAGACCTTTGGCTGTTCGAATCATTGGTCAGATTAAGGACCTGGATTATATGCTGGGCGGAGACCTTGTAATCGAAAATGCTAATAATTCAGCTTCTTTCATTACCGTGGAAGGTATTGGAGAGGATGCTACTATGGATGGCTTTGGCATTCGAATTAAAAACGCATCAAACGTCGAATTACGCAATCTAGGATTCATGAATACCGATGGTGATGAAGGGGATAATATTGGCTTGCAACAAAACAATGATCATGTATGGGTACATAATTGCGACTTGTTTTATGGAAATGCCGGAAGTGATGCAGATCAGATCAAAGGAGATGGTGCTTTGGACGTAAAAAAATCAACTTACATAACCTTGTCTTATAACCATTTCTGGGACTGTGGAAAGAGTAATCTTTTGGGCTTAAGCGAAGGTACCACCGAAGGTCTGTTTATTAGCTATCATCACAATTGGTACGACCACTCTGATTCCCGTCATCCTAGAGTGAGGTACTATTCTGCACATGTCTACAATAATTATTACGATGGAATTGCAAAATATGGAGTTGGCTCTACGCTTGGTTCCTCCGTATTTGTAGAAGCCAATTATTTCCGCAACTGCCAATATCCAATTCTAACCTCGATGCAGGGGTCGGATGTATGGAACGAATCCACTCAAGCCAACGACTACAAAAACTACCCTACATTCTCTAGCGAAGATGGTGGTTCAATCAAAGTTTTCAACAACTTCATGACTGGTCAAAAAAGATTTGTAGCCTATGGTAGTCCTAATTTCGTGAACTCAACCACCGACTTTGACGCCTTTGTTGTAAATACCAGAGAGGAACAAGTTCCAGCAACTGTAAAGTCGGTTTATGGAGGAAACACTTACAATAATTTCGACACAGATCCAAGCAAATTCTATAGTTATATAGTTGATCGACCTGAAGATATCCCTACAATTGTAAGCACTTATGCTGGTAGAATCAAAGGTGGCGATTTCAAATGGACTTTCAACAATGCTATAGACGATTTTAGTTCGGACGTGAACACTGGACTAAAAACAGCCTTGATCAATTACAAAAGCAGTCTTGTTGCAGTTCAAGGAGACAGCATCCAAAACAATGGCGGCGAGACTGG
>CAZZPZ010000004.1:121721-178733 GCA_964655615.1 uncultured Paludibacter sp. | reverse complement strand
TGGCGGCGAGACTGGTGGTGGAACTGGTGGCGAAACTGGTGGAACAATAACAGAAAGTGATTGGATTCAGAATTTCACAATTTCTGGAAAAACTAGCAATTTTTATTCCATCACTGGAAATTTGTCAAGTAGTTATGGTTCTGTTGTGTTCAACAATCTGACTTTGACTCAATGCTTAAAAATGGAATCGAGTACAGTGATCAGTTTCAGCACTACTCAAAATGGCACCATCCATCTAATTTTCAACAGTAACTATAGTGGTACGGTAAAGATTGACGAAATTGTATACACTCCTACTAATGGCGTACTGACTGTTAATTTAGCTGCTGGAAATCACACCATACAAAAAGCAAGTGGATCAAGTTATTTGTTTTATATGTATTTTCAGACCTTTACATCATTGATCAACTCTAGTCAAAAAACAATTTATTTCGACAGCCAATCAGGCAAATTGATTATCAATCAGGTGTATGAAACAGTTACTGTCATTGATGCGATGGGACGCAAATTGAAACAATTCAAGAACGCCAATCCTATTGATCTGTCTTATTTACAATCTGGCAAATATTTTATTCAGATTGAAAATGCAACTAAGTCACAGTTCATAAAAGTCATCAAGCATTAAGCTATTAACCAAAACAATGGGTTATTCTTTCCAGATTTGTATTTGATCTAAAACAACCCCTTCATCCATTGCAGTGACTAGGATCTTGTTTTTCCCTTTGACCAAATTAGCGTAAATGGTTCTCACAGCTTGATTTGTCAATACATTGATTTTCCATTCTTCACTTCGACCATGGGTTGTATAGTCCAACTCATTGGTCGATTCGTCATTGAGAGAAACTGATATTCGAATAGTTTCCCCAGAAACTGGATGATTTGGGGCCATTGAGAATTGTATCCGAACTGAATCAGATTTTTGGGCATTTATTTCGTAGATGGCAGAAGCACTTTTAGCTAATTCAACTGCTCCATTATTGTATCCAAGACCTAAAGAAATTGGTTTAAATCCTTTATAAGATTTATAATCCACTCCATTGATGGTAAAATTAGCTTTAGAATAAATTGGTAAGGCTTGTTCTGATTTCACTTTCTTCAAAGCTTGAAAAACCTCCAATTGTCTTGGCTTATAATCCATCATAAAATTCCACTTGCCATTTTCCAAAGAATTATATTTTTGATTCAATGACACAATAGTATCATGCGCAGCATCACTTTGTGACCAATCACTAAATCCCTGTCTTGCCATAGTGCCCATCAAATGCTTTTTATTCATCTCATAGGCAGCTCTGACCGGATATTCCACCAATTGAAACCATGCGCTGCTTCGGTTAGATGGAATATTGGAGGACAAACCAAGTACCTTATCCGACAATGTTTTATATTGATCCAAGCGCAACAACATTTCGTCTTTAGTCCAAGGAAGATCCTTCGGTGTTTTATAATCAGGATCCTTTTCCTCCGTTCTGGTATTGGCCATAAATTCAGGTTTACGAATATAAGCCAAACGGTAATATTCATTCATCACAGACAAGGTTTGTTTTGCCAATTTATCACCTAATTCTCTTGTCAACCAATGCTCCAAATGTTGATTTAAGCCAGCTTTACTTCCTGAAATGCCCTCTATATTCCAGGCCATATCCAAAAACAATTCTGTTAAATACTCTGCAGGTTTTATATCTCCCACATTCAAAATCCACATTTTACGCGCGCCCTTATCGTAGGCGGTTTTCATCTGTGAATATATTTGTGCAGGATGTGTTGTGGCCAACCACAGATAATCATGGGGACGTCCCCAATAGGAGACATGATAATAGACCCCATTACCCCCTTTTCTGGCAGCCTCTTCAGGAGTTGGAAAGTGTTTGATATAACCATAATTATCATCCGTCCACATCAAAGTCACATCTTCAGGAACTTCCAAACCCAACTTATAAACATCCAGAACCTCCTTGTAGGGAATAAAAACCTGAGGAACTTGTTCCAATTTGGGATTAACCATCGTCGAAATCATTTTTCTCTGTGTATCCAGCACTTTAATCAATGCATCCTTTTGCTCTTGCAATGTAGTTGCACCCTCCATTTTACCATCATGCACTCCCCTGATTCCTAAGGTGAAAATATTGTCTGAATTTTTCTGTTCCTCCACTCTTTCTTTCCAGAATTCAACTATACTTTGAGGATTATTTACAAAATCATACCTACCCTTACCCACAACCCTCCATTCAGCATTGGTATTTCTCAACATGGGTTCGCAATGGGATGTACCAATTAAAATTCCGTATTTATCGGCCATTTCCTTATTGCCTGGTCCAAAGAAGAATGCTTCAGAACACTCGTGCATGGCCGGCCACATTGTATTTGCTCTTAACCGGAGTAAGAGTTCGAAAATCCGTGCATGTGTTTTTGATCCTATACGACCCTTGACATCAGAAGGATCATGGTTTTTCCATGACCATGGATTGATACCCCAATCTTCGTCATTCAAAAATATTCCACGATAAGCAACGGATGGAGACATTTTATATTCAAAACCATTTGCAATTATAAATTTATCTTTGATTTGAGGTTTCACATCAGCCCACCACTCCCAGGGTGAGACACCTATCATTCTGGAAAGCTCAAGTAAACCATAGGCAGTGCCCCTCTTATCACTTCCCAAAACATACAGTTTCCCCTTATTTTCCTTAATCCAAAATCCTTCTTTGCGGTCTTTCAACCATAAAATCTGCTCTTTGGAATAGAGTTTCTCAATTGCAGCATTCACCCCCAAGGTCGCGACTTGGATATCACCCTCTTCCTTCACAATCAATTTGGAAGTAAATACTTTCTCAAAATCGGATTGCAGAATTTGCAATGCCGTGAAAACCACTTGAGATTCAGATGGATTTACAACTACATTCCATTCAGACCCTTTTTTGAAGATTATTTTAGCAGTAGTGCTTGCAACTATAAATATCGATAAAATAATCAGAGCTAATAATTTCTTCATGTTTGAAAAATTTTAGAATAACAAAAATACAACTTGTTTCAGTTTAAGAGTATAGAAATTAATTCATTTGTATGTAAAATAAGTTCAAACTAACACTACAGATACTCTAATTTATACACTTATTTGAATCAAAAGGAGTCGAGCAAACTGTCCAAAATTATTAATTTTACATCCATCATTTATTAATTCTGAAACTATTTCAAAGACATATGAAGCAAATTGTAGTATTCGCTGTTTTTCTGATCACTTTTCAATTACACTCTCAAAATCAAGGAGACACATTGTTAGTAAAAGGAAAGAAAATCACACTTATTTCAAACAATCTAATCAACAACCCAGGATTTGAGTCGGGTTTCACCAATTGGACAGACGCGACAACATCTGTAGCGACTCTTAGTTCCAGTTATTTCTCCAATCCCACAAGCGGAGGAATAGACAATTCCAAATATTTGATTGGCACTACTAATGCTAGCTCAAGTTCAGCAGGTTCCATCGGCACAGCTTGGTCTGTAAATACAGGCAAATTGTATTATTTCTTTTACCACGTCAAACAAACCAACAGTTCAGCCTTGGCATCAGCACAACCTTGGTTGAAAGTATCGCTTACCAATGACAAAACTAGCTCAGCTGAACCATTTAAGTTGATCGACACAACCTATGTTGGCGGAGGCGGACAATGGACCAAAAATGAAATTGTATTTACGAATAGCTCTTACAATTATATAGTTGCCCGTTTTCGTTGGCTAAATAATAATTTTGGATTTGATAATTTCGGATTATTCGAAGCCGAAGAAGTTTCAAATATAGCTAACTTGGATAATGCCAGCGAAGAAAACCCCATCGACCTGACCAGTTATATAGTTAATCAGGGATTCGACAACAATAAAACTGAAGGTTGGAATAATGTTGGAACTGTCAATTATCACAGTGTGGAGTTTTATCAAAAAACCTTTGATATGAATCAAACCATTACTGGTCTACCGGCAGGAAAGTATCGATTGAAAGCACGAGGTTTTGAAAGGCCAAAACTGAATGATAGTGGAGTGGCATGTAAAAATGGAACTGAAACTATTTATGCTAAATTCTATGCTAGTTCGGCGAATTATACCGAAAATTCCATTTCGTTTCCCTCTTTGTACAAATACAGCTATACTGGAACTGGCTCATTGAATGGATATATCAACAATATGGCCTCAGCCGAAACACAATTGAACGCAGGCAACTATGAAATCACCCTCAATAATATCATTTTGGATGCAGGTAGTTCATTGACTATTGGAGCAAAATCAGATTTTCAACAGAGTGGATATTGGACATTGTTTGATAATTTCCGATTGGAATATGTAGGGAAAGTTGACACAACAGCCATGAAAGTGGCAATTAACAACCGTATAGCTGAAGCCACAATTCTAAAAAACGCTCATATTCAAACTTCTGCATCTGTTCAATTGGAACAGGCTATTCAACAAGTAAATCAGTTTTTAGCAAAGGACACTATGATCCTTGATAGTTTGAAAGCTGGAAAATCAATTATAGACAATGCCATACAGTTGGCCAAGAATTCCTCAGCAGCCTATCAACTACTTAAGAAGGCAATAGAAGATGCGACTGTCAGTTTATCTTATTTGGATAAGGCAACAGACATAGACAAGTTGACTTCAGCAATAAATACAGCTCAAGCTGCTTATGACAATTTAGAACTCAGTCTTGCACAAATCAACAGTGCAACAAATACGTTAAAAGCGGTAGTAAAAACAGTTGGAAAGCAAATCTATGTACCCACTTGGATGATGGGAGATGTGTATAATCCTTCCAACAATTGGAGTATTGAAAGAAGCAAACAATCCAAAAACTGGATATTGTTTTGGGAACCAGGATTCGGTTCAAATCCCGGAAGCATTGTGGATGAATGTTTGGCTTTAGCTGAGAAGAGTTTCAATCTTTATGCAGACACCTTGAAATTTATTACCAAGGGAGCTTCTAAAACCGACAATTACAAAATGATTATCCGCTTGCGTTATGGAACAGACTGGGAAGCATCAGGTTCTGGAGTGGACAACACCATCGGTTTACTCACACTGACATCCTGGGCATTATCCTCACGTGGCGGCCAAACTATAGCACATGAAGTGGGACACTGTTTTCAGTACCAAGTGCATTGCGACAACAACGACAACAATGGCTGGATGTATGGCTACGGATCGAATGGAGCTGGTGGCAATGGCTGGTGGGAACAATGTGCCCAATGGCAAGCCTATCAGGTATTTCCGGAACAACAGTTCAGCAGTGAGTGGTTTTCCGGCTATTTAAACAATGCACACAAACATCCTATTCACGAAGCACCAAGATACAACAACTATTTCATACAAGACTTCTGGACCTACAAAAGAGGTAGAGATGTAATAGGTAAACTTTGGAATCAATCCAAATATCCCGAAGATCCTATTGAATCATATAAACGAATATTTACCTTGAATCAAAGTCAGTTCAATGATGAAATGTGGGAATGCGGTGCCCGTTTTGCAAGTTGGGATATACCGATGATAATCAACAATGGAACCAGTAAAATCACCTCCCGTACGCAACCCAAGATGATCAATGCAGGAAACAACTATTGGAGAATAGACTCCACAGTTTGTATAGAGAACTATGGACACAATATCATCAAGGTAAATGTACCCTCAGGAGCAAAAAGAGTAACTGCTAGTTTTGAAGGACTTGCAGGCACCGCAGGTTATCGCAAACTTTACCCCACCGCAGCTGGATGGAGATTTGGGTTTGTGGCCATGAAGTACGATGGAAGCAGAGTTTATGGTGACATACAGAGTGCAACAATGAGCATCGACGAAGGTAAAGCAATCGTCAATTTTGATTGTCCTGCACTTACAGCCAGATTGTGGTTGGTCGTGAGCGGAGCCCCATCGGTTCACTGGCGACATGCATGGGATGACAATGACAGCAATGATGAACAATGGCCATATCAGGTTAAGTTCAATAACACCAACTACTTCGGCTATGCCAATATAGTTAATGGAGTTGATGATTATATTGAAGATTATATTTCGATTGCCACAGATAGAGATTTATTATTGATAAAGGATATTAAACCCAATTCAGAAATTATGATATTATCGTCAAGTGGAATTTTAATAAAACATGAAAAAATTTCAAACGAAAACTACAGCACTCAATTAACTACGGGAACTTATATCATAAAAGTCATAAATTCTAAACAAATTAAGACTAGTAAAATCGTCATCACAAATTAAAGCCTTAATTTTGTATTCAGAATTCAATATTATAATTTTGGGTATCACACGAACCCACTTATACAAGTTGAGTAATCTATACATAAAAAAATGATAAAGAATTTCACATATGCCATAATTGGCACAGGTGGCATTGGAGGATATTACGGCGCAAAACTAGCTAAATCGGTCCAAGATGTACATTTCTTGTTTAATTCGGATTATGAATATGTACTACAGCATGGACTAAGGATAGATTCGAAAGACGGTGACTTTCAGTTATCCAATATCAATGCCTATTCAAGTAGTTGGGAAATGCCAAAGGCCGATGTAATTTTAATCGGATTGAAAACAACAAACAATGATTTAATTAAATCCTTGGTCACACCAATTCTTAAGGAAAGCACGATAATAATCTTGATACAAAACGGCTTAGGTCTGGAGGAAAAATTAAATCGGGATCTTCCCAACATACAAATTGGGGGTGGACTCGCTTTTATCTGCTCTGAAAAAGTCGCCCCTGGACATGTTTGTCATATGGATTTTGGAAGATTAATTTTAGCCCCCTATTCCATATCTGATACGGATAAATGGAAACAAATTCACAATGACTTCATCCATGCGGGAATAAAAGCAGAACTTTCGAAGGACCTGAAAACTTCAAGATGGCGGAAATTGGTTTGGAACATTCCATTCAATGGAATGACAGTTGTACTCAACACGAGTACCAAAGAGCTGGTAAGCAATGAAAGCAGTCGTGAGCTAATACGGGAAATTATTTGGGAAGTAATAAAGGCTGGTAGAGCTTGCGGAGCAGAAATGAAAGACAGTTATGCAGATGAAATGATAGAAATGACGCTCAATATGAAGCCCTATGCCCCAAGCATGAAAGTAGATTTTGACAATAACCGTCCTTTGGAAATTGAAGCGATATATTCTTACCCAATATTTCAAGCCCGACAGCATTCACAACCCATGCCTAAAGTCGAGATGCTCGAGCAATTATTGAAATTCATAAGCAAATCAATCAATTAAACTACAAGATCAAAATGTTATGGAATATTGACCATTAGTTCTCCAAGATTTAATAGATCAATGCTTTACCATAGTGCAATTGTCCGTTTTCCAATATCTGAATAATTTTCAATCCTGGGGTTAGAGCTTCATATTTGAAAATTTCAGAATTCGAAATAGACGAGTAAACTAATTTTCCTTTTAAATCGTATATCTTGATTTGAGCACCTTGATTTAATTTGCTCAGTACTATGGATTTATTTTCAATTGAAATTCGGTTTTCATCAAGATTTTTGAAAGTTGTTTCCAGATATGTTGGATTTTCTTTAAGTAAACGCAAATAGAACAAACCACCAACGACATTGGAAGTGTTGATTGCCTGGAATTTCACGCGAACAAGCGTTTTACCTTCAATTAAGGAGTCTGGAATTGAATATTCCTGATTAACAAAAGCATTCACATTCCATTTTCCAACAATATTTTCGGATACCAACAGTTTGTCATCAATTAATATTTTAAATGAGCGACTTCCAACTTCATTACCCCAATAACGAACCATCAATTTAAGATTTGTCAAACCATTGGTTGCCATATTGTAGCTGACATAACCCGGTTGTCCATTATCACCACGGGCATCCCTCCAGAATTCGTTCATCCAGTTGCCCGTATACGAATTCATGACTAGGATGTTATGATCAGCTTCAGGCTGTTGTTCGCCTGGAGGTATTCTATCTATAGTTCGTGCTTCCAATTCCAATTCAGCTCTTTCAACCTCAGCCAAACTATCCAAAACCTGTTGATATTGGTCGGCTGTGAGTGTCAACCAATACATCATATATCTAGAATCATGAATTTTATAAAAGGGTTCAAAAACAAGAGAACTATCCACATGGTTCGGGAAAAGCTCGGGAGCTTTAAAGGTCAGTGCTTTACCATCAATGGGTTTTATTTTACTTGCAAGTTCATCAGGATTTCCCACTAAAACAGGAGCTTCATCCAATGGGAAGAGAGCTCCATAAGCCACATGTCCCATCCTACTATCATCAGCAATCAATCCAGCCAAGTCTTCTGTACCTGTTTTTGCACCCAACAGAATAGGACCATGCATCACAGCTTTGTATTCAGACACATTGGGCATTTGCTCCATGTAGGTATGCATTGGAAGCAAGATTCTCACCAAATCATTGTTAGACCAGGTTCTGTTGATCGTAATATAACTTTCAGGTACTGAAACCTGCTCGAGTGTATCCTTATTGATGATAATTTTCAGTTTACCAGCTTTCACCCATTTAGGAGAACGAACTTTCAAGGTAAAATTTGTTGGTTGCTCAGTTGTGAATATCAACAAGGTCTGTTCTTCTTCAGGAAATATAGTTTCCTGGCGAATTTTCACCGCTTTATTTTCCCAATTCAATTCAGATGCTATAAAAAGATTTAAATATAGTGAATCATTCGAATGCGTATAAATAAATTCACCATATTTTCCATGGTTTTCCATACCTGTACCAACACAGCACCACATCGCTTGATTTGGAGCAGAATACACTCGATAATGTTGTGGACGTGCAGGAGTGAAATACACATAGCCCCCATGGTCGGGATGCTGAGTAGACAAAATATGATTGTACAAAGCACGTTCATAATAATCAGCATATTTAGCCTGAGGTGATATACGGAAAAGGTCTACAGTCAATTTCAACATATTGTTGGTGTTGCAGGACTCAGGACCTTGTTCACTCGTAATATAATCCTTGTGAGCCGAAGCTGTCGGAAAATACTCATTTCTACTATTACCACCCAGTGCCAAAGTACGTTTTCCAACCACTGTATTCCAAAAAAACTCGCCCGCCTTTGTATAGTTTAATTCATTAGAGAGTTCGGCTATACGTTGAAAACCAACGGCTTTAGGAATTTGCGTATTGGCATGTTTGTTATCCAGATTATCTATTTTCAAGGCCATGCTATTCAAGATAATCTTGTGCGAAAACCGTTTAGCAGCTGTTAAATACTTCACATCAGCAGTCATTTGATATGCATCTGCAAGCACCTCGTTCATTCCACCATGCTCCACATTCAACATAGTCTCCATTTTAGCATCAGTCAATACTGAAGTAATCGAAATCGCCCAATCACAGAATTTAAGAAACACATCTTTAGCCTTTTCGTTTTGACCATACAACCATGCATCCCTCAACCCTGCATAGGTTTTGTGCAAATTATACCAAGGCACCCAAGCTGAATTATAAGATGTAAAAAGACCAATTCTAAAAGTTGACCAGACACTGGTACTGCTTGGAACTCCACCGGCATAACCAACACCCCAGGTAGAGTGACTAATAGCATGAGCATTTTGGCAAGCCTCCAATTCATCCACCATATAATCCATTAGAGATTTGGCATTGGGGTTAGCTGTGGCAGCGTAGTTTATCGCCAAAGCACTAAGATAATGTCCGGCTATATGACCATCCAAACCCACCCAATTGGGATAGCTTGCCGCTTTAGCGATAAGACCAGCCTCTTTACGATAGGGAGCAAGCAATCTATCCACATCGTATTTCAACAGAGTCTGGATATTCAAATCCATAGCATGTTTGAAAGGACCATCCAATAGACTTACATCCTTGACCGGAAACTCATTGGTATACAATCTATCTTGCTGTGTGCCTGTCAATTCAAAGAGATTATCATTAATCTTAGAGTTTGTCCCTACTTGAGATTTAAACAAAAATGTATGGATCAGAAGCAAGAATAGGATGAAGTGTTTTAAGCTATGCATGATTTGAAGGTTTTTGACAAATTTATATTCTTTACACGAAAATTAAAAGTTTAATTGACAATTTATTTAATCAACCTCACCCCATATATTCCTGCGGTCACAGAATTGTTTATGGCCTCGAACTTCACCTCCAGTAATTTGGAATCTTGAACGATAGACATAGGTAATTTGTAATCAATCTCAAAAAAACCATCGCCTTTATTGCCAGTAAAATTCTCTCTTGCCAACTCATTCCCATTAATACTGATAGTAAACTCCCGACCCTTATCCAGTCCAAAGTATGTTAATCTCAACACTGACGCATTTAGATTAACATTTTGTAGATTATAGCTAAACCATCCGCGAGCATCCCTCCAATGTCTGTTTTGATGGGTGCCCATTGAAGAATTCTCAGATTTAAATCCATGATCTGATTCCGGTTGCTGCTCACCAGGAGCTACATAATCCAAGGTAATAGATTGAAGGAGTTCCTCCGCTTTTTGTTGCTCTTCCAACAGCTTCTTCGTTTGGTCCAACCATTCTTTGGTTTCGTTTTTAAAATAGATGGAATATCTTTTCTCATGAATTTTATAGAACGGTTCCAGCACAAGATTTTTGTATTGTTCCGGATAGATTACATTTTCAACTGTAAATCGTAGATTTTCGCCTGGAATAGGTTTGATATTTTGCACTAATTTATCCTTCTCATCAGAGATAAACATGGGTGCTTCTGTCATTGGAAGAAATGGACCTTTGGCAATATGACCACCCGTACTGTCATCAGCAAATAAACCAAGCTGATCATTTTCACCGGTGATCGCTGCTAAAACTATAGGACCATATTTTAAGGATACGAAACCTGAATTATCCGGCAATTCTTCCACACCTAAGTGCATCTTGAACTTCACATCTACCACATCTTGATTTTTCCACTTTCGATTCAATTCAATATATTGACCAGGTGATCCTATTATTTGCTGAGACTTTCCGTTGATTAAAATTTCCAATTCATTTTTATTCATCCAGGATGGATATCTGATTTTTAAAGATGCATTGACAGACTTCTCACTCTTCCACACCAATTGAGTAGAGGCACTTTCAGGGAAGTTAGTAATCTGTTCAACCTCAACCATTTTCTCTTTCCAATTCACTTTCGAAGGGATAAATAAATTCACGTACAATGACTGATCATCTTTGGCATAAATAAATTCATTGTATTTAGTATGATTCTCCAAGCCTGAACCCACGCAGCACCAAAAACTCGTTTCAGGTTGGGAATACACCCTGTAATGTCCAGGACGCATAGGTGTGAAATAAACAAATCCACCTTTAGGGTTTTGTGAAGAAAGGATATGATTGTACAAAGTTCTTTCATAAAAATCCACATAGTTTACCTTTGCTGTATCTTCAAAAAGCAATTTGCTTAATTTCAACATATTGTACGAATTACAGGTTTCCGGACCTTCCTCACTCCGAATTACTGGTCCAAAATCGTCTACTGGATGAAAATGTTCCCTCACACTATTTCCACCTATACTTAAGGAACGGTGTTGGGTCACATTTTCAAAGAAATTACTGGCAGACTGGTGGTATTCTGTGTCGTGGTCGAGCTGACTGATACGTTCAAATCCAATGAATTTAGGTATTTGAGTATTGGCATGCATTCCAGTCAGTATATCTTTATTTTCAGCCAATGGTTGTAGAACTGACAATTGTGAAAATCGTTTAGCCAATTGCAAATATTTATGATCTTGAGTGATTGCATACACTTCAGCAAACACCTCATTCAGTCCACCATGTTCGGAACGAAGCATATCTTGAACCTGAGCTGCACTAAGGTTTTCCGTAGTGCAGATAAACCAATCCGTCAAATCAATCAAGATCTGTTTGGCCTCCGGTTTTTGGGCATGAACCCAAGCATCTTTCAGACCAGCAAAAATCTTGTGAATATTGTACAAAGGAACCCATTTGCCATTCAAGCCAAAACTGGAAGCTTTAACCTGTCCGGCTTTTATTTCGTTCCACATTGCTTCACTTCCAGGAATTCCTCCCAAATACCCCTTGCCTGCAATTTGAGCAAGCTTTAATTCAGACAAAACATAATCCAATAATTTCTCTGCATCAGCATCAGCAGTGGAAGCATAATACATTGAGAGGGCCGACAGATAATGACCAAGAATATGACCATCCAGACCCGTATTTTCCCAATTGGTATAACTTTCAGCTTTGGGCTTCAATCCAGCCTCTCGCAAATAAGGAGCAAGTAAGCGGTCCGGGTTCATCGCTTGCATATAATGAAAATCTGTCTCTGCAGCCTGTTTAAAAACCCCTGAACTTACTTGTACCTCATTCAAGGAGAATAGTCTCACTTTCTTTTCCGCAGCAACTATTTTCAGAAATGGGAGCAGAACGAATACTATTAAAAATCTAGTTTTCATTTGTATAGATGTATAGTGTAGAAAAAAAAATACAAGAGGCCCAACAAATTGTAAGCCCTTGTATTCTTCAAACAAAAAATCAACTTATAATTAAAAATTACAAGCTAGGGATTACCTGAATGATAGTTCCATCTTCATTGAATTCCATTTTATCGATACACACTTCACGGTGGAAACCACCCGCACCATGAGGCATATCTACACCACCAGGGCGATGCATACGGTGATAAACCACATACCATTCATCAGTACCAGGTTTTTGCAACACTGAATTATGACCAGAACCATAGATTTCTTGGGCATCGTTGCGCATGATAACCACATTGTTTTGTGGTATAGTCAATGGCCCCATCGGCGATTTTGAGGTAGCATATCGTACTCTGTAGTTAGGACTTCGAGTATCGTCTTCGGACCATAAGAAGTAATAAAGCCCTTTGCGATAGAATACATAAACACCTTCACGGAAGGTACGATCCGGAGTCATCACCTTGATGGTCTTTTTATTTACAGACAACATATCTTTACTCAACTCTGCACCAGCCATATAACCATTTCCCCAATAGATATAAGTTTTTCCGCTCTTAGGATCCTGAAATAAATCAGGATCAATTTCCTGACCATTGCTTATTCCCTCAGGTTTGAAGTCAATCAAAGGTTGACCAGAATCCTTGAAAGGTCCGGTTGGATGATCAGCCACAGCCATGCCAATTTTTTTACGTCCGCCATCCAGTCCGCCACTGAACACATAATAGTATTTGTATTTGTTTTTGGCTATCTTTTTTTCTAAAATTGCAGGAGCCCACGCATTTCCATTTGCCCAACTGACATCTTTCTTCAAATCAAGTATAACCTTTTCTTCTTTCCAGTTTTTCAAATCATCGGATGAGAAAGTCTTGAAATAATATCCACCCCAGCCATCAAAGCCATCACTGGTCGCATAAATATAGTATTTACCAGTTTGCTCCGAATACAATACTTCAGGATCTGCATAAAAACCTTGCAAGACCGGATTTTGATCCGTTGGCATTTCAAAACCTTCAGGAACTCCCCATTTATCAGTTAAAGCTTTTAATTCCCAACGAGTTAATGGAATCACCGTACCATGACGAGGATGGAAATTCATTTTCACTTCTTTGGATGTATATTTGAACACATCCAGATCCTTCGTTTGAGTAAATTCATAACGACCACGGGTATATACATCGTACATTAAGATATAATCATCCGAATTAATCAATTTAAACAAACCAGAACCCTCTACCCCATCACGTGTAAGTTGCTTGTAACCCGGTTGCTCGATCCATTTACCAGAAGTCAAATTATCTGTAATCGCCAATTTAATTCCATTACCATGACCTTCAGTTTTAAAAAACATATAATACAATCCATTTTTGAAGGTGATATCTCCATCGATACAAGATTTACCATTTTTTGGGAAGAACATTTGTTTTGGTTCGCCCTCCAAAGCAGTAAAATCGGAGTTTGCATAAGCATAATAGATAATATCAGGACCATTCCCCAATTGCATCGACCAATAAATCAAATATTTACCTGCATCTGCATCATAGATAGTCTGAGGAGCCCAAACCCTTTTCAAATTTTCATATCCCTGATACGTTTTTTGAATATTAATTACAACAGAGGACCAGTTGATCAAATCGGTAGACTTCAGTAGAACCATGGCACGGTTGGAATCCCACCCAAGAGAAGAAGTCATATCGGTCATAACCATATAAAAAGTCTTGCCGTCCTGAGCTCTTAACACATGAGGGTCTCTAATACCACCTGTAGAACTAATCAATTTTGAATCTAGCACAGGTTGATTGTTGTTTAAGGCTTTATAATCAAAACCATCACGACTTATAGCATAACAAAGTGCCTCATCTTGAACTGCATTTCCCTTGAAATAGGTAAAGAGATAAGCTACATAGTCTTTTTCAGCAGGACCAGATTTGTATTGCGCATGAATCAAAACGGACATGTTCATACTAAGAAATAAGATAAAGAGAAGTTTTTTCATACCTTTAATATATTGTTTTGGGTTAAGTGAAACGAATGATTTTCATCAGTTTCTCCAATTTTATTTTTTAAATCTATAAATTGTAAATGAATAGGGTTCAACTATCACGTCTTTCAGTGAAGAACCATCGACTACAGTCTCCACAGGAAGTACTTTTCGGTTATCTGGACTACCTGTAAACACCGTTTTAACAACTTTTTCTGATGGAAAATCTGTAGTATTGAAAGTTAAATTTATTTCCACTGGGAGGATGTTTACTAATTTAAGGATCACATCACCCGATTTTGAATCCTTTACAATTGAACTAGCAAAACGTTTTTTTGCCTTTTCATCATTGATTTGCACTTTCATCTCTGAAGGGATATATGAATCACCCGCATTCTGACCAAACAATTTCTGAACATAGTAACCCGTAGTAGGTTTAACCTCCGTATTATTAAAGTAAATCATATCCGGATTCCATTGGGTATGACCCTCTTTTGCCAACAGAGGAGCATAGGAAGTCATTTGAACAATATCACCATTTCTTTCACATGAAAGCAGATGAATAGCCTCGGTTAAGGCAGTTTCCATATTGGTCACACGACCAGCAATATGGGAAGCATATTCCCCTACATACACTTTCGACTCGTTTCGGTCGTATTTATCATAGTAATCCTGATTGTAAATAAACCATCCAGCAGGTTGATAATAATGTTCATCCAGCACAGGCACTTGCAATTCCTTAGCAAACTCCCAACCCCTTTCATAATCAGAACCCTCAGAGAAAGGACCAGCAGTACCAATAACGATAATATCAGGATATTTTTCCTTTACAGCTTTATATATAATTTCAAAACGTTCTTCAAAAATCTTGGATATCAATTCTTCGTTGCCTATACCCAGATACTTCAGGTTAAAGGGAGCAGGATGTCCAGCCTCAGCACGCATTTTCGCCCATTTGTTTTTCTTTGGATCACCATTCGCCCATTCAATTAGATCGAAAATATCTTGAATATACTCATCTAAATGTTCGAGAGGCACACCACCCTGTTGACCGCCAATTGCACAACCATGATGAGCTGAGTTCTGACAAGGTACACCAGCAGGAACAATTGGAACAGGCTTAGCCCCTATATCTTCACAGAACTGGAAATATTCATAGTAACCCAAACCGGCAGACTGGTGATAGCCCCACAAATTACGTTGTGGTTTACGAATTTCCAAAGGACCAACTGTATTTTTCCAATGATACATATTGGAGATTCCGTCACCATGCACCACACATCCACCAGGAAAACGCACGAATTGAGGTTTCATATCAGCCAATAATTGAGCCAAATCGGATCGAAGCCCATTCTTCCTGTTTTTAAAAGTTTTCGTTGGAAAAAGAGAAACCATATCCAAGGCAATTGTACTTGGCTTTGAAGGCACGACTTTTAACACTGCTTTGTTCGAAGAAGCATTTGCTTTTATCACAGCTTTGTATTTTCTCCAATTTGGATTAAGAGTTTTAATAGTGGTTTGGCCTAGTACTTGATCGTTCTCATCCACCAATTGAACATTTACAAACACCGATTTTCCCTCCAGCATTTTGGCAAAAACAGAGAAATCATAAAGTTCATTCGCTTTCACAACGATTCCATCAAAGCCCTCATTCAACAATGCATCACCCAACTGGTTTGATTTCAGGATTGCATAATGAGGATTATTGAAATGTATAGGATTTACTGTATCGATAGCTAGAGTTGCATCACCACTGACTTTCCAGAAACTGCTTGAATTCCATTCACGACGATCAGCTGAAGAATATTCAAAAGCTCGGTTTTGCACCAATTCAGCATAGAGGCCTCCATCTGCAGAATAGTTGATATCTTCAAAGAAGATACCTATAAGTTCATCCGTAATTTTCTTGGATTGAGCAGGGAAAGGATTTATTGAAACCTGAAAAGGTTTTAAATTTGCAAATCGAATGGGATCGTCTTTGACTGACTCATTGAAGAGTTGATTTCTGTAGTTCGTCAGATTGACTTTTTGAAACAAAATATCCAATTCTTTCCATGAGATTTTATGAGTTGTTCCTGAAAGCATCTTTCCGTCTACGAGGATGGACTTTCTATCGTTTATAATTTGATTCTTAAGCACTTTCCTAGGAGTAGAGAATATTCTAAAATCAGATGTTTTAGCTGTGAAGTATACCGAGTCACCCGATTGAACACTCAACCAATCCACGACAAATTCATTATTTTGTTGCGAAAGCTGCACTTGAAGACAATTGCCACCTACCGAAAACACAGGGTAGAGTTGCGGCTCCCAACTTACAAGATCCTTTGATTTGGCATAAGCAAAAGCACCATCCGAAGAATTCAGTGTCCAGACAGCATTCCACACACCATCCTTGGAACGAAACAGAAAAGGAAGGTTCATTCTTTTTTGGGAACCCCAGCGACTATAATCCGATTTGACAAAATCAAAATTTGGACCAACAGCAGTCCATGACTTATGATCTGCGCTCCAAGCAAAGTTAAGTCCACCTCTGCCCTCTTGGGGATCGTTATTATAAGCAAAAATTGTTACTGAATCTGGCTCATTAGCGAGTAATGAATTGGAGAAAGAAGTAAACAGAATAAAAGAGATTAAGATAATAACCGTATTTTTCATTTTATCATTTCAATTAAAACAACAAAATAAGATAAAAAAACTGAAATCGTAAGGGTACAAATTCATCAATGAAGAGTATAAAATACCAAAAACAAGAGCCATCCTTTGAGGGGATGGCTCTGTATCTCTTTATAAGGTAAGAAATTATTTCTTAGAAGCTTCCAAAGACGCTTTACGGAATTCTTTCATCAATTTTTCAAGAGCTAGTGAGCTTTGACGAGCACGAGTACCAGCTGCTTTGTTACCTTTTTCTTGTTGTAGGCTTGCATCTTTTGAAAACGCTTCAAATTCTGCTGCGATTTTTCCAATTAATTGTTCCATTTGATTTTTCTTTTTAAATTTTACTTTAAGATTCTGTTTGTTATTATTTGGCAAATATAATCATATATTGCATTAAAAAGCACTTTTACTATATTTTTTTTAAAAAAAATGATGTTTTAATTATAAAATCGAGAAAAAAATGTTTAAAAACATTACACTTCACTCTGATTCCTATTTTAAATATATCCTAAATATCAAAAAATGCGATTGGATTTTAACAATATTAATTTGCAACGATAACTTTCCAAACAGAATTATCAACTGACACCATATAAACACCTTTTTGACAAGAAACAAAGTCAGAAACAACATTTTTGGCAATTACTTTTCCTGAAAGAGTAAAAATGCTCGCATTGGAGTTAGCATTTAATTGGATACCACCGTCCACAGCTATAGCATTGGATTTATTTATGATAGTTTGTTTCACATCTGTATTACTTCCTAAAGCAGCCATTCTGGCCAATTCATTGTAGAATACTTTTTCTCCATAGCTCGACCATGTCCAGTAGCCAACTGTAGTACTGGTCTTATCCTGTCCGCAGCCTATAAAAGTTCTGATACCCTGAGGGGAGTGCCCAGCACCAGGATAGAATTCCACACCAGCATTCCAACGGATAAACATTGGGCGGCCATCAGATGTCTGCGCCATCAAGGTACCATTACCAGCATCATTACCATCAGCTTCGGCGATAAAGGCAGCATATGGACCCAACCACCAATCCTGTGAACCACCAGACCCATCAAAAACAGGATCATCAACCAACACATCCACTCTCAACACGTCAGTGGGTGCAGGAGTAGAAATATTTTCACAATTCACATTGTTCACCCAGTAACCTTTTGCGGCTAGGTTTCTCATACCGTACATATTCAAACAAATAGCAGGTTTCGTGATTTGATCCCAAACCGCCATTGAAGTTCCGAAATCCGAACTGTTGATAGATCGACCAATGATTACAACATCAGCAGCATTACATTGAGGTAGGATGGATTCATCTGCAACATCCATTTCAATAGTGGTGACATCGTATCCACCGTGGGCTTTAATAGCATCGATTACTTGTGCATCTTTTTCACCATTGGTACACAATGAACCAACAAACACAAGTTTTTTGTTTTGAGAAAATAGACTAGTCACCACAAAAAGAGCGATAAAAATTGAGTAGAATTTTTTCATAAAATATTAGTTTTTAAAAATTAATATACAATTATATAAAATTTAACACATAAATGCAATAGTTATGTCAATATGACAAGATCTTAAAATCAATTTATCCACTACTTTCCATGTTAAACCGGTAAAATCAACCCTGTTTTACATCGAGACAATCAACTTCAACTGGGATTCGAGAAAACTTTCTGGGTCTTAAAAGATTTTTACAAACAGAAATCATACACTTTACTTGCATTATTCCATAAATCGCTTAATACTAACTATTCGATTTTGAATTCTATCTTTTGTAAATCATTTTCATCGGAGCTGGAACCGATCAATAATTCGAAAAGGCCACTATGATTTGTCATGGATGCTTGGGTTTCATCCCACCATTCAAGCTGTTTGGCATCCAGCTTAATTTCCAGTTCTTTAGTTTCACCTGCTTGGATGTACACTCGTTTGAATGCACGCAAGGTTTTTACAGGACCATTCAAATCTCCCTTTTTGCGCAAATATACTTGAACCACTTCTTCCCCTTCAAGTTTTGAACTATTTTTCACAGGAACTTTCAGTGTGACTGCTTCTCCAATTGAATATGTTTTTTTGTCAGTTTTGATTTTTCCGTAACTGAATTCAGAATAACTCAAACCATAGCCAAAAGGAAAAAGTGGCTTGTCTGTCATGTAACGGTAGGTTCGACCTTTCATGTTATAATTTTCAAAATCAGGCAATTGATCAAGCTTCCCATAAAAAGTGACTGGTAACCGACCAGCAGGATTGTACTTGCCCGAAAGTACTGCAGCCACTGCATTTCCACCCTCTTGTCCCGGATACCATGCTTGCAGAATGGCCTCACAATGTTGAGTTTCAGGAACCAATCCTATCGGCGAACCAGAACAATTCACATAAATTATTTTCTTTCCAGATTGATGCAAACCTGCCAAGATCTCACGTTGAACGGCAGGTAGTTCAATGTCGGTACGATCACCTCCTCTAAATCCAGGCAGACTCACCCCCATCTCCTCTCCCTCTACTTGTGGAGAGATTCCACCTACAAAAATTACGAGATCAGCATCAGCCACTCTATTAATTACGCCATCAAGATCCAATTCTTGTCTGAATCCCAAATCAAAATTAAGTTGTGCATCCCCCATTGTATATTCAAAATCAATTTGAATACGATAGGATTCACCTTTGACAACATTTAGTCCATATACATTTTTACGTCCACCATGATTGCTACGGAATGATTTGAACTCCTTATCATTTACACTGATTTTTATTTTACCACAGCTATAGAAATCGAAAAACACCTCTCCGGACTGCCTTGGGGTGAAAGTACTGGTATATCTTGCACTGAAATCGGTCAAATTGACATCAGGTGCAAAAACAGTAGCACCTCCGGTACAAAGTTGAAAAGGAGTATTTAAATGCGAACTTGCAACTAACTTTCCTCCAAAATTAGCTTCATTCCAATAGTGAGCATCAAAGCCAATACCCTTCTCTGTTTTGCAATCATTGAATACACTTTTGAAAATGGTTCGCTCTATTAAATCGCAACCCTCTTCATAATAGACTTCGTTATTTTTTCCAAATTCATTTTTAACACCCTGAAGAATAGTAACTGTATGTGAGGGTGTTCCATTGTAGTTTCCCCATTGCATTACTGAATCATTGGCATTTGGACCCATCACATAGATTTTCAAACCCTTCTCTTTAATAGGAAGGATTTTGTTCTTATTTTGAAGCAAAGTCATAGATTTAAGTGCCGTTTGGTAAGCCAAATCAATATGAGCAACCGAAGCAACTGTGGAATAAGGTATATGGGACCATGGTACAATGGATGGATCATCCATTTCACCGAGTTCAAAACGAGCTTTGAGCAATCTGACAACAGACACATCGATGTCTTTATCCTGAATATACCCCTTCTTTACACTTTCAGTTAGGGCTTTGTAACTAGAACCACAGTCCAGATCAGTTCCACTAAGTACTGCTTCAGCCGAAGCAATGGCTGCATCCGCATGAGTTGCATGGGATGTAGGTTTATAGAAATCTGCTATGGCACCACAATCAGCGACAACTATCCCTTTATATCCCCATTCCTCACGAAGAATATAATTCAACAATTTTTTGTTACCACAACAAGGTTCTCCTTCCAAACGATTGTATGCACACATTACTTCTTTGACATCAGCCTCTTGCACCAAAGCCTTGAAGGCAGGCAGATAGGTTTCGTACAAATCTCGTCTGGAAATATTAGCAGCATCAAAGCTATGCCTGTTCCATTCAGGTCCCGAATGCACCGCAAAATGCTTGGCACAGGCATGCAGTTTATCATAGGGAGCATCTTTAGGACCCTGTAGGCCCTTCACAACAGCAACACCCATGCTAGAACTCAAATAAGGATCTTCACCATAAGTTTCTATACCCCTTCCCCACCTCGGATCTCTAAAAATATTGACATTTGGAGTCCACATAGTTAAACCTTGGTATCTACTGCGCATATCCTGAGCAACAAAAGTATGGTATTTAGCACGCGCCTCATCCGACACAGCAGTATACACATTGAAGGTATTATCTATATCAAAAGTAGCAGCGATACCAATAGGCTGAGGAAAGACAGTAGCCAAACCAGCACGAGCTACACCATGCAAAGCCTCGTTCCACCAATTATAAGTTTTAATACCCAAGCGTTCGACCGGCCTTGAAGCATCCATCATCAACGACACTTTCTCCTCTGTAGTCAAACGAGCACATAAATCGACAGCCCTTTCCTCAGCACTTAGAGAAGGATCTTTGTATTTTTCCTGAGAAGAAAGATTCTGAAGAAATAGGAATGAAAAAGGGATTAGAATAAGGAAAAGATTTTTTTTCATACGTTTCATAAAGCTAATATTGCAGGTGTTTTTACAAATTTAGGCATTCAGTTTCAGATTAAAAAAAAAGAGAGTGTTATTAGGCAAAATTCCTACCTAAAACAGTCTGCATACAATTTTCACTAAAAACAAAAACCCTTCGAATAATTAATTGATTACAATCTATTTATGACTTAACGCCTGCTCTACAACTGTTCTTTATGAAGCAAATTTGGAGCAAGTTGCTCTATTTGATATTTTATTTGAATTTCCTCTGTAATTAATATTGCTCATAAGTTTGCTAAATTTCTTCATTAAAAGTACGTCTAGTTTCATTGCATATACCCGTACACAGAGTAAATCCAAACAGGAAGTTAAAGTCAGACTCCTTTTAATTGTTGCTAAAATTAATCTGAGCTATGAAATTGATATTTTGATTAATCCTTTGAATTGGGAGAGTGAAAAACAGGGATAAAATAATTCAAAACAGATTTGTGCTTCTATCCGAAATGAAATCGAATGTCAGATTCAGAATATAAAATATTTAATTCTGTCGATATTCAATGCTGAAACTGCAAATGGAAATTTGACATGGATATTCTGACATTCATTAAAGTAAATCTCCAGGATAAAAATTAATAATTTAAAGATTGTATAGCATGGGGAGGTATCAAAATTTTCACTTTCTCCAAACCGACAAATAGTGAATATCTTAATTGATTATCCGTTTCATTCATTACAACTGTAACTATGCTACTATCCGGGTTTAGGAAAGAAGTGGCAATGAGGCTGTTTTGCGTAACTATAGTACTTATTCTTTTTGCATTTGGACGCACAAATTTTGAAAAATGACCAATATAATAAAACGAAGGCGTGTAAATTAATTTCCCAGTCTGAGTTTCAGCGTGTACTGGTGCAAAACAATAATTCTGAAGGTGATTGGGACCTCCATGTTCATCTAAAAGTATATTCCAGTCGGTCCAGCCAACTGCTCCGCTCCTAAAATCGTTTATCATAGATTTTCCATATCTTTCAGCACTAGCTTTATAATAATATTTCTTTGCATCAAATTCTTCTACACATGCTTCAGTAAGAAGTACATTTTTGTCAGGATACATCTCATAAACATTTGCTACATTGTTGAACACATGTCCGCCCATTAATGATTCATACCAATGATAACCAACCCCCCATACATATTTTGCAGCTTCGGGATCACGGAGTATAATATCAGCATAAAAGTTCATCATTCCCCGATTGTGATCATACACAATTATTTTTTTATCTGAAAGTCCCTCTTTTTTCATAGTTGGACCTAAGAAATTCTTCACAAAATCCCTTTCTTGTTCAGCAGTATAAGTACATGATTCCCATTTGGCTTTTGCAAAAGGTTCATTCTGAACAGTAATACCCCAAATAGGAATACTTTCTTTTGCATAGGCTTTAATGAATTTAGCAAAATAAGTTGCCCATGATTGATAATACTCAGGCAGTAATGTTCCTCCCCGTAGCCAACTGTTATTATCTTTCATAAATGGAGGCGGGCTCCATGGGCTGGCAAATAAAGTTAGCTTTCCGTCTGCAGCTTTAATGGCTTGTTGAATTAAAGGAATTCGGTATTGCTTATCATGATTTATATTAAACGTCTTAAGCTCTTTGTCAACATCAGTGACATACGAATAACTGTCGCTACTAAAATCACAACTGTTAATATTTGTACGACCTAATGTATATCCAATCCCTTTCGTTTTATCATAATAAGCCGTTAACAGCTCCTGTTGTTTATCTTTTGGAAGTTTTGCAAATACCTCGGCACTTGCATCAGTAATTGCACCACCGATACCCAAAATGGTTTGATAAGTTTTAGCTGGTGTTACAAGTACGCACAAATCCATTTCCCGGGGCTCTTTAGCCGCATTAAATACTAAGGTATCAGTAATGGTGAGTTTTAGATTACTACTATCAGCTGTTGTAGTATAAACAGTTACGAGTTTGCCAACTTCAAAATTCAAATATTTTTCAGATCCTTTGTTCATTTGTTGACCAAATATGCAAATTGCGAAGGCAAGTAATAGAAAAATAAGGCTGTTAGTTTTCATTGATTGCATTATTTACTAAATACATTGTATTATAACTAAAAAACACTGAAATAACTTGAATTTTGAGGATCACCAGTTAAAATCAGGAAAGGTATAGTATATACCCATCTATTTTTGATTTACCTTTATCTCTATGTTTGCTTTTTTAAGTCCTTTTGAAGAAGCTTCTAAAAAAATATTCCCTTTTTTATCATCAGGTCTAACTATAACCAAACATTTTCCATGGAAAACTTTCTTCCGTGGCTGTTGGAAACTTGACATATCTATCGGATTACCATTCCCAACTCCAGCTATCTTTCCATTTCCTGCAATTGAGAAATTGACTTCAATATCTTCGGCATTTGTCACCAAATTCCCTTTAGAATCAACAATCTCAACTTTTACATATGATAAGTCATAATTACTTGTTGAAATAATATTACGATCTGCAATCAAACGAATGCCATAAGGTTCACCTGTTGTTTCCAATATTGTTGAAGCAACTTCACTTTCATTTTCATACCCTTTTGCCACAAGAGTACCCGGCTTATATGGTAATTTAAAAGTAATTGTAACAGAGTTTTCAGGAACATTTTGTTCGGCAATTAATTTACCATTCAACTCAAGTTTTACTCTCTGACAACGTGTATAAACAATGACATTCATTGATTTACCTTCTTCACCCGGCCAAGTCCAACTTTTTCTAATATCAGGCCATCCCCATGCAGTAACATTTTCATACATAGAATCCGGAATGGATTTCTGGCAAAACATTTCGATTTTACTCCTTCTCCAAACAATATCCCTATAATAGGACTGTGGCTTCTTTTCTCCAACTAAATCTATATCACCACAGTTTGCATTAAACCATGGCCATTCACTTACAATGAAATTATTTTTTTTGTGGCTTATATTATTTGATCCACAACCTGCTTCTCCAATATAATCAACAGCTGTCCAAACAAAATCACCTATGACATAAGGATGTTTTTCCACCATATTCCAATAATCCAGAATATCTGCAGGAGTTGACTCTGAAGCATACATTACCCGTTGTGGAAATTTCTCATGATCAGGTTCATATCTTTTCCATTCATAATTATAACCGGCCACATCCAATTCGGCAAATGCAGGTGGTGTTTTTTCTTCCCATTTAGGTGTCAGGTTAATCGCTTCAGTAACTTTCCTTGTCGGATCCAGTTCATGAAATTTCCGAACAAGATTTTTAGTTATTTCGATACCTCTTGTTGATACTCTTTCGGGAATTTCATTACCTATACTCCAAAGAATCACGGATGGATGATTTCCGTCTCTTTGCACTATTGATTCAATATCTCTATTCCAGTCTTCATTAAAATAAAGATGATAGTCCTGGTAACGTTTCAGTTTTTCCCATACATCAAAAGCCTCTTCAATAACAAGAAATCCCATTCGATCACAAACATTTAAGAGTGCTGTAGATGGAGGATTATGGCTGGTACGAATAGCATTATATCCATTTTCTTTCAAGATCTGAATCTTCCTTTCTTCAGCTCTTTCAAAAGAAACTGATCCCAAAGGACCATTGTCATGATGAATACAACCTCCTTTTAATTCATAACTAACACCGTTAATCAATAAACCATGTTCAGCATCTATTTGAAAATTACGAATACCAAATTCACTATTTACCTGGTCTGTTTCTTTTCCGTCAACAAATATAGAAGTCTTTGCCTGATATAAATAAGGCGAATCAGGAGACCATAAATTCGGATTTTCTAAACTTATCAATTGGTTTGTTTCCATTTTTGCCATTGCCGGAATGACTACATTGCTATTGAATGTTTTTACAATCTTACCTTTATTGTCAATAATCCGGGTCTTTATAGTGACAGAAGAACTCTTATTCTTTTCGTTTTTGACGATTGTAGAAATTCTAATTTTAGAATTTAATTTAGAGACTTCAGGAGTAGTAATTTTCACCCCCCAAACATCTACATGAACCGGATTGACACTAACAAGTGTAACATGTCTGTTAATACCTGAACCGGAATACCAGCGTGAAGTTTCACCCTCATTTCTGACTTTGACAGCTATTATATTTTCCTTATTATCTTTAACAAGATATGGAGTCAGTTCATAATAAAAAGGAGTATAACCATAATGGTGGATTCCCAGATAATGCCCATTAATCCATACCTCTGAATTCATATACACTCCATCGAAAAGTATGTAAACAGATTTATTCTGATTTTCTTTTTGAATTTTGAATGTTTTTCGATACCAAGCTGTGCCTCCCAATGTAAATCCTGTACTGGTACCTCCTTTTGACGATTTTGAAAATGGACCTACAATACTATCCTGACCTTGACCCGGCAGATCTTCAATACTCCAATCATGTGGCAAATCGACTTTTCTCCATGATGAAATATCAAAATTCAGATTTTCAGGACCTGATTTCATAGTATCCTTTTTGAAATACCAGTCCTGATCAAAATTTTGATTTCTACCATCACTTACAACTGAAGCCGAAAGTGCTGAAATACTAATTAAAAATATCAGCAAAAAACCAATTAAACGTAACCTCATAATTACTATTTTTTCCATATAAATTCAGACATTTTCACATCATCGGAATTAGTTCCGATATAAACTATAAAACTTCCGGATTCCCAATCCCACTTTAAGTCACTGTTGTAAAATTTCAGATCTTCAGTTGTCAATGTGAAGCATACATCTTTGGTTTCTCCAGGTTGTAAAAACACTTTATTGAATTGCTTTAACTCTTTGACAGGACGGGTTACCGAAGCTACCGGATCGTTAAGATACAACTGAACGGTTTCTTCACCGGCAAATTTTCCACTATTTGTAACCTTAACAGTTGCTTTAAGGGTTTTAATTTCCCCGATTACAAGCGTATCACTTAACCGGATATCGCTGTATTTAAAAGTTGTGTAACTTAAGCCATATCCGAATGGAAACAGGGGTGAGTTTGCTTTGTCCTGATAATTGGAAACATAACTGGATTTACCTCCCGGAGTATATGGTCTACCGGTGTTTTTGTGGTTGTAATAAATTGGAATTTGACCAACAGACCGGGGAAATGACATTGTAATTTTACCGGACGGATTATAATTGCCAAACAAAACATCTGAAATAGCGTCACCGGCTTCTGTCCCTAAACGCCATGTTTCAAGTACTGCATCTGCATTGAGCAAATCATTTTCCAGTGTCATTGGACGACCATTTGTCAGTATTAATACAACTGGTTTCCCTGTAGTTTTTATTTTTTTTAGCAAATTTGATTGACAATGTGGAAGAGAAATATCCGTGAAACTTTTTGCTTCACCAGACATATTCTTTGATTCCCCTAACATAACTACAATAACATCAGCATTTTTGCAAATATCAATTGCATGTGCAATCATTTTTTCCTGTTTACTCGAATCAAACGTAATATTATTAAGTTCATTGAAATAAGTATTATCCGTAATCTGACTACCTTCAGCATACTCTACATTTAAATCTTGATTTTTAAGACTTTCAAACAAAGTAACAACTTTTTTCTCATCACCAGTAAATGACCACATACTAAACATCTCTGATTTATTGTCAGCAAAAGGACCTATTAAAGCAATTTTTGAAGTTCTTGATAAAGGCAATGTATAATTATCATTTTTCAACAGAACAATTGATTTTACAGCAGCTTCCTTAGCCGTTTTAAGATTTTCCTTGGTTAATGTTACTATATCAGCTTTATCAGGATTATTATTCCTAAAAGGATTAGAAAATAAGCCTAATTTATATTTAGCTTCCAATACTCTTCGACAAGCGTCATTTATTTGAGACATAGAAATATTTTTCTCTAAAAGAGATTGTTTAAAAGAAGCTATCATACTTTCACTAGCCATATCCATGTCCACACCAGCATTCAGTGCAAGTTCCGCGGCTTGTTTATAATTTTCCGCAACACCATGTGCAATAAGTTCTTGTATTGCATTATAATCAGTTACTATAAAACCATTAAATCCCCATTCTTTCCGAAGTAAATCTTTCAGTAGCCATTTATTACAAGTAGCCGGTACACCATTTATTTCATTGAAAGAAGTCATAACACTGCCAGCACCTGCATCAATTGCTGCTTTATAAGGAGGTAGAAAATTCTGATACATAGCGAGCTGACTCATATCTGTTGTATTGTAATCCCGACCTGCTTCTGCTGCACCATACATTGCAAAGTGTTTTATACAAGCCATTAACGAAGTTTCATTTTTCAAATCAGAACCCTGATATCCTTTTACCATTGCTTTAGCAATAAGGCTTCCAAGATAGGGGTCTTCTCCTGAACCTTCCATCACTCTACCCCAACGAGGATCTCGTGTTATATCCAACATAGGTGAGAAAGTCCAGTTGTATCCGGCAGCTGTCGCTTCAATAGCAGCTACCCTTGCTGTTTTCACAACAATATCAGTATCCCATGTACAAGCAAGACCTAATGGTATTGGGAAAATGGTCTTATAGCCATGTATTATATCCAGACCTACTAATAAAGGTATTTTCAACCTTGAGCTGTCGGATAGTGAAACTTTGGAATGAATATATGCAGGTTTTCCCATCACGGCATAAACATTACCTCCACTTCCGTTCTTAAGTTTCTCAGTATATTTAGTAGTAGCAAACGGACCTGTTAATGAAACAGGAGTGATCAGGTTCAACTGTCCCAGTTTCTCCTCAAGAGACATTTTTTTCATGAGATTAGATATAAAAATATCCATTTTATAACTATCTTTTTTTGTTTGTCCGAAAATTGTCAGGTTGCTTAAAACAGTTATAAATGCAATTAATATCAAATGTTTATATCGTCTCATTTTAGAAAATTTAATTAATAAAAATAATAATGGCAGAATTATTACCACCATTATTTTCTTTATTCTTTTATATTTATTCTGCTGAATTTTCTTTTTTGATTACCCTTTTGGCAGTGGCATCGAACATATCTTTAAGAGTACCAGTTGCATTGTTCTCATCAACCTTATCAAGCGAAATATATAAATTATAACCGCCAGCATTAAAATAAAGAGTTATGCTATTATCTATTGCTTCTATTTTGTCAAATTTTGAGGTGACTGAATCCTTATCATTTAAAAGACCTCCGAAAAATTTTCCATTTTCTAAGGTAATTAACAAAGGCATATGTGAATCACCTGCAGGTGTGCCTTCAACCAAAACATCCCATTTACCAACAAAATAATTATTTGGTTTATCTTGTGCAAAAAGGGAAATTGTAATAAATAATGATACTACGAATACTAATGAGATTTTTACTTTTTTCATGAAATAATTTGTTTTTAATGAATTTATATTTTATATATTTAATGATTATCGTAAGTTAGAAATAAGATACTAAATGAAGGTACAATTATTTTAGCAGATTTTACTTTAGCACCAACTATTTCCGGTAATTTTTCATCAGAATTTAGAGATAGAGGATTTCCATTTAGTTTTACTTTTTTTGTTTCAAGATCTGAACCATCTGCTGTTAGCAAATATTGTTTTGCTTTAGATGGAATTTTAATTTGGTAATTTTCTTTGTTCGGGTTGATAATCATAACAGCAAAACCATTCTCAGAATTATTAAGATTATGGATATAAATGTCAAGTCCATTTTCAGATACTCCGGCATCATACACTTTAGTTCCCATAAACTTGTGCCAAAGCAATGCTGCCCAATAGTTTGGTCTTGGTTCATAAGTTTCCTGATCGAGCAATCCATATTCACTTACACATAAAGTATTATGCATCACTACCTGAACCCCTTTTTTAGCAAGTCTCCCTAATTGTTCCAGATAACGAAAGCAATCCACAAAAGTTGAAGCCCAGGGATTTCCTCCACAAGCTGCTTCAGCTGTTTCTGTTAACCAAATAGGGACTCCAGGATTATATTTATTTCTAGCTTCGTTATAATACTCCAGACCAAGTTCAGTTTTACTTAACCAATCTTTATTCATTGCGCTTTCGGGAGTCAGATTTCCGCCACATCTCTTAGAAACCCATCCATAATAATGATAACTGAAGATATCAAAGATTGGTTTTGGTTCACTTAAAAAAACATCATCAGTCTTAATACTTCCCCCAATCATAATTTTAGGTTCTCCAATTGATCCAGGTCCTAAAATTTTCATATCCGGAGCAGCTGAATCAATAAAGGATTTAAATAACTTAAAGTCTTGAGCAAAATTGATAGCTTTATATCCTGCTGGTGCACCACCAAAACCAGCATGTGATGGTTCATTGAACATTTCTGCTGCTGCAATTTCTCCACCTATTGATTTTGTATAGTTAATAAGAGGTCCTGCCTGAGCGCTGGTCCAATCACCATTGGAATCTCTTATCCCATCACATATAGCAAATGAAGTTACAAGTTTTGAATCAGTAGCCTTACAGAAATCGACGACTCCCTTCCATTCAGCTCTGGTCAAAACATTTTCATAACCTTTAGGTACAACTTTCAATTTTGGTTCATCATTATCCTGAAAATACGTTGTATTAGCCCAAGTACCACTTACACGAATATATTGGGGTCCAAGCGCTGATGTCAACATCCTAAGTTTGTCATTATAAAGATTTATTGGTAGAATTTTTCTTTTCAAAGAATTAACACTTGTTGGCCTAATTGTATCCATTAATTCATATGGAATCCAAAAATCGCCACCAACAATCTCACACATCTCTACATTAACTGATTGATATCTTTCATCAACCGAACAAATAGGATTTAATTTATTAAATTTTATCTGTATAGCTTCATTTTGAATTTCTTTATGTTTAGCAAATGATAAATTGTTAAACATAGATATACTTAAAATTAATAGTTTTACAATCTTTTTTCCCATTTTATTTTTTTTAATACATATATTCAAATAATGATATAAACTTAACTATAGTTAACTCGGGTATAAAAGCAAGTCTTTGAAATAAAGGGTAACAATTGTCACCCTTTATTTATCGTTTTTTTTTATTGTTTCGTGAATTTTGAAACAGTAGAATCTACTTTAATAAAGTAAACACCTGATTTTAGATTAGAAACGTCGATACTATTTGATAGAAGTTTCTCATTTTTCACCAAACTTCCAGCAATATTATAAATACCAACATTTTGATTCAATTGTACACCGGAAATATGAATTTTATCGGTAGCAGGATTTGGATAAACTGAAATCCTGCTTACATATTTGTTCTGCAGAGCAGTTGCATATATAGAAACATCATTGTATTTTTGATCAATTGGAGAATATACAGCTGAGAGAATTGAACAGAAATAAGAATACTTCTCACCTGATGATAATTCAGAGCTCAAAGGATGGCCAGCAGGGATTGATAGAGTATCAGTTATTTCTTTACAATATGGTGCAGTTTCACTTAAATGAATAATTTTCATTGCTGTTGGCTGACCTACTGCATTGCCAACAGCATCACGTTTAATAATGCCTATCATTAAGTTAGCAGGAGAACTATTAGCAATAGTAAGACCTACGTTTAGTGCTACTTTAGTGCCGGGTGCTGATGATTCAAGAGGTATTGTAGAAAAATTGACAGTATTTACAGTATCCACAACACTGACTTCACTATATTTTTGATCAACAGGTGAATAAGCTGCTGACAAAATTGAACAAAAATATGCATATGTTTGACCATCTGTCAAGGCAGAACTTAATGGAACACTTGAAGTCAAAACTAAGGTATCAGCTACACTCTTTGAGTAAGGAGCGATATCAGTAAGATGAATAATCTTCATAGCTACTGGCTGACCTACAGCATCGCCATTTGCATCCTTTTTTATAACACCAAACATCATATTGGCCGGTGTTGCATCAGCAATATTCAGATCTGCGTTTAATACCACCTTGCTACCCACCATTACGACGCCATAAGGATTCTTTGAAAAACCGGACATATTACCTAAAGTTACATCACCTACATTAACCAAACTATATTTCTGATCTATTGGAGCATAAGCAGCAGACAGAATAGAACAAAAATAAGCATAAGTTTGGCCATCAGCCAATGTTGAACTTAAAGGAATACTTGCAGATAAATCAACAGTATCTAAAACTGTTTTTGTATACGGAGCTACGTCAGTAAGATGAATAATTTTCATAGCAACTGGCTGGCCGACTGCATTACCATCTGCATCCCGTTTGATAATACCAAACATCATGTTTGCTGGCGACGAATCCGCAATATTAAGATTAGCACTTAAAATAGCTTTACCACCAACCATCGCATAATGAGGTGGATAACCTGAAAACTGAATACTATTAATAGTATCCTGAGCAGAAACTGAAATAATAGCAAATAAACATGCTACAATCAAATGAGTAGATTTTTTCATTTTTTTAAATTTATGTGTTAGTATAATACAAAATTAAAAAGTACCATTACAACAAATATCTTGATTTATTAGCCTTGTTAAAAATACGTCTTAATTATAAACCAGATTGTAGTATTGATTATTTAGGATATTGAAATATAGATATTTACTAATACAGACAAGCTTAACTTACTAAATTAAAAACTAGAATAAAAACAAAAAAAGGCAGATAAACTGCCTCCTTGAAATACAATCCATAAATACAGAAACACATTATCATCATTTTCCTATTATAGTTAGTAGAAAAGTATTGCCATAATAATGGCAGAAATGCGGAAAGTCCCATCCGTATGTTTAAATACTTGCTGCTTAAAACTATCAATAATATATCAGATGTAGATGTTGTAGAACGTTCTCGTTTTGATATGTCCTTCAAATATTTTCTGGGAATTGCTCCTGAAGATGATGTTATCAATCCCAGTTCGCAAAGTTGTTTATTCTGTAGATGAAAATAAAAAAGGAAGTTTGCCAGAAAAGAATGAAGACAATGATCTGACAAATGAACTTGCTTATTGTGATAAACTTGAAAAGGAAATAGTATCAGATATTGTATTGAGTTCATTACATAAAGTGAAGGAGAAACTTAATTTGCTGAAAGAAGCAATTGAAGATACAAAAGACCGCTATACTCTATCTAAAGATGCTGACGCTAGAACTGGACATAAATCCTCAGATACCTCATTTTTTGGATTCAAAACTCATATTGCCATAACAGAAGAGCGAATTATTACAGCAGCAACCGTAACCTCAGGAGAGAAGGGAGATGGTTCCAAACTTCCAGAATTATTGGAGATAAGCCAAAAGAATGGCATTGAAGTCGACACAGTCATTGGAGATGCTGCCTATTAAGGGAAAGAGAATCTAAAAATAGCTAACGAACAAGGAATAAAGGTTGTTGCTAAATTGAATTCTGGAATCACTCAAGGTTTTAGAAAAGCAGAAGATGAATTTGAACACAACAAACATGCGGGAATGTTTGTTTGTCCAGCAGGACATTTGGCTATCCGAAAGGCTAGAACAGGAAAGAAAAATCAAGGGAAAAACCAGTCAAAAACTTATTATTTTGATATTGAAAAGTGTAAAATATGTTCGTTAAAAGAAGGGTGCTATAAATCAGGAGCTAAATCCGAGACTTATTCAGTGAAATTAAAATCAAATGAACATCAGGATCAGATGAACTTACAAGAATCAGATTACTTCAAAGCGAAATCTAAACATAGGTATAAAATAGAAGCGTAAAACAGCGAGCTTAAAAATGTTCATGGATAAGGAAGAGCAACTTCCTACGGAATTGAAAATATGCAAATGCAGGGAGCAATGGCTATTTTTGTTGTGAATCTAAAACGAATACTCAAACTGGAGGTGTGAGCTACCAGGAAAAAGTGTTTTCTATTGAAACAGAACCTATTATAAGCTACATAGAGGAGTATATTGTTCCAAAAATAATCGTAAGGTTTTTAAAAGAAAATCGAGCAAAAGAAAACTAAATTTTCATTTGCTTGATTCTTTTTTGTTAAAGGCTCGCTAAATCGAAGACTTTTTCATTGCCCTGACCTGTAGCAATAGTTGTTTTTTACTTTTATTTTGTTCAATTAACTATAAACCCCTGATTGATGAGCCAGTTCTTAAAAAGATCTTTCCAAATATCCGAAGGTTTGTTTTTTCTTAATACAGAAAAGCCATGTCCACCAGCATAGAAGCTGTGCATTTCGACGGATTTACCTGCAAGTCTCCATTTTTCATAAAGTTCAACATTTCCTTTGGCTATAACATCATCAGTTGCCCAGGCAAGAAACATAGGGGGTGCATCTTCCGGAACGCTATCTCCTAAAACTGCACCGTAATATGCATAAATAGGAGCTACAAAATCAGGTCTGCTATCCTTATCATATGTCTGTGCAACTGAAGCAGTAACAGTACCTCCTGCAGAATATCCCATGATTCCTACTCTTGTACTGTCGATTCCATAATCATTTGAATGACTTTTAACATACCTTACTGCCTCCAGTCCGTCAGCAACGGCAAGCTTCACATACGGTGCGACCAATGAATCAAAATTAACTTCATAGTCGTAATGATGAACCTGAGGATCTTTATCTAATGGCATAAGTCTGTATTTCAAAATGAAAGCTGTAATTCCATTTTCTACGCACCATTTTGCTGTCGATGTACCTTCTTCCTGATAGGCAAGCCCAGTGAAACCACCTCCAGGACAAATTATTATTGCAGTTCCATTTTTTTTGTCTTTTTCCGTATGATAAACTTCAAGTGTTGGCATTGAGACATTTCGTATCGTTATAACCTGTCCGTTTTTTAACTTTCTACTTATTTCTTTTGAGGTTAATATTTCGGATCCGGGGGCTTTCTCCCCATTATAAAGTGGAATTATTGTTTGTCCCTGCACATATAATATCGAGAACATTACAAAAAATTGTAGAATTCGTTTTTTCATTATTTTTTTATAATTACTTCCATCCCTTTTGGTTTGGAATAAGTTGTTTTAATTTTTCCATTGGATAATTTCCGGTGCTCTACAGATAAAATTCCGTAAGGTGTTGGAAATGTACCTTTAACCCATTTCAGATCACCCAAATGAGGATCAAGAAGAATTTTTTTACACCCGGGTTCAAGAACATTTATTCCAAGTACATACTTAGTCAACCATGCTGTTGGACCGGAAGCCCAACCATGACAAAAACTGTGACGTAGTTGTTTATAGCAATATCCACCATAAGTTTCATGCACGTCTATTTTTCCATTTGGTGTAATTTCGTCAATTCGGGCAGCATTTTTTGTCCAATCAATATCAAAATCTTCCCAAAAAGTCGTAGCGCCTAAATCCAGCATTGCTCCCCAGTATTCTCTTATATTGTCAATAGCACCCTGATAGTCTCCTGCCATTGCACGGGCAATAAGCATATAATATCCATAAAATGTTGACATTTTATGAACTCCGTTTTGTGAAAGAATATCATTGTTAGCTTTTATAGGAGAAACTAAACCTGATATTGCCAATAAGGCTGCTGCTTGCTTAGAGTCAGCAAATTCAGGTACATGTTTCTTAAGTTTTTCAATATTTTGAAGACAAAATGATTCATTGTCTTTATCTCCAAGAACTTTGAATATTTCAGCTCCAGCTTCAAAACTCATTACCATTAAAGATTGAAGACCTGCATGTATAGCTGCCTTATTCTCACTGGATGGCCAATCCAGAAAGCGTTCTTCCGGTAAAATTTCATTACCATTTTCATCTATATATTTAGTTAGATTTTGTAGCAAGTTAGCTAAATACATCTGCTGTTGTTTCAAATAATTCTTATCTCCTTGATAATTGTACCAATCACGCTGAATCAGAATCCACCACATTGAATATGAATTAATTTTATTCATCCAATTTGGTAATGGCGTTTCATCACGCACTAAGTCAAGACTTTTTGGCACAACCTCATTATAACCGAAAACAGAGTTTATGGTCATAACCTCAGGATGCATATCACCAATCCACACTAATCTGTCTCTTTTGATACCATCCATTAGATATTCATTCATATTCAAGTGTACAGTATATGCACCAGTAAGCCAAATTTTATTTAATTTCTCATCATTGCAAGAAAACGAACCTGAATAAGGAATATCCCTATATTTCAGTATTGCACTTATCTCTTTAAAAACTATTCTTGCTGTTGAATCAACTAAATCAATTCGAGCAAATCGAAAACCAGAATCACCTATGTCTAAACGTCCTGTATTTGGTAGTTCAACTATAAAATCCCGCATTGCATGATCGTTTGTAGCACCATTTTCACCCACATCATTCATTGTTTCACTTACTGACTCACCAAAACGAATTCTAACTCTTGAAGAAGGACTAAAGAACCTGCCCGTCACAATTTCAATTCCGCCCTGAATTTCTTTTCCAAAGTCCAGGATAATTCCATTCCTTGAGTCTTGTTTATTTGAAATAGTCAGGAATTTACCCTTGTTAATGACCGATTGCCCTGTACCCTGGACAAGAATTGATTCTGCATTTCTAATAAAATTACCTGTTGTATCAGACATCCAAACTATACGTTTAGGTGTGATATATTCTGTGATCAAGCCCGTTTTTCGTTGAGCAAAAGAGCTTGAAACATTAATAATAAGAAGTGCAACAACTATAATTTGTTTATTCATTTTTCAATCCATTTTTATATTATAAAGCAGGTTTCAATCCTTCCCATTTTACAGTCCATGAACCATCATCTGGAAATCCTGGAGCATTTCTGTTTGGAGCACCATCCCAACCGGCTGCCATCATGGCAACTGTATAAAGTAATCCACCATTGCCCGGTAAATACGGACATGGTCCTCCCGTACAAACACCTCTTTCATCATAATCATTTTTCTTTCCAGCTTTAAGCATCAATGCGTCAATTGCAATTTCTGGTTCTCCCAAACGGGCAGCTGACATTGCTGTCCAGGGGAAATCCCAACCCCAGCATGTTCTCCATTTCCAAGTGTCCCAAACTTTTAACAGACTTTGGTGAGCAGTTTCAATATCTACATTTTTTTGTGGAGGGAGCATTCCAATGATTCCAACCGGATTAGGATGTTCCCAATTTCTTTTAGTATATGTATCAGTCCATTCTGAAGAATGCATATAAAGACCACTGTCAATAGGTAATGGAGCAAGATTATTTATCACTTTGTCCCAATGATTATTTCTTTTCAGTCCCATTCTTTCTCTCCAGATTTGAGCCTGATTCAACCCCCATGTCCAATAGGCAAGATCAAAAACATCATCTTTAGTAAGACCTTGTTCGCTAGGTGGCATAACCGGATCAAGATGATATATTCCTGTTTTTTCATCAAGTGTCGGGTAGTCGGCCATGTGCTCAGCAGTACCATCAATAATTTCAGCCCACTTTTTAAGCGTAGAACGATTAGGATGGAGTCTGTAATCCAGCTCTGCGAAAAAAATAGGGTGAGGCTGTCTCCAAAGTAGCACCTGATTTCCTTCCCATGGAGCGGTACGACCTTCGGGACATGCTGATTTTTGCCATTTCAATCCTTTGTAACCGAGTTGTTCAGACAATTCTTTGGCAGTGGGAATAAATCGTTTATAAATTGATAAAGCTTTATCAGCCATTTCCCAACGATTCCATAAAGCATAATGAGCAAGATGCCACCAAATCATCTCCATATGAAACTGTCCACGCCAGGAATCAGTTCCCATCAAACCAATTTCAGCAGGAGGTAAACTTCCTGCTGACTGAACAGCAGTTTCATATTGCGAAAGAACAATTCTCCTTTCAAGTTCTTTCCATCTTGGATCTTTACTTTCCGAAAGGTCGATTGCCCCACCACTGTTCCAGAACTTTGGCCAATGGGTTTTACACATTGCAATGGTTTTATCAAAATCCGGAAGTTTGGATCTATTTGTGTTTGATGAAAAAGCACAAGTTAATTCCAGACTTGAAGCTCCATTGGATTTAACAAAAACTGTATTTGGCGAATCCTTTGTTTGAAAATGTAAAGAACTTCCTTTAGATATGGATATTGTAGAATAATAAATCGTAGTATCCATCTCATGACTTAGATAAACAATTCTTCCTGATTTATCTTTTTTGATAAGTATTGTTTTATTATCCTTGACTCTTGTAAAATCACCTACCCATGGTTTATTCTTTTCAATCGAGGGATATGGAAAATCAATAGCAACTCCGATCTGTCCACTTTCGAGTAAAGGTGATTTAATCTGAATGGCAACTTCATCTTTATCAGGGTTGACGCAAGTAGTTACCTGAACAGATTGATTATCTATTGTAAATTTTGAAGTCAGGATTCCGTACCACAAATCCATCGTTCTTGTTAACCCTTTGATCTGATCGGTTTCAAATTCTACTCCATTCGTTCTAAATAAACGTATGCGACCTAAATTGTAAATATGGGGATTATCATACATCCAGTTTCTAATGCTTGACTTTTCTGAAGAGAATTTGTCTAAACCTGTATTTCTCCCTGTCTGAAAAGTTCCTGTAACAGGTATTTGATCAGCTGTAATACCCTCAGGTAAAGGAAAAGAATGCCATGCCCAATGAGACATGGTATTTCCTCCAAAGGTTTGAAGCCCTGTACCATCAGCATTGAAACAAAACTCACCATTGCCAAGTGGAATTTGTCCATTTACATCATTCCATTCAATATTATGTCTGGTAACCAAAGCATGTCTATCTATTGGACTTATAGTTGAGTTAGCTTTTAATTTACCGGCTTGAGTAGTAAAGCCTGTGATTGTACAGAGAATGACTATAAGTATGGTATGTTTTAAATTCATAATTTACGTTTATTTTGCTTTTTCAAATATAACTAACTGTAAAGTATTTGGTTCAAGATGCAAAGTCATGTGATACCTAATTGCACGATTCATCAACTGAGTATCTACCAACTGAAGATTACAGTTAGCAGGATCACTATGATAATTGCTCGTTTTTTCATCAATTCGGTAAATTTTAGCACTAAATTTTTTACCCTTTAAAGATTTAGGTAGATTTTCAATATTGATCTCAGCATCATATCCTTCAGTACCCTTCCCCTGATAATTCCAGATCATTACAGAAACACCGGTTGAATCAGAAGTAGCAAGTGAATATAGTCCTTTTCCTTTATTTATTGTAGAAGTTACATTAGATGATATCTTGTTTTTCTTCATTTTAGACATCATAAGCATCATATTTCCATAAGGAGTAAATTTTCGGGTATTAACAAAAGGTTGTTGCCACTGATCCCTTGTGACCAATTGATCTTTTCTTCCTTCTTTACGATGACGCATCACCCAATTGAATGGGTATGTATTGTCATTTGTGTTCAAATACCAATATAACAAAGATGCCATTCCTGACGCCTGCCTTAAATGATCGTTTTTTATGGTATTAAAATCATCAAAAGCCGGACCCGGATACATACCGGTTTCAGTAACGAAAACAGGAATTTCTATACTGATTCCTCTGTTTTTAAGTTCTTTATTCAACATTTCCCTTTGTCCTTTCACTACAGAAGGATCGTCTTTGAATAAATTATATTCAGTATCGAGTTTAGAATAATAACCATGATAAGATATAAAATCCAATCGTTTGTCAGGAGAAGAATCTTTAGCATAAGCGTCTAGAAATGGTCTAAGCCATTCGAGAGAAAACTGAGATACTGATGGACCACCAATTAATAAAGGAATTTTCGGTTTCAATTCAGCATTTACTTTATTAACAGCATTGTTATAAATCTTATAGAAATTATAATAGTTTTCAGGTGTTACTCCTTCGTGTGAATAGTCAGGCTCATTTGTTACTTCAATGTATTTAATTTGGGGAAAGTTGAATTTGAGCTCTTTCAAAATTTTTGTTAGTCGGATTGTTTTTTCTTCTTCATTATCGCTCCAGCCTTTAACAACTCCAAGGTTGCTGCAATTTAACAAAATATAATCCGAGATTTTACTTGCATCTGTAAGATATTTAGACACTGTGGAGATGTTCACTTGTCCGGTCATTTCATTGTAAAAACTATTTCCGATAAGCCAAACCCGGTATATTTCACCATGAAGACCGATTGAATTGTAAAATTCCACATCAGAATCTCTCTGTTCAACAAATTCATTACTACTTTCAAAATTATTATATCTTTCCAGATGCGTGAATTCACCAAGTTTACATGTACAATCAATATTGACTTTCGCTTTAATCAATTTGGTTGTTAACATTGGACCTACATGTACATATGGATCAATACCCTGTTGCTTTAAATATTGCATTACTTCTTCAGAGATAGCTGGTTGTGTTTTCCCCAGCTCATTAATCTCAATTTTAGGAACCAATACTTTGTTTACTTTTTGAACCAATATTTCATCATTAAGACTGAATTTTTTCTTTAGTCTGATTTCCTCACTTGAAGATCCAATTCGCACTTCATATTCTCCTTTCTGCGCAATCCAGGCAGTTTGATTGGAATCAAATGAGGTTAAATCACGTAAATGAATATTGAATTGTAAAATCTGGGATTCTCCCGGATTGAGTAATTTTGTTTTTGCAAAACCTTTTAATTCTTCGGATGGTTTATCAAGTTTTACATTTGGGGCATTTAAATAAAATTCCACTACTTCTTTTCCAGGTTTATCCCCTGAATTAGTAACGGTAAGATTAATTTGAATTGAATCATTGAAACTTTCTGAACTTAAACTCAAATCAGAGTAGTTAAAATCTGTATAGCTTAACCCATACCCAAAAGGAAATGAAGTTTCTTTTTTAAAAGTATTGAAATATCTGTATCCTACATAAATCCCTTCTTCATAAACCACCTGCTTAGGATCTTCAATCGGTGTGCCGGGAAAGTTTTTTGATGAAGGTTCATCCTCATACCTGATTGGGAAAGTAACAGGCAGTTTTCCTGATGGATTCACCTTACCTGTTAATACATCAGTAATGGCATTTCCTGCTTCCTGACCTGGTAGCCAAGCAATTAAAATTGCATCAACTAAATTTTTCCAACTTGCAGTTTCAATTACTCCACCTATATTTAATACTACAACTACTTTTTTCCCTTTGGAGTGAAATGCTGCAGATATGTTTTTTATATTGCTTAACTCTATTTCCGAAAGATTAAAATCATCCTTTATTTTACGGTCAACTGATTCTTCTGAAGTTCTTCGAATAGTAATAATGGCCACATCTGCATCATTAGAAATCTCTTCTGCAAATTCAGAAGTTACATTCATTTCAGGAGCCCTTTTAATTCTTCCTCTTACTTCCTGCATCAAAATCTGTATAGGAGTGTTTTTTTGTATATAGTCATTATATACCTTTAATGATTTCTCTTCTATGGAAAAACCTGCACATTTCAGTCCAACAATAAAATTTACAATTGGTCCGTGTCGCATGACATATCCACTACCGGCTCCACCAATATTGGTCTTATAAGAACCGTTCCCAAACAATGCGATTTTTGAAGTTTTGTTGAAAAGCGGAAGAGCCTTGTTTTCATTTTTTAAAAGAACCATTCCATCTGCTCCAGCTTTTCTTGCTACTCTTACACTGTTTTCAAGATCTGGTTTTCCTGAAAACCGGTATCTCCTGAATTTGGGGAAACGCATAGTATTTTTCAGAATCCATGCTATATTTTGGTCAAGAATTTCTTCTTTCAATTGTCCGTTTTTAACCGCATTTATGATCGCAGTGTCCTGATATGGTCCGGGCATGATCAGGTTTAAACCGGCGTTCATTTGCTTCACCGGATTATTTCCGGCCTCCCAATCTGACATAATAATTCCCTGATACCCCCATTCCTCTCTTGCTATTTTTGTTAGCAGTTCATAATTTTCAGTAGCCAATGATCCATTCACGGAATTGTATGAAGCCATCAAAGACCACGGATCAGATTCTTTAACAGCTATTTCAAAACCTCTAAGATAGATTTCCCTTAGAGCACGTTCACTAATTATTGCATCAATCGAAATTCGGTTGGTTTCCTGATTGTTTGCCACGAAATGTTTTACTGACGTACCCACTCCTTTAAATTGTATACCTTTTACAATAGAAGCACCCATTTTACCTGATAAGAGCGGATCTTCGGAGTAATATTCAAAATTTCTACCAGTCAGTGAATTTCTTTGAATATTCATGGCTGGTGCAAGTAACATGTCAAGTCCATATTCAGCCACTTCATTTCCCATACAATTTCCTACTTCACGAACAAGATCCACATCCCAGGTTGAGGAAAGATTTGTAGCTATGGGGAATGCAGTTGTTTTCATGCCAAAACTTGGTCCGGCAGGGCCATCAACCATTTCTATAGTTGATATACCCAGTCGTGGAGTTTCCAATGTACGACCTACAGCTCCATTCACATGAATCTTCGTTTTATCAGCAAGACTTCCCGGAATAGGTTGATTAGGTATATTAAGTTCTCCACCAACAGCCATCTTTTCAATTTTCAATCCCGTACCAACTACCATTGCTGCTTTCTCTTCAAGTGTCATAGCTGCAATTACCTCATTTATAGAACATTTTCCCAACAGCGGAATATGTTGCTTTTGTTGACAATTACCCTTTTCGATGCTTAATATTAGAAAAAGCATCGACGAAATGAATGTGGCGATATATTGAAAATACTTATTTGACATATCTAATTAATATTAACATCTAAAAAACAATAAGGTGACAGATAACCACCACCTTATTTACACAATCTTAATAAACCTATTAGCTATTAATTATCAATTATGATAATACATTACAGATGGAGTAAAACCACCTCGCATAATTCCCATCATACCTTTGTTTTTTGCAGTAGTTACTTTAACCATATCAGCTGTCCAGACAAAAGAGAAAATACCATTCACTGGGGCTCCTTCTGCATATGCTGCATATGTACTCTCATTTAAGAATGAAATTGTGCCAACGTCTGAGGCAGTTTCAATAACAACTGTTGCTCCCAACGGAATTGATTTAGTTATACTTGATGTAACATTAAAAACGTTATATCCGCCCATATTTGCAGTGGTGAATGCCATATCACCTTGTGAATATAGGTAACATATCGATGAAATTTCAATTCCATCACGTCGTACACCTAATATTCCTGATTCAGCTGTCATATCTGCCATCTCCTTTGTCCATGTAAATGAAATCACATTATTAACAGGAGTACCTCCGGCATATTCTGCATACGTGCTTGGATTGAGTAAAGAAATTGTACCTGCATCGGCTGTACAATTTAATAATACCGTTGCACCAACAGGGATTGTAGCACTTATTTCTGGATCCACATTCAGCATTTCATAACCACCTTGTGTAGATGTACTGAATTCAAGATTTGTTTTCTTGTATGTACAATACATTTCAGTTACTTCAAGTCCATCCCTTAATATGCCCATAATTCCAGATTGTACCGTAATATTTCGCATATCATGAGTCCAAACAAACGTGAATTTATTATTCATAGGTGAACCCTCTACATATGTAGCATAAGTACTTGGATTCATGAAAGAGATTGACCCAACATCAGCTTTACATACTACTGTTACAATTGCCCCAACAGGAATTTTATTGCTTTCTGTTGCTACAGTATTAAGTATGGTATATCCACCTTGAGAAGAAATAGTATATGCAAGATCAGTTTTCTGTTCTTTACCATTATTCACATTAGGATTGCCCGCCTGTATAATTGTCAATGTATCTTCTACACCACTTTTTGAAACAATTATATGTCCAACTCTTTGAATTGTAGTATCATTCTCAATGTATTTTGCAACTAAGATTGTACAAGAGCTGTCAAATTTACAAGAGAGCCAGCTTTCGTCAGAGCTTTCAACTCTGGCATAGAATATAACATTTGAATTCATTTCAATATTTTGCTCCCCCGCCTTATAATCAACATTAAATTCATGACTAACGGGATTAAATACAGGTATAATTTCCTCTACGCCCAACTCTTCCTTACAAGAAATAAGCATGAGGTTTGCGACAAATACTGTCAACAGTATAAATAATATTTTTGACTTTTTCATGATGAATTTTATTTATTACCAACCTTGATTTTGTATCAAATTTGGGTTATTGTTAAGTTCCACAAGAGGTATTGGAAAGAGCTCATTTTTATTAGCTTTAAAACCCACACCAATTGACTGATTGTAATCTATCTTCCAATTTGATTTAGTTTCAGGTGCTGTTGTAGATCCATCCACATATCCATAAAATACAGGTTTAATCTTTCCACAATCTGCAAGAACTGTTGCAGCATCACCCCAACGAACAAGATCTATAAAACGTAATCCTTCATAGAAAAATTCTGCTCTCTTTTCAGCTTTTACTCCATATTCTTCATTGTCCATATCTAATGAAGATGCGTCTGCTAAACCAGCTCTCTTTCTCACAAGATTTAGCGCTTCCAATCCACTCATTGCACCGGCAGTACCTCCTTTGGCTACAGCCTCTGCATAATTAAGAAGCACTTCTGAATAACGCATAAAACACCAATGATTGATAAGCATATCATAGTACCAAAATCCACCCGATGAAAGAACATTTTTGTCCATTGGAATTCCTTTAATACGGAAATATCCTTCACAAGATGACTGAGCATTGGTCATTCCCTTTTTTCCTGCACTGTTTTTGTAAGTAAATCTATCTGGATCAAGCAAGTCTTCATAGGTAGCCAGAGTTGCCATATAACGAGCTGATTCAACTCCACTAACAACATCGTGTTGATCCATAAATGCTCCAAATGATTCTGAAGGATATGCATAATCCCCATAACCTTGTCCGGTATAGAAGCCATCAGGTGTATACTGACTTGAAAGATTCCAGTTGGTAAAAGCTACAGTTAAACCTGGTATCTGAGAGGTTATATAAGTTGGATCACTTGAAACTTCATATTCCCACATATATTCAGTACAAAAATTTGAAGACACACTATTGAGGTCACCATAATTATCAATTAAAGCATATAAACCAGTGCTTATAACTTTATCATATAAGGTCGTTGCAGCATCATCATATTTACCTTCCCACAGGTATGCTCTTCCCAGATAAGCATATACCGCTTCTTTTGTTAAACGGCCGCCAATGGTTGACTGACCATTAACTCCTGTTTTAGAAGGTAAATTCTCTGCAGCTTGAATAAGTTCTGTCTCAATAAATGCCCAAGAATCTGCAGCAGGAGTGTTTCCTTCAGTACCATCCATAATATGATCTGCCAATGGAGGATTGCCATAAAGTTGAACCAAGTATGACATCTGAATCGCTCTTATCGCTCTCGCTTCTGCAATTGCTCTGTTTTTCACTTCAGTTGAAGCTACGTTATTATTAGGTAGTTTTTCTATAATCAAATTACATCCATAAATGATAGTATAACTGTATGACCAAAATACCCTGAAAGGCTTAGTTGATTCAGAAGTTTCTGTATAAAGCCAGTAATTTGCCAATTCACCACCCATTCGAGCGAAATAATTTCGCATACTTACTACACCGGTAACATCATTATAGGAAGCAAAACCATCAATTGGTGATCCATAAACCTGATTATAAATTCCAGCCAAAAGAGACAAAACTGTATTATCATCTGCATTTTGGTAAGTTCCATCTACAGATACAACCCCTTTTTGAGGGATGTCCAGCTCATCTACACTACATGAAGTAATCAATATCAGAATGAGCGGAAGGAATATTAAAATATATTTTTTCATTTGTATACGTTTTTTTAATTAGAAGGCCAAATTAATACCAAACATTACGGACTTTGGAATTGGATAACCTCCACCGTCGAGAGCCATATTATAGGTTGAATTCGAACGAACCTCAGGATCAATTCCTGGATATTTCGTGAAAGTAAAAAAGTTTTCAAGTGACACATATGTTCTTAATGAAGACATACTAATCTTATTCAGCAATTTTGAATCAAAGTTGTATCCCAACTGTATTTGCTTTATTTTGAGGTAAGAACCATCAAAAACAAATGCATCGGAAGCTAAATATTCTTTTTGTGTCTGATAGAGTGGTGATGGAACTGTAGCAATTGTATTGGTGGTGGTCCAACGGTCATCAAACATGAAATGAGGTCTGTTTAGATTAGGACTTGACATAATCAGATTGTTGTACATTATACTTGCTCCGTGTGAACCGGCACCATATACAAGAAAATCAAAGTTCTTGTAATTGAAGGATGCAGTTACACCATATGTGAAATCAGGAATACCATCACCTACATATGTTCTATCTCCTGCAGAAAGGTCACCACTTCCATCCAGATCTGCAAAAATTGGTGATCCGTCTGCTTCATTAATTCCTGTAACTTTGTATCCACGCAGATACCATACGGGATAACCTTCTTCAAAATTTGTCACAAATATACCTGTTTGATTTGCATCATCTCCCTCGATTCTGGTTCCTTCACCTTTGTAGGATGTAACTTTGTTCGAGACTGTACCAATGTTAGCTTTTAAGTTATAACTTAAATCTTTCCCAATTTTATCTTTCCATTCAAGGTCAATTTCCAAACCATGGTTGTTTATAATTCCGACATTCTGAAAAACAACGCTTGCACCTGTAGTTAAATTTGCAGTTGACTGAATAAGCAAACCGTCTGTATTCTTATTATAATAATCCGCAGTAAAAATCAATTTATCTCTAAGGAAGCGTAAATCAACACCAAAATCTGTCTGAACAGACTCTTCCCAACGTAATGATGGATTTGCCAGATATAGACTTGTATTAATTTGAGGTATAGCAACACCTGACATGAAATAGTATCTTGTGCTAGGTTCAAGTGAAGAGGCCCATGCATAGTTGCTCAGATTACTCACACTACCATTTTTACCCCATGAACCACGAAGTTTCAAATATGATAAGAAGTCCGGATTAATATCTTTCATAAATTCTTCATTTGTCAGTGTCCAACCACCCGAAATTGATGGAAAATAACCCCAAGCATTCTCCGAACTCAAATACGAAGTATCGTAAGCATCTGCACGGAAGTTAATTTGTAAATTATATCTATTGTCATAATTCCAGCTCAACCTTCCATAATAAGCAATCTGTTTTTTATCAAGTACTATTCCCGAAACGACGTCATTAGCATCACCAGTTGAGTAATTCATATATCTGAAATTTGCTGCAGTATTTGATAACGCATCCGTTTTGTTGCCAATCAAGTTACTTTGAGAACTAATAAAAGACATACCTGAAGTAACAGAAAACTCGTTTTTATTTATGGAGAAATTATAATTGGCAAAATTTTCCAATTGGTAGTAAGTAGAAAAAACCTGATTTGTACTTAATTGAATAGTTTTATTATTATCTCCATTTGACAACCAATAAGCTGGCGTATATGAATAAGTATAGGCATTAGAGAATCTATACCCAAGACGTGAAGTTAATGATAAGTTTTTTATCGGGGTAAGCGTTGCAAAAGCTGTACCATTAAGATTAAATCTTTGACTGTAATTATCATTCAAATTTAATGATGCCATAGGATTAGCCAGTGACCAATAACTTGAACTGTAATAATTCCCTGTATCAATGTCAATAAGCGGGGAATATCCACCATCTATTGCTTTTAGAGTATTTGATGAAACACCCAAAATACCATCTGAATAATATATTGGAGTAAGTGGATCTGCACCATATATGAGACTCACAGTAGCACCATGAACAATGTCACCTTCAGTGGTTTGTTTTAATTTGGAAGTTTCCAGTGAGTTGGTCACACCAATTCTAAGCCATTCTTTAACTTGATAGTTTCCATTGAACTGACCTGTAATTCTACTATACTGATCTTTATCACCAATAAGTATTCCATCATTTTTCAAAAAACCTAAAGAGACATAAAGGTCACCATTTTCATTACCACCCTGGAATCCTACTGTATATCTTTGATTAATACCTCTAGTGAACATTGCATCTTGCCAATCAGTATCTGCTAATTTATTATTCAAATAGCTGGTTGGATTTTCAAAATAATATGAATCCAGAATATCCTGTGAAGTTCCTAATTCTATTTGATATTGAACATAATCAGTTGCATTCAATAAATTAAGTTTTTTTTCTAGTGATGAAACTGTTAATGCCTGATTGAAGAATACTTTACCTTCACCTTTTTTACCAGTTTTGGTAGTTATCAGAATAACACCATTTCCTGCTTCTGCTCCATATATGGCAGCAGAAGCACCATCTTTCAAAATCTCAATGCTTTTGATATTCTCAGTTTCGAGGTAATCAATTTCCGGAACTTTCAAACCGTCAACAATATACAATGGATCTGAAACGCCATTAGAAGAAAATCCACGAATACGGATTGTAGTAGATTTTCCAGGAGCTCCAGAGCTATTCATAACCTGAATCCCAGCTGCCTTACCTTGTAAAGCAGAGGCTGCGTTTACTGTTGATCTGTTTGATAAATCAGATGATTGTACACTTGAGATAGCTCCTGTGGTGTTGCTTTTCTTTTGAACGCCATAACCAATAGCAACTACTTCATCCAAGCTAACAGCGATATCTTCAAGAGTTACATTAATATTTAATTTTCCGTTGATTTCCAGTTCTTTGGATTGCATTCCAATATATGAGAAAGAAAGAACTTTAGAGTCGGTTGGTACTTTTAGTACATAATTTCCATCAATATCAGTTGTTACTCCTAAGTTAGTCCCCTTAACATAAACCGTAACACCAATAATCGGTTGTCCTTTAGAGTCTGTAACTGTTCCAGATACCGTAGAATTATTCTGTGCAAACACAGGAAATGAGATCCATACAGAAAATATAACTGAAAACAGAAACTTAATTAAACTTTTTGTTTTAAAGGCTACAATGCCCCAATTTGACCTGTTCATACATATTAGATTAATTGAAATTTAAAATTACCCAACAAAAGAACAGATTTCAATATTCAAGAATATCCCTTTTTTATTCCCAGACTAAATATACGTCTTGATTTAAGTTGAAATACATGTATTGATTCCGTAGGGTACTAATTTACAATCATATATGTTCTTTTGAAATAACATATATGATCAATATAAACATAATTTATTTTTCTTTTAAAATATATATGACAATTAAATAAAATCAAAGAATGATTGAAAATAAAAGAATTTTAAAAAAAATCATAAATTAATTTTGGCTTGTTTTTCTTTGTAAGAAGTAGGTGTCATTCCAGTATATTTCTTAAAGAAGTTATTAAATGCAGCCTTAGAATTAAAACCGCTTTCAAATGCAATGGCAACAATAGACCAATTTTTATGTTGAGGTGATATTAATAGCGATTTTGCATATTCTGTACGATATTCATTAACAAAGGTATAGAAGTTCTTCTGTAAATTGTCGTTCAATATTTGGGTAATATGATGTTTTGGTATGCCGGAAAGTTCTGAAAGTTTAGCCACTGAAAGTTCTAAATCCTTCCAGGGTTCTGATGTGTTCATTATGTTGATAAGAGTTTTTAAATTCTCCTCAACTTTTGATGTGTCTTTTAATCCTGATTTCTGATAAATGTTTGGATTTGACTCCTTAATTGAGAAATATTCCAATTTTACCGATTTTCTATCTATATGCAACTGTTGTTGCATAAATCCAAAATAACTCAGGATATATATAAATACTAGTTGAGCAGAATTAATTATAGAAAGAAGATGCTTATAATCATACAATTTTATATAACGTGATACAATTAAATATAAAAAATTATAAGTAATAAAATAAAAAATAATTACAATTAGTAACCACGATAAATTTATTTTATGGGAGTCAAAGGAGTATGAATGATTTATTTGCTTTTTATATTGTATTACATGATAAATAGAAATACCTGAATATACCCAAATACAGACGTAGAAAAAAACACCAAGGATTCTCATCGGCCAAATATCATGAATCTTATTGAAATTTAAAAATTCAATAGGATCCAAGATGTAATACATTATAATAACCACCAATATAAGAAAAAGTGGTGTGAAATATATTAGATCCCTCTTTTTAAACCTTTGCTGTTCTGTTGTAATATATTTTGTATATAAAAGCAAAAAAATTGGAAATGTAATGGTCAACAAAAAAGATATTTGCCATATATAACCATTAATTTCAAGATAATCTTTTAATACCAAATAAATAAATAGCAACGATGATGAAAATAACCAAGTTCCGAGAATTTTATCTGCGATAAATAATGGTCTTTTTGAGAATACCAGAATTGAAGCAAAGATGCATTGGGCCATTCCAATATAGATAACTTCAGATAACATAAGTATTAATTTTTTATAGCGTTAACTATATATATTTCAATAATATATATTTGTACAACAAAAAAAATCAAAAAGTTGGAACTAACCAAAGAGTATCGCTTTTATTTATACCATTAAATAAAATAACACTTAATATCGACACATTGCCATACTATATACTGACAAAAATAATAAAATATTCTATTCATATGATAACATTTAGAAATATATTTTTAATTCAAAAATTATTGTTTGCACCATACTTATTCATACTTACCAACGGTATAAAAATCCTCTATAATTGAAATACATCTTGATGATGTAGAATTTAATATTGATATTCATCACCACTCCCTGCAACTAGAAGCAATCTTTCATCAAACAAGAGACAAGGGAATTGCATTCACGAGACTGGCACAATGGTACGATAGAGTTGAAAATTCTGGGATGCTGGCCTTCAGTCCAATAACAAGTACCATTCAATCGCATTATCTGACTATTATCAATTATTTGAATCACAGAAGTACGAACGCTTCTGCAAAGTCATTCAATGCTAAGATTAAATCCTTTAGATCTTCGTTTAGGGGAGTAAGAGTATTAAACTTATTTCTTATCAGACTAACAAAAATTGATGCTTAATTCTGAAAAAACATAACTTTTCCGATTGAAACCCAAACAGTCTGCATACAATTTTCACTAAAAACAAAAACCCTTCGAATAATCAATTGATATTCAAAGGGTCTTTCATTTGTTTGTTGTCTCACCAGGATTCGAACCTAGACAGGCAGAACCAAAAACTGCAGTGCTACCATTACACCATGAGACAATCGTGCGCTTCCTTAAAAGCGGTGCAAAGATAGGAAAAGTTTCTAAACTATCCAATAGAATTTATAAAAAAACTTACTTTTCCTTCTTTATCAATTTGGATAGAGGCAATTCCTGACGCCTTATTTCTGCTAAAAACAAATCTGCCACTAAACTTGATCCTTTGATACTGAGATGAGTAGAATCTGATTTGGACTTGGTAAATGTATACCATTCCTTAGAAAGATCAATACCTAATTGTTCTACTGCTATCTTGGTAATTTCATTCATGTCCACATAGGGTACTTTCATTTGCTCAGCTGCGGCTTTGCTTGCGGCAATATAATCACCATGTGTATCTATCAGTTTACCTTCTGCATTGAAATGCCTTCTCACTATAGAAGAACAAATAATGGGCAAAGCACCTTTGGCCTGGGCTTGTTTCACAAAAAGCTCAAGATTGTCATTGAAACTAGCAAAGGGTACTGTATGCCTGTCTTCCTTGGGCTTCTGATCGTTGTGACCAAATTGAATGATCAAATAGTCGCCTTTCTGAATACTGTCAATAACCTGCTTCCACCTTCCTTCATCAATAAAACTTTTGGTACTTCTACCACTGGCAGCATGATTCTTAACGATTACATTGTCCTGAAATTTTTCTTTCATGGCCTCACCCCACCCCGACTCTGGTGCTCTCTCCGGCTTTTTGTATGCCATAGTCGAATCACCTATCATCCATAGGGTAACTTTCGTAGGACTGTCATTCGACATCAATGTCAATGCTATCAGGATCAAACAGAACTGCAGAAACCTTTTCATTTATTCAGCAATAATCAAGAAGTAATTCTTTTTTCCTTTTTGCGCCAACAAGTATTTGTCGTTCAACAAAACAGCTGAAGTCAATATCTCGTCTTGATCGTTGAGTTTTTCTTTATTTAAACTAACACCACCAGCCTGAACCATTTTACGCATTTCTCCTTTGGATGGAAATACCGCTGCCATATCAGTCAACAAATCAATGGCTTTTATTCCGGCATCAAAAGTTGATTTTTCTACTTTGAACTGTGGAACTCCCTCAAAAACGGCAAGCAATGTATCCTCATCTAATTTCTTCAATGATTCGGAAGTTGAGTTTCCAAACAAAATCTGGGAGGCTTCTATGGCAGCATCATAATCTTCTGTTGAATGCACCATAATGGTCACTTCTTTTGCTAAACGCTTCTGCAAAGTTCTTAAATGTGGTGCTTGTCCATGTTCTTCGATTAAAGCATAAATCTCTTCTTTACCAATAGATGTGAAAATTTTGATATATTTCTCAGCATCAGCATCACTTACGTTCAGCCAAAATTGATAGAATTTATAGGGTGAAGTATACCTACGGTCCAACCAAACATTTCCGGATTCAGTTTTACCAAATTTACCTCCATCCGCTTTTGTTATCAAAGGACAAACCAAAGCAAAAGCATCTGAATCAGTCTTACGACGAATCAGCTCAGTACCGGTTGTAATATTTCCCCATTGATCCGATCCACCCATCTGCAACTTGCAATTCTTGTTTTGATTCAACCAAAGAAAATCATAACCTTGTAAAAGTTGATAGGAAAATTCAGTAAAAGACATACCTACAGACGACTCAGAACTCAAACGCTTTTTAACTGAATCTTTTGCCATCATATAGTTCACTGTAATGTGTTTCCCTATATCACGAATAAAATTCAAGAATGAATATTCCTTCATCCAATCATAATTATTGACTAATTCAGCAGCATTGGGTGCTGTGCTTTCGAAATCCAAAAATTTAGCCAATTGAGCTCTGATAGAATCTTGATTGTGACGCAATGCTGCTTCGTCTAATAAATTACGTTCAGCTGATTTACCTGAAGGGTCACCTATCATGCCGGTTGCACCTCCAACAAGGGCAATAGGCTTGTGCCCAGCTCTTTGAAAATGTCTTAACATCATCACACTCACCAAGTGACCTATATGCAAAGAATCTGCAGTTGGATCTATCCCCACATATGCTGCTGTCATTTCTTTTGCCAACTGTTCTTCAGTGCCCGGCATCATGGTATGAATCATACCACGCCAATCTAATTCTTCTATAAAATTCATTGTAAATAAGGATTTTGGAGCGCAAATATACGAATAATTAACCAAAAGACAATTCGAGTTTAAACTGAGATTGACTATTAAAAGTTTTCAAAAACAAGTAAAAAGATGTTTATAGAATATTAAACAACTTTGCTTTCCATGAAATGTGTTGGTCGGGATGGACTACATAATCAATTGTTTCTCCCAACAAAATAGACTTCGCTGTATTTGCATCAGCAACTTCTTCAGGGTGCTGAACAAAATACATTTTCCACAGAGAACTTAATCCCGGTGTATTTTCATATACATAACGAATAAAATCGTCATCCAATAAAAAGTCTTCTATTTTGCTGAGCTTAGACAATTTGAGTATTATTTATTATAAAACGATAGCTTTATAATAATGTACTCAAAACAACACAGATTGTTTATGCAGAAAATTGCAAACTTACAGAACGTAATTTTGTCATACCGCGATGAATTAAATTTCGAACAGATTGATAATTCATTTCCAGGATATCACAAATATCTTCGTATTTACGTTCTTCAATATAATATAATTCAATCGCTTTACGTTGACGAGGAGATAGATAACTCATCATTCGATGAACTTTCGCATTGTCAGTTCTTTCCTGTTCTGCGGCTAAATAATTTTTCTCTACATGATCTGGAGAAATAACATCCAATTCATCCACGGCAAGATCGGATAAATGAACACGCTTACGAGATTCATCACATAATTTATTCTTTAAAGATATAATTATGTATGATTTAAAATTCAACACATTACCTAAATCTGCACGCTTATTGTATATCTTCACAAACACTTCCTGAATACAATCTTTTAAAAGTTCCATATCAGAAGTCAATCGATAACCATAATTATACATCAATGGCAAATAGGCATCGTATAATTTGGAATAAGCCGAATCGCTTCCGTTTTTAAAATCTTCAAACCATTGCGCCGATTGTAGCTCAATTTTACTGACTGCGGTAGTGTTGTAATTTTGTTCCATCGTATTTCGATTAGTTGATGAAACAAAATTAGGGAGGAAAGAAAAATAAGTATGGAATTATCTCGTTTTTGAGTTGCAAAAATTGGTAACATGCTTTACAACATGTTTTTATATTTTAGTCACCCAATAAACGCCTTTTTCCATGTCGAGACTCAATGAATCTTCAACTTTTACCCTACGTGATATCACTTTAATATCACCATCTATGGGATTTATATAATTCACATCATAGTAGCCCTTAATTAAACCAATGCGTACCTCCTGTTTATTATGGGAAAAAATGATATTATCTGTACCATTTTTTACCATTTGAACGTATTTATCGGATTTTACCAGTTGGGGTTTTGCTTTTGCCATTGCAGTTAAGAAAGAAATATCTTTCACTGGCAACTGAGCACAAGAACCACCCGCCATCGCCACAGCCCAGGCCAATTGTGGATAGGACTGCGCATAATAACACACTGCCTTTTCTGGAAATCGCATGCGGTAATCAATTACCGACTGATACACATCCTCAAATTCAGTTTTACCAACCTTCATTTTACGTGCAAATTGACGGGGAGCCATATTCAAACCACCCTGAGGAGCATATACCGTACCGTCATTTCTTGGATGCCAATAGCGTATATCAATGATATCTACAAGTCCTGATCTTTTTGGGTCCATTAAAATAGAATCCTGCACATCTTTGGTAACTGCCAAAGAGACTACTACATTTTTGGACTTTTCTTTCTGCCATTCGTCTATCACGTCCAACCAAAACTCAACAAAATGCAAGGGACCTGTATATTCATCGCTTATGGAATGAATCACATTCGAATAGTCAGACAAAGAGTCCAAACAAGTGCGGATGTAATTACGAAAAGCTTCTTTACGACCTGGATGTGATAAATCATAAAACATTTTGGCATAAAAAATACGCTTGTCACCTGCAAAATTCACAGGCTCTGGCAAGCCCATATCATTGACATTATTGATAGTTCGCCAGGGAGAATCGACATAATGAGCACCCGCCTCCAAAATATTGTGCTGAAAGAAATGTTGTTCATTCAGCAATACACCCTTTCTTTCTGCATTTGCTGCAAATTGTCTTAGTCTACTCCAATACCATTTGTTAGGTTTTTTCAAATCATACAAAGACAAACCATCCCAGGCTGTATCATCGCTACCTGATCTAGCGAAAGCTTGCTCATAGAAAGGCCCCCAAACATCACCATCTTTGCGACGGATTCTTTCGTGGTCATCCCTTCGCCTATCATACCATAGACTGTAATGATGATCAAACATCAATACACCGGAAGCTTTGAATTCAGAAGTTACTGAATCCACATTATCTGTCAGTCCTTTACCAAAACGGTCGGGTACAAATCGAGTGATATGCGCACTTGCAGATTGAATATTTCTTGGTCTTAATTTACCATTCCACCAAGCCGCCTCCTTCTTGCTACCAACCAACAATTTACCATCTTGCACTAGTATGCCAGATTCAATCTGCACTTTTGGTGTAATTTTCCTATTTTGATTATTGACAATTGGAACATAAGACAGGATTCGATTAAAGTCAGAATTTAATGAGGGAGACTGATTAATCCACAGCTTCAATGTCAATTTAGGTAATTTAGCAGCCGCAGTCAATTCTTGTGCTTGTTCTACTGTAGGACTACTTGTTGCATCGGTATCAATAACCAACAAACGAGAAAGTTTGGAATGATCACCTACTAATCTATCGGATAGTTGGGCATAATACAAAGAACGAGGATATATATGATTGTTGGCATCAGCCCACTCTCCATTACCAGACAGCATCCCCCAGCAACCATAAGCACGATTGGGATTATCAGTATCAGGAGTAAAACATTCAATTTCTGAGGCAGTACATTGCCAGAGCATAGAATTTGCTGTATTCCAGCCAGCGCCTTGTCGCTGAATACCAAGATTTTTAAAGCTTAAGGCATTTCCATCAATATTTACTATATCAAACAAAAGACCCGGAGCCCACAAATCTACAGATCCACTGTAACCAAATGAATTATGAGACTCACATTGGACAAAAGCATTTGGACCCGGCGCACCGTATCCAGCAACAAAATCATGTAAACCTTCTTCACTATAACAACGTTGAAACAAATTCAACTGTCCGAAAGTCATAAAAGTTTGCCGTCTCATTCCTCCAATTTCAGAAACAGGATTATAAGAAACACAATCCTCCACTGTTATCCTCGAACTAGAGGGTTGTAGCACAACAGCACTCCCAGCGAGATGTTTGAAATCAACTTGTCGCACCCAACAATCACGAGCATTATCTATACTGATCCCTGTCCATGCATGATCTTCATCTTTCTTGTTGGTACTATCATAACTTGAAACTAAGGTAAGATTCTCCACACCACAGTTTTGCACACGCCCCCACCATTTGAAAGACATAACCAACAATTTACCTTCACTTTGATCTATCGCCATGGTCAATGGTGCATCGAAAGTTACTACATCTGGACTTACTGCAACAACAGTTCTTGTCCAGTCTAAATCAGCATCACCCTCTTTCCAACCCCAATATCCTAAACCCCCACCAAAATCAGCACAAGCTAATCGAGCTATCCACTCCTTGGTTGAAGGTCTTTCAATCAACAACTCATCACCAACTTTAAAATGATGAGCAGGTATTTTTAGATTTCTCGAATTCACCGGCAAATATTGATTTTCCACGCTTGAAGAGTCTTGAAAAATCATATTTCCATCACCCTCGATGCGCACAAATGGAAATCTGTCAACTCCAACTTTATGCAAACTAGTTTTCGATTTACCAGAACCACGAAGCACAACACCCGATTTACGAATGAACAAGGAAGAACTGATAGTATACTGTCCTTCATCCAATAAAACAGCACCCCTAAATCCATTTGCATCCAGAGCCAGGGATTCAATACGATCAATGGCAGATTGGATTTGAGCCGTATAATCAATCGAATTAGAAATAGGCACTCGGATGGCTTGCATATTCAATTTTAAGCCTTGATTGCTTTGTATTCGATCTTTTTTAGTTCTTATATTTACAAAATCAAAATCCGGAATAGGTTTTTCCGACTTTGCATAGCCACAATAAGAAAAATCAAGGACACGATTTCCCCTTTCATCAAAAGTGTATTCAAGTACACCCTTTGAATACTTAATATCTACCGCATAAACTGCAGAAGAAATTACAAGGGTTAAAAGTAGAACGATCTGTTTCATATTGTATATAATTTACAGAATGAGGACGCAAATCCAACTAAAATGTACTATTAAAGAAGTCGTCTGAAGTCCTCTAGCAACAAGCAGCCGTATTGGCTGTTGGCCTGAGGCATGCAGCATGCAGCATGTGGCTTGAAGCTTGAGGCTTGAGGCATGTGGCTAGAGGCCTGAAGCTATTTCTTCCTTATCTGACTCATATACTC
>CAZZPZ010000004.1:118337-121621 GCA_964655615.1 uncultured Paludibacter sp. | reverse complement strand
ACTACTTTCATTTGATTATCATCTTCTTCACCACCCAGGAAGAAATTCACTTCATCTTCTTTGAAATGATCTTTGGTTGTAAGCAACTCAATAGTAAAGACTGTTCCCTTATCTGATGTGCTGTTCACCACAATTTCACCATGATGCAAACCAATAATCTCCTTGGATAGAGCCAGACCGATACCAGAACCCTGATAGGTTTTACGTCCACTTACTTGAGAGAATCGCTCAAATATTTCAGATAATTTATTTTGTGGGATTCCAACTCCTGTATCTTCAATTTTCACATAACACCTATCGGTTTGTTCATTATATTCAGTGGTCACGAATATACTTCCACCCTCTTCGGTGAATTTAAAAGCATTGGATAGAATATTTCGTATTACGATTTCCAATCTATCCTTATCACCCCACATAAACACTTCATCATCAGACAAATGGAAAGAATAGTTGATTTTTTTCTCTTCAGAAAGGATTTCAAATTCAGTAGCGAATGAATCAATCAAATCATTTAGGTCAAAATGGGAAACGTTCAGTATCATCTTGCCATTTTGAATTTTCCTGAAATCCAGAATCTGATTGACTAATTGTAGCATCTGATTTGAACTTTTCTCAATAAGCCCAATATATTCCAAGCCCTTTGCAGAAGTTATATACTTCTCTTTCAATTCATGAATTGGTCCCATAATCAGGGTCAAAGGAGTTCTAAGTTCATGCGAAATATTCGTAAAAAATCTGATTTTCAATTCAGATACTCTTTGTTCAATATATACCTCATTTCTCATTTTAATCATGTACATGACCAACCTAAAACCAGCATAAGCAGCAGCTAGTGCCAGAACAGTATAAATGAGATATGCCAACCAGGATCTCCACCATGGTGGAAAGATCTTAACAATCAATTTTCTTTCAGAAAGCAGCTCAGGATTAGCCTCATCAATACTTTGAACAATAAACTCATATTCACCTGGAGGTATATTCGGGTAGGAAGCGTACCTGTTTTTACCATTATCGTGCCAGCTATCTTCAAAGCCTTTGAGTATATACCTGTAACTAATTCTGTTTAAATTGAAATAGTTCAACGCTGCATACTCTACCACAAAGTTATTCTGATTGTACTTCAACTCCACCCTATCGGTATACTGAATCGATTTTTCTGTAATGGGTTGATCCTTCATCTTCCGGACGGACTTATTAGAGACCAAAAAATCAACTATTAAGGTAGGAAAAGCACAACTATAACTCTCTAATTTTTTGGGATTGAAGGACAAGACACCCGCTCGTGACCCAAACCAGAGCGAACCGTCAAGACTCAACATCGCACTTTCCTCTTCCATCCGTATATCTGGAAAACCATCGTATTTGTCGAAATTTCGGAAAGTTTTGTTTTTTTTATCAAAACGAGCCAATGAATTTTCAGTTGCCAGCCATAGAAATTTATCATCATCTTCCACAATGGAGATAATCACATGAGAATTGACTCCTTCCACCATTGGATAGGTGTCGAATAGAGGCAAATGTTTATCTTCGTCAAAGCCTGTCAATTTACTTAACCCACCACCAAAAACGGACACCCACACATCCTTTTCTGAATCCTTGAATAAAGCATAGATATCATTGTCCGACACATTCGATCGATAATCAGATCCTCGATATGTGTCAAATCGAATCAAATCAGGGTTGGTGAATTTAGATTTAAACGACAACAAACCATCGCTTGTTGCTAGCCATATCCTACCAAATTTATCTTCAGTAATGTTTCGAACCTCTAAATATAGACCTGATTTTGGATAATTCTCAAAGGAATTGTTTTTGGTGATAAAACGGATTTTTCCATCACGGTTTTGAATCAAATTCAAGCCACCACCAAACAGTCCTACCCAAATATTCTTATTTGAGTCTTCATAGGTATAGTACACATCATTTCCAGATATCGAAAATCTATCAAATTCACTCGTTGTAAATCTTTCAAATTTAAAACCCAGAGCAGAATTATCCGGACTTGCTTTTACCAAACCATTACCTTTGGTTGAGAACCACAAATTACCCAGATGATCCTCCATAAAATGATAAACATTCCCAATTGGATACATTGAATTTGGACCAAAAGTACGCTTAAGACTCATGTTTCGATCAAATTGGTAAACCAAACCGTTACGCTTAGCCACCCACACATCAAGATTCTTGGTTCGATAGACATTTTTGATTGCATCATCAGCTAGTAAAGCAGACGGGCTTGGTAGTTTAATCACATTAAACTGCTGTTTCGGGAATGTTATTTTGGAAATACCTTCAGAAGTTGAAGCCATCCAAAAGACTTGATCCTTATCCAAAAGTATGTCGAAATAGGTTGAGCTTTCCCCCATCAACAATTTCTCACGGTGGGTGATAACCGGTAGAAAAGACCCTGTCACTCTATCATACCTGTACACATCACCAGCACGGGACAGGAAAAACATTCCAAGTTCCTTTCCATCCACGATTTTGACATCCGGAATCACCCGGCCATCAGTAAGACTAAAGGAATGAATTTTTTTATTGACAGGATCATAATTATACATCTGGTTACTGTTCACAACCCACCAACATTGATCATAACTATCAATCAGAGATGTATTGATTTTATACGCATTTTGTAGAGGAAAGAGTTTCTCTGTTTTTATTCCATCAAAACTATAAACTCCATCAAGGCCAGCAACAAATTTCAGTTTACCATTATTGGAGATTAAAATATCTTTAACAGTAGATCCTTTTGCAAACAATTGTTTGCGAACAACATCACCGGTTTCCGCATTGACTTCAGTCAAGGAGCCATCAGGAGATCCTAAATATAGAAGTTCACCACTGAAATTGGCTGACGAAAAGTCATACAAGGAATTAACGCCCAACTTTCGACGTATAAAATCCGCAGGTTTGGCTTTTAATTTCTCCCCTTTTTCAAGTTGAAACAACTTAAAATCAGCACCCACCCAGTTTAAAGAATTTGAAAGTTCAACAAACTGATTTACAGCAGAAGTATTCACATTCAAAGCCAGATTGGGAGTGATCTGTTCTATTTGAATACCAGTACTGGTTAAATTCGCTGAAAGCAAATATCTATCCTTATTCAACATCAGCAACTTATCACCAGATTTCTGAATCTTAATGATTTTAGGAGACAAGTCATAATTTGATTGAATCGATGTAACTAAATCCAGAAAAGTCTCCTTGTGTTTATCGAACAAATAGAGTTTATGGTCTATTGTTTTAACCCACAGATGTGAGTTATCAGCCTCCAGAACCCG
>CAZZPZ010000004.1:81725-118237 GCA_964655615.1 uncultured Paludibacter sp. | reverse complement strand
AGACACTAAAAGTAAAAGTAATTTTCTCATAACAAAATCATTACCCACAAAGATACGAAAAAGGGTGCAAACTAAAAGTTCACACCCTTTACTTTAAATTCTATTATTAAAATGGAATTACAAATTCCATTTCATCGCATTACTTTTCAAGTCTTTTGATCGAATATTCATCATTGAACAATTTCACAACTTGAACACTGTTATCAGTGTAAGTAATTTTCTTAATTACAGCACCTAAATAATATTTAGTCACTTGTTGTCCAAGCATATTGTGATATTCCACAGTTTTGATTTCTTTGGTTGCAAAGTTATCATCCAAACCAGTTACACCCATGTGACCCAAAATACCAGTTTCAGGATCGAAATAATAGATTTCGCTTCCTTCTGGAACTTCTGTATCCACCGTATTACCAATGATGTTCTGACCGTTAACCAACACTTGAATGGAAGCAATATTATCAAGGATATCGTAGTTACCACCCGATTTCAAGATAGTGATTTCTTTAGGTCCTTCGATATAGCTGTTTACAGAGATATCAATAATACCAGCTTTGATACTGATATCACCAAATGCTTCAACAAATTCAAATTTACCTTCTTCGAATGCATCCACTGACAATTTCAATGTAGCTTCAGCTTTTGTTAATGCAAATGAGTTAGCAAACACACCACCACCAACGATAGAACCGTTTACAGTAACCTGAGAAGCACCGATAAAGTTGTTACCTGTTTTAAGAACACCAGCAGAGTCAACAGTTAAAATAATCAAGTTGGTTACAGGAGCAACGATAGAATCGTGCAATTCCAAGATACCTTTAGTAACTTTGATTGTATGAGCTGCAGTATCGGTAACAAAAGTCACTTTACCATTCAACACCATAGTTGCAGAATCAGTCACATTGATTTGACTGCCAGCTGCAGAAGTATTCGGGAATACCACATCACCATTCACAGTAAATAGACCACCAGCAGCATTCAATTGACTACCTCTAGTACCTGTTGGATAGTTGATATTACCATTGAAAGTCCAGCTACCTGTACCAGCTTTGGTCAAACCAACACCGTTCATGGCATAAGTAGTCACTTCTTCAGTTGTGTCAGTGGCGGCCACATAGCTTTTGGTATAAGCACCAAGTTCACCATTGAAAACAGCATCCGTATTCAAACCACCCACTTCGTAACGGAAATAACGACCATCTACGAAACCTGATTCCAAACGAGCACTATCACCGCTCAACTCACCAATATAAACCACATCATTACTATTGCCGTTTTCATTGTATTGACGAACCAGACGAGTATGAGGGTTCAATTTCAATTTTGCGTTCTTCATTACTGTTCCAGTAATACCCAATCCATTAGGCACAGGGAAACCAACTACATCATTGAAGTAATTCACAACAGCACCAGTGTCAGCGATTGAACCACCCCAACCTGTACGCCAAGTTGCTTGATTCAAATTAGATTGTACTCCTTGACGAATATTGATGGTATTGAACCCTTTGATAACAGGAGCATATTCATTAAGCGACACCATATCCAAATTCAAAGTACCACCCAAGGTGTTTTGAATAGTTTTAGTGAATGTTGCACCAGCTTCAAGACCCAAAGAAATAGCAGGTTCAGAAGTAGTGAAATTTACACCAGCATTTGCATGTTTGATAGAAACCAATTCAGGAGTACTGATAATCACACCACTCGCAAGACGGTTGTCTACAGCCAAGGTAGTTGGAGCATTGATATTCAACGAACCATTACCTACGATTTTACCAGTTCCTGAGAACACATAATTAGGAGCATATACGGACATGCTCGCATCTTGCAAGTCAATTTCACCAGCAACTTCAACAGTAGAATTCAATAAATCAGTTTTAGAGAATTCTACCGCATTACCTGGTTGATATGATTGAGCAGCACCATTGGAAACACTGAAGTTGTCATCCAAATAACTCCAAACTGTATTTGTTTCACCAGCCCATACATAAGTACCAGGAGTAGCAGCAACACTTTTAAATACTACTGTTAGTGAGTTGTCAACATTAGGAGCATCTGCATAATCTACAGTTAAAGTCTCGCCATCAGCACCTTTTGCAGCATTTGCAAGGTGTGTAGCTTCAGCATCATAGAAATAAAGTGTTTGACCATCACCTGAAGTAAAATTCAATTTATCATCAGCAGCCAAAGATACATTGGAAGCAACTTGTTGACCAGCCAATGTATTCGCATCTTTGATTACATTACCATTGCGATCTACATATTTAACAGTCACATCAGCAAGTCCCAATGACACTTGCCATTGATACAATTGGATATTGTCATACGAATGATTCAATGCGCCTGAACCACCAGAACGGGTATGGAAAGATGCCAAACGATCGATAGCAGAAACCACTCTATTTTCAAGTGGAACTGTAGTAGCAGTACCTACCATCCAAGGTGCCAAGAAATCAAGATTCAAGATAGTATCACCATTCAATGGATTAGCCACATCGATGATTGTCATTTTTTGAATTTTCTGAGAATTCATATTCATCTCAGCGAAGATATGATAAACAGAAGCTTGATTCATGATTACTTTGGTACGGGTACTCATATTCAAACTATCCACAGTCACCCAATCGGTAGTACTTGCAGTTGCTTGACGAGTAAATTTACCGTTGTTACCATTTTGGTTGTAGAATACAGGACCTTGGAACTCATTAGGAATGATTTCACCACCTGCATCTCTTTTTGGAAGACCAATAGGATCTTGATTCAACAAATGGATGAAACCACCGTTTTGGTAGCAATACAATCCAAATGCAACGTCACCATACCAAGTATCGTTCACATTCACATTGGCACTGTTTGGTCCCATCACGAAGAAACCATTGGCTTGTTTAGCACTCCAGTCAGCAGAGTTCACAGTCCAGTCAAATTCCATCACCCAAATTGAATCTGTCATACCGCTAGTTGCAGTGGATGGGAATCTCATTTCACCACCACGCAAACCAGAACCTGAAGAAGAAACTTTTGTATAACCACTACCCACTACATAAGTTGCAGCAGCGTGACCAAAGAAGCAACTAGTACTGGAAACACCTGACCAACCAGCTGGCCATGCTTCCGCACCATCAAAACTTTGATTGATAAAATAGTTGGGATAATAGGATACTGCTTTCGCATTCCCTGCACCCAACAATGTCATTAAGATGACACCAATGAATAAAGTAAATGTTTTTTTCATGGTTTATAAAAATTAAAGAACACCTCAACTTTTTTGACCATATACCAAGGAAGAGGTGCATATTCCCTGATAAAAGTCTCTATTTAATTATTATTAGATTTATTATTCATAAAAAGGCAGATACCAACTGGATTCACTTGCTGTGAAATCGGGAGCAGGCACATTCGCCCTGGTATATTTCTTTTTAATATTTTCTTCAAAAAGATAGTTATAACCATCTCTTCCTTCTTTGTTCATACGTCGTGCAACACGCACCAAATCACCCCAACGTTGTCCTTCGAAAGCCAATTCAAGTCCAGCCTCACGGATAATCTGTTGCTCCAACCATTGTATACTATCCAAAGTAGTAGTCAAATCGGCGGGAAAATTCACTGCCGGCATAAATGCACGACCACGTACTCCATCGTTTGCATCCCATTCGCGTGGATATCTGGCATCAAAACGATAATCAGATGGATATGGATCAAATGGACTTGTACCAGTTACATAACAGGAATCATCTGGATAGTATGAACCGTCTTCTTTAAGGTATCTATATTTCACATCTTTCACCCCATTGTTTAAGAAGCACCATGCCAAATATGGATATCCTGCTCTATTTGCCGCTTCCGCATATCTCAAGTGCATACCGGCAGCTCTGTACAACATCCAAAAACCATGTTGTTTGGCCAAAGATGAGTTTGAGTTCTGACCCGCATATTTAGAAATCAAACCATTGATAGTATAGGATCCACCCATACCCCTCACATCATAAGGAAACTGGTTGCGCATCGGTTGACTCCACAAAGAATCCATTGCATAATCGGATGCTTTCAATTGATATCCTTCAAACAAATCGGTAAATGGATTCCCTGGTTCCAACTTATCATCGAAAGGTATACACCATATACGTTCCATAGATGCTCTATCGCTGGACTTTCTGGAAGAAGGAACATCTGTAAAGATATATTTCCAGGTATTGATCAAGCCATTCACATCTTCGATATGTCCATCACGGAAAACAACAGCATACCAGCTTGGTTCACCGGAAGTGGAAGTATATGGAAAATTATACAATCTATAGCGCTGGCGTTTCATATTCAGGTTACTACTTGTTTCATCTGTAGCCATTACTATTCTGTAATAATGTGCAGCCTCCGCATATTGATTGTTTGTAAGATACAAATCCGCCAATAGCAATCGTTTGCTGATAAACATTGGTTCTAATGAATAGCCATTGGGTGTACCACTGATCAAACTGGAATAAATATAGTCATCCAGTTGGGGTAGGCTTTTCATGTAATCAATCAGTTTTGGCAATAATTCATCTGCATTTTCACGTTTTCCTTTGTATTGGTCCACATCAGAAAGATTAACCAATGGTTCAGTAATATAAGGTACACTGCCATAAATATTCAACAATTGCAAATAAATCCAGGTACGTAAGGCACCCACATCAGAATAACGTTCGTTGTATTCGTCCTGTGTAAATTTGTTTTGAGCTAACATTAGATCAAAGTTTGCCAAAATATCATTGCACGAATTAATCACTGCATAAAATTGAACGGGATTCACCCATTCATTGTTTTGATCGATTTGATTCAGATTCAACTTTTCCAATTCAGGTGTTGCAGAAGGAGTCACATCCATTAAATCTGCCCGGAGTTCATTCAACACCACTACTTGTTTAGCCAGGGCAGTGAACTGTGCATACACACCCAACACTGCACGATCAGCGTCTGAAAGATTCTGGTAAAATTTATCATAAGGTACCGCATTGCCTAAATCCTCTTCGTTGCAGGATTGGAACATAAAAGTGAACGGTAGTAGTATAATTGATAAGAATATCTTCTTCATATGTTTTCTTATTTTTAATTTCATTAAATCTTACAAACCTAATCTCAAACCAACAGTAACAGTAGGTGTTTGAGGAGCCACACAAGGGTCGATACCCATATAAAGCGGACTATTGCCCAATGCAAATTCTGGATCCAAGCCTTTGTAATTCGTAAATGTAAGCAAATTCTCACCATTCAAATAAACCACACTGCTTTGGATAAATTTGGTTCTCAATTTCAGGTCGTATGACAAGGATACGTTTTTCAATCGTATATACGAACCATCTTCAATCCAACGGTCTGAAAAACGAGCATTTCCCATTGGGTCACCAGGTGTTGCTTGGGGAATAGTCGTAATATCGCCTTCATAACGCCATCTATTCAACACGGCTTGTGATTGATTGTAAGCTCCTGACATACCCTCCAGTAGAGAGCGGGAGTAATTATACACATCACCCCCGATTGAATAATTGAATACAGCACTAAGTTGGAATTGATTGTAAGTAAGCGTTGTATTCACATTTCCGAAGAAATCAGGATTTGGGTCCCCTATCACTACACGATCATTGTCATCAATAATGTTGTCTGAATTTTGATTTACAAATCGCATATCACCAGCTCCAAATGGAATCAACACCAAACCTTCTCTGATATTTAAGCCATCAGCTTGTGCTTCGGCAGTTGTTGAATAGACTCCATCGGTTTGATAACCATAGAAAACACCCATAGATTGTCCAACCTTAGATTGCACGGTAGCACCAAGTACCTGGTTGTAGTAATCATTTCCACCCAAATCCAGCACTTTGTTTTTATAGGTAGAAACCATTAGACCCAAGTCCCATTTAAAACTTTTAGTATTAATCACGCGAGCATTTAAATTCAGATCCAGACCCACATTGTTCATCTTACCTGTATTGACAACCACATCCGATTGTGCACCAGAAATACTTGCTGGCTTCACATTCAGAATCATATCAGACACTGTATTTGAATAAAGGTCCAGATTAATATTCAGACGTTCTTTAAGGATAGACAAGTCAACACCCAAACCAGTACGAGCCATAGTTTCAGGTTTGATGTCAGTATTAACCAAAGAAGTACGGACCAAACCATATTGTCCTACAAGTGCGTATGGATAATAATAACGATCTCCATTATAGTTACCAATATCATCATTACCAGAAAGGCCATAGCTAGCACGTACTTTCAACAAATCTATACCTGAATTATCTTTCATGAACTCTTCGTTAGACACAAGCCATGAAGCACCCACCGAATAAAATGGGAGCATATTTCCCACATTTATACCAAAGCGGGAAGAAGCATCGAATGAACTGTTGAGATTCACAAAGTATTTGCTTTTGTATCCATAGTCCACAGTGGTATACAGAGATCTCCACGACCAATCATTGATTGAACCACCGATTACCCGAAGGCTGGAAGCACCATATTGCAAGGATTTAAACTCATCAGAGGAGGAGTTGAAGCTTTCTCCAAAGTTATTGTTGGCCGAATTATCTTGGTAACGGACACCTGTTCTTATATTCAACGAATGATCGAAATCAAAGTTGTTTTTATAATTCGCATACGCATCACCATAGATCGAGAACAAGCGATCCACACGGTGCAAAGAATTATTGAAAATCCCCACATTATCCACATTTCCAGTAAATGCAATCCCAGTACCTGAATAAAAGGCTTTTTCTCTTTCTTTATTAAAGTTAAGACCAAATTGAGCTACGAAATCAAGATACTTATTGAAATTATACTCAAATTTAAACGAACCAAAGAAACGGTAATTGATATTGACAAGATTCTCTTTGTTATTTACCAGCACGTATGGGTTTGACAAGTTCCAGATATCAGCATCTTCAAGATTAGGAGAACGTTTTCCTTCTTCATTATAGATAAATGGGGAAGTAAAAGGAGCCTTAACCAGTGAAGCCAATATAGGATTCAACAACACATTTCCATCCTCATTTGGCAAATGTTTGGTTCCATACATAAAGCTCATATTGGCAAACACCTTGAATTTTTTCGAAAACTTGATCGTAGAATTGAATCGAGTATTGAAACGTGAGAAATCAGTGTTTTTAACCATACCTTCTTTATTCAGGTAGCCCAACGACAATACATAGGTAGCCACCTCGTCACCACCAGACACATTCAAATATACATCATTATTGAAAGACGTTCCCAACACTTCTTTTTGCCAATCAGTAGCAGCATTGTAGCGAAAATAATCTACATTTCCTTCATAGCCCCAAGCTTCTTTTACCGGTTTTGTCTGATTCAAGAAGGGCAAGGAAGAATTTAGTATATCAGGTGAAATCCCTGGATATGCCTTTTGATACAATTCAGACAACAACAGTTTATGATCCATGGAGTTTAACAATGGAAGTTCATCCGTCGAGAAGCCAACACCCGTGCTAACCTTGGCATTGATTCGAGTTTCAAGACTTTTTGCTTGCAGTGTTTTTATAAGAATCACCCCATTGGCACCTTTGCTGCCATAAATGGAAGTACCATCTTTGAGCACGGTAATACTTTCTATATCTTTCACATCGATAGAAGAAAGTGGATTGGCAAAATAATTACCCACCAATGAAGTAGCATAATTCGTATTTTCATAAGGCATACCATCTACAATTATAAATGGCATTGAACCAGCATACATGGTATTCAAACCATGCAAGTAGAAGTTTGAACCACTTGAAGGTGTTCCAGAACGAGAAACCACATTCAGACCACTCGCTTGGGTTTTAAGCAATGCATCGGGTGTTACCGCATTAGAAGCGAGATTATCTTCAGTGATACCGAACCAGGAATATACATTTTTAATTGCTGACTGTTCTCCCAGTGGAGTTAAAACAGATTTTGCAGCCCCTTTGTAATTCTCTTCATATAAAACTATATTGATCAAATCTCTACCACGTACTGAAACTTCAGTCAAATCATAACCATCGGCTTTCACTTTCAAGACAGTTTCTTTTATGGGTAGTTTGATGGTATATTTCCCCTCGTCATCCGTAATCGCAGAAGCTATACCTTCCACATCTACCTGAGCACCAGGAATGGCTTTATGAGTCGCAGCATCAGTTACCGAACCGCTCACAGTAAATTTAGCAACACCCATTTGGGCTGTTAAATGAATATTGACGAACATCATTATGGATGCTACTATATATATGGCTCTCTTCATATAATTCATATTTCTTTTCATACTATTAATCATTTGGATCAACTTGCGGTTCTAGTCTGATATAATCTATAAAAATCATTCCAGGAGCATTGGCAGATTTGCTTGATTGCAAATAGGGTTGAACACTACCATCAAAATGAGTAAACTCACCCAGGCAAGTATTGGACACAAAGATTGTGGATTGTCCATAATAAGGACATTTCAGAATACCCTCTTTTCCATAAATATCTTCTGAAGTGATGGATCTTGGTTCGTTAGGACTCTCAAGGTCATATAACACATAGCTATTTGGATAAACCGTATGTCCTTGATTTACTCTATAGCGCATCAATTGTGTCTCCACATTTTCTCCTGCTCTCATTTTTGCCGCCATGATTGTGTGATTCGCAGTAAAGCCAGCTTTCGTAGTTGAGGAGAAATTTCCTACGATTACATTGGATGAATTTCTCTCCAATACTTTCTCACTTGGAAAACTGATATACATTTTCTGATAGAAAAGCATCGGCATCTCCCGTGAGTCTATATGGTATTCTTCAGAATTATCATCATATGCCTTCCAATAAATCTTATAGGGAGTAGAATACATTTTAGGTTTGTATGAAATATAGGCATTAGGTTCACCCAAAGTATTTGAACCCGGCCATTCATTTTCACTGCGGTAATTGTAGCTGTAGTAGTTATTGATTTTTGTCGTGATTGTATCCACTACCCAGTCATAAGAATGACGGGTACGCGATTTCAACATCACATCATATCCACCGCTTGCCCAGGTACGAGGTCTAACCTGCCATGCATCTGGCCATTTAGCAATAAAGTCTTCACCTTCAACAATTAAGGCTTTGATTTTATTTTCATACATTTTCACATCAGCAGTATTCATCACGTAAACCAGACCATTGGATGCTGCATAACTAGTGGCTATATCCTCTAGGTTGACATCAACCATTACTTGGTTTAGGTTTGGATATCTGCCATCTGCCAAAATTTCGGTGTAAGGGAGTATCATATCAGAAACGATTTCCTTCAAAATATCCTTCTGCATTTGTACGCTATCCTTTTGAGCAAAATACTTCGCATATTTTGTTTTCAATGCATCCAATCCAGCTTGATTCAACAAGATATAAGTTGAAGTTTTTGACTCATCGATCAGAGGAGATGCATCCAACAAACTGTTCTTGTAAGTCCAAACAGTATCATAGGTTGGCTTGCCACTTTCATTCACTCCCGTTTGAATACTTCTATCCATGTCCATCACTCTTTCTGTGAAAGAAGAAATGAATTCTACAACAGGATTATCGGAAAGCGTTTGCAGATATTGCCAAATATTCATTCGCTCTATAATTGTTCCATCGATAATGTGCAGTACACCATTTTTAGAACTGATATTCCACTTTGAAACTGTAGTACCTGAAATCAATTTTCCGTTGATTCTAACCACTTTACCATTCAACATAAGTATGCTATCCAATTCAAAGGCACCCAAATTATCGGTGTAGGCAATTTTCATTGAAATATAGTTCTGAACCATGGCTTTTAAAGCTTCGGTATCGTTTAAATCTATGTTTACCAAAGCTGAATTAGTAGGTGCAAACACTGTGTAAGACATGTCAGAACTTAGAACTTCGTCATAACCAGTTGTTTGAAGAACTTTCACAAAAGTAGATAAATCTGGATTTGCAGATAGCAATTCATACAAATTCTTGTTTCGATCACCATCCATATTCTTCACATCTTCCCAGGGATCACATCCCGACAGTATCAGTATGCCTAAGGCAAGAATATAATACTTAATGTTTTTCATGTTGTTATTTTATCTGTTTATCCGTTAACAAACGAACTGATTATTGAATTACTGTTGTGTCAACCGGGCATTCTTCATAGGGCCAGATTTCACAGGGTTTTACTTCCGGACCTACCCAGTTACCTTTGACATCGACACGTGGCCAAAGTTGGTTTTCATCTACCGGTATGAATTGAATCATGTCTATACTTCCCAACTGTTGTACACGACGATTGGTTGTAGGTTCCAAACGTAGAGTATGACGGCCAGTTGTGTACACTTTTATGGTACCCAACAATTTTGAAATTACCACTGAGTTGAAAGTTTTTGCATTGTACATTTTGTATCCATCCAATTCGGTAACTTCAGGAGCTGTATAGGTATTTGGTGAATACAAGGACATATCAAATATATAAGGTAAAATCTGGTCGTCTTTTCCCTCTTGTTTGAATGAGGTTTTGATATAACATTCCAACTCACGACGGTAACAAATCCATACCTTATAAGTGGTTCCCTCTTCACTACCAATAAGTACTGGTGTTTTCATTTGCATCCATTGGATGGCTCCCAAATCGAGGTTCATACGCAAATAATCGGCATACACATATTGTGATTTAACATCAAAAGCAGCTATGGTTTGAGGCACAGTTCCACAATAATAGTGAATTTGTTGGTAAGTGGTTGGAGCACCCGGTTTGTATTTCCATTCGATTTCAGACAAATCGCCAGGGTTGAAATCGGCAGCACAGCCTGGTTTACGGAAATTACGCAAAGCCATGATTTCAGGCTGTTCAGCGATATCCCAATAGATTCTGTATGCCGAACGTATTTTAATCTGAATATTGCCATTGATTTTTTGAATTACCCCATTGGAACAAGTCCAGTCGGACATATCACTTTTACGATCGATTGGAATACCCGCTTCGGTAGTTTGACCTAGATTCAACTCATTAATCAATATCTGAGACTCAGTATCAGCAATAGTTCGAGTAAATGTCAACACTTGATTTTTAACCAAGGTTTCCAAACTGGAAACCACCAACAAGTCTGCAATGTACTGCAATCTAGGAACTGTATGGTAACCAATATAATTCATCAACAAGGTATCCGGATCATCAATAGCCGGTGTCTGACTTTTCAATTCAGCAAGCAGTTCAGTAAGATTACTGATACCAGCAGCTGCAAAAGCAGCATCGTCCTGAATAAAAAGCGTTTTCCACTGACCTTTCACATTGGTCGCCAATAAATCAGCCATACCTGAAGCTTCGAAAGCTTCTTTAAAAATGGAATAACTATCGTCCAAAGAACGAACTCTGGCAGTAATCGATTCGGTGATTGAGTCCGGTGGAGTCAATACTTTATCGATAATATGCAAGTGACCATTACTTGCTTTGATATCTCTTGGTGAAACAATCAATGCCTGACGGTTGATTCGAATATTTTCACCCTCTTGTTTGGTTGTCAAATAAGTACCTGCAAAGTTTGGATAGGACATACGACCATCCACAAAATTTTTGGTAGTGATACTATCCGTTTTATCCGAAACATTGATCAGGTGATAGTTTATGATTTGGATAGCCTCTTCTTTGGTTAAATCCTCCACAGAAGCCTTACCTAATTGTTGCAAGTATTGAGCGACTGCGCTATTTTGTGGCACAAACAACGCATAATTTCCATAGGCATGAACGGTACTTCGCATTTCACTCTTATCCAGAATACTTAGGAAGGAGGTAAGGTTGTTTACTTCCATCAACTCATCGATTTGCTTGTCATCCGAAATTACAATTTCCTGTATGTCTTTTGTGCAGGAATTCAGAGTCAGGATCAGTACTGACATCAGAAGAATTGGAAGTTTATAAACTAATTTCAACATATTATTTAAGATAAAAATCGTTCTGTACTAAATTTTTGTTTCTCTGTAATTCTCCAGAGTTGATAGGCATATACAAACTTCCGGAATTTGTTTGCCATTTGCTCTGAATGATAGATGTTTTTTCAGGAGGGGAAGCCAAAACAACCATGCGAAACAAATAGCTCATAGATCTATCACTAAAGTTGTCACGTTGAGCTACTCTTACCAGGTCAAACCAGCGTTTTCCTTCGAAACTAAGTTCACGGGCTCGTTCGGCCAAGATAAATTCTTCCATGGTTTTGGCATCAAGATCACCTACTTGTTTATAAAACAAATCAGTAGATTCAGGAGCATTCGCTCTTGCACGTACAGTTCTAACCAATTCCAATGCTTCCATTAATTTGGTTTGATCATTGTCTTCCATCGCAAGTTCAGTCAAAGCTTCGGCTTTCATCAACATTACCTCCGCTAGACGATAAAATATCCAGTTGCTGTTAGAGGTTGAGGTGGTACGCCATTGAACCGGTGAAGTTGTATTTAACAAACCAGCCCATTTCCAGATATATTTTCCTTGATAAGCGATGCCTTCGGTACGAATATCTCTCCATATCCTGTCAATATTTGATGAAATAAAGTATTCGGTGGAGAAACTGGCTTGATTCACTTCTATAGCGTTGGACACGTTAGCGCTAAACATCGCTACATAGGGATTATTATAAGTTGCAGGTGTTTGCAACTCCAAAATACTTTCCACACTATTGCCATTGGCATACATTGTTTTGAACATGTTCAGCACATCTCCCTGAGATGCTTCATAAACAGTATCCACTTTACCCGTTTCAAGGTTGAAACTCAAGACCTCCTCACGGTTTACTGGAACAAGGGTGTATTGTCCTGATTCGAGTACCCTATCAGCCAAACCAATACTTTTTTGATAATCACCTTTCCATAGATTTATATCTGCAAGCAAAGTTGCCCAACTGTAATAATTGAAACGACCTTTGTTGGGATCCTTGTTCTCGGAAGTTGCAAGATCAGTATATTCATGTTTAACCGGCATATTGCTTTCGACTGCTTCCAGAGATTCAATCAATTTATCAATGATTACTTTTCCATCAGTCTTTGGTAACGAGAAATCTTGATAGTCATAAATACTTGCAGTTTCTGAATAAGGCACATCTCTAAAAGTACGCACTAAATAGAAGTACATTAGGGAACGGATACAAGTTACCTCTGCTATATATTCATTCAATTGTTTTTCAGTGAAAGATTCATCCAAATCAAGCACCTGAGGAGCCAATTCTATCACAGTATTGCATTGATTGATTACTTTGTAGAAAGAAGCCCAATCAGTGTATATATTAGAAGATGTGATTTCTCCAGTGTTTAGGGCTACCAAATCTGAATTCGCAGCACTTGCAGGAACGGCCATTTCCGCTCTCATTTCTCCCCAGATAAAATATTCTTGCATCTGGCGAGTATCAAGCATTTGAGAATAACAGCCTAAAACCGCAGCACGAACTTCCTCTTTGGTTTGCCAATAGCGCTCTCTTACTACCCCATCTTCAGGTTGTACATCCAACCAATCGCTACAAGAACTAGTCAAAGCGAGTATCAAAAGGATTATAGTATGTTTAAAATATTTTTTCATTTGTTCATTTTTAAGAATTTCAAATTTAAGATTATCAGAATGCTACGTTAAATCCTAGCATAAAACTCTTAGGAACTGGCGCACGGGCATTATCCTGGTATTTACCTAGTGAGATTTCCGGATCTTGTCCGGTATAATTAGTAATAAGCAACACATTTTGCATGGTGAAATAAGTATACGCTTCCTGAATTTTCAATTTAGCTAGCAATTTCTTTTCTAAACCATAACGAAGGGTAAAAGACTTCCAACGGACAAAGGAACCATCTTCCACAAAACGGTCGGATGCTAACCAATTGTACCCTTGTGCATGCAAGGCTCTAGGCAAAATATTCGAAGGGGCATCAGCAGGATTCTCATATTCATGGTGCCAACGACGAAGAACCGAAGTTGCCTGATTATCGAAACCATACATATTCTCTAAAGACATACGAGCAGCATTGACAATGTCATTACCATAACGATAGTGGAAAACTGTATTTACAGACCAATTTCTCCATTTCACCGAAGGTGTAATACCACCATAGAACAAAGGAGTGTAGTCGCCCAAATATACTATATCCTGATAATTGATCTGTCCGTCTTTGTTAATATCCACATAGCGAGCATCCCCAGGTTGGAATGTATAATTGATGGTTGGATAACCAAATTTCATATACACTGGAGTTTGGTTTCCATTTGCATCTGTAGTCATAATTTGTTTTCCATCAGCACCAAGCGCTATGGTTTGTTCTTTGTTCAGATACACCCCATCGTATTTATATCCATAAAATGCTCCACGAGGTAAACCAGCTACTACTCTTGTTATATATTTTCCATTCAAACTCCAATCTTCGAAATTATCCAAGTCGGCATATTCCGAAAGCTCAGTAACTGCATTTTGTTCTCTGGCCATGTTAAAGGTAACGCTTACATTCCAATCCTTTGTTTTGATTGGCACAACGTTCACGCTTAACTCCAAACCTTTATTAGTCAATGTTCCGTAGTTCAGAGCCATGGTCGAGAATCCCGAAGTAGTAGGGATATAAGTTTTGTCGCTATACTGATCTTTGGTTGTACGAGTATAATAATCGAATTCAACATTCAATTTGTTTTGGAAAGCAACAAAGTTCAAACCGAAATTACTTTGTAATGATCTTTCCCAACGCAATTGTTTCAACTCCAAAGAGGATGGATAAGTAGTGGATTCACCCAAATAACCATAACTGTAGGTATTATATCTATTGAAATACAAATAATCCGCATCCGGACTTTTACCAGTGATACCATAAGAAGCACGGATAGACAAATCATCCAACCACTCACCTTTGAATTTCTTCAACAAAGGTTCACCTGAAACACGCCAGCGACCCGAGATTGCGGGAAATACACCAAATCTATAGTTTTGACCAAAACGGGAATCACCGTTCAAAGCCACATTACCAAAAATGGTATATCTATCCAAATAGGTATAGTTTACATTCATATAGGTACTCATACTACGTTGCTGACCTACCCCTGATGACAATCCGTTATCCTGTATGTAGTAATTCACTGGATCTGTCAAGTAGTTGGAAGGCGAACCTGCAGTTGAAACATTGTAAGAGAAACTTTCACGTGAATATGTATTCACCCCGAGCAATGCAATCAAACGATGTTTGGTTTCGTCCAATTGTGGTGTAAAATACAATTTATTGAACGTTTGAATTACGAAAGATTCTGGTTCGGAAACTGAAGCTGCATTGAAGTATCTATTATCATACCAATTGACACCAGTGGCAGCTTGAGTAAGGAACTTTTCTTTTCTATCGTTTCCAACGTCGAACCCAATATCGAAAGTGTATCGCCATGTTGAATTTGGAGTAATGGAAAGAAACAAGTGTGGAATGATTTTTTCACTCTTGATATTGAAATTTCCAAGATTTGCCAGGGCAATAGGATTAAACACATTGGGGTATGAACCTTGAGGACCATTTAAAGGGGTGAAATAGGTAGGCATCTGGATACCTAGTTCGTTGAACTCATAGATTCCTTGGTTGGGCATCATTGTATAGGCACGTGAACGTACATCGTTTCTTTCATCCCCATTAGGCAAGAAATTTCTTCTGTTATCGGAATGCGTATATGCAATATCTGCCGAGAATTTAATTTTATCAGACACAAAATAGTCTAGATTCAAACGGGTGTTGATACGTGATAAACCAGTACCTAGTGTATTACCTCTAGCATTGTAATAACCTGCCGAAAAGGAATATCTAACTTTTGAACTACCGCCACGCACTGAAATATTATAATCTTGCGAATTACCCGTTTGCGAAACTGCATCTACCCAATTGGTATTGTTTCTATAGTTATAAAAAGTGTAAGGATCACGAGGGTCATAGGAAAATGGTTTACCAGTTACCGACAACAAATCAAGTGGTTTGCCTGTATTCATATATGACTCCAAAATCATGCTTGAATATTCATCCCCAGACAAGGTAGGAATTGCTTTAGGGGTTGGAGACCAGCTACCTTTAGCCACAAAAGTAATTTTAGGAGGAGAAATTGTACCACGACGTGTGGTAATCTGCAATACACCATTCGCAGCTTTTGCACCCCAAATTGCGGTAGCAGCAGCATCTTTCAATACAACTATATCCTTGATATCAGCAGGAGCCACATTCAACAATTGAGAGAATTCTTCTTCAGTGGCTGTTGAAAAGTCGAAATCAGATCCAACCTCAGTTTCCAAAGGGATACCATCCACAACAATCATCGGTTGGTTATTTCCGCTGATAGAAGTAATTCCGCGAATACGGATAGACATTCCACTACCTGGATCACCAGTATTAGCCATAATATCAACCCCAGCCATTCTGCCCTGAAGAGCTTCATCCACTGAAGCAACGTTTAATTCACCGATTTCATCAGCACTCAATTTAGAAATTGCCATGGAAATATCACGTTCATCTATATCTAAAGAACCAACTCTTTGTCTTTGTCTAGCAACCACAGTAACCTCTTGCAACTGATCCATGTCTTGCATGGATACTTTCAAGAAAGAATTGTTTCCAACAACAAATTCCTGTTTTTTGTAACCTACATAACTGAAGGCCAACTTATTTTTCTTATCTGAAACCAATAAGGCAAAATTCCCATCAAAATTGGTCACTGTACCTCCCACAGTACGATTATCTGCATTTATTTCCACCACAGTCACTCCAATCATTGGCTCCTTTGTGAGTGCAGAAACAACTGTACCACGAACCAGTACTTTCTCACCCTGAGCAAAAATCTTACTTGCAGAAAGAACCAGGATTGTAATGATAATATAAATTATTCTTGTACTTTTCATATTCTGTATTTTATAAATCATTATTGAGCTAATTCGTATTTGAAATAGTTATTTACTTCATGAAGAATTGCTCTACATGCGATACGGTTGCTACGATAATTGTTTAACAACTTAGTTCCAGTGGGTTTACCGCGTTGAACACGCATGGTTCCAGAGGTATTTGCTTCAACCAAGGTTTTTGATCCAAGCATTACATTTTGTGGCAACCAGTTGATCAAACCACTAGAAGATTTACTTACTTCTACTAAAAGAGTTTGATTAGTTAGTCCTAGTTTTTCACTGTTTACTTTTGCCAATGTAGGAATAAGAACCTTATTTGGTGATGCAGCGTTTACTGGATACATAAATTTCTTATTATCATCAACCAATACCCTACCTTGCAAGAAGTGTGAATTAATAAAGAACGCAGCTCTAGCAAAAGCTAATGGGAAAGCCGAAGACACCGAATCTATTGGAGGCAGTACTTTGGCAGTTATGGCAGATTGAATCGCTGTATTGTTTGGCATCAACACCGTATAAAATTGTTCCGTACTGATTCCATCCAACACCGTACTCAATGCATCGTCAGGATAGGTTTTGATACATCTCTGAACATAATCCACAAACAACTTCACATTTGAATTTTGTGTTCTTGCACGATCCAGATATTCCCATAATGACAAGTCTCTAAAACATAAGTCATCAGTTCCTCCTGAAATACGAGGAGAATATTGCAAAGGTTGATCAACTTTCCATACTGTTCCGTTCAAATATTCATCTTCTACTTTAGTTAGATTTACAAAAGTTTCATCTTCAATATTTCCAGCAGCTTGTATTTGATTGTTTTTGTAACGCACTGGATCACCATAACTGGTAACTGCAAAGTTCCAGTTATCTTCATTAGTGATACCTGTAGTTGCAAAATCACTGATTTCAGAATTCACCTCATCGTTTTGCAATCCTACAAATACATGTTCGCGAAGAAGGCGAGCCAAACGACTATTTGCATTCACACCACTTCCTGAATGTGAAAACACATTGGTTGTAGTATTGTATAAAAATCCATCTTCCCTCAACATTTCATCATCAAAAGTCAACAGTGTATATCTCTCTGAAATAAATCCATTAAGCACACATTTCTGCAAATCTTCGCGCAAGGAGTTATTGAAATTATTCACAAAACCGATATTTGCCCATTTGTGAGCTGGATTTAGGAACAATTCGGAATAAACCGATTCAAAAATACGGCTATTGATCACTTTGTCCCTATTGTACACAAATCCATTACTTGCTAAAATTGCACCATTGAAATTATCTTCAGCAAACTGTTTACCATTGCTACCTGATCCATTCAAGTAATCACCATTGCCATTCAAAGAGAGTGAATAGTTGGCTGGCCAAACCAAAGAAGGAATCATATGTGCATTTATCAGTGTTTGAATAATTTCAGCAGGCAAAGACTGTACATTGGGATAATATTTTAAAACTCTAGTATTCAAATAATCTGTCAAAGCCTCACTACTTGGAAGGACCAAGGTATAACCCGATTTCTCAGGAGTATAAGTATTACTTTCATCCATCACGTTCTCCAAATTAAGAGAATAGGAAAGTCCTGTATAAAATTTGATGAATATACGATTGATATCCTCTTTAGGCATGATTTTTTGTAAAGCTTTCAATGTTGTTGGAGAAGTAACCTCCAAGTAAGTGCGGAACAAATAATCACCGTACACATCCTTGGCATCAACCAACGATTTGAAAAGATTGTTTTCAGGTCGTTCCAATACATCAGCAATATTCTCCAAAGGCAAACTTACAGAAGAAACTTCATGGATAATACCATTTTCAGCTCTTATATCAGCGTGAAGCACTTCTCCCGCTTGAATATTACGACCTGTAAAAGTAACATTAGGATTGAAAATATTGTAATCTTCAGCAGTCATAGGCGGATTGCTTGAATTGAAGAATACATTGGTAAAAGAAGGTAAAAACTTATAATTATTGAATGCCGTAGTCCAACCGTTTGCCATGGTTTGATTCACTACCCATTCATCATTGAATTCAGAATCTTTGTAGGGTAGAGCGTAGTATTGTGTTTTGTATTTAAAATTTCTGTTTACCCCTATGGAATCAAAAATCGTTGTACTGTTACAAATGGAATATGCTACAATTTTTTCGATTTCGGTAAATGGTATTGCAGAAACAGAAGAATAACCGTATTTTGCCAAGAAAGCATCAAATGCAGAATCGTTGGGTGCAAACACCGTATACAATCCCGCACCTTTAAGAACGGATGAATACAATGTACTGTCAACGCATTGCAGGTATTTTGTGAAGTTTCCCTTTTGTTGAAGAACTTCGTAAATTGGGGGTTCCAACCAGGAAGGACGATTGTAATATTCTTCATTGTCGGTACATGCATTTAAAAATGACACTACTAACAAAATCAGAAATGCAAATCTCATCGACTTTTTCATGAAATAAATTTTAAAGGTAACTGTTCTAATTTTCCTATTAAGAGAAATTATTGATGATACAAAAGTACAATAATCGCAGTCTGCAAATTTGTAATATTGTTCAATCACATAGAATTTCATACAAAATGGCTCAAAACACTACTTTTGGCCATTTTACTCTTAATTTGGTGAAATCATACAAATATAAGTACAATATTCTATGTAACAACTCAATATATTTGTCCTATTTTGCATATAATATTAAATTTATCAAAGATTCCTTTTTTAACTCATATACATCCATGAAAAAAATTGCTTTTCTATTCATTTTCTTTACCCTTTTATCACTCGGAAAAATACAGTCCCAACGTCATATGGAAAAACTCGACAGAGGATTGGTTGCCGTACGCACTAGTTCAACTCAAGTTTTTCTATCCTGGAGAATACTTGGTTATGACCCAGACAATATTAAATTCAATATTTATCGCGATGGAGTTAAAATTAACCCATTACCATTGGATGGAGCATCTAACTATATTGACTACAATTCAAGTTCTACTTCTTACACAATCAAAACGGTAATCAATGGTATAGAAAACGGAGAACAAAACACTTCAGATGTTTGGGCAAACAAATACCTAGATGTAATTATGGATGTACCTTCAGAGTTGACTATGCCTGACGCCAGCACCTGCACCTACTCCCCCAATGATTGTAGCGTGGGTGATGTAGATGGAGATGGTCAATATGAAATCTTTGTCAAATGGGATCCATCCAACGCCAAAGACAATTCACAATCCGGCTATACTGGGAATGTATATCTAGATTGTTATAAATTGGATGGAACTAAACTTTGGCGTATCGATTTAGGTCGTAATATACGAGCCGGAGCACATTATACCGATTTTGAGGTTGAAGATTTCGATGGTGACGGCAAGGCCGAATTAATTTGCAAAACAGCTCCAGGAACTAAAGATGGCAATAACAGCTACTTAAGCAAAGGACCGGCTGCTTTCGATAATGATGCTGCAGATTACAGAACAACCAATGGATATATTTTGAGTGGCCCTGAGTATCTCACCTGTTTTAGCGGATTGACTGGCGAAGAACTCTCCACTGTGAGCTATGTTCCTGGTCGTGGCTCGGTTTCAGCATGGGGAGATAGTTATGGAAATCGTGTCGATCGATTCCTTGCTTGTTCTGCATATCTCGACGGTGTACTTCCTAGTGCCGTTATGTGCCGGGGATATTATACCCGAGCTGTTTTAGCAGCATGGGATTTTAGAAATGGACAATTGACTCAACGTTGGATCTATGATTCGGACGCACCTAGAGGTGCAAATGCCAGAGGTCAAGGAAATCACAATCTTAGTGTAGGTGATATTGATTTTGATTGCAAAGATGAAATCATTTACGGATCAGCTACTTTCGATGACAATGGCACTTGCTTGTATTCAACTGGTCTTGGACATGGTGATGCCTTGCATATGTCGGATCTAGATCCAGATCGTAAAGGACTGGAAGTCTGGCAAGTGCACGAAAGCACGGGTGCTCTTTATGGTGAGGAAATGCATGATGCACGTACAGGAGAAATCATCTGGGGCAACTATACTGGCTCTGACAATGGTCGTGGAATGTCGGGCAATATAATTGCAGGAAATCGCGGCTTTGAAATGTGGAGTTCTTCCAATCGAAATATTAGAGATAAAAAAGGACAGGTAGCCAATACCAGTTCTACATCGGTAAATTTCCGCATTTATTGGGATGGCGATTTGGAAGATGAATTATTGGATGGCACTTCAATAAGCAAATACAAAGTGGGTACACTGTTATCTGTTACTGGTTGCAGTTCCAACAACAGCACCAAATCAACACCAAATCTTTCTGCCGATATTCTGGGCGATTGGCGTGAAGAAGTGATTTTCCGAACTTCAGACAACAAAAAGCTTCGTATCTTCACAACAACCTATCCTACCGAACACAAGTTGTATACGCTAATGCACGACTCTCAGTATCGGAGTGCTATAGCCTGGCAAAACACGGGTTACAACCAACCACCACATGCGGGATTTTATATAGGTGATGATATGGATACTGCACCTGTTTCTGCTGCCTATGACAATGAATTGCGATGGATGAATGGGGCTACTCTTTGGGACAATTCTATTTCTACATCCTGGAATGACAGTTCGAATAACGCTTCAAAATACAGCGAAAACTCCAAAGTATTGTTTGACATAACTGCTTCTGCCAATGCAAACATTACTATATCTGGAAATTTGAACCCACAAAGAATGAAAGTAAATTCACCATACAACCTAACGTTATCTGGAGATGGAACCTTAAATGGAACTATGGATTTGAAGAAAAACGGATCTGGTTCTCTAACTTTGAATAATAACAATCATTTTTCAGGCAACACTACAATTTGGGATGGTAGTTTTAGCGTCAATGGCTCACTCAACAACAGTTCAGTATTTATACAACCATTTGTAACTTTCTCAGGGAATGGTCAATTAGGCAAAGATCTAACCCTTTCATCCAAAACAATTGTTAGTCCCGGATCAACTACAGGAGAAACTGCAAGATTAGGCATCGCTGGGAATGTAGTGGAAAACGGGAATGTAAACTATAAACTTGAAATATCAATTCAAAACGGCAAAGCAATAGCTTATGACACTGTTTCTATAGGAGGAAATTGGAAGTTAAACACGAACACTGTAATAACTTTAAGCGCTTTGAACGGGACCTTACCCGTTGGGAAATACACTCTTTTCCAATGTGGAGGTGAAATTACAGGAGATATTACCAAACTAAAGGTAATTGGAGTTCCAACCTACTTAGGATATTCATTCAAAAAAGAAGAGAATAACATTAATTTGATTGTTAGTCAACCAGCTTATCTGGTGTGGAATGGAAATATAGATGGAGTTTGGGACAATGGTAAAACATCAAATTGGAAAATTGACGATTCCAACGACACTTTCACATCGAATGACTCTGTTCTTTTCAATGATGAATCACTTTTGAAAACAATATCCATCACCGAAAGTGTTTCTCCAGCCACTGTTTTATTTGATAACAACTTGGATTACACAATGAGTGGATCTGGATCAATCACTGGCACAGGAAAATTGATTAAAGACGGAACAGGCAAAACAACCATTACCAACACTAACAGCTACACAGGTAAAACGACAGTCAATGGAGGAACTTTGGAAATTCCAAAATTAACCGATGGCGGAGTTGCTTCAGCAATTGGATCAGCGAGTGCAGATGCAGCCAATTTAGTTCTAAATGGTGGAAAATTGAGTTTAACTAGCGGCTCACACTCTTCAAACCGCAACATTAGTTTGGGTGAATTTGGCGGCAGCATTTCAATCAATACTGCCTCAGCAGATTTTTCAATGGTGGGCAAATTCTCTGGCACAGGTTCACTTACCAAAGAAGGATCTGGAAAATTAACCATGAACAGTATCAATACATACTCAGGAAATACCATCATCAAAGGAGGAACAATCGTTCTACCCACAGATGCAATGAATACCAATGCATTCAGCAGTTCCGACTCTATTATCTTCAGAGGAGGTACACTTACTATGCTCAACAGCACAACAACTAACAACACTTCAAATTGGAATTTGAATGTCCCTGCCGGCAATGTTGGCACCTTGAATGTCGATGGAAACTCACAAATTATGGGTAGTCTGTCAGGAAAAGGAACTTTGAATTACTTCACACCTTTCACATCGAATGTGCTCGCTTCAGACCTAACCGAATTCAACGGCACAATCAACGTCACTACCGATGCTGATGGAGGATATATGTTGCTATACAATACAAATGGCTATTCCAATACAAAATTCAATCTTTACAACAATGTAAAAATGATGTATAGGGTAACATCAGACATTACTATACCAATTGGTGATTTGACAGGGTATAAAAATTCAATTTTAGGTGCCGGCGGATCAGGACCATGCGCTATTATCTGGCAAATTGGTCATCGAAGCGCCAACTCAACCTTCAATGGCACAATTACAGACGATCAATACAGTGGCACTGGGGCCTTTTCTGGAATTCACAAAGTAGGAAGTGGCACATGGACACTTACCAATGCAAACACTTATTCGGGCGGAACAAAAGTAAATGAAGGAACATTAATGGTAAATAACACAGCGGGCAGCGGTTTGGGGAGTGGTGATGTAGATGTGAATCAGGGAGCAACTTTGGCAGGTAATGGAATCATAAGTGGTAAAATATTCGTCTACGAATCGGGCAGTCTATCACCTGGGAATGGGCTTGGCACATTGACCATCAACAACGATATCTATGTTTTACCAGGAGCAACACTCAACATTGACATTGACAAAACCAACAATTCAAGCGATCAGATTATCACCAATGGCACATTGAATATGAATGGTATCCTTCAAATTAACTTCACAAACGATACTATATTATCAGCAGGTGATAGTTTTAAAATCATAGAAGGGAAAGTTCTAGGAACACCATCAGAGATTGTACCAGCAATCCCTGGAGATGGACTTGAATGGGACTTAGCTGATTTTACATCCTCAGGTATACTTAAGGTGAAATTATATACTTCTCTAAAGGCTGTGAATGGCAATACTCAACCCAAAGTACATCCCAACCCTTTTAGTGAATATTTACACTTAGATTTACCAGAGGGAATGTCGAGCAAATATAAAATTGTTGATCTTACGGGTAAGACATTAGTAGAAAACACTGTCAATTTCGATACTACTTTGGAAATGGGTGAATTGAACGCTGGTGTATATTTTATTAAATTTGAAAATTCAGATGGTACATCCAATTTTCAGAAAATAATCAAACAATAAAACAAAGCTTCGATTTTATCGAATAATTTCAATATCTATTTAAAAGAACACGAACTGATTGAAACATATGAAAAACAAAAGAATTAGCAACCTACTTGTAATCTTGATTATGGCCAATTATATTTTTGGTCTAAATCATAAAAGTATTAAAGTAGAGGCACCCTTTGAGATGCCCGCCATTGTAATTCCCGATTTTAGCAATGCTCCTGTGTTCAATATTATAGATTTCGGAGCAATCAAGGGCGATAAAGCGAAAATTTCCAATGCCATTCACAAAGCAATTGAAAAAGCAAACTCAACAGGTGGAGGTACAGTCCTCATACCAGAAGGCCAATGGCTTACAGGGAAAATTCATTTCAAAAGTTATGTAAATCTTCATTTAGAAAAGGGTGCTGTATTATTGTTTTCAGAGGACCCCAAGGATTATTTGCCAGCCGTACACTCCACTTGGGAAGGCATGGAATGTTACAACTATTCCCCACTTATCTATGCATACAATTGCTCCAATGTAGCCATCACTGGAGAAGGCGAAATAAAAGCAAAAATGGAAACCTGGAAGAAATGGGCAGGCCGACCTTCGGGACATATGAACAACCTGAAGCAATTGTACATGAAGGCGTCCTATTACAAACCCGTAGAGGAAAGATACATGATCAATGATTCCGCCAATTTCAGACCTCAGTTCGTGCAATTCAACCGCTGTACAAATGTATTAATGGATGGCATTAAGATCACAAACAGTCCTTTCTGGACCGTCCACACCTATATGTCAAAAGACATAGTACTCCGGAACCTGAATATATATGCTCACGGACACAACAACGATGGGATTGATCCAGAGATGTCACAGAACATGTTGATTGAAAACTGTTACCTGGATCAAGGAGACGATGCAATTGCAATCAAATCGGGACGGAATCAGGATGCATGGAGATTGAACATGCCTACAAAGAATTTGGTAATTCGAAATGTAACAGTGAAGAATGGACACCAACTCGTAGCAGTGGGAAGTGAACTATCTGGTGGTGTGGAAAATGTATTTGTACATGATTGTGAAGTATTGGAAGGAGCCAAACTCTATCATTTACTTTTTATCAAAACAAATGAAAGACGTGGAGGATATGTCAAAAACATTCATTTCAGAGACGTAAAATCAGGAAAAATTGACTTAGGAATACTTGGCATAGAAACAAATGTACTTTACCAATGGAAGAATCTGGTACCAACTATTGAACCGAAGTTAACACCCATTCAAGGCATTTATCTAGACAATGTAAAATCAGGACAAGTAAAATTCATTGCACGTATTTTGGGTGAAAAAGAACTACCCATACGAGACATCAAATTGAACGGTGTTAGTGCAGATAGCATTTCAGAGAGCAAATACATTTTAGAGAACTTCGAAGGACAGATTACCAAAGATATAGAGTTGTCTTTTCTAAACAATCCAAGAACCAATGCGAGCAATATAAGTTGGGGGGTACCCTTTGCTAAAGGTCAAATAAAAAAAGAACAGAAATTCCAGCTAAGCACAGAAAAAGGAATAAACACAGCATTGCAACAATGGCCATTGGCTTTTTGGAATGACGGATCTGTCAAGTGGATGGGATTTGCTGCCGCTAACCTACCAAACACTAAGTTCACTTTGTCACAAGTGAATCAAAACTCCACTCAAGGAAAAATAGTTATCGATGAAAACGACAACCAAATCAAGATTGGCAATGGTAAAATCACATGTATTGTCAATAAAAAAGGGGATATTTTTATCGAGAATCTAAGCATAAAAGATAAAATTGTAGCCAATAAAGGGATGTTGAATATGAGTTTAATTCAACACAAAAACAAAAGTTCAAGAATAGAAGAATTTACAGGTCGGATTTCAAAAGTAACGGTAGAACAAAATGGCCCTATCCGTACGGTTTTAAAATTTGAAGGCACACATCTAAGTCAGAATGGCAAAAAAGAACTTTTGCCATTTAATTTAAGACTCTATTTCTACCAAAACTCTGAAGAAATTAAAATCGTCCATAGCTTTGTTTATAATGGAGATCAAAACAAAGATTTCATTCAATCCTTGGGAATCAGTTTTGCTGTACCATTCAGAGAAAAGACATACAACAGACATATTCGATTTGCAGGGGAAGGATTGGGATTGTGGAGTGAGCCTGTAAAACCAATAGTTACTCGTTATCCGTTTACCTACCAAGGCGATAGAAACATTTCTCAGATGCAAATGGCAGGACAAAGAGTACCAGAAATCAAATCTGATGACCAGGAAGCTTTCACACACATACAGAAATTAGCCGAGTGGAATGATTTCAAATTGGTACAAACTCAAGCCAATGGATTCACTATCAGTAAACGAACGAATCCAAATAGTTCATGGCTATATTCCAATGCAGGAAACCGCAGCAACGGTCTCGCTTTTGTGGGTGATGTCAGCGGAGGAATTAGCTTGTCTGTGAAAAACTTCTGGCAATCTTACCCCGCATCATTGGAAATCACTGGAGCCAGAAGTTCTGAAGCACGCATTTATGCATGGTTATGGTCACCCGATGCCCAAGCTATGGATCTAAGGCATTACGATGTGGAAGAACATGGCTTATTGACAACTTATGAAGATATAGAAGAAGGACTAAGTACGCCCTATGGTATATCCAGGACAAGCGAACTTACTTTAACACTATGTGACACATTGCCATCTAAAATGGAAACAGCAACCATGGCTCAAAAAGGAAGTGAAACTCAACTTTTGATCTGTACACCAAGCTATTACCATCAAGCACAAGCTTTTGCAGGCTGGACACCTAGAAAAGCAAAGGAAAACCAGATGAATCCTACCGAGAAAAGGATAGAAACCCAATTACAAAACTCAATCGACTATTACAATCAGTCTGTTGATGAACATCAATGGTATGGATTCTGGAATTATGGAGACGTGATGCATACCTCCGATGAATACAGACATGGATGGAGATATGATATTGGAGGATACGCCTGGGATAATACAGAATTGGCACCTAACCTTTGGTTGTGGTTGAGTTTTATCAGAACTGGAGATCCAACTGCTTTTAAATTGGCAGAAGCAATGACAAGACATACATCAGAAGTAGACGTATATCATTTAGGAAAAATGAAAGGATTGGGCAGTAGACACAATGTATCCCACTGGGGATGTGGTGCTAAAGAAGCCCGAATTGGTCAAGCATGGTGGAAAAGGCCCTATTATTATCTCACTGCAGATGAACGAACAGGCGATCTGATGGATGAAACCATAGATGCAGAACAAGCAGCTGCAAAACTTGACCCATTGAGAAATGCCCAACCAAAATCTGAATTTCCTTACGATGCACCCGCACGTTTACGATGGGGACCCGATTGGGTAGCATTGGCTGGGAATTGGCTCACAGCATTGGAAAGAACACAAGACAAACAATGGGAGAATAAAATAATGGCTGGATTAAATTCACTTTGTGCTCTTCCAAACAATTTATATAGTGGTCCACTTGGTTTAGGATACGACCCATCCACAGGAAAATTCAATTTGAGTGGAGACCAAGAACGAACACACCGCAACCATTTAGCAACACTAATGGGAGGTTTTGAATTTATTGATGAGATGTTCAATCATTTAGACATTCCAGAATTCAAAAAAACCTACACAGAGTATGCTAAATACTACAATATGCCACAAGATGACCCACAAAGGGAGGCTGATAAAAAAGACTGGGGGGATACTCCCTTTAGGATACCTCGTTTGACCGCTTTTGCAGCTCAGAATTTGAATGACAGCCTGTTGATGAAAAGAGCTTGGAGGGAATTTATTAATGAACGCAGGGGGAACTCAGCCAGAGACATCTATAAAACAGAATTAATAGAAGGTCCTGAATTTATCAGACCCATTCATGAAGCAAAAAGAATTAGCACTAATTCTACAGCACAATGGGGATTAAATGCCATTTATTTTTTACAATTTTCAGACAAATTCTTACCGATGAATTCGCAAGAAAAAGAATTTAACGAACACTCAAATTTGAACTGGAACCAAAGTTTTGAAGACAACTTCAGCTCTGATTGGAAGAATTTATGGTTTCTTGATGGAGAAAAAGCAAGTCTAAAATCAGGAAATGGAAAATTGGAGTTTAGGGCAGGATCTATACCAGCTTCAGACCATGATCACAGTGTATTGTGGACTCATCGTGACTTTGAAGGCAGTTTGAAAATAGAATTTGATTTTGTACGTAAGGATTCAGCAACCAAATATGTAAATATACTTTACTTATTAGCCTCTGGAAGTGGCATAGAACCATACAAGGAAGACATAGCAACATGGAAAAATCTACGATCTATACCAGCCATGAATAAATACTTCAATGGAATGAATGCCCTACATCTGAGTTTTGCAGCTTTTGAAAACAACAACACCGATCCAGAATCCGACTATATCCGTGTAAGAAGATACATGCCTCTGGCTGGTAATGGTTTGAACAACACCGAACTTAATCCTGATTATTTTAAAAGTTCTGTTTTCAAACCAGAAGTAAATTATCACATTGAACTTATTTTCCTGCAAAATGCAGACAAACCAAAACCAGAATCATCCACACTGATTCTGAAAGTGAGTGGTGATGCAGAGACTAAATTCTTCACCTGGAATGAAAACCCCTACCCTGCTCTTTCAAAGGGCAAAATAGGGATTCGCTTAATGGGATCAAGATCTTCAGAATTCAGTAATTTCAAAGTATCGGAGCTTGCGAGAGGCAAATAGCAGCAAGCTTCAGGCAGCAGGTTTCAGGCTTCAGGCAACAGGCTTCAGGCTTCAGGCTACAGGCAAATACAAAACTTTAGGCTTGGAGCTTGAGGCTTGGAGCTTGGAGCTTGTGGCCAAATATATTATCGCTTTTTTTGCTTACTGCCATCGCGAAGTTCGTCAGGACTAGCACTAGAGAAAGCATTCCAGGGCAAGGACTCTCTCTCGAAGAGTTCTTCAATTACAGCCAATTCAAGTTTCAATTCTGGTTTAAACGCTTTAGATTGCATATAATTGATAACAGAAGCGTACAAACTTTCAGCCACAGGTCTATCTTTCAAATTGGATTTCAAATCAATTGTAGTCATCAGCAAATGACCGCCACCCACTTCAGCTTCAACAAGCATACCTAATTTACGATTGATAAACCAAGTATCTATAGGTTGAACTATAGGTACATATCCTTTGGGGAAGTTAGTCAACAACATGACTTGAGCACGATTCACTAACTCCCACCAGTTTAGATTGGACCAGTTATCTGTAACAAAATCCTTAAACACTGGATGGTAATTATTGATCGATACTCCGGTAGTATGTGGTGGACGCATTTTAAACCACGAAGTATTCCAAAAAGCCGGCTGATAATATTGTACCACATCTTGTCCATATTTAATTTTTCCTGCAGCCAACAAAAGCACCTTTCCTCCTGCTGCCAGTATGCCTTTAGCTTTGGCATCTAAGCTGTCTGCAATATAAATTCCATCTGTCGATGGAGTCGTTTTCAGAACTGGATATACCCAGAAATCCCAATCATTCAAATATTCAGTACCTGGCAGGGATATTTCCAATTTTAACTTAGCTGATTTATCAATAACATTCAGGTTAAAACTAAATTTATCCAATTCAAAATTTTGTCCTATTTTTAAATCAAACTTTCCTAAAGATTGCTCATAAACTGTCAATCCATATGCATCTTTAATTCTACAAACAACTTCTTGATTTAGAAGATCTTCTTTCCCAAATTGAGAGATGGACACACCCGCAATAAGAGATTCATTGTTTCTAAACACAAACTTATCAAGTTCGGCCAAAGGCACCACAGAACCATTGAATTTCCGAAATTCCGGTGCAGTCACATAGCCTTTCTCGTCCCAGAAAACATCCAAAACACCAACCAAGGCAGTACCTTGTCCAGGAAAATCATTTAAACTCAGCAATTGATAACCAGCATAATCAGGAGTTCGCAAGTGTTTCTCAATTACATGCTTGTAACATAAAGCTTGTAATTTACCAGAAGCCATAAGGAATTCGTGTTCACGACCACCCAAATCATTATCATAAAAATCCTCCCTGAACAACTCAAAGTTTTTAGCTCGAGTGACACCTGTATATTTTTTAATTTCGTCAAAATTTGGGAAAACACACCATTGACCAGATTCGTGAGATACAAATGGCTGTTTAATCGTATCGATTTGGCGTGTAAAATCCGAATGACTCTCAGGACGAGAACCAGTCCAATTAAGATCTCTTGCACCTGCTTTCACATGATACATATTCTTCGGTTGCCAGGCCCAACTACCTCCGACAGATGCTCCAGTATAAATACGGCGAGAATCTGTCGCTTTCCAATAATCCACAAATTTGCTTACCCATGGCACCCATGGTCCACGAGGCTCATTGCCTGATGCCAACATTGCAAAAGAAGGATGACTGCCATAAAATTCAGTCATTCGTTTGGTCTCCTCCATCAAATAAGTATCAATAGCATATCCTCTACCCAATTGAGTACTATGATTTGGCCAACTTGGACCCTCCGGTTGAAGATAAATTCCAACTTTATCAGCAGCAATAAAACAAGCTTCTGTTGGTGAAAAGGAGTGAAAACGCATATGATTCAATCCCCAGGATTTACAAATTCGAAATACCCTTTCCCATGAAGCCACATCAGTAGGTGGATAACCCGTAATTGGGAAAGCAGCATTTTCTACTGTGCCTCTTAATTGAACTTTCCTACCATTTACCAATATCCATTTACCTTCTATACTTATTTCCCTCATTCCAAAATCAATCGATTTTTCAAACTGATTTCCTTTTGAGTTGAAGGACAATTTAGCACTTAAATTATACAAGGAAGGAGTAAACTCATCCCAGAGTTTCATTTGATCACCCAAAGGATATAGGATTTCAAACTCCTTCAAAGTATCTTTCGCACTGATTTGAATAGGCAAAACTATCGACTTTAAAGTGTCAGGTTCCAAGCAATTAAAACTTCTGGCAGTTAGAATCAGTTTTGAATCAAAATCCTTAGCTGTTTTATTTTCAACCTTTATTTTAACCAAAGCACTTTTATTGTGAATATTCGGAAAAACTGCAATATGTTGTATATTGACTTTTGGAAAAGCTTGCAATTCGATTTTACCCACGATCCCATTCCAGTTGCCTTGTGTATGATCTGTAACTGAATGCGAGTTGGCACCCACATCCAGATTTTTCAAGGTATTATCTACACGGATGCTAAGTTTTTGTTTTTTACCAACTTGTATACACTTGGTCAAATCAAATACATGAGGAGAATTTAATGAATTAGCTTTCCCTACCATAACACCATCTACCCAAACAGTAGTCTGATAGTGTGGATGTTCAAGAAACAGACGAATCAACTGACCTTTCCAATTTTGCGGAACCTCAATGGTTCTGGAATACCAGGCAGCACCTTGATAATATTTGTTATGGGTTAGCCAAAAAGGCACTTTGATATTGTCTGCTCTACGGTATTTCTCCAATCGGGGATTATAATACCAAGAACTATCGTAGATACTACCTGTAAATTTTGTATTTAAAGATATATCGAAACCTTTAAGATTTTCGACATTAGATCCTGGAAGTTGGAAATTGTCTTTCAAAGATTTATTCATCCATTCTTCAGAAAGCCCAACATTGTTCTGGTCAAGATCAAAATCCCATTTTCCAGACAAATCAATTATCTGAGTCTGTGATTTAAAAGTAGCAGTTTGTGCACGCACACCCAGATTGAATAGGATTATCAAAGCGAAGGTAGCTCCAGTTAAGAGTCTTTTTGTATTCATTATTGGTAAAAGATTTATACAATTACAAAATAAAACAAAGTCATTGGACTTTTCAATGGAAAAAAGTACGGAATTAACGAATTTCATTCAAATGGATATAAATCAAAAAACACAGAATAAAAATCATCCCTAAAAAAAGGAAAATCCATATATTTGCAAAAACCAAAGTCATGAGTCATAGAAAATTCACTTTTATTGTCTTGCTTTCCTTTTTTGTCCAATTTCTCGCACAAAGCAATACTAATATTGAAAAAATCACCTCTCTTCAAGGTCTTTCCCACAATACAGTCAGATGTATGTTGCAAGATCAGACAGGTTATATATGGTTTGGCACTTTGAATGGTTTGAATCGATACGATGGCAGTAAAATCAAAAGTATTTTACCCGATTTCAACGATTACAACAATTTATCCAATGGGAAAATCCGAGATATTTTTCAAGATAGTCGGAATCAAATCTGGATCCGCACCTACAACGACATTTTTCATTGTTATGACCAAAAACACGAGCGATTTGTAAAATTATACGAAACGAAAGAAGAATCCTTAGTAAAACACAATCAGTTCTTTGAAGATTCGAAAGGAAGAGTTTGGCTGAGCAGTTCCGAAAACGGTTGTTCACTCTTTAGTTTCGAAGACAACAAATTACACAAAACACATTTTCACACTAGTTCAACGGATTATAGATTACCTTCGAACAATGTAAACAAAATCATAGAAGATAATCAAGGTAACATTTGGATAGCCACAGAGGCTGGAGTTGCCAGGGTAGTTTTTGAAAGGGATGATATATCAGTTAAAACTGTTTCAGAGAAAACAATTCGAAATATATTTGAATTAAATTCCCAACTTTATCTCATAAGCTCCAGAGGCGAAATACTTAATTTCAGCAATGGTAACCGATTTGTTAGTGTATTGACAATACAAGGACCACTTGTTAAGAGCCTTCAATTAAACAATCACAGTTTTATTTTTGCAATTCAAAACAAAGGATTTTATATTTATTCTTCCAAAACGAACAAAGCAACACTTTTGGAAGGTGAATTCAATAAGAGTATGAGTCGCGATTTAGTAATCAGCAGCGATGGTAATGGAGGCGCATGGATATCGAATCATTCTGGTTACGCTTGGAGAATAAGTTCGGACAACTTGAAAATCGTACAGATACAATTATTACCTCAACACATACTCAAACTTTCAGATCAAGAAAGATTTGTTTATAAATCAGACAAAGCTGGGAATATTTGGATTTCGACCTATGGTAATGGGATTTTCAAATACAACATTTCGAGTGGTAACATTCAGAATTACAATTACAGTTCAGGAAATGACGGATTAAATTCCAATTATATTTTATCCATGTTGACAGATAAGGATGGAAATATTTGGGCAGCTTCAGAGAATCTGGGGGTTAACAAGCTTTCGTTTAGCAACAACAATGTCAAGCATATTTACACTGACCCATATCAGTTAAACAGAAATGGAAATATAGTCAGGGTCTTATTCGAAGACAAGAATAAAAACATCTGGGTTGCAACTAAAAATGGTGATTTATTCAAATATTCAAAGGATTTTGTATCTAGAACTGTCGTGTTCAGCAACAAGCACAATGTATTCTCGATATTGGAAGAAGAAAATGGTGATATTTGGTTAGGAACTCGCGGGGATGGACTACTTAAATTGCCTCAAGGCAATTATGAAAAGCATCAGAAGTTTGCACATACCGAAACGATTGGAAGTTTGAGTAATGACAATATTTTTTCGCTGGCAAAAGACAAGAAAAACAGGATATGGGTTGCTACCTGGGGAGGTGGTGTATGTTTATTGAATGACAAAACAAACCCCAATAGCTTCAGTTATTTTATTAATGAAGATGTGTGGATGGAAACTGTAAGATATCTATTCCACGACAGCCAAGGTCAGATATGGGCCTCAACGAACAACAATCTTATACGCTTCAGACCCGATGAAATAATTAAAGACCGATTGTCCTACACACAATATTTTTATGACCCCGACAACAGTCAATCAATCAGCAACACTGAAGTAAGATATATTTTTGAAGACAGTAAAAAACAAATATGGCTTGCCACTTCAGGTTCAGGACTAGCGATTTATCTGGGAGAAGGTAAAGATGGGAATGGTTTATTCGAAATCATTCATAATCCTCAAGGTTCAGCGAGCGACAATATTATGTCTATACAGGAAGGCAAACAAGGTAATCTGTGGGTAAGTACCGAAAGTGGTTTACACAAATACAATCCCAACAACAAGACTTTTCAATATTTTAAACTTTCAGAAGATTTTTCTTCCAACGTTTTTACAGAAACAGCTTCCACACTAACCAGCAATGGAACGATGTTGTTTGGTTCACTCAATGGCTTTTATGCTTTTCAACCAAAAGATCTTTTGAATTCAAGAACATCAAACAAGGTTATACTTACAGGTTTGAGCATTTACGATCAAGAAGCCAGTGTAGGAGGTAAAAACTCACCACTGAGTATGGCTATGGCCTATGCAGAAAAGATCTACTTGAAATATTCAGATCAGGTATTTCACATTGACTTTTCCACCTTGGATTTTGTAGATCCTCGCGGAAACCAGTTTATGTACATCTTGGAAAATTACGAGAGTAGATGGAATATTGCCTCTTCTAACAATAGAGCCACATACAGGAATGTACCTCCAGGCAATTATGAATTTAAAGTTCGAACCATAAATTCGGATGGAGAATGGGATGAACACATTACATCCATAAAGATCAACATCAAACCACCCTTTTGGAAGTCCGGGATTGCTTATTTCATTTACTTTTTATTGGTATTGACCTTATTCTTCTTTGCTTATCGAATTATTTACAAATTTTATCAATTAAATCAATCGGTAAAATTAGAACGACAACTTTCCGATTATAAATTGCGATTCTTTACCAATATTAGTCATGAATTTCGAACCCCACTTACCTTGATAAAAGGGAGTGTAGAAACCCTATCAGAATTAAAAAGCAAAATGAGTGATTCCTTGTTAAAAGTCGTTGATGACATAGACAAGAACACCAATCATTTAATGCGCTTGATAGATCAATTATTGGAATTCAGAAAATTGCAAAACAACAAACAAAGTTTACACTTAGCTTATACAGATGCTGTTCCATTCTTAAAAGAAATTTTTGACAGTTTCGAAAATGTCGCTTTAAAGACAAATATTGATTATCAGTTTAGAAGTAAATTAAATTCAATTCCCATTTATTTTGACCGTAACAAGATAGATAAAATCATTTTCAATTTACTTTCCAATGCTTTTAAATTTACTCCAAGAGGAGGAAAAATCACCTTATATCTGGATACAGACAAAAAACTGAATCAATTAAAGATTCGAGTAATTGACACAGGAATTGGAATTCCAACAGAAAAACAGAATCAGTTATTCAGCAGATTTATGCAAATCAATTTCTCTGAGTCAGGCACAGGGATTGGTTTATCGCTGGTAAAAGAATTCACAGCATTGCATAAAGGAAATGTAAGCTATGAAGCAAATGAAGAAGGAGGTTCAATTTTTAAATTGGAATTTTCTTTGGATAAAAACATTTATGATGAATCCGATTTTATAACCAAAGAAGAAGAAACTAATCAAAGTAATACTTTCGAAACCTTAAAGATCTCTGAGTTTATAAACGACAGCAAAAGTGAGCCACTACTAGATTTAATACCAATTGTACCTGTAGCTGGAAAAAAATTCAAGATTTTGGTTATCGATGACAATGATGATATACGTGAATTTCTTAATGACAAACTGAATCCACATTTTGATGTTATGACAGCAGATGATGGTACAGTTGGGATACAAAAGAGTATAGAATCTGATCCAGATCTTATTATTTGTGATGTAATGATGCCAGGAATGAATGGATTTGAATTGACTCGAAAATTGAAAGAAGATTTTGAGACCTGCCACATACCAGTCATTTTATTGACAGCCTATCAATCGGACGATCACCATTCAGAAGGCATAGAAGCTGGTGCTGACGCCTACATCACCAAGCCTTTCAGCATGAAGCATTTGATGTTGCAAATCAATAAACTTCTGGAAAAACGAGAAAAAGTACACAAGCACTATACCTCTTTCATTGTTAATGACGTTGATGAAGACAATGAAGAAAGCACCCTTGGTGTGGAAAATGATGGCATTTTGCATCGAGACCTCAGTTTTCTGAAAGAAGTAGAAGAAATACTGGAAAACAATTTTGCAGATGCAAACTTCACAGTAGATGAATTTGCCAATATGATGCATACCGGTAGGACCTTATTTTTCAAGAAAATCAAATCCTTAACAGGAAAAACACCGAATGAACTGATACGTATGCGGAAAATGCAGAAGGCTGCAGAACTTCTAAAATCATATAAATACAATGTATCGGAAGTTGCATATATGGTGGGAATCAACGATCCATTCTACTTTAGTAAATGCTTCAAAGCCGAATTTGGCTGTTCACCTTCGAAATATATTAGCTAGCAATACAGCTACAGGCAGCAAGCCTCA
>CAZZPZ010000004.1:14928-81625 GCA_964655615.1 uncultured Paludibacter sp. | reverse complement strand
CTGTTCACCTTCGAAATATATTAGCTAGCAATACAGCTACAGGCAGCAAGCCTCAGGCCTCAGGAAAATACAGAATACAGCTGCAGACTGCATGCCTCAGGCTGCAGGCTGCAGGCTACAAGCTAATACAATATACAGCTGCAGGCTACAGGCTTCAGGCTAAAACAAAATACAGCTGCAGGCTTGAGGCATGAAGCTTGGAGCCTGGAGCAAAAAAAACCCCAGGAGAAAAGTTCTCCCAGGGTTTTGTATTTCAGTAAAGCTTGAGGTCTTATTTAACCACAGCTTTCATTACTTGATCAGCTGATTTCACCACATAAACTCCAGCAGGCAGATTGAACTGCATGATAGAAGAGTTGGCACGAATAGTTTTAACCATTAATCCACCCACATTATAAATTGTCAACTCTTGACCATTTTTCAAACCGGCAACAACCAATGAATGATCCAAAGCAAAAGCTTTCAAGCTTTTCACTTCATTCTGAACGGTAGCAGTTGGAGGAGCTTGTTCTTCGAACTGGAAGGCAAAACGCATACGAATTGCAGGTGAAGAGCTAGTTTTGAAAACACCTAAACCTGTACCTGCATCCAGAAGATCCACCTCAAACCCTTTACCTCCAGATGTAACAATACTATAGAAGAAGTAAGTATCATTTGCTTGATTGATCAAACCGTATTGACTCGTATTTTCTGGCAATGTCATTTCAGACTGTGTTACCGACAAGGTTGTACCATTCAAATAAGTTAAAGTACCAAGATTTTTAAAAATATAAGTACCAGTACCTGTTGTTTCAATACTCCATTCAGTATTTATAGCCGCCACATTATCCATAGCCGCATATCTCAAGGAATCGATACCCGTAGTATCCATACTTTCAATAACGTTCAATACTTTTTTGATTGTATCTCCATCGCCGTTGTCTACACCATAAGTATAAATTTTATACACTTTATCAGTCAATGAAGGTTTTCTTGGAACTGCATTAAAGGCAGTCAATGCACTTGCCAAAGTTGTTTGAGAGCCAGTCAAGTCTACAGCAGCAGTTGCACTAGACAATACTCCATCTGCAGTTTCTTTAGCCGTTTTCAATGAATTTGCAGCAGTCACATCAAAATTCAAGAAATAGTCACCTGTACGAGGCAACACCACATTTAGGCGGGATGTAGTAGAAGCAATTTGAGTTTCCAACGCAGCATATGCAGGAACATCCGCTTTAAATTGAGTTTCGGCAGCAACAACCGCTGTTTGAGCAGCAGCTATGGCGTCAGCATCAACTACGGTAGCTTTTGCAGCAACAGCAGCATCGATTGCAGATTGAAGAGTAGCTTTAATTGCAGTGAAGAATGCAGCTGTGCGAACTTCGGCATCATGTGTACCTTGAACTGTAGCAATTGAAGCAACAAAAGTATTGTAAGGAGCTATTGCAGTAGAAAAAGCTGCATTTGCAGTTTCTTGATTTGACAAACCTAAAGTAATATCATCAATCGTGGAAGAAGCAGAAGCAACCAAAGCCTCAGAAGTAGTAATTACCGTATTCAGTTTCGCTTTTTCAGAAGTTATGTGAGGATTCACATCAGTCACTGCAGCTACTAAATCTTTACCTGCATTCGCCTTTTCAGTCAATGTAGCTTTCAAACCATCCACAGAAACCGATTTAAGTAACACTTGCTTGGTAAGAGTTGAATTACCAAAAACAGCTTGCACCGTAATCGTAGCATCCCCTGAAATAGCCCCAACAGCCAAAGCAGCGGATTTTGTATCATCAGCACTTCGAGTTAAACTAACCAAAGCTTGATCAGCACTTCCCAAAGCACCCCAATCAGACACAGACCATACAATATCAGCATCGGTTTTAGATAAAACCAAAGTTGTATCCATAGCTGAAGCATTAAGGTCTACTGTAATATTTTGACTTACAGTTTCCCCGCTCAATGTTTGCAAACTAGCTTCACCATTGATATTTGAAATAGCATCAGCTACCAAGGTACCTAAAGTTGCATTGTCAATAGCACCTGCAACATAACCTCTGTTACCAGATACATAAAATTGTGTAATTGCAGTATTGAACAACAAAGGAATATTTCTATAGGTTTTAGTTGTTCCATTGTATGACATTGAAGCTTTTACCATTTTCTGATTGGTTATATCCAACACAAACTCCACATCAGCCCATTTTGAACGTGCACCCAAAGCCATTGTCGCATTGGAAACCCCAGTCATAAATAATGCATTTGATGTTGCGGCCATTCCTCCAAATTCAAAGACTATATTTCCAGAAGCATCTCTCAATTGATAATCAGTACCTTGATATGGAGAATATGAACTACCACCAGTTGATGTAAAAAAAGCCATTTTACCATAAACCAAACCATTCAATGCAGTAGGAAATGTTTTATAAAAAAATCTCCCACCACTTGCAGACACCTCGGTAAGAGTCGCAGTTTTATTAATGGAGAATCCTAGAAATTTACTAGCGGCTAGTGCACTATAAGTAAATGTTGTGCCACTTTGTATATATACACCGCCAGCATTTTTAGTCCATCCTGAGAATGGTGAAGCTCCAGCTACAGTAAGATCTGTCAATACAGTATCAGCCTCAAAGGTTTCACCATTGAACCAAGCAGTAGTTGGGTCTACGCCTGCATGGGTGTTTAAAGTGAGTGCTAGAGCACCCAATCCAAGTAAAAATTTGGAAATTGTTTTCATTTTTGTGATTTTAAAATTAGATTTTAGTTTTGTAATTTTTAACGCAACAAAAAAAGAGATAAAATACTATCTGTTAAATAGATTTTTATCCCTTTTAATGTAATTCTGTGCAGTGAGAATAGTTACTAACTATAGCCTGTGAATACGAATGCTGCAGGCTGCAGGCTACAAGCTAATTCAAAATACAGCTGCAGGCTGCAGGCTTCAGGCCAATACAAATAATGCTTCAGGCTCTAGACATGGGGCATGGGTCATGATGCTTGTGGCATGATACTAGTGGCTTACTTAACTTTCTTTCCCCAAACAGTACGGCCGTTCTTATCCAAACCTGTAATCAGCAAAGTTTGTTGCTGGTTTTCCCAATCTTGGCCTACAAATACGATTAGATTCTCGAATTTGTTGTTGCTCAAGTTGAAATCTATCCTATTAGTCACCAAATGATTTGAAGTATATTTCCAAGTCCCATTCCATGCTTCTTCTTTTGAAAAAAGTCCATCCTTGGTAAGTTGAATTCTTAATGAAGGATTAAATTCATGCTTCAATAGTTTGTTCTCACCCCACAATATCTGACCATACTCCAAACCTCTTTCGATAGGACCTTCGGTCAAATAAATCAATTCCCATTCACCCAAAAGCTGGTCTTTAGTAATTTTAGAAACTCGATCTCCAGCATATCTTTGAGGTGATATTACTGGCCATGCATCTGAAGTCCAAAAGATTTCCCTCACATGCAAGTCCATCAGATGATGTTCGGGAGATAATCGAGCTTGATGTGCCAAAAAGTATTTGCCGTTTCCATCGTTGATCACTCCACAATGCCCTGTTCCAGCCCAGCCAGGATGATTCTCGAATTTATAGGGATATGTCAATAGTGGATAATTATTCGTTGTGTCTTTTAATTCCTTTCCAAAAAAGTCATAAAACGGACCATCAGCCTTTTTCGATCTTCCCACCCGAATATTATAGGTTGTCATTAGTGGTTCATAGGATACGAAAAGATAATAATATTTTGTTAGGGGATTATACATGATTTCAGGTGCTTCCAGATTGTCACGACGATAATTTTCACGACGGGCAACCAAATGTCCTTGGTCATCCTTGACTTTTGTAAAACCTGTAGTAGCATCCAATTCAACGACATACAAACCACCGAAATAAGACCCATAGTGCATCCACATTCTTCCATTCTTGTCGGTGATTACAGAAGGGTCAATGGCATTCATTTTATCACCTTTTTGGGTTTTCACCACACAGCCCTTATCGGTCCAAGGACCCAAGGGATTGTTAGATTCTGCGAGTCCTATGTAGGATGTTTGCAGTCCAAAGGCAGAAACACAATAATACAATCTAAACGTATCACTAGATTGTAAGAACACGGGGAATGGAGCCCAAATATTGGTTGCACCTTTCCCATCAGCATGATCCAAAACCCACTTTCTGGCCTGAGAAGGAATTGAATCAAAAGCCCACCCTTCAAATTCCCAATGTACTAAATCTTTGGATGAACGAACCTGAATATTGCCTTCTTTAATCTTTTTATCGTCCTCATCTCGTCTACGATTTCGATAAATTGCATCTGTAGAATACATATAATAAGTATCCCCTACTTTCATCACAGCAGGGTCGTGCACATTGTAGGTACCCCATTCTTTGAAGTTTTTGATAGAAGCAATTTCAGAATAATCGTCTTGCCAAGGATTTTCCCTTTTTGCAGGAAATTCCACTGCAGTCAAATTCAACCAAGAAATGAATAGACTAATGATAAAAAGATAGAATTTCATAAATCATTTGTTAATTTAAATTCCAAAACACAGCTCTTGCTGCTTGAGGCCTGGAGCTGTATTTGTATTTGCTTGAAGACTGAAGCTGTATTTGCCTGTTGCTTGAAGCTTGAAGCATGAAGCTTGAAGCATGCAGCTTACTTCACAGCAATGGTAACGATTGATTTTGCAGGAAGCTTGAGTTTTAGAACTCCACCCTTAAGTGATGCACCTTTAAAATCAGCCAATACCACATTATTCGGTTTGTCGAATGTATTGTATGAACCTACTTCAGAACCAGTGATGATTTGGCCGTAATCAATTTTTGAATTTACAGTACCACGAAGGTCGCAACTTATTTCTACATCATTATCTGGATTGATGTTTACCAAAGAAACATGGATAACCCCATTTTTATCTTTTGAGGCAGAAACTGAAACTGATTTAAGTTTTCTCCATCCCTGTGAAATTTCAGGAGATTGAACATCTATGGGCAACATCGTTGCATCTTGGTGCACCTTGTACATATTGAAAATATGATAGGTAGGAGTCAACAGCATTTTTTCGCCCTCGGTTAAAATAATTGCCTGTAAAACATTTACCATTTGAGCTATATTGGCAATTTTTACTCGATCCGCATGTTTATGGAAGATATTCAAAATATGACCAGCTAGAATTGCATCTCTCAAGGTATTTTGTTGATATAAGAATCCTGGATTGGTTCCTGGTTCCACATTATACCAAGCACCCCACTCATCAACAACTAAACTGATGCGTTTACGAGGATCATACACATCCATAATGGCTGTATGTTTAGTTACCAACTCATCCATTTTGTCTGCGTTGAACATTACATTATAGTAATCATCCATTGAGAATTTGGTTGCATCACCTTTATTGGTCCAACCCTGGGTGAAAGTATAATTGTGCAATGAAATTCCAGACATCATGTGATTGGGAATATTTTTCATCAACACTTCTGTCCATCGATAATCATCCACATTGGCACCACCAGCTATTTTATACACACGGTTTTCTCCATAATTTCGAACGAAAGTGGCATACCTTCGGTAATTCTCAGCATATCCCTCGGGCGTCATATTACCACCACATCCCCAGTTTTCATTTCCCACTCCAAAAAGTTCAACTTTCCATGGTTTCTCACGACCATTTTTCTTGCGAAGATTGGCCATAGGACTCTCACCATCAAAGGTCATATACTCTACCCATTTCGACATTTCCTCAACCGATCCACTACCCATATTTCCACAAATGTAGGGTTCGGTTCCCAGAACTTCACACAAATTAAGGAACTCGTGTGTACCAAAAGAATTATCCTCTGTAACACCACCCCAATGGGTATTGATCATTTTAGGACGATCAGCTTTAGGACCAATACCATCCATCCAATGATATTCATCAGCAAAACAGCCTCCAGGCCATCTTAAATTTGGTATATTTATTTCTTTTAGTGCAGCGATCACATCATTTCTCACCCCATTCGTATTTGGAATCGGAGAATTTTCACCAACCCAAAGACCGCCATAAATTCCTCGTCCTAGGTGTTCTGAAAAATGACCATAAATGTGTTTATTGATAATTGTCTTGCCTTGATCGGCATTCACAGCAATAATGGCTTTCTCTTGTGCATAAGCAGCAAAAGCTGACACAAAAGTCAAAGAAAGTAAAATAGATTTAATTTTCATCGAAATATAATTTGTAACGTTTATTTTGGATATTTGGAACCTTACAAAATTAAACAGGAATTGAATTTGTACAGTGGACTATTACTTCTTTCTAGTGGATAAAATCAGAAAAGAGTCACAGGCTTGAAGCATGAGGCTTGAGGCTTGGGGCTTGAAGCATGAAGCTTGTAGCATGAGGCTTGAAGCTTGGGGCTTGAAGCATGAAGCTTGTAGCATGAGGCTTGAAGCTTGAGGCTTGAAGCTTGAGGCTTGAGGCCTGAAGCTTGAAGCATGCTGCTGTAACTTGAGGCTTGAAGCTAAAAAGACTGCATATCCACTAATTTCTTGTAATAACCATTCAGGGCCATCAAGTCTTCATGACGACCGCGTTCTACAATACGCCCTTCGTGCATCACACAAATCTCATCCGCTTTACGGATAGTTGACAATCTGTGAGCCACAACCAAAGTCGTACGGTTTTGCATCAAGTGGTCGAGTGCATCTTGCACCATTTTCTCAGACTGTGTATCCAAGGCCGAAGTAGCTTCATCTAAAATTAAAATCGGTGGATTCTTCAAAATAGCACGGGCTATACTGATTCTTTGGCGTTGTCCTCCTGAAAGTTTAGAACCTCTATCACCAATATTTGCCTGATATCCTTCTGGATTTTCCATAATAAAATCGTGAGCATTCGCAATCTTAGCTGCAGCTATCACCTCTTCCATGGTTGCCGTATCAACTCCAAAAGTAATATTGTTATAGAAACTATCATTGAACAGGATTGCTTCTTGATTCACATTTCCCATATGATTACGCAAATCTATGCTGCGTAAATCACGTATATCAATTCCATCAATGCTTATCGATCCTTCTTGAGGATCATAAAAACGTGGTAACAAATCAATTAAAGTTGTTTTACCGGATCCTGACTGTCCGACCAATGCCACGGTTTTACCTTTTGGTATTTCCAGATTTACATTGCGCAAAACCCATTCATCACGGTATTTGAAACTCAAATTTTCATATACTATCTTATCTTTGAATTCCGCTAAGTTTTGTGGCTCAATAGGATCGGGTAATGTGTTTTCGCTTTGCATAATCTTATCTATACGATCAAGCGAAGCCATGCCCTTTCGAATACTGTAGGCTGCTCTGGACAATTCTTTTGCAGGAGTTGTGATACTGTAAAAAATCACCAGATAATAGATAAATTCTGCAGCATTAATTTGACTTTCATTTCCAACAATCAACAAACCTCCAAACCACAATAAGATGGCAATTACTACGGTACCAATAAATTCACTTAACGGGAAAGCCAACACATATTTGGCATGCAAATGATTGTAAAGTTGACGAATCTTTTCGTTCAACGCACCAAAACGATCACGCATTTTATCTTCAGCATTGAAGGCTTTCACAATACGTAAACCACCTAGACTTTCATCCAATTGGGATAACAAATCACCATTCATCTGTTGAGCGATAGACGATTTCTTTTTCAAGTTTCTACCTACCACACCAATCACCCAACCACTGATAGGCAGCAAAACCAACACAAAAACAGTCAACTGCCAACTCATTGCAAACATCACAGACAAATAAACCAATATCATTAGTGGGTGTTTGAAAAGCACTTCTACAGAGCTCAACAATGACAATTCCACTTCAGTCACATCATTTGTCATTCGTGACATGATGTCCCCTTTCTTTTCATCACTGAAATAGCCTATGGGTAAACTAAGAATTTTTGTAAAAAACTGATTTCTTAAATCTCTAACCACCCCAGTACGGATAGGTATAGTCATCAGAGTAGCCAAATAGGCAGTACCCGTTTTGAAAGCGGTCATTACGATCAAAAACAAACCCATATACAATAGGGCACTGGAAGGTCCAACCGAAGTAACAATTTCCTCTATTTTGAATTCAAGGTTGTTTTTAACCGCATCGATTATGTGCTCCATTCCCGAAGACCAAGTCCAATCCATATATTCCAGATTGGCTTTCTTCAAACCAAAGAGAATTTGCAAGACGGGTATCAGGGCTGCAAACGAAAACAAACTGAACATTGTTGACAACAAATTGAACAGGAGACTAAGCCACATAAAACGTTTGTATGGCTTAATAAATCGTTTGAGGATAATCAATACTGACTTCATATATATATCTTTGAAGCCTTCGCTTCTTTAAAGAATAAGCAATTCAGAAAGGAAATTGAAAGATTTATAGTCCAGATTATACGCCTGTATAATTTCTAGGTGTAATCCTTCTCAACTCATCTTTCACTGTATCATCCACATCCAATCCACTGATGAATTCACCGATTGATTTTTCTGTGATTGCTTCATTTGTTCTTGTCAATGCCTTCAATGCCTCATAAGGTGATGGATAGGCTTCGCGTCGAAGAATTGTCTGTATACCTTCAGCAACTACTGCCCAGCTATTGTCAAGGTCTCCATATATTGCCTTTTCATTCAACAACAATTTATTAAGTCCCTTCAATATACTTTGACTTGCAATAAGGGTATGTGAAAAAGGCACGCCCACATTGCGCAACACAGTACTGTCTGTAAGGTCACGTTGCAAACGGGAAATAGGCAACTTAGATGCTAAAAATTCAAGCACAGCATTTGCCATACCCAAATTACCTTCTGCATTTTCAAAATCAATTGGATTTACCTTGTGTGGCATTGCCGAAGAACCTACCTCACCTGCTTTGATCTTTTGTTTGAAATACTCCATTGAAACATAAGTCCAAACATCACGACAAAAATCAATCAAAATGGTATTGATTCTTTTGATTGCATCAAATTGAGCAGCAAGATAATCGTAATTGGAGATCTGAGTTGTCCATTGCTCACGCGATAATCCCAATTTATTTTCAAGGAAAGTATTTCCAAATTTTTGCCAATCAGTTGTTGGATAAGCTACATGATGAGCATTGAAATTACCAGTAGCACCACCAAATTTAGCCGCATGTGGAATTGATTTCAAAGAATCAAGCTGATGATTCAACCGGTTCACAAAAACCATCATCTCTTTCCCCAAACGAGTTGGCGATGCAGGTTGACCATGCGTTTTTGCCAGCATAGAAACGTCCTTCCATTCCTGAGCCATACGTTCAAGTGTGCGGATCATATTTTCCATTTCTGGATAATATACTTTTTCCAATGCTTCACGAATGGACATAGGAACAGCTGTATTGTTAATGTCCTGTGAGGTTAGACCAAAGTGTATAAATTCTTTGTAAGCGCTCAAATCCAATTTGTCAAATTCTTCTTTGATGAAATATTCCACAGCTTTCACATCGTGGTTTGTTACTTTCTCTATATCCTTGATTTTCGCAGCATCAGCTTCAGTGAAATTCTGGTAAATTTTGCGTAAAGATGAAAAAACACCAGCAGGAACGCTTTCAAGTTGTTTAACTGGCAATTCACACAAGGCAATAAAATATTCAATTTCTACTAGAACACGGTAACGAATCAATGCATATTCAGAAAAATAAGCAGCATAAGATTCAGTTTTAGAACGATATCTTCCATCGATTGGCGATATAGCCGATAATAAATTCAATTCCATCAGTAAAATATGTCGATTAATGATTGTTTTTTTAAGGAAATGCAAAGATACAAATTAATATGCTTTTTTTCTTAAATTTGCATCTTATTAAACAAAGTAATAATACAACAACAAAATGAAAAGTATTAAAATCCACAGAGAAGGACGTACCATTTTAGTCGTTTTACTCTTCATTTTATTCATTTTAAATATTACCATCTATTTAAAATTTCCAAGTATAATATTAGCGATAACCACCATATTGTCTGGTGCCATACTGATCTTCTTTGGATACTTTTTCCGTAACCCAACGCGTGTCTTCGAAATCGATGATCCAAGTTTGATCGTAGCACCAGCTGATGGCACTGTCGTGGTTGTGGAACCAGTTATGGAAAATGAATATTTTAAAGATGAAAGAATTCAAATTTCAATTTTTATGTCTGTTTTCAATGTTCATGCCAATTGGTATCCAGTAGCTGGAAAAGTGTTGGAATCAATTCATCACAACGGAAGACACATGGCTGCATATCTACCAAAATCGAGTCATGAGAACGAACGCTCCACAGTGGTAATAGAAACAGAAAACAAATCCCTCGTTTTGGTTAGACAGATTGCAGGAGCTCTTGCTCGTCGCATAGTAACTTATGCACACAAAGGGGTAAAATGCCATCTAAACGAACATTTAGGATTTATAAAATTTGGCTCGAGGGTGGATATCTTTTTGCCAAAAGATGCTGAAGTATATGTCACCGTAGGTGAAGAAACAACAGGCAATGAGACTATCATCGCCAGACTGAACGAATAGAGAATGACTATAGAAGAAGCCCAAGTCAAGGTTGACCAATGGATTAAAACGTATGGAGTAAAGTACTTCAGTGAATTAACCAATCTGGCCATTTTGACTGAAGAAGTAGGCGAATTGTCCCGCATTTTCTCCCGAACCTATGGAGAACAAAGTTGGAAAAAAGGGACAGAACCTGAAATTATCAGCGAGGCAATAGCAGATGAAATGGCAGATGTTCTATGGGTCCTATTATGCCTTGCCAATCAAACAGGAGTAAACCTATCTGATGCTTTAAAGAAGAATCTTCAGAAAAAGACAACAAGAGATTCCGAAAGGCATCAACATTTAAAAAATTCATAACAAACAGGTCTTTGATGACCAAAACAGATATACAATGATCAAAGCATTATTTGAAGCTTATCCATACAATCAAAGCAAAGAAGAAATCTCAACCAAAGTTGAATCTTTGTTTAAACAGGAATTAAATAAAAACAAAAATGAAGCTGTTTACAAAACATGCTTCAACTGTATCGATTTAACTACTTTGAGTGTCACCGACACAAAAGAGCAAGTAGCAACGATGACCAACAAAGTCAACAACTTCAAAGCCAATTTTCCAGGACTTCCAAATGTAGGTGCAATTTGCGTATATCCTGCTTTGGTACCTGTTGTCAAGGAAAGACTGCAGGAAGAAATCGGCATTGCATCAGTAGCAGCAGGATTTCCAGCGTCGCAAACTTTCATTGAAGTGAAAATTGCTGAAACATCAATGGCTGTAATGGAAGGTGCGAGCGAAATTGACATAGTCATCCCTGTCGGAAAATTTCTGGAAGGTGAATTGGATGAAATGAAAGAAGAAATTCAAGAAATCAAAGCCGCATGTCGAGAGGCGCATTTGAAGGTTATTCTTGAAACTGGCGCCCTACCCGATCCAAATTCAATCTACAAAGCATCTATTCTTTCAATTGCTTCTGGGGCTGACTTTATCAAAACCTCCACCGGCAAAATCCCTGAAGCTGCAACACCTGAAGCTGCATTTGTAATGTGTACTGCCATTAAGGATTGGCATGAAAAAACAGGCGAAAAAATAGGATTTAAACCCGCTGGAGGAATAGTCAGCACTGAAGATGCTGTAAAATATTACACCATAGTGAAGTCTATTTTGGGTGAAGAATGGTTGAATAATAAACTATTTAGAATCGGAGCCAGCAGACTAGCTAATAATTTGCTTACAGAAATAACTGGCAAGGAAGTGAAATACTTTTGATCCAACGCTTTCTTGCAACACACTATTCTATAGAAACAAACATTCAGTTTCCGTTCGTAGAAAATCAAGATAAGGCTATTGACAGAAATGTCGGTAGCTTATTTTTTTGAAAACAAACGAGGGTAGAAATTTAATTTTTACGTGAAGCAGCAAATTCGACGCATTGGATTAAAGCTTGCTTGTAAATACTATCCTCAAATCCAGACAATTCATCGATTGCCATCTGTTTGAAGTTTTCCATTTTTGCTGCGGCATAATCCAAACCACCAGATGAGATGGCAAAATCATTGATTTTAGAAATATTCTCCTCCGTAAAATCTGAACTAGAGATGATATCTACTATTTCTTTGCGCGTTTCTTTGTCCGTTTTATTCAACGCATAAATCAATGGCAAAGTAATTTTACCATCGCGCAAATCATTACCTGTAGGCTTACCTATCTGTATATCAGGAAAATAATCAAAAATATCGTCTTTTATCTGAAAACAATAACCCAAGTATTCGCCATATTTACGGATATGTTCAACCTGTTCTTCACTTGCATTAACTGAAATAGCACCTACTTTAGTACATGCAGCAAACAAATAAGCTGTTTTGTTTTGAATAATGCGCAGATAATCATCCTCATTGATGATCGTTTGTTGAGTAGAATTAAGCTGTAACAACTCACCATCAGACAATTGCATTCCAATTCGCGATAGGGCACGAAGAATTTCTACGTTTCCTGTTTGAGCAACCTGAAACAAAGAATTTGAGAGCATATAATCACCAGAAAGGATGGCAATTTTATTGGACCATTTTGCATTGACAGAAGGTATTCCACGACGCACGGTTGTATCATCAACCACATCATCGTGAACTAAACTTGCAGTATGCAATAATTCAATTGCCAAAGATCCATAAATGGTAGACATATTCACCTCACCAACCAACCGTGCAGCCAACAGCACTAAAGTGGGACGAAGCTTCTTACCCGACTTTTGCAATATATAGTCGTGTACTCCAGAAAGCAGGGGATTATTAGTCACCAAGGCCTCCTCAAACGTTTTATCAAACAAAGCAAGTTCGCCTAAAACAGGTTTTCTTATTTCATCTATGGAAATCATTACGGTACTTTGGGAAAGTTGAATGCAAAAGTACACAAATTTGACAAATCTCTAACCTACCAAAACAAATTTGGACAAATTTTAATTACTTTTACGAACTATAATTGAACTCTTATCAAAAATGAAGAAACTTTTTCTATTCGATGCTTACGCTATTATCTACCGTTCCTATTATGCTTTCATCAAATCGCCCAGGATAAACTCCAAAGGACTAAACACTTCTGCTATCTATGGCTTTATCAACACTTTAGATGACATTTTAAAGAGAGAAAAACCCACCCATATTGCAGTCGCCTTCGACCCTTCAGGACCTACTTTCAGACACGAAGCGTATGAGGAATACAAAGCTCAAAGAGAAAAAACACCAGAAGATATTAAACTAGCAGTTCCCTACATAAAAAAAATTATTGAAGCCTATAATATACCAATTTTGGAAGTTGCGGGATTTGAAGCCGATGATGTGATTGGCACTATCTCCAAAATAGCAGCTGAAAAGGAATTTAAGGTTTTCATGTTGACCCCCGATAAAGACTATGGACAGTTGGTTGGCGACAATGTGTTTATGTACAGACCAAAGCATCAGGGTGGCTATGAAATCATGGGACCTGAAGAAGTAAAAGCGAAATTTGATTTAGACAGTCATGAACAAGTCATAGACCTTTTGGGATTAATGGGAGATGCCTCCGACAATATTCCTGGTTGTCCTGGCGTAGGAGAGAAAACTGCATCTAAACTATTGAAGGAATATGGAAGCATCGACAATCTACTGAAACACACTGATGAACTTAAGGGAGCTTTAAAAACTAAAATTGAAGAAAATATTGAGAAGATCAAGTTTTCAAGATTTCTAGCAACAATCAAAACAGACGTACCTATAGAATTCAACGAACAAGACCTAATCGTTGAGCCAGCCAACGAAAGCGCATTGAAGAGTCTATTTGACGAACTGGAATTCAGGACCATGAGTGCAAACAAATTCGGCAATGTATTCACCTCTCTCCCACCGGACGCACCAGTAAGCAGGATAGGCTTCAGCAAACCGTCGTCACATGGTCAAATGTCCTTGTTTGACGAACCAAGCACGGAAACCAAAGCAGAGAAAACTGTAGAAAAGATATTGGTGCAAGTTGCTGTACCGGATGAAAATGGACGTTTTTTCATCGACAACACACCACACGAATACATTTTGGTTGACAACAAAGCAAAACGAGCTGATTTGATTTCAAAACTTTTCATGCAAAAATCAGTCTGTTTTGACACCGAAACCACAGGAGTAGATGTATTCACAGCTGAACTTGTTGGATTATCCTTTTCATTTAAAAAAGGATTGGCATACTATGTAAACCTACCAGCGGATAAAAATGAGTGCATGGAGATATTAAAGGAATTCAAAGCTTTTTTCCAAAGTGCACATATCGAAAAGATAGGTCAGAATATCAAATTCGACCTTTTGATGCTTCAACAATACGACATCAAACTGGGAGGATCTTTGTTTGACACTATGATAGCGCATTACCTTCTTCAACCAGAACTTAGGCACGGTATGGACTACTTGGCCGATATTTATTTGAATTACAAAACAATACATTACGATGAATTGGTAGGAGGAAAAGGCAAATCTCAGAAATCAATTAGAGATATTGAACTAAAAGATCTATGTGATTATGCTGCAGAAGATGCCGACATCACTTTTCAATTAAAAGAGATACTTGAAAAAGAAATCAAGAACAATGGACTGGAACAGCTTTTTTATGAAATCGAAATGCCTTTGATGAAAGTATTGGCTACGATTGAAAGCAATGGAGTAAGAATTGACACTGAAGCATTGGCTCAAAGTTCTGAGATTCTGACACAAGAAATGCTCCAAATGGAAAAAGAAATCTGGGAGTTGGCTGGAGAAGAATTCAATGTTTCATCCCCTGCTCAAGTAGGAGAAATACTTTTCGGAAAACTTCAATTGGATCCAAAAGCAAAGAAAACCAAGACAGGTCAATATTCAACATCGGAAGATGTATTGGAAAAAATCAGATCCAAGCACCCTCTGATTGGCAAGATATTGGATTATAGAGGTTTAAGAAAATTATTAAGCACTTATATAGATGCTTTACCGAAATTAGTAAACCCTTCGACTGGAAAAATCCATACATCCTACAATCAAACAGTTACAGCCACTGGAAGATTGAGTTCTACAAACCCAAACTTACAAAATATTCCAATCAGAGACGCACAAGGCAAAGAGATAAGGAAGGCCTTTATCCCTGACGAAGATTGTCAATTTCTAAGTGCCGACTATTCTCAGATTGAATTAAGAATTATGGCACATTTAAGTAAAGATCAAAACATGATAGAAGCTTTTCAAAACGGACAGGATATTCACACAGCCACGGCTGCCAAGATCTATCAAAAGCCATTTGAGGAAGTTGATTCAGATATGCGTAGAAAAGCAAAAACCGCCAATTTTGGAATTATCTACGGCATCTCAACTTTCGGTTTGGCTGATCGGTTAAACATCGCACGTGCTGAAGCAAAATTACTGATAGACGGCTATTTCAACACTTTCCCCGAAGTGAAGAAATACATGGACTTTGTCATACAGGAAGCCAAAGACAAAGGTTATGTGGAAACAATTTATGGAAGAAAGAGATATTTAAATGACATTAACTCTCAAAATAGTATAGTTAGAGGCTATGCTGAACGGAATGCAATCAACGCCCCCATACAAGGCTCGGCCGCTGACATTATAAAAATTGCAATGATAAATATTCAATCCCGTATCGAGAAAGAAAATTTATCAACTAAAATGACCATGCAAGTACATGATGAATTGAACTTTTCAGTTCCATACAATGAAATTGAGGCAGCGAAACGCTTGGTTGTTGAAGAAATGGAGAAAGCAATCAAAATGTCCGTGCCATTAATAGCCGACTGTGGAGTAGGTATCAACTGGCTAGAAGCCCATTAAAGAAATATTTCCTTATTTAGAAGAGTAATAAATTACGCTATAAAAGTTGTAGGATTGTAATTATTACATAAATTTGCATTGTCGAATTGCAGATTATGAGGATCAACACAAAAATACGATATGGCCTAAGAACTATGATAGAGTTGGCGTGTATAAATGATCCAAAAGGCATGTTGCAAAAAGATATAGCTGAAAAACAAGAATTATCAGTAAAATATCTAGACGCAATAATTGCCGCACTGAAAGCCAAAGGGCTAGTGAAAAATGTAAGAGGCAAAGGCAGTGGTTACAAATTAACCCGTCCAGCATGCGAGATTACCATGCTAGACATTTACACAGCATTTGAGAATATCTGTATAGTTGAATGTTTAGACAATCCCGACATCTGCGATATGTATGACGATTGTGCATCCACCACTTTTTGGTCAGAATTAAGGAAAGACTTTATGGAGTATTTGAAAAGCAAAACCCTAAAAGATATTGCAAAAAAAGAAGCTCCGTGTAAAAATTCAACTTTATAGTTAAAGGATAACGATCCTTTTATTTTTTCTCTTTTTTATTTATCCTATAATTTCGATAGGATTGGTAGTTTAAGATTGTTATATTTAAAATAAATATCCAGTTGAAACTTTCAATTATTGACCTTGGGTCATAAATTCCAAGTTTCATACTTAATTAATAAAAACAAAGAGTATGAACAAATTTTCTTTTTTGGGTCTATGTATTGCCCTTATCCTTGCAGCAACCAATATTTCTACTGCGCAAGTTTTGAAGTTTAACCCTAAAGCTTCAATTTTAACCATCAATGGTACATCCAATTTACATGACTGGAAAACCGAGACCAAACAGGTTACGGGAGAAATGGTATTGATCAATCGTGAACAAGTTAAATCGATTGCATTTAAAACACCGGTTAAGTCTATCAAAAGTGGTGAGAAAATAATGGATACTAAAACTTATGAAACTTTCAAATCGGACAAATATCCAGAGATTGCATTCAAAATGATATCCGTATCCAATTTTACACGTAATGGAGACAATTTATCAATCACCATGAATGCTCAACTAACCATGGCAGGAGCAAGCAAAACAGTGGCAATCAAAGCCTCTGGCAAAGAATTGAAAAACGGAAGTTTGAATTTCCAGGGAAGTGTAAACTTAAAAATGTCCGACTTTAAAATGGAAGCTCCTACCGCAATGATGGGCATGCTTAAAGTTGGCGATGGCATTAAATTAGATTTCAATGTACAATTGGATGAACAGCCACAAGCTGCCAATTAATATAATTTTCTATCAAACACAATTTTTAAAAATAAAATTTTATGAAAAAAGTTCTTTTTACTTTAGCTGTAGTAGCTTTAGGTCTAAACGCAACTGCACAGTTTCGTGCAAATGACAAAACTGGTATGTACCAATTTGAGAACACAAAAAGTGATGTAAAATTTGACAAAGTAAAAACAATTATTGGTGGTGGTTTCACTCAATCCTTCCAGGCTTTGAACCACACAAACACTGCTGACGCTAATGTAGTAGCAGGAGTTGACCAAAACAAATTAAATGCTATCGTACCTGGATTCAACTTGGCTAGTGCTAACCTTCAATTGAAAACTTTGTTGGCTGATGGTATCGCATTAAACATGGAATTGTATCTTTCTGCTCGTCACCACAACGAAACTTGGGTGAAAGGTGGATTCCTTCAATTCGACAAATTGGCATTCTTGAACATCGATGCGATTGACAACTTGATGAAATATACAACTATCAAAGTTGGTCAAATGGGTGTGAACTATGGTGATGCTCAATTTTTCAGAACCGATGGTGGTAATTCTATCTACAACACATTCGTTGAAAACTATATTGTAGATGCTTTTGCAACTGAATTAGGAACTGAAATCGATGTGAACTACAACAACATCGTAGGGGTAGTTGGTGTAACTACAGGTAAACTTAACAGTGACATCAACGAACCAGTAGTAACTGTTGGTGCTAACGAAACTGGACACAATCCTGCTTTCCTTGCAAAACTTGGTTATGACAAACAAATCAACGATGATTTGAGAGTTCGTTTGACTGGATCTACTTATTACACTGCTGGTTCTTACAAAAACACTCTTTATTGGGGTGACCGTACAGGATCAAACTACTTCGGCGTAATGGATTACCAAAAAGGTTCTACTTCAACTGCTTGGACTGGTCGTTACAATGTTGGTTTTTCTGATAAAGTAGCTGCATTGATGGGTAACTTGTTTATCAAATACAAAGGTTTGGAATCATTCACAACTATCGAAAGTGCATCTGGTCGCAAAGCAAATGAAATCACTGGTGACCGCAACATGAGCCAATTCGCTACAGATCTTATCTATCGTTTCGGTAAAAACGAAGATTTCTGGGTAGGTGCTCGTTACAACACTATGTCAACTGCTTATAACGCAACTACAGATATCTCTATCAACCGTTTGGCTGTAAGTGCTGGCTGGTTTATCACTAAAAACGTAATGGCTAAAGCTGAGTATGTAACTCAAGACTACAACAACTTCCCAACTACAAGTATCTTGAGTGGTGGTAACTTCAATGGTCTTGTAGTTAATGCTGCTATCGGATTCTAATCTATCACACACATCTTTAAACCGGTAAGTTTTTTACTTACCGGTTTTTTTTTGCATCTTTGAGCATACTAATCATAAAATCAATGAAGAAACTTTCAATTCTACTCCTAATTATCTTCTCCTTTCAATTCCATTTGCAATCTGCTGAAGGCAAAATCACACTGCACAAGGACAGTAAACTTTCTATTCATGGCTCAACCAACCTTGTAAACTTTACCTTGGATCAAAAAGGATATGACATCCTAAACAAAAGTCTGAATTACAAACTCTCCAGAGAACAAAACAAATTCTATTCAACATTAAAGCACCTAAACCTTTCTGTTGGAAAATTTAAGTCCAACAATCCTATTGCAGAATCAGAATTCTATAAAATGATGGAAGTAGAGAAATATCCTATACTTACAATAGAACTGGTGAACTTCGAACGCAAAAAATGGTCATTAGGAAAGACGGATGGAATAGCAACCGTAAATATCACTATTAAAGGGGTGAGAAAGACTTACGAGATAGCTGTAAACACAGCTATCAAATCAAACAAAATATCCTTAAATGGCCAAAAAGAACTATCCATAAAAGACTTCGGGATTGAACCTCCGGTAGCTATGCTTGGACTGGTGAAAGTGAGTGAATGGATCAAAATCAACTTCGAATTAATTTGCGATTTAACAACATAAAAAAAACCGTTGAGAAAATCTCAACGGTTTCTTATATCGTTTAAATTAAAGTTATGCTAATTTGCTTACAAATTTCGTCAACTTTGATTTCAAGTTAGCTGCTTTGTTTTTATGAATGATGTTGCGTTTAGCCAACTTATCAAGCATAGAGCTAACTTTAGGCAACAATTCTGCAGCCACAGCTTGTTCAGAAGTTGAACGTAATTTGCGTACAGCATTACGTGCTGTTTTAGCATAGTAACGATTGTGTAATTTACGTTTCTCTGTCTGACGAATTCTCTTAATTGATGATTGGTGATTTGCCATCTTTGTTCTTTTTTTAAATCTTTTTCTTTTTCGTAGCCCATAGGGGAGTCGAACCCCTCTTTCAAGAATGAAAATCTTGCGTCCTAACCGATAGACGAATGGGCCTTCCATTCGGCAATTGTATCTCTCAATTGCGGGTGCAAATATACGGCAGTTTTTTGAATATACAAAACATTTCTACAAAAAAGTTCCAAATATTTTTCAGACGACAAACACCAGTCCATCAAAACCCATTATAAGTATTTCAAATTCAAACCATTCAGTCAAACACTTCTTCAAGCACAACCAAGGACTTCAATCCGTGAAAATCGGGAAGATGCAACTTATAATACAAAATCAAAGATTGCAAAAGATACTGGCGCAAACTTCTGGACAGAGAAATCAAATTGGTTTGCTCATAATTTGAGTTCATTAATCGCCAAAAATAGATAGATTCCTGGGGCTTTAAGAAATATTCGTGCGGAGGGATTGAGTACACAAATTCTCCATTCAACAAATCGAAATTCATTTTTGAAACTTCCGATTCAGAGAACTCACCTGCATTTGGAAAAAAACCGAGGAAACGCGTCAATTTAACCAAGGTCAACAAATGAAAGTTGGAAATTTCATTCTGCTGTTTCAAATCTTCCAATATCAAAACCGAAGTGCTAACAAAATCGTACAATTGTTCATCCGGATCAGGCTGTTTAAGTATTTTGTATAGCAATTCAGATAAAAACAAGGCAATTGTGCTTTTCACTGGATCAGAAGGAATCTCAACCAAGGCAGGAACCGCTTTAATCTCTTTGATTTGCTGAATATCTCGCCCCTGTTGATGTTTCACCACCATCTCCACCAAAGTCATAGGCTGAAGAAATGACGTGCGTATAGAGGCTTTCTTTTTACCTGCCCCATAGACCATATACGAAATTCTTCCAAATTGACGTGTAAAAATGGTCACGATCATAGCTGCATCTGAATATCGCATACTATGTAGTACTATCCCTGCTGTTTGTTCGTACATTTACTCAACGACAAATTCAACATCCACACCAAACAAAAGTGGGTAGTTTACTTCTTCATGACCTACTGGAAAACCAAAACAAAGTGGAAAATCATAAGCATCCACAGCAGACCTGATAATTTGGTATGCAGAGTCTCCACTATAGGAATCCGAAGGACAATCAGTAAAATGCCCCACAATCAACCCTGAGATTTGATCAAGCACACCGCCCAATCTAAGGTTTTGCATCATCCTATCTATATGATAGGCTTCCTCAGCTATATCTTCAATAAAAAGTATCTTTCCTCTGTAATCAGGTTCAAAGCCTGTTGCTCTCGCTGCATAGACAATAGACAAATTGCCTCCAACAATAGGCGCAACTGTTCTACCCATTCTATTTAAAGGATGAGAAGCAAGTTTATAGGTCACCAACTCACCTCTAAGCATACACTTCAGATTCTCTACGGACTTATCATTAACATCAAGTTCAGTCAGATGTTTAGCCATAATTGAATGTATAGATTGCAAGCCTGCTTTACCCCAAAGGTTGTGAAGAAAAGTAATGTCACTAAAACCCAACACTAATTTGGGTGAATTTTTCAAAGCATTCAAATCCAGTTTATCAATAATTCTAGACAATCCATAACCTCCCCTGCTACATAGTATAGCTTTTACATTTTCATCATCAACTGCAGCCTGCAAATCCATCAATCGTTGTAAATCTGTACCGGCATATCTACCAAAACTATTTTTAGCATTCAATCCCACAGTCGCTTTGTATCCCCAGCTTTCGAGGATCAATTTCGCACCATCAACAAACTCAGGTTTTACTACACCAGAGGGTGAAACAATCCGAATTTCATCATTCTTTTTCAAAGAAGGACAGTTCGAATCTAAGAATTCAACTTTAACCCCCATCTTCCATTTAATATTTTATCCATTTCAACATTTCCTTCCAACTCACTTTCTTACCATACATCAGTATACCAGTCCTATATATCTTACCAGCAATCCATGTAGTCCCGATAAAAGAAAGGATCAAAATACCAATAGACAAGGCCAATTGCCATACCGGCACATCAAAAGGCAATCTCACCATCATCACAATTGGCGAGGTGAAAGGTATCATTGAGCACCAAAATGCCAAAGGTCCATCGGGGTTTTCCGCACTATATATGGCAGCATAGATAGCAAAAATAATAGGCAACATTACGGGCAATGTGAATTGTTGCGTATCCGTTTCATTATCTACAGCAGATCCTACGGCCGCAAATAAAGAAGCATACAACAAATAACCGCCCAAGAAGTAGACCACAAATAAGATCCCAGTCTGCACAAAATCAAAATCATTGATCATCGTTATTACACTTTGAATCTGACTTAGATCAGGATTTGACTGCATCGGAAGTGATGATGCAGCTACAGGATCAACAGGCATTTGTTCCATATTCACATATTGACCTACGACCAACAAAATCGACACTGACAACACCACCCACAAAAGAAACTGAGTCAGTCCCACCATGGCTATCCCAATGATCTTACCCATCATCAGTTCGAAAGGTTTAATTGACGAAACTATCACCTCCACTATTCTGCTGGTTTTCTCTTGAACAACTCCTTGCATCAATTGAGCACCATAGATAACTATAAACATGTAGATAATAAATGCGGTAATCATACCAACGATTAGGGAAAGTTCAGCTGACCCTGTTTTCTGAGTTCCATCCCTGTCCCATTTCATCGATTTCACGTCTATATCTGCCTTGGTCTGCTCAACCAGCTCTCTAAGATTGGGCACATTTAGGGCCTTCATTTTCTGATCTTCAACCATATCCTTCAGTTTTGTTCGTATGTGCGACCTTAGCTCCATGCTTATTTGCTGTTCTGCATAAATAGTAGCAGCACCAGGATCAACTGTCAAATCATTGCTTATATATATAGCTGCCGTATAATCTCCATCTACAGCAAAGTTTCTCAACCCATCGATTTCAACTTGTTTGTATTCATAAGTATAGACTTCATCATTTACAAAAGCATCCAGATACAAGCCCGAATTATCCACTACCAATATTTTCTTTACAGAACTATCTTTGAACGAAGCCAACCAAAGTGGAACCATAACCAAAGCAACGATTAGAACAGGAATCAAAAATGTGAGTATAATAAAAGCCGGTTTCATCACCCTGGTCTTATATTCTCTTTCAATAATTAAAAATATCTTGTTCATTTGTTTACGGTTTTAATAAATATCTCATGCATCGTCGGCAAAATCTCTCGAAAGGATACAATTTCAGTTTGCTGTATTATTTCATTTAAAATCTGATTCGAAGAACGCCCCTCATCTTTCTTTAAAATATATTTTATCCCCTCTGAAATTTCATCTACAGATAAGATAGCATACCCATTACTTGCGATGGGTTGGCGCACAATTAATTCATATTTTTGGGTTGCATTCTCTTTTCTAATCTGATTCACATCACCTTGAAGTACAATTTTGGAATGATCAATCAATGAAATGCTATCACACAATTCCTCCACTGAGGCCATGTTGTGTGTTGAAAAAATAATTGTCGAACCCTTCTTTTTCAATTCAAGGATTTCATTCTTGAGCAGGTCAGCATTTACTGGATCAAAACCACTAAACGGTTCATCAAAGATCAATAACTTTGGCTCATGAAGTACTGTTGTAATAAACTGAACCTTTTGAGCCATCCCTTTAGACAACTCCTCCACTTTCTTATTCCACCAAGCTTGAATTTCAAATTTCTCAAACCAGAATTTAAGAGCCTTCTGTGCATCAGACTTAGACATTCCTTTTAATCTTGCTAAAAAAAGCGCCTGCTCTCCCACTTTCATCTTCTTATAAAGTCCACGCTCTTCGGGCAGATAACCAATCTGACAAACATCATCGGCAGTTAGCACCTTGCCATTCAGCAACACTTCTCCACTATCTGGAGCAGTTATGTGATTCACAATTCGAATCAATGTGGTTTTTCCCGCCCCATTGGGACCCAACAGTCCGTATATTGAATTCTCAGCAATATCCATGCTCACACCATCCAATGCACGGTGTCCAGAATATTGCTTAACCACATCTTTAATTTCTATAAAACTCATATTTTTGATATTTAATCACACTCTTCCTTCGTCTGTATAACTGTAATAAGCACCACCTGCTACAATTATATGATCCAAAAACCTCAACCCTACCGCATCACAACCAGCTTTGATTTTCCTTGTCACCATATCATCTTCTTTGCTTGGCTTATTCTGACCGGAAGGATGATTGTGAGCTACTGCGATCGATACTGCAGACTTTTCCAAAGCATATTTTAGTAACAATGCCACATCAACCACTGTTTGCTGGCGACCACCCTGGGTCATCTTTTTCATTTCTATCACTAAATTGGCCCCATTGAATACGACCAGCCAAAATTCTTCAACCAACAAATCTACTAATTTTGGCTCGAACAACAAATACAGATCATTACTATTCGAAATTTTCGTTTTCTGAATTCTATCCTTGAGGTTCCGTCTTTTCCCCAATTCGAGTGCTGCTTTAATTGAAACAGCTTTAGCAGGTCCTATCCCTTTAAATTGATCGCACAATTCTTTCACAGACAACATTGCCAGTTCATTGATATTGTGTGAACATTGGGCCAGTATACGTTTGGATAATTCAAGTGCAGATTCCTCTCTAGTTCCGGAACTAATCATAATCGCCAACAATTCTGCATCACTTAAGGAATTTGGTCCCCAATTCATCATTTTTTCACGAGGTCTATCCTCTTCCGACCATTCCCTGATCGTAGTTCTTTTCAAAGTTTCCATAGCTTTTGGTTTAGTTAAGAACTACAAATGTAAAAGACTTGTGGAAACATTCAAGTTTTTCACAAGTCTTTTGTTTTTGTTTTAATTTTTTTTAGAGTATTGAACTCAACGCAAAAACAATTTTAAATTATATTGTTTTTTGGAGGGAGCAGTATAAGTAACTGTATACGCACGACCATTTACCAAATAAGGAGTATTTTTGAAAGTCAACAGGTTTTCGCCGGCAAGGGCGTTTACAACTGTATCAAGTATAGTATAATTTTCAGGATCTTTGAATTTAAATGACGCCTTTCCAGCGACATCACTCACAAATTCTAGCTCAAACTGCCTACGGTCCGGATGTCTCATCAAATCATAAACTCCAGTTGTTGAGTTTACAAAGGACTTATAGAAACCTTCCTTATAATCCGGATTGGCTTTCATTTTGGCAGCCGCTAGTCCACGTTGGATATATTCATTCTTCATCATCAAATTCCAAATCAAACCAGTTCTATAATTCTCCATCATTACAACTATAGGACCTTGATCAATAGCAAGATGTCTTTTCTCACTGGTTTGTGTTTGATTGCAATAGGCATCAGCAAAACCATATTTGCCTTCTACTAAAGGATCGCCATCCAAGCGCATCAACACTTGGGTACTATAAAATGGTGTATAAGGGAATGCACTCAAAGCAGCTGTAGGAGCGATAATCCCATCATCATTCAATGGATTCCTAGCTGAATAGCCAGCTCCTGGCTTTGCACCATAACAGGCAGTAAGCCCCCAATCACCCTCACCATACAAATAAGCTGAAGGTGCTTTATATACACAATAATGTCTATTGATTAGCGTATGATATAAATTTTGCTCCCAATATTTCACAAACACATCCTCCATTCGATTTGGGTCCAAGCCAAGAAAAGAATAATGAGAGAAAAACAATGGACCGCCATAATCCTGGCCATAATATTCCAAAGGATATTCATAAAATTTACCTTCGGGATGCCAGATGGCTGCATCCTTCAAAAATCCAAGCTTATATTGTTCGTAACTGATTTTATGTTCATCTGGCGCTCCAAGAGCTAAAATATATGAAATCAAACATTCGTTCCAACCTTGAATCTTCAACTCTAAAACATTTCTAGGTTGTGACCAGAGCCAATACAAACCATCCGATTTGGAATAGTAATCAAATTCCATGGTGTTCATAAAAGATGCGATAGAGTCTTGAATCTCTTTTTCAACAGCAGAAGTAGGGTCCAAATATTCATTTGCGGCCAACAGTCCAGCCAACATAAAAGAGGTTTCCACCATATCACCTGTATCCACCTGCGAGCCAAAGGGATGAGCACTACCATCAGTATTATACCAATGCGACCACACGCCATGAAATCGCTCTGCTTTTCCGAGGAATTTCACAATCTTAAGCAGCTGGGCAGCAAACACATTACGACTGATCCACCCTCTTTCTGCACCCACTATCAAAGCCATCACACCAAATCCACTACCACCTGTTGTAACCACTCCACCATCTCCACGATCATTACCCTCCAAAGCCATTCCAGTAGGCGAAGCTCCCTGGTAGAAATAAGTAAATGTTTTATATTGCCATTCGTTCAACAATGCACTTACAACTTCCGGTGCATAGGTTTCATCATTTTCTCCCGGCAGAGGAGCTACAGGATCTTTTTTACAAGACAGTAGAATCAACATTAAAATAGCAATATTCAGAATCTTCATCATATATTATTCAAATTTAAATCCAAGTTTAGTCAAACCCAATTGTATTTCATAATTTTTCATAAACAAGTTCCAAAGCAATGATGAACGGTAATTCTCTATCATTACAGCAATTGGACCTTGGTCTATAGCCAAATAACTCTTATTTACTTGTTGGCCCTTTACCAAACCTGGATTAAATGAATCGTAAAACCCATACAGGCCAAGCAAATCCTTACCCCAAATATAATAAAAATGACGCAATGCCAACATCGATTGTTCAGGAGTATATACAATTGACGAGAGTGCAGCAGTAGGAGAAATAGTGCCGTTATCCTGATCCGTGCCAGGATGGTGAGAGGAATAGAAAACCAAAGGATCATCAGATGAGGTAAAACCCCAACATTCAGGTCCGTAACCCACATGAGCTTTGGGATTATTTTTAGCATATTCCCAATGTATTAAACAATGAGCACGGTTCCGTTCAAAATAATTCACTTTATGGTCCACCAGTTTCCTAGGATCCAAGCCCAAAAAAGAATAATGTGTAAAAAACAAGGGCCCACCATATTCCATCCCCAGATCCAGTTTTATTCCAAAGTACTCCTTTCCATTCCAATAATAAGATGATTTTTTATAAGACGACTCATATACCCGACGAGTGATAGGATGTGTAGGAGATGAAGCAGCTAAGACATAAGTAATCATGGTTTCGTCGAAACCTTTTATTCGGTGATTCATTTTAAAACCATAATTTTTAGACCAATGCCAATACAAGGAATCTGTCCCCTGGGTATACCAATCCCATTCAATTTCCTCCCACAGCTTTGTAATTCGACCAGCCAGCATAAACTCAGCCTCATTTCCTCTTTCAAAATATTTTCGCGCAGTAAGCAAACCCTGAAACAAGAATGCAGTTTCTACCAGATCACCTCCATCGTCCCATTTACTAAAACTACGTACACGTCCATTATCTGCATTATACCAATGTGCATAGGCCCCATGAAATCTTTCAGCCTTTTCGAGAAAGAGCACCATTTTGTCCACAATTTCAAAAGCTCTATTTCTTGTCAGATACTGCCTTTCTACACCTGCAATCAGCGCCATAATTCCAAAACCTGTGCCACCAGTTGTTACAATATTTCCTGTCTCATCATTACTTCTTTCGCGCGACATCCCAGTTACCTGATCCGAAAATTCATCAAAATAACGGGTAGTATACAGCTGTACCATGTCCAGTAGTTTATCTTCTGTGTCTGAAGGCACCTCAATTTCAACAAAAAATTCAGAAAGAGCTTGCGCATGGAGAAGATCTTTGGGTAGTACTATTCTGTTCTTATAAAATATGGAAGAAGTTGAGAGATTTGAAGGATTAACACCCGTAGGAACAACAACATAATTCACAACACCAGATGCAGCCCATTGGTCATGAAAGACTAAGGTCTTTTTCTCATTGCTTGTTTTCAAATAAATATAACTGCCATTTTCCGCCACATAGATATCAAAACTAAATCCCTCCATATTCTTCCAACTCAATTCAGTATGCGCAGGATAGGGTACAGCTTTTAGTTCGCTCACTGACTTGATTAGATTTCCAGCATTGAGTTGGAAAGCCAAAAACACAGTTGCTATTACAATTTTAAAACGTATCATAATTCATAAAAATTTAAAGTCAATGAATGAACAGCAAATTTGACAAAAAAGGGCATGAATTAGAAATTTTCACACCCAATAGAATTACTACCCAAAAATAATTATCTAAAATCGAACCCTACTTACACCCTACAACCGCCTTATTTATACTCTATCATAAACTCTGCCAGGCTTTTAGACGAAGGAAGATTTATTTTTTTTCTGATTCTATATCGTGCCACCTCAACTCCCTTGATTGTAATATTCATCAGGTTTGCAATGTCTTTACTTGTTAGATTCAACCTTAAATAAGCACAAAAACGCAGATCATTTGGAGTAAGCTCAGGATAATCTCTATGCAAATGTCTAAAAAAGTTCTGATGGATCATGTCGAAATTGGACTGAAACCTATTCCAATCATCTTCCGAAGTCAGATTCTCGTTAATAATCGACATCAGTTTATCGAAATACTTTTTAGGGTATTGGTTGCCCAGTTTCAGTTTCTGTTCATTGAGTTCATCCCTCAGTTGACTCAGTATTTCATTCTTATTGATAATAGTCATTGTAGACTGCGCCAACTCTTTGCTTTTCAAAGTCAATTCAGCCTCCAATTTTTCTTTCTCAAGAACCGTTATCTGTTGCTCCCTGATTTCAATTTCTCGTTTTTGCACCACTTCCTGTTCCGCTCTTTGACGCTCGTGCTTTTGGTGGTATTTTCTTTTGAAGTATTGATAAAGCAACCACATCACAAACATGAAAAGCAGCACATAAATTATCTTAGCCCATACAGTCCAATAAAAAGGTTCAAGGACTACAAAAGGAAAACTCATCTCAGAAAGCAACTTTCCATCAAAAGTAAGTGCTTTCAATTTAAAATTATACTTCCCAGAAGGTAAATAATTGTAATTTTTAAATCCAACATAGGCAGGCTCACTCCATCTGTCATCCATTCCATCCAATGTATAAGTATAAAGCACATCTTCAGACTGATCGAAATCTGGATAAAACCAGGAAAGTGTAAGATTATTCAAATGAAAGGCTACCGAAGGCAATGATACATTTACAAAATCAAGGTATTCCGTTTTTTCTTTTGAATCACCTTGCAATTTAACCTCTGTTAGTTTAAGATTGACTTTATGATCCCCCTTATTTGTTTGTTTGAAATTATACAATGCCAATCCATTTTCCAAGGTAATTAAGCATTGATTCTCCGAGATTGGAATAAATTGCAAATAAGTATCGACGGTTTTGAAATCAAAATTGGAGAAACGAACCAAATCAAGCAATTTGGTCGAAGAAGCATTGACTTGAAAAAGTCCGGCCTCTTTATCTTTGATCAACCAATATAGATTATCTCTAAAATGGCAAATACGGTGTGATGAAGCGAAATAGCCCAAGCTTCTGTTTAAATCAACATAAGGTATGATTTTCTTTGCCAAATCATCAAAGGTATAAAACTGTCGGGAATCAGTAAATACAACTCTATTGTTCAATTTAAACAATCGAATTGCCAATGGATTCTCTCCATCTAGGTTTTCAAAAAACTGTTCAGAAACTATCCTCTTTAAGTCCACATCCAAATTCAAAAGATACATGCCTTTATGCATGTGTGAAACCCAGATTCTTCCAGTGTAGTCAATCTCAATATGCGACACAGGATTTAGAAAACCAGGGATAGTATGGCTAAATTTCCACTTACCATTCTCATTCAGATAGATACAGATTGATGAATAAGTTCCCTGAACCAGTACCTCTTTGCCATGAATTTCACCCTTGGCAATACACATTCCACCACCCACATTACTGATTGGACTCAATTCCGAACCATTCAACAAATAGGTTTTGTCATTACTGCCACAAAACAATTGGTTATCATACGAAGATAAGTCCCAAACCTGACCTTTCACCCCCTGCAAAAGCCCCACATTTGTAATTCGTTTAGATTCCAGATTCAAATTTGCCTTGTATAAACCCTGATTGGTTGCCATATACAAATTAGAACCGGTAAAATGCAAATCATAGACAGCACCCACTGAAGCATGAAAATTAGGAAGCCAGTTCAAATTCTCAGCAGGATTGATTTTTGCAATTCCTTTATCCATGGCCAACCAAATCAAACCAGATGCATCCTCAAAAAGGCCAAGAACAGTATTGTTTTGAAGCACGTTATCCATATTGATATGCCAAAGCAAATCACCCTTTAAATTTAGCGCATAAACACCATTGAGAATAGTACCCAGTATCACTATATTATCTTTGGTTATAATGGCACGGTTTACTTCAGATCTTACTAATTCAGCATCAATTTTGGTCACTAGTTTTTCAACACCTGAATTCTTAGACAACCACAAGCCATTGGATTGTGTAACCAACAAATTTGAGCCAGGCATTGATTTCAATGCAAAAGCATTGACTACTCTGCCCAATAGACCTTTATATCCAGCAGTTACAAATTGTTTTTTATTGGCTGACAATTGAACATATCCTTTGGATTCATCGTAAGTATAGATATTCTCATTTAATTTATGAAAGAAGAACATATTGCTACCCGGTCGATAGGCATGAAGAGCATTGTTTTTGGGAGTATATATAAAATAGGAAGAAAAGGATTGAAAACAAATTTGATCATCCAACTCTAAAATAGTCCACACCTCGTCATTTTTCATTTTGAAATCAATCAAACTATCACTCAGAGAATGGTATACCAATTGATTACCCTTGGCATAGGTAAAATAACCAAACTCTTCGAATGAACCCACATAGATTCGACCATCAGAACCAGCATAAACAGAACGAGCCGTTTTATCTTGGGGTAAGTTATATAAGGACCAACGAATACCATCGAACAACAATAGACCATTGTTATTACCAAAGCACATTTTACCATCCGTAGCCTGGGTAACACTCCAGTTCTGGCTACCGGCATTATAATCATTCTTATAGTACTGTTTAACTATAGGTACCAGGTCTTGACTCGACAAGGATGAAACATAAAGAAAGAGAACAAATACGAAAAGCAGTTGACGAATCATTGTATTGGATTTGGAGCACACAAAGTAATAAAAAAATACCTTAATTTCAAAAAAAAGCCCCGTGATTAAACAACCACGGAGCCCTTCTGCTTTTATATAACTATTTAAATTACATTTCTATTTATTCTTCGATTTCTTTATCTTTTTTCTTGTAGAACTGATAAGTAATTGGAGCAGCAACAAAAATGGATGAATAAGTACCAATCAAGATACCAAACATAATCGCGAATACGAATCCACGGATAGTTTCACCACCCAAGATAAAAATGGCAAGCAATACAACTAAAGTACTGAAAGAAGTACTAAAAGTACGACTTAATGTGTGGTTGATTGCATCATTCATAACACCCAATCGTTGACGTTTAGGATGCAAACCTACATATTCACGAATACGGTCAAAGATAATCACGGTATCATTTACAGAGTAACCAACCACAGTCAGAATCGCAGCAATAAATGCTTGATCGATTTCCATCGAGAATGGCATAATACTGTAGAACAATGAGAACACACCCAAAGTAATGATCGTATCGTGAACCAATGCCGCGATTGCACCTAAGGAATAACCCAAAGTACGGAATCGAACCAATATATAAAGACCAATAACTAGAATGGCAAATATAATTGCATAGGTAGCAGCAGTCTTGATATCATCAGCAATTGTAGGACCAACTTTCTGAGAACTACGAATGCTTTCCGAAACAAACTCATCTTTCGAAATACCATTCAACAATGGATTAAGGGCTTCATACAATCTACCTTCAATTTGGTCGTCGATTGTTTCAGAATTTTCGTTGATTTTGTATTTAGTGGAAATTCTCACTTGGTTATTAGAACCAATAGTGATTACCTGAGAAGATGTTCCTTCAAAAGCATTTGTCAATAAATCACGAACCTCTTCAGGCTTAACCTCCTGATCAAATTGAACCACATAGTTTCTACCACCAGAAAAATCAATTCCCAAACTGAATCCACGAGTAAAGATAGAACCAAGGCTCACCAAGATCAAGATACCAGAGATAATGTAAGCTTTATTACGGCTACCAATAAAATTGAATTTTGCATTTTTAAACCAACCATCTGTCATTTTAGTATGGAAAGGTAATTCTTTAGCTTTCGTACTTTTAGCATAAGTTTCAAGCATCAAACGAGTCAAAAAGACCGCAGTGATAAATGATGTAATAATACCGATAATCAAAGTATTAGCGAAACCTTTAATAGGACCTGTACCGAAGATAGAAAGGATGATACCAGTTAAAAGAGTAGTAACGTTAGCATCCACGATAGCAGAGATAGCATTCTTGAATCCGTCTTCTATGGATCGTTTCATTGTTTTACCAGCACGTAGTTCTTCACGAATACGTTCGTAGATAAGCACATTACCATCCACAGCCATACCCAAGGTTAGAACGATACCCGCAATACCTGGAAGTGTAAGAACAGCAGAGAACGATGCCAAAATACCAAGCAAGAAGAATATATTAATAAACAGAGCTAAATCTGCAATAAGTCCAGGCACTTTACCATAATAGAACACCATATAGATAAGCACCAATACAAATGCGATAACAAATGATATTAATCCTTGGTTTACAGCTTGTTGTCCAAGTGAAGGACCAACTATATCTTCTTGAATTATACGAGCAGGAGCAGGCATCTTACCAGATTTCAAGGTATTTGCCAAGTCTTTAGCTTCTTCCACTGTAAAGTTACCAGTGATTTGTGAACTACCTCCTGAAATTTCGTTTTGCACTGTAGGGAAAGAATAAATATATCCATCCAAAGCAATAGCAATCGATTTACCAATATTTTCTTTAGTCAAACGAGCCCATGTTTTAGCACCCTCAGAATTCATCGACATTGAAACATTAGCATATGCTGATGTAGTTGAGAAATCGGCACGCGCATCAGTAATCACATCACCCGCAAGAGGGGCACGACCATCACGACTAGTTACTTTGATAGCAACCAATTGGAACAATTCACCAGCCTCATCGATAGCTTTTACTGACCAACGCAAACCTAAGTCACGTGGAAGCAACTCACGTACTTGTTTTGAATCAAAATATCTGTTGATGCGAGCAGTATCTTTAGAATGAGCATAACCTACAACAGGACCCTGACCAACCTGACCAGATTGATTAAGATTAAGTTGAAGTATTGCAAACAAAGGATTTTCTGCACGACTTTTAGCAATCATAGCAGCAGTATCAGCTGCAGCTTCTTTACCCTTAGCTAAAGCAGCCTTCAAACTATCAGCTGTTGAAACAGGAGCAGTTTGAGCAGCCTGAGCAACTTCAGCTTTTACAGCTGCAGTATCAGCACCTTGGTTCATTTTGCCAAGAACTGTATTTGCTTCAGAAATTGCATTTACAATTTCTCCAAGTTCATAAGTTTCCCAGAATTCAAGATTTGCAGAACCTTGCAACAATTTACGAACACGTTCCGGTTCTTTCACCCCTGGAAGTTCGATAATGATGCGGTTTACATTATTATTATCTCTTTGAATATTTGGTTGAACAACACCGAAACGGTCGATACGAGTACGAAGCACATTGAATGAATTGCTTATTGCACCATCAATTTCTTCTTGTAGCACTTTGATCACATCCGCATCGGATGTACTTAAATTTATTTTATCCTTAAGTTCGAATGTACTGAATACAGATGCAAGGCGTGCATTGGGATCTATTTTTTTGAAAGACTGAACAAATAAATCAAGATATTGTGCTTGACTATTTGTTTGTTGCAACAAATTAGCGTCGTTGATCGCCTGATTGAATGCTGGGTTAACACTATAACCAGAAAGGGCACGAAGGATATCTGACACAGAAACCTCCAAGGTTACATTCATACCACCCTTTAGGTCTAGACCCAGGTTAATTTCTTTTTCACGACACTCTTTTAGGGTATAACCTAAATAAACTTCTTCATTAGCCAGTGAATCTAGGTAATGATATTCTACCATTTTATCGCCGTTGGCAACCTCTAATGCATAGTCTTTTGCTTTGTTATTGAAATAACTTGTAACTACACTAAAAGAAAGGTAAAACAAACTCACTACTGCTAGTGCAATTGCTAAGATTCTAACAATTCCCTTGTTCTGCATGGAAATATTATTTAAAGATAAAACAATTAATTATTTCGTTTTTTTTACGAAATGCAAATATAGTATTTTTTTACATACTAGCACATTAAATAGCCCTTCAATTATTTTTTTTGCAACAAGCATAAAGCTTCAGGCTAAAGGCTACAAGCTTCAGGCTACAAGCTTCAGGCTGCAAGCTTTGTATTTTGGATTGGCTTGGGGCTTGGGGCTTGGGGCTTGAGGCTTTTAAATAAAAACCCTTGATGAAAATAAAAAAAGAGACCGAAGTCTCTTTATTCTTGTTGCGGAGGCCCGACTCGAACGAACGACCTTTGGGTTATGAGCCCAACGAGCTACCACTGCTCCACTCCGCGATGTTTTGTAGTACAAAGGTAAGATAAAAATCGCAAACCACAAAATTATTCTGAAATATTCCTTTATCAAGTACAGCAAACTGACATTAATAAAAAAAAGACTGGCCTGTAACACATTACAAGCCAGCTCCATACCTTATATTTCAGAGACACCTGAAACACCAAAATTAATTGACTCTAAACCTCTGATTTCCGTTAACCAAGAAGTCTACAATCTGTTTGGCAGCAGCGATACCCGCATTTATATTAGCTTCAGAAGTCTGTGCACCCATTTTCTTTGGTGTTGAGAAGTATCTTCCAGGAAATTTATCCAACATTTCTGCATTGTTCGCAGGTGGTATATCAGTTACATACTTGAAATCTGCTCTTTCAGACATCAATTCAACCATTTCCTCTTCATGAATTACCTCCTTACGAGCAGTATTCACAAGAACAGCCCCCTTAGGCATCAATCCAAGAAGTTCTTTATTGATTGATTTCTTAGTTTCAGGAGTTGCAGGTATATGCAAAGAAATAATATCTGATTGAGAATATAGTTCTTTCACACTCGACAAAGGAGTTACACCATCAGCTTCTATCAATTCATCACTACAGAACGCATCATAGGCTAAAATATCCATCCCAAATCCTTTAGCTATACGGGCAACATTTCTACCCACATTACCATAGGCATGAATTCCCAATTTTTTGCCTTTAAGTTCTGTACCTGAAGTACCGTTATAAAAATTACGAACAGCATAAACCAACATACCAAATACCAATTCAGCAACAGCATTTGCATTTTGCCCTGGTGTGTTCATCACACACACATTCGCAGCAGTGGCGGCTTCTAAATCCACATTATCATAACCAGCCCCAGCTCTGACAACAATTTTCAAATTTTTAGCTGCTGCGATCACTTCAGCATCAATGATATCACTACGAATAATGATAGCCTCAGCATCAACCACGGCATCCAACAATTGCTGTTTTTCCGTATATTTCTCTAGCAAAGCCAATTCAAAACCAGCTTCTTCGATTTCTTTTCTGATTCCATCCACTGCAACTTTTGCAAATGGTTTATCAGTAGCAATTAACACTTTCATCTTAATAAATTTTGTAATCAACAGATCCTTGAGTAGATTGTCATGCTCAAGATTAATTATTCGCCTGAAATTCTTTCATACAGTCAACCAAAGCTTGTACACTTTCTATAGACATTGCATTGTAGATAGATGCACGGAAACCTCCAACCGAACGGTGGCCTTTGATACCTACCATACCTTTAGATGTAGCATATTTCATAAAATCAGCTTCCATTTCCACATATTCAGGAGCCATTACAAAACAAACATTCATACGTGAACGGTCTTCGACTGCGGCCGTACCTACAAACATAGGATTACGGTCAATTTCATTGTACAACAATTCAGCTTTTGCTATATTTCGTTTCTCCATTTCAGCCAAACCTCCATTGGCTTTCAACCAACGCAAAGTTTCCAATGCAGAGTACAATGGCAATACAGGAGGTGTATTAAACATTGAACCATTATCGATATGTGTTTGATATTTCAACATCGTTGGAATATATCTTGAGACTTTTCCCAACAAATCATTTTTTACTATCACAAAAGCCAATCCTGCAGGAGCCAAATTCTTTTGTGCACCTCCATAAATAACACCGTATTTGGAAACATCAATTGGACGTGAAAATATATCTGAACTCATGTCAGCTATCAAAGTAACAGGCGAATCCAAGTCAGTCAGAATTTCAGTTCCGTAGATAGTATTATTGGTTGTTATATGGAAATAATCTGCATCAGCAGGGATTTCATAATCTTTTGGTATAAAGCAATAATTAGAGCCTTTTGAACTAGCAACTTCTACCACTTCACCAAAACCTTTAGCTTCTTTCATAGCTTTTGAAGCCCAAGCTCCAGTTGTTAAATATGCAGCTTTCTTTTCCATCAAATTAAATGGAACCATACAGAATTGCAAACTTGCACCCCCACCTAAAAACAATACCGAATAACCTTCGGGGATATTTAATAATTCACGAAACAAAGCTTCAGCTTCCTCTACTACAGGCAAGAAATCTTTTGCTCTATGGCTGATTTCAAGAATAGATAATCCAGAACCATTGAAATCCAAAACTGCTTGTGCCGTTTTTTCAATCACTTCGCGAGGCAAAATCGAAGGTCCCGCATTAAAATTATGCTTTTTCATTCTGTAAAAATTTTATTTGTGTTTTTGAGGGTACAAAATTACATAAATTTTTCCACAATACACCAATCAGACTTACTTAATATCGCTAAACTTTTAGAACTCTTTACCTAGATTAGCTTTCAGATAGAATATTTTTTTTTCGATAGATTTATGATTTGAAATCCATTGGATTTTTTCTGCATATTATCTATATAATTATGTATAAATTCGGAAATTAATATATATTTGTAGCTGCAAGCAGAAAGCTACAGGCAACAGGCTCCAAGCAGCAGGCCTCAAGCAGCAAGCCACAAGCAGCAGGCCGCAAGTAGCAGGCCTCAAGCCTTGTATTTTGTATTAGCTTGAAGCATTTTCTATTAGCCTGAAGCATGGAGCATGAAGCTTGAAGCCTGCTGCCTGAAGCTTGAAGCTTGAAGCTTGAAATTTGAAGCATTTGACAAATCAACTAAAGACAAACCATTATGATTATTGGAGTACCAAAAGAAATAAAGAATAACGAAAACAGAGTCGCCCTAACACCCGGAGGGACATATGCATTGACAGAAAGGGGACATAAAGTATATCTTGAAACGAATGCTGGTCATAACAGTGGTTTTCATGATGAACAATACATCAAAGCTGGTGCAACCATTCTCCAAACCGCTACCGAAGTTTGGCAAATTGCAGAAATGATAATGAAAGTGAAAGAACCTATCGAATCTGAATACGCTTTGGTCAAACCTGATCAACTTATTTTTACCTATTTTCATTTCGCTTCAAACGAAAAATTAACAAGAGCAATGATAGACTCAGGTTCGATTTGTTTAGCTTACGAAACAGTCGAATTCAACAAAACCCTTCCCTTACTTATACCAATGTCTGAAGTTGCTGGTCGCATGTCTGTGCAAGAAGGAGCTAAATATCTAGAGAAGTCACAAGGAGGCAAAGGCATTCTACTTGGTGGTGTTCCTGGAGTAAACCCTGCACATGTTCTTGTTCTTGGTGGTGGTGTCGTTGGCACCCATGCTGCACTAATGGCTTCCGGATTGGGTGCACATGTAACTATTGCAGACATATCACTAACAAGACTCCGTCAACTTAGCGAATTTATGCCAAAAAACGTAGATACGATGATGTCGTCGCAGTACAATATTGAAGATATTCTTCCACGCACGGACCTGGTTATCGGGGCTGTACTAATCCCAGGCGCTAAAGCACCTCACCTGATCACTAAGGAAATGTTGAAACTTATGCATCCAGGCACCGTACTTGTAGATGTAGCCATAGATCAAGGTGGCTGTTTCGAAACATCACATCCAACCACACATGCAGACCCAACCTATATGGTAGATGACATTTTACACTATTGTGTTGCAAATATACCTGGAGCTGTACCTATCACTTCCACCTTGGCATTGACCAATGCCACTCTACCCTATGCCATCAAACTGGCTGACCTGGGATGGAAAGATGCTGCTGGCAAACACGAAGACATACGGAAAGGTTTGAATATCATTCAAGGCAGAGTCGTATATGCAGGAGTAGCAGAAGCTTTTGGGTTGGAATTAGCAGAAATTTAATAAAGCCATAAGCTTCAGGCTTCAAGCTTCAGGCTTGTGGCTTTACGCTTTCCCTGAAATTATCTTCTTGATTTCATTCAATTTATTAAGAGCCTCAATCGGAGTGAGATTATCTATATTCAATCCTTTAATCTCATCTCTGACTTGCTCCAACACAGGATCATCCAATTGAAAAAAGCTCAATTGCAAACCTTCTCTGTGATCAGCGATCTCACCAACTGGCTTAGAAATTCCGCTACTATTTTTAGAACCCCTCGCTTTTCTATTGTCTGATTCTAACTCTTTTAGAATTTGTTCCGAACGTTTCACAATACTCTGTGGCATACCAGCCATCTTTGCTACATGTATACCAAAGCTATGTTCACTACCTCCTCTTTCTAATTTGCGCACAAACAACACTTGCTTATTCACCTCTTTTACAGCCACATGGAAATTTCGAATTCGAGGAAAAGATTTCTCCATTTCATTCAACTCATGATAATGGGTAGCAAACAAAGTCTTTGCTCTATGCTGAGGATGTTCGTGTATGTATTCAACTATAGCCCATGCAATGGAAATGCCATCATAGGTACTTGTACCTCTTCCCAATTCATCAAAAAGGACCAAACTTTTATGCGAAATATTATTCAGGATACTTGCAGCCTCGTTCATTTCCACCATAAAAGTAGATTCACCCTGGCTGATATTATCGCTGGCACCAACACGTGTAAATATCTTGTCAACTATGCCAATCTTGGCACTTTGAACCGGAACAAAGCATCCAATTTGAGCCATCAATGTGATCAAAGCTGTTTGCCGAAGCAGAGCTGACTTACCCGACATATTGGGACCAGTTATCATAATCACCTGCTGTGATGAACTGTCGAGCGTAACATCATTTGCAATATAGCTTTCACCCAAAGGAAGTTGTTTCTCGATCACAGGATGTCGACCTTGCTTAATTTCAATCACATCAGAGTCATTGACATCAGGACGAACATATTTATTTTCAGCTGAAACTTTGGTAAATGACAACAAACAATCCAGTCGTGCTACTAAATTAGCATTCAACTGTATTGCAGGGATATATTCTTCAAGTGAAGTTACTAGATCTGCAAAAAGTCTACCTTCAATTGCCTGGATTTTTTCCTCAGCTCCCAAAATCTTCTCTTCGTAATCCTTCAATTCCTGAGTGATATAGCGCTCCGCATTTACTAATGTTTGTTTACGTATCCAAGTATCAGGCACCTTGTCCTTGTGCGTATTTCTAACTTCAATAAAATAACCAAAGACATTATTAAACCCTATTTTTAAACTAGGGATCCCTGTCTGTTCGGATTCGCGCTGTTCTATTTTAGTCAAATATTCTTTACCCGAATGAGCCAACAAACGGAGTTCATCCAAATTGGCATCTATCCCAGACCTCATCACATCTCCTCTAATCAACAAAGTTGGAGGATCGTTTTGCACTTCACGATCGATGCGTTCTGCAATAATCTGACATGCGTTCAATTGACTCTCAATCGAGTGTAGCGTGGAATCTCCAGTAGAGGCACAAACCAATTTAATTTGGGCTACAGCATTTAATGCAACTTTTAACTGTACAACCTCACGAGGATTAATTCTTCCAACAGCAACTTTTGAAATAATTCTTTCCAAATCTCCTATTAAGGCAATTTGTTGTTCCAGTTCCAATTTCACTTCAGGATCCTTGAAGAAAAATTCAACCACGTCCAACCTATCTTCTATCTGTTTTTTATTTCTCAAAGGAAATGCAACCCAACGCTTTAACATACGGGCACCCATGGGTGAGATTGTTTTATCCAACACTTCAACCAATGATCGACCACCCTGGTTCATTGCACCATAAAGCTCTAAATTACGGGAAGTAAACCTATCCAACCAAACATATTTATCTTCATCTATTCTTGAGAGTTGACTAATATGTCCAGTTTGCTGATGATGTGTAAGATCCAAATAATGCAGAATAGACCCTGCAGCCACAATTGCCAGCGTGAGTGATTCAACCCCAAAACCTTTCAAACTCTTAGTTTCAAATTGCTTCAACAATCTGTCTCTAGCTGATTCAGGGACAAAAGCCCAATCCTCCAAGCCATAAGTGAAATATTTATTCCCAAAAATAGATTCAAACTCTTTCTTTTTGTTCCTGTCAAATAGTACCTCCTTTGGCGCAAAATTACTCAACAACTTGTCCGCATATTCAGCAATTCCTTCAGCCACTAAAAATTCACCTGTCGAAATATCCAAGAAAGCAAGTCCAACTGAATTTTTACTCAAATGAACAGAAGCAAGAAAGTTATTTTCCTTATGATTTAAAGTAGTATCACTGTATGAAACCCCAGGTGTAACCAGTTCAGTAACCCCACGCTTCACCAATTTTTTTGTCAGTTTCGGATCCTCCAATTGGTCACAAATAGCCACGCGCTTGCCTGCTCTAACCAACTTAGGCAAGTAAGTATCAAGGGCATGATGAGGGAATCCGGCAAGTTCAACAGTCTTCGCAGAACCATTGGCTCTTCGGGTGAGTGTTATACCTAGAATTTCTGATGCATCAATAGCATCATCCGAGAAAGTCTCATAGAAATCACCACAACGAAACAACAAAATCGCATCAGGATGTTGCGACTTAATTTCGAAGAACTGCTTCATTAAGGGAGTTTCTACTATTTCTTTAGCCATTAAGGGAATATTTATATTTTACCGAATACTAAAATGCGATACTGCTTAGTAATATTCGAGAAAGACGTTTTTTTTAATTCATTTATACACAAATAATTTCAAATCAGATTTACATTCTCTGCTTCAAACTTCACTCAAGGCATCAGTCATTTTAGACCATGCATATTTGAGTTTTTCTGTTTTGATATTATCCACAAATTCATCAGAACGATCATTTTGAAAGAAATCAAATATAGCATCTGCAATTTTTTCCGGATCTACATCAACCACATAACCTACTTTCTGATCAGGCACTATTTCTGCCAAGCCACCCACATTGGTAACCAACATCGGTGACTCAAAATGATAAGCAATTTGACTCACACCACTTTGAGTGGCAGAGCGATAAGGCTGAGCAATCAAATCAGCAATACCAAAATAATTTTTCACATCTTTGTCTGGAATAAAATTAGTCCTCAACTCAACCACATTATCCAGCTTAAGCTTGTGAATTAATTTTAAATAGGGTTCAGGATTTTCATAAAATTCACCTGCGACTATCAACTTTAGTTTTAAAGTACGAATCCGATCATCCGCAAAAGCTTTCAGCAACAAGTCCAGACCTTTGTACTGACGAATAAAACCAAAGAACAACACATATTTGAATTCATCATGTAAAGCCAAGCGCATTGATGCCACTTTTCTTTCAGCTTTTTCACCGTAATGATCATAAATAGGATGGGGAGAAACTACTTTTGGTTTAATATCATTTTTGTCGAACTTGCGAATATCTTTCACAACCGAATCAGCCATTGCAACAAATCCATCCATTGCATTAACAAAGTACTTAGGGAATAATTTATCCAAAACAGTGGGTTCGTGAGGTATCATATTGTGAATAAGGGCCACCGTATGAATCTTGTCTCTCTTAACTACTCGCGCAATGGTACCAAAAGCAGGAGCCATAAAAGCCATCCAATAACAAAAAACCACTTTATCAGGTTTACGCAATCGAATGTATTTACCCGCTTTGAGCCATGAAGCAGGTTGTACAGAATTTATCAAACGAGTAATTTTGAGTCCTTCAGGTTGGGACTCAGTCGAAAACTGAGTTTTACCAGGAAATAAAAATGCTGGATATTGCATTGAGAAGGTTACAATTTCCACATCATCACCCTGTTTCAAATACTCCGCAGCCAAGCGATCAGTAAAGGCAGCCAAACCTCCTCTATATGGATATGCAGCTCCAACAATTATTACTTTCATTATTTCCCCCTTTCTTGCATAATTCTTACACAAATTTATAAAAATTCTAGAAATACGGAAATTTTCTTAGGAACTGCTGGCATCAGACCAATACAAGAATGCCTCAGGCAACAAGCTTCAGGCTACAAGCCTCAGGCAGCAGGCTAATACGGCCACAAGCCTCAGGCAGCAGGCTTCAAGCTAATACAAAATACAAATCCTAAGGCATGAGGCTTGGAGCAAAAAAAAGGCCTTGCGGCCTTTTCAATATCATTTTTTTTTGTTGAGCAAGATGTGAACTACTACCCCTGCAAGCACAAGTAAGCCAGCAACTGCAAGCAGTGTGTTTTCAGCAGGAGCCAGTACATAATACACAGCCAACAAGATTACCCCTACAATCTGAACTAGAGGTCCTAAATATTTTAAAAGGTCTTTCATAAGTTTATATTTTATTTAATTTCTGGTCTATGGGCTATGTTTTGCAATTACAAATTACAGCTTACAAAATAAGTAATTTTTTACCTACAAAAAAAATAATTTACCCAAAAATTATTTCTTTTTTCAAGACAAACATTTCAGACTCTGTACATCACATCACTTGTAACAAGCAGCAAGCCAACCCTACAATAGAATAAATACTGTAGGTTACAGGATGTGGTCATTGAATTGGCTTGAGGCTTGTATTTTGTATTGGCTTGAAGCCTGCAGCCTGAGGCTTGAGGCTTATAACTACAAAACAGGTCTTCGGCTTTTAGCTTCCTCTAGACTCATTAGTTTCTCTTTGGGCTTTTGAGTGTCGCGTAAGGTTTGATACTCCTGATTTACCTCTTCTACATAGGCAGAACGGGTTTTATCATTCATCAATTGCGACACAATATTTGTATTTACCGAAGCATCCTTCACATGAACAACTGGACCACTATAATTTGGAGAGATTTTAACTGCAGTATGAATCTTCGAGGTAGTTGCACCTCCAATCAACAAAGGAATTCTTAAACCAGTCTTTTCCAATTCAGCCGCCACATGTGCCATCTCTTCCAATGAGGGAGTAATCAAACCACTCAACCCAACAATATCCACTTTCTCTTGAATGGCAGTTTGAATAATCTTTTCAGTGGGAACCATCACGCCTAAGTCAATCACTTCGTAATTATTGCATGCGAGGACTACCCCAACAATATTCTTACCTATATCGTGAACGTCACCCTTGACTGTGGCTATCAAAAATTTGCCGGCAGAACTGCTTTGACCGGGTACTTTCTGAGCTTCGATATAAGGCTGTAAAAATGCAACCGCCTTTTTCATGGTACGAGCTGTCTTTACAACCTGTGGTAGAAACATTTTTCCTTGTCCAAACAAATCGCCAACTACATTCATTCCATCCATCAATGGTTTTTCAATAATATCCAATGCTGTTGGATATTTTTCCAAAGCTTGAGTCAAATCTTCTTCTAGATAATCTCCTATACCCTTTATCAATGCATGAGACAAACGACCTTCAAGATCTTTTTCTCTCCATGCATCCAATTTTTCAATTTTATCTCCAGTTTGATCCGCTTTTACTTTTTCAGCAAAGTTTATCATGCGCTCAGTGGCATCCTCTCTTCTGTTCAACACCACATCTTCCACATATATCAAGAGTTCTGCAGGAATTTCTTCGTAAATCTGCAACATTCCAGCATTTACAATACCCATATCCAAACCCTCCTGGATTGCATAATAAAGAAATACAGAGTGTATAGCTTCGCGAACCACATTATTTCCTCTGAATGAAAATGAAAGATTCGAAATACCACCACTGATTTTCGCGTAGGGAAGATTTGCTTTAATCCATTTTACAGTTTCGATAAAATCCACCCCGTAATTGTTATGTTCTTCTATCCCGGTAGCAATAGCCAACACATTGGGATCAAAGATTATATCTTGTGGAGGGAAACCTACTTTATCAACTAAAAGGCGATATGCTCGTTTGCAAATCTGAATCTTACGGGCAAATGAATCTGCCTGACCGGTTTCGTCGAAAGCCATTACAACCACAGCAGCACCATAAGCTTTAACCTTTGCAGCTTTTTCTAAAAAGTCCGCTTCACCTTCTTTTAAACTTATTGAATTGACGATACATTTACCCTGAACACATTTCAAGCCAGCCTCGATCACTTCCCACTTAGATGAATCAATCATAATCGGAACTCGTGCAATTTCAGGTTCAGATGCAATATAATTGAGGAAAGTAGTCATTTCCTTCTGAGCATCCAACATGGCATCATCCATATTCACATCAATTACCTGAGCTCCTTCTTCTACTTGCTTGCGAGCAATCTGTAGTGCTTCTTCATAATTCTTTTCATTAATCAGACGCAAAAACTTACGGGAACCGGCCACATTGCATCGTTCTCCAATATTTACAAAGAGTGTATTTTTATCTACCACAAGGTTCTCCAACCCTGAAAGCTCCAAAATAGGCTCTATGCTTGCAGCTTGAGGCATGTGGCTTGAGGCTTGAGGCTTAAGGCCTGATGCAACTCTAGGCTGTTTTCCCACGAGGAACTCCTGATAAGCAGCTATATGATCGGGCGTAGTACCACAACACCCTCCAATAATATTCACCAGTCCATCCTCAAAATATTCTTTTACCTGAGCAGACATAGTTTGGGGAGACTCATCATACTCTCCAAATTGATTTGGCAAACCTGCATTGGGGTAAGCACTGACATAACATCCAGCATGTTTGGAAATTTCCTCAAGATAAGGCTTCAGATCTTTGGCTCCAAATGAACAGTTTAATCCAATTGATAATAAATTGGCATGTGATACAGAAGTCATAAAAGCACGTATGGTCTGTCCAGACAGAGTTCTTCCACTAGCATCAGCCACTGTCACAGACAACATCAATTCCACACGTTTCCCTTGAACTTCCATTGCTTTTTCGGCTGCAAAAACGGCTGCTTTTGCATTCAAAGTATCAAATATAGTTTCAATAAGCAAGGCATCTACCCCACCCTCAATCAAGGCCTCAATTTGTTCTTGGTATGCATCAACCAAATCATCAAAACTTACAGCCCTGTAAGCAGGATTGTTTACATCAGGCGACATGGAAGCAGTCTTGTTGGTTGGACCAACAGCTCCAGCTACAAAGCGAGCTTTGGATGGGTCTTTGGCCATCATCTCCTCCACTGCTTCACGAGCCAATCGAGCACCGGCAAGATTGATTTCTCTCACTTTAGATTCCATTCCATAATCCTCCATTGAAATCCGTTGGGCATTGAAGGTATTGGTCTCGACAATATCCACACCAGATTGAAGGTATTGAGAATGTATTTCACGAATAATTGCTGGTTGAGTAAGCACCAACAAATCATTGTTACCTTTTTGAAGAATCGGGGCGTCAGCAAATTGCCCGCCCCGATAATCCTCTTCTTTAAGTCTATATTTTTGGATCATCGTACCCATAGCACCATCCAGTACCAGGATACGATTTTTCAAACTTTCTCTTAAAAGCATTTTTATTTATTTTGAATCCTAAATTAACTTTACCAAAATCAGACAAAAATGAATCTGCTAATAAAGTCTGTTTTAGGTTATGATCTGAATTAATTTTCAAATCAACAACCTATATTATATTACCAAGCGACCCTTTCCTGTCATTTCTTCAGGTTGAGGCAAGCCCAGAATCTGAAGCAACGATGGAGCAACATCAGCAAGAATACCATCTTCTACTTTTGCACCTTCGCGATCAGTCACATAAATAAATGGAACAGGATTTGTTGTGTGTGCTGTATTTGGCGAACCATCTTCATTGAATGCATAATCTGCATTACCGTGGTCAGCGATGATAATCACTTCATATCCATTGTTTTTAGCAACATCAACAACTTTACCAGCACATTCGTCGATTGTTTTAACAGCTTTTTCCACAGCCTCATACACACCTGTATGTCCAACCATATCCCCATTTGCAAAGTTAAGCGCCACAAAATCAAATTTTTGAGTATTCAACGCCTCTACCAAAGCATCAGTCACTTCGTAAGCCGACATTTCAGGCTGCATATCATAGGTAGCCACTTTAGGAGAAGGAATCAAGATGCGTTCTTCACCATCAAACTCAGACTCACGACCACCAGAGAAGAAGAAAGTAACGTGAGCAAATTTTTCTGTTTCAGCAATACGAAGCTGTTTTTTACCAAGGTTCGACAAGTATTCACCCAAAGTATTTTGCACATTGTCTTTATCGAACAACACTTTAAGCCCTTTGAACGAAGAATCGTATGGTGTCATACAGTAATACTGCAAATCAAGAGTATGCATATCAAACTCATGCATATCCTGTTGAGTCAGAACGATTGTCAATTCTTTCGCACGGTCGTTACGGTAATTGAAGAAAATCACCACATCACCGTTCTGGATTGTAGCCAGAGCTTGGTTATTGGCATCTACCATAAGGATAGGTTTGATAAACTCATCAGTAACACCAGCATCATAGGAAGCTTGAACAGCTTGCACTGGATCTACTGCTTTTTCCCCCTTAGCATTAACCATCAAATCATAGGATTCCTTCACGCGCTCCCAACGTTTATCACGGTCCATCGCATAGAAACGACCAATGATTGACGCGATTTTGGTTGTTGTTCCTTGCGTATAATCATTCAATTGTTTGATAAATCCTTTACCGCTTTTCGGGTCAGTATCGCGACCATCCATAAAGCAATGCACAAAAGCATTTGCATTATAATCTTTAGCAATATCCACCAGTTTCAACAAATGATCCAAAGAGCTATGAACACCACCATCAGAAACTAGTCCTAGGAAGTGGATGTTTTTATTATTATCGCGAGCATAAGCATACGCATTTACAATTTCTGGATTCTGAAGAATCGAATTATCGCGACAAGCAATATTAATTTTCACCAAATCTTGATAAACCACGCGACCAGCACCGATATTCAAGTGTCCTACCTCAGAATTACCCATTTGACCATCAGGAAGACCTACATCTTCACCCGAAGTCAATAAAGTAGCATGCGGATATTTAGCAACTAGTGCATCTAAATTCGGAGTGGAAGTTGAAGCAATTACGTCTGATTTAGAACCATTACCGATTCCCCATCCATCCAATATCATCAAAAGGGCTTTTTTACTCATTATATTTCTTTTTTATTGTTAACTAATAGAAAGCAGCAGGCCTCATGCCACAGGCTGCAGGCTGCAGGCTACAGGCTACAAAGATACTACATTCTAAATTACAGTGCAAGAATATACTATCAATGAAATACTTTAACAAACAATCATTAAAATAGTTTATATCAATAAGCTACAGGCTACAGGCCTCAGGCTTGAAGCCTGAAGCTTGTAGCTTGCGGCATTTGGATTGGCTTGATGCCTGAAGCTTGTAGCTTGCGGCATTTGGATTGGCTTGAAGCCTGAAGCTTGACGCATATTGCCTACTACTATAAATTTCACTAAATTTGTACTCCCAAAACCAACACACATTAAACACTTTATATATGGCTAAACCATTTCAGTTTCAGGAACCATTTCCATTGGCAAAAGAAAAAACTGAGTATTATTTATTGACCAAGGATCATGTCAGTGTATCCAATTTCGACGGACAGGAAATATTGAAAGTAGCACCCGAAGGGATGACAGCTTTGGCAAGAGCATGCATGAAAGACTGTTCTTTCTTTCTTCGTCCTGAACATCAAAAACAAGTAGCTTCTATCTTAGACGACCCTGAAGCTAGTGAAAACGACAAATTTGTAGCTGTAACCATGTTGCGCAATGCTGAAATTGCAGCAAAGGGGGTACTACCTTTTTGTCAAGATACAGGAACTGCAACTGTGTATGCCAAAAAGGGTAACAATGTGTACACGGATGGAAGTGATGAGGAAGCTATTTCCTTGGGAATCTATCAAATTTACACTGAAGAGAATCTTAGATATTCCCAAAATGCAGCATTGAATATGTACGATGAGGTAAATACGGGAACAAATTTACCTGCACAGATAGATCTAGTAGCTAGTCATGGCAACGAATACAAATTCTTGTTTATTGCCAAAGGTGGCGGTTCTGCCAATAAATCCTACTTGTTTCAAGAAACCAAAGCCTTGTTAAACCCTGTTTCTCTTGAGAAATTCTTGACAGAGAAAATGCGTACCTTGGGTACTGCTGCTTGTCCACCCTATCACATTGCATTTGTCATCGGCGGCACCTCAGCTGACGCTTGTATGAAAACTGTGAAACTAGCATCCACAAAATATTACGATGAATTGCCCACCACAGGCAATGAATTAGGACAAGCTTTCAGAGACTTAGAAATGGAGCAGAAAATTCTTAAAGCTACTCAAGACTTTGGAATGGGTGCTCAATTCGGTGGAAAATATTTCGCACACGACATACGCATTGTTCGTTTACCACGTCATGGCGCATCCTGTTTTGTTGGCATGGCAGTTTCTTGTTCAGCCGACCGCAACATCAAGGGTAAAATCAATAAAGATGGAATTTGGGTAGAGAAAATGGAAGACAACCCAGGACAATACATACCTGAAGAATACCGAAAAGACGGAGAAGGAAATGCGGTTAAAATCAATCTGAATCAACCGATGAAAGATATTTTAGCAACTTTGACCCAATATCCTGTTTCCACCCGCTTATCACTCACAGGAACCATTATTGTGGGTCGCGACATAGCTCATGCGAAACTCAAAGAATTGATTGATGCAGGCAAAGACCTACCACAATATGTAAAAGACCATCCGATTTATTATGCAGGTCCAGCCAAAACCCCAAAAGGTTTACCTTCGGGTTCGTTTGGACCAACTACAGCCGGCCGCATGGACTCTTACGTAGATCTATTCCAATCCAAAGGGGGAAGCTTAGTAATGATAGCCAAGGGCAACAGAACTCAACAGGTTACAGACGCCTGTCACAAATACGGAGGATTTTATTTGGGATCTATTGGTGGACCGGCAGCTATTTTAGCTCAAAACAGCATCAAGAATGTAGAATGCCTTGAATATCCTGAATTAGGTATGGAGGCCATTTGGAAAATCGAAGTAGAGAATTTCCCAGCCTTCATCTTAGTAGATGACAAAGGCAATGATTTCTTCAAGAAAATTCAAGAAGGAGGATATAGATAAGCTACAGGCAAATACAGCTACAGGCCTCAGGCTACAGGCTTCAAGCCAATACAAAATACAAGCTTGGGGCTTGATGCATGATGCTTGAAGCCTTAAAACACATTCTCAAACAAAAGAATAAAATCGAATTGATTTCTTAATTTCAATTTGCTTTTCCAAAGGAAGGAGTTTATCTCCTTCTTTTTTTGTGGAAAAGTTTTCAACAAAGTTCTTCTATCCAATTTTTCCAGAAAATACTTCTGTCCATCCGCTAATTCAAGATAGAAAGCCGGACTGTATTCAAGTACATCGTATTTTAGTCTAATTTGATCTACTATTTTGTATTGTGGCCATTGAGGAAGCACTCGATGAGACTTATAAAGTTTGAAGTTTCCTTCATACAATACTTCAACAAATTGGTAATTATCTAAATACGGATTTATGCCATGCACGTCCAAATGCCTGAAAGTCTGTACAAGATCTTTGCCATTCTTAACTCTATATTCTTCAGCAAAGAATTCATCTATCAATGTTTGTTTGTAATTCAACGAATTCAACCAAACAAATCTATCTTCCAGCCCATTGTATTTGATCAATTTATCAACTAGAAGTTCTCCATTATACAATTTCAGATCAGCCTTCATCCATTCTTGATGAAAAAACGGGCTTCCTATAACGAATCTATTTTCGATATAAACAGCTCCTGTTATTTTAAACTCAATGGGTACATTGGCCTTAACAAGGAAGAGGCCAACACTCATCAGAACAAATAATTTTAGCTTAAGCGACATGTTTTAATTTATTGAAATACATTACAATTATTTATTCTACTTTGAATCTTTAACAACAAATTCAATACTCGCATCCAAGGCCTTTCCAGCATCATCAATACCATGAACCTGCACCTGAAATCTTCCTACATAATCTGGAGTATAAAACTCTATCCTATGATTTATTAAATCAGTGTTCTCTAATTTTGGGTTCCAATACAACATTCGTTCAACAATTGGAACAGAAAGATCTTTTGCGTCATTTTCATTTACCAAAATTGTTTCAAATTTATTCAAAGATTTATCATTCTTGACTTTCAAAGAATGACTTGCCAAAGGCGCTTTTGCACCCCAATTATTCGTTGTATGAATTGAAACCATACCACCAAAAATCAAATCTCCAAACACTCTTTCTTCAGCTACCATTTCGATACGTTCGATATAATCTGAGCCTAAAAGACTTAGTTTGCTATTATCATCCAGAAAAACACCATCCAAAAACACAGCAGGTGGATTTTCATCATATTCATTTTTATGTTTATTCAACACTTGAAATATCATCTTCCCATCTTTTGACAATATTCTCAATTTTGGCATCAATTCAACGACTATTTCTTCAAAGTAATCCAAATGTTCAAATTCTGAAGGACGTACAAGAATGGTTTGCTCATAATGAAATTTCTGAATTGCTTGGGCATGCTTTTGAACCCTTTCTTTAGTCAGCTCAGATCTGAAAATTTTATTCACATAACTTAGTTTTCTGTAGCCATCTATAAGATTGGCGTATTTATTTTGTCTATAAGAAAAATTCACCTTACTATTTAAATCGTATGGGTCATCATACACCAAATACAATGGATTATTTTGTTGCGGATTATAAATAGTAACAAACAAATCTTTTGAGTCATAATATGAATCCAACAACAGTTTAAACAACCCATTCTCATCTGAAACTGCATATTGAATATTCGGAATTGAATCCACTACAGATAGAATTATCGTTTGTTTGGGAACAGGCAAGCCCGCCTCGTCTACAACTTTACCAACCAGCAACTGACCCTGTCCCTCATCAAGTCCATTTGAACCTTTGAATTTACCAGTAGTATTCAAATAGCTTTTAAGCGTATTTGCATTTAAATCTATAGGCAGTTTGTGAGTCACAGAAATTGATACCCTATCAGACAATTTCAAAGAATCCAATGTCAATATGACTTTTTGTCTCGGTTTGAAAATGGAATCATTTAAATGGATAAGTCCATTCGACCCCAGTTCATGTATATCCGAAAAAGCTGAAAGTTTGAAATCGAGCACCCTGTCGTGACGATTTATGATATAAATATTCTGTCGGAAATAATTCTCATCATTTTTATTTTTCATCGACCGAGTAAAACCAACGATCTGATAGAGTCCTGAAATCAAACTATCCGGTAGAACAAAAGCACCAGCTCCGCCTCCATCCTGAATATCGGATCTAACTTTCATTACTGCTTTAGAACTGGAATTCAGCAATACTACATAAGCAACTCTATCTGCATTTTTTGTATGACTATTATCCATTGAATAAATAGAATAATAAACAGAATCCTCAGTAAAATAGCTCAATTTATCGAGATGAAGAAACAATGACTTCTGTCCAAGCAAATTGCCTGAAATAAAGAAAAACAAATATATTGTTAAGTATTGTTTTAAATTTATACTTTTCATATTCGAATATTCATTAATCAATTATGCAACCACCAATCAGGTCTAGGAATGACTGTATAGGTAGGATCCCCAAGCGGTGGTGCAGACATATCATCCCAATGTCTGTATTGAAATTCCATATCGACAGGCACTTCCATTACTGGAGCATCTTTGATGGCCATGATTTGTTTTCTCATCAATGTCATATCAACCAGGAATGCATGTTTAAGCACGGGGCTAACGTCAAACAATCCAACAGCAAAATCAGATTCATCTTCAAGACTTTTAATATTTCCATAAACTTGTGCCGTCACAGGATCAAACAAGGTGCTTGTAGCATCCAACTGATCATTCGCAGACTGATAAAAACGATGCGAGTTTTCATTGATCGTATATTGATCTATCCTTAGATAAAATATTTGTTCGGGCGGAGGAATTACCAATTTATAGAAATAAGGATCCCGAGGTATAAAACCTAAAACATGATTCACTTTCTGTGCAAAGACATTGGCTTTAGTCAGCTTAGTAATATTCTCAGATGAGTTGATATTCACTGTTTTCCAACCAAAGACTATCCAATGATAGGCCATAATTTCATTTCCGTTTATATCCCTATCTCTATAGGTGTACTCATACTGCATGGTCAATTTAGGGACAAATCTACAGGCAAATGCACTACTTTGTTTCACTGGATTTCCAAACAACTCAAATCTAACCTCAGCACCCTCTACAGCCTGATAATTCCCGAAAACATCAAAATAGTGATCAACCGAATAATAAGCATTTGAAGCATCATAAGATACAGGGCTTAGCATTTTCTCGACAGTAGACTCATAGTTTTTACCATCTTTGGTTCTTACCTTTAGTTTATAAGTATTATTTGAAACAGCCCTGAATGATTCTGGCATCTGATAAGTACCTGGAGTAACCTCACTCAACACATAAGTAGTTTTACGATTATCAACTATTGTTACTACTGCATTCTCAACCAGTGTATTTGTTTCAGAATTTTTTTCTGTATAAGGCTTTGCCAATGATAGTTTCACATATTGGGGATCATCAGTATCAGTAAGGAGACCATCCACAACCAATGCATTAAGGTCAGTATCAATTTCTGGAGTATATAATTCCGTACAGGAATAAATTGAAATTCCCAACAATAAAAATGCTATATATTTGACAAAAAAATTCATTCTCAAAACACAAAATTATAGGTAAATGTAGGAATAGGTCTATCGATTATATACATTTGATACATATCAAATGACTGTCTGAATCGTTTTTCATATGGATTCAAGGACTTGTAAAAGACAGAATACGCATTTTTATGTGCATATAAATTCAGAATAGAAAAGGTCCAACTTCCTTTCCACTTCCTTTTCAGATGAAGACTCTCATCAAATGAGATTGCTATATCCAAACGGTGATAATCAGGCAGCCTGTACGCATTTCTGTCAGAATAAAGAACATATTGCCTTCCATTGATAAAATATTTCAATTCGGGCAAAGTAATAGGCTTTCCGGTATTGTAAACGAAAACCCCATTCAACCTCCATCTTTTCGTAAAATGATAAGTGGCATTCCAGACAAAATTATGCGGTTTATCAAAAGGTGAAGGATAATAATTATTTTTATTGATCTGATTTGCTGAGATTGGAGAATCTGTACGTCTCATCGATTTAGAATAAGTATAACTTGTCCAACCTGTCAATTTACCTTTATTCTTTTTGACAAACAATTCCACTCCATAATTATAACCCCTTGCTTTCAACAATGCTAATTCAAGATCAGGATTTACCAATATTTCAGAACCATCCCTGTATTCAACTATATTTCGAAGATCCTTAAAATAAAACTCAACTGAACCTTCATAGGTGTTATTCTCCAGATTTCTAAAGAAACCCAATGAAAATTGATTATTAACCAAAGGAGCCACAGTAGATGAACTTAATTTATAAACGTCAGAAGGAGTCATCACAGCCGTTTTACTGATTAAATTAATAAACTGAGTATTTCTGTTATAGCTTAGTTTGAGTGAATTTTCTTCATCAACCAACAATCTGGATGTAAAACGAGGTTCTATACTATAATAAGCTGAGTTATCCCTTAAATTATCAAAACGACTAATGCGCAAACCAATTTCGGCACCTAAGGTTTCGTCAACTGTAATATCATCACCCAAAAATACTGAATTTTCTATAGCTCTATCTGGGTTCGTTGAAACTGATTCTACAAATGACAAATCACCATAGGGAAGAAATTCATTGGGACTAAGTCTATACAGCACAGAATTTGCACCAAAATTAAGTTTATTCTTGTTATTTAATTCCCAATTCAGATTCAATTTGGCATTATTATACAGAATATTTGACTTGATAATACTTGAATTGTTCGGATTTAATTTATCATCTTCTATTATATCACTGCCATACTGACTCTGTCCAACCATCATGGTCAAAGAAAGTTTATCATTGAAAACCTGAGAGTATTTTGCTGAACCAACAAAATTATCATATTGATACGTTACATCACCATCGAAAGTTACCTTATCCTCGCTATAATAACCAAACACTGATAAATTTGAATTTTTACTAAGATTTGCGGTAATCATAGCATTCAAGTCATAAAAATTTGCAGCGCTATTTCTAAGTGTAGGACTAGGCAATACTTTTAGCAGCCAGTTGGTATAAGAAGATCGACCACCTAATTGTATCCTAATTTTATTATTGAACAGAGTTTGTTCTACATTCAGACGTGAATTCAATAAACCAACACCTCCTTTAATCGAAGGTTTCTCGAAAGTATTATTCATTCGAATATCAAGGACAGAGGAAACTCGTTCCCCGAATTTAGAAGGCATTCCTGATTTATAAAGAGTCATAGAACCAGCACCATCAGAATTTATTGCCGATTGTAAGCCTAACAAATGAGAGGTATTAAACAAAGGAACATCTTCGATCAATATTAAATTTTGGTCGGCACCACCTCCTCTAACAAAAAATCCAGTACCAAACTCACCATTGGTTTGAACTCCAGGCATAAGTCCAACACTTTTAATCACATCCTTCTCACCCAGAAACAGAGGCAGTTCTTTTATATCCTTAGTCGTGAGTCTTATTTTACCCATATGATTTCCGATCACATTCAAATCAGCAGCCCTATCGGTGACCAACACTTCTTTCAGCAGTACAGCAAATTGCGCAAGTTCGAAATTGACAATGCCATTACCTCCAATCCGGATTTGCTTAACACTTTCCTTATAATCACCATAATTTAATCTAAGTTCAAACTCCTCCAAGGGTAGATTGATCGAATATCTACCATGATTATCAGTATAAGATACTAAACCCAATTTATCGATATTCAATCGAGCATTAACCAAAGCTTTACCAGTTTCAAAATCTGTAATTTTTCCACTTACCACTGCTTCTTTTAGATCACCAGACAAAGACGCATCACCAATTAAAATCACACCGTCAGAATTAATCCTGCGTGTATAATCTCTCAGCTCCACAGGTACAACAGCAAAGGAATTTTTATTTATTTGAATATAATCCAGGCCTGAAAGATTTTTAACGAGCATCAGAGCATTCTCAACTTTTAAATCAGAAAGTGAGGCTCGAAACTTCAGTCCTTGAAACCATTCGGTTTTGTAATACAAATTGATCTGTTGTTTTGTTTTTATCAGCACAGAAAGAGAGTCAAAAGAAATCAATTCAGATTTAACTTCAGACGTCAAATTTTGAGCTGAAACAGACATTCCAACTACGATGAACAAAGAAAACAAAAGAGATTTAAAATTCAACACAGATTTGACAGAGGAAACATTCAACTTAGATAAGCAAAGCTAATTAATATTTTTCACATAAATATTAATTTTACGAACAAATAGTAGGATATCTACTGAAAACAGAAAGCAAACAGTAAAAAATGTACAAAAAAAGGGTTGCCCGAAAGCAACCCCTTAGAATTTAGTTAACAGAGATTAGTTTTTATCCCAGAATACTTTACCAGCTTTAGTATCTGAACCACCGATCAAAGTCACAGCAGCAGCATATTCATCAGCATTTAAAGTTTGTTCGTTTACAGGGAAAGTATAACGAGTTGGCAATGAAGCACCACTTTCAGGTACATTCATTACTGGAGCGTCCAATCTTCTGATGTTATTGTAAGCAACATCACCACGAGTATAGTTAGCCAACCAAGATTGCATACCGATTTTTTCTCTCCAAGTTCCAGCCGCAGTTGTATAAGCAACAGCAGCAGTAGCTAGATAAGCATCAGCACCAGCAACTCCCCATTCATCGAATGAAGCAGTTACACCAGCATTATACCATGATTCTGCAGTTCCACCTACATTATAACCTCTTTCAGCAGCTTCAGCAAGATAGAAGCAAATTTCAGCATAAGTCATCATCACACCTGGGAAATCAGGATTGTGAATTGATGCACCAATATGAGAAACTTGGTTGTAAGAGTTTGGGAAACCATAAGTACCACCAACGTATGCACCTGCCAATGGATCTGCAAAATACACATCCATACGAGGGTCAGCTAAAGTAGCCATAGCATCAACAATTGTATGAGCAGGCACAAAGTCTTTACGACCTGAAGCCACCAAATCAGCATACAATTGGTTATAGTTTGGAGATGAAGTCAAATAATTCAATTGACAATTGTCATCATTTGAAGCCAAAGCACCAGCATAAGCAGACTCAACAGCTGTTTTAGAAGCAGCAGTATTAGCATCAGCAGTAGTAATAGCTAATTTCACTTTTAAACCTTTTGCAAATTTCAACCAAGCAGCAGCATCACCACCATAATAAAGGTCAGCAGCACCAAAGCTAGTTGCAGAAGCATCAAGATCAGCAATAGCAGCATCTAGACGAACCATAAGGTCAGCATAAATAGCAGCACCACCATCGTATTTAGGATATACATTACCTGGATTCAATGCTTCAGTGTAAGGAATAGCACCGAAAACATCCACCATATGAGCGTATGTATACACATTCAACAATTCGATAATTGCCAATTTATTTGCTTTTTCAGCTTCAAGATTAGCAGAAACTTCAGTAGCATCAATGATAGCAGTAGCTTCCTTCAAATCTGTCAAAACACGAAGATACAAACGGCTATACACATTAGCACTAATATTACGAGTAACCAAGTCATAGTTAGCTTCGTCGATATAAGTAGTTTCAGTCCAATATTGAGACATCAATTTAAAAATATTGATATTCACATTAGTATTACTGATATAATCAGTCAGTTCTTTTTGTGCATTAGTGAAAAGAGATTCACCAGGCACCGCCGCAGGATTCTTTTTATCAGTGTTGAAGTCTGCGAACTGGTCGGTACAAGCAGTGAAGGTACCAACCATAATCATTAGCATTAAAAATATTTTTTTCATATTGTGAACTCTTTTAGAATGTTAAGTTTAAAGTAACACCAATATTTTTAGTAGCAGGCATTACACCTGATTGCCATCCTTGAACGTTACCAGAACTTTGGCTAGCTTCAGGATCTGCATAAGGCAAGTTCTTAGCGATAATCCAAAGGTTAGATCCTACGATACCGATAGATGCATTTGACAAATACAATTTTTCGATCATAGATTTTGGAAGATCATAAGAAAGGTTTACTTCACGAAGTTTAATATAAGAAGCATCGAATACCCAACGAGCATTAGGATCATCAGCCCAACCAATACCACGATAAGTTTCGTTGCTTACACGTACCCAGTTTTCTGTACCGTCAGCCAACACACCTTCGTTGATAGTACCTCCAGAGTTTGCTGCATAACCACCATCTTTGGTTTTGTTATTCACATCATTCCATATGATAGGATCACGTTTTTTATTACCAAGGTCATTAGTTCCAGCAGTAACGTCATACAAACCAGTACCCATACCATACCACAAGTCTAATGAGAACACATCACCACCTTTTTGAACGTCAACTAAGAAACTGAAGTTGAAGTTTTTGTATTTGAAGCTATTGTTGATACCACCAGTCCAATCAGGGTTTACATTACCAATTACTTGGTCGTTGGTAGCAGTTCTCAAATAGCGTCCAGTAGTACCACTAACGATTTTTTGAGTTTTTGCTTCATCATAATATTGGAAGTCTTTACCTTTGATAGTTCCATAAGGTTGACCTACTGTAGCATTGATAGACACACCACCTTGAAGGCTACCCAACAACAAGTTAGTAACTTCATTACCAGCTTCATCAGTAAACAATGAAACAACTTTGTTGGTATTTTTAGCCCAGTTTACATTCACTGCCCAAGAAAAATCTTTAGTTTTCACAGGAACTGCTCTTAAAGAAAGCTCAGCACCTTGGTTTTGGATTTCACCAGCATTTACCCATTTAGAAGAATAACCAGTAGCATATGAAATTGATACAGGCATCAACTGATCAAAAGTATTGTTTTGATAAACTGAGAAGTCAAATCCTAAACGATCTTTAAAGAAACTCATTTCCAAACCAGCTTCCAATGCACGTTGTCTTTCTGGACGAAGTTCAGAATTTTTCTTTATATTAGAAACAGTAGCCAATGAAGTTCCAGCAAATGGAGCATTACCATAATAAACGTCCTTCACACTTAAAGCAGGAGCAGAGCTACCAACTTCAGCATAGTTCAAACGAATTTTACCCAATGACATCCAATCTTGATCCAACAAGTTAGAGAAGATCATAGAAGTTGTTACTGATGGATAGAAATAAGCATTATTTGCTTCCGGTAATGTTGAAGATTGGTCGCGACGAAGAGTTGCATCAAGGAAATAAGTAGATGCATAACCCAAAGAAACACTACCAAAAATACCGTTTACACCAACTTGAGCAAACCCTTCTTCTGGTGGAAGCATAGGATCCACACTATTGCTTAGAGCATAAACTCCAGGAACAGCCAAACCATTATTAGTAGACAAGAACAAAGACTCAGCTTTAGTTCTACGAATGTTTGTACCTAACAAAGCAGTAAGGTCCATTTCATCAGAAATTCTTTTGTGATAGTTCAACATGAAATCCAAGTTGGTTTCAGTGAAACTTCTTTCAAAACGAGAATATCCAGAAGTAACGTCAGGACGACCTACACCTAACTCACCTGCACCAGAACCAACAGCTTTGTGTTCTTCTTGAAGTTCATTGTAAGTATCGATAGCATAACGACCCATAGCTTTCAAATCAGATGTAATTTCCCAATCCAATTGAGCATATCCGATCAAACGACCACGACCGTCTTTTTCGTAGTTTTCGTAACGTACCCAGTATGGGTTATCCCAATATGCAGGTGACAAATCATCATATGCATGAGGGTTCCAAGTGATATTCTTACCAGTCTGCATATACAAATCTTTCTGTAAACCTAAGTCTACGTTAGTTTGATACCATTGACGGAAAGAAGACATGATATTGTCTGAATAACCAGTTGAAGGACGACCCAAACCATTCGTTGAGATATAATTAGCTTGAGAAGAAATTTTCAACTTGTCAGTAATTTTGTGTGAGCCATTGAAAATGATGCTATTTTTAGCCAAATGAGAATTTGGCATTACACCTTTTTGATCAAAGTTAGTGTATGACAAACGATAAGTTGTTTCATCATTACCACCTGAAACTTCAACGTTATTGCTAGTTGACAAACCAGTTTCAAAGAATGTAATTGGTTGGTTAGCTCCAGCAACCCAAGGAGTAGCTTTCATATAGTTTGGTGACTCTGGATAAAGAGCATCCCATTGGAAAACCATTAGGTTAGCATCGAAAGCCTGACCACGAGAAGCATCTTCGTAATATGGAGTTGTCAAATCGACATTGCCATCACCATCTACGTCAGCATACTCTTCCAAACCAGGAGCAGCACCACCTGAATAGTAGTATTTACCATAACCAGCACCAGCTTCATTTTGATACGTTGGGAAAGTTGATTTATCAACTGTACTCCAAGTTACATTTGAGCTTACTTTTACTTTTGGAGCTTTGCTACCTGTAGTAGTAGTTCCTTTTTTAGTAGTGATTAAAATAACACCATTAGCAGCACGAGAACCGTAAAGAGCAGTTGCAGCAGCACCTTTCAATACAGATACAGACTCAATATCCGCTGGGTTAATGTCGGCAGCAGAGTTACCGTAGTCATAACCACTACGACCAGACAACTGTCCACCATTGTTTGTGTTTGAGTTGTCAATTGGAATACCATCAACAACAAACATTGCTTGGTTTGAGCCAGTCAATGAAGAAGAACCACGAATGATAACGTTGGTAGAACCACCAAAGTTTGTGTTGTTCTTGATTGACACACCCGCTACTTTACCAGACAAAGAGGTAATGAAGTTGTCAGATTTTACCTGATTCAACGCATCACCACTAACTTCTTGCACAGCATAACCAAGTGATTTTTTCTCTCTAGAAATACCGAGGGCAGTTACAACTACCTCGTCAATTAGTTGAGCGTCGGATTCCAAAGTAACAACCATGTTGTTCTTTGCATCTACCTCAACTGTTTTCATACCTACGTATGATACAATTAGTGTTTTGCTGGTACCTGGAACTGCGATGGCAAAAACACCATCCGCATCCGTAATTGTACCCACGGTAGTACCCTTTACCATTACAGACGCACCGATAACTGGCTGTCCGTCTTCTGCTGAAAGGACTTTCCCTTTCACAGAACCTGGCTGAGCATTCACTAAACCAATGCCTAACATCGTTAGAAAGGCCAAAAAGAATGTTAGCTTTCTCATAAAATTACCATTTTGTGTATAAAACTTAAGTTTATTAAAAATTATGACTTTTCACGGGGGCAAATATATGGGTTTGTTGTTTAAAAAACAATAGCAAAAGTGCGGTTTATGTAAAATAATTCATCGAATATTCATACTTTGACTTTAAAATTGTAATTTCTGACACTCATTACAGATTAAAAACAAGCCTTAAAACCAGCGCACACACACTATATATACAATTGTATTACAACAACTTACAACCTCATACCTATGAATATGATTTATCAATTCTGCCTAATTGTTTTATTTTTTTCGATTTTCAAGAAGAAATGTAAAAAAACCTTTCATTTTGTGTTGAATTTTGGTTTTTTTTCACAAAAAAAACAGTTTTTCGACCTGTATTTTAACTGAAATCACATAAAAAAGCCCCATTTTCAGATAAAAAACAGGGCACTTAGTGTATTTTTAACGCTGAAAGAAGCAAGCTTCAGGCTACAGGCTTCAAGCTAATACAAAATACAAGCTTGTAGCTTGGGGCTTGAGGCTTGAGGCATGAGGCATGTAGCTTGTGGCTTGGAGCTTCAGGTTAATCTATCTCTTCAATCATTTTTGCTAGAGATTCATCCAATTGCTGCAATTGCTCTCTACAGAACTTCATCAACTCTCCTGCTCTTTTAACTTGTGCAGAGATCTTGTCCATATTTACATCTTCTGATTGCTCCAATTCTTTCAGAATCTGTTCTAACTCTTCTATCGCTTCGTTGTATTTCATAAATATATATATATTTTTATTTGATTCTTCGGTTGCTGCCGTATAGCCCCAAGCTTCAGGCTTCAGGCTTCAGGCTTCAAGCTAATACAAAATACAAGGCTTGTAGCTTGAGGCTTGAAGCCTGCAGCTATTCTTCCGAGAAATGCACCAGTACATGTCGGTAAGAACTAAATATCTTAGACTTGGAAACATATCCCAAATACTTTTTATGCGAATCAACTACAGGCAAATTCCAGGCGCCTGTATCTTCAAATATCTGCATGACATTCTCCATAGGCAAAGTATTCAAAATAGTTGCAGGTGGGGAAATCATCAATTGTTTCACTGTAAAACGGTGATACAATTCAGGTCTAAACATAATATTTCTAACTTCATCCAACAATACAACTCCCATCAATATTCCATTTTCAGATTTCACCACAGGAAAAATATTTCGTTTGGAACGGGATATTATTTTCACCAATTCACCCAGATTCATTTCTGGACTTAAAATCTGCAAATCTGTTTCTATCACATTATCCATTTTCAACAATGTCAACACAGCCTTGTCTTTGTGATGGGTTATCAACTCTCCCTTTTGTGCCAATCGCATAGCATATAGAGAGTGCTTCTCGAATATCCTTATGGTCAAATAAGAAACCATGGACACTATCATCAATAACATAAATAAATTGTAGCTACCGGTCAATTCGGCGATCAAAAAAACTCCAGTAAGGGGTGCATGCATTACTCCAGACAATAATCCGGCCATACCGGCCAAAGAAAAATTACCTACAGGTGCTTGAAAGCCAAACATATTGAGCGTAGTTGCAACTATAAAACCGACTATACTACCCATAAATAAGGAGGGCGCAAAAATACCTCCGACTCCACCTCCACTATTGGTTGAAGCAGAAGCAACTATTTTAAACAACACAATCATCGCTAAATAGGCTAACAATACATAAGTGCTTCCACCCAACTGTTGAAAAAGACTTCGATCAAGTACGCTTTGAGAATTTCCGTTGATAAGTGACTCTATAGTGGTATAACCTTCACCATACAAAGGTGGAAAAAGGAAAATCAACAAACTCAGGAATGATCCACCAATAATCAACTTAGTCCAAGGGTTGGTGAATTTTCGAAAAAACTTCTCAAGTGAGTTCATCCCACGGGTAAAATAAAGTGAAACAATTCCACAAATAATTCCCAACAATATCAATTGAGGAATTCGATCTACAGCGAATGGCTCATAGGTTCCAAAGTGGAACATAAATGCTGAACCTGAGAAAATATAAGATACAGCTGTTGCTGTTACGGAGGAAATCAACAAAGGCACCACAAAACTGAGGGTCATATCCAGCATCAATACTTCCAAAGTAAACATCAAACCAGCAATCGGTGCCTTGAAAATACCTCCAATTGCTCCAGCTGCCCCACAACCCACAAGCAGCATCAGAGTCTTTTGATCCATCTTGAAAAATTTACCTAAATTGGAACCTATGGCTGATCCTGTCAGTACAATCGGAGCCTCAGCTCCAACCGAACCTCCAAATCCAATGGTAACAGCACTACCAAACAAAGATGTCCAGGTATTGTGCAATTTAATAATACTCTTTCGCTGAGAGATAGCATACAAAATTCGGGTCACCCCATGACTTATATCATCTCTAACTATGTATTTTACGAACAACATAGAAAGAAGAATCCCAACAACAGGGAACAACAAATACCAATAGTTCACCTCATTGCGACTGAAATTCTCAGTCAATAGAAGTTCAATAAAATGAATGGTTGTTTTCAATAGATAGGCTGCAATTGCAGAAAATATACCCACCAACAAACTGAGACTAATTACAAAATTGCGATGATCAATGTGCTTTTCACGCCACGCCAACATCCATAAATACCAATCTTTCTTTCTTTCCACCTTAAACTCCTTTACCTTTAAAAATGATTTCAATTGTTTGGGCTAATATTTTAACATCTATCCATAAAGTCATATTCTCTATATATATAATGTCATAATGCAACCTTTCTATCATTTTTTCCACAGTATCAGTATAACCCACTTTAATTGGTCCCCAGGAGGTTAAACCTGGTCTTACCTTATATAATAGACAGTAATAGGGTGCTTTTTCAATAATTTGATCAATAAAATACTTTCGTTCTGGTCTGGGACCTACGATACTCATATCTCCCTTAAGAATATTCCATAATTGAGGTAGCTCATCCAATCGATATTTTCTCATCACTTTACCTATTGGAGTGATTCTAGGATCATCTTCGGCACTTAATTGAGGCAATCCGGCTTCTGCTCCCTCATACATCGTGCGGAATTTTACTATCTTAAAACTTTTACCTCCCAGTCCTATCCTATCCTGAGTATAGAATACAGATCCTTCACTGTCCTTCTTTATTCGGATAGCAAAAAACAGGAACAAAGGAGAAAGTAAGATCAATGCAAGAGAAGAAAATAAAACATCCAGAAAGCGCTTCACACTCAACTGCCATGTAGATATATTGATTTCAGTAATATTCACCAAGGGTGCTTTTCCCATCATTTTAATCCGAGGTCCACCTGTCAACAATTCACTCAATCTGGGAGTAAAACGGATATCCACATCATAATGATACAAAGAATGAATAATCATATAAAGATTTGCTTCATCTTCTTTATCGAGGGAAACAATTACATCCTTGATTTTCTTCTGTTGAATCAGTTTAGGTAAATCCGTAAGCGATCCTACGTACATCTTTTTGATCGCTTTCAATTCGGGACTTAGCACTGTTTCCTCATCCTCAGCCGACTGATGTCGAATATCAATCACGTCACTCGATGTATTTAACTTTCCGACAGGCTTAACAAACCCAACAAAATGACTTTGTTTGGAATATTCCTTTAAATTATTGTATGTTTCCAAAGCATTGGAACCTGTTCCAATGATTAATGTAGGTAGCTGCCATTCCTTCAATAAATATTTTCGTTGTACAAAAGCGATGATTATCCATCGTGACACAAGGGTAATCACGAACAATAGAGAAAATAAAACCGCAAGCGAATAATAATAATATTTATAGGATACAACCACATCATCAAGCATCAATGCAAAAAAGATAACTATGGAAACGATTGCAGATGAAATGAGGGTCGTAAAGGCTGTTGGAATATATTTAGCTTTAGAAGGAAACAAATAAAAACCTGATAGATAATGTACAAGAAGGCAACTTATCGGAAAATACAAGAAACCAGATACAAAATTATAATTTGACAGAAAGATAGGAACGTTAGGAAAAAGTTGAGCATCATTTATCGTCTTACGAAAAACCATAAATAACAGCCAAACCAACAGGGCAGCCAGCAAGTCGAATGTCAAATACCGAACATATATTTTTCTGGTTTGCATAGCCCTAGAATAAATTAACTTCTTATTATTTTAACTTCGTTTTTGACGCTCAAACTAATAATGGAGGAAGGCTTTGGAGCTGATTTTTCATTTCGCCTGAATTTCACCACATAATCCACACCTTCTATTATTTCTTTGGAAATTTCGGAAAACACTCCCGCTGAAGGAGCTCCACTTATATTTGCTGAAGTAGAAACTACTGGTTTACGCAAACGTTCACATAAAGTTTTAGAAAACAACTCTTTTGTAACCCGTATTCCTACCGAACCATCCTGAGCTATCAAATTAGGAGCAAGATTTTTAGCACCGGGATAAATGATCGTCAATGGCTTCTCGGAAAGCTCAATCAAATCCCAAGCTTGATCTGGAACTTCAGCTATATACGCAGGTAATTTAGCTGAACTATCCAAAAGAACCAACATCGCTTTAGAGTCCGACCTTTGCTTTAGCTTATAGATTCGATCAACAGCCTCTTTGTTGCTGGCATCACATCCAATCCCCCAGATTGTATCGGTTGGATATAAAATTATACCACCTTCCTGAATCACACGTATAGCCTCTTGAAGGTCTTCTTTTTCGTATCTTAATTGAGTTGAACTATCCAACATTTCTCTAAACAGATAGGATTTTTTGAATTAATACAGACAAAGATATGAAAAAAAAAGATTAACTTTACGACTTTAAAAAAGAAACTTTATAATGACTTACAAATGGAAAATTAAGTCACTCACACCTACAGAAAAAGCAATATCCGATAATCTCGCCAAAGAATTAAGTGTCAATCCAGTATTGGCAGAACTCTTGGTTCAGCGTGGTATCAACACCTTTGAGGAAGCGCGAAAGTTCTTCAGACCTGATCTGAAGGAACTTCACGACCCTTTCCTTATGAAGGATATGGATAGAGCTGTGGACAGACTGACAACAGCAATTCGTGAAAACGAAAAGATATTAATATATGGAGATTACGATGTAGACGGAACCACTTCTGTGGCCTTGGTCTATAAGTTTTTGAAAGAAATCCACAACAAACTTGGATTTTATATTCCGGACAGGTACAATGAAGGTTACGGAATTTCCATTCAGGGTATTGATTATGCAAAAGAAAATGAATACTCACTCGTTATTGCTTTAGATTGTGGAATCAAGGCAATAGATAAAATCAAATATGCAAATGAGCAGAAAGTTGATTTTATCATCTGTGACCACCACACCACCGATGAAATTTTACCGGATGCCGTAGCCGTTTTGGATCCCAAAAGAAATGATTGCAACTATCCATTTAAACATCTTTCAGGCTGTGGCGTGGGATTTAAACTCATGCAAGCATTTGCCAAGAAAAACGATATAGAAGAAGAAAAACTGATTCCATTGTTGGATTTACTTGCCTTAAGCATAGCTTCCGATATAGTACCCATCGTTGACGAAAATAGGATCCTTGCATATCATGGTCTAAAACAATTAAACAGCAATCCAAGCATCGGAATCAACAGTATATTGGAGATCTGCAATCTGTGCGACAAAGACATTACCATCAGCGACATCGTATTCAGAGTAGGTCCAAGAATCAATGCGTCGGGCAGAATGAAATTAGCAACCGAAGCTGTTGAATTATTGGTCGCAAACGACCCAGCTTTCGCAAAAGAGAAAAGTTCAACCATCAACGATTATAACGAAAATCGCAAAGAGTTGGACAAAGGAATAACAGATGATGCTCTGAGTGTAATTACCGCAGACAAAGGATTTCTGGACAGAAAATCAATAGTTGTATACAAACCAGATTGGCACAAAGGAGTCATTGGAATAGTTGCCTCTCGTTTGGCCGAAGAATATTACAAACCTTCTGTGGTACTTACCAATTCAAATGGAATTGCATCCGGATCTGCCCGTTCAGTACCTGGTTTTGATATTTACAGCGCCATTGAATCCTGCAAAGATTTATTGGAAAACTTTGGAGGTCATAAATATGCAGCCGGTTTGTCTTTGAAAGAAGAAAATGTAGATGAATTCTACGAGCGATTTGAAAACTATGTATCCACGCATATTTCTGAAGAACAAACATTACCACAAATCGACATAGATGCAGTGATTGGGTTCAAGGATATCAGTCCTAAATTTTTCAATGTTTTAAAACAATTCAGTCCTTTCGGACCAGGCAACCCAAAACCAGTGTTTATTTCACAGAAAGTAGTTGACTATGGCACGAGTAAAAAAGTGGGCAAAGACCAAGAACATCTTAAATTGGAACTTGTCGACTCTAGTTCTGAAAATGTGATGAGTGGGATAGCTTTTAAAATGAAAGAATTCAACGACTCTATCAAATCATTGAATCCTTTTGACATTTGCTATACGATTGAGGAAAACAACTTCAACAACAACAGCAGCATACAGCTATTGGTGAAGGATATGCATTTCTAGCCAGAGGCTACAGGCTGCAGGCTTCAGGCAAATACAAAATACAGGCTTGAGGCTTGAAGCTAAATAGAAAGAATCTGCACTACACCAAGTAGATTCTCATTCACAG
>CAZZPZ010000004.1:12791-14828 GCA_964655615.1 uncultured Paludibacter sp. | reverse complement strand
GCTTGAAGCTAAATAGAAAGAATCTGCACTACACCAAGTAGATTCTCATTCACAGGCTTATCATCCTTAATCGCCTTATTGAAAGGCACATGCACGATCTGATCATTAACGATTCCGATCATAATGTTTCGTTGTCCATCCTGCAATGCATCGATGGCAGCAACTCCCATTCTGCTGGCAATAATTCGATCATAAGCTGTAGGTGATCCGCCACGTTGTATATGTCCCAAGATAGTAACACGGACATCGTATTCAGGATGATCTCTTCTCATTCGCTCAGCCAAACCAGTAGCTCCACCAGTCACTTCGCTTTCAGAAACAATGATAATGCTACTGTTTTTTGATTTTCTAAAACCATTTTTAATCAATTCCTCTAGTTGATCCTCTTTCGTTTCCCTTTCAGGAATGATCGCAGCCTCAGCACCAGACGCAAGAGCACTGTTAAGTGCAAGAAATCCAGCATCTCTACCCATTACTTCAATAAAAAAGAGTCGTTCGTGTGAGGATGCAGTATCTCGAATTTTATCGACCGCATCTATAATTGTATTCAGGGCTGTATCGTATCCAATGGTAGTATCAGTTCCATACAAATCATTATCAATAGTACCTGGTAGCCCAACAATTGGGAAGTTGTATTCTTGAGAAAAAATTCGGGCCCCTGTAAAAGTTCCATCACCACCAATCACAACCAAGGCATCAATTTCAGCTTTGATTACATTTTCATATGCTTGTTTGCGACCTTCTTGCGTACGGAACTCTGCACAACGGGCAGACTTCAAGATAGTTCCGCCATGTTGGATAATATTACTAACGTTTTGAGTTTGAAATTCTACGATTTCACCGGTAATTAACCCTTTGTAACCACGATATATCGCTTTGACGCGTATACCATTGAAAATTGCGGCACGAGTCACCGCACGGATTGCAGCATTCATTCCAGGAGCATCACCTCCTGAAGTTAGCAACCCTATGCACTTTACATTTTGCATAACCTAAAAAAACTAATTGTGTGTATAATTTAAAGACACAGCTAACTATACTGCTGCACCATATTTCTTTTCAAGTGCCTTTTTCACATCTTCCATCTGCCACATTGGCGTTGAAGTTGCACCGCAAATACCAACATTCGCATTTGGATCAATCTGAAGGCTGTCTATTTCTGACGGATCAGAAACAAAATAAGTTTGCGGGTTGATTTTTTTGCTATGTTCATACAGAACTTTACCGTTGGAACTTTTCTTCCCACTCACAAACACAATCACATCATGTTCCGATGCAAAGGTAGTAATATTTGGAATTCGATTCGCCACTTGTCTGCATATGGTATCTGAATACTCAAACTCTTCGCTTTTATGCATTCTGTTAGACAGGGTAGTAATCAAGCTATTGAATCCGTCGAGTGATTGTGTTGTCTGAGAAAACAAACGTACTTTTTTATTAAAATTAATTTTCTCCAGATCCTCAGCATAATTAACTACAATCGCTTCATTTTCGGTCTGCCCAACCAAACCATTCACTTCGGCATGTCCATCTTTCCCGTAAATTACGATTTGAGTATCATCTTCTCTAGAACCCTCCCAGGCTGTTTTGATTCTAGATTGCAATTTCAGCACTACTGGACAAGATGCATCGATCAAGGTAATATTGTTTTTCCTGGCAATTTCGTAGGTGGACGGCGGTTCACCATGAGCCCGAAGCAATACACGAGCATCGTGCAGTTGCGCAAACTGTTCATGATCAATGGTAATTAATCCCATAGCGGACAAACGATCTACCTCTTGACCGTTGTGAACAATATCACCAAGGCAATACAATACGCCCCCTTTATCTAATTCTTCTTCAGCCTTCGAAATTGCTTTCACAACCCCAAAACAAAATCCGGATTTTTTATCTATTTCTATATTCATTTCAAAACTTTTGAAAAACAAAACTCCAAAACTCTAAACAAAGTGAGTTGATTTACAATTCACAGCTCTAATAACAAAATTCCAAACGAAAAGTTTGATATGCTTCAGGAAGCAAGCAGCAAGCTTCAGG
>CAZZPZ010000004.1:6680-12691 GCA_964655615.1 uncultured Paludibacter sp. | reverse complement strand
TAGCTTGTAGCTTTTCAGCAAACAAATCACGTAGAATCTGCTGTTGTTCCTCTGGGCTCAAATCAGAATTATCTATCACCACCGCATCCTCTGCTTGGCGCAGCGGACTTTCAGACCTATTCTGATCTCTATCATCACGCTCTATTACGTTGGACAAAACATCTTCGTAATTTACTTTCTCACCCTTACCAACAAGTTCATCAAATCTTCTCTTTGCCCTTACTTCAGGACTTGCAGTCAAAAATAGTTTCAATTCTGCATTGGGAAAAACGACGGTACCAATATCACGACCATCCATCACGATACCCTTCTCCTTCCCCATCATTTGCTGTTGTTTCACCAAAGCTTTTCTTACTTCGGGAATTGTACTTACCTTACTTGCGACAGACGCCATTGACAAAGAACGAATCTCAGCCTCCACATTCTCTCCGTTAAGATAAATCTCAGCGTGGCCAGGGGATAAGAATTCAAACCTGACATTCGCATGTTCGACATTGGCAATAATTTGCTTTAAATCGATTGTATTCTCAGTAATCCATCCATTTCTCCAACAATAGAGTCCAATAGCACGATACATTGCACCTGTATCTACATAGACATAAGACATTTCCTTTGCTAAATTTTTAGCCATGGTACTTTTGCCACAAGAAGAAAAACCATCGATGGCAACAATAATTTTACTCATTATTTTTGTGAATTATAAACTAAACTCATCGAGTCCAGTACTAAGTGAGAATTGATAATTTACATTATTCAATTGCAATTGAGATGCGCTAAATCCAACATGAAACATTTTCAATTTAATCCCGCCTCCAAATGCAAATCCGGCCATACTTTTAAAACCCTCCATTTTCAACTCTTGGTGTCGGCGGTGATCATAGGAAACAGCCAAATAAAAGTTTTTACTTGGAAGAAATTCCAATCCTCCCACGAAATGTCTGAATGCCATGTCCATTTGGGTGGCCGAGCTTTGTACATCCATTAAATCAACATCCAACATTGCATTTAAATTGGAAACATATTTAAGGTCCCACCTATTCAAATGGTGTAAAGTAAATGAAAAACGAAAAGGAGCATGAGTCAATTTCTTAGTAATTCCCAACTGGATGTCCAAGGGCATAGGCGACAACATTTGTCCTAATTCATCCGTACTATAATCTTTCAATTGACTACCAAGATTCTTTATAGAAAGTCCGGCAGAAAACAGTTTTTCCTCCAATTGATAGCTCAAGCCTAAATCTACACCTACACCATAACTCGAATAGGTTTCAAAAGCTGAGAAAACAGGCTTAAAAGTGGCGCCTATTCTTAGGTTTTTTGCCAAAGCTCTTGAATATATCACATTCAAAGCCATATCCCTGGCTCCAAACTCTCCCAAATCCTGATTGAACTCATCTTTTCCTGTAAACTTTCCATAATCCAGATACTGCATCCCTAAAGCCCAGTTGCCATATTTTGTTTTTAGCCCATAAATAGCTGTACCAAATTTTATGTCTCCTATGATATTGGACATATTGAAAGCAATAGAATTGCTGCCATCCTCGTTGAGCAAGGCTGGATTTTGAAAAGCAAAATTCAGATCCCTATCAGAAATTGAAACATTCTTGCCTCCAAGAGCAGCCTGTCGGGATGATACTGGTAAATCCAAAAATGAGTAAACGCTTTCCTGTCCGGTTGCATTCACAACAGACAATACTACAGTTATGATGAGGGATAATTTAATTCGTTGTTTCATTATTGCAAAAATAATCATTTATTCACAAGCGACAAGCAGTAGGCTGCAGGCGAATACAGCTTTAGGCAGCAGGTAGCAAGCAGCAGGCAAATGCTAGATACAAGCTTGTGGCCTGAAGCTTGAGGCTTGTTCCATGTAGCTTGAAGCATTTATCTAACGCTAATCTCCTTGTTTTGGTATATGAAAATTCAAAAAAACAAACAAAATCAACAACTCCTTTTGAGTACAACAATAAATTTTCAAATTTCGAGTTTAATTAATTAAAGAATTGAAAAAAAAATAGTACATTTGCCAAACCGAAAATAATATAGTAAACATAGAACCTATGGACATTAAAAAATCATCTAAGGCAACCCTTGAAGATAAAAAGATTATCTATTTGCTGATGGGATTCGTAGTGGTTTTATCCCTCATTTACATAGCATTTGAGTGGACTAAAAATGAAGTTACCATTTACGAAGATCTTTCTGCTGCAATCGCAGAAGAAGAAGAAATTGAAATCATTCAAACAGCTCAGGAAACCCCTCCACCTCCTCCACCAAAAGTGCCGGAAGTTATTGAAATCCTTAACGTGGTTGAAGATGATGTTGAAACAACAGAAATTGAAATTGACACTGAAGACGATAAAGATCGCGAGGTTGTGATAAATGCTCCAGTTTCCACTGGACCTGTGGTAGAAGAAGAAGACAATGTGGTATTCCAGGTAGTAGAAACTATGCCTTCTTTCCCAGGGGGTGATGCAGCACTTTTCAAATTCTTAAGTGAAAACGTAAAGTATCCTGTGATTGCTCAGGAAAACGGTATCCAAGGTCGTGTAATCTGTCAGTTCGTAGTAAACCGTGACGGTTCAATTGTGGACGTGGTAGTAGTTCGTCCAGTAGACCAAAGTTTGGACAAAGAAGCGATTCGCGTTATCAAATCTATGCCTAGATGGACACCAGGTCGCCAGCGTGGTAAAGCAGTACGTGTAAAATACACCTTACCTGTTAACTTCCGCTTACAATAAGACACCTTTCGATTGAACCAGCGGTCAGTCGTAATATATAAAATTAAAAACCGTTTGGCTGGTCCAAGCGGTTTTTTTAATATGAATAAGAGTTAATTAATAAATGAAAACAGAAATTTATCAGGAAGCAGCAGTTCTAGTAGGCCTTATTACTCCGAATCAATCGGAGGAACGTGCGATAGAATATTTGGAAGAGTTGGCTTTTTTGGCTGACACTGCAGGTGCAGAACCTATCAAACGATTCACTCAACGAATAGACTACCCTAACCCAAAAACCTTTGTTGGTCCAGGTAAATTGATGGAAATCAAAGAATATATCGTTGAGAGAGAAATTGGTTTAATCATTTTTGATGATGAATTAACTCCAAAACAGTTGAGAAACATCGAAAATGAATTAAAAATACTCGTACTCGACCGTACCAATCTAATCTTGGATGTATTTGCAAAAAGAGCACAGACTGCCAGTGCAAAAACACAAGTAGAATTAGCTCAGTTGCAGTACATGCTGCCTCGTCTAACTCGAATGTGGACTCACTTGGAAAGACAAAGAGGAGGTATTGGCTTGAGAGGTCCAGGAGAAACACAGATTGAAACGGATAGACGTATTATTTTAACCAAAATCTCTTTACTGAAACAAAATCTGAAAGCCATAGACAAACAAATGGCTACTCAACGAAAGAACCGTGGTAAAATGGTCAGAGTAGCATTGGTCGGCTATACCAATGTGGGTAAATCTACATTGATGAATATTCTTAGTAAATCAGATGTTTTTGCCGAGAACAAACTCTTTGCAACACTTGACACTACAGTTCGAAAAGTAATTGTTGATAATCTGCCTTTCCTATTGACGGATACAGTTGGATTCATCCGCAAACTGCCTCACCATTTGATAGAATCCTTCAAATCAACCTTGGATGAAGTAAGAGAAGCTGATTTTCTGGTTCATGTGGTCGATATCTCCCATCCTAATTTTGAAGAACAAATGGAGATCGTCCAACAAACATTAAAGGAAATTGATCCAAGAGAAAAACCAACACTGGTGATTTTCAACAAAATTGACGCATTCACCCATACTCCCAAAGAGGAGGATGACTTAAGTCCTTTGAAACGGGAGAATATCAGTTTAGATGATTTAAAGAAAACCTATATTGCCAAATTGAGCGATAATTGTATCTTTATCTCCGCAAAAAAAGGAATAAACATGGATAATCTAAAAGAATTGCTCTATCAGAAAGTAAAAGCAATTCATGTAGAACGGTATCCTTACAATGATTTCCTTTATCAAAAATACGACGAGGAATTGGTATAGACCAAGATAATTTCTGAATTAAAATATCCAAGATATTAATATGAGAAATCTGACAGAAAAAGAAATAGCCACACTTACCGTTTATGGTTGTACTGCCGAGAGCTGGAATACAGTTTGGGTGCACAACGAATTCAATCCTAAATACTGTGCTAACGTTCATTTCTCTGGAGAAATCAGCTTGGGTCTTTTTGAAAAAGTCTTTCAACTACCTGGTGGACTTCAGAAACATTCAGGAATTTACAACTCAGTAGTACATAACTGTACAATAGGGAATGATGTATACATCAATCACATACACAATTACATGGCCAATTACAAAATCGAGGATGAGGTTTTTATTGAACATGTTGACGCATTAATATGTACGGATTACCCTAGTTTTGGGAATGGAACTATGGTGAATGTATTGATTGAATCCGGCCAAAGAGCAATCCCAATTTTTGAAGATTTATCAAATGTGACTGCATATCTAATGACTTTCTACAGGCATTTAACTGAATTCACAGACCAAGTTTTCAAACAAACTGAAATTCATATTCGTTCGCTGATTGATTCCAACAGATATCCTTCCCTCTCTAAAACTTCAGAAAATAAAAGTCTTCTAAGAGGATACGTTGGAAGGGAATCTGTATTAACAAATTGTGGAGAAATACTCAATGTTAATATTGGTGCAAACAGCGAAATCCGTTCTGCAGCTAAACTTTCAAATGGAACAATAGCAGGCAACAAATCAGCTCCTGTTACTATCGGTGTTGGGGTTATAGCTGAAGATTTCATCATTCAAAGTGGCGCCAAGATTGATAATGGAAGCATGATCAGCAAATGTCTGATTGGACAAGGAACTATCATAGACAAACAATTCTCTGTAATGGATTCAGTCTTTTTTGCCAATTGTCAGGGATTTCATGGAGAAGCCGTGTCTGTATTTGCAGGACCATTTACAGTTAGTCACCACAGATCAACCCTCTTATTAGCATCCTTGTATTCATTCTACAATGCTGGAAGTGGCACCAACTTCAGTAATCATATGTACAAGTTAGGACCTGTACATCAAGGAATAACAGAACGGGGTGTAAAAACATCAAGCAACTCCTATATCATGTGGCCAGCAAGGATTGGAGCTTTCAATGTCGTCCTAGGCTCTCACAAAGGAAATCCTGACTTGAGTAATCTTCCTTTTTCCTACCTAATGGAGGTTGATGGCGAAAGCGTTTTGGTACCAGGCATAAACATGCAAAGTGCAGGGACAGCGAGAGATTTTAAAAAATGGGCAGAAAGGGATAATAGAAAAGATACAAATCTGATTGATATATATCACACAGAATTTCTAAACCCATATTTAATTCAGAAAATGATCAAAGGTCAAGAAATTCTACAAGAACTAATTGACAAGATGGATCCAACATCCATGTTTGTGTGGTATCAAAACTGTAAAATCAAAAAATCATCTTTAAAAAAGGGGATAGAGATTTATCAAAACGGAATTGACATTTATTTAATGCAGCAGGCTTCGAGCATCAAGCTACACGCTACAGGCTCCACACTTCAGGTAGATGATGATAGAATTTCGAATACAGACCGAATTCAGTCACGGCTTGAGGGTGTAAAGATGACCGAATGGGTTGATTTAGCTGGTTATATAACTTCCAGTAGTGAAGTAGAGAGACTAATAAACAATTTCATTTCAACAAATCAAAGTATTAAAGATTTTCAATCTTCAATCAAAGCATCCTACAACAACAGACAACATTGGGAAATAGAATGGGTTAGCTTTAAGTTTGGTTATGATTTTGAAGACCTTGAACAGCTTATTGCCAAAGGCAAGAAAGCGGAGGCGGTACTTCAAGACATGATACAACGAGATGCACGAAAGGAATATAACAGTACAGCCAAAACCGGATTCGGAATAGATGGTAATGAAGATATTCGGGATTTAGATTTTCTTCATACTAGAGGAACTT
>CAZZPZ010000004.1:3344-6580 GCA_964655615.1 uncultured Paludibacter sp. | reverse complement strand
GCTTGAAGCTACTTCAGTTTCCCAAAATCAGACCAGAACGAAGGATAGGATTTTGATACAACTTCAGGATGTTCAATAGTCAAATCAAACAACAAAGCAGCAGGAGCAAAAGCCATAGCCATACGATGATCTTCATAAGTTGAGATACTTATCTCAGTGGACGACTCACTTCTTTCACCCTTCCATGCCAAACCACCCTCGAAGGGTTCGAAAACAACAAAACCTAATTTAGCGAGTTCATTTATCAATGCAGCAATACGGTCGGTTTCCTTGATTTTCAAACTTTGCAAACCCGAGAACTCAAAAGGTATAGATTTCAAACAGCAGGTCACAGCAAAAGTCTGCGCCAGGTCAGGTTGATCAATAAAATCATATTTAAATTCAGATACAAGTTCATTTGAAGGTGTAAGAAGAACTCCATCAGACAAATAGCTAGTTTTCACACCCAATTGCTTATACAAATCAGCCACTTTACTATCGCCCTGATAACTCATTTCATTCAGGCCACGCAGGAAAATCTGTCCTTCGCCAACAATAGAAAGCACTTCATACCAATAAGATGCTGCTGACCAGTCGGACTCCACTTTGAATTCAACTGCTTCATAATTTTGAGCTGGTATCTCGATTACGTTCTCCTCAAAACTCAATTCAGCACCATACTCCTTCATCATCTCCATAGTCATCAGAATATAGGGTCGAGAAATAATATTACCCTCCAACACGATTCTTAAGCCATTCATCATATAAGGAGCAATCATCATTAGAGCAGAAATATACTGACTGCTAACACCCCCATTTAAACGGATTTCACCTCCTTGAAGCGCACTACCATATATTCTCAGGGGCGGGAAACCATCCTTATCAACATATTCAATACGAGCACCTAGTGAATTCAATGCATCAACTAGTAAACGGATAGGACGATTTTTCATCCTTTCGCTACCTGTAATCACCCATTCCCCAACTGTTTTGGAGAGAAATGCAGTAAGGAAACGCATAGCAGTACCGGCTGCACCAATATCGAAAGTTGTATCATTCGAATCAAGAGCCTTCACAGTTACTTTAGTATCATCACAGTCTGATAAATTCTCCACATCGTAGGGACTATAAGCCAGTGCGTTCAAAATCAATGCACGATTACTAATACTTTTAGAAGCTGGTAAATTAATCACCAGTTGAAGAGGAGAATTTAATTCGATTTTCATTTAAAATTTACATTATATAGTTCTTACAATTCTTTTTGCAAAAACATCATTAAATTTCATCAAGTAGATTAATTCTAAAAGAAAACTTAATCAACATAAGTAGTAGATTAAACTTATGTTTGAATTAATCGGCGGATGTTGGATGAAAGTTATTTTTAAGCAATAATTAAGTTGAATGAATAATCAATCAATAGTATTATTCAGCGCAAGCCAGATGATAGATTTTTGTAATATCATCTTCTGTCAGTTTCACGAAACCACCCATGGTATTCTCGCCAAGCCCAGCTTGTTTTACCAACACAGGAATATCTTCTTGCTTCGCACCCAATTCCTTGAAACGCACAGGCATACCAATTGAACGCAAGAAATTCTCATAAGCAAGAATTCCTTCCTTTGCAGTTTTCTCAGGATTTGCAGGATCATTTTCAACCCCCCAAACCCGGGTAGCAAATTGAACAAAACGGTTCAGATCGTGATTCATTACAAATTTCATCCATGCAGGAAACATCACAGCCAATCCGGCACCATGAGCCACATCATAAAGACCAGAAAGTTCATGCTCCATTTGATGAGTTGCCCAATCCTGATCTCTACCAACACCTACAAGGTCATTATGTGCAACCATACCAGCCCACATTAAATTGGCACGAGCCTCGTAATTCAATGGATCAGCCATTACTTTGGGAGCCTCATCAATTACGCTCAGTAGAATTGCTTCACACAAACGATCCGTAATCTCCACATGAGGAGTATTCGTAAAATAGCGTTCCATCACATGCGCCATCATATCAGTGATACCACAGGCAGTTTGATAAGGAGGCAAAGTACAAGTAAGTTCTGGATTCAAAATCGAAAACACAGGACGGATCAGATCTGAATTAGCAGCACGTTTCAACATACCTTTTTCATGAGTAATCACTGAACCAGTCGAACCTTCACTACCAGCAGCAGTCAAAGTTAGCACAGTAGCCACAGGTAAAGCCTTATCGACTCTTTTCCCATTATAAAACTCCCAGAAATCACCATCATATAATGCTCCGATAGCAATCGCTTTAGCAGAGTCGATTGCACTACCACCCCCTACTGCCAGAATGAAATCAACTTTCTCAGACTTACAAAGTTTGATCCCTTCGTATACAAGTCCGGCACGCGGATTTGGAACAACACCACCTAATTCAGTGAACCATATTCCAGCCATATCCAGTGACAATTTCACTCTGTCAAGCAATCCACTTTTAACAACTGAACCGGTACCATAATGAATCAATACTCGAGTTCCACCAAAACGGCTCACTAATTTACCAGTTTCACTTTCTTTATTTTTACCAAAAGCGAAAAAGGTAGGACTATAAAAGTTAAAATTATTCATTTTTTATTTTTTATTTTCATCGACACCAACCCAATGGAATACAATCCCATTTCAAACTTATTGATTATCAATCTAACTGAAAATTATTGCACGATAGTAACCCAATGGTGGTTATCTGGCTCGTCACCATATTGAATAGCTCTCAGTTTGTGATACAAAGCATCACAGACAGGGCCTGGTTTACCATCTTTACTAAAAACATAACTGGTTTTGGTGTCGTAGTCATCGATACGTTCGATAGGACTGATTACCGCCGCAGTACCACAAGCACCAGCCTCTTCAAAAGTAGAAAGTTCCTCCACAGGAACTTGACGACGTTCAACTCTCATCCCCATGTCTTTAGCCAATGTTATCAAACTATCATTGGTTATAGAAGGAAGAATAGATGAAGATTTAGGAGTCACATAGGTGTTGTCTTTGATTCCAAAGAAGTTAGCCGCACCACACTCATCTATATATTGTTTCTCCCTGGCATCAAGATAAAAGATATTTGAATAACCCAAATCATGAGCGTGCTTACCAGCAACTAAACTAGCAGCATAATTACCTCCCACTTTATATTTACCCGTTCCCAAGGGTGCAGAGCGATCGTATTCACGCATAATCACGAATGGAGTAGTTTGGAAGCCACCCTTAAAATAGGGTCCAACAGGAGCAACAAA
>CAZZPZ010000004.1:0-3244 GCA_964655615.1 uncultured Paludibacter sp. | reverse complement strand
ACCATCTTTACCACGAAATGCCTTCAGACCCTCAAAAACTTCCTGTCCATAGTGCAAACAGGTGGCAGCCATATGTAAATTTATATGTTCATCTTCGTGAACATATAATTCGCCCCACGCTCCATTACTAAAGGTACATCTGATATTGAAATCGGTTTTCATATAACCAAATCCCAAATTTGCCCAGTCAATCTGATTCATTTCTAATTTATTTAATTCTATTTTGTATTGAATTTCAACAATTCATTTCTTACTTTGTTTACCCACACTATTTTTATGTTAGATATAAAATCGATTCAGGACCTAAATTGAAAAGCATATCCACTATGCTCAAATTAGGCTTGAACCCAAATTTACGGTCAAACACCTGATAATAGGGTTTTAAATTCTCACTAAATTGGTTGGACAAATAAAATCCAACTTCTAATGATTTAGGATGTATTTGCGATTTCAGATCCACAATGTTAATCTGTTCAAAACCACTATAAACCGGTGATTTTTCGATCGACAACAAACTTAATATCAAACGTTCTAATTCCACATTAAAATCCCACAGGAAATCCCATTTTTGAGTATAAAAAGGAAGAAAATCATCCTCATAGTATTCAAAAAAAGGGCTGGAAGAATAAGCAGCTTTGATTGATCTCCAATGCCTCAATTGCCAATTATCATGTTCAGCAATACGCACATCCTTTATCAATGTTTGTGATGAAGCGCCTTTCACCACCGGAATTATCAATTCCATTGTACCGTTAGCTGTCAGAATTTGACAACGATTCCGGAAACTTGATTTATCGAAATATTCTTTATCATCAATATACAGCTTGTTCTCAGAACATAAAACCTGATATAAATTCACAGGAGCCAGATATGCTGTATGATAAAGATAATTTTCGATTACTTTCGACATTTAATCAAATATAACCAGCCACTATTGGCGAGCATTTATAAAAAATCGATTAAATCTGATTTTACCTTCAAACAAGCTTTTGTCCTTATCTAAAGACAACCATACAAACATTGGACGACCTACCACATGGTCTTCAGGAACAAATCCCCAGAAACGCGAATCCTGCGAATTATGTCTGTTATCACCCATCATCCAATAATAGTTCATTTTAAACTTGTAATATTCAGTTTTTTCTCCGTTAATTAAGAACTCACCATTCACATATTGCAATGAATTGTGTTCATATGTCCGGATGATACGTTCGTAAATCGGATAATTGTATGCATTCAATTTAATAACGGCTCCTTTTCTTGGAATGTAAATTGGACCATAATTGTCACGATCCCACCCATAATTTGTTCCCAGAGGGAATACAGAACCTGTAAGTTCAGCAGGTTCAATAACTATACTTTGAATGCCATTTACTCTTTTTAATTTTTCAAGGGATTCTGACTTTAAAGGGAAATGGTAGACTGGCAAAGTAGGATTCAAACCCAGATAAGCAATCAAATTACCATAGTTTTGTGCATCATAAAAAGCACGGTCATCTTTGCTGATTCCAAGTTTATCAAGCACATCAGCACCCAACACACGACCATCCGTTTGAACAAAATAGTTGTATTGTACCCCTTGGAATTTATCCTGTGCTTTACCATTCACAAAAACCTGATTGTCTCTAATTTCTAACCAATCCCCGGCTATAGCCAAACAACGTTTCACATAATTTTCACGTCTATCGACTGGCCTCCAGATTAGTTTACCCAGTTCAGATTCACGAGATCGTACTATTTCACGACCTTTAGCATAACAAGCATCTTTATCTGGCTCAATTTCAGGATTCAACATCCGAAGTGCACTTTTACCCTCCTCAAAACATCTCACATAATAATCTGGATTGTTATTGCCTTCAACACTGAAAACAGTATCGCCAGTAGGAAAATTAAACACAACGATATCATTGCGATCAATAGTATCCATCCCAGCCAAACGACGGTATTCCCATTGAGGATTTTCCAAATAGGATTTTGAATTCACGACAGGCAAAGTATGTTGAACCAAGGGAAATGAAAAGGGAGTCATCGGCACTCTTGGACCGTATTCAGCCTTACTTACAGCAAGGAAATCACCCACCAACAAGGATTTCTCCAAAGACGGAGTTGGTATTTGATAATTTTGAAACAAATAAGTATTGATAAAATAAACCGCTACCAAGGCAAAGACGATAGCATCTACCCATCCCATAACAGTAACCAAGGTTTTATTTTTGGACTTTTTCCACCAAGTCCAAGGAACAAACTTTGTAACATACACATCCACGATAAGTGGAGTAAGTAGCAACCACCAGAAATTACCAACCCATACAATAAACAAGATATAAATAACACTCCAGAAAGCTGCTTTTATTATTTTGGCAGTTTTTGAATCCACATTTATTGCATTTCCAAGTCCAAGAAAGCCTTTTTTAAGTTGATTAGACTCAGATGATTTCAGTTTATCACTCATATTGACAGGATTTTAGAAAATCATTTAAAATTTAAACAAATCGCTCATACCCAGAAGGCCTTTTTTACCAGCAGTAAATTCTGCGGCTATGACAGCACCCAAGGCAAAGCCTTGACGAGATTTTGCATCATGAGTAAAAGTGATAGTATCTACTTCCGATTCATAAACTACGGTATGGATACCCGGAACCTGACCTTCACGTTTGGATTTGATAGCCATTTCAGACTTATCAGCTGCAGTTTCCTTCACCCATTTATTTTTTCGCTCCAAATTACCCAAAATACCCTCAGCGAGAGTAATGGCTGTTCCACTAGGAGCATCCAGTTTTTGAGTATGATGCACTTCCGTCATTTCGACTTCGTAAGCATCAAAATTCTTCATGATTTTGGCAAGATAATTATTAACTGCCATAAAGATATTAACACCAATACTAAAGTTGGAACTCCAGAACAAAGTCCAGCCATTAGCTTCAATTTCGTTTTTCAAAGCAGGTAGTTGTTCGGTCCAACCAGTTGTGCCACAAACAACTGGGACACCAGCTGCAAACGCTTTATAAAGATTACCCACTGCAACGTGTGGAGCAGTGAATTCAATGGCAACATCTGCACTTTTAAATGCTTCGGATTCGAAATCCTGGACATTATTCAGATCGATAATTGAAACAATTTCATGACCACGGGATATAGCTATCTGCTCGATAAACTGTCCCATTTTTCCATATCCTATTAATGCTATTTTCATTTATTTCTTTTTCTTATTTTCTATTATTTTTGCTTTAGGCTGCAGGCTTCA
>CAZZPZ010000003.1:204094-216759 GCA_964655615.1 uncultured Paludibacter sp. | reverse complement strand
CAGCATAAAAAACGCTCGCCCCTATAGCTAAGCCATTTCCCAAACTCAATTGAAAGTCTGAAAATATATCTGTACCGATAATTAAAATTATACCCAGAATTGCAGTGATTACTCCTGGCCAATAAAACTTACCCACTTTTTCTTTCAAAATCAACAGTGTTCCCAAACCTACCCAGACCGGAGCTAAATTAGCCAACAAGGTAGAAACGGATGCTTTGGTCATCATTATTGAAGTATTCCACATGGCAATATCACTGGCAAACAATAATCCGCATATAATTGCAACTAAAACGGCCTTTTTATCTTCGATGGGCTTTCTGAAAATCAACCAAATCGGGAATATTCCAATCAGTCCAAACAACATTCTGTAGAATCCAGAGGCAAATCCACTGACACCAGCCATCTTAACTAGGATAGCTGACCAAGAAATCATAAATACTCCACCAAAGAGCATTAAATAATTACTCCAATTTCGTTGAATGGTTGTTAAATTCATATCAAAAATTTTACAAATGTAATTCTTTTTCTAAATTTAAATGACAGTTTTGATAATCAATACAAATAATATCTTTTTTCTTCATATAATGAGTTTTTGCTATCATTTTGAGCATATATTATCATTTTATGTATCTTTTATAAATATATTTTTCATTTTTACAAATAATTACTACATTTGCAAAAAGTTTATACTTAGTAATGAACAAAGAATTATCCCCAGAATATATTTTTGAATCCAGTTGGGAAGTCTGCAACATGGTTGGCGGCATCTACACTGTACTTTCAACACGAGCTGCCACTTTATCAGAGAAATTGGGTGACAGATTAATTTTCATTGGTCCAGAATTATGGTCTGGCAAGCAAAATCCACTTTTCATAGAAGATTCAATTTTATATCCTGAATGGATAGCATATACAAGGCGCAAATATAATTTAGAAATCAGAGTAGGCAGATGGAATATACCTGGAAATCCAATAGCAGTACTTGTTGAATTTCAAGAATTATTGAAAAACAAGAATGACATTTATTATCAAGCATGGGACACAGCTCATGTTAATTCCATGGCAGCATATGGTGATTATGACGATTCATCTATGTTTGGTTGGGCCTCAGGCATGATCATTGAAAGTTACTATCAATTTTTCAAACTAAAAAAACAACAAAACGTAGTTGCACAGTTTCATGAATGGATGACCTCTTTTGGAGTGTTTTATTTAAAAAAGAATCAACCAAACATAGCTACTATATTTACCACTCATGCAACTTCTATTGGAAGATCCATAGCAGGGAACCACAAACCATTGTACAATTATTTAAAAGAATACAATGGTGACCAAATGGCTGGAGAGTTGAATATGGTATCAAAACATTCAACAGAGAAACAAGCGGCCAGGTTGGCTGATTGTTTCACTACAGTAAGCGAGATTACTGCCATTGAGTGTGATCAGTTATTGGACAAAACACCAGATGTTGTTACTCCCAATGGTTTTGAAGATGATTTCGTACCAAAAGGAGCTGCGTATACTGCCAAAAGAAAAAAAGCAAGAAAAACCTTATTAAAAGTTGCCGAAACATTGCTTGGCTACCCTGTAAGCAATGATGCTTTATTAATTGGAAAAGCAGGCAGATACGAATATAAAAACAAGGGAATTGATGTATTTATAGAATCCATGCATCGCTTGAATGAAAACCATCAATTGAACCGTGAGATCATTGCTTTTATTATGGTTCCTGCATGGATTAAAGGTCATAGAGATGATTTAGCAAGTTGTTTAAAACACAACAAGCTCTGTCCCTACTCTCCCAATCACATCACGACTCACGAATTACATGAACCTGGAAATGATAATGTGATGAATGCATTGCATTGGTTTCACTTGCGAAATCAAGTAGAAGACAAGGTGAAAATCATATTCGTACCAGCTTATTTGAATGGATTTGATGGCATATTCAACACATCTTATTACGATTTGCTGATTGGGATGGATTTAACTGCATTTCCTTCCTATTATGAACCTTGGGGCTACACTCCCTTGGAAAGTGTTGCATTCGCAGTACCAACGATTACTACCAACAAATCTGGATTTGGAGAATGGGTATCAAGAGTACCACAAGGGATAGATACAGGGGTAGGTATCATACACCGTGACGATTACAATGCCTATGAAGCAGCAATTCAGATAGCAGATATGGTGGTTGAATTTGCATCTTTTGACGATAAGAAAATTAAAACAATACGAAAAAAAGCTGCCAACATTGCAGAAAAAGCATTATGGAAGCATTTTATCGAATTTTACGAACAATCCTACGACATTTCACTGAAAAACAAGAATTTAAGATCGTAGTTCCTCTCCAGTTAACCTGATTTCGAATACCTGCAAACGTTTGCGCTTGTGTAACTATCAGTAATAGAAGTTTCACAAGGCACTAAGGATTTATTGTAGTATTTTTGCATCAAAGATCTACAAATCCTCATATTTAATATATAGGTATAACAAGGTAAAAAATAAGCGTATGAAAATCAAAGTTAACAACGTTAATGATTCAAATTGGAAATTGGTAAATGTAAAATCCAATCTCCCTGAAAATATTAAGAAATTAGAAGAAATTGCCCACAACCTTTGGTGGGTTTGGAGCAAGGATGCCAAAAATATGTTCCGTACAATTGATCCTGCAGCATGGAAAAAAGCTGTTTCAAACCCTGTACAATTATTGAACATATTATCGTACGAAAAACTTCAAGAACTTTCAAACGACGAAGTATTCGTTGCTAAATTGGATAAAATCTACATTGAGTTCCAGGACTATGTGAAAACACCATACAGTAGCAAAATACCATCAGTGGCGTATTTCAGCATGGAATACGGTTTGACAGAAATCCTAAAGATTTATTCTGGTGGCTTAGGTGTTTTGGCTGGAGATTATTTAAAAGAAGCTTCTGATTGTGCTGTAAATATGACAGCAGTCGGCTTCCTTTATCGTTACGGATACTTCACTCAAACCCTTTCTGTTGAAGGTCAACAGGTTGCTGTTTACGATGCACAAAACTTTGGTGCTCTACCAATCACTCAATTGAAAGACGAGAACGATGAACCGATTGTCCTTGAGGTTCCATATCCCGACAGAATTGTATATGCATATCTCTGGAAGGTTCAAGTGGGTCGAATTTCTTTGATACTACTTGATACCGACACTGAAATGAACAGCGAATTTGACCGTCCGATCACCTATCAGTTATATGGTGGAGACTGGGAAAATCGTCTGAAACAAGAAATCATGCTGGGAATTGGTGGTATGTTGGCCTTGAAGAAACTAGGTATTCAAAAAGAAGTATACCATTGCAACGAAGGACATGCGGCATTGATCAATGTACAGAGACTATTAGATTATATTGCACAAGGACTTAGTCACAATGAAGCATTAGAAATTGTTCGTTCTTCTTCACTTTACACTGTACACACACCAGTACCTGCTGGTCACGACAGTTTTACAGAAGAACTTTTCGGAAAATACATGTATTCATACCCTGAAAAATTAAATATAAATTGGGATGAACTAATGGATATGGGTCGTGAGCATCCAGGCAACAAAGAGGAGAAATTCTCTATGAGTGTATTTGCATGCAATACATGCCAGGAAGTAAATGGTGTAAGTTGGTTGCATGGAAAAGTATCTCAAGAAATGTTCAATCCAATATGGAAAGGATATTTCCCTCAAGAATTACATGTAAATTATGTTACAAACGGTGTACACTTACCAACATGGGCAGCATCTGAATGGAAAACGGTATATGAAAAATACCTTCCAAAATCCTTTTATAAAGACCAATCAAACCTAAAAGTTTGGAATGCAATTCATAAAATTCCAGATGAGGTCATTTGGGAAACCCGTTCAGGCTTGAAAAATCGACTTATTAATTTTATAAAAATTCAATTCCGCGAAAATTGGATGAAAAATCAAGGGGATCCGTCAAGAATAGTTTCAATATTGGAACAAATGAATCCAAATGCCTTGATTATTGGTTTTGGGCGTCGTTTTGCTACTTACAAAAGAGCACATTTGCTATTCACCGATTTGGAAAGACTTTCCAAAATTGTAAACAATCCTGATAAACCTGTTCAATTCTTATTCACCGGAAAAGCACACCCTGCAGACGGTGGTGGACAAGGTTTGATTAAACGTATTATTGAAATATCCCGTATGCCACAGTTCCTTGGCAAAGTAATCTTCTTGGAGAATTACGACATGAGATTAGCGAAACGATTGATATCAGGTGTGGATATTTGGCTGAACACTCCTACCCGTCCATTAGAAGCTTCTGGTACTTCTGGCGAAAAAGCACAGATGAATGGTGTACTTAACTTCTCTGTACTCGACGGATGGTGGTTGGAAGGCTATGTAAAAGGAGCAGGATGGGCCTTAACCGAAAAAAGAACGTACGAAAATCAAGAACATCAAGATCAGTTGGATGCAGCTACTATCTATTCCTTATTGGAAAATGAAATCGTACCCTTGTATTACAGCAAAAATGAGCAAGGATTTTCACCTGAGTGGATTCAATACATCAAAAAATCATTTGCTGAAATAACACCACGATTCACTACCAAAAGAATGTTGGATGATTATATTTCAAAATTCTACACTAAACTTCAAACCAGAAACAGTCTTTTGAAAGCAAATGATTTTGCCAAAGCAAAAGAACTTGCAGCTTGGAAAGAAAAAATGGCTGAAGCATGGGATACTATTGAAATTAAAGAAGTTCATCTGCCTGATTTATTGGTAAAAGACCCTCATGTTGGCAAAGACTACTCATTGGAAGTTCAAATAGACACCAAAGATCTGAACGACGACAAAATTGGAGTCGAACTGGTTATGACTCAATTGAGCGAAAAAAACAAACATGAACTTTTCGAAGTAGTTCCATTGGCTATTTTAGAAAAAAATGGTTCAATTATCAAATACGGAACAACCTTCAAAATGACCCAGGCCGGAATGTTTGAATATTCCTTTAGAATGTTTCCTATCCACCCTGACATGCCTCACAGACAAGATTTCTGCTTCGTAAGATGGTTTTAAGCTTAGATAGTTAAGAATATCAGAATATACTTATAAATTCCGGCTGTTCGTTGAATATTATTTGTTCTTTTACAAATAGAAAATTAAATTTGTAATAACAAAATCTATTTATGAAACGAACAGCCGGAATTTTTTCAAATTACCATCGTCTTGAGATTCTACTTTTCTCGATCATTTGGCTTTTATTATTTATAACCCCTCTCTATTATAATCGGATCTTTGACACTATTCTATGGACAAAGGTCTTTGCTGAATGGTATAAAATAAGTTTATACTTACTTTTATTCATTGCAAATCTATATTGGTTAGTCCCCAATTTACTTTTCAAGAAAAAGACCTTTCAATATATTTTAATTTCAATCATTTTCGCTTTAGGTATATCATTTACAGCTGCAAAAGGTGCAGCATTAATCGTTGAAAACGAGAACCAAGGTATGCCCAAAATGGAATTGGGACCTGGTTTACCGCCAATGGAACTTTCATCCGACATGCCTCCACCCAAGGGATTTAATCCCAGCAGCACCCAAATTGGCCCAAATACCAGCAAAGCATTTTTCCGCCAATTATTTATATCTCTTCTTGTAATTGCTGCTGGCACCTCATACCGCACATTTTCTCGTCTAATCTCTGAAGAGAATTCAAGAATAGAATTAGAAAAAGAACAATTACGAACCGAATTGGCATTGTTGAGACATCAGGTTAATCCCCATTTTCTAATGAATACCTTGAATAATATCCATGCTTTAATAGATCTTGACAACAACAAAGCTAAAGATGCTGTAATAAAACTCTCAGGCCTGATGAGATACCTGCTATACGATAGTTCTCACAAAAAAGTCGCTTTAAATAAGGAATTGGAATTCATTGAGAATTACATTGGACTAATGAAAATCAGATATCCCAATAACGTTAAAATCATTACTGAATTACCAGAAGATTGCCCTACAGTTGAAATACCACCTTTGTTATTAATATCATTCATAGAGAATTCATTCAAACACGGCATCAGCTACAGAAATGAGTCATGGATTCAATTGAGGATCAATACGAACGAGAAATATTTAAACTGTGAGATCAGCAATAGCAAGCACAACGACCATAAAGCAATTGAAAAAAAATATTCAGGTATTGGATTGAGTAATGTCAGAAAAACACTTCAACTCCTTTACAATGACGATTTCACCCTAGATATCACTGATGAGAAAAACAGCTATATTGTTAAACTAATTATACCGATCAATGAACATTAAATGCATGGCTATAGATGATGAGCCTTTAGCCCTAAAACAAATTGAATCTTATATCAACAAAACTCCATTTTTAGATCCCATCGCATTTTGTCACAATGCATTTGAGGCATTAGACATACTTTCGCAAAAGGAAGTAGATTTATTGTTTGTTGATATCAATATGCCTGATTTAAATGGGATTGAACTTGTTAAATCCCTTAATATCAAACCAAAAATTATTTTTACCACTGCATATTCTGAATATGCATTGGAAGGTTTTCAGGTAAATGCAGTTGATTATTTATTAAAACCTATTAGTTACCCATCCTTTCTAAAAGCAGTAAACAAAGTTAAATCTTTGATGGAGCTGGAAGAAAAAGCACACTCTGTAGAGAAAATGGTTGAAGAAGAAAATCTTTATGTCAAATCTGATTATAAATTAGTTTCCATACATATTCCTGATATTTTATATATTGAAAGTGCTAACGAATACGTAAAAATTGTGTTAGAAAATGGAGAAACTGTAACTACATTCATGCGTTTAAAAGTAATAGAAACTGATTTACCCCAGGATCGCTTCATGCGCGTTCATCGGTCCTTTATTGTCAATTTATCAAAAATCAAAGCAGTTGATCGGAATAGGATAGTAATAAATTCAAAAACTAACATACCCGTCGGAGATCTATACAAAGAAGCATTTCAACACTATGTGGATAAAAAATTCATCAATAAATAGTTTTATGTTTAAATGGCTTTTGGTAATTCTCCTGTTAATTCCTGTATTCGTAATTGCACAATCAAAATACCTTGCAATATCCACACCGGGTACGCTCAGTAATTTGATTTCTAGCTCAGAAAAAAAATCAATTACCACTCTCACCTTAAGTGGGAGTATCGATGCACGGGATTTTGTATTCTTAAGGGATCAAATGTTTAATCTTTCTACACTAAACATAGGAAATGTTTCAATAAAAGAATATGTTGGAGTTGAAGGATCATACAAAAACACAGACACAATTTATCAGGCTAATTCTATACCTGATTACGCATTTTATGATCCAACTCGCTACCTTTACAAATCAAGTCTTAAAAGCATAATTTTCCCCGCTAGCTTAGTTTCCATAGGGAAACAAGCATTTTATTTCAGCTGGAATTTAGCCGGTACACTCACTCTGCCAACAACGGTTATCGATATAGGCGACTTAGCATTTTATGGCTGTTATGCAATAGAAGCTATCACCACAACAAAGTCGAACACCCGATACAGCACCAGCAATGGCATACTATATTCAAAATTGGCTGATACTGTCATTTATTGTCCAAATGCAAAAACCGGAACTGTAGATTTACCTACCACAGTGAAACATATACATTCCTCTGCTTTTGAGAATTGTTATAATCTGAATGCGGTCAACCTACCAAGTAGCCTACTCTCTATAGGCAAATATGGATTTGCCAATTGTTCAGGAATCACAGGAAATCTCGACTTACCAATAAACCTGAACAGAATCGGGAAAGGTGCTTTTTACTCTTGTTACAATTTAAATGGATCAGTGAATATGCCTGCTAGTCTAAAGGAAGTTGGAGCATATTGCTTTTTGGAAAGCAATTCCATTGTTGCATTCAACATCCAGAGTTCAAACAACAGATTTGCCTCTATGGATGGATCTTTTTACAGCAAAAACTTGGATACACTATTTATTTGTCCGCCAAAATATTTCGGAAATTTCGTAATACCCGAATCCGTTAAATTAATTGGCAGTCACGCCTTTTACAATTGCTCAGATATCACAGGCAGTATTGAAATACCATCCGGTGTAGATTACATTGGCTATTATGCATTTTATGGAACCAAAAGCCTAAATAATTTTTCTGTTAATTCTCAGAATGAATATTTTTCCTCCAGCGAAAATTCGCTATACTCCAAAGATAAAACCAGACTATTGGCTGTACCTGCTCTAAAATCAGGTAACATAAATTTTGAGAATGCATTAAAACAAATTGATCCAGGAGCATTAAACAACTGTAATCTTTTAACAGGTGAACTTTTATTCTCGTCCGAATTAGAATGGATCGGTGCTTATGCATTCTACAACTGCACTGGAATTTCCGGATTTAGAATTGATGAAAACAACAAGAACTTCACTTCACAGGATGGAATTATTTTCAATAAAACATTGGACACTTTATGGATTTGTCCCTTATCAAAATCTGGCACTTATAATATACCAGAAACTGTCACCTACATTGGCACTTCCGCCTTTGATGGTTGTAATCAATTAAATGAGATAGTTCTACCCTCTAATTTAAAGGAAATAGACTCTTATGCATTTGAATATTGCACTAACTTGAGTGAAATTACTTTACCATCGACAGTTGACTCTATAGGTAATGGAACTTTTTACAGTTGTACCAATCTGAAAACAATTAATGCACACATGATCAATCCACCAATTATAGATTATTATGTTTTTGATTTGGTTGACAAAGCTAATTGCTCTCTTAATATTCCTAAAAACACTATAACAATTTATTCAGAAGCACCCTATTGGAATGAGTTCACCAAAACTAGTGATTTTTTGTTCAACACTGAGAATTTGGAACTTTCCGAATCGAAATTAAGATATAAGCTTGGGAACAATGCAATAACAATTGAAACAACTCCTGGGGATCAGATTAAATTATACAACATTCAAGGTCAATTGATTCTTGACTTACAGCAACCCTACAAAATTTCAAGTTATCCTTTTACAGGCAAAGGAATATTTATCCTTGAAATTAAAGGTTTGACTGAAAAGATTAGATTATAATTTGGATTTACTTAATACTAGGCACATTTGACTGAAAAGCATTTCAATTTATCAAAAAAGACCTTAAATTTGAACTATAAAATTACTGCACATGAGAATTCGAAAAAACATAGCGACCAGTGACGAAGGATTTTTATTCAACCCAACAACTGGTGATTCTTTTTCTACAAATGCGGTTGGAGCTGAGATTCTACTACTCCTAAAGCAAGATAGATCTTTCAATGAAATTGTTGAGTTAATTTGTTCAACATACGATGTAGACCGAGATTTATTTGAAAGAGATCTTGATGATTACACTATCTTATTGAAAGAATACAGTATACTTGAGTAGAAAATGAACAAGATTAAACTTAACATAGCAGTAACGGCTCTCAATGCCATTGACAGTCCAGGTCCTGGAGTAGCAGTAATACGTGCCATTAGAGAATGTGAAGACTTTGATCTAAGGATAATAGGACTATCATATGAAGCATTGGAACCAGGTTTATACATGCATGATCTTGTAGACAAGACATATCAAATACCTTATCCTTCTGGAGGTACAGACAGTTTAATGTCTAGATTACTTTACATACATGAAAAAGAAAATCTTGATTTAATCATTCCAAATTTTGATGCAGAATTATACAATTTCATACGTTTAAGGGATAGACTTGCAAATATCGGTATAAAGACTTTTCTGCCCGACATGGATCAATTTGAGTCGAGAGACAAGATGAAGTTATTTGATTTTGGCAAAAAAAATGGATTCATGGTACCTGAAGATAAAATAATTCACGAAATCAGAGAATTAAAGAAAATAGAAGATGAATTAAAATATCCGATAGTTGTAAAAGGAAAGTTCTATGATGCCATTATTACCAACTCTTATGAACAAACAGAGAAAGCTTTTCAGAAAATTCAGGCCAAATGGGGCTTACCAATTATACTTCAAGAATTTATCAAAGGTACTGAAATAAATATCGCAGCATTGGGAGATGGAAATGGGAATGCAATAAGCATTATTCCCATGCGCAAATTGTATATTACGGACAAAGGAAAAGCATGGGCAGGTATTACTCTTGAAGATGAATCTTTGATAAAGTTAGCTCAGAAGTTCATTGAAAACACCAAATGGAGAGGCGGTTGTGAACTAGAAGTGATGCTCACAAATGAAGGTAAACCCTATATCATGGAAGTAAATCCAAGATTTCCTGCCTGGATCTACCTAACCGCTGCGGCCGGCCAAAATCAACCTGCTGCTTTGGTTAAAATGGCTATGGGAGAAAAAATAAAACCATATACAGAATATGAAATAGGTAAAATATTCGTTCGTTATGCCTGGGATTTAATTACGGACGTAAGTGAATTTCAAAAAATATCAGGAAATGGTGAATTATAATTTAAATTAACGAAGATGAAAAGATACGAAAGGCCAGTCATTCGGAAAATGAACACAGGATTGATGAATAAATTCGGAACTAAAACCGAGAATGAACCTGTAACACATATTGAAAGCGTTGGTGTCAATTCACTTTTAAAACAATATGGATCACCCTTGTTTGTCATTTCTGAAAAACAAATCAGACGAAATTTTCAGAATGCCAATCGTATCTTTAAAACCAGATATCCAAAAGTCCAATTCGCTTGGTCATACAAAACGAATTATCTGAATGCCGTTTGTAGAATCTTCCATCAAGAGGGATCTTGGGCAGAGGTTGTATCCGGATTTGAATACGAAAAAGCCTTAGGAAACAATGTTCCGGGGAATAAAATCATCTTCAATGGGCCGGATAAAACTGATGATCAATTGATCACTGCTGCCAGCAACAATTCCTTAATCCATATTGATCATTATGATGAACTCTATTCATTAATAAGACTTAGCAAAGAAAATAATTTAAAACCTAAAGTAGCTATCCGTGTCAATATGGACACAGGTATCTATCCTAAATGGGATCGCTTTGGATTCAACTTTGAGAATGGACAAGCTTGGAATGCATTGACTCGAATATTGAGTAATTCAGAATTAGAATTGGTTGGTTTGCATTGTCATATTGGAACTTATATGTTGTCAACAAATGCTTACTCAACTGCTGCAAAAAATCTTTGTGAACTTTCATGGGCAATAAAAGAACGATACGGTAAAATTTTACAATACATAGATTTAGGGGGTGGGTTCCCTTCCACTAATACTTTAAAGGGAGCCTATTTGCCTGGAACCGACACAGTTCCATCCATTGACCAGTTTGCAGATGCAATTACAGATGTCATCTTGGGATATGGATTTAAACCAGAAGAATTACCTACCCTAATTTTAGAAACCGGAAGAGCTTTAATAGATGATGCAGGTTACCTCCTTGGGACAGTTTTAGCCACAAAAAGATTATCAGACGGAAGAAGAGCTACAGTTTTGGATTTTGGCATCAACAGTCTATTTACCTCCTTTTGGTACGAGCATAAAGTAAGTCCAGCAAAGGCAATAAACAGTCAAACAGAAGAAATGGTACTTTACGGTCCATTGTGTATGAACATTGATGTAGTACGCGAAAGCATAGTCATGCCCATGTTGGAAAAAGGAGATCAAGTTGTTGTTCATAAGGTAGGAGCTTACAATATGACTCAATGGATGCAATTCATCACCTTAAGACCAAATATTGTATTAATTGACAATAACAATAACACACACATTATTCGTCAATCTGAATCACTCGAATATTTAGAATCTTTAGAAAAATTACCTGAACATTTGACTTGAAATGAATTTCAATAAAAATACAAACTTTTTAAAGGAAAATTTTTTACCTTCAGTTCTAAACAGTTATTCCATAATCTTCTTTGTCAATAACAAAATATTGGCAATAATTCTTATGGCTGTTACATTCCTGAACATTTATGCAGGACTAAGTGGACTCCTGGCAGTTGTTTTAGCCACTTCTCTTGGGTTTTATATGGGTTTCGATAAAACATTATTGAAAAATGGCGTATATAGTTTCAATGCTTTACTTACTGGTATAGGCATAGGCACTTTTTTTGAATTTGGAACAGTTTTTTTCTCCCTCCTTGCCTTATCGACATTATTGACATTGATACTTTCAGCTGCAATGGGCGGATGGCTTTTTAAATATGGATTGCCATTTTTAAGTATCCCTTTTGTATTTACTTTCTGGTTAGTGGTATTACCAGCTACTTCATACGAAAACCTGGGACTAACTCAACGCAATATATTTTGGATAAACGAAATGTATGCAATGGGGGGAAATCAAATACTTAAATTATTCCAAACATTGGAATCCACTCAAATTAATCAATTACTTGATATCTATTTAAGGTCATTAAGTTCTATCTTCTTTCAGGACAATTTAATTGCCGGGATTTTAATTGCCTTGGCTTTGTTAATCAGTTCGAGAATAATGTTTTCATTATCCATCTTAGGTTATCTTTCAGCATATTTATTTGCCCGCTTTTCTGGTTCTGAGACTGCAAGTATTACCTATTATAACATAGGTGCTAACTATATGATGGTAGCTTTTGCTATTGGTGGCTTTTTTAATATACCCTCCAAATCTTCTT
>CAZZPZ010000003.1:195307-203994 GCA_964655615.1 uncultured Paludibacter sp. | reverse complement strand
ATGATGGTAGCTTTTGCTATTGGTGGCTTTTTTAATATACCCTCCAAATCTTCTTATTTATGGACCGTATTATTAGTACCAATTACTTCAATTATTTTATTATTTTCAATAAAACTGTTGGGATATATTCAATTACCGGTATTCTCACTACCATTTGCAATTATTACCATATTATTTGTTTACTTTCTACGCCAGCGCACTGGAAATAAAGGTCCTATTCTCACCTCAATTCAACAATACTCCCCTGAAGTCAATTTATATACTTTTGAAAACAACCAAGAAAGACTTCAACGATTTTTATATTTCCCATTACAACTTCCATTTTGGGGAGAATGGACAGTTACTCAAGGACATGACGGTGAGTTTACGCACAAGGATGATATGGGAAAAGCTTTTGACTTTATGATATTAGACTCCAATGGAAAGTCATTCAAATCAAACGGGTATGAACTCGGTGACTATTATTGCTTTGGAAAACCTGTTATAGCTCCTGGGGATGGCATCGTAGAATTTACAGTGAACAATATTGAAGACAATTCCATCGGAAATATAAACACTATAGACAATTGGGGAAACAGTATTATAATTCGCCATTTGAATGGAGTATATACTCAACTCTCACATCTAAAGAAAAACTCCATAAAGGTAATTAAAGGTGACACTGTGAAACAAGGTGATATTCTGGGATTTTGTGGAAATTCAGGTAGATCACCTTATCCTCACCTACATTTTCAGGTCCAATCCTCCCCTCATTTAGGCTCCAAAACATTGGATTACCCTTTCGCTTATTTTTATAAAGTAGATGGTAAAACTGAATCCTTGATTCAATTCAGCAAACCGATTGAATTAGATAGAATCAGCGCAATTAATCAAAACAAATTTCTCTTCAATGCTTTGAATTTCATGCCCGATACTAGTATGAAATTTGAATATACAATCAATAATACGGATTTAAAAAAAGAACACTGGGATATTTACACCGACGCATTAAATTACAAATACATCTATAGCAGAGAAACAGGTGCTGTTGCTTATTTCACATGTGACAATTTAATGTTCTATTTCACCAATTTTTATGGAGATAAAAATTCTTTACTTTATTATTTTTACCTGGCTTCATACAAAGTACTTTTAGCACAAGACAGGATAGCTATTGAAGACAAGATGCCAGTTTATCTCCTAAAAAACAACAAATTAATAAGTGCATTAAATGATTTTGCTGCTCCATTCAGAAGTTTTTATATAGCTGAATATAAACAATCGACAGTGGTACAGGATTCTAATTTTGATACAAATAAAATTGAATACAAATCCCAAAATATAGTTCATTATTTCAAATACAAGAAAACAATCTCAGATTCATCTGTACATATCAGCAAGGACGGTATTGAAAAGTTCACATTCAATTCAGCCAAATTAAAAATTGATGCAAAATGCGAAAAATAGCAACCATACTCCTATTTGCACACTCGATTATTTCAAGTTATTCTATTGATTATCAATCAGTAGACAGTTTAAGTTATCAATTCTATTTAAATGGCGAGTGGGATAAATTAATTCAATTGGCAAAACAAGCCAAAATTGAAGATATTGGTTTTAAAAGATTAAGTCAGAGAGTAGGATATGCCTATTTCATAAAAGGCAAATATTATTCGAGCATGAAGCATTATGAGGATGCTTTGAATTTTGACAGTTCAGATGAAATCACACATTTATATCTGTATTACAATGGATTGAATACCGGCAACATTGCTTATGCCAGGCATCATGCCTCATATCTTGCTAAAGAAACGAGAAACGAATTAAACCTTAATTCATTGAAATTGCTCAGTAGTGTAGATCTTGAATATAATTATAAAATCACAAATGATGCTTTAAGAGAAAATCCAGAATACAAAAGATTAGGAATCAGCTCCATTCTTGGATACAAATTTTACTTGTATCAAACTTATTCGGTATATGACCAAACAACTGACTTTACAAATCTTATCAATCAAAAAGAATATTTCATCAGTAGTGGTATATCTCTAAGCCCCAGAACATATCTTGAAGTAGCTTATAAAAACATAAATACTTCAGTTTCTAACGACATTGAAACGAAACTGTACCCAGGTAATCTAATATCAATGAATATAAATAATAAATTCAACCGAGTGGATTTATCATTTTCTACCTCCCTTTACAATCTGGAATATTCACAAACAAGGCAATACGGACTTCATGCAGGCATCGGATTCAGTGGCTGGATACCTATTTATGCCAAAAGCTCTATATTCAGTTTAAACAATGAAGGGTACGACATTGACGGAAATTATTATTATGATCAAGGCTTAGTTTTCAAACAGAGTTTAGGAGCTTTGTGGCTTAAACGTTTATGGACTGAAGCATATATTCATACTGGAAATTTATGGAATTTTGCAGAATACAATGGACTCTATCTCTACAATAATTTAGACCCAACTGTGTTCAGATATGGATTGTCAACATATTTATACATGGGTAAGCATTTGACTGTATTTTCAAATTACACCTTTGATAAAAAACATTTGATAGCATACGATTATTACTACAAACAACATTCAATATCAGGAGGGATTATATGGAAGCTTTAAAGTCAAAATTAGTTGTTTTTTTATTGATTTTATTCACAGTTCAATTAAATTCACAAAATCAATCGGATTGGCAGAAAGCTTTTTACAGCAGCTATGACAATGAAAAAGCCGGTAGATACACGCAAGCAATTCAAGATCTGAAAAAGGTATACAAAGCGAATGACTATTTTGTAAACATACGATTGGGATGGTTGAACTATCTAGCCAAGAACCACAAAGAATCATTGAAATTTTACAATTTAGCAATCTCTTTAAAACCTTACTCAATCGAAGCTAAGTTTGGAAGTGTTAAGCCATTAAGTGCAATGGAGAATTGGGAACTGGTAAAGGAACAATATCAAGCAATACTAAAGATTGACCCTCAAAATACGGTAGCAAATTATTGGTTGGGGGTGATTTTCTATAACAGAAAAGATTATCTGAATGCACGAAAATTATTCGAGAAAGTTGTGAATTTATATCCACTAGATTATGACTCTGTAATTATGCTAGCCTGGTCAAATTTAAACTTAGGAAAATCAGCAGAAGCTCGAATTTTATTTAATCATGCCTTGACACTAAAACCGGGAGACAGTTCTGCTCAAAATGGTTTGAAGTTAATGAAGTAATTCGTTTTTAGGTATATAAAATTTAGTTCTATAGTTATGTAAAGACTCGGCATCAATCTTTATGGTTTTTGTCGAGTCTTCATTTTCATCAAAGTCCAACAAGGTATTGGCATGAAAATCATAAACTGCCGAATGGCCATTGTATTCTACCCCCAGGCCATCAACACCCACTCGATTCAAACCGATTACATAAGCTTGATTTTCTACTGCACGCGCTTTGAGAAGCACATCCCAGTGAGCAATTCTTTTGGCAGGGAAATTAGCCACATATATCAGTAAGTCGTATTTGTTATTTGAATTATATGACCATACAGGAAATCGCACATCAAAACAGATCAACAATTGTATATTGAACCCTAAATATTTTAATATCAAGGCAGAGTCACCAGCAGTGAAAATCTTATCCTCACCACCATAGGAAAACAAATTGTGTTTGTCTGCATGAGAAAACTCCCCTGAAGGAGTTACAAAAAAAGCACGATTGTATAATTTCTTATTTTCAGTTGCGATAAAACTACCACAAATTGCAAAATTAAATTTTGAAGCCCATCGTTTTACAGTATGAACAAGTTGACCATCCATGGATTGAGCCAAGTCCATTCGATTCACACAAAATCCAGTGTTAAACATTTCCGGAAGAATAACCAGGTCTGTAGTCCCACGCAGGCCCTCCAACTGAGATTCAAATTTAGCAATATTAGCCTGAATATCAGCCCAATGAATATTTGTTTGAATCAAAGATACTCTCATCTACAATCTTCTTGAAAGTCTGTAAATCATTTCATTTTTCCAAGTCACGAATTCTCCAGAAATAATTTTAAGTCTAGCCTCCTTTACTAACCAAAGATAAAATGCAAGATTATGAATGGACGCAATTTGCATCCCTAACAATTCTTTAGAGATAAACAAATGCCTTAAATATGCTTTGGAATATTGATGATCCACATAAGAAGTGCCATTAGGATCCAGGGCTGAAAAATCATTTTTCCATTTCTCATTTCGCATATTCATTACCCCCTCAGAAGTAAACAGCATACCGTTACGTCCATTTCTGGTAGGCATTACACAATCAAACATATCGACTCCACGTTCGATGGCTTCCAATAAATTCTGAGGAGTACCTACGCCCATTAAATAACGCGGTTTATTCTCCGGTAATACTTCATTTACAATCTCTATCATCTCATACATTTTCTCCGTAGGTTCGCCAACGGCTAGCCCACCAATAGCATTTCCTTCTCTGTTTTGAGAAGCCACAAATTCAGCAGACTCCCTACGCAGATCAGGATAAACGCAGCCTTGCACGATAGGAAAGAAAGTTTGAGAATAACCGTACTTAGCTTCGGTGGCATCAAAACGAGTCAATCCCCTTTCCAGCCACCTATGAGTTAATTGCATAGATTTCTTAGCATAATCATAAGGAGCATCACCGGGAGTACATTCATCGAATGCCATAATAATGTCAGCTCCTATGCTACGCTGAATATCCACTACATTTTCAGGAGTAAACAAGTGCTTACTTCCATCGATATGGGATTTAAAAGTTGCTCCCTCCTCTTTCAGCTTTCGATTATCCGATAATGAGAACACCTGAAAGCCACCACTATCAGTTAATATGGGCTTGTCCCAACCATTGAATTTATGTAGTCCACCTGCTTTCTCAAGGGTATCTATACCAGGTCGAAGATAAAGATGATAGGTATTGCCCAGAATTATCTGTGCTTTTATATCCTCTTTCAATTCATGCTGATGTACAGCCTTTACAGAAGCAACAGTTCCAACAGGCATAAAAATAGGAGTTTCGATAGTACCATGATCGGTATGTACCAATCCTGCACGAGCTTTGGAAGCACTATCTGTATGTATTAAATCGAAAGTCATAAAGGAAAGTAACTTTTAAAGTTTTCCCGAAAATATAAAATTCTCAAGAATTTTCTGGCCTTGGTCCCCTGATTTTTCTGGGTGAAACTGCACAGCATAGAAATTATCTTTGTGAAGAGCTGAAGAATATTCAACCACATAATTGGTTTGCGCTATAGTGTAATCAGACATAGGTATAAAATAACTATGTACAAAATACATATATGAATTCTCTGGAAGATCAGACAGTAGAGTTGTTTTCAAATTGGTAATTGTATTCCAACCAATTTGTGGAACTTTCAAATCCAGATTTGGGAATTTCTTTACACTTTCGCTAAAGATTCCCAAACAATTCGTATTATTTTCCTCAGAATGGGCACACAAAAGTTGCATTCCCAAACAGATACCCAACACAGGCTGTTTTAACGAAAGTATTAATTTATCAAGTCCTTTTTCACGAAGGTAAGCCATAGCTGAGGAAGCCTCACCTACACCCGGAAAAATGACTCTATCAGCTGATCGAATTAATTCAGGGTCATCCGTAACTAAAGCATCAACACCAATTCTTTCCAAAGCGAATAGAACAGATCTGATATTGCCCGCATTGTATTTGATGATAACTACCTTTAATTCAGCCATTATATTAATTTATTAGTCGTAGTATCAGGAAATATAATTTTAGGTTTGAAAGTTTTAGCTTCCTCATAATCCATCATTGCAAATGCGAGTACAATGATTATATCCCCCGGCTGCACTAATCTTGCTGCAGCACCATTGAGGCAAATTATTCCACTTCCCCTTTCTCCAGGTATCACATAAGTATCAAAACGTGCACCGTTGTTATTATTTACGATACTCACTTTCTCGTTTGGCAACATACCAGCAGCATCAACCAAATCCATATCAATAGTAATACTACCAATATAATTAAGATTTGCTTCAGTTACAGAAACTCTGTGAATTTTTGATTTTACGACAGTTACTAACATTGTATTAATATCTGATATTGTCAATTAACCTTACCTCCGAACAAAACACAGCTATACATCCAACCGCAGGTTTATCCCAATTTTCAACTGGCAACAGTGTGTCTATATCAGAGATTTCAAAATACTCTAAATCAAGTCCGTTAATTTCAGAAATCTTAGTTTCAACCCAAGATTTCAAGGCTTGGGGACTCAATTTGCCTACAAAGGTACGACTTTCAAACAAAATTCTCGATATATTAGCGGCAATATTTCGATAGTCAGTGCTCAAGCGTTCATTCCTACTGCTCATAGCTAAACCTGAGTTTTCTCTTACTATAGGACAATCGACGATTTCAACTTTGAAGTTCATTTTCTTCACCATCAATTTAATAATCGCAAGTTGTTGAAAATCCTTTTCACCGAAATATGCCTTGTCTGGCTCAACTAAATCAAACAACTTACTGACCACTTGAACAACACCATTGAAATGACCCGGTCTAAATTTACCCTCCATTACCTTATCCAAACCCTCAAAATCAAATTCAAAGGTTGAATTTAAATCTTCATGAGAATATAAATCATTCACTTCAGGTGCAAAAACAAAATCACATCCCACAGCTTGTAATAATTCGGCATCTCGTTTTAAATCCCGTGGATATTTTTCCAAATCAGTAGCATTGTTAAACTGAGTCGGATTCACAAAAATACTAACTATAGTATACTCATTTTCAGCAACAGATTGACTCACTAAATCCAAATGACCTTTGTGCAATGCACCCATAGTTGGCACAAAACCTAATGAATCTCCAGATTTAACAATACTAAGGATATTTTTCAGATCCTGCACATTTGATATAATTTTCATCTGTACTGAAGTATAAATTATTAAACGATAATAAAAATGTTTGCAAAAATACAAATTTAGTTTTGGATATGCCTACAGAATTATAAATTCATTTTTTTTGCTTATATTTGCATTTAAATTTCATTTAAAATAAACCGAAAGGATCACCTTCAAATGAGTAAAGTGAATAAAGTACTTTATATATCTCAGGAAATTTTTCCTTACCTACCCGAATCAGAAATGGCAAACATGGGACGTTATCTCCCACAATTAGTACAAGACAAAGGCTTGGAAACAAGAACTTTTATGCCAAAATTCGGAGCAATCAACGAAAGACGCAACCAATTACATGAGGTTATTCGACTTTCAGGGATGAATATCATCATAGACGACACAGACCATCCACTCATTATTAAAGTTGCTTCTATACCTACAGCACGTTTACAGGTGTATTTTATAGATAATGAAGATTTCTTTCAAAGGAAAACAACAGTTACAGATGAAAATGGAGCTCATTATGATGACAATGATGAAAGAGCTATCTTTTTTATCCGTGGTGTAATGGAAACCATTAAAAAATTACGTTGGACCCCTGATGTAATTCACTGTGTAGGTTGGATGTCTGCACTTGCTCCATTATATATTAAAAAGGTTTATAACGATGATCCATTTTTCAAAAACTCTAAAGTTGTTTTTTCAGTTTTTGATGATGAATTTTCTCAACCGCTTGACAAAAGATTTCCAGAAAAACTTCTACAACAAGGAATAGACGCAAAAGATTTATTATCCATCACTGAAGGAGCTATAGACTACACTTCACTTTGCAAATTGGCTGTAGATCATTCTGATGGTATTATCCAATCAACCAATTCAGCTAAAACTGATCTGGTTGACTACATTCAAAAAAGCAATAAAAAATTCCTACCTTATCAAGAGTCTGAAACATATGCAGACTCCTACATGGAATTCTACAACAGTATTTATTAACTGCACATTTCAGTTATACAATGAAAGCATATCGTTTTCTCTTCATATCAGCTATATCACTTCTGTGGTCATGCACAAATTCTGTAATTACCGATTTAGGAAGCAGCATTCAACCTGCAGGTGACAAAATTGATGTATATGCTGACACATTCCATCTGGAATCAGAAAACGTCTTTGTAGAATCCGTTTATGTAAAACCTGATACTTTTTTATTAGGAACATTTTATGATGCGAAATTTGGTAGTACATCTGCGGATATATTAGCTCAATTAGACTATCCAAAAGATTTTGTATTTAAATCGAATGCAGTAGCTGACTCCGTAGTACTTGTTATGTATTATGACAATTGGTTCGGCGACATGTATTCACCTCTTGAATTGAGTGTTTATGAAATGAACAAAGGCACATTTGATCAAACGACAAATTACCCTTCAAACATCAACCTAGGTGACTATTGCGATAAAAGTCTGCTTCTTGGTAAAAAATCTTTCACAGCCAGTGATTTCACAAATTCCAGATATGACACAACTCAAATTGTAATCAATCTCAACAACGATTTTTTACAACGGTTTTCCAATGTCAGTGCTGACACTTATGCTAGTGATCAAAACTTCTTAAACCATTTCAAGGGTTTGTATATTACAAGCAGTCTTGGCTCATCCACTATGTTGTATGTAAATCAATTCTTTGTTGAAATGTATTATCATTACACTTACACGACCAAAGACATTAATGGAAATGATTCTATTACCACAGTAAACAACTCATTGAAATTTCCAGCTAATAGTTGGTTCAGACAAGTCAATCG
>CAZZPZ010000003.1:43912-195207 GCA_964655615.1 uncultured Paludibacter sp. | reverse complement strand
CAGTAAACAACTCATTGAAATTTCCAGCTAATAGTTGGTTCAGACAAGTCAATCGAATACAACATCCCGACATTGCTCAAACTAAAACAAAACTTTCGTCTAGTCAATATGACTCATTCAACTTTATTTCTTCACCTGCCAACATCAACACTAAGGTCGTTTTACCTTTGGAGAGAATAGCTCAAAGAATAAACACGAATGGCAAACGATTAAATTTCAACGGTGGTACTATGAGAATTGACATCGATAAATCAGAAATATCCGATGGAATCGAACAATCTATTGTTGCTAATGCACTTTTAATAAAAGAATCTGCAGTAGAACGATTTTTCACCAGCAACGAATTACCTTCAGATACCTCTGCTATCTTATCTACACTTGCTTATGAATACAACCAGGACAATGATTCTCTGGAAATGTACTACAAATTTGACATTTCATCTATATTGTCTAAGGAAATAATCAGAAATGAAACAACACAACTGTATGAATCCAGCAAGAAAGCAGAAAATTTTGTATTAATTCCAGTACGAATTGAGTATAATTCAAGTTCTTCTATCATCGGAGTTAAAAACCAAACACTTTTAGGATCAACCACTATATGTGGCTCAAAACACCCTACAAGGCCGATGAGGGTTAATATCCTTTATTCTGGTTTTTAAAATTTCATTCAGTTTTTAAATTTTTGAAAATTATTAAAATACCTAAATAGCTTTTTCTTTCGGGTTGCAATTCTTTTCCTTTTCTTTGTAATGTAATTAAATAATGCACTGCATTGATTTAATATACATTTTAGGGGAATTAGCAATTAATATTGATCAGCTATTTAAAATTTATTTGTTAGAAATTAAAAGGAGCAACCAGTGACTGGCCGCTCCTTTTGCTTTTTGTCATATATATTTCCTATTTTCTCTTTTTATTTTGCTCTTGCATCATTTTTTGTTGTTCACGTTGCATTTTCTCTAAACGCTCCATAAAACCACTTTTCTTTTTTGCAGGAGCATTAGCTCTTTTCACACGATTCGCATGCAATTCAGCTAACAGTTTTTTATCATCAATGGTAGCTCGGATAGCATATGTCTGAATAATAGTAATCAGGGTAGACACAAAATAATAGTAACTTAATCCTGAAGCATAGCTATTGAACATAAACATAAACATGATAGGCATTAAGTACATCATCCATTTCATCATTCCTGCACCTGGTTGATCAGGAGTTGCAGTATTGGCCATATTCAATTTCGTACTAACCAAGGAAGCTATTGTCATCAACAACGTAAACAAACTGATATGGTTACCGAAGTATTGACTTATCAAAGGGATAGTTGCATTCCAACTAACGATAGCATCGTATGCTGAAAGGTCTTTTGCCCACAAGAAACTTTCCTGACGTAATTCAATGGATGCTGGAAAGAAACTAAACATAGCAAATAAAATCGGCATTTGCAAAAGTGTTGGCAAGCAACCAGAGAAAGGGCTAACGCCAACTTTACCATACAGTTCCATGGTCGCCTTCTGTCTTTCAGCAGGCTTATCAGCCGGAATACGCGCATTAATCTCATCAATTTCAGGCTTTAGAACCTTCATTTTAGCACTTGAAATATAAGATTTATATGTCAAAGGAAACAACACCATTTTGATAACCACAGTCATCAAAAGAATAATGAGACCAAAGTTACCTATGTATTTACTGAACAAGTTAAACATAGGAATAATTGCATATTTATTAACCCAACCAAAGATCCCCCAACCCAAAGGAATCAAATCAGTCAACTTCAACTTATCATCTCCCTTTAGTTCTTTATCGTAGGAGTTTAGAATTTTGTATTTATTTGGTCCAAAATAAAAACTTAGGTTAGAACTAGATTTTCCAGAAATATCATAAGAAACTAGCATATCAGCTGAATAAGTTTTCAGATAATCAGAATCAGCTGATTCCATTTTACTTTTCAGACTTGTAGATGTGAAGTCATCTTTAGCTATCAACACAGAACTAAAAAACTGGTCTTTGAAAGCTATCCATTTCACTTTATTAGGTAAAACTTTCGAATCGTCTTTTGAATCGCTAAGACTTTCCACATCGTCAGAACTAAATTTATAGTGAATTTTTGAATATCTTTCTTCGAATTGACGTCCCTTTTCCTGTTGACGGATTTTGGTATTCCAATGCAATTCAAGTGCATTGGTACCTGAAGGAAGTACAGACTGCATTTTGTTTGAATGAATGCTATAATCCAACATATAATCATCATTCTTCAACACATAAACAAAGTCCATATAAGCCTCTGAGTCAGTAAGCAGTCTCATGGTAATTTTTGAGCCCAAGCTATCGCTTACAATGCCACCCACAGGAACAAAATATAGATCTGAAGTATTGATAATTCTGTTTTTATTGGTTACCATAGTAAATCCGAAATCAGTTTCAGACTGATTAAACAGAACCAAGGGAAGAGAATCATGCGTATTATACTCTTTCAACAGTACCTGAGCAACTCTACCACCCTTTGATGAAAGTGATACTTTCAAATGTTCATTTTCCAACACATAAACTGTATCAATACCTGCTCCTGCAGGAGCGAATTCACCATAAACGGCAGCAAGATCAGTACTAGTAGAATCAAGTTGAACAGACTGTTTGGTTTCTGACACTACTTGTTCTGCAGCTTTTATTTGATTCTCCATCACCAAAGCAATAGAATCATTATATGCTTGTTGTTTTGCGATTTCTTCTTCGCTTGGTTTATTCATAATGCTGAAACCAATTAAGATTGCAGCAATTAAAACAAAACCTAGAATTGTATTTTTATCCATTGTATTTTTTTTTTTAGCTAATAGCAGCTTTGATAAAACTGATAAATAGTGGATGAGGATTGACAACTGTACTTCTATATTCAGGATGAAATTGTACACCAAGGTAGAATTTATGATTTTTAAGTTCGATAATTTCAACAAGATTCGCATCTTCATTCAGACCACTACAAATCATTCCATTATTTTCAAAAGCATCCTTATATTTGTTGTTGAACTCATAACGGTGACGGTGACGCTCCATAATGTTTTTCTGACCATATATCTCAAAAGCCTTTGTATTGTCTTGCAAAGAGCATTTATATGCACCTAAACGCATAGAACCACCCAAATCCAGAATATTTTTCTGTTCATCCATAATATCCACAATATTGTATGGAGTAGAAGAATCTATTTCTGTACTGTTTGCATCTTTTAAACCCAACACATTGCGTGCAAATTCGATAGACATCGTTTGCATACCCATACAAATACCGAGTGTAGGAATATTATTTTCACGGGCAAATTTCAGTGCTGTAAATTTCCCTTCCATCCCTCTCTCCCCAAAACCAGGGGCAATTAAAACTCCGTTGGCAGATTTTAATTTTTTCTCTACATTCTCAGGAGTAATTTTATCAGAAAGGATTAATTCCAACTTAAGTTTCTTGTTGTGATATGCACTGGCATGAATCAAGGACTCAATAATAGATTTGTAAGCGTCAGGAAGTTGAACATACTTACCAACCAAGCAAATTTTCACCTCTTCAGTCGCATTCTCAAGTTTCTCGACAAATTCAGTCCATTGATGTAAATCAGCTGAAGGAGTATTTTCAAGATCAAATCCCATCTTTTTAAGTACCACTTCATCCAATTTCTCTTGTTGCATATTTAAAGGCACACGATAAATGGTAGGAACGTCAATGGATTGAAGAACAGAACGTGTTTCTACATTACAGAACAGAGCCACTTTCTTACGCATATCAAATGAAATATCGTGCTCAGTACGCAAAACCAGCACATCAGGCTGAACACCCTGTTCCTGTAAAGCTTTAACTGAATGTTGCGTTGGTTTTGTTTTAAGCTCTTTGGCTGCAGCCAGGTAGGGCACATAGGTAAGATGAACTATCAAGCAGTTTTTGCCTAATTCCCATTTCAATTGACGAACACTTTCCACATAAGGCAAAGATTCAATATCCCCAACAGTACCTCCGATTTCAGTAATAACAAAGTCAAATTCCCCCTTGCTTCCCAGAGACTTTACATTTCTTTTTATCTCATCGGTAATATGTGGAATAATCTGTACGGTTTTACCCAGAAAATCTCCCCTACGTTCTTTGTTTATTACGTTCTGATAAATGCGGCCGGTTGTTACATTGTTAGCCTTATGTGTTTCTACATTCAAGAAACGCTCATAATGTCCCAAATCCAAGTCAGCCTCATGTCCATCAACAGTCACATAACATTCGCCATGTTCGTATGGATTAAGCGTACCAGGATCCACATTAATATATGGATCTAATTTCTGATTTGTAACTCGAAAACCACGGGCCTGTAGCAGTTTACCCAAGGATGCGGCAATGATTCCCTTGCCTAAAGAGGATGTTACACCACCGGTAACAAAGATGTACTTAGTATCTTTCACTTGACTTAAAAATGTCGATTTGAATATTCTATTTTTAAGTATGCAAATTTAGTAAAAAAACTTTGATTTTCACTCATCATTTTATCAATCTGCAAAACACAAAAAAAGCTGCCGGGAATCCGACAGCTTTTATATGAACTAATAAATGAATACTTATTTTTTACCAGCATTTGAAAGTTGATCTTTAAGATCTGCAAGTTCCTGGATATCACCAAGTGTGGTTTTTTCCATAGTTTGAACTGGAGCATCTTCTTTCTTTCCACCTTTTTTAGCACCTTTTTTAGCTGCAGGAGCTTCACCACCTTCTGATTGAGCTTTTTCAGCACGTTTCAGATCTTCGTGGATACGACTATGAGAAAGAATGATACGTTTAGCATCTTTGTTGAATTCGATCACTTTAAATTCAAGTTTCTCATCCACTTTAGCTTGAGAACCATCTTCTTTCACTAAATGTTTTGGAGTAGCAAAACCTTCTACACCATAAGGAAGAGTAACTACAGCACCTTTATCCATCATTTCAATGATAACACCTTCATGGATGCTATCTACTGAGAACAATGTTTCCAATACATCCCATGGATTTTCTTCCAATTGTTTGTGACCCAAACTCAAACGACGGTTTACTTTGTCGATTTCAAGAACTTGAACTTCGATTTCGCTACCGATTTGAGTAAATTCTGATGGATGTTTGATTTTCTTAGTCCAAGACAAATCAGAGATGTGAATCAAACCATCAACACCTTCTTCGATTTCTACGAAAACACCGAAGTTAGTAAAGTTGCGTACTTTAGCAGTATGCTTAGAGTTCACACCATATTTTTCGTCGATATTTTCCCATGGATCAGATTTCAATTGTTTGATACCCAATGACATTTTACGCTCTTCACGATCAAGAGTAAGGATAGTTGTTTCAACTTCTTCTCCAACTTTCAAGAAATCTTGTGCAGAACGAAGGTGTTGAGACCAGCTCATTTCTGAAACGTGGATTAAACCTTCAACTCCTGGAGCTATTTCAACAAATGCACCATAATCAGCCATAACCACTACTTTTCCTTTTACTTTATCGCCAACTTTCAACTCAGCATCCAAAGCATCCCAAGGATGAGCACTCAATTGTTTCAAACCAAGAGCAATACGTTTTTTCTCATCATCAAAATCAAGAATAACAACATTGATTTTTTGATCCAAAGTAACGATTTCTTCTGGGTGATTTACGCGACCCCATGAAAGATCTGTAATGTGAATCAAACCATCTACGCCACCAAGATCGATGAACACACCATAAGAGGTAATGTTTTTAACTGTACCTTCAAGTACTTGACCTTTTTGAAGTTTACCGATAATTTCTTTTTTCTGGTTTTCAAGTTCAGCCTCAATAAGAGCTTTGTGAGAAACAACCACGTTTTTGAATTCGTGATTGATTTTGATAACTTTGAATTCCATTGTTTTGTTTACAAACACATCGTAATCACGGATTGGTTTCACGTCAATTTGAGAACCTGGCAAGAATGCTTCAATTCCGAAAACATCAACGATCATACCACCCTTTGTACGGCATTTAACAAAACCTTTAACAATTTCTTGAGATTCAAGAGCTGCATTAACTCTATCCCAAGAACGAGTAGCACGTGCTTGTTTGTGAGAAAGGATAAGCTGTCCTTTTTTGTCTTCTTGGCTTTCAATATAAACCTCTACTTTATCCCCTACAGTAAGCTCAGGGTTGTAGCGGAATTCGCTCATAGGAACAATACCGTCTGATTTATAGCCTACATTAACAACAACTTCACGTTTGTTAATAGATATAACTGTACCTTCAACCACTTCTTTGTCTTTGATAGCATTCAAAGTGTTGTCGTATACACTTACAAGATCTGCTTTAGCTTGAGCTGACATAGAATCACCTCTTTCATAAGCATCCCAATCGAAGTCTTCAGTTGCTGGCACAACTGCCTCTACTTTAGTTGAAGGTGTTTCTTCGATGATTTCTTTTACTTCAGGAGCAGCAACTGCTTCAGACTGAAGTTCAGGAGCATTTGATTGCTCTTCTGCAATGTTTTGATTTTCTTCCATTTAAATGAAAATTTGTTTACTAATTTAATTAGTGAGTTAGACTTTATGTTGATAAAAAATTGGGTGCAAAGATACAAATTATTTAATATATATGCAAGTATTATTTTGAAGCAAGAACATCGGCTATATGAATTCCTTTTATAGCTAGTTTATTCTTGGAAGCATACGCATTAATCTGCATCAAACAAGAGGCTTCGGTGCTTACAATAAAGGAAGCTCCGGTCTCCATTGCATTCAATACTTTCTTTTCCGCCATGGCTGTGGATACTGCCGAATTTTTCACAGAAAAGGTGCCACCAAAACCACAACAAACCTCAGCTTCCGACATCTCAATCAGCTCTAGCCCTTTCACCATAGATAGCAATTTACGAGGTTGTTCCTTAACTCCTCCTTCCCTCAAAGCAGAACAGGCATCATGATAGGTTACTTTGTGTGGAAAGTAAGAAGTCAATTCCTGCACCCCTAGTACATTTACCAAAAAATCAGTCAATTCAAATATATTCTCTGACATTTTTGCATGTTTTTGAATTAAAACCGAATCTCCCAAAAGCTTTGGATATTGATGCTGGACAAACCCAGTACAGGAAGCTGAAGGTGAAACAATTGGCATTGTCTCATTGAAATCGAACATAAACTTTTTAGACAATTTGGTTGCTTCTGGCCAATACCCACTGTTAAATGCAGGTTGACCACAACAAGTTTGATTGGGGTTATAATGAACCACACACCCAACACTTTCCAATACCTTTATCGTATTAAAAGCAGTTTCAGGATATAATTGATCGATAAAACATGGAACAAATAATTGAACATCCATATTACAAAGTATTAATTTTCATTTTAATTGGCAAATGATCCGAAAAACCTCCTATATACTTTAAACCGTTATAAGTTCTAAAAGGCTTTTCACCAAAATATTTTTCATCTTTTTCCAACAGAAAGGGAATGCGTACAATTTCAGCTGGTTCACATTTAAGCCCATTTAATCCCTTAATCAATGAGCCACTCACTATCAATTGATCAAGCACCCCCCATTCGGCTTCATACTTGTGTGTACCCTCACCTCTATCATGCAAAGGAAACATCAGATTGTACAGTCTTGTTGATTCAATCGAATCCAAGGGTTCTACTGCTCCAAGCACCTCAATCAAACTTTCATTCGTGGGATAATCATTCATATCACCCATAACGACAATATTTGCATTGTGATCAAGGACTAATATTTCATCAATTTTTGCCTTTAGCACTGATGCAACATACCTTCTCTTTCCATTTGTCTCCAACTCTCCGCCTAATCTAGAAGGGAAATGACATACAAAAAAATGTACAGTATCCCTATTTTGTACTAAAAAGGAAGCATACAATAAATCGCGGGTTTTACTTTTGGGAAGATTTGGAAAATCAATCCTTAAGGGCATAGCATTTATCAAATGAAAATCCCTATTACGATACAATAGTGCCACATCAACACCTCGAACATCGGGCGATTCAAAATGGACAAAACCATATCCCAAATTCTTTAAACCCGTAGTATGCACCAAATCATTCAATGCCTCTTCACTCTCAACTTCACACATTCCCACAATTGCAGGGGGATCCCATTCCGAGGAACCAACTATCACTTTGGCTATATTGGTCAGTTTTCTTCTATATTTTGGAAAATTCCAAGCACGTAAGCCTCCCTCCAGATATTCTTCATCCAACTTTGCAGTATCATCCTCACAATCAAATAAATTTTCAACATTGTAAAAAAGAATTTGAAATTTCTCGGAATGCAACTCCGCTGTTATAAGCATCAATGCAATTAACAGTATAAATTTCATATTTAAGGTATCTTTTAATAATTGCAAAATTAATCAATATTCTAAACCATGGTCTCCTATTTATCCTAAATTGAATAAATTTTACAATATTTCAACCAAAAAAATGGACTATCTTTGTTTTTTATGTTAATCCTAATGAAACACATTCACTATTTAATTCTCCTTTTATTATTATCATCCAACATTTCAGCAAACTTAAAGATAAACGAGTTGATGCCCAAAAATGTGAATTACCTTATGGATGACGACTACAACTTCAGTATGTGGGTTGAACTATACAATTCTGGATCATATTCGATAAATCAAGCTGCGTTTTATTTCACAGACGATTTGAACTTCCCTCGAAAATGGCAACCCACTTCACATATCATAGAAGCTGGAAAGTACAATATTTTGTATTTTGAACGCGAAGAACGTTATGGACATGCCAACTTTAAGCTTGAACCAGATGGCGGCGTATTATACTTAATGGATGCATTCAACCAGGTCATTGATCAGATTAATTACCCAAAACAATACAGAAATTCTTCCTATGGACGAATTAACGATGGAAGTATAGATTTTGGTTTTTTCAGCGAACCTACACCGGGTGCTTCAAACAATGGGAGTATAGTGTCAACACAACAATGCCCCAAACCTATTTTTAGCAAATTAGGCGGCTCCTATACAGGAAGTATTGAATTTGAATTTGTCAACCCATCACCAGAAGATACTATCTATTACACTTTTTCTTCCGATGAACCGACCAAATCAAACGCCTTCAAATATATTCCGGGAACAAAAATAGCTGTTTCTGCTACTCGTTATTTCAGAGCAAAAACATACAGCCATGGGAAAATCCCTAGCGAAGTTTCCACTGTTAGTTATTTAATCAATCAACGCAATTTTAACCTACCCATAGTATCCATAATATCTCCTCAAAAATATTTAAGTGACAATACAATAGGAATATATGTTAGAGGCACAAATGGAATACCTGGAAATGGCACTGATGCACCGGCAAACTGGAATCAAGACTGGGATAGACCTGTAAATTTCGAATTATTCGACACCAGCAAAACAACTAAAATCAATCAAGAGATTGACATTAAAATTGCTGGGGGGTGGTCAAGAACTATCAACAATCAGAAGTCTCTGTTTCTTTCGCCTAAAAAGAAATATGGTAACAACAAACTAAAATATGACTTCTTTCCAAGTCAAAAACCTGGCAATAAATACAAAGATGTAGCTCTTCGAAATGCTGGAAATGACTTTAGTTATTCAATGATGCGCGACGGTTTACTAAATGGAATTGTAGGTAGCCGATTAAACCTTGATTACAACGCATATGAACCTGCAGTTTGTTTCATGAATGGACAATATTATGGCATCCAAAATATCAGAGAAAGAAGCGGTAAGGATTTTATTTACTCCAACTATGGCCTAGATGAAAATGAATTTCAATTATTGGACAACTTAGACATGCAGAACGGCAATTCATTGTTTACCGAATTAACCAATTTTGTAAAAAACAATGACATCAGCAACTCAAGCATATACGAGCAGATAAAAACTAAAATTGACGTTGAAAACTTCATTGATTATCATATCGCAGAAATTTACACTGGCAACTACGATTGGCCACACAATAACGTAAAAATATGGCGCTCAAACACCGATGGCAAATGGCGTTGGATTATGTATGATTTAGATTTTGGCATGTCATTGTACGACACAAACCTAGCGAATGTAAATTCATTACAGTACGCAATGGGTTTGACTGGAGAACCTGAATGGGCTACAATTCTTTTAAGAAGATTATTGGAAAATCAAGAATTCAGAAACAGATTTATTGATAGATACAGCATACATCTTGGATCCACATTCAAGTCCGAAAGAGTACATCATTTCATCGATAGTTTATCCTCAAAAATTGGTCAAGAAATAGTATATCACAAAGCAAAATGGGGATCTGCAAGAGCTTTCAACAATGATTTAACAATTATGAAATCTTTTGCGAGCACTCGACCTTCGAATTTATACAATTTCATAGGAAATCAATTTCTATCAAATGCGGTCCAATATAAAATTTCAATTTCTTCCAATCTGCCCATTGCTAATTACAGCATGAATAACGAGCCAATTAATGACAATCAAATTGAATTCAGCAGTTACAAGAATCGATTGTTGGATTTTAAGGCTAACGAAGTTGAAGGCTATACATTTAAAAACTGGGAAATTCAAAGCGAGGGAAGTAACAATCTAAATTGGATTAGTGAAAATTCGAATTGGAAGTATTGGGATCAGGGAGAATTAGATACTGAAGATTGGAAATTTGAAAATTTTATTGAAAATAATTGGAAATCTGGAGAAGCACAACTCGGATATGGAGGAAAAGGAGAAACGACTACATTAGAATATGGGGGCAACGCAAACAATAAATTCATCAGCTATTATTTTCGACAGAATTTCAACTTGACCAACAAGAATTCTAAACAAAATTTTGTTTTGACCGCAACAGTAGATGATGGAGCAGTCATTTATGTAAATGGACAAGAACTTGGAAGAATCAACATGCCTTCCGGCGCGATAAATTTCAACACCCTGTCAACTACTTACAACAATGGTCAAACGGAGTCCTTCATTATACCCGATGAACTTCTAAGGGAAGGTAATAATTTGATTGCAACCGAAGTACATCAGACATCAGCAAACAGTTCAGACATTATCTTTAAATTGAAAGTAGATTACGATAGCAAAGGCAATGTTGTAACTGAAACTATTGAGAATTACAATTTTCAATTAAATCTCAATGGAAGTATTCAATTGTACGCTGTTTACGAAGCAAACTCAACTGTTTCAACTAAAGAATTAACCATTGAAGATGATCTGAAAATCTACCCTACCATAGCAAAGGACATGATACATATCGAACATGCTCAAGGTAAGACCATCTATATTTATGACATCACCGGTAAAGAAATCACCAAATTAGATGCTGCATGGATGCATGAAAGTATAGACACGCAGACATGGCCGAATGGCATTTACATCATAAGAATTGCAGAAAAAAACTTTAAAATCATCAAACAGAATTAATTCATTTTCCATTCATAAGCACCCGCATCAGGTGAGCCATCCAGAAGTCTATTATTTCCATTAAGATCCAAAGGCAATAATTTAGAATAGTTAGGATTGGCTATTCCCCGGACAGGTGATACAGAATCCGGATTAAAATCGAAGTATTCACCTGTTTCAAAATTGTATTCGGATTTTACAAAAACAGTATCTTTCATATTGGACCATTTCACATTGTAAAAATAATCATAATTTAAGCTATCTCTTCGAACTATATAACAATTCTCAAATACCAGATTTAGTTCCTCAGGGTATTTACTCGACAATGAAAGTTCCGAATTATTGTAACCTGCAATTATACAATTCCGAAAAACAGTCTGCATTGCAGAAGCCTTATCAAGATCCATAATCATAACTGAAGGATGATTTTCTCTACTGACAGGTTGAACACCAGACATTCGATTGAAATAATTAGCAATCGTGGCATGTATAAAAGTATGCTTTCCTCCATTAAGGTAGACAAGATAACTACCTGCATTTGAGATTTCAGAATTGTACACTTGCACATCTGTATTCACTGCAACTAAACCATAAAAAGTAAGATTGTGAATTTTTGAATTGGTTATTCGAATATTAGATTTAGCAGACCAGTTAGAATTTGGGCTATATAGACCCACATAGGCACTTTTCAAGTTTAAATAATTTATCACATGGCGACTACCTGAAGAAAGAAGAAAGATTCCACCCCATTGTCCTGATATATTCTGATAAGGAACAGGTGTTGTAAAAAGGACCTTATCAAAACGATCACCTTGCATTTTCACAGGCTTTTGAAGAGTGCCATTAACCCTTAAAATTCCATTTACAACCAAACTGGCATTTTGATGGAAATAAAACTCACAACCAGCAGAGATATTCAAAACTTTGGCACTATCCAAAATCAAATCTCCATATACAAGAAAAGGCTTCTCTGCTGTCAGAACTGTATCATTCTGTATCGTATAATTATTTAACAGAATCATATTTTTACCAAAGGCTTCCAATCGAACAGATTGCTGAACATTTCCAAACTCAAAAAGCACAGAATCTTCCACCAACAAAGGACTATTCTGATCGTTCGTATTGATATTGACCTCTACAAAAACATACATAGAATCATTCGGCGCCAAAAAGAGATTATCAAATTGTTGACTTTCATTTATTGCTCCATCCACATTGAGACGAAAAGCAGAATTGCTACCACCAGCAAGAAATACATCAAAATTGATCGTTTGATTACTTGTATTGTACACCAGAAATTTTGAAGTAGAGCTTCCTATCCCAGTAAAAACAGTATCAAATGTTAGCGTATCTTTTGAAAATTTGAATTGAAAACTTGAATTACTTTGCCAATTTGATTCACAGGAAACTAAAACCAAAACCATTAGGAGTGGAAACAAAAAGTATTTCATTTTAAAGACTACCATTATTTTTCTATTAATACTTTATTTAGGTTATCAATCATGCTACTCGATATGAAAAACCAAAGAGACAAAACGGGAACGGAGTCTATCAATAGACAAAGTATATTCTGGATGTGGATTATTGGTACCTATATTTCGAGATAGTATATCCTTAGTTCCAAATCCAAACTTAAGTTCAGGAGCCAATTTAAAGAAGGGAAAATAAATATCAGCACCCACTCCCAGGGTCCAATAATAATCAAGAGTTGACAGATTTATTAAAGCATTATCTTCTTCAGTTAGGTCAAACATTGCTCCTGCCCCAAGAACCACATATGGGCGGTAATTCTTATACCTTTCTGCACTATACTTTAACAACAAAGGAACATCTATCGCTGCTGTATTAATATTTACTTTATCCATTGCAAACAACACCGATGGATTATCGGGTAAATATTTCGAATATGTCATTATTCGATCACCAAAATGAAGGGTTGGAGTAGAACGAAGATTAACATATCTATGCAATCGTAAATCGCCTATTATACCAACAGAAAAACCTGGAATTAGTTGAGGAACATCAGCCATATACATATAGCCATCCTTTTGATAATCTAAGGAGTGCAGAACATCAAAAGTCATTTGATTCAAGCCAACTGAAAAACCAAAATGAACAGCTCTATTGTCAATATTAGGCAAGTTAACAGCACTATAATTTTGTGAAACCACCTTACTTGGCAAACACAAAATCTGAACCACAAATATTAACCGGAATATATTCAACATAAACGAATCAATAGAACAATAACGAATTACTGTGTATATTATTGTTCATCCTCCCCCCTACCGTAAGCCCTATACTCAAGTGGAGTGAAACCTGTAACTTTTTTAAATAAAGAAAAGAAATGTTCGGTAGAATGATAATCAAGCATATAAGAAATTTCCTTAACTGTATGCGAAGTACTTATCAATAATTGCTTGGCTTTACGGATTTTAAGTTCTTGAAAATATTTTGCAGGCGCATATCCAGTATAATCTTTGAAAACCTTACGAAACCATGAATAACTTATGTTAAGTTGTTCAGCAAGCACTTCAGGCTCTATATTCTTGAAAACATTTTCATTCATTATTATTTTTGCCTGTTCAATCTTCTGACTAATCTCATTGAGTTCAAACATCTTGTTTTGAGAGATAGAAAGAACTAAACCTAGCATATGAACAACAATGCCACCCAGATATTGTTGAGATCCGGCATTATCCTGTTCTGCAATTTCAATGGCACGAGAAAATAAAGAAACCAACTCTTCGTTGAATCCCACCTCAAACAATTGATTTTCATTATTAAGAAAGGAATTTTCAATAATATTATCAATCACAGAGCCTTCAAATCCTATATAATGTTCTGTCCAACCCGCTTCCTTCATGGGTCGATAGGAATGCCATTGATCAGGAAAAACCAGAAAAATGCGACCTTTACTAATTTCGACTTCTTCGTTTTTCTTAAAACTCAAGACACCCTTACCTTGAGTAATATACACCAATTGATATTCGTGGAGTATTCTCCCTTTCTGAGTATTGAAATAATAACCAGAAGGATGATCAGACAAAGGGTAAGGTGAGTCTGATGGAATTGTTTGATAACCAACAGTATTTACTGATACACCAAATTTTCTATCTCTGTCATTTACAATCAAATACTTGTATTCGACACCAGATTCTTGATGATTTAAACGCATAGTCATAACTTTGTCTCAGTTAAATTACCCATGCAAACAAAGATAAGGATATAGTTTTAAAATTCAAAATATCACTTAATCTTGTCGTATTGATCTTCGGCTTTAACTTCCCAATAAGCAGGAGCATCCATCATTGACACCAATGCTCTTAAGACTATACCCTCACCCATAGGGTCATTTTCAGTTGTAGGTCGATTATAGTAATAACTTAAAGAAGGCATAATTCCAGTACCTACACAAATTTTAGTTACATCACCTTGAGGAGTTATCAAGGTCCGGATTCCCCTTAAGCCTTGTTCCGCAACATAAATATAATCAGGATGTAGCCACCCATTTTTAACACCTTCAGAGACAGCAAAGACAAAAGCAGCTGTACCCGTAATCTCCTCATAAGAATCTACCTTATCAAGAACCTGATGCCACAAACCATTTTTGCCTTGGTACTTGATTAATCCATTTATATGTTTGTTGAAAATTTCGATCAATTGATTTCTTTTGGGATGATTTTTTGGTAATCTTTTAAGCAGATCAGCATGTGCCATAATAACCCATCCATTTGCTCTACTCCAATGCGCTACACCATGTGATTTTGTATCTGTATGGTAACAGTGATAATATAATTCGGCAGATGGATTCCACAAATAATCAAAATAGTTGATTATTTGATTTGCTGCATCATCAAACCATTTCAATTCACCTGTCTTCTCTCCCATTCTCACCAGAAAGGATAATGCCATAAAAGCGTCATCTGCCCAAATAGTATTAACATGTGGCCAAATTCTAGCTATGGTACCATCTTCAAGTCTAGGTTCATTAAACTCAAGATGTTTGGCTGTTTCAAGAATATAGGTAGAAAAAGCAGGATTTCCATTGAATTTTTGAAGATCAATCAGACTTGCACCCATAGGCCCATTATCATCCAATCTCAAACCACGATGTATCATATGCCAATTCACTCTGCGAATTGCCATCCAACCACCTTCTTTATAAGTTTGATTGTATAACTTTTCAAAATAACTGTAATTGACTGGATTAAAAACAAACTCCATATTTTTGGATACATAATCCAAATATTTTTTTTCGCCAGATTTTGCAGCCAATTCCATGAGAGCAATATTTGTAACCCCATTGGTGTAATGCCAGTCTAAATATTTTGAGCTTACCTTTATGGACACATCCAATTTCTCTTTACTCAAATCTGTAATTTTTCTTCCAGACTGATTTGTGAAACTATAATCTGTTGATATTAAAATTCGATCTGCGATTTGTTGAGCCAGTTTATCTGTGCTCAACTTATTTTGAGCAGTTGCAATAAACACAAAAAGGAAAGAGAATAAAGTAAAAATATATTTTTTCATTTGGGAGTAATTTTTCTCAAATTTACAATTTGAAATAAGAATACCAACACAATTGTACTTTCTTCAATAATATTTGAACAAAAATCAATTAAAATTCAACAAGTAACTGCCAGGTTTAAGCACTAGATTACATTTAAGTTCTGGCAAATAAAAACAAACAACCCCTGATTGAATTTGAGAAACCGGCACAAAATGGGTAATATTCATTTGAACAACGAACTCCCAAGCGGTAGCACCCCCGGAAATAAAAATCGTTTCAAACTGTTTTTCTTTTAATAAAACACTTACAAGTTTTATTAATCTTTCTGATAGGATTTGTGAACTGTTCTCAAAAACAACTTTATTTTTTGAGATACCCAGAAAAACATCACCACCTTCAGATGGTTTTAAAATCTCCTTTGAAAAATCAATAATCCTGCTATCTTGAATAAACTCAGTCAACAAATTAGCTGGTAAATAATGAGAGTTCTCAGGAGCAACTTTTAATAAATCGGGCAAAAGTCTGGTTTGAGGATGGAAACTTCCTCCTACAATCAGTGTATTATCATATAAATACGGACCTTGATTGTGCACTTTATCAACCTTGACACTAAATTTTCTTATTTCTTGGATAAGAATCTGTTCAAAAAAGGCAGCGCTTCCCACTCGCAGATCAGCAACAATTTGGGCAGCTTCCACTAAATCAGATTCATTTGTTGCATCAGCTATATAAACTCCAGGACCAGAAACAGAGCTAGAGTTTAGATACAATTCATATCTTTCAGAAAACAATCTGTTTCTAATCTTCAACAACAAATCTACATTCGAACTATCAGCCGGAAATTCCGGATCATCTTTAAAAGCTGTTTCCGAGAGCAATTGATTTTGAATATAATACTGACCGTTCATTATTGTACGACCTGCAATAGGATTTGCAGGTTGGAGCACGATATGCTTGAGTTGAAACTGTTCGATAAAAGGAACTAATTCAGACAAGACCCATCCCCTGAGAATTGAATCACATTTTTTAAACAAAGTAATTCCTAAATTACTAGTATCCGATATTAATTGGCTATACAACGAAACAGCATCAGATTCAGACATAGAACGAGAATCCGTACAAACAACAACAACGTCCTTATCAGATGGATAAATCTTGTTTACATAAAAGTCCACACTAACTCCATGATTCAAACACACACCAGCAATTTCGGCAGCACCAGTAATATCGTCAGCAATAACAAGTATCATTTTTTATTTTCAGCAAGCAAAACAGCATAATCGATTGCAATATCCAATGCATCAGCAGATGCAATTCCCTGCCAAGCGATTTCAAAGGCAGTTCCATGATCCACCGACGTCCGAATAATAGGCAGTCCAAGTGTAATATTAACCCCTTTAACACTTTTCATACTTTGTTTTTCATTGTCCCATTGGAAACCCTCAAGCTTAAAAGGAATATGACCTTGATCGTGGTACATAGCCACACAACCATCGTATTTACCTTGAACAGCTTTTACAAACATGGTATCAGGAGGAACAGGACCTTCAACTGTCATTCCTAATTTTTTAGCATGTTCAATTGCTGGAATTATCTCATTAATTTCTTCATCTCCAAACAATCCATTTTCGCCAGCATGAGGATTTAATCCGGCAACAGCAATTCTTGGCTTTTCAATTCCAAATTGTCTGCATGCATCATCCAACAAAGTTATCACCTCCAGAACTCTATCTTTTTTACACAAATCACAAGCTTTACGAAGAGAAACATGAGTTGTAGCATGAATTACCCGTAGATTATCATCAGCAAGCAACATAGCAAATTTAGCCGTATTTGTGTAATGTGCATAAATTTCGGTATGTCCTGAAAAATGATGTCCAGCCAAATGAATTGATTCTTTATTTATGGGTGCTGTGACAGTAGCATCCAATTCTTTGTTCAATGCCATCTCAATCACTTTATGAACAGCTGAGAAAGCAGCCTGACCAGCCATAGCTGATACCTCACCAGGTTTTAATTCCACCAAATCAACATTATGCAAGTCAAACACATCTATTACTCCATGAGTAAATAGTGCATCGTTAACATTGGAAATGGGATTAACCGACAATTTGACATTAAGAGCCTCTATCACTTTCGAAATAGTTTGAGCATCGCCAACAATTAGGGGTTTACATTTTGTATAAACTTGAGGGTTAGACAAAGTTTTGACACAAATTTCGGGTCCTATACCCGCAGGATCACCCATGGAAATTCCTATTTTTGAAAGCATATTAGATCATTAAATTGTTATAGATTCCGACAGCATCTTCATGAGACACAGGGCGCGGATTGTTATTTAGAAGTCTGGTTACTTGAAGTGCAATATCGGCTAAGATAGGTAAATCATCTTTTTGAATGCCCAATTCGGTCAAAGTTTGAGGAATACCACAATCCTGTGAAAGTTGTTGTATTTTGGCAATTCCCAACAAAGCAGTTTCCTCAAAACTTCCAGTCAACTCAACACCCATCGCAAGGGCCAAGTCAGCATGTCGTTTTGGATTTGCAGACAAGTTGAATCGTAGGACCTCAGGTAATAGAATCGCGTTCGCCAACCCGTGGGAGACATGGTATTTACCACCCAGTCCATAAGATAAAGCATGAACAGCACAAGTATTTACAGGGCCAAGGCAAATCCCACCATACATTGAAGCCAATGACATAGCAGAACGAGCTTCCATATCGGAACCATCCTTTACTGCACGAAGCAGATATTTTGAAATCAGTTCAATTCCTTTTAGTGCATAAGTATCAACAAGAGGATGTGCATTTATATTTGTATAAGCCTCTATACAATGTGAAAGAGCATCCATACCAGTTTCTGCAGTAAATTTAGCCGGGAGTCCAACTGTCAACTCAGGATCCAGATAACTTGCATCTGGGACTAGAAAGGGACTCACATAGCCTGTTTTAGCCATGGATTTCTCGTTTAAAAGAATAGCTACAGGTGACATTTCACTGCCTGTACCAGAAGTACTTGGTATACAAATTATCTTAGAACTTCTACCACTAATATTACCAACACCTGCAGCTTCTTCAAATTTTTGATTTCCATCAGCAAATGTAGCCAACAATTTTGCAGAATCCATGACACTACCACCCCCTATACCCAGCACAACATCTGGTACATTGCCTTCCAATAAATTTTGCAAATATTCAAATTGTTCGAAAGTAGGTTCACCAGGAAAATTATATTCAATAATTTTCAAATTCGGAATTAATGAAAGTACAGAATCACAAGTTTTCAACAATGGAGTTGCCACTATTGCAACAGAAAAGTTATTGTTTTTCAACAATGGTTCATCAACCAAGGTTTTAAATGTACCCACACCAAAATGTAAATCTCTAGGTTGGGTTAATTTTATATTTCTCATTTTTTATTCGTCTTATAAAATGCAAAAATAGTTAAGTTTTTTTCGGCAGCAGGAGTTTTAAAAAATAAACTTGCAAAATAGCCAACTACCAAAACAATCAAATGACTATAAACTCCCAACATATATTTATGATGTGGAAAATTAAACTTACCTAAATCCAGAATCAACTCCCCATCAATATCGGTGGTAGTTAAAACAGCATAGGCAGTAAATAACACAGTAACAACAAGCGAAATATATAAACCTTGTTTATTTGCTCTACGGGTAAGTAAACCAAGCATAAATATACCCACTATGCCAGCTGAAAAAATCGCATAGAGTTCAAACACAATTCCAAGCACACCTTCACCCTCCCAAGCTACATACATCAAAGCCACTGCCATGGTTGCCACACCTGATCCAAAGACTATCCAACGGCCTACATTCAGTCTTTGTTTGTCTGTACAATTGGGTTTAAATCGTTGATAATAATCTTCCACACCGATAGCAGCAATACAATTCATATCCGAATCAAGACTCGAGATAGCTGCTGCAATTAATGCAGACAATACCAAACCTACTACACCGACTGGGAGTTGTGTTTTGATAAAGTATGGGAAAACTTCATCTGCAGGTATCCCTTCTGGAAGACTTGCACCCCCAGTGTTGTAAAACACAAACAATAGAGCACCTATGAGCATAAACAATGTCCATACTGGAACGCTGGCAAATACACCTATGTAAGCTGCCTTTTTAGCATCTTTATCCGATTTAGCTGTAAGATAACGTTGCACAATGGTTTGATCTGTACCATATTTTTGAAGACCATAAAACAAGCCATTGATTACCATAACCCAAAAAGTGACACGAGCGAAATCCATATCAAAAGGACCGACATTAATTTTTTGCAATTCAACCGCTTTCCCAAGCATATCTACTGTTCCACCCTGATAATTAACAAATAATACGACTAAACTAATCAATCCACCCGAGATCAGTAAAAATCCTTGAATCACATCCATCCAGATCACAGCTTCCATTCCTCCGAAAAGAGTAAGTATGATAATAGTTAAACTTAATATCAAAATAATTAATACGATAGATATTCCTGTGAAATTGCTCAATGCAAGTCCAATTAAATACAACACAGTTCCCATTTTGGAAAAATGGGTAAGTGTAAATGCCAATGAACTATAAATTCGAGCCCCAAGGCCAAATCTTTGTTCGAAGTATTCATAGGTACTTAAACGGATTGTTTTCCTGAACAAAGGAACAATAATCCAGATTATACCCACAAGAACAACTGGAACCATCCACCCCTGAACGAGTAATATCCAATTTGACTTATAAGCAGCAGCGGGATAAGCCAAGAATGTAACACTACTTATCAAAGTTGCAAATATAGACATACCTATAGCCCAAGCAGGGATACTTTTGCTACCAGCGAAATAACGATCGGAACTTTTCTGTCGGTTGGCAAAATACAAACCAACTCCGATAGTAAACAATATAGAGAAAATGATTATGACTAGATCGATCCAATGCATAGTATTTAAATTAATTTAGAGTTGAACTTCAGTTAATGGAGGCATCATCCACTCCTGACATAAATTTCTCAATTTCATCATTTGTTTCAAAACTGCCAATGACTCACCAAGTGTCCGGTTTGATTGATATTGATTGGCTACAAGATCAGTTTCAGCTTGCATTTTTTGTGATTGTTCCCAATCTTGAGCAAGAGCAGCAGCATATAGTGATTTGTACATTTCAGGGACTACATTACCAGTACTAGGAACAATCCCATCAGCACCTAATTTCAACGAATTATAACTTTGAGCACCCCATCCACAGAAATAAGCAAAATCTTCTCGATTCTTATACTTAGAAATACACTCGTTCATTCTTTCCAAATCTCTTTCAGAATCTTTCAAACCAACAATATAAGGATGATAACTTAAGTCCTCAATCACATCCATTGGGATAGACATTTGAGTTGTAGCTTTGATATTGTATATAAATAATGGTGCTTTTAACTGGTCAGCCAGATTCAAATAGAAAGATCTCATCTGATTGGGATTCAACACATAATAAGCTGGTAAGGTAGCTACAATTGCATCAGCCCCCATTTCAATATATTCTTTTGCTCTTTCTGTAAGTTCATCTATTTGATTACCCACAATTCCAGCATAGATCAATTGATTACTTCCTCTATTTTCAATAGCAGTTTTAAGCAAAGAGACCGACTCTTCTCTGCCTATAGAAGCAGATTCACCCGTCGTACCAAGTACTAACGGGTGAATATTATTTTGTGAAAAAACAGCCATTATATTTTTAACAGCAGCTTTATCGATGGTTTTTTTTTCTGTAAGCGGGGTGATCATTGGCACAACCACACCTGAAAATTTCTTCTTCATGTCAACTATTTATTTGAAATAGAAGACGAGAAATCATTAAAATTGTAATGCTTTACAATGAATTTCCTATTCCTACCAAAACCACAGAACCAAGAATGATAGCGATTCCCAGTGCAAAGGTCCATTTAGTCTTAGTAGCCACGTGCGTCCATTCTTTTCGAACAATTCCCCACATATTGGCAGTCAATATAATTGTGGACATGTGTAAGATCCAAGAACTTGCACCATTTCCCAATTTACTTTCACCCATTCCATAGAAGAAGAACTGCAAAAACCAAGTTGTGCCGGCTAAAGCAGAGAACAAGAAATTCTTACTAATAGGAGTTGATTTATCTGTAAAGTTCTTGTAAGATTTGTTCTTCAAACTTAAAATTGTAGTCCAAATAAAGTTAGTTGTAAGTCCACCCCAAAGAATAACAACAAATATCACATTGTTCTGATACAAATATTCTCCTTGTCCAGGATTTGCAGCCTTCCAAAGTTCATTAGCAACATCAGCCATAGGTTTACCAGCTTCAATTCCATAGTTGAAAAATGCACTAAGTATACCAGAAGCCACTGCAATGATGAGACCCTTAACCAAGTGAAACTCTGCCACACTCGCTTTTTTAAGTTCAGGAGAAAGTTCTTTCTCTTTCATCATTCCGGCCTTACCTGTAAGAGCAATACCAATCAAACATATAAAAATACCCAACAACACCAATTGACCACCAGGGCTCACTAACATATCTGTAAATGAGACTTTACCTTCAATTGGATTAAAATTGTAATAGATAGCAGGAACCAATGCTCCAAAAACAGAAGTTAAACTAAGTAGAATTGAATTACCTAAAGACATTCCTAGATATCTAACACTTAGTCCATAAGTCAACCCACCAATACCCCACAAAAGTCCCATAATGAAAGTAAAATACACCACAGAACCCATGTGATCTTGAATAATCTCCATAAAGTTTGGAATAGTTATCCAAGCTGCAAGTGGTGGAACAATCAACCAAGAAAACAATCCACCAACTATCCAGAAACTTTCCCATGCCCAGCCCTTTACTTTATTGAAAGGCATATAAAAACTACCGGATGCAAAACCACCGATAGAGTGAAAAATAAGACCTAATATTGCGTTCATTTTATAGATTTAAGGAAGGCATTCCTTTTGTGGGAATGCCTTGAATTAACATTATACTCGTTTAATAGTTACATCCTGTTCGTATTGCTGAACTTCTTTAATATAAGAGTTTCCAACAGCAACACCCTTGGTTGCACAATAGTAATCGTAAACTGCAGCCCAAGGTAAAGATTTAGCTTCCTCAAGCAAAGCTAATCTCTCAAAATACTGACCCTTAGCTTCGTATGATCTTAATTGAGCAATTGGCTCCAACAATGCTTGCAACAAAGCTTTTTGAGTAGCACGAACTCCTACAACATAAGCACCCACACGGTTGATTGAAGCATCAAAATAATCCAGACCAACATGTACTTTCTCTACTGCATCAGCACGAACGATTTCTTGAGCAATTGCTAGAATTTCATCACTTAGGGTAACCACATGGTCACTGTCCCAACGGATTCCTCTAGTCACGTGCAACATGAGTTCAGGAAGATATAGTAATAGAGATGAAATTTTGTCCGAGATTACCTCAGTTGGATGGAAGTGTCCTGCATCCAAAGTCACAAGCACATCATTCTTAACTCCATAACCCATATAAAACTCATGTGATCCAACTGTATAACTTTCAGCACCAATACCAAAAAGTTTACTTTCTATACAATCGCGCATGTATTCATCATTGGTTTTATATTCAAACACTTTATCCAACGATTCCTTAAGATTTTTACGATACAACAAACGATCTACTGTAACATCTTTAGAACCATCAGGTATCCAGATATTGTGCATACATTTTGAGCCAAGTTGACGACCCATTTCTTCCGCTATTTTACGACTACGGATAACATGATCAATCCAAAATTGACGGATTTTAGGATCACGATTCGACAATGTAAAACCATCTGCTGAATTATCGTGAGAGAAACAAGTACAATTGAAATCCAGTTTATAATTTTTTTCTTTTGCCCAATCTATCCAAGATTGAAAATGTTTAGGTTCAATTTGGTCACGATCAACAAACTCACCACCAAAGTCACCATAAAAAGCATGAATATTGACACGATGATCACCAGGAATCATATCCATAGCCTTATCGATATCTGCTCTTAGCTCTTCGATAGTACGAGCTTTACCTGGATAATTCCCTGTGGTTTGAATTCCGCCTGTAAGATTACCATCAGGATTTTCAAAACCGGTAACATCGTCTGCCTGCCAGCAATGTAGAGAAATTGGAAGTTTTTCCAATTGTTTCAATGCCTGATCAACATCAACCCCAAGGGTAGCATATTGAGCTTTTGCTAATTCAAAAGCTTTTTGAACATTTTCATTCATTTTGCGAAGTTTAATATTTTTAATTTATTGATATACTTGTAAATAGCGTTTGTAATTTTCAGCCCATAGATTGACATCCAAAGGCAAATATTCTTTTAATTCGATCGAATTTGCAATTCGATTTCGCATCTGCCAGATATTTTCAAAAAGTCCTGCTGCTTTAGCTTGTATCATTATATTTCCTATAGCCGTGGCTTCCATAGGACCAGCTTGAACTTTTACACCCAATGAATTGGCAGTAAACTGGTTCAACATATCATTTTTAGAACCCCCACCAATCACATGCAAGCCTTCGATTTTGAAATCTGCAAATTGCTGCAATATATCAAAAACTTGTCTATAACGCATAGCTAAACTTTCGAAAATAAGTCGAGTGAATTCAGCCTTCGTGTTTGGCACAAATTGATTTGTTTCTTGACAATATTGTTGAATCGCAGCCGTCATTGACGATGGATTGGCAAAAACTATATTATCTGGATTTATAAATGCATTGAATGCATTTACTTTCATAGCTTCTGCAATCAAATTTGGATATGAATTTTCATCCTCATCTACACCCCATTCAGCACGACATCTTTCTAACAACCACATTCCACATATATTCTTCAAAAAGCGAATAGTTCCATCAACTCCTCCCTCGTTCGTAAAATTTTCATCATAACTAGATGAATTAATTATAGGCTCAGAGGATTCTATGCCCATCAGGGACCAAGTTCCAGAGCTTAAATATGCAAATGAAGGATTTGTAGCAGGAACAGCAGCAACCGCTGAAGCTGTATCATGTCCAGCCACAGCAATCACTGGTATATTTGACAAAGCTGTGAGTTCCTGTATATCAGGTTTCAACTCTCCAATTTTATCTCCAGGAAATACAATTTTGGAAAACACCGATGGGTTAATCTCTAATTTAGACAAAAGCTCAGGATCCATCACTCTTGCTTTAGCGTCCATAATTTGGGATGTAGAAGCTATCGTATACTCAGTTACCTTCTCTCCTGTAAGCATATAAGACAATGCATCAGGCATGAAAAGAATTTTATGGGTCTCATTAAGAATTTCAGGATTTTCAACTTTAAGAGCAGTCAACTGGAAAAGTGAATTAAAATCCATAAACTGAATCCCGGTTTTTGCATAAACCTCACTTTTAGGCATTAATCCAAAATACTTTTCTTGCATACCTTGAGTGTGGGGATCTCTATAACTATAGGGAGCCTGTATGATTTCACCGCTTTGATTTAAACATACAAAATCAACCCCCCAAGTATCTATTCCTATTGATCTTAGTTGAATGTTTTTTTTACCGACCAAACTTAAACCCTCATTGATGGAATTGAACAGGTGTGTCAAATCCCAAAAAAAATGGCCATTCTCAGAGACTATAGGGTTGGCAAATCGGTTTAACTCTTCTAATTCTATTGAATCATCAGTAACTAAACCCAATATTGTGCGACCACTAGTGGCACCCAAGTCAACTGCAAAAAAGTAATTTTGGTTTATCATCATAATATTAAACGAAGCTAACAAATGCAAATGTATAACAGTTGTACTTGCATAGCTATAATAGTTTTGACAGAATAACTATATGAAATGGGAAAAATTAATCCTCAGTAACTTTAGCTCCTTTTATGAAATTATTTGGAGTAGTACCAGTGTACTTTTTGAATGAGGAAATAAAGGTAGTTTGGTTGGAGAATCCACTTTCTCGAGCTATGGTATCCAAGGTCACCAATTTCGCCTTACCTTCTTTAATCATCTCTATCGCATATTCTATACGTAATTCATTACGCCAATCAGCAAAACTTTTCTCTACTATTTGATTAAAGAAATAACTTAAATGGTGCAAAGGAATATTCATCGCAGCTGATAGATTCACCTTATTGAAACTTTGATGAATATAGGGTTTATCAATTATATATTCATCAATCTGCATCTTCATCATTTTCACATAATCATCCGTAAGTAAACTGATTTCCTGTACTGTTGTTGATTCAGCAACCATTTCTGAATTGGAAGAATCTTCGGAGCTATGTGTTATGTGAATAGCTTTAGGCAATCCAAATGACAAAGTTGGAATCAATAGGAATGACATATTAAGTAAGGCCAAGACAAATACAATCAAGACTTCCACCATCTGAAGATATAGGTGCTGATTGGTTTCATCATAAAACACATAAATAATATTCAGAAAGATAAATACACCGGCAATCATACTTAAGGCAGCCATTAAAAAATTTATCCAGATTGTGAAATATTTATAATAGCTTTCTCTATTAGCCTTTTTGGTTTTCACATAGGACTCGTAATTTTGAATCAACTTTGAGCTTAGCAGAATATAAAATATATAATATAGTGGCCGAAGCAACATAGAGATAGTCCACGGCCATACTTCAAAATAATTATCAGAAACTAAATTCTTGGTCAATCTAATTTTATTTACTATTTCAATTTTTGTTTCTGGTAGATTCGCATAATAAGGTATTAGCGAAAGTAAAATCAAAAAAAAAGGGATCAAATGAAATAGGTCTGATTTCTTGAGCTTAAAATCGTCAAACAATACACTTCGGATATACAAATACAATGCAGGACCAGACAAAAACAGAATAGGCGTTAGATGGCCTGTCATTAAAACCGCAAAAACAGATGATCTAGAAAAAAACACACCATAATTCACCAATCCCCAAAGCGCACTGATAAAGAAAAAAACCGCCAAATAATAGTTTCCCTTGTAATTCTGCCTTGCCTTGACAAATAAAGCCAGGGAAAGAACGATTGCAACAAGTGAGAAAAATAATAGGATCATAGTCCCTGGGGTTTTGATTTCCTAAATATGAATTACGCAAAATTAATAATAATTTCAAATAAACATTTTATAAAAGATGGATTGGAATAAAAATTACCCAAAAAATATCAAAAAAATATTTTTCCCAACTTATTTTTTTTCTACATTTGCAATGCTAATTAGTATTAATAAAATTATTTTAAAATGGCTTACGTAATTAACGAAGATTGTATTGCTTGCGGTTCTTGCATCAGCGAGTGTCCTGTTGAAGCGATTTCAGAAGGTGATATCTATGTGATAGATGCAGACCTTTGCACCGATTGTGGTACTTGTGCTGATGTTTGCCCTTCAGAAGCTATTCATCCAGCTTAAAAAAAGAGGCCAAAAGCCTCTTTTTTTTTTACACATGACTGACAAACAATGGAGTATCAGAATGTATGATCATTTTGTATGCTAGTCCAGGCTGAAAAATTCTGGCGAAGAGTTTTCTTCTCCTTGTATTGAAAGCAAGTATATCTATTTTATTTTCTTCCAGGTAATCATTGATTTTCTCAGGCTTATCCGACTCTGCTATTAAAGAGTAAAAGGTATTCAAACCTGGATAATGCTTCTCAAAATAGTCTTTAATTCCCGCAAGCATTACTTCATCCCAATCTTCTGTTTTATCTGACGCATGAATAAAGTACAACTCAAGATTTTCAGAATCAAACAAATTTAGAGCTTTATCGATGGCTATCAAGTCTTTTTGATCAAAATTAGTTAGAAAAGCCATTTTTCTAATCTTATCTGGGGACTTTTTACGCACTTGTACCGGCACTGCAACCACGGGTGACTCACACACTTCCATCACTTCGGCTGTCACGCTACCAACCATATCATTGGGTATTCTTCTACCGTGAGTACCCATAACCACTAAGTCTGGCTTCACTTTTCTACAATAATCGATGATCTGATCTTCAGCTACACCTTCTTTTAATTCAAATGAGAACTGTATATTAGGTAACTCTCCGGCATTGATTCTTTTACGAATCAGGTTTTTCATATTGTCCACATCAGCATTTGCCGAATTTATAATCCTACGAAGTAAATCACTGTCAGTTATACTGTAAGTATTAACGTCATTATTCATTGAGATGGAAAAAGCAGGACTGAAATAAACATACATAAAGACAATTTCCGCAGATAAACGATCAGCCAAGAAGAAGCCATAATCAACTATTTCTGGAACAATATCACTAAAATCAATGGGTATCAGAACCTGTTTACCTTTTCCTTCCATCTTTTCAACTTCCCAAGCACTTTCCATATCTTCAACAATCTTTAAAGCACGGGGAAGATCAGATTCTTTGATGCGAATACGTACGCCAACTGCCATTTCAGGACTTTCTTGATTTAGGTTATGAATGACAGTATCAATACCCTCTTCTTCCAAAACGGTTTTTATCATTTGAGCTCTTTGATAAGTTCGAATAGCTAAAGTCACCAATTGATCTTTCATAAGGTATTATTTAAATGGTTAGTATTAAGCTTGTTTCTTTTATAACAATTTACTCAAGCATAAGGTTGCACTACAAATAAAATTGTTTTTTTTTGTATTTTTGTTGCAAAATAACATTTCTATTAGGTTATTTTTGAATGTTTAATTAATTTAAAATCAAATTGGATAATCCTCTTTCGGAAATTATTTTCCTGCCCTTTACCTTGTCTGCAGCATTTTCGATGCTATTAAGCATCGTTTTACTTGTACTTTCCGGCCTTATCTCCGCCTCTGAAGTAGCATTCTTTTCTATTAACCCAGAAAAGTTACATAAATTAGAAGAAAGTGATGACAAGAAAGATAAAAATGTATTAAAAATCCTTGAAACCCCACAGAAACTTTTAGCAGGTATATTGATTGGCAATAATTTTGTCAATGTTTCTATAATTCTTATCCTTTCCTATACCACTCAGCAACTAATTGACTTTAGTGCAAAACCCTTGATGGGATTTGTTTTTCAAACAATAATAATCACTTTTATATTGTTGCTTTTTGGTGAAATTATTCCAAAAATATTTGCATCTCATCATCCTTTACGTACTGTAAGATACACCTATTCTTTACAATTTATTTTGCAAAGAATATTCAGTCCTATCATTAAGATTTTAATTAATTCAACTGCCCTAGTTAACAAAAAATTAATCAAGCATCAAAAGAACAATATATCAATGGATGAGTTATCCCATGCCTTGGAATTGACTTCAGATAAAAATGAAGAAGACAACGAAATACTTGAAGGAATCATCAAGTTTGGAAATATTCAGGTTGTGGATATCATGACATCCAGAGTGGATATATTTATGATAGACATTAAAATGAATTTTAAAACACTTTTGGAAAGCATCATCAATGCTGGATATTCCAGAGTACCCGTATATACAAGCAATAAAGACAATATCAAAGGTGTATTATATAGTAAAGATTTACTTCCACACTTGGATAAACCATCCACATTCCGTTGGCAGTCCCTGATACGTCAAGCATATTATGTCCCTGAAACCAAAATGATTGATGATTTATTAAGTGAATTTCAAAAAAACAGAGTTCACCTTGCCTTAGTGGTAGACGAGTATGGCGGAACTTCAGGGTTAATAACTTTAGAAGATATTTTGGAGGAAATTGTTGGTGACATAAACGATGAATACGATGAAGAAGAAAGCTTATACACCAAAATTGATAATCACACATTTATTTTTGATGGGAAAATATTATTGAATGATTTCTTTAAACTTGAAGAGATCAACCAAGAAGATTTTGAAAAAGCTACTGAAGAGGTTGAATCTTTGGCTGGTTTAATCCTGGAGCTGAAAGGTGAGATACCTAAAAAAGGTGAGAAAATTGATTTTGATCGATATGTATTTGAGATCTTGGCTGTAGATAACCGAAGAATTCAGAAGATTAAACTTCACCTAAAAGTTGATGAAGATTGAATAAAATAGTTGAAATAATACATTCAAACTTCAGTCTGGTTGTAGTAGAGACTAAATCAGACTCCACTCACTTGGTCGGTTTACTTAACAACTTTACAGAATATTCAGCATCATATCTCGAGATTAAATCAGAGAAAAGGAAAAAGGAGTTTCTGGCACCGAGAATACTCCTCAATGAATTACTTGGCAAGAATGTGCAGATTGAATACGATAAGAATGGAAAACCTACGCTAGAATCCAAATTAAATATAAGCATAAGTCACAGCAAGAATTTTTATGGAGTAATCGTTTCAAAAAATTCATTGGTGGGGCTTGATATTGAATATTCGCATCAACGATACGAAAAGATAGTCTCTAAATTTGTCTCTGAGTTTGAAAAATCTAATATAGCATACAAACAAAATTTAGACCTAATTTGGGGAGCGAAAGAATGCATATTCAAGATAGAAGGAAGTGCTGTTCTTGACTTTAAAGAGCATATAAATATTACCGAAATAAGTTCCAAAAACCTGAAAGCTACAACATCTGGACAAAATTCATACATAATCAATTATTGTAGACTTAAGGACTGTTGTATCACTTATTGTACATCACCCATACTTCATTCATAACACTTCATATGGAAAACAACAAAATATTTAATCAAATTATTTCCAACAAAAATCAAGGCAAGAAAATGATTGCTATTTTGTTGGATCCTGAGAAATGTTTTGAGCGCTCTTTTGCAAGTACTATTGCAGCATTAAAAGAGTGTCCTCCAGATTTTATATTCATTGGCGGAAGTTTAATTACAGAATCATTTGACTCCATCATACATATTTTAAAAGAAGAATTAAACATTCCCATTGTATTATTTCCAGGTGATACTTCTCAAATTACATCCGAAGCAGATGCTATTCTGTATTTATCCTTAATTTCAGGAAGAAATCCTGAATATTTGATCGGACAACATGTTAGATCTGCCAAAACAATCATTCAATCTGGACTTGAAGTGATTTCTACATCTTATATTCTGATCGACGGAGGCAAAACTACATCAGTTCAATATTTCAGTAACACTACCCCCATCCCTTCGGACAAATCAGACATAGTATTATCCACTGTGTTAGCTGGCAAATTAATCGGACATAAACTTTGCTATCTTGAAGCAGGAAGTGGTGCAATCAATCCTGTATCTACCAATATAGTGTCAACCTTAAGAGAAGTTTATGAATATCCGATAATAGTAGGTGGCGGAATTATGAAGACTGAAACCATGTACAAGCTGTATGATAATGGAGCAGATTTACTCGTATTTGGTAATTCAATTGAAGAAAATCCGAAGAAAATCAATGAATTTGTCACTGCTGCCCGCAACTATAGAACCAATCACTCAACGTAATTTATTTTTAAGAAAATGAGGTCCAGCCGTAAAATGAAAATATCCCAGGGATAATACGATCATCATACTTCCTAGAAAATAAGCCAAGGGAAGTCCACCTGTTGAATCTGCAATTCGTCCACCGATAATCAAACCTAAGCCAACACCTAAATCCCAGCTAGTCATGAAAGTAGAACTAGCTGTAGCTCTTCTGTTATTGGGTGCTAAATTCACAAACAATGTATTGTAGGCAGGGAAAGTCAAGCCATACCCCAATCCTAGAATCATGGGAATTATCAAAAACAAAACAGGTAGTATGGCAGGATATATTTCATTGGTTTTTTGCAGTGTAGCGAGTAAAAACATACCGACTACGCTTACAGCCAACCCAATTTTAATCGCTTGAATTATTCTACCTTGATCTATCATTGCACCAGAGATCAACCTAGATCCAACCAATCCAACAGCCATGATTGTAAAGAATAAACCTAGTTCAGCCTTTACTCCTAATTCCATACCATATACTGCCAGATAAGTCATTAACATTCCATAAGGGATACCAATTAATAAAAGAGAAAATCCAGATTTAAATCCTTTAATCAAAAAGAAACGATCGAGAGCTATAGATTTTTCATCGGATTTTATTTCATTTCTGGGAGATTTTACATTCATTGCAAAAACAAAGCCTATCAATCCAGAAATTATTGCAATTGAAAAGATGGCCTGGAAAGATATTCTACCATGCAAAAAAAGACTTATCATTGGACCGAACACCATTGCAAGATTATTTGCAACACCAAAGAAACCAAGACCTTTACCTCTATTTGAAGATGGTAGGATATCAACTACGACACTATTACTAGCAGTTGTAATATAACCAAAAGTGAACCCATGAACAATTCTAAAGAAAAGAAAAAGATTCACAGTCGTCACTAAGGGATAGGAAATAAACAAAAGCGTAAAAAAAAGAAATGCGACCAGATACTGTGGACGTCTGTGATACTGATCTAAAATAAAACCAGCAATAGGACGAATTAAAAGTGCTGATAACACATAGGAAGAAAGAACCAATCCTGTTAGAAATTTTGAAGCATTAAATACCTCAATTAAATACAATGGAAATATTGGTATCAGCAAATAGAAAGAGAAAAACAACAAGAAATTTCCGATGCTGATACTAATAAAGCTTTTTGTCCAAAGTTTATCTTGAGAGTTTATCATTTATTCAATGACATATATGAATTTAATTTTTCCAGCAATTGATTATTCAAGAATTTATTTGTCGAGATTATTTGTCGACCAAAAACATGATTTTTTCCACCTTGAAAATCAGAAACATCTCCACCAGCTTCTTCAACTATAATTGTACCTGCAGCGACATCCCAAGGTTTAAGGTCATATTCCCAGAAAGCATCAAATCTTCCAGCAGCTACATAAGCCAAGTCAACGGCTGCAGAACCAATTCGACGCACTCCTCTACTATTCATCATTGCCCATTTGAGAAAATCAATATAGGAATCAATATCCTCAAAATTTGTATAAGGGAAACCAGTTGCTAGCAATGCCTGGTGCATATCAGAAGTCTGGGAAACTTTAATTTGTTTTCCATTCAAAAACGCACCGCCGCCTTTCCAAGCATAGAAACATTCGTTCCGACCAATTTCATAAACAACACCCAGAATAATTTCATCATGCTCCATAAGTGCAATACTGACAGAATAAACAGGAATTCCCTGTATGAAATTAGTAGTTCCATCCAAAGGGTCAATAATCCAATTGTAATTTTCCCCCTTGGTTGTATTTGTACCTTCCTCAGCAATAAATCCAGAATCAGGAAGTAAAACCAAAAGTTCTTCTATAATTTTAGTTTCAGCTTGTCTATCCACATAACTTACCAGATCATGCAAGCCCTTATACTCTACTTTAGAAATATCAAAGTTTAGTCTTTCTTGAGCTATAAAACCACCGACTTTGGCAGCAATAGTACAAACTTTATCACAGATTTCATTTAATTCCATGAATAAACTTAATTTTTAAAAGCCTCAATAGCTTCTTTAAGTGATGCAATTTTACTTTCAGCGTCAGCTAGTTTTTTGCGTTCAGCTGCTACGATTTCTGGTTTTGCATTGGCAACGAATTTTTCATTACCCAATTTCTTCATTACAGAATTGATGAATCCTTCTAAATAATTAATCTCAGTATCCATTTTCGCAATTTCCTCTTGCACATTTATTTTTGCACCCATAGGAATAGCATATTCTGTTGTTCCTACAAGGAATGAAATAGCCCCGGCTGACTTTTCAGTTTGAGTTGCGATTTGACTTAGATTGCCCAGTTTAACTATCATTGAGTCGAATTCACTTGCATGTTCACCAAGTATCATTAGCTCCAATGACTCTTTATTTGGAATATTTTTTTGCAATCGTATGGTTCTAATACCTGCGATTATTTCTTTGGTTTTATCAAAATCTAAGAGCAATTGTTCATTCACTGATTTTGTTTCGGGTTGCATTTGAACCATAATACTATCCCCTTGTTTTCTTTCCTCTAATGCTTGCCAAAGTTCTTCTGTAATAAATGGCATAAAAGGATGTAGAACTTTCAATAGAGCATCAAAATAACCAAGAGTAGAAGCCAGTGTGTTTTGATCTATTGGTTGTTGATATGCAGGTTTAACCATTTCTAGATACCAAGAAGAGAAGTCATCCCAGAACAATTTATAAGCTGCCATTAATGCTTCAGATAGTCTATACTTAGAAAACAAATCCTCAATTTCAACCAATGATTTATTCAATTGAGCATCAAACCACTCAATAGCTTTCACAGCAGACTCTGGTTGAGGTATATCGGCAGAATGCCATCCTTTAACCAAACGAAAAGCATTCCATATTTTATTATTGAAATTACGTCCTTGTTCACATAATGAATCGTCATAGGGAAGGTCATTACCAGCAGGCGATGTAAACAACATACCTAGTCTAACCGCATCAGCACCAAATTGTGCAATCAAATCCAAAGGATCCGGAGAGTTACCTAAAGATTTAGACATTTTACGGCCCAACTTATCCCTAACAATTCCGGTAAGATATACATTTTTGAAAGGCAATTCTTTTTCATATTCATACCCAGCAATAATCATTCTTGCAACCCAGAAAAATAGAATTTCAGGAGCAGTCACCAAGTCATCGGTAGGATAATAATAATTGATTTCCTCATTCTCTGGATTATTTATACCATCAAATACAGAGATAGGCCACAGCCAAGAAGAGAACCAAGTATCCAAACAATCCTCATCCTGACGTAAATCTTCAAGAACTATCGGATAATCAACAATTGCTTTGGCTTTGATCAAGGCTTCTTCAGCAGAAAGAGCAACAACAAAACCACCTTTTGGAAGAAAATAAGCAGGAATTCTATGGCCCCACCAAAGTTGTCGGGATATACACCAATCCTTCACATTTTCCATCCAATGACGGTATGTATTTTTAAATTTAGAGGGATGAAGTTTAATTTCATCCTCCATAACAGCTTTCAATGCAGGCTGAGCCAGTTGTTCCATTTTCAAGAACCATTGCATAGACAATTTAGGTTCAATTACAACATCTGTTCTTTCAGAGAAACCAACCTTGTTTGTATATGGCTCCATTTTCTCAAGTAAATCTGCAGACTGAAGATCTTTTTCTATTTGTGTACGAACATCAAAGCGGTCCATACCAGCATAGATATCGCCATTCTCATTTAAACTACCGTTATCATTAAAAATATCAATAGAAGGCAAATTGTATTTCTCGCCCAACATGTAGTCATTCACATCATGGGCAGGAGTAACTTTCAAACAACCAGTACCAAATTCCACATCTACATATTCATCTTCAATGACCGGTATCTCACGATTAATCAAGGGAACAATTACTTTCTTTCCTTTAAGGTGTTGATTTTTAGGATCGTTTGGATTGATACACATTGCAGTGTCGCCCATGATTGTTTCAGGGCGAGTGGTTGCAACTACAGCATATCCCTTCTCACCTACTATTTTATATCTTAAGTAATAAAGTTTACCTTGTTGTTCTTTAAAAATAACTTCTTCATCAGACAATGCAGTCAAAGCCTTTGGATCCCAATTAACCATACGAACTCCACGATAAATCAAGCCCTTTTCGAATAAATCCACAAAAACCTTATAAACGCTCTCACTACGCAGCTCATCCATCGTAAATGCAGTTCTATCCCAATCACAAGAAGCACCTAGTTTTTTTAACTGCTCTAAAATTATACCTCCATGTTTATGTGTCCAGTCCCAAGCATGGCCAAGAAATTCATCACGACTCAAATCTGACTTTTTCACACCTTCGGTAGCTAATTTTGCTACTACTTTAGCTTCAGTTGCAATACTAGCATGGTCAGTACCAGGAACCCAACAAGCATTTTTACCCTGCATACGAGCCCGTCTGACGAGTACATCCTGTATCGTATTATTGAGCATATGTCCCATATGTAAAACGCCAGTAACATTAGGAGGAGGAATAACAACAGTATAGGGTTTTCTTTGATCGGGTTGAGATTTAAAGAATTTATTCTCAAGCCAATAGGCATACCATTTTGATTCCAGTTCAGAAGGGTTATATTTACTTGCTAGTTCCATAAATGTAAAGGAATTATTTTTTAATATTTTGGAGTGCAAAGATAGTCAATCTCAACGAAAAACAGAAATGGGAACAGGCCTAATAGAACTGCCATGGAAGACCTTTTGTAGAACATTCTCAAAATAAAATCTTATTTTTGTATTCAAAAAATGAGAAAAATGAGAAAAATAATAAACACAAACAATGCACCAGCAGCAATAGGCCCCTATAGTCAAGCCGTAGAAGTGAATGGAACTCTATATATTTCAGGTCAAATCCCTATCAATCCTGTGAGTGGTAAAATAGAAGCTGATGATGTAAGCAGACAAGCCGAGCAAGTTTTTGCCAATATATCAGCTATACTTAGCGAAGCAGGTTATCGATTCGAAGATGTAGTCAAATCAACTGTTTTCATCACTGATATGTCTGACTTTCCTGCCTTAAATGTAGTATATGGTAAATATTATACTGAAAATTGCCCTGCACGCTCAACAATAGCTGTCAAAGGACTCCCATTGGGAGCTTTAGTCGAAATTGAAACGATAGCCGTTAAATAAAAAAACACCCCGAAGTAATACTTCGGGGTGAATGATTTTTCAAACTTATTTAATCAAAACGGCAATCCAGATTCCTCATCACTATTAGACTCAAGAGGAAAATTTCCCTCTGCAGCTTTCACATCATTCATCACAGAACCCTCTGAACCGTATGCTTCATTGCTGTCTTTTCTACTTCCCAGTAGTTGAATAGTTTCAGCTATTATCTCAGTTGTATATCTTTTAACTCCATCCTTTTCCCAATTACGAGTTTGAATTTTACCTTCGATATACAATTGTGTTCCTTTTCTTATGTATTTTTCTGCGGTTGTTGCCAAACCTCTCCATGCAACAATATTGTGCCACTCCGTTTTTTCAGGCACCTGCGTCCCATTTTGCAAAGTATAGGCTCTCTCTGTTGTAGCAAGAGCAAAATTTGCAACAGCCAAATTTTTCTCGATGTATCGGATATCAGGGTCTTTACCAACATGTCCGACTAAAATCACTTTGTTTACTGACATAGACTTAAGTATTAGGTTAATATTAAAATGAAATACATTCTAAAGATAAGAGTAAATTTCTTTTAACGATTAACCACAATTAAATATTAATCTTTTTTAAAAATTGGCCTTGAATTTAGACATTAAATGTAAATATTCAAAAACCTAATTTAATTTTTTACCTTTTCTTTTAATAAAGCAAAATCAAGCACGTCCATAATATCCCTTACAAAGTGAAACTGTAATCCTTTGACATATTGCTCATTAATCTCTTCTATGTTTTTTCTGTTTTCTTCACAAAGAACAATATCTGTAATTCCTGCTCTTTTAGCAGCCAAGATTTTCTCTTTAATGCCTCCCACAGGCAAAACCTTACCCCTAAGTGTAATTTCGCCAGTCATAGCTAGATTCTTTCTCACTTTACGCTTGGTAAAAATTGAAGCCAATGCAGTTACCATAGTAATACCTGCAGAAGGTCCATCTTTTGGTATAGCACCTTCTGGCACATGAATATGCACATTGTTCTCCTCAAACATTTGCAGTTCTATATCAAGCTTATCCGAATGTGACTTCAAATATTCCAAAGCCAACATGGCAGATTCCTTCATCACATCTCCCAAATTTCCCGTTAAAGTCAAACGAGGTGCCTTTGATTTACTTAAACTCGTCTCAATAAATAAAATTTCGCCACCAACCTGAGTCCATGCCAATCCGGTTACTACTCCTGCATATTCATTGCCTTGATATTTGTCTTTAGAGAAACGAGGAGAACCCAAATACTTTTTTAAATCATCCAAAGAGACCTCCACATTATATTCTTCATCAGAAGCCACATTTTTAGCAATTTTCCGCATCAAAGATGCCATTTTCCTATTCAGATCTCGCACACCTGATTCACGTGTATAGGACTCTATCATCTGTTGTATAATCTGTTTGCTTAATTTCACATGAGAATTCTTCAAACCATGGTTTTCTAATTCTTTTTTCAGCAAATGTTTTTTTGCTATTTCAATTTTTTCTTCTTGAGTATAACCACTAACTTCAATTAATTCCATACGATCCAGCAATGGTCGTGGAATTGCATTTAAGTTGTTTGCGGTTGCTATAAACATCACTTTTGACAAATCAAAATCAACATCCAGATAATTATCGTGAAATGCAGTATTCTGTTCAGGATCCAACACCTCCAATAAAGCTGAAGAAGGGTCACCTTTATAATCCGCAGTAACTTTATCAATTTCATCAAGCACAAATACAGGGTTAGCAGATTCAGCTTTTTGAATATTTTGCATTATTCTTCCTGGCATTGCCCCTATATATGTCCTTCTATGTCCTCTAATTTCAGCTTCATCATGCAAACCACCCAAGGAAACTCTTACATATTTACGATTCAAGGCTTTTGCAACAGATTTACCCAAAGAAGTTTTACCAACACCGGGAGGTCCATACAAGCAAATAATTGGAGATTTCATATCTCCTTTCAATTTCAACACAGCCAAATGTTCAATTATTCTATCCTTCACCTGGTCTAATCCAAAATGATCTTTATCCAAGACTTTACGGGCATGTTGTAGATTGAAATTATCTTCTGTGTAAATATTCCATGGAAGTTCCAACATAGTTTCCACATAATTCAACTGCACCGAATAATCGGGAGAATGTTGACTGGTTCTTTCCAGTTTACGTAACTCCTTATCAAAAACTTTTGCAACTTGATCATTCCACTCTTTAGAAGCAGCCTTTTTTCTAAAATCAGCTAATTCTTGCTCAGCCGTTGCTCCACCCAATTCATTTTGAATGGTTTTCATTTGCTGCTGTAGGAAATATTCTCTTTGTTGCTGATCTATTCCTGCCTTCGCTTTATTTTGAATGGACATTTTTATCTCCATCAATTGACTTTCCTTGTTCAACTGTTCTAGCAACTGATACCCTCTTTCCATTACTTCATCCAATTCAAGTAATCGAATCTTATCACTAAGCTTTAAGCCAAAGTGTACACAAACGTAGTTGATCAGATATAATGGATTTTCAATATTTTTTATCGCAAAAGTAGCTTCAGGAGGCATAAGTCCTGAATTATTAATAATACTGGTAGCTAAATCTTTTATTGATGAAACAAGAGCTGAAAATACTGATTCAGAATCTTTTTCGGGCATTATATCATCCAATAAATTTATTTTTGCTTTCATGTATGGCTTAACGGATACAGGCTCACCTAAGCTGAATCGCCTCTTACCTTCTAGAATTACCGTTGTAGTATTGTCTGGCATTTCCAATATTCTGACTACTTGAGCCACAGTTCCGACAGAATACAAATGTTCAAAACCTGGATCCTCTATTTTTCTGTCAATCTGCGTACATACACCAATCAATTGTTCATTTTCTTGTGCTTGTCTTATCAACTTCAATGACTTGGGTCTGGCTACAGTAACAGGAAGCAAAACACCAGGATATATAACCATATTTCGCAAAGGAAGAATCGGTAATACTGCACCCGAGTCTAAATTTATATCCATAGATCTTTCATCCAAAGAAATTATTGGGAAAACTTCAGCATTACTAACCATATCGTCAGTAAAAAACTTGTCAAAATTGTTATTCATTTATGTAAATTTCATTTTTTTCAGCCAAAATGGCAGAAAATTTATCTAACGCAGGTGCATGCTCACTTCACACACCCAGACACTCAACTCAATATCAGCGCATTAACAACAAAACACTGGATGAGTAAAATTATCAAATCAATGACAGTGCCAAAGTTGTAAGAATATAATATATTGATTACATTTGCGTGATTTTTTTACGAGTTACAAAGCTACTACTTAATACTATATGAATAAAGTAATTTACTTATTTTTAGCAATTGTTTTTGTCAGTTCCTGCGGTAGAAATGACAGTTTTGAGGTAAATGGGAGCATCGAAGGTGGTGCTGGGGAAATGATTTATTTAGAATATTCAGGGTTGATGAAAAGTCTAGTCATCGATTCCGCTAAAATCAATTCCAAAGGCGAATTTTCTTTTACCAGCAAAAAGCCTGGCTTCCCGGATTTTTACAAGTTAATTTTGGGCGGTAAACAAATTTATTTTGCTATTGATTCTACTGAGACCATTACGATCAACAGTAATATTGAACAATTTTCAAATGAATATCAGATCTCAGGCTCTGAATCAAACCTAGACATTTTTAAACTTAGGAAATCTGCGATTGCCTTACAAACAAAAGCTAACGAGATTCAAAGTGCATTGCCAAGAAGCACAAGAGACATGAAAGTAAAGGAATTAATGCAACTGGTTGATGAACACAAAAAACTGGCACGACCGATAATTCTTAAAAACCCACGCTCAACTTCAGCTTATTTTGCAATTTATCAACAAATCAATAATAGTTATATATTTTCACCTTATAACTCTGAAGACAAGCCCTATTGTGCTGCAGTTGCCACAGCTTACAACACCTTCATGCCTTCTTATGATAGATCCAAGAATCTATACAGTTTAGTGATGGATGCAATCAAAAGAGAACGTGAGGCTAGATCCCAAGCATATTGGCAAGAAATCATACAAAAAGAAGGCAAAGGCTATATAGATATCTCTTTACCTGACAACAACAATATTGAACGAAAGCTATCAGATTATGAAGGCAAAGTATTGTTGCTTGACTTTTCTGCATACGAGGCAAGAGAAAGTGTATCTTACACATTTGCTTTAAGAGAATTATATAATGAATATGCTACTAAAGGATTTGAGATATATCAAGTTTCGCTGGACAGAAATCAAATGCTATGGAAGAACTCAGTAGAGACCTTGCCTTGGATATGTGTACGTGACAGCAAGGGCCCTAATACTGCTGCAGCCGTAAGTTATAATATTTCCACTTACCCTACTTATTTCTTAATTAATCGTTCAGGTGAAATTGTGGGAAGAGACATGGACTTAAATACACTTAAAAAGGAAATCGAAAAGGCACTTTAATGCATCCAGTATCGGAAGATATTGTATTGAGTTCAGCAATCATCAAAAGTCTTGCTAAAAAGGCGGGGTTTGATGCTTGTGGCATAGCAAAGGCTGAAAATCTCCTTGAAGATAGAATTTTCATTTCTGATTGGCTTAAGAAAGGCTACCAGGGCAATATGAGCTATTTGGAGCGCAATTTGGAAAAACGAACCGACCCCAGCAAATTAGTACCGGGATGCAAATCAGTAATAGCATTATTATTAAACTATTATTCGGAAAACATACAGCCATCCAATGCTCCAAAAATTGCACGATATGCATTTTCAGAAATCGATTATCATTATGTAATCAAGCAAAAACTTTCTCTTTTAGAAGATGAGCTTAAAGCAAATTATGGCCCTCAAATAATCAATAGTACAAATCAACACAGTTTTGTAGACTCAGCTCCTGTGTTGGAACGAAGATGGGCTCAAAAAGCCGGTTTGGGATGGATAGGAAAGCACACTTTACTGATTAATCCTGAAATGGGTTCCTTTGTCTTTATCGCTATTCTAATGATTCAAAACCAAGTAGACGAATACGACAAAGAACAACCAGATCGTTGTGGAAAATGCAATAAATGCATCAGTTCTTGTCCGACACAAGCATTGAGTCCAAGAGTTCTGGAAGCACGCAAATGCATATCCTATCTAACCATAGAAAACAAAGACTTAATTCCTCGAAATTTCAATGGAGCCATAACCAATCAACTAATTGGCTGCGATATTTGCCAGGATGTTTGTCCATGGAATAATAAACTTGCAAAAATCCATCAACACAAGGAATTGTCACCTAATCAATTCATTTCAAACGGGAACTGGAATGACTGGGAGAATTTAAGCGAAGAAATTTTCAGAAAATCCTTTAAAAAGTCAGCTTTAAAAAGAGCAGGATACAATAAAATAAAATCAAATCTTCAGTTTATAAATTCGGTTATCAAATCTCAGGATCCAAACACCACTTTGTAATTGTGTGATTTTATTACTCCCTTGAGTTAAAAATACTTTATTTTTCAGAACACCCTTTGTATCGTATATAAACAAATCCAAAGGTCTTTCAAGCTCTATTAAGAGTTCGCCGTTTACTAATTTGATGTTCTCTGGCATCTTTGATTGAGAAATTGATTCAACAGTCACTGCACCATTTGAAATTCCATTTAGAACAAATTGGGAATATATACTATCTCCAATGCTAAAATTTAGAATCGCCAAATGCTCACTTTCTCCAGAAGGCAAATAACTCACCTTAACAGAATCGAGCTCCACACCTCCACCTTGCGCAGGCAACACAAAGGTTTTATCGATCAAGAAGCTTGACTTATCATCTCCCGAAATTTGAATTTTTATACTATCGTCTGCATAATCAGCACTAAAAAACAAGGAATATGCTGAATTTGAACTTGAATTTGGAACTAATTCAACAGGTCCTAATTCCATGAATTTTATATTCTGTGAATTAACTACAGAATAAAGGAAAACACAACTTACAGTCAAAAATATGCGGATTTGTTTGCTGAACTTAGTCATATAAATAAATTAAAATAAACAGATCAATGTTCAAAGATAATCAATTTCATCATTTCATTATCTATCCTGCAAAGATATACACCCCAAGGCAGATTCAATTCTGTAGAACCAGCCGCTAAGGTTGAATTAAATACCAATTGTCCATTTAAATTAAACAATTCACAGAGTTTTGACTTTGACAATTCTATCCTAAGACTTGACCCTTGAACTTTAATTTCAAATTCAGAAGGAGAAACCACTGCAGTCTTTAAACCTGAATATACAGGGTTTGGAAGAATAGTTTCAAAATCCAAACCTACATTGGATGTAAATATGTAGTTACCAAATTCATCTTTTTTTCTAGATGCAGAAAGCACAGAGGAACAATCTTTTTCCATTGAACTACCATACATAGGTATAGCTGACCGTCCATATGGTATATAATCTACAAAATCAGAATCAGCCAACAACTCATCAACTCCAACTATATTCTTCTTAGTCAAAGCTTTAAACAAAACAATCTTGCCTGAACTTAAAGAAAATGCTGCAACAGCCTCCAAATCTTTACCGGGAAGATTAGCGCCTACATCTCCACCAGACGCTCCTATTAGAAAATGTTGCAAAGGCATTATTAAACTATTTTCGGCAAATTCTATCGTTTTTGAGGGACTAGTACCGGTAGAAGTATAATATTGGATACTCCATCCGGCAAGCGGTACCACTTCAGTACCTGGATTAAACAATTCAACATAATCTTGATTAAAAATGGCCCCTGAATTTCCACCGCCGCCATATACTTCAGTTAGTAGAATTTTAGGTGTTTGAGAATTAATACACATTGCAAAAAGAAGGATCAATAGACCCAATAGTCGATTTCTTTTCATTTCAATAAGGTTTAATAGGTTAAATTAGGAAAACAACAAACAAATTCGCATATTTATTTGAAACAAAACTAATTAAATCAAGTCAAATCAACTCATTTAAAGCTGTTAGATTTTAATAAAAAAAGCAAAAAATTATTATTTGAAATAAAATTCATAGGACAATTCTATTAAAAAAACGGTTTAAAATATACGAATACGATTTTTTTATGTAATTTTGCAATCCTTTTTCACTTTCAAACTGAACAACTTAATTCATTCAAACATAATTAATTCTCTCAATCCAAGTAATTTAGATTATTATTTAGCAGCAAATGAAAAACAAATACACAGACTTAATAGAACAATCATTTGAATTCCCAAATGAAGAATTCAATGTTTCAGACAACAACTTAGAATGGTTTGACATTCCTTTAATGGACATAATCAAACAATATGGTACACCCTTACGGGTATCCTACTTACCAAAAATATCTGATAACATTCAAAAAGCGAGAAGAATGTTTAATGTTGCTATGGCTAAAGTAGATTACGAAGGCGAATACAATTATTGTTATTGCACAAAAAGTTCTCATTTTTCTTTTGTCATGGAAGAAGTCCTTAAGAATGATGTTCACATTGAGACTTCATCTGCTTTTGACATTAACTTAATTGAAGCATTGTTTGAACAAGGTCATATTCGCAAGGAACAATACATAGTTTGCAATGGGTTTAAGAGGCCGCAATATATAGAAAACATTCAAAACCTTATCAACTTAGGATTTACGAATGTTTTACCTATTTTAGACAACAAATTCGAATTAGACTTATTATTGAAGGACTTTGACAAGGAATTTAATGTTGGCATACGTATAGCATCTGAAGAAGAGCCAAAATTCGATTTCTACACTTCTAGACTTGGAATTCGTTACAATGACATTATCCCTTACTATAAAGAAAAGATTGCAAGTAATCCTCTAGTGGGTTTAAAGATGTTGCACTTCTTTATTAACACAGGTATTAAAGACACTGCATATTACTGGAACGAATTGAGTAAAGCAGTAAATATATATTGCGAAATGAAAAAGATTTGTCCTGAATTAGACAGTCTAAACATAGGTGGCGGATTCCCAATTCAAACACATCTTGATATGTCATACGATTACGAATACATGGCTGAAGAAATTGTAGCACAAATTAAGATTATTTGTAACAACCATGGGGTAACCGAACCACATATATTTACAGAATTTGGATCATACACCGTTGGTGAAAGTGGAGCTATGCTATATTCTATTGTAAACCAGAAAAAACAAAACGACAGAGAGTTATGGAATATGATAGACAGTTCATTCATGACTACCCTACCCGACACATGGGCCATCAATCAGCGATTTGTATTCTTAGCTATAAACAATTGGGATTCAGAATATGAACGAGTAAACCTTGGAGGTTTAACTTGTGACAGCGAAGACTTCTACAATGCCGAAGTGCATTCAAATGCTATATTTTTGCCCAAAATGCAACAAGACAGGGAACAATATGTAGGTTTTTTTCACACAGGAGCTTATCAGGAATCTTTAAGCGGATTTGGGGGAATCCAACACTGCCTAATACCAGCGCCCAAACTTGTAATTATTGACAAAGATGAAAATGGCGAATACTATACAAAGTTATTCGCCAAAGAACAGAGTTATAAATCTATGTTAAAAATACTAGGATATTAAAGACCTAATTTATTTATTAAGGGATTAGCATACATTTCGAGAAGTTTGACTGTAAGGAAATCTACATCCTTATCCACCAAGTCAATTTTCTCGATTTGTTTTTCCAAGTATTTCTCAAAGTCCAATTTTTCCATCAGACTGTATTCAGCTGCAAATTTACTGCTTTGCGTAAGCAAATCATAAGCGATTTTATTCACACTAAACAAGGTATAATTGGAATGTATTTTTTTATCAATCAATTCAGCTAGCATTTCGAATACTTGGTTCTTGTGTAATCCAGCAATGGAAAGGCCTAGTATTTCAGTTGAAATATCACCTTCCACAGAATAAATAACTTTCCCTTTAAATCCCATCACCCCGGTTTGCATATTGATTAAATCATCTGTTGGATGTTTCTTAAATTCCGGGTTATCTCTTTTTTGTTGAAACTCCTTGGCTTTAAGAAAATCGCAAGGATCATATTCGTAAGATATTGTTAAAGGGCAAATGTTTAATTCCGACAAGTTTTCAAGGATTGATTTATCTCCTGACATATTAAACATCTTCAATAAACTCTCCTGGGTTCTATCATCTGAATTCTTAGCCCTTCCTTCACGTTGTGCTATCCATACTGACTGATTCTTCACTTCTACATTATATTTGATATATGCAGACAATTTCTGTGAACTTTCAAGTATTTGCTTTGCACTAAGTCCTCTACGAACTATAAAACTTTTATTTACACGTACCAGATCTTCAATCCAAGGAAAAATCAGTAGATTATCACCGATAGCAATCTCAACAGTATCCATATCATTTTGTATCAGTTTTGAACACAGCAATGCTGAATCAAGAACTATATCTCTATGATTTGAAATATACAAATATCCTTTTTGCGGCAATAATTTATTTACACCTTCAATCTCTACTCCATTAGTCAAATTGGCTTCAATATACTGTAGAAACGGATATACTAAGCCCTTTTGGAATTCATAGGTATTTTGAAATGAAGTTAACCTTTCAATCAATTTATCCTTAGGCATTAATGGATAAATTGTACTTAACACTTTAATAAATTGTTTTTCCTGCGCTAGCTTATTTAAATAATGGCTCAGCTCATGGTTTGAATACGATCTAATATCATCAAATTTTTCCATAATCAACTTTTAAAAACAAAACTTAAAAAAATAAAAATAGCAGGAGCAACAAGCAACATACTATCAAAACGATCCAACAAACCCCCATGACCAGGAATTACATCTCCCGAATCCTTAACTTGGATTGTACGTTTGAGCAATGACTCCATCAAGTCTCCAAAAGTACCAAAAACAACTACAATTTCAGAAAAAACCAACCACTGCCACAAAGTCAACTCTGGAATATATACCGAAAAGAAATATCCAGAAACAAGAGTAAGTATAGCACCTCCAAAAAAACCTTCCCATGACTTTTTAGGGGAAACACGTTCGAATAAACGGTGTTTACCAAATGTAATTCCAACCAAATAAGCACCTGTATCGTTTACCCATATAGTCACAAAAACGGCTAAAAGTATTATTGGATTGTATGACTCTATAAATAATATAAAATTAAGCAATGCAAAAGGGAGAGCTACATATATTTGACCAAACAAAAAATAAGACCAGTTATGAATTGGGTTCAGTTTATTCCGATACAATTCGGACAAGAATACTATGATCAGAAATAGTCCATAAATTGAATAAGTAGGATAATCCAACAATCCTGAAGCAAACAGATAGGATATCCAAAAAAGGAGTCCTGAGCCTAACACAGACACCCAAACAGGCACATCTATTTCAGGTTGTTTATTTGTAATCTTGTGAAATTCAAAAACTGACCAAGCAGTTATTACACCAAAAACAACTGTAAAATACAATTGTCCAAAGAGTATAGCAGCAATAATTAACGCAACAAAAAAAACTCCACTAAAACCACGTAGTACAAGATTATTCCACATTCTAATAGTTTTTAACAAAGATAATCAATTCTTTAGGTCCATGAGCACCCATAACTAAGGTTTTTTCAATATCAGCGGTACGACTTGGACCAGTTACAAATGAAATTTGAGAAGGCAAGCCATCTGCGAATTTCTTCTGCACATAGTCAATTGCATCTTCAGGAAATTCTACCAAATCCAAAATATGAGCTAAAACAATATGTATCGGCGGAAACACATTCATTCTTCTACCTGGTCCTGAGAATGAACTTAACAACAAAGAACCCGTGCGAGCCACAAAACATTCAGCATTTGAAATTCCCATTTGAATTTCTGACAAATCAGTCGGAGCAATCTGAACATCTACACCTTCCCTAGATATGGAATTATATAGTTTCTCATCTGCAGTAAAAACCACAGCTTTTTTTTCTTCACTAATTTGTCTTATTTTTTCCAGTAGCGAAGAACTATCATTCAGCACAAAGACTTGAGCTCCAACAATAGTTGCTTCATCAATAAAGGTTTGCAACAAGTCCGATTTATCAATTTCCTGAAAAACTTCTTTGAAATTTGAATTTAAAATAAAATCCGCATCCAGAGATTTTTTTACACTCCGGATGCGGTTAAGAATATTTTGTTTTGACTGATTCACGAAAGGGTATTATACATTTTCTTCGATTGACAATTCCCGACTATCATCAGAAGAAAGCTCTTTAACCTCCTCCTCCTCAACAGAAGGTATTGCAGCCACGTTTTCAGACATTAACTCATCATTACGAGATGTCCATGGTCGTTTACCAAATATATCCTCCAAATCTTCTGCAAAAATCACTTCACGCTCCACCAATAGTTCAGACAAACGATGATGGCCCTCCTTGTTATCCTGTAAGATTCTCTTTGCTCTCTCGTATTGATCTGAAACGAGTGATTTCGCCTCGTTATCAATCAATTCAGCAGTTTTTTCACTGTATGGTTTAGTGAATCCATAATCTGAATGTCCTGTCGAATCATAATAACTTAGATTAGGCAACTGTTGACTCATACCGAAATAAGCCACCATTGCATAAGCTCGTTTGGTTACTCTCTCCAAATCATTGATAGCTCCAGTTGAAATATCATTCAAGAAGATCTCTTCAGCAGCTCTACCACCCAAGGTTGCACACATTTCATCCAGAAGATGTTCTTTATTGGTCAACTGTCTTTCCTCGGGCAGATACCATGCAGCACCCAAAGCTTCACCACGAGGAACAATAGTAACCTTTACCAATGGATTAGCATGTTCCAACATCCAGCTAATAGTAGCATGGCCAGCTTCGTGATATGCTATCGATTTCTTCTCAGACTTGGTAATAATTTTGGTTTTCTTTTCCAGACCGCCAACGATACGATCAACAGCATCTAAAAAGTCTTGTTTTTCCACAAAGGATTTTCCTTTACGAGCAGCAATAAGGGCAGCTTCATTACAAACATTGGCAATATCTGCACCAGAAAACCCAGGAGTTTGTTTGGCAAGAAAATTCACATCAACGGTTTCATTTATCTTTATGGGGCGCAAATGCACATTGAAAATTTCTTTACGCTCATGTACATCTGGAAGGTCGACATGAATTTGTCTATCAAAGCGACCAGCGCGTAACAAAGCTTTATCAAGAATATCAGCACGGTTTGTAGCAGCCAATATAATCACACCACTGTTAGATCCAAAACCATCCATTTCAGTCAATAACTGATTGAGCGTATTCTCTCTTTCATCATTACTACCCATATTTGGATTTTTACCACGGGCACGACCAACGGCATCGATCTCATCTATAAATATAATACAAGGTGCTTTTTCTTTTGCTTGACGGAAAAGGTCACGTACACGTGATGCACCTACACCTACAAACATTTCCACAAAGTCGGAACCAGACATAGAAAAGAAAGGAACATCAGCTTCACCAGCAACAGCTTTAGCCAACAAAGTTTTACCTGTCCCAGGAGGGCCCACCAGCAATGCACCCTTAGGTATTTTACCACCAAGTTCAGTGTACTTACTAGGATTTTTTAGAAAAGCAACGATTTCTTCAATCTCTTGCTTAGCACCTTCAAGTCCAGCTACATCTTTGAATGTAATTTTATTGACAGTGTTTCCTTTATCAAATAGTTGAGCTTTGGATTTACCTACATTAAAAATTCCGCCTGGTCCACTTCCCATTTGACCTGTCATGCGTCTGTTCATAAACACAAAGAACAGGATTAAAAGTAAGAATGGCAGTACACTGTATAAAAAGATATCAATGTAATTTCTGGATTCTTTATATTCAACTTTCCCATTGAAACCATACTCAGTTTTAGCCTTTTCTAGAAACTTAGAAAAATCCTCTGCAGGACCGACCAATACATTGATTAATCTATCCTCAGCATAGATTTCTTTGCTTTTACCATACACCGAATCAACTGCCGAACTTTTCACAGTTGCTTGGATACTGTTTTTTGACACAAAAATCTGTATTGCCTCAATTCTACCAGCCTGGATGTGGCGTTCAAATTCAGAGAAAGGAATTTCTTTTGCTGGGCTATTTCCATTGAAAAAATAAGATCCAACGAGCACCATGATAATGATGCCATAGATCCATGAAATATTAAATTTTGGTTTCTTCTCCCCTAATTTAGGAGAAGATTGATTTGGTTTTTGTTCTTCCATAAAATTGAAAAAATTTCACAATAAATCAGGATAAATTAGGTATACATTTAATGTCAGCGTCAGCCCAAAGATGTTCTAAATCATAAAACTCCCGTATACTACGCTGAAAAACATGAACTATGATTTGACCATAATCCAAAGCAATCCACTCTGCATTTTCGAAACCATCAGATGCATATGGTTTCAATTGAATTGTTTCACTCACATAATCTTTTACTGACAAAGCTACTGAATTTACATGCACTGTAGAGTCGCCTTCACAAATTACGAAAAAATTACAAGGGGATTCTTTGAGTTTGGTCATATTTACGACCACTATTTCTTTACCTTTTCTTTCCTGAATACCTTCAACAATCTTTTTTACAATTTGTTCGTTTTTGACCATTTAAAATAAATTTGTTTACACAAATATACAGACAAAAAGAATACCGTAAAAATAAATCCAATTTTAACTGACTTATTGACATCTTTTTATTCTTTTATAACAAAAAAGGATGTCCAAATGAACATCCTTTCTCATATATATGTCAGTATTTTATTTCACTGCAGCTTGAAAGTCAGCATCCTGGAAGAATTTAGCAAATTCAATATCAGTAGCAGCTTTTGAAGCACAAGCGGCATTTAGTTTAGCAGCAGCTTTCAAATTAGATACAACTTCGTCTTTCACATTTGTGCGTGCACCAATCAATGCAGAAAGATAGGAAGTCATTGCATCCTTTTGAGCTACAGCAGCTAAAGTTTTCTTAGCGCCTGCATAATCTTTATTTAAAATTTGAAGCAATGCAACATTGTTTGATACGGCAGAACCAAAAATATTTTTAGCTTGATCATATTTACCTTGTTTCAAATAAATAGTTCCCAATGCATTAGCAAGCTCACCTTGAACGCCAGCAGCTTTACCAAATGAAACTTCTGCTTTAGAGAAATCTCCATTAGCTAGTTGACACAATCCTAAATTGTAATTCGCAGGAACACAGTCAGCTTTCACAGACAATGCTTTCTCAAAACATTTCGCTGCACCATCCACATCACCTTGTTTGTATTTCACAGCACCAAGGTTATTGAAACCACGTGGGCAAGAAGGATAGTTCTCTGTAACCTTTTTGTAAATATCAGCTTGAGCAGCAAGATCTTTAGTCAGCGTAGCCGCATAAAGTAATTCTTCTACAGACAATTGAGATGCATCTGATTTAGCAAGTGATGCTATTTCTTCGTCAGATTTACCAGTAACATCCACTGTCAATTTCAAACGTGAACGACGAAGTTCAGGTAAAATCTCATCAGCGATTGCTTTGAAGGCAATTGACAAATTTTTAATTTCCTTTTCACGTTGTTCTGGATCAGTATACATTGAAAGCACACGAAGGATCAACTGTTTGTCTTGAATGGATGAGGATTCCATCATTTTTTGGAAACCATCCCAATCCTCAGCAGTAAATTTAGAGTCAATAGCAACTGAAGTTTTCAATTTCTTCAATTCTTTATTGATAAATTTTGCAGTAACTTCTTGACGTTTCTCAGCAAGATTTGTATTCAAGCTAAGAGCACCATCAGGAGATGCATAACCTGAAATTTCGAAGTTTGCAACATCCAAATTTGCAGTTTCCTGAACTTCTTTGATTTTTTTAGTCAATGCTAGGATATCATCCGCTTTCTTTTCTTGACTACGTAGTGTAGATTGTTGGATAAGGAATTTAATATCAGCCTCTTGCAACTCTTGGATAACTCTTTGGAATTTGTCAGGCATAATCACGGCACCTTGTGAAGCAGAACCAAAATTTGTTTGTGCAAGCTCTGCAGTTGCGATAACTCCATCAGCAACTTTTACTGGAGCCAATTTATACGTTTTCTTAGAAGTAGCTACTTCAAACTCCAAATAAAGCTCAGACACTTTCATATCAGGCACATAGTCAAAACTCGCCTTCATTGAATAAGTTCCACCAGCTTTATAACTGATTACTTGGTTATTTCCAACAATTTTCTCACCTTGGAAAACTTTAGACTCTGATTTAGCTTCCTGATCTTTGAATTTCAATACAGGAGTAACTGTTACAGTAACTTTCTTCGCAAAATACTTTACAGGGAAAGTACCATTGATAGTTACATCAATTTTGCCACCTTTCACTTCCAAAGGATTTGGAGTTGCTGTGAATAGGCTTGGATCCAATGCAGTTAGATCCTTAGTACAAGAACTAAATAATACTGCGAATACCATTGTAAGCGCAAATAAAATCTGTTTTTTCATAAACTTGTTTTTTTTATAATATTTGATATATCTGAATTACAGTTATTAAACACAAAGATACTACATTCGGGTTGATTAAAAAATTATCCGCCGCAAAATCGAATCTTTCTAATATAAAATGTTAAATTTTATGATTTTTTAATTTTTGAAAAAGGCTTTAAAAATATCATTTCCATTAGCAAAGATCAACAGAGAGAACAGAAGAAGCATACCAACTGTTTGTGCATACTCCAGGAATTTCTCACTTGGTTTTCGACCTGTAAACATTTCATATAGCAAAAACAAGACATGACCACCATCAAGAGCTGGTATTGGCAAGAAATTCATGAATGCAAGTATAACTGACAAGAATGCAGTCATTGTCCAAAACACTTGCCAGTCCCAAGTCATTGGAAACATCTGACCAATACTTCCAAAGCCTCCTATTTGTTTTGAGCCTTCCTTTGTAAATACAAGTTTAAATTGCTTGATATAGCTTACTAGTGTTTCCACACCTAGATTAATCCCAGCCGGAATCGATTCAAAAAAGCCATACTCTATTTTTTCAGTTTCAAAATAGTCCAGAAACGGCTTCACTGCAACACCAATTTTCCCTTCTTCTGAAATAGCGACCATTGTACTATCTATAACACCCCCTCTAAAATAATTTAGTTGAATTGTTTGTCCTTTATTTTCGTTTAGAGCATATGCGATGTCTTGAAAAATTGAAATTTCCTTACCTGCAACACCAACTATACTATCACCAGACATTAACCCTGCAGCTGCAGCCGGACTTCCATTTACAGCATCTTGAATAACAAATGGGAAGCGAACAGTGATCAAATCTTTTTCTTGAGATGCCAATACATTTTTAACAAAATCCTCTGGCATAACCAAACTAATTTCTTCTCCATTACGCAATACGACCACATTCTTTTTACCCTCAATCAAAAGATCTTCTATGGCATCAGCTCTTTGCTCAACCTTCCTTCCATCCACAGAAAGAATTAAGTCTCCCTGTTGAAAACCACTTTGGACCATAGTTTGAGAATATTGCAGTCCATAATCTGCATTTTTAAAGGGCAAATATTCTTTCCCCCAAGTATACAATACAGCTGAGTAAATCACCATGGCAAGAATAAAATTTACCAACACACCACCGATAATAATTGGAAGTCTTTGCCAAACTGGTTTAGCACGATATTCCCAATCTTGTGGAGGCAAATTCATCTGAGTTTTATCCATTGATTCATCTATCATACCCGCAATTTTACAAAAACCGCCCAAGGGCAACCATCCGATTCCCCACTCTGTAGTTTCTGGATATTTACGCCAATCATTATCATCCAATTCTGACAGTGGAATTAATTCCATGACAGGTTTACCTTTTTCATCCAATAAATCATTTCCAAAGGCATCTTTTTTAGGTCTGTCATTGGAGGGTACATTTTTAGCAAAAAATTTAACAGACCACTTTCCGTTCACTTTTTTTGCTCTCAGTATAGAGAAATAGGGATTGAAAAACATATAAAATTTATCCACACGTACTTTAAACAAACGTGCGAAAAAGAAATGTCCATATTCGTGGAGTAGAACCAGAATGGACAAGCTTAAAATGAGCTGTAAAGCTCTAATCAAAAAAGTTTCCATATTTTATTTTATTATTTTCTATTTATGAGGTATAATTGACGAAACAAATTCCCTTGTTAGTAAGTCTGTTTGCACCAAATCTTCGTATGAAGGTTGAGAAATAAAATTCACTCTCTGCATTGCATTTACAATTAGGTCGCTCATTTGAAGAAATCCTACTTTCTCATTTAAGAATGCATCTACCACAACTTCATTTGCAGCATTCAGAATACAAGGCATATTCCCTCCTTTTTCCATTGATTCGAACGCCAATCCTAGATTTCTAAACCTATCAGTATCTGGTTTTTCAAAAGTGAAATTTGAATATTGTTCAAAACTCAAACGTGGGTAATTGTTTTTAATCCTGTTGGGATATGAAAATGCATATTGAATTGGAAGCTTCATATCAGGCAAACCAAGTTGTGCTTTTATCGAACCATCTTCAAATTGAACCATCGAATGAATGATCGATTGCGGATGCACAACAACTTCAATTTTGGACGCAGGCACATCAAATAACCATTTCGCTTCGATTACTTCAAAACCCTTATTCATCAAAGTAGCGGAATCAATCGTAATTTTGGCACCCATAGTCCAATTTGGATGTTTAAGAGCCTGACTTGAAGTAGCTTTTGACAGTTCGGCTAGTGACCAAGTTCTAAATGGCCCACCGGAAGCTGTAAGCAATATTTTCTCAATAGGATTCTCAAATTCACCGCTTAAACACTGAAAGATTGCTGAATGTTCTGAATCAACAGGAATAATACTTGCATTGTTATCAATGGCGAGTTTATTTACCAATTCTCCAGCAACCACCATGGTCTCTTTATTTGCGAGAGCGATTTTCTTACCAGCCTTCAATGCAGCTAAAGTAGGCTTCAGACCAGCATAACCAACCATAGCAGTAAGAACAATATCCACACTATCCATTTCGGCAACTTGAGCTATGGCATCCATTCCCACATAGACTTTTATGGGCAAATCATTCAATGCTTCTTTAAGGGTTAAATAAAGCAAATCATTTCCAATAACCACAAATTCAGGTTTGAACTTGCGAGCTTGCTGAATCAACAAATCCACATTATTACCTGCAGTTAAAGCATAAGCTTCAAAAAGTGAAGGATTCTCTGATATTACTTCCAGAGCCTGGGTACCTATAGAACCTGTAGAACCAAGTACAGCTATTTTCTTTTTCTCGTTCAATTTCATTCTAAAAAACTATAATTTCTTCAGGATTTATTGCTTTACCATTTCGCCACAATTCAAAATAAAAATTGCCTGCATTCTTATTTTGATTCTTTGAACCACAAAATCCAATAGCTTCACCTGCTCTCACATTATTACCCTGTGATTTCAGCACCTGTGTCATAAATTTATAAACAGACAAGTAACCATCTTCATGCTGTATGGTCATTTCCCAACCATTATTAAATGTAAAAGAAGTATTTATCACCACACCAGGCAATACAGATGCAACAGATTCATTTCCTGCTGTCACTATAGAAGTACCATATCTTTTATCCTCCATATCAAAGCCAGAAGAAATCACTCCTGCCACTGGACGAAAAAACACAAAAACATTTTCGTTCTCTTTGTAGCTCAAGGAGGCAAGGTTAAATTTCTCTTCCTCTTCGTATGCTTCAATAAACTCTTCTTCAACCCTTTTCTTTTCCATTAACACCTCAGCCCTCTTTTTCAATGCAACAGAATCAAGCGAAGCAACAGAATCTACTTTAATCGATCCAGAAATAACTTCACGAATCATATTCAAATAGGCTGACTGCATATTTACTTGACTAAGAAGTGAATCTACCGTCATTGATTCGTTGATTATATGACTTCTATTCTCATCACCGATATAACCCGGCAAATAATATTTCAGAGGAGTAAAGGTAATTATTAAAGTAAGTGAAATGAAAGTTACAAATACCAACAATGAAAACCAAAGAAAAACTGAAAATCGTGACAGTCTGACAAACCATGATTCTTCCAAAGTATTTTCATTCATCACAGAAACTCTGTATCTGAATCTCATTTTACTTAAGAAAATTGAAAACTTTGATTTGGCTGGTTTCATTACTTCATTTAAAGAATTAGATGCAAAAATAAGCTATTTTACCACATTTACAATAACAAACAAGCCCAAACGAATTAACGTTTGAGCTTGTTAACATATTTAAGGATGTTTTATAGAGCGCCGCCAATCATAAACACTGCTGCCAATGAAACGATAGCATAAAGTTCTGGGAATACTGCAAGGATCATCGTTTTACCAAACACATCATAACCAGATCCGATACCGGCAATACCATTAGCACAAACCTGACCTTGACGAATTGCTGAAAGCAAACCTGTCAATGCTAATGCAAGACTAGCACCAAAGACTGCAGCTGCTGTACCCCAGGTCATATCAGGAGTCAAATGACCAGCCAGCAAAAAGTAGCCAAGAAAACCATAAAGTCCTTGTGTACCAGGCAAAGCACTAAGAATCATATAATTACCAAATGCATCTGGATTTTTCTTCAAAGCTCCGATAGCTGCATTACCTGTAATAGTTACCCCGAAAGCACTTCCAACTCCGGCCAAACCTACCATTAATCCAATTCCGATATACGCTAAAATAATTGGTTCCATAATTTAAATTATTGTTTTAATTGTTATTTTTTAATCGTTAATTTTAAAAGGTCTATATTTTTTACCGCCACCTTCAAAGCCAGCGTTTTTATAAAATTCTACAAAAGTAAGACGCATAGGGTGTACAAATGCTCCTAATCCAGCCATAAAAATATTTATTCCATGACCAATCAGCATAATAATTATCATAACAATTGTACTTATCACTGGTATATCACCACTCATATTGATTGCCAAATCATTGAACACAAATCCCATTACAGAACCAGAAATACCCAATGCAAACAAACGAATATAGGATAATAAATCACCAAGTATTCCTGTAGCCATATTGTATGCATCCCACATACCTGAACCTATATTGATCAATGGATTTCGCTTTACATCATTCAACACGAATACAAGTAATCCACCTACAGCCAAGAAGATATAATAATACAAATTCAAGTTTTGAGCAGGAATTTCAGGATTCATCATTCCGAAAGCATAGGTTCCACCCATACCAAAAATCAAAATCAGCCAGCCAATAGTTGAAAGTGCTGCAGAAATCCCGTACCTACGTATCAATCCATAGGTTTTCACCATCATTCCAAAAATAATTTGAATTGCTCCAAGAACCAATGCAGTGTTGAACAATTGGTCCGGATTCAACAACAAACTAAATTCTTGACCAAACATTCTCACCTTTTTCAATGGTTCGAGAATAGCCCAATCAAGTTCCAACAAATTGAAACCAAAGAATGTACTACTAACAATTCCCATTAGCACGGTTGAACTTCCCAACCAAACTGCCAACTTCAATATAGACTTCATTGCTGGTTTGGCTTTTCGCATCATAAACAATGCTCCTAAAACCACGATTAAACCATAGGCAGCATCACCTAGACAAAGTCCAAAGAACAACAGATAAAAAGGTGCGAAAAACGGAGTCAAATCCAATTCATGGTAATTCGGCAAATCATACAACTCACCAATAGACTCATACATTTTCGAAAACTTCCCATTCTTCAATTTTACAGGAGCAGCTTCGTCCATTTCAGGAGTTGCCACCTCATGATAAATCTCAGTAGATTTTAAGTAGCTATCTAATTCTTGTGTTCTATCTTCCGGGCACCATCCTTCAATCACTTTGACATAATTTTCGGCAACAGATGATGTATTTAGATGAACTTTGATTAAATCTGCATCACCATCAATGATAAGTTTAAAACGCAACAACAATGGAAGCATTTTAAGGGCAAATTCTTTTTGACTTGCCTGAAGATTCGATATATCCAACTTTATTTTAGAAAGTTCCAGATCCATTTCTTCAACCGTATGCGCTCCTAATTTTATTTCGTCAGCATCTATATCCACTTCTGTACCTTTTGGCACCATCACCACGAATGAACGAACAGCACCAACCGTATCTATTTCAAATAAATTGTATTTTGCCTCCCATTCTTGATCGAATTTTCGAAGATTAACTTGATAAAAATACAAATCAAAACCAGCCTCACGCAATTGAGAAATACGTTGATGTGAGAACTTTCCCCACACCTCCATTCTTTCCCTCTCCCTCTCAGCCTGTTGCAATCTCTGGAAATCCTGTTCAACTGAGTCAAACATAGATTCTGCTTTCTCTAAAAGCTCCAATCCATCCACAACACTATCTGAAGGATTAATCTCTGAATCTACAAGCGATTTTAACTTGCGGATTACAAGATTCAAACGTACAGAGAGTTGGTTTTTAAGGTTTAATTCTTCGTTTTCAGCGACTCCACCATCTTTTTCAATGATATGAAGTACGCCAATTTCCCGAATTTTATTCAAAAATTCCTCATAAACTTTATGATGAAGAAGGAATGAATATTTTTTCATTTTCACAATCATGCCACTTCCTCCTCTTCTTTAAGTTTTTGTTGACGAGATTTCACTATTTTTTGAGAAGATTTCGATAAATTCTCTTCATCTTCCATAAAACGTTTAATCTTACGAATAGCATCTTCGTATCCAGGAATTTGTACTTTCTCAAAAAGATTTACCTTCTGAGTAGTTTTTTTTCTTGCATATTCCAAAAGCCCCAATTTCTGATCACAAAAGACCTGTTCTATACCCACTTGTGCCAACTCTTTCAATTGCGAAATTCCGTCTGCATACCAAGCAGGTGAATTGAAGATTGAATAAGCTTTGGTTTTATATACAATTTCAACCAACACAGGTATACGAACACCAGCGATTTTTTTCACTGTCATTTTCACATCTTCTACAGCTATAAGAGATGTATCGAATTCACCCCAAAGCATAAGCATTTTATCATATGCTTTAATTGCCGCTTCCAGCTCGGATTCTAGTCTCAATATCTCATCTTTAGCTTTTTTCACTTCAACACGCAAAGCACTTTCCTTGTTTTTTATAGTAGGTAAAGCTCTTACACGCATCTTGAGATTTTTCTCCAAAGATTGTAGAGACGTTTTATTGTATTGAAACTGTATTGCCATTATTCAGCTTTCCAATATTTTTCAACTAATTCCTGTTTCAAACTTACTTCAGACGCTTTGAAGTGGGTAGAGAATAATTCCCAAGTCACATCCAACATCTGTAAAGTATCAATATTTACATCGATAGCAAGTAATTTATCTGAATAATCCTTTGCAAATGAAAGTGTACGATCGTCATAATCCGTAAGGTCAAAACCATTTTCCAATTTAGTTTTTGCATTTGCAGCATCAGCAAACAAGCGTACTGCAGCATTCATTACTTGAGGATGATCTTCTCTGGTTTTCTTACCGATTACTAACTGTTTCAAACGTGAAAGAGAACGGAAAGGATCCACGATAACTTTACCCACGTCAGTATCACGACGAAGGAATAATTGACCTTCAGTGATATATCCAGTATTGTCAGGAATTGCGTGTGTTATATCACCACCTGATAAAGTAGTTACTGCTATAATTGTAATTGAACCTCCTTGAGGAAACTGAACTGCTTTTTCATAAATTTTAGCTAAATCTGAATACAATGATCCAGGCATTGAATCTTTGGATGGAATTTGATCCATACGGTTCGAAACAATAGCAAGAGCATCCGCATATGAAGTCATATCCGTCAACAACACCAAAACATTTTCATTTTTATCCACAGCAAAATATTCAGCAGCAGTAAGTGCCATGTCAGGAATCAACAAACGTTCAACAGGTGGATTCTCTGTCGTATTTACAAAACTGACAATACGATCAAGTACTCCTGCATTGCTAAATACATTTTTGAAGTACAAATAATCATCGTTTGTCAATCCCATACCACCCAAGATAATTTTATCAGCTTTAGCACGCAAAGCCACATTAGCCATAACTTGGTTGAACGGTTGATCTGGATCTGCAAAAAATGGAATTTTTTGTCCTGACACCAAGGTGTTATTCAAGTCAATACCTGCGATACCAGTCGCGATCAATTCGGAAGGTTGTTTACGACGAACAGGATTAACAGATGGACCACCAATTTCACGAATTTCACCTTCAATTTCAGGTCCGCCATCTATTGGATTACCAAATGAATTAAAAAAACGACCGGCCAATTGCTCACTAACTTTTAAAGAAGGAGCTGTACCCAAGAAAACAACTTCCGCATTGGTTGGAATACCTTCTGTACCCTCAAAAACCTGAAGAGTAACTTCATTACCCATAATTTTCACTACCTGAGCTAATTTGCCATTTACGGTAGCCAATTCCTCATTACCAACACCTGTAGCATTTAATGTACAAGTCGCTTTAGTAATTTGTAAAATCTTTGTATATATTTTTTGAAATGCTTTTGTTCCCATTTTCTTATGCTTTAATTTTTCTTTCGTCCAACACTTTTTGCAATTCAACAACTCGGTTATTAAAATCCTCTGATTGATAAATTGCATAGTTCATTTGCTTGCAAACATTGATTACTCGTTTGAAATAATCCATTACTTCCAAGAAGCCAGAGAAAGAATAGTTGGCAGAACATATATCCATAACTATATTCAACAAAAACTGTTGGCGTTCCATACTGCAGTTCCGGTCGACTGCATCAAATGCATCCTGTTGAAGTATCACAAAGTCAATCACTTCTGATTTCCAGAAAGTAATGTGATAATCCACAGGCACACCATCATCTCCAAGAATATTAATTTGCTCCTGAACCTCTTTACCGCGTTGAAGAATAGTCTTCATCTCGTTGACTTTGGATGTCCAATCCGCAGAAAGTCGCTTTGAAATATACTCTTCAAATTCAGGATATTCAATGTATTTTGAATAACTATCAATTGGGTTTACCGCAGGATAGCGTTTACGGTCGGCACGAACTTGTTCAAGTGCATAGAAACAACGAGCCGTTTTTTTCGTACTCTCTGTTACAGGTTCTTTCAAGTTACCACCAGCTGGCGAAACTGTACCAATAAAGGTAATCGAACCCGTTTGACCATTTTTCAAATACACATATCCTGCACGAGAATAGAAGTTACCAATAATTGCAGAAAGGTCCATAGGGAATGCATCCTGACCAGGAAGTTCTTCCATACGGTTACTCATCTCACGCAAAGCTTGCGCCCAACGAGAAGTTGAATCTGCCATCATCAACACTCTTAATCCCATTGCACGGTAATATTCCGAAATAGTCATTGCGGTATATACTGAAGCCTCACGAGATGCAACAGGCATATTAGAGGTATTTGCAATAATAATAGTACGCTCCATCAACTTTCTACCGGTATGTGGATCTTCCAATTCTGGGAATTCAACAAAGATTTCAACCACCTCATTTGCACGCTCACCACAAGCAGCAATGATTACGATATCAGCTGATGCCTGTTTGGAAATTGCATGCTGCAATACAGTTTTACCAGTACCAAAAGGACCAGGAATAAAACCAGTACCACCTTCACAAATAGGATTCGCTGTATCGATGATACGAACACCAGTTTCCAGCAATTTAAATGGACGAGGCTTGTCTGTGTGAACATTTACAGCTTTTTTAACTGGCCATTTTTGAACCATAGTTACTGCATGATCAACCCCTGAAGCATCTGTCAAAACAGCAACTTGATCCAGAATGCGATGTGCACCTGCAGGAATAATCGATTTTACAGTATATTCACCTTTAAACACAAAAGGCACCATTATTTTGTGTGGTTGGAAGTTTTCGTCTACCTCACCCAACCATGCGCCAGCATATACTACATCACCTACTTTAGCAATTGGTTTAAAATCCCACAACTTTTCAGTATCGAGTGGAAAATTATATTCACCCCTTTGCAAGAAAACACCGGTTAATTTATCCAAGTCATTTTGAAGACCATCGTAATTTCTGGAAAGCAAACCGGGACCCAAAGTAACCTCAAGCATATGGCCCATGAATTCCACATCATTACCTACACGTAGTCCTCTAGTGCTTTCAAAAACCTGCACATAAACTTTATTTCCATTCACCTTCAACACTTCCGACATCAGTCGACTGCTGTCCAGTTGAATATAGGCAATTTCGTTCTGGGAAACAGGACCATCAACCTCCACGGTTACTAGATTCGAGATGATTCCTACAACTTTTCCTTTTGTTGACATATATTTCTTTATTATATTTTATTAATCAGTAAAGACCAGGTCTTTTTTCATATCATTAAGCAATTCTCTGAAAATTCTTGAACCCTCTTCAATTGAAAGCATTTTCCATCTTTCTAGAATATTCAATTTCAGACAATATGCGGCAAGCTTTTCTACTGTGAAATAATGAAAGAAAGAGTTTTCTTCCAACCAATTCCATTTTATAGCATCAATTTTCTTTTCACGCTCCAACAAATCCGACTCCTCTGCAATGCGCAGTAAAACTTCAGCCTGATCAAAAACTCCGGTCAATCCAAAATCACGGGAATGAGTGTGTCTAAGAATTTTAGCCACTTCATTATCACCCACAATATTGTTTTTAACATCAAGTTGATATTTACGGCAAGTAAAGGCTGTCAATAAGTTTTGTATATTTAAATTAAACTCAAACCACTGGCGAAGAAAATCGTTATTGATTTGTAGTGCTTCATTGAAATAGAGTCCAGTCAACCTATTTTCGAATGAAATTTCTTCTTCAGCAGGACGATCAGAATGCAGATATTTGAAGTACTCAACTACATAATTTTTAAGTCTATCATCCTTTGGGTTTTCAACATCCTTCATCAAGGAAATCAATTGTTGCCAATCGCTTGAATCTAAATTTCCTGACGGATCAATGTTTGCATCCTTATTTTCAACCAATTTCAATAAATTTCTATTGTCAACTTCGGCATAAATCCAATTGATTAGTTCAAGATCTGATGCAGAAAGTTGCTCAGCTAGTTCCTTCCTAAATTCTTGGATAGACAATGAATGTTTTTGATCTTCTTGTTGAATATCTGGCAATCCCGCTATTAAACAATAATAATTCATTATTCAATGGGGATTAAAACAACATTTCGATTAATTTTGGACGAAGAAACTCCTTGAAATAGGCCACAAACTCTTCCTCTCCGAAAGTCAATTTGTATGATCCATCAGCAGCAACTATTGCAAATTGAGATTTTGCACCATTTACCTGATTGATTTTTACACCCTTTTCCAATAATCCTTTTGCTTGAGCTTCAAAATATTTTGTAAGTTCTGCAGCTTCTTTAGTTTCAATCACTACTGCATCATTTTTTGCCCAGTCTTTTACAAACTCAAGAATTGTTTTTTGCATAAAATCTTTGTCGGCAGTTGCAGATTTCACTGACTGTTCGGTAATTGCACCACATATTAAATCTGTTATTTCAGATTTTAATGCATTTACAGATTGTCTTGCGAATAATTGAAGTTCAGCCTTAGTGTTTTTCTCTATTTCCAATGATTTTTCTTCAGCAATCTTGATCAGCTTGTCTGCTTCAACCTTTGCTTTTGCTAAAATATCTGCAGCTTCAGACTTTGCATTTTCAATTAATGTCTTAGCTTCTGACTGACCTTTTTCAACACCTTCAAGGTAGATTTTATCAGTTAATTCCTGTAATTTTGAGTTCATAATATTTTTTGTTTTCTAATCCATTTTTTTAAGACCACAAAATTAATGATATTTTTCACTATTTAAAATAATTACAGAAAAAATTCTGCAAACTTATTTAATTTAACATTTCAAATATTTTGTATTTTTGTGAAATTAATTTTTCGAATTTGAAACATTTATTATACATAGCAATACTGGCCTTACTTTCAGCGTGTAATGACTTGAATGACTTTGAAAATCAACCACAAAATTGGGAGCAAATTTCTGACACTGGAAGTATAATCATTTTGAATGAAGGACTATTCAATTTAAACAACAGTAGTATCACCAGAATCGATTTTATAAAAAAGGAAATTAATCCTTTGTATTTTGAAAATGCAAACAATAGAGGATTAGGAGACACAGGGAACGACCTTCAATTTACAAATGGTTATATTTGGTCGATTATGAATGTATCCTCACAAATTGAAATAATAGAACCAAACTCAGGCATTTCGGTCAAACGCATCTCTATGTACAATGAATTCAACAAAGCCAAACAACCAAGATATTTAGCCGTAAACGATTTTATTTATGTTTGTTCCTTTGATGGCAGCATAGACAAAATTAGCCCCAAATCATTTGAAATTATTGAAAGCACAAAAGCAGGAAAGAATCCAGATGGGATTTGTGTCAGCAACAATAAAATTTATATTTCCAATTCAGGTGGACTTGATGCTCCAAATTTTGACAGCACTGTTACAGTATTAAACTCAGCAGATTTGAATCTGATAAAAACAATAGTAGTAGGATCAAATCCTGGAAAGATACTTTCCAATAGTAAGGGATTCATTTATGTAATTCAAAGAGGAAACCCGAGTTTAAATAATCCTTTATTGACTAAAATCAACCCTGTGAATCTAAGCATCGAAACTAATTTTCCAGAAATTAACATTTCCGACTTTTGCTTACACAACGACACTATCTTTGGGTATTATTTTAATCACAAAAATGGAAAATTCAATTTTTTCAGCTTCGACACTAAAAATGACACTTTAATTACTGAAAATTTACTACAAAACACTACAAGCATACAAACACCATACAGTATACATTACAATCCTATGAACAGACGTATATATATAACAGACGCTAAACTATATACCAATGCCGGAAGTTTGCATTGTTTCGATGAAAATGGCAACAAACTGTATGAAATAAACAATGTTGGACTAAATCCCAGCAAACTCATTTTTACAAACTAAAAAAGGCAGCCATCGGCTGCCTTCATCAGGTGATTCAGCTGGGGCTCGAACCCAGGACCCCATCCTTAAAAGGGATGTGCTCTACCTGCTGAGCTACTGAATCATCATTAAGCTGCTTTGAAACAAGTGATTCAGCTGGGGCTCGAACCCAGGACCCCATCCTTAAAAGGGATGTGCTCTACCTGCTGAGCTACTGAATCTTGTATTTTCAAAAGCGGTTGCAAAGGTACTATATTTTTTTGAATTTGCAACCCTTTTGATGCTTAAAAACATAAACTACTTTTCATCCACCACATATTTGCTTGTTTTTTAGTCTTTTAATTAAAAGATTTTTTTGAAATTATTCAAAACTATTTTAGTTCTATTTGAAAATTATACATACATTTCAATTATCTTTGCAGACTAAATCACAGCATTAAAGCATTGACAACTGTAACATATATTTTAGCTGCCCTGCTATTTTCGGCTTTTTTTTCAGGAATGGAAATCGCATTCGTTTCATCAAACAAATTGAGATTTGCTTTGGAAAAAAAACAAAAGAATTTGAGTGCATCCATACTGACTATCTTCTTTAACAAACCCCAGCAATTCATTTCCACTATGTTGGTTGGAAACAACATAGCCTTGGTGGTTTATGGTATGTTAATGGCTCAAATCCTGACTCCAACTTTACATTTTCTACAAAATCAGTTTCTAATCACTTTTTCTCAAACCATATTAGCAACTGCGATAGTTTTAGTTACAGGTGAATTTCTACCTAAAACTATTTTCAGAACAAATCCCAATGTTTGGCTAAAGGCTTTTTCACCTTTGCTCATCGTTTTGTATGGCATTCTTTATCCTTTATCCTACTTTAGCACCTGGATTTCACAATTAATTCTGAGCCTATTTAAAGTAAACATTAAGGATGAAAAAGATAAAAACGAAGTATTTTCGAGAATTGATTTAAACTATCTTATACAAGAATCTTTGGACAATGGTGATAAAGAAGCAGAAATTGATCATGAAGTAAAGATATTACAGAATGCACTTGACTTTTCATCGGTTAAACTTAGAGATTGCTCGGTACCACGCACTGAAATAATTGCTCTAGAGATACAAACCAGTCTTGATGACCTCAAACAAACATTTATTGAAACTGGATATTCAAAAATTCCTATTTACAAGGAGAATATAGACAACATCATAGGCTACATACATTCCTCTGAAATGTTTTTACATCAACAGAATTGGAGAAAATTCATCAAACAGATGCCTATAGTGCCTGAAAACATGACTGCTCACAAACTCATGAAAATGTTTTTACAACAAAAACGAAACATGGCAGTCGTGGTAGATGAGTTTGGGGGTACTGAAGGCATAGTTACACTGGAAGATATAATGGAAGTAATTTTTGGCAATATAGAAGACGAACATGACAATATAGCCTATACTGCACAAAAAATCAACGACAAAGAGTTTATTCTTTCAGGAAGACTTGAGGTCCAGAAAGCCAACGAGTTGTTTGAACTGAACATTCCTGTATCAGACAATTACGAAACAATCGCAGGCTTTATACTGCATCACCATCAACATTTCCCCAAAATCAATGAAATAGTACATATAGACAATTTCACAATGAAGTGTATGAAGGTAACAAACAACCGAATTGAAATGGTACGATTCATTTTGGGAAGTTAAAATTAATTTTGTATATTCGTGCCCTCAAAAAATTAATAAAACATACAGAAAAATACGTTTACAATGGCAACATTAGAAAAGATCAGAAGCAAAGGAGTTGTACTGGTAGTAGTGGTAGCTTTAGCTTTGTTTGCATTTATTATTGGAGACTTCCTTACACAAGGCTCAAGTTTTTTCAACAAATCACGTGAAGTAGTAGCTTCCATAGATGGTGAAGACATTAATATCAACGATTTTCAGAACTTGATTGCTCAAGTTGAAATTGTTCAAAAAATTGAATCCGGAGTAAATGAAATTGATGAACAGACAATGGAGCAAATTCGCTCATATGTATGGGAAACTTTGGTTAATGAAAAATTATTAAACAGCGAAGCTGAAAAAATGGGTTTAACTGTAACTGCAGACGAATTATCTGATCGCTTGATTGGCAACAACATCCATCCAATCGTTGCTCAAAGAAGAATTTTTGCAGATGAATCAGGCCGTTTCAACAAATCTATATTGATTCAATTCTTAAGTCAAATCAATTCAACTCCAGAAGGAGAAGAAGCAAATCAACAATTTGAAGATTTGAAAAAATATTGGATGTTCTGGGAAAGAAGCATTAAAAGCGCAATTTTGCAAGAAAAATACAATCAATTGATTGGCAATGCCGTTGTACCCAACAAAATTGACGCTGAGTTTAACTACAATGCTAGAAATACAAATTTTGATGTCAACTACATAGTTAAACCTTATTTCATGATGGCTGATTCACTTGTGAGTGTTTCAGATAATGAAATAAAAGATTTGTACAATAAAAAATTACAACTGTACAAACAAGAGCCAAATGTAGATTTAAAATATGTTGCAATTGATGTACGTCCACAACCTGAAGACTACAAAGAAGCTGAAAAATGGATCAATGGACTAAGTTCTGAATTTAAATCTACTGAAGATGTTAAAGCATTGGTTAATTCTAATTCAGACATACCTTATACTGGTAAAAACTACACAGTTAACACGGTTCCCTTCGCTCTCAAAGACTTTGCTTTTGGAGGTAACACTGGAGATATTTATGGACCTGTTTTTGCTAACGATGCATATACAATGGCTAGAATTATGCAAACTGGTATAGCTAGTTCTGATTCAGTTAAAATTAGACATATCTTTTTAACGACAGATGCAGAGATTAAAACAGATAGCATCATTAATCTTATCAACAATGGCGCTGATTTTGCTGCATTGGCAAAAGAATTTTCAGCTGTTCAACAAACAGCAGCTGTAGGAGGAGAAATTGGTTGGATTACAGAGAATGCACAAGGTTTGGATGAAGAAATCCTCACTAAATCCTTCTCTAGTTCTGTAAATCAAATCTTTACTGTGAAAAGTGCACAAGGTACTCAAATCCTTCAAGTAACAGATAAAACCAAAGCAGTTCAGAAAGTTAAACTAGCAATTCTTGAACGCAAAGTTTTTGCAAGTTCTGCTTCTATCAGCAAGTTATTCAATGAAGCCAAAAGATTTGCAACTGAACTTAAAGCAGACAGTTTTGACACTAAAGCACAAGCACAAAACTATATGGTGCGTAGAGCAGACAACACCTTAAAAACCAGCGGCAATATCCACAACATCAAAAATACTCGTCAAGTTATTCGATGGGCTTTTGAAAACGGAGCAAACAAAGTTTCTGACGTATTTGAGTGCGACAACAAATTTATAATAGCCGTAGCAACTTCAGTGAATGAAGAAGAATACAGACCAGTACAAAAAGTTAGTGATCAATTGAAATCAGAATTAATTCGCGATAAAAAAGCGGAATTAATGATCAAAGAATTGAGCAACAAAGGCAAAAGCCTAGCTGAAATTGCATCCAACACTGCCCTAGAAATTAAAAATGCTACAGCAGTTAATTTCGGAGCATATCAGTTTGGTGCTGCAGGTTTTGAACCAAATGTTTTAGGAACTGTTGTTAAATTAGCAGTTAATCAAATTTCTGCACCCATAAAAGGTAAAAGTGGTGTATATGTTGTTGAAAACATAGCTAGCCAAAAAGGAACAGAGCAATTCAATGCAAACCAAGAGAAACAATCTTTGCTTGCTAGATATAGTTATTCTCTGCCAATGTCTATCGTAAATGATTTAAAAGACAAAGCAGAAATAAAAGACAATCGTATTAATTTCTATTGATTTTTATACAGCTGAGAGGCTGGCAGAATGGAAAAAATTAAATTATTAGGCAAAACATTAAGCGAACTCAAGGAAATAGCAATTTCCTTGGGTTTGCCTGCTTTTACAGCAAAGCAGATATCAGAGTGGATATATCAGAAGAGAGTAGTTAGCATCGATGAAATGACAAACATTTCAATAAAAAATCGCGAACTGCTAAAGTCACTGTATGAAATAGGCAGAAGGGCACCTGTACAGCATCAAGCTTCGGTAGATGGCACCATTAAATATCTATTTCAAACCGAAAAGAATCATTTCATTGAGGCTGTATTTATACCTGAAGATGATCGTGCAACCTTGTGTATTTCATCTCAAGTTGGATGTAAAATGAATTGTTTATTTTGCATGACAGGTAAACAAGGATTCACCACACATTTAACTGTGAACGAAATTCTAAATCAATTTTATTCTTTACCTGAATCCGAAAAACTGACCAATATCGTCTTCATGGGTATGGGAGAACCCCTTGACAATTACGACAATGTAAAACTTACAACGGAGATTCTAACAGCTAATTATGGTATTGGCTGGAGTCCCAAAAGAATTACAATCTCATCTATCGGACTGATACCCGGCTTAAAGAAATTTTTAGCTGAATCCGAATGTCATTTAGCAATAAGTCTTCACTCACCGTTTGCGGATGAACGTCTGAAGATTATGCCAGTTCAGAAGCCATATCCTTATGACAAAGTATTGGATGAGATTCGTCAATACGATTTTAGCAAACAAAGAAGGGTGTCTTTTGAATACATCATGTTTGATGGCTTCAATGACTCACTACGGCATGCTATGGAATTGGTAAAGATACTAAAAGGAATTAGTTGCAGAGTAAACTTGATCCGTTTTCACGCAATTCCCAACATTGATCTGAAAACTTCTGACGAACAGAAAATGGTTACATTCAGGGATTTCCTAACAAAAAATGGTGTAATGACCACAATTCGGAAATCAAGAGGGGAAGACATCTTTGCAGCCTGTGGCATGTTATCTACTAAGGAAAAGCTTAAACAATCAGGAGCGGGTAACTGACATTACCCCTCTGATTGAACTGATCTTTTTAATAATAATATCCAATTCTTTGTTGTCTTGAACCATTATCGTCAGATTCCCTCTAAACACACCAGCATGTGAATCAACAGAGATGGAACGTAAACTTATCGACTTTTCTTTAGATATTAAAGAAGTAATATTAGCGACAATTCCAATATCATCATGACCTGTCACAAACAAGGTGATGGGGTATTGTGAACCCACAGACTTACCAGCCCAAGCTGCTTTCACTATACGGTATCCAAAACGTGAAATCATTTGTGGAGCATTGGGACAGTCATTTCTATGTATTTTAATTCCACCACTGACTGCTACAAATCCAAACACATCATCACCGTATATTGGGTTACAACATTTAGCCAATTTAAAATCCACATTCTTCAAATCTTGTCCTATAACCAGCACATCCTCTTCAGAAGATTTATTTTCAACTGAAAGGTCTTTCACAAATCCCTCCGCACTTCGAGTTTCAACTACGTCTATTGGATGATCTTTCTTATCTAAATCCAACCATACATCTTTCACATGATGTATGTCTATTTCTTCATTTGCTAGATTTTGATAGAAATCACTCACCGTTTTAAAACCCATCTTTTTCGCCAATTTGGAAATTTTACCGTCATCAATATCCAATTTCCAGTTTTTAAAACGCCTCAACAAAGTCTCTCTACCTATTTCAGCATCTTTAAATTCAATTTCCTTTAAAGCTTGACGAATTTTATTTTTAGCTTTGGAGGTGGTCACAATTTGCAACCAACCTTGGTTAGGTTTCTGAGTCGGGGAAGTAAGAATCTCTACCTGATCACCGTTTGATAATACTTGCTTGAAAGACATATTTTTCCCATTCACCCTTGCACCCACACATTTCACACCCAAACCTGTATGAATACTGAAGGCGAAATCAAGTATAGTAGCTCCTTTGGGCAATTTGTGCAAATCTCCATTTGGAGTAAACACAAAAACCTCTTTGTCATATAGGTTTAACTTAAACTCATCCATGACATCCACCGCATTCAAATCAGGATTTTCGAGAATTTCTCGAATTCCTTTCAACCACTCTTCCATATTGGAGTCACTTTTAACCCCTTTATACTTCCAATGTGCAGCTAAACCTTTTTCTGCAATCTCATCCATTCTTTCTGTGCGTATTTGCACTTCAACCCATTTCCCTTGAGGACCTAGAACGGTAGTGTGTAAACTTTCATAACCATTTGATTTGGGAATAGACAACCAATCCCGCAATCTTTTAGGATTTGGTTGATACATATCAGCAACAATCGAATAGGCTTGCCAACAAGCCGTTTTCTCCTTGTTAGGCTCTACATCGAAAATTATACGAATGGCAAATAAATCATATATATTTTCGAATGTTGTATTTTGTTTTTTAATCTTGTTGTAAATTGAATGAATGGACTTGGTTCGACCTTTGATCGTATAGTTATAACCAAGAGTATCCAATTTCAATTTGAGTGGATCAATAAAAGAATGGATATACTTATCACGTGAAACTTTAGTCTGATTTAATTTTGAAGCAATTTCAGTATAAATTTCTCTATTGGTAAATTTCAATGAAAGATCTTCCAATTCTGTTTTGATAGCATACAAGCCCATTCTATGAGCCAAAGGAGCATACAAAAACGAACTCTCTCTAGCTGCATTTATGCGAGATTCTTCAGGATAAGTATGAAGGTTACGCATCAGCAACAACTGTTCAGAAAGAATAATAAGAATTACTCTTACATCTTCAGCAAAAGTCAATAGAAGCTTCCGAAAATTCTCCGTTTCTAAGGAAGTGTTTTTTTGATAAAGTTCTTTAACCTTGGTTATTCCCAAAATAATATTTCCTACTCTAGTATTGAATTTACGATCAATTTCAGAGACCGTAATTAAACCAAGGTTGACAATATCGAACAATACAACAGACAACACAGCAGCTTTACCCAGTCCAACTTCATCGACCACGATAATAGCCACTTTCATTTTATTTATTAACAAGGATGAATATTCTTCCGTGTGAAATCGCATGTGCATACCAAATTCGGTAAAAATACGTTTTACCTCTAGCCTTTCATCTTCCTTGAATAGATGTTGGGTTTTACGTAGTAATTGTAGGTAAATTTCACTTAGATTCTCCTGCATAATATCATTCCTCACGTTTGTATGATACAAAGATAATACGCTTTAATTTAAACAAACAAGTTAAGTCAAAAAAAATAAGCATAAGATTGGGAAGATTGGAATTTCTTTCCTAAATTTGCAAGGAAATATTTTGAAACCAAAGATATAAATATATAAAACGTATGAAAACTACCATCAAAATTTTACTTTTTGCGGCCATTGCTGTTTTATCTTACATTACAGTCATGAGCATTATGACTCCAATAAAATTTGAGAACGAAAAAGCACGTCGCGAAAAAGAAGTTATCCAAAGTTTGATCGACATCCGTTCAGCAATGGTTGAATATAAAGACCAAAAAGGACAGTTTGTGGCAGGCTTGGACACAATAGTTGACTTCCTTAAAACAGGTAAAAAGAAAATGGTATTGAAAGAAGGAACTTTAACTGAACTTCAATTGGTTGCTGGTTTAACTGAAGCCAAAGCTGTTGAAATTTTAAAAAGAGGCAATGCAAAAGAAATTGCTGAAAATGGATTGGAAAATTTCCGTCGTGACACAGCCTATGTAGATGTAATTGAGGCTTTGTTTGGCGATCGTTATACCTTGGAAACTATAGACCAACTGCAATACATTCCTTATTCAGATAATGTTAAGTTTGAAGTAGCCGTAAACAACTGGTTCTTTGGTGCGAACAACATAGTTATTCCATTGATGGAAGTAAAAGCACCTTATGAAAGTTATTTAGATGACATTAATCATCAAGAGACATTAAATATAATTGACCTACAATTGAAATTAGATAAATACCCTGGTTTAAAAGTAGGATCGGTACTAGAGCCAAACAACAATGCAGGAAACTGGGAATAATAAAAATACTATCCTTTTAAAATCCATCCGGTTTACATCGGATGGATTTTATTTATTTGGGGATTCGCAAGAATCAAGTTTTGAAAAAGTAAAAAACATACTTCAGAAGACTGAAGATGAACTATTCTCATTAATTTCAAAAAAAGTAAATCCAGATGAAAATATATCAATCTATTTCCCTTCATCTTGTTTCACTGTCATTCCGTCCATCCTTTTTCAACACGAAAGAATAAGAGACATTTTAACATTCGACCAAGGACAATTACCGGCTCATCATGTAATACTGAATGAGAAGAATCCAAACATGGATTATACTATCCTATACACCATACCCTTATCTATTTTCAATTCGATAAAATCAAATTACAAAAACTCAACTTTTCATTTTCTAAGTGCTTCCTTTCAAACTAAGACCCGGGATGGTATTCAAATTTGGGTTAACGAAGAGCATTCCACATTCAAAGTTATGAATGATAAAAAGTTATTGCTTTTCAACAATTTAACTGCTAGAACTGAAGAGGATATCCTGTTTTATATTCTAAAGATTGCTGAAGATTTCAATTTCAACATTTCAGAACTTCAAATAGATATATTTCAACCAAACCAGCTTCTTCGAGAAGAAGTATTTCATCCATTTCTTACTAATTGTAATTTCATTGCACAAGAATCACAGCTATGAGAATAATTAGTGGTATATGGAAAGGTAGGAGAATACAGGTAAGCAATGATATCAAGGCCAGACCTACCACCGATTTTGCAAAAGAAGGATTGTTTAACTTATTAAACAATGAAATTGACTTTGAAGACATTGAAATACTTGATCTTTTCTCAGGCACAGGAAGTATCAGCTTTGAATTTATATCCAGAGGGGCTAGAAATTCAACTGCTATTGAAATGAATGACAAGCATTGTCAATATATTCGAAAAGCGGCAGAAATTCTTAAGACTGACAAACTGATCGTTTTCAAAACAGATGTGTTCCGTTTTTTAGAGTCTTCAAGCAAGAAATTTGATTTGATTTTTGCTGATCCACCCTATGATTTGAAGAAATTAGAAGAAATACCTGATGTAGTCTTTCGTAAAGAATTACTGAATTCGGACGGTATGATGGTTCTTGAGCATTCATCAAAACAAGACTTTAGTATGCACCCCAACTTTCTAAATCATCGTTGCTACGGGAATGTAAATTTCAGTTTTTTTAAAAATCAAAACAATTAATATTCAAACCAAGCTTATGATTGTTAGAAAGCATGGAAATAAGTATCTTTGCAAAAAAAACAATTGATGAGTAAACAGTTAGTTGAACCTTTCTTAAAAGAAAGAATCTATCCTGAATTTAGGCCAAAAGCCATATTTTTTGACATGGATGGTGTATTGTTTGATTCGATGAAAGCCCATGCATATGCTTGGGTTCAAGCCATGACAGATATAAAGATACCTTTCACTCCTCACGAAGCTTATATGAATGAGGGAGCAACTGGACATCAAACGATAAATCAAGCTTTTCAGAAACACATTGGTCGTTTTGCTACAGAGGATGAAAAGCAAGAAATTTACAAATTGAAAACCAAACATTTTGAAGCATTTGGCACTCCTGAGAAAATGCCTTTTGCATCTGATGTATTGGAAAAAGTATACAATCAAAACTTACTGATTTTTGTGGTCACTGGTTCAGGGCAGCCTACTTTGATTGACAGTTTGCATCATAATTTTCCCGGAAAATTTCACAAAGAAAGAATGGTTACAGCCTTTGATGTGCAACAGGGCAAACCTTTCCCTGAGCCCTATTTGAAAGCTTTAGCTAAATCAGGAGTTAATCCATGGGAAGCTGTGGTTATCGAAAATGCACCTTTAGGTGTAAAGTCATCTACAACAGCAGGACTTTTCACTATTGCTGTAAATACCGGTCCTTTAGACAGTAAAGTATTGTATGATGAAGGAGCAAACATAGTACTTGACGGTGGAATGGAAGAGTTATTCCAACGCTGGGACGAATTAATTAGTTGTTGGATATAATTTTATTAGATATGCAAATTATAGAATACCCCGACAAAAGCAAATGGTCGGAATTTACAACCAGACCAGTTTTTGACAACAGTTCATTGTTTAGTACTGTGAAATCAGTTTTAGACAATATCAAAGAAAACGGAGATAAAGCTGTATTGCAATACACAAGACAGTTTGACAAAGTTGAACTCGAAAACCACCTGGTGAGTAAAGAAGAAATTGAGATTGCAGAAAAAGAAGTTTCGCCCCTATTGAAACAAGCCATGGATATGGCTAAAAGAAATATTTGGAAATTCCATTCCGAACAGCAACACCAGACAAAAGAAATCACCACTTCACCTGGTGTGAAATGTTGGCAGAAAGCAGTTGCAATTGAAAAGGTTGGCTTATACATTCCTGGGGGAACTGCCCCACTATTCTCTACTGTACTTATGTTGGCAATACCTGCAAAAATTGCAGATTGCAAAGAAATAGTATTGTGTACACCCCCTACAAAGGACGGTAAAATACATCCCGCCGTATTATATGCCGCTAAAATAGCAGGCGTTGATAAAATTTTCAAGATAGGAGGCACTCAAGCCATAGCTGCTATGGCTTATGGTACAGAAACAGTACCCAAAGTGTATAAAATTTTTGGTCCAGGAAATCAATATGTAACAGCAGCCAAACAATTGGTTTCACTCCACGATGTAGCTATTGACATGCCGGCTGGGCCATCTGAAGTAGAAGTACTGGCAGATGAAACAGCAAAGGCTGCTTTTGTTGCATCAGACTTACTTTCACAAGCTGAACATGGAGCCGACAGTCAATCAATACTTGTCACCACTTCCAAGGATCTTGTCAATGATGTAATGCTCGAACTTGAAACACAATTGGAAAAGTTACCTCGCAAAGAATTAGCTCAAAAATCATTGGCACACAGTAGAATCCTATTGTTTAAGACCATAGAGGAAGCCATAGAATTCACAAATGCTTATGCACCAGAACACTTGATTATTTGCACCAAATATTACAATGCAGTCGCTGAAAACATTGTAAATGCCGGTTCGGTTTTTCTAGGGAATTACACTCCAGAAAGTGCTGGGGATTATGCTTCAGGCACAAACCACACCTTACCAACCAATGGCTTTGCCAGAATGTACAGTGGTGTAAATCTAGATAGTTATATACGCAAAATCACCTTCCAGGAAATTAGCAAAGACGGCTTGGAGAATCTAAGCAATGCCCTGATTCTAATGTCTGAAAATGAATCCCTACAAGCCCATAGTAATGCAGTAAAAATCCGATTGGAAGAGGAAAAGGAAGTCATCGAAACAAACAGTCACCACCTATGAATTTAAACAAATTATTACGCAAGAACATTGCAGACTTAAAACCATATTCTTGTGCACGGGACGAATTCAAAGGAGAGGCTTCTGTTTATTTGGATGCTAATGAAAATCCATACAATTCTCCATTCAATAGATATCCTGATCCACTTCAATGGGAACTTAAAACAGAGTTAAGCAAAATCAAAAAGGTAAACCCAGAAAACATACTTCTAGGCAATGGCAGTGATGAACCTATTGACTTATTGTTTAGAGCCTTTTGTGAGCCTCGCATCGACAATGTGGTAGCCATTGAGCCAAGCTATGGTATGTATCAAGTATGTGCCAACATCAATGATATTGAATACCGCAAAGTATTGCTGGATGAGAACTTTCAATTTAAAGCAGATGAATTATTAAAAGCGTGCGATAGCAATACCAAATTGATTTGGATTTGTTCACCAAACAACCCAACTGGAAACAGTATGTCCTCTTTAGAGATCGTACACGTACTGGAAAATTTTGAGGGTATAGTAATATTAGATGAGGCCTATATTGATTTCTCGAGCAATCAGGGCTTCGCAGAGAAATTAAAATCATTCCCGAACCTAGTCATATTACAAACTTTCTCAAAAGCATGGGGTAATGCCGCAATTCGTCTTGGGATGGCTTTCGCTTCTGTAGAGATAATTGGAGTTTTAAATAAAATAAAATATCCGTACAATGTCAATTATCTCACCCAACAGCATGCATTAAAAGCGATACAAAATCACCAACAAGTAATAGATTGGGTAAAGATCCTATTGCAAGAAAGGAAAAGAATGATAGATGAATTGTCAAAATTGAAGATTGTAAACAAAATTTATCCTACTGATGCCAACTTTGTGTTAATTCAAGTCAATGATGCCAATTTGCTTTATCAATATTTAGTAGAACAAAGTATTATTGTAAGAAATCGTAATACAGTTGCATTGTGTTTAGGCTGCATCAGAATAACCATTGGTACTGCAGATGAAAACAACACTTTGCTAAGAGAAATCATAAATTACAGTGGAAATTAAACTCCACTGTAATTACTTTAAACCCCGGAGCCAATCTTCAGCATTCATCCTTTTCTTACCGGGTGCCTGAACACTCTTAAACTGGAGTACTCCATCTTTCAACTGCATTCCACAATATTTTTTCTCGATTAGAACGAAATCACCTGGATTAGAAATCATTAAGCCCGCTTTAATTTCACTCTCATAGACTTTGAGTATGATTGGCTCATCATTCGAAGCCAATGTCAAGTCAGTCCATGCCGTAGGATAGGGTGACATACCTCTTACTAGCAAATGTGCATTCTGTACGTTCATATCAGAACGAATATAGCAAGTTTCTTTAAAAATTTTAGGTGCCGATTTTAATTCTGTTGAATCACTGAAATATTCGGATTGGGCTTTGACCACAACTTGGTTTTCTATTATCAACTGAACTGTTTTACAAACCAACTCCGCCCCCAAATACATCAACTTATCGTGTATATCACCAGCATTATCAGAATCTAGAATAGTTACTTTATCTTGCAAAATAATTCCACCAGAATCAATTTCATGTTGCAAAAAGAAAGTAGTAACACCCGTTTCTTTTTCTCCGTTAATTACAGCCCAATTGATTGGAGCAGCTCCACGATATTGGGGCAACAAAGAACCATGAAGATTAAATGTACCCATAGGAGGCATATTCCATACAACTTCAGGCAACATTCGAAAGGCAACCACAATTTGAAGGTCAGCTTTTAATTCTCTCAACTGGTTCAGAAATTGATCATCCTTTAATTTTTCAGGTTGTAATACAGGTAGATTATTTTCCAAAGCAAAAATCTTGACCGGGGAAAACTGAATTTTATGTCCCCTACCCGCTGGTTTGTCAGGCATAGTAACCACACCAACTACATTGTATTTGTGCTCAACCAAAGCCTTTAAACTTTCCACCGCAAAATCGGGTGTACCCATAAAAACTATTCTCATTTCCAACGTATATTTTTAGATTTTTTCCCCATCTTTCCATACATCATCAACCAAGCAGAAAGTAAGGGCAACCAAATATCAAAAACAATCAAAGTTAGATAAAATCTTCTGCTGCCATATAATTTGGCTGTTGAATTTACAATTACAGATTGAAATATAAAACGTGTCAGAAAAATTGAACCTGCTACAGCCATTTCCAACCAATTCCCCAATATCAGTAACAGAGCAAATGACATATAAAACAATGCTCTGAACAGAGGCTCTCTTGCTAGCTTCCAACGACTTGAAATCTTATAAAAGATGGAAACTGACAAATGTCTTTCCTTTTGGTGCAACCAACTTCTGTAAGTATCCTTAGGTAATGACCAAGTTACTGATTCGGGAGATGCCTCAATTCTCACATTCTTAGACGTTGCTCCTTTATTAATCAATAGATCGTCGTCTCCCGACTTTAAATGCAAATGCGAGGAAAAACCTTTATTCTTATAAAAAAAGTCTTTACGATAAGCCATATTTCGACCTACCCCCATATATGTTTTACCTTGCAATGCAAATCCTAAAAATTGCATTGAATTGAATAAAGTGTCATAACTTATCATTCGGCTGAGAAATCCTTTTTTCTGCACATATGCACCATATCCTAAAACAATCTCGGTGTTTTGAGTGAAATTTCGAGACAAATTACGAAGCCACTGCTTACTTTCAACAAAACAATCAGCATCAGTAAAAACCAACCATTCGTATTTTGCAGCTTTAACTCCCAAAGTGATTGCCAATTTTTTTGTACTTAAATTGGTCGTACCATCCGGAACGAAAGTTTTTCTAAGATGAGAATATTGCTTTTGAAAATTCTCAAGAACTATATCAGTATCGTCAAGGGAAGCATCGTTAACCACTATTACTTCAAACTGAGGATAATCTTGTTCAAGAATAGAAGGGAGGAATTTCAGTAAGTTCTTTTCTTCATCCCGAGCACAAATAATTACTGAAATCGGCTGGAAATCATTAGCAAAAGAGTGTGATCCTTTCAACAATTTTTTGTTCCATCTTTTTACACCTCTAAGGTATCTTAGATAAAAGTAGAATTGATATAGAAAAGAAAGCAGCAGAATCACTGCAGGTACTTGAACCCACAAGGATCCGAAGACATAAGGAATATTCATATAATATACTAATTATCAGCTATTTATCCGTTGACTCAACAAGAAAATTGAACAAACACAAAGATAATTATTTTTAACTGAGTTCAGAACCAAATTATCTAGAAAAAGAAAGATAGGGCAGAATTTTATCAAAGTCATAATTTCGAAATACCGAAAGCTGTTTGATTTCATCAATTGAAGATAAATGCCCCTTAAGTCTTCTTAATTCATACAAATCCTTTGCTTGATAAAAATTAATATATGGATGGGTTTTAAGTTCCGAAACAGAGGCCTTATTGACATTCATTTTTTGAATATCCGCAGGATTAATCTGCACTTTTTGTTTAAGAATAACAAGTTCTTCGGAACTGACATTTTGAATTTCATCAAATTGACGATTTGAGCAGTACCCACCTAACTTTACAGAATAGTACCACAAGGAACGAAGAATAAATTTACGCACACCTTTGATCTGAAAGAGCAAATTAGTATCAGCGATATTCACTACAAGTTGGGAATCAGTATTCAATTTTATACGATTCAGATCTCTTTGTTTTTTCAATTGGTTGATAGAGTCTTTAAACACTTGCCTTCGATTTGCCCAATATTTTTCGACAGAATCAAACTTTAACCTACTACTAAGTTCACTTAGAGCAATAACTGAATCATATTTTACCAGCCGAAGCGAATCTCTTTGCTGTTTTTTTAATTTGATCTGACTGACATATAAACTATCTTTAAGTAGCATTTCGGCTTCGAAAGCCTGAAATTCTTTTTTCAATTCGATATTGTCTAAATGTATTTCAGAATCAAAAAACAGCGGAAGCAATATTCTTGCAACCACTGTCAATAACAATATCACCAGTAAAATCAAAATTCCCACACGCTGTTTTTTGGGGAAAAAGAAATAATCCTTCCACATAGCATTTATTTTTTGTTTAGGTTAGAGAGAGAGAGAGAGAGAGAGAGAGAGAGAATATCAACAATAATAGTCTACACAAGCTCGGGCAGTTTTCACTTTAGCAATCAAAGCAGCCACTCTCTTGTGTTCCGGATGTACTTGATATGCATCTAAGTCAGCCATAGAATCGAATTCGGTATACAACGACAAATCAAAATTATCTTGTGGAGCATCTGCAGCATTCAGTCCAACTTCAATTTTACGCAATACAGGAATTAAATTTATCAAATTCTCTAATTCAGATTTAATAAATTCAGCACTTTCAGATTTCGTTTTTCCATCAACTCCATCAGCAATTCCAAAAAAGACAATGTGTTTAATCATTTTATTTACAACTTACTTTATAACTTTTATTATTAATTCTAAGGAAATATATACCAGGGCCAGTAGGGATATAAAACTTACCCTGTACTAAATCACCACTCCAAATTAGTTGACCAGTCAATGCAAACAATTTAATTGAATTGGTAGATTTTGGCAGAGTCAAGAAAATTCCACCGGCATTTGAACTGTAAATAACTCCAGTTTCAGTTTTCATTTGCTGACCTTGAGAGTTAGACAGTTCTTGATCTTGACGGCCAAACTGTTGACCATCATCAATTTTAACAATTGAACCTTTGGTTATTTCGTTTGGAGGCATAGCATCCAATCCTGAAAATGCAAAGGCACAAATTAACAGTATATAGAAAATCTTATCATTCATTGTTTTGAAGATTCATTCTTTTTGGATAATCAACAGTATAATGCAAGCCACGACTTTCTTTTCTTCTCAGTGCGTGCTTGATAATCAGATAGGCAACACTTATTACGTTGCGAAGTTCACAGATTTCACGAGAAACAACAGAACGAGCAAAGAGATCTTCAGTTTCCTTATAAAGAATCTCCAATCTGCTCATTGCACGTTTCAACCTCAGATTGGAGCGTACAATACCCACATAAGTACTCATTATTTGTTCAACCTCTCGGAAGCTCTGGGTAATGAGTACCATTTCTTCTGGAAGTTTAGTACCTTCATCATCCCATGCTGGAATTAATTCATTCCACTTCAAATCAGGCAACAACTGAATTGAATCTTTAACAGCTGCATCAGCAAACACGATAGCTTCAATCAGTGAGTTTGAAGCTAAACGATTTGCTCCGTGCAATCCAGTACAAGAACATTCGCCAGATGCGTACAAACGATTGATGGATGTTTTACCATTCAAATCAACCAATACACCACCACACAAATAATGTTGTGTAGGAGCAACTGGAATAAAGTCCTTGGTTATATCAATACCAAGTTCCATACATTTTTTGTAGATGTTTGGAAAATGCAGCTTGGTTTGTTCAGGATCTTTCATTGTCACATCAAGATAAACAAAATCATGACCATGCATTTTCATTTCATTATCTATAGCACGAGCTACAATATCACGAGGTGCTAAACAGCCACGTTCGTCATATTTATACATAAATTCACGACCATCTTTGGTTTTCAATTTAGCACCATATCCTCTTATAGCCTCAGTTATAAGAAAAGAAGGGCGAACACCAGGTTGGTATAAAGCTGTGGGATGAAACTGAACAAACTCCATATCCATTATTGCACCTCTGGCACGGTGAACCATAGCAATACCGTCTCCTGTTGCAATGGATGGGTTTGTTGTTGCCTTGTATACATTTCCTATACCACCAGTTGATAACATAGTTACTTTGGCAAGAAAAGTATGAATATGATTTGTATTCTCGTTGAGCACATAAGCACCATAACATTCAACACCCTGAGTATGCTGAGTGACAACTTCACCTAGATGGTGTTGAGTTAGGAGTTCAATAGCAAAATGGTTTTCAAATAAATCAATGTTTTTATTTGACTTCAATTCTCTGTTTAAACTCTGTTGAATTTCATATCCTGTATTGTCTTTGTGGTGCAATATTCTATTTTCGCAATGCCCCCCCTCTCGATGCAAATCAAACAAGCCATCAAGATTTTTATCAAAATCAACACCCCACGACAGCAATTCCTTGATTTGTTCTGGAGCACCTTTTACGACCTTTTCCACAGCATCCAATCGACAAAGTCCATCTCCAGAAATCAAAGTATCCTCTATATGCTTTTGAAAAGAATCAGGAGGATAAAGCACACTGGCAATTCCACCCTGAGCATAAGAAGTATTGGATTCGTCAAGGGTTGATTTGCTAAGCAAAGCTACTTTACCAAACTTCGAAGCTTTAAGTGCAAAACTAATTCCTGCAATTCCGCCACCAACAACTAAAAAATCGTATTTTCTAACCATTAAATATCCTTTACGAAAACTCTTCTTCTTTTATGATTTATATGCTCCCAAGCATTCCATTGAGACGACATTTTGGTATTCATTTCCAATTCGGGATTTGATTCAGCAAATTTATATCCATTTTTTGTGGATGCATGCATTATATCTGAAAACACTATGGAATTAACCCCCTTGTTCTGATATTCAGGATGAACTGCCATCAAATACAAATCGAGTAGATCATTTTTATATAGTGCATGCAACATATAGATCCATCCAAAAGGAAATAAATTACCTTTAGCTTTTTGCAAAGCCTTGGTAAAACTTGGCATTGCAATTCCCAATGCAACCACTTCATCCCTTTCATCTACCACTATCGAAACCGTATCCAGACGAAAGATACTAAAATACATTTTGATGTAAAAATCCACCTGTGCTGGATTTAATTTGGAGAATCCATACAAATCCTTGTAACATAGATTCAACAAATCAAATACTTTTTGTGAATAACCTTTAACCAATTCTTTCCGAGATTTAAACTTTTTACTTTCAAGCTTGTATTTACGCTTGACAATTTCAGTCATTCTATCGTATTTCTCCGGAAATTTTGTAGGTATGGTGATGAGATATTCTTTCCAATCAACTTCAGGCACAAACCCAAGCGCCTCATAATGTTTGATATAATATGGATGATTATATATTGTTGCTAAAGTACCAGGACGATCAAAGCCTTCGATCAGAGCGCCTTCATGATCAAAATCTGTGAAACCCATGGGTCCCTGCAATTGGCACATTCCTTTAGATCTTGCCCAATCAACCACTGCTGAGAATAGCGCTTTGGTAACGTCGAGATCATCAATAAAATCAACCCATCCAAATCTGGCAAATTTTTTATCCCAACTAGAATTAGCCACAGGGTTGATTATACCAGCTATTCTACCTGCTATTTTTCCATCGCGAAAAGCAAGAAAATAAATCACTTCACAAAAATCCAATGCAGGATTACTACCTTTCTTCAGATTTAACAAATCATCCATCAACAAGGGGACTGCAGCAAAGGGATTATCCTTGTACAGATCAATCCCAAATTTTATGAATTTTTTAAGATCTTTGACAGATTCGACTTTATGAATTTCGACGGACATACAATGGGTATTAGTAATAATCCGTAAAATTAATTCAATTTTCAGAAAATCAATGCAAAAAAACTGTAAAAGAGTTTACAATCGACTGCCAATCTGATAGATTAGCATAGAAATCAACCAAGCAATCCCAGTAGTATAGAACATAGCAAAAACTGCCCAACGCCAATTCGACTCTTTGCGAATGGCTGCGATAACTGCAACACAAGGGAAATATATCAAAACAAAGACCATAAATCCAAAACTTACCAAAGGTGTGAAAACCTTTTCGCCTGCTCTAGATCCAGATATTATTTCTTGTTCCTTAAGTTTCTGTTTTAATGTATTTTCACTAACTTCTTCGTCTGCATGATACAATATCCCCATCGTACTCACGACTATTTCCTTTGCAGCTAGACCAGACAGAATACTCACTCCCATTTTCCAATCAAAACCCAAAGGTTCAATTACTGGTTCTATAGCATGCCCCATTTGTCCTATGTATGATTTTTCCTGCTTTTCAGTGGGATCAGTTATATGCTCGTTTTTGGGGAAATAACCCAAAGCCCAAATCAACACAGAAGCAATCAAAATAACAGATCCCATTTTTTTCAAATATTCCCTCGCTTTGTACCACATATGATTCAAGGTATTCCTAAAGGTAGGTATACGGTAAGGAGGTAACTCCATCACAAATGGAACCATGGATTTCTTAAACAACGTTTTTTTCAACAATAGGGCCGTTAAGATAGCCAACAATACGCCAATCAGATAGATTGAAAACAATACAAGACCTTGATGTGCTGGGAAAATTGCAGAAATCAGCAATACATAAACTGGCAATCTTGCACTACAAGACATAAAAGGAGTAATCAACATGGTTAAAATTCTATCCTTTCTGTTATCAAGAGTTCGCGTTGCCATTATTGCAGGCACATTACAACCAAAACCCATCAACAATGGAATAAATGACTTTCCATGCAACCCAATTTTATTCATTAATTTATCCATGATAAATGATGCTCTAGCCATATAACCAGAATCCTCCATCAACGAAATAAAGAAAAATAAAATTAAAATATTTGGTAGAAATATCATCACACCTCCAACTCCGCCAATTATTCCATCCACCAACAAGTCTTCCAAAGGACCTTTAGGCAAAACACTCGACATCCATTCACCAAGATAATGAAAACCCTTATCTATCCAATCCATCGGATAACTACCTAAGGTAAATGTAGATTGAAACATCACCCACATAAAGAATAGGAACAAAGGATAACCCCAAAATCTGTGAGTCAACACATCATCGATCTCTTTTAGCTTGCGTTTGGATTGTTTGTGAGATTTCCGCACCAAAGTCTCTCTCAATGCACCATCAATGAAACCATATTTGGCATCAGTCAATACTGTTTCAGGGTCTTCATCATAGGCTTTTTCCAGGTATGCTCTGTGCTTCTTGGATGTGGACTTAATTTCATCATAATTAGGATAAACTTTTAAGGATTTACGAATGGACTTGTCACCTTCTAAAAGTTTAATTGCCAAAAAACGAGAGGATACTTTGTTTGTAATGTATGGATTTTTCCAAATTAGATCCTGTAAATTCCGAATACAGTTTTCTATGGTTTCTCCGTAATTTATATGTATATGTCTAACTGTTGGATCCTTTTCTTCATAAACATCAACCACCTTATTAAATAATTCCTTCAAACCTTTACCTTTCGAAGCAACAGTAGGAATAATTGGAATTCCTATCATTTCTCCCAAGGTTTTGTATCTGAATTTAGCACCCGTAGACTCAAACTCATCATACATATTCAAGGCTATTACTACCTTGATATTCATATCAATCAATTGAGTGGTTAGGAATAAATTGCGCTCCAAATTGGATGCATCAACCACATTTATAACCACATCAGGCATTTTCTCCATCAAAAACGATCGAACGTATAGTTCCTCCGGAGTATATTCGGTGATCGAATAAGTACCAGGAAGATCTGTCAAGTTCAGTTTGAATCCCTTGTGTTTGAAAAAACCCTCTTTTGAGTCAACAGTTACTCCACTGTAGTTCCCTACCCTTTCGTGCGAACCAGAAACATAATTGAACAAAGTGGTTTTGCCACAATTCGGGTTACCAACGAGTGCTACTCTAATCAATTTACCCTTCTGAATATCCGAAACCTTTAATGTATGTTCATCAATAGTGCCATTGTATAGATCTGAAAGAGTAAATTCACTTTCTAGGGACACCACTTCCACCAATTCAGCTTCACTTCTGCGGAGGGAAATTTTATAACCCATAATTTCATACTCCACCGGATCCAGAAGTGGTGCTGATTTGATGACTTTCACCTGCTTTCCTTTCACGAAGCCCATCTCAGTAATGCGTTTACGAAATGCACCTCGGCCCATTACTCTAACAATCAAGGCCTCTTCACCTGATTGCAAGTCTGAAAGATATTTTGAGTTAGTCGTATTCATCCAATAAAATGAAATGCAAAATTACAAAAAAAGCAAACGTCAACCTTTACCTACTTTTAGGTATTTTACATTTGAAAAAACAGAAATTAAACCTTATTCCCTAAAATTTGTCTGAATTATTCAATTAGGTGTACACAATACATTTTATCAAACAATTTAGTTATATTTGTAATCCTATTGTAACATTCAGTAGTTCTTTCAACTATACCATTTACAATACTATTTTATATAAAATACACGTTAACTTTTATCTTAGGATTAATCATTACTCCATTGGAATCATTTGAAGAAACATTAAATATTTTCGATCCCATCACTTTAGACCAGATGAATGAAGTAAAACTTCTCAATCGCATGGATCTAAAATTCACTTTCAACAAAAAACAGCTTTCCCAAGTGCTCGATAAAGCCAGGGAACATTATTATGTTTTGATAATAAACGATCAAACATACGGACATTACGAAACCAGATATTTCGACACCCCTGATTACGAAATGTATCGCTTGCATCACAACGGTAAAAAAAACAGGAACAAAGTACGATTTAGATCCTATCTGGATTCAGGTCAAAGTTATTTTGAAGTAAAATTCAAGACAAACAAAGGTAGAACTATTAAAACACGTGTAAAACAAGATTTTTTAGATTATTCCATACATGACAAATCAACAAATCTATTGGAGAAGGACACCAAATATCATGACAATGAATTAGTTGAAGCTATTCGAGTGTATTACAATCGAATCACATTGGTAAGCAAGCTTATGAACGAAAGACTTACCATAGACTTTGGGATGAATTATGAAATGAAAGGAAACACAAAGTCTTTTGAAAATCTAATTATCGCAGAAGTCAAACAAGACAAGAGCGGTATATCTCCATTCCGTGACATTATGAGGGAATTAAGAATCAAAAACATCTCTCTTAGTAAATATTGCATGGGCATAGCCAGCTTAGTCCCACATGTTAAAACAAATAACTTTAAATTCAGATTAAATTATGTCAACAAACTTTCTAATGCAATTTAAAAATCAAATAATTATTCTATTATTTTCAATCTTTGCCATTGTTCCAACAACTCAAGCACAAGACACAGACAAAGATGTAGGCGAAAAATTAGTCGAAATCTTTAGTCTGGATGATGAAGAAACAGAAAAAGTCAAAGACAACAAAAAAGTGGAAATTGACACTGCTTTCTTTGTTCGTTTGTCAGTAAATATCGCATTTATGCTTTTGATCATTTTTGCAATTTACTATCCGAATTACAAAAAAATGGACACTATTTTCACATTCATCACATTCAATATCACCATTTTTATGTTAACATTTGTGTTGAACACAGTAAAAATATCCATGGGAGCAGCATTTGGGCTATTTGCAGTATTTTCAATGTTGAGATACCGCACCTCAGGCATCCATATTAAAGACATGACCTACTTATTTATATTTATTGCATTAGGTCTTATCAGCTCTATTCCGATGGATATATATGAATTATTGATTATCGGTGGTGTTATATTTATTGCTACATTGATTTTAGACACAAAATTGATCCTAAAGAAAGAATCTGTTAAAACTATTCGTTGGGAAGATATCAATTATATTCAACCTGAAAACGAAGCAACTTTAATTGCTCAAATAAAAGAAAGAACTGGTTTGAATGTTCATCGCATAAGCATCGAGCAGATTGACTATCTTAAAGATGTTTGTGTGATTAATGTATACTATTACAATTAATTCACATACTCTTAATGAAAAAATCAATTGGAATTTTATTCTTGACAATTGCACTAAGCTCTGGACTCAAATCACAGGAAGAACCCGGAGGATTTAGAACTGGCTTGGGGATAGAAACTGATCTAACTAAGAAGTTGAGCATTGGCATAGAAACAGAATATAGAACACTTGGCTTTACCAGTGAAACAGAACGTTATATTATAGGAACTGGTGCTGATTATGAACTTTTCAAAAATTTCAAATTGGGTATTGGCTATGAATATCAGAAAGTTCAGGATTCTTACAGTTGGGGCTTCTCGTCTTTAGGAGTAGACAGTGCAAGGGTTTGGATGCAACCGAGACATCGATTCCAAGGTCAACTCTCATACAAATTAGATATTGGAGATTTCACTTTGTCACTTAGAGAAAGAGCTCAAGCCACCTTCAAGAACGACCAAGACAGGATCAAACAAAATGGTGACACGAATTTCGCAAGAATTAATCCAGATTTCACTGTTAGGAACAGACTCAAAATTGAATACAATATTCCAAAATGCAAAATAGATCCATCTTTTGCTTTTGAATCTTATATTCTAATGAATGATCCAGACATTGCAAATCCTTTTTTCTCCAAACTGAAATATACATTGGGGCTGGAATACAAAATAAACAAGAAAAACAGCATCGAACTTTATGGAATGTATTCCAACGAAAGAAGTGGATTTGAAATGGTTGTACCTGGACCCAACTACTATATTGTAGGAGACTGGACTAGCAACAAAACAATTGGAATAAATTACATAGTGAAATTGTAATACTTTTACAAGCATAAAAAAAGCCCTTACGGGCTTTTTTTATATCAGGAAAGTAGATTATTTCACAGTTTCCATGTGAGCGATCAAATCCAAAACTTTGTTTGAATAACCCCACTCATTATCATACCAGCTAACTAATTTCACAAAGTTACCATTCAATGCGATACCTGCACCAGCATCAAAGATAGAAGTACGTGAATCAGTAGTGAAGTCAGTTGAAACAACTGAATCTTCTGTATAACCAAGGATACCTTTCATTGAAGTTTCAGAAGCAGCTTTAACAGCAGCTTTGATTTCATCGTAAGAAGCAGCTTTTTCAAGACGTACAGTCAAGTCAACTACAGAAACGTCAGCAGTTGGTACACGGAAAGCCATACCGGTAAGTTTACCATTCAATGCAGGAATTACTTTACCTACAGCTTTAGCAGCACCAGTTGAAGATGGAATGATGTTACCTAAGATAGAACGACCACCTCTCCAGTCTTTAGCAGAAGGAGCATCTACAGTTTTTTGAGTATTTGTAGCAGCATGTACAGTTGTCATCAAACCTTCTACAATACCGAAGTTATCATTGATAACTTTTGCAAGTGGAGCAAGACAGTTGGTAGTACAAGATGCGTTTGACACGATATCCATATCAGCAGTATATGAATCTAAATTCACACCACAAACAAACATAGGAGCATCGTTAGATGGAGCAGAGATAACTACTTTTTTTGCACCACCAGCAAGGTGAGCTTTAGCTTTATCGATAGTAGTGAAAACACCAGTTGATTCAACTACATAGTCAGCACCTGAAGCACCCCATCCAATGTTAGCTGGATCTTTTTCAGCAAAGAAAGCAACTTCTTTACCATTAACGAACAATTTACCATCTTTGTTTTCAGCAGTTCCGTTGAATTTACCATGTACAGTATCATACTGCAACATATAAATCAAATAATCCAAATCAAGAAATGGATCATTTACTGCAACGACCTGAACATCGTTTCTTTCTTGAGCAGCACGGAACACCAAACGTCCGATACGGCCAAAACCATTGATACCTACTTTAATCATTTTATAAAATTTTAAAATTGAGTTTTCAAAAATCGACTGCAAAATTACAAAAACTCATTGTCTTTTCAAAAGGATTAACCAATTATTTTCAATTTGCTATCCAAAGATTACAAATTATTCAAATTCAACAAGATAAGCTTACATAAACAAGTAATTAGAATGAAAATAAATTCTGCCAAATCAGTAATATCAGGAATATAAAAAATTACATTTTTTTCTAAATTATATTCTGTTTCCAAAGACTCATTTTCAATAGTTTTTTTTTGAATTTTAAATTTAAAAAGATAGATTTTTATTTTAACTTTGTAAGCTTTAACAAATAAATTAATTTAAAAATGGAAATAGCAGGAAAAATCATAGCCGTTTTGGCGATGCAAACAGGCGAAGGAAAGAACGGACCATGGAGATCACAAGATTACGTACTTGAAACGCAAGATCAATATCCAAAAAAAGTATGTTTCAATTTATTTGGAGCAAAAATTGATCAGTTTCCAATAGCAATTGACGATCAGGTAACAGTTAGTTTCGATGTAGAGAGTCGCGAATGGAATGGACGTTGGTTCACATCCGTACGTGCATGGAAAGTTGAAAAAGCTGCAATAAGCGCAGATACTGTTGGAGCAGCAGACTACAACACACCACCCCCTTTTGATGCAATCCCATCTAGTGAAGGAAGCGATCTACCTTTTTAATTTATTATGGCAAAAAACAGACGTCCACATCCCATCATCGAGAATGCAATAATAACTGACATAGCTGCAGAAGGCAAATCAATTACTCGGTTTAACGAAAAAGTTGTATTTGTTCCCCATGTGGTTCCCGGAGATATTGTAGATCTACAGGTAACTAAAAAGAAAAGTGCTTTTTTGGAAGCCAGAGCTGTCAAATTCCATCAATTTGCGTCAAACAGAATTGAACCTGTTTGTCAACATTTCGGAATATGCGGGGGATGCAAATGGCAAATGCTTCCTTATCCTGAACAACTTGCATTCAAGCAGCAACAGGTTATTGACAATTTGACCAGAATTGGCAAAGTGGAACTTCCTGAGATTTATCCAATTTTGGGTTCAGAAAAAACTGTATTCTACAGAAACAAACTAGAATTCACTTTTTCTAATAAAAAATGGCTAACATCAGAGGAAATGCAAGATGAGCCGCATGAAACCATGGATGGTGTTGGGTTTCACATTCCTGGCATGTTCGATAAGGTTTTAGATATCAAGAAATGCTGGCTTCAGGACGACATTTCAAATCAAATCAGAAATGAAATCAGAGATTATGCTCATCAAAATCATTTTGATTTTTTTGATTTAAGAAAACAAGAAGGATTTTTAAGAACAATGATCATCCGTACTTCAACAACCGGAGAATTAATGGTAATTGTTGTGTTTTTTAAAGAAGACATTACGGCAAGAGAATCATTACTTCAAATGCTGCATGAAAAATTCCCACAAATTTCAGCTTTGCTGTATGTAATCAATTCGAAAGCAAATGACACCATTACAGATCAAGAAGTCAAAGTGTTTCATGGAAATGACCATATCTTTGAACAAATGGAAGATTTGAAGTTTAAAATTGGTCCGAAATCTTTCTATCAAACAAATTCAGAACAAGCATATCAACTCTACAGCAAAACCAGAGAATTTGCTGGACTCACCGGCAGTGAAGTTGTGTACGATTTATACACTGGTACAGGGACAATAGCAAACTTCGTAGCGCATCAAGCAAAACAAGTGATAGGAATTGAATATGTACCCGAAGCAATTGAAGATGCAAAACTAAACGCATCTATCAATAAACTAGACAACACCCTATTCTACGCCGGTGATATGAAAGATATTCTTACCACAGAATTCATTGCCAAGCACGGAAAACCTGATGTTATCATCACTGACCCACCTAGAGCAGGCATGCACAATGATGTGATAGAAGCAATCCTGCATGCATCTCCATTGAGAATTGTATATGTAAGCTGCAACCCTGCTACACAGGCTAGAGACCTTAGCCTATTAGACTCCCAATACAAGATTATAGCTGTTCAACCAGTAGATATGTTTCCACATACTCACCATGTTGAAAATATAGTTTTATTAGAAAAAAGATAAAATTCTGATCAATTTTACTAGGTTCAATTAAATTTGGAATAATTTCCAAATTTAATTGAACCTTTTTTATATTAAATTGTTAATTGGAGGTGTTACAGTTAATAGTGGTATATCTTATCATTGCCGGAGCTCTTATTTACACAATATATTCGGTAATAAAAAGTCTTCGCAAAAAGTCAAAAAACTCCATTTGCGATGGTTGCGATGGATGCAGTATGCGTAGGGAAATCACTCAAAATTTAAAGGCTCAAGGCAAGACTAGTTGCGACCAACATCACCATAATTAGTCTTTAAAACAATTACAATATTATAATTGCTTTAATTTAGGATATTTTCGCATTTCCTTTGTGGAGCAATTATAGGTTTTTTATACCTTTGGTGTAATGTTAATAATTTAAAATCAAATAAATATATATTTTATGAAAATTCACGAATACCAGGCAAGACAACTGTTTCAGGACTACGGAATTCCTGTAAACAATTACATCCTATGCCACAGTGTAGAAGAGGCTGAAGCAGCAGCTAAAAAATTCACATCCATGAGAGTGGTAAAAGCGCAAGTTTTAGCTGGTGGAAGAGGTAAAGCAGGTGGTGTTAAACTTGCTAAATCAGTAGAAGGTACAGTTGAAGCTGCTCAAAAAATTCTAGGTATGGACATCAAAGGCTATACTGTTGAAAAAGTAATCGTCTGTGATACCGTTGATATCCAGAAAGAGTATTACGTTGGTTTAACCATTGACCGTAACACCAAATCCGTTCTATTTATGGCAAGTGCAGAAGGAGGGGTTGAAATTGAGGAAGTGGCCAAAGAAAATCCAGATGCAATTATCAAAGTTCCGATTGACCCAAGTTTAGGCATGTCTGATTTTCTAGCTCGAAAGATTGCTTTCAAATTATTTACGGACATTAATCTTGTAAAACAGGCTGCTGATATATTTAAAAAGCTTTATAAACTTTTCATTGAAACAGATTCATCCTTAGCGGAAATCAACCCATTGGTAATAGTACCTGGCGGACAAGTTCTTGCAATTGATGGCAAGATGAATTTTGACGACAATGCATTGTATCGTCAGAAAGAAATTGAAGCAATCAATGAGCCAGACGAAGACGAAAAGAAAGAACTTGAAGCAAAAGAGAAAGGATTATCTTATATTCGTTTGGATGGAAACATTGGCTGTATGGTAAATGGCGCTGGTTTAGCCATGGCAACCATGGACGTTATCAAACACTTTGGAGGTAGCCCAGCCAACTTCCTTGATATTGGGGGCAGTTCAAATCCTCAAAAAGTGATCGATGCAATGAATTTATTGCTTTCTGATAAAAATGTAAAAGCGATCATGATCAACATCTTTGGTGGAATTACCCGTTGTGATGATGTGGCTAGAGGACTAATCACCGCATTAGACCAAATGAAAGTCGAAATTCCGATTGTAATCCGATTGTCTGGTACGAATGCTGAAGAAGGATTAAAAATAATCGCAGAAAAGAATCTTCCGGTTGTTAAAACTCTTAGCGAAGCAGCTCAAGCAGCAATCAAAATGAGCAAAGCTTAATTTCCAACAATTTAAAATCACAACAATGAGTATATTAATAAATAAAGATACAAAAGTATTAGTACAGGGAATTACCGGTAGAGATGGTAGTTTTCACACATCCAAAATGTTGGATTATGGCACAAAAATCGTTGCCGGCGTTACTCCAGGCAAAGGAGGCCAGGAAGTTCTTGGTGTTCCGGTTTTCAACACAGTAGAAGAAGCAGTGAATGCTACTGGTGCAACAGTATCCATCATTTTCGTACCTGCACCTTTGGCTGGCGAGGCTATCCTTGAAGCAGCAGACGGCGGTGTTGAATTGGTTGTCTGCATCTCTGAAGGCGTACCAACCTTGGATATGGTTAAAGCTACAAATTATCTGGAAAGAAAAGGCGTTAAACTGATTGGAGCAAACTGTCCTGGATTAATCACTCCGGGAGAATCATTGATCGGCATTCTACCAGCATCAATCTTCAAGAAAGGGAATGTTGGTCTAATGAGTCGTAGTGGAACTTTGACTTATTTAATGGTTAATCAATTATCTGAAGCCGGATTAGGTCAAAGTACCTGCGTAGGTATTGGTGGTGACCCAGTTGCCGGATTGTACTACCAAGAACTTCTTCAAATGTTCCAGGATGACCCTGAAACAGAAGCTATTGTTTTGATTGGTGAAATTGGTGGAGATGCCGAAGAACGTGCAGCTCAATTCATCAAAGATCATGTAACAAAACCTGTAGTAGCCTTTATTGCTGGCCAAACAGCACCTCCTGGAAAAAGAATGGGACATGCTGGAGCCATCATCTCTAGCGGCAGTGGAACTGCTGAGGAAAAAATCGCAGCTTTTGAAGCAGTTGGCGTTCCTGTAGCAAAATTACCTGCTGAAATTCCAGTTTTGATCAAAGAACTTCTGGCTAAAAGAAAATAAGCATTCTTAATATAAATTAAAGGCTATCGTTTAGTTACGATAGCCTTTTTTATGCTTTTAAGAAATTTAATATGGAACAGGCAAATACTCCTGCCGTTTCAGTACGAAGCCTATTCTCACCCAGACTGACAGAACAAAATCCTAGTGATTCTGCTAATTCTACTTCTTCTTTTGAAAAATCACCCTCAGGTCCAATCAAAATTAGAATCTTATTTCTTAAAGATGTGTGAATATTTAAGCTCTGCTTCTCCCCTTCCCAACAATGTGCAATCAATTTATCCTCTTCATCCGAGTTTTTTAGCAATTGGGTCAAGGGAGTTAATGAATTTAAGACAGGGAATTGAGCTTTGATTGATTGTTTGCATGCAGAAACAATTATTTTCTCGAGTCTTTCTTGTTTAACCAATTTTCGTTCAGAGTTTTGACACAATATCGGCGTTATCTCGTCCACACCAATTTCAGTCACTTTTTCAAGAAACCACTCCAATCTTTCTATGTTTTTGGTAGGAGCAATAGCAATGTGTAAATAAAAATTTCTTCTATTGAAATTTTCAACAGAAGAAATTATGTCGAAAGCACAACGCTTGGGATGTGCCAAAATGATTTTTGCTTCACAATATACACCTGCACCATCTACTAGTGCTATCATCTCACCTTCTTTCAATCGCAAAACTTTTACAGCGTGCATAGACTCTTCTTCCGAAAGAATCCCTAGACTCAAATCTGGCACATGAAAGATGGTAAGACTCATTTGATTTTATCCGTAAATTTCTTTTTTTCCTGCCAACAAAGTATTTCTAAGCAAAGATATTATAGTCATTGGTCCTACACCCCCTGGAACTGGAGTAATGTATGAAGCTTTTGGGGCCACTTCATCAAAAGCGACATCGCCTTTCAATTTAAATCCAGATTTTGTTTCACTGGAAACAACTCTTGTGGTACCAACATCTATAATCACAGCACCTTCTTTCACCATTTCAGCTTTCAAAAACTCAGGAGAACCAAGAGCAGCAATAATAATATCTGCTTCCAGACAGATTTCTTTCAAATTCTTTGTTCGGCTATGTGCCACAGTCACTGTCGCATCACCAGGATATCCTTTTTGCATCATTAAGGACGCTACGGGTTTACCAACTATATTACTTCGACCAATCACAACACAGTTTTTTCCTGCAGTTGGTATTTCATATCGTTTCAGAAGTTCAACTATCCCAGCTGGAGTTGCCGACACATAACAAGGCAAACCAATGGTCATACGACCCACATTGATGGGATGAAAACCATCCACGTCTTTTTTATAGTCAATGGCCTCTATTACTTTCTGTTCTGAAATATGCTTTGGAAGTGGTAACTGTACAATAAAACCATCCACATCAGCACTATTGTTTAATTCTGAAATTTTCTCCAAAAGCTGCTCCTCGGTAGTATCGCTTTCCAAAGCAATCTTTGTTGACACAAAACCAACCTGTTCACAAGACTTTACTTTATGAGCAACATAGGTTTCACTACCACCATCGTGACCAACAATAATTACAGCTAAATGTGGTCTTTTTCCACCACCAGCTACTATTGCATCAACTTCATTAGCTATCTCTGATTTAATTTGGTCGGCAATAGCCTTTCCATCTATAATTTTATACATTTTAACGACGTTTTCCAAGTTTTAATTTACCTTGTTGCATAGTAGCCATACGCATCATTTTGCTTGTTTGATCAAACTGTTTCAATAAACGATTCACTTCAACTATGGTGGTTCCACTACCAGCAGCAATACGTTGCTTACGACTTCCATTTAACAAAGATGGGTTTTCTCTTTCCTTAGGTGTCATAGAATGAATTATTGCTTCAATTCCTTTAAAAGCATTATCATCAATATCCACATCTTTCAATGCCTTACCCATTCCAGGAATCATTGCTGCTAAATCTTTGATATTACCCATTTTCTTTATTTGCTGTATTTGAGAAATAAAGTCATTGAAATCAAACTGATTTTTTGCAATTTTCTTCTGTAATCTTCTCGCCTCTTCTTCATCATATTGCTCCTGTGCTCTTTCAACCAAAGAAACGATATCTCCCATACCCAAAATTCGATCGGCCATACGCTCAGGGTGGAAAACATCCAAAGCATCCATCTTTTCACCAGTACCAACAAATTTAATTGGCTTATCAACTACCTGACGAATTGACAGAGCAGCACCACCACGTGTATCACCATCCAGTTTTGTCAAGATAACACCATCAAAATCAAGTGTATCGTTAAACTCTTTTGCGGTATTAACTGCATCCTGACCGGTCATAGAATCCACGACAAACAGAATTTCGTTTGGTTTTACAGCTTTCTTAATTGCTGCAATTTCAGCCATCATTGCTTCATCTATAGCCAAACGACCTGCTGTATCTATAATAACGACATCATTGTTATACAGCTTCGCCTGTTTGATCGCATTTTCAGCAATTGCAATTGGATTTTTATTTTCTATATCTGAATACACTGGAACTTGCAACTGCTCACCCAACACTTTCAACTGTTCAATTGCAGCTGGACGGTATACATCACAAGCTACCAAGAGCGGATTTTTACCCTTTTTATTCTTTAAATGGTTAGCTAATTTTCCAGAGAAAGTTGTTTTTCCTGAACCTTGCAAACCAGACATAAGAATGATGCTTGGACTCCCTTTAAGGTTAATATCCACACTGGAACCACCCATCAACAATGCAAGTTCATCATGAACAATCTTAACCATCAATTGATTTGGCTTAAGAGAGGTCAACACATTTTGCCCCATGGCTTTGTCTTTTACTGTGTCTGTAAAAGTTTTGGCAATTTTATAATTTACATCGGCATCCAATAAAGCTTTACGCACATCTTTCAATGTTTCAGCCACATTGATTTCTGTTATTCTACCTTCGCCCTTAAGTATCTTAAATGATCTTTCTAATCTTTCACTTAGTGATTCAAACATAATGGTAATATTGAAAAAATTGAGGGATTTTCTCCCGAAATGGAAGACAAAAATACAAAAAAAACCTTACTTGGGCAAGGCTGGACTTTTACTATCCGGATCTAATTCATCACATCTGTAAAGCTTGTGCAGTTGAACTCCAGCACGGAATCGTTCAGGGTTCAGTTTGACAGATTCAGTTATTTTATCCAAAAGAGTTGGATCGTTCAACAAGGTCTGATATTCGGGCTGCAACCAAATAATTGGTTTTTTATTTTTAACTGAATCCGAAGGGAAATCGTTTTCTAGAACTTTCCACCAACGCTCAACAGAGAATTCATCTTCAACAATAATTTTAAATTCGTCTGCTTTCTTAATATTTTCCGGGATTGGCAATGCTTTCCATTTTGGACTTAAAGTTATCCAATCAAATTGCCCTTTAATGGGGAAAGTTCCACAGGTTTCCAGATGCACCCTTAATCCCTTGGCATGCAATGCATCAGTCAACGGATGCAAATCATGAATGGTTGGTTCCCCACCAGTGATTACCACAATTTGACTCCCCGATTGCAAAGCTTTCTGAGCCAACAGTTCAACATCCATACGATACATTGGCAAGGAGTCAGCTGTTTTTTTCCAGGTATTTGCAGAATCACACCAATCGCACTGAACAGGACATCCATAAGTACGAATAAAAAATGCAGCACAACCTATATAGGTACCCTCCCCTTGGAAAGCATAGAAAGTTTCGTAAATGGGAAGCATCGTATTATTGTGCGACATAGCGAGCACTGTTTTTAGAATCTTCATATACCACTACAGACATGCATCTCACACGGTCATTGGTAGTTTCACGAATATATTCATCGGCCAATTCAAATATCCACCTTGAAAGTCCTTCAGCACCTGCAGATGGCACAAATCTCACATCAGCTAATCCCCTGTTGTGCATATCTTCAAAATAAGCTCTCTCAGGATCATCCTTGTCGATCAATAAAGTATGATCAAATAGTTGTTCTAATTTAGCACGCAACGGTCTTAAACCTCCAAAATCATACACAAACTGTTGCTCATCCAACACATCAGCACCAAAGGTAATATCCAGCCTCCAATTTTCACCATGTACAAAATGACAATGCCCCTTGTGTCTCCACTGACGATGAGCAGCTTTCAGATTATCATAGGTTTTAGTGATTGTATATAACATATCCAAATTTTTAATTAACTTTTTGAAAACTATAACTTTTTCAATTCCAAAAAGTTTACAAAGTTACACTTTTAAATTCAAAATTATCGAACAATTTCATCCTAAAAGTGTTTAACGGTCTTATAACAAATCAAAAGCATATATGTCATTAATAGAATCATTAAATTGGAGATACGCCGCCAAGCAAATGAATGGCGAAAGAGTTTCAGATGAGAAACTTAACATCATTTTGGAATCAGCTAGACTTGCACCTACATCCATGGGATTGCAACCTTTTAAAGTATTGGTAGTACGCAATCAAGAATTAAAAAACAAAATATTTGAAATTGCGGCTTCAGGACAGCCACAACTTCCAAATTCATCTGAAATTTTAATATTTGCTGCTTACAAAACAATAACTAAAGAATTTGTTGATCAATATTTTGATATAATAAGAACAACTCGTCCTTCACTCACCAAAGAGAAAGTAGATGCATACCGCAACATGATGGATATGGTTCTTAGTCAAGGTGATGAAGCAAACTTCGAATGGGCCTTCAAACAAACCTACATAGCACTTGGCTTTGCTTTGGTTGCAGCTGCACACGAAAGAGTTGACTCTGTGCCAATTGAGGGTTTTAGCAAAAGCAAACTAGATAATCTGCTTGACCTAGGTTCAAAGAACCTTGCATCAACTTGTATAATGGCTATAGGGTATAGAAATCCTGAAACTGATTGGAATCACAAACTTTCAAAAGTTAGACGCAGTAGTGAAGATTTCATTGAATTTATAGACTAATCAATTGTAATACAATCCTAAAATTGGAGTACAAAGAAGGTGAAATCGACATAAAATCACTAACTTTGCACTCCATTATTTTTTAAAATGATAGATCATTCCGTATTCAACAACAAAAAAGTAGTATTCCACACCTTAGGTTGCAAACTTAATTTTGCCGAAACTTCTGCCATTGGTAAAAGGATGAAAGAAGAAGGTTTTGTCAAAGTTAAATCAGGTGAAGAAGCAGATGTAGTTGTTATCAACACCTGTTCTGTAACCGATGTTGCCGACAGAAAAGGTAGACAAGCAATCAGTCGATTTGTTAGACAAAACCCAAATGCTGTAACTGTCGTTACTGGTTGTTATGCTCAATTAAAGCCAGAGGAGGTTGCTGGCATTCCAGGGGTTGACATTGTGCTTGGTTCCAATGAAAAATTTAGTGTACTAGAATATCTAAGGGAGTACACTCCCGGCTCTGAAACGGAAATTCATCGTGAGGAAATAAAACGGACCAAGACTTTCAAACCTTCTTGTTCTAAAGATGATAGAACCCGCTATTTTCTCAAAGTACAGGACGGATGTGATTATTACTGCACCTATTGTACCATTCCTTTTGCCAGAGGAAGAAGCCGCAGTGCAAGCGTAGAAGATACAATCAATATAGCCAAAGAAGCGATAGCGCAAGGTGCTAAGGAAATAGTTTTGACAGGCGTTAACATCGGAGATTTTGGCAAAGGAACTACTGAAAGTTTCTTTGATTTAGTTAAAGCGTTTGACAATATAGAAGAGGATGTTCGCTTCAGGATTTCATCTATCGAGCCAAATTTACTGACTGACGAAATTATAGAATATGTCGCTACCAGCAAAAGGGTTATGCCACATTTTCACATTCCCTTACAATCAGGCACCAATGAAGTGCTTGAACTAATGAAGCGCAAATACAATCGTGAATTATTTGCACACAAGGTTAATAAAATTAAATCCTTGATGCCTGATGCATTTATAGGAGTAGATGTGATTGTAGGAGTTCATGGTGAAACGACAGAATTATTCGATCAATCCTGCCAATTCATCGATAGTCTGGACATCTCTCAACTGCATGTATTTACATATTCTGAGAGAGCTGGAACCCGTATGTTGCAAATTGAACAACACAATCCTATTCCAGAAAGGAAAAGACGCAGTGATATTTTGCATTTACTTTCTGACAAGAAAACCAAGGAATTTTATGAAAGTCAGATAGGAAAAACCTACCCAGTTCTATGGGAGAGTCGTTCTCATGGCGAATACATGGAAGGATTTACATCCAATTACATCAAAGTTCAAGCTAATTTGGATAAAAGCAAGATAAACCAGGTTGAAATTGTGAAACTGGGAACTTGGAATGAAGAAAAGTCAGCCTTGAGAATTGAATAAAATTTAGATCGCATAAATTAATTAGAATGCTTGCAAAACGAATAATACCCTGTTTAGACATTAAAGACGGTCAAACCGTAAAAGGTATCAATTTTTTAGATATTAAAAGTGTGGGGGATCCTGTTGAGCTTGGAGCACTTTATGCAAAAATGGGAGCAGACGAATTAGTGTTCCTTGACATTACAGCAACTCATGAGAAAAGAAAAACGCTTTCAGAGCTTGTTCAAAGAATCTCTCAACACATCAATATACCATTTACTGTAGGTGGCGGAATTTCAAGTGTAGAAGATGTTTCAATCCTTTTAAGTTGTGGTGCAGATAAAATCTCCATCAATTCATCTGCAGTCAGAAATCCACAATTGATTTACGATTTAGCCAAAGAATTTGGTAGTCAATGTGTAGTTTTAGCCATAGATACCAAACTACATGAAGATGGACAATGGTATGTTTATCTGAATGGAGGTAGAATTGCAACTGAATTGAGAACACTTGACTGGGTAAAACGTGCAGTGGAATTAGGTGCCGGTGAGATACTATTAACGTCTATGAATCATGACGGATGTAAAGATGGATTCGCTCTAGATATAACCAGTCAAGTTTCAGAGCTCGTCAATGTTCCTGTAATTGCAAGTGGTGGTGCAGGTAGAATGGAACATTTTGTCGATGTATTTAATCAAGGTAAAGCAGATGCTGCCCTTGCTGCCAGCATTTTTCATTACAAGGAAATTGAAATTCCAGCCTTAAAGGGATATCTTAAAAACCAAGGGGTAGAAGTCAGAATTTAACACATTTTATCGTACCATGCCAACTATTAATTTCTCACTAATCAAAAATTCAACACTGATTACATTAGTTGTTTTTTTTTGTTCCTGCATCGTCATAGACTATCCTTCCCCCTACCCTCCCATCAGTCCAGAGAGACTAGCCGAGCTAAGTAACAACGGACGCGCATGTGGTGTCGCTTTTGTGATAGAAGATTCAGCTTTTATTGGATTGGGTCGAAATTCCACCCCACTTAAAGATTTCTGGAAATACGATATCCATAATAACACTTGGACTCTTAGAGATACATTTCCCGGAATTGCACGAATTAATTCAATTGCTGAAGTAATAGACAGCGAAGCATATATTGGACTAGGTTATAATCCAAAATCAGGTTGGGCTATCGAAGGATATTTAAAGGATTTTTATAAGTTCAACCCCAGTAGTTCACAATGGACTAGACTCGCCGATTTTCCCCAAAGTACTACAAACAATTGTGTTTCATTCGTTCATAATCGTGAAATATATGTAGTTCATGGTTTTGAATCACATTTGATAAGTAGTTCAGGGTTCAGTAGTTCTTGTTTTAAATACAATCCCATTGAAAATAAATGGACCAAACTCAAGGATTTCCCTGGGTACAAAAGAGCTTCGGCAGCAGGATGTACAGATGGAAACCGAATCTTTGTAGGCACAGGTTGGGCTAGTTGGGATGAGAATGACTGGTGGGAATATTTTCCGGAAACAGACAGCTGGGAGAAAAAGGAATATATGCCTGATAAAGGAAGAGTAAATGCACTATCATTTAGCATAGGAGGCAGGTTTTTCTTGGGTACAGGAAGATTTTGGGGTGGTAAATTTACAGGCGGAGAAATCAGAAATGACATTTACGAATACGACGCTTCCAAAGACAGATGGTATGAAAGAGGTGAGTTACCCAACGGCAATAGAGAAAATGCGATCCAGTTTGTACACGGAAACAAAGTATTTATTGGCTTTGGAGAAAACGACAGTTTAGTATTGAATGATTTGTGGTGTTTTGAACCATTAAAAGTAGACGAATGAAAACGAAAGATCAAAACTCATATTACAAGTTGGTATTGATTGGCATCAGCATTCTTGCTGTCACGCATATTTTCTCACAATCCATTAGGTCTTTGGGTCTAGACTCAATTGAATATTCAGTAGAACTATGGTCAAGTGCAAATTCAGCATCCAGATCAGCATTTTGGATACAGCACAACAACTACGATATCATATCTGATGCACCAATTAGCAACTCAACCTTAATCAGTCTGAGTAAACCATTGAATAAAGCCGCTGCCTTATTTGACTATGGATTTAAAACTAGTTATTTAAACCAGCTTACAACTCAGGGAGTAAGAAACAGATTCCAAGAATTCTATTTGGAAGGTAAATTAGGATTTACAAACTTAATCATAGGAGCAAATCAACAACATATTGGTCCACAAGACACTGAATTAAGCTCAGGTGGGTTTTTATTTTCTGACAACTTCAAGCCCATTCCCCAAATCCATGCTGGAATTTTTGATTACACAGCTATTCCATTTACATATGGACTGATTGACCTGAAGGGAGGTATAGTTCACGGTTGGTTTCAAAACTCTTCAAACTCAAAGAATGTATTATTACATCATAAATACATTGCATTAAGAATTGGCAACAGCCTTGGACATAGCATAGCTTATGGCTTTGACCATGCAGCACAGTGGGGTGGTGAATTGCCTGGATATGGCATACAACCTGTAAATTGGACCAATTACAAAATCGTATTTTTTGCTGGACATGGAGGTGAAGACGCTACAACAAGTGACCAAATCAACAGACTGGGCAATCATTTAGTATCTCAACATTTGCAATACCAGGGTAAAATTGGAAATTTTAATCTAAATGCCTATTGGCAGACTATCAATGAAGATAGTCCAATTCGTTTACCTTGGTTAGCCATCAATTGGAAGGACGGTTTATGGGGAATGACTATTGAAAACAAGAAACTTCCAATAATTCAGAAGATTGCTTATGAATTCATACAAACATTGGATCAATCCGGGCCTTGGCACGATAAAGATGGAATAGTATTTGGTGGTAGCGATAGCTATTTTGTTGGAGCATATCCAATGGGTTGGAGTTATGCAGGACGCACTTTGACAAACCCCACCGTTCTTTCACCTTCATACAATCCTTGGAACTATACAAGCATTTATTATAATGACTTAAGGACACATCATTGGGGTTTGCTTGGGAGTACTAAAGGTTTTAATTATAAACTATTTGCTACTTTTATGACCTATTACCCAAATCTTCAACTTCCGAAATCATCCAATCAAGCTTTTATGATTGAAATTGATAAACAAATATCGGAATTAGGAATTGGAATCAAAATTGCTTATGACCGAGGTGAAATCCTCGAAAACAACTTTGGAGTGATGTTCTCGCTAAAAAAATCAGGAATTCTTAAATGGTAAATTCACTTTTACCAATTTCAACTTTCGAACAAAAATCCAAGTTAGCAACAGTGCTATCAATAGACCCAATATCCAACCACCAAGTACATCCCCTGGATAGTGAACACCTAGGTAAATCCGGGAATATGAAACCAGTATAGACCAACTGAACACTGACAGTGTGTAAGTCTGGTTTCGGAAAAACAAAGAGGTCAATAAAGCAAAACTCATAGTGTTTGCAGAATGTGCAGATACAAAGCCGTATCTCCCACCTACATAACCATACACTGTATGTACTAAACCAATGAGTGACTCATCACGGCTAGGTCTCCATCGTTCAACTGATTGTTTTATTATGGATGAGATTTGATCACTTAGGGCAACAGCAAGAATCAACATGAAAATCATCCAATAGACTTGTGGCGATTTATTTTTTTTAATGAGCAAAAAAAGTACTGTCAAGTAAAATGGAATCCACACCCAAACCAAACTGATGGTGTACATAAAAAAATCCAAAACAGGATGATGTAAACCATTTAGAAAAAGAAATAGTTGCGTATCTAGTTGAACTAGCTCTTTAATAAATTCCATTAGATTTTTTCCAGGTGTTTCAATTCCATCCAACCCACATTACCATTGATCAAGTGTATTTCGACCCATTCGCCTAACTGTCCTGTAATTTTAACTTTAGTACCTTCATGAAGCTGAAAAAGATCAGTTCCACTTTTATCTGGTGAGCTCTTTACAGCAACAACCCCAGACATTATTATCGCATGTTCACGATTTATTTCCTGGTTCTTTCTAGTTCCTGCAAAAACAAAAGTAGACACACTAATTATCAAAGCAATCATTCCTATATAAAACCCTATTTTTCTAACTACAATTGAATTTGAGAATAAAAAGAAAAAGCTCATTACTAAAGTTAGAATAAAAAAGGTCACACTAACCACAACCCAAAGATTAGACGGTAACAATTTCACTAGAATTTCATACCATTTACGGATAAAAAAGCTTTCTGCATCTTCCAAATTATCTACAATTTTCTGATTGGCAAGTTCTAAATTCACTGAAGCATCTTCATATAGTGGAAACAAATGTAGAGCTTTCTCATAATTTAGAATTGACTTCGCAATTTCATTAGACTTGAAATATGCATTTCCTAAATTGTAATATAGTTCTGGAGATTCACCTTGAGAAAGCAACAATTGCTCATACAATCGAATCGATTCAGCATATATACCTTTAGCATAGGCATCATTTGCAGCTTTCCATTCAGAACTAACAGCCGCATTTAAAGATACTGCAGTCAAGCAAAACAGCAGCAAAAAAAACAATTGTTTGATATTTCTCATGATGATGTTTATTTTTTTAGTTGCTGTTCCAAGGAACTGATTATATCAACTGTTTCATTATATAAATTCCCCATTGCATCCTGTCCAGTGTTTGGAGCATACCGTGCAAATTCACAGGTATTCAGAACATTCATAATTGCATGAATTTTATCGTCAGAAACTGATTTCATCCTTAATTCAACTTCAACCTTGTCCTTCGTTAATTCGGCCACAGGAATTGCCAATTTATCGCTGATATAGGTCCACATTGCTTTAAGCATTTCCTCATAATACAGTTCTTTTTTTCCTTCTTTTAGGAATCTCGCAGCCAATTTCAATCGTTTCTGAGCTATAGAATTAGCTTTTCTGTTTTTAACAAAAGCCAAATCAGAGTTTTGTCTCGCTGATTTACTGAAAATTAGGATCAACACAACAGCAAAAATCAATGGGACTAAATACAAAAGCCAAAAGAACATAGTCCCAAAGATGGGTTTAGGAGCAGGCTTTAAAACTACATCTGCAGTTTGTATATATCGGATATCACGTCCAATTTGCTTTACTTGTTCTTTATTCACATAACTTGAGACAACCTGACCTTCCTCAGCAACTCCATCACCTTTAAGCACAACCACCTTATAAGTAGGTGTTTTAAGTGTTTTGTATGTTTTGGTTGCTAAATCAAAATAACTCAAAGTTATTGATGGAATTTCAAAATCGCCCGGATGTCTTGGAATAAACATATATTCTATGCTTTTTGTACCATTAGTCCCTGCTGCATTTGTTTTAAAATTATTTGACACTTTAGGATCATAGGTTTCAAAATCATCTGGAAATTTCACTTGAGGATTTCCCAGAATTTTCATATTGCCCTTTCCTGTTAAATTTATTTTTAGAGTAATTGCCTCATTTACTTTAACCGATTGCGATGTAATATTGGATGTTAATGACAAAGTACCAACAAAGCCTGAATAATCCAAGGGCTTTCCATTAGGTAGTTGTTTCACTTGTATCTTAGTCGCAGGAGCACTAACTAATTTATTAACATTGGTATAAGAATCAAAAAAATCATCAAAAATACTGCGCACAGCCCTATTGCTTTGCACACGAATTACTGTTTCGAAGTCAGCTTTCTCAATCTCCAAGCTACCATCCTTCTGAGGATACAACAGAACTTCATAAAGAACAGCTGTCATATAATTTTTACCATTGTAATTTTCATATGCCAATTGTTTGTTGGGAGCCTGTTCAACCTCTTGTTTCATAAAACCACTAAAGTCAGACATCGACTTATTGCTATACTGAATGATATCATTGGTAGTATATATCTTGTAGGTAAGCAATACTGGTTCTTGTTCGTAAACTGAAGATTTAGATAAAATGGAACGTATAAAAATACTTTCCTTGGAAATATTTGCGGAAGGTTGAGCTTGTCTTTGTTGTCCGCCCTGCTGACCACCACCCTGCTGCGCAGGAGCACTTTCATCAGCAGGAAGAACCTTTATTGACACTCCACTTGAAGTGTATTTTTCTCCCTTTATTTGAATACTTGCTGAAGGTATTGTAAATGTACCAGTAGTTTTTGGCAATAAGGTAAAGGTATAGGTAACCGTAACTGAAGAGCTAGCATTACCATTAATAATCTGATAACTTGAACTTCGAGATTCAAACGGACCAGCAAGAACTTCAAAATCTTTAATATCAGGGGCTCTAAAATCCTTTCCCCCAGATGCATTTAAAGTATAACGCAGTTGAAAGGGTTTATCCATAATTACTGAACCTGGAGCAGAAGCAGTAAACGTAACATCCTCTGCGCTCAAGTTAGAAAGAGTTATAAGAGCTAATAATAAAAATAAAAGCTTTTTCATCATATAAGAGTGAGTTTACTGTTTACCAATCTTTATCTGTAGAGTGACGTTGAGCAGGGATTTTTTGAGTTTTGTCTTTAGTCTCTTTCTCATTTTGCATTAAAGCATTTAATATCTGTTCAGCCTGTTCCTTCGACATTCCATTTTCTTTAGACTGATTCTTTTGTTGCTGTTCTTTTTGTTGATCTTGCTTCTGGTCCTGGTTTTGATCTTGATTTTTGTCTTGATTTTTGTCTTGATTTTTGTCTTGATTTTTGTCTTGATCTTTGTCTTGATCTTGATTTTGTTGTTGCTGCAATAGCTTTTTAGCAAAAGCCAAATTATAGCGAGTTTCATCATCTTTTGGATTAGCCTTCAAAGAAGCTTTATAAGCCTCAATACTTTCTGCAATTTTTTTATCCATAAGCAAAGCATTGCCTGTATTATGCATCGCAGCAGCTAATTTTTTCTTATCCCCAGTATTTAAGGAAGCAGCTTTAGAGTATTGTTCCAAAGCTTCAGCATATTTCTCTTGTTTAAACAAAGCATTTCCCAAGTTATAATTTGCCTCAAAAGCTTTGTTGTTTTTTTCCAGACCTTTTCTGTATTCAATTTCAGCTTTTGTATATTGCTTGTCTTTATATAATTTATTACCCTTACGCACGTCAAAACCCTCTTCCTGTGCATAAGCAAATGAAAGAGATGTCAATAAGGTTATCAAAAGGAAATTTCTCATTTTTTTATTAAAAATTTATTTTTGATATTGAATATTTGTAATTTACTTAATCTTTTATTTATTCGTTCAAATACAAAGAAATCAACCAGTAACAAAAGCAAAGCAATCAAGGCAAAAGATTGGTATTGGTGATTAAAATCTGAGTAAACTTGTGAACTTATTTCTGATTTGGCCAATGTATCCAATTCTTTGCTGACCACTTTATAGGCAGTATTACTGTTATCTGCACGAACATAAACACCTTGGCCAGCAGCAGCAACGGATTGGCACATTTCTTCATTCAATTTTGAAACAACCACATTTCCATCTTTATCCTTTCTGAAACCCAATGTACCTTGAATTGGGATTGGAGAACCTTCGGGTTTACCCATGCCAATTACATGAACAACTATATCATTTTCATTGGCAAGTTTGGCAGCTTCCACCGCATTATCTTCATGGTTTTCACCATCAGTAAGCAAAATGATGGCTTTAGAAGCGGTACTATTGGATGGAAAAGATTTGATTGCCAAATCCAATGCAGATCCAATTGCAGTACCCTGTCTGGCTATTAAATTAGGTTGAATTGATTCCAAGAACATTTTTGCTGAAACATAGTCTACCGTAATTGGAAGTTGAGTGTAGGCATCACCGGCAAAAACGATCAAACCCACTTTATCATTACTCATCTCATCAATTAATTTTGACAAAATCTGTTTGGCCTTTGAAAGACGACTAGGTTGAACATCCTCAGCAAGCATAGAATTTGAAATATCCAATGCTATCATTACTTCAATACCATTTCGTTTAACTTCTTCCTTCTTTTTTCCAAATTGAGGTTTTGCCAATACAATCACAAGTAAAATCAATGCAACAACCTGCATAGCAAATTTGACCTGAGGTCTAATATAAGATACATTAGGCATCAATCCTGCAAGAATTTCAGGATTACCAAAAAGTCTGATGTTTCGTTTTCGACGAATGGTATTATACACAAATACGCCAACAACTACAGGAATTATCAGCAAGGCGAACAAATATTCTGGAGATTCAAATCTAAACATCATCAAGGCATTTTACGTAAATAACTATTTCTCAGAATAATTTCTATTAAAAGCAAGGCAAAACCAATAAGAGCAAAAAGGAAGAATTCTTCGTTCTTTTTACTAAATTCTTTTACAGAGATCTTTGTTTTCTCCAATTGATCAATTTCTTTATAGATATTTCTCAACTTATCGTTATCTGTTGCTCGGAAGTATTTACCCCCAGTCATATCCGCTATATTTATCAGTGGTTCTTCATCAAAAGCAGATTCAATTTGTTGATATTGCATTCCGATAGGTGTTTTTACTGGAATATTAACCACACCATAGGACCCGACACCAATTGTATATACACGCACTCCAAAAGTTTGAGCTATTTCTGCTGCCGTAATTGGAGCAATATCTCCTCTGTTATTAGATCCGTCGGTAAGTAGAATCACTACTTTGGATTTTGCTTTGCTATCTTTCAATCGATTGACAGCGTTTGCCAAACCAAGTCCAATGGCTGTACCATCTTCAATCAGATCATACTCCACAGCTTTAAACAAATTGACCAATACAGCATGATCGGTAGTAAGTGGGCACTGAGTAAAACTCTCTCCGGCAAAAACCACCAAACCAATATTATCGTTTGGACGTGATACTATGAACTCATTGGCTACTGATTTGGAAGCTTCCAATCGGTTAGGCTTTAGATCTTCAGCAAGCATGGTACCCGAAACATCGAGTGCCATCATGATATCTATACCCTCCATATTTTCAGAGCGCCATGAATTTGATGATTGTGGTCGTGCGAGAGCAACAGTTATAAAAATCACCGCCAATGTACGAAGTACAAATGGAAGGTGAATCAACTTAATTTTAGTGCTTTTTCTAAAATTATCCAGGTTACTATGAGACGATACTTGTAGACTAGCATCGGCTTGATGTAACTCTTTGATGTACCAATATATAATTGGAATCAAGAAAAGCAAAAAGAATAAATATTCTGGATTATGAAACGACATCTGCATTGGTATTTTCAACAACTGGTTCAATTTTAGTATCCTCTACGAACTTATACGCATTTTTAAGACTAAGCTCTTGTTCTTCAGGAAGTGCTCTCCACTTGGCAAATTTCACAAGATCAGCTAGTTGAAATACTTGTTTAAGTCCGGTCCAGGTTTCCTTTTGATTAACTCTTAAATCTTTCAAATGTTCTATTATTTCTTCAGAGGTCATTTCAGGTGCAGGAATTTCAAAAATCCGCTCTATGTATTCACGAAGGATATCGGTGATTTCAGTATGATACTCTTTAGAACGGTTTTCCTGTTGCCAAATTTTAGAATCTTTTACTTTTTTAAGTTTCAACAAAGCGACTTCATGTGCAGGCAAAGTATCCTCCAAAGTGATTTCAGCAGAAGCATCTTTTGCCTTCATGAATTTTTTAACCAGAAAATAGATAGCAGTCAATAAAGCAAGACCAATCAGCGTCCATAAAAGCCATCTAAACAAGGCATTCCAATTGAACGGAGGATCCATCACATCCTTAATATCAGCGATTGACGCATTTGCCGTATCTATTTCAAAGGGTTGTATCACCTTCAACGATATCGAATTAGACCAACTGGTATCACCATCAAGGACAAAAGCTTGTGGAGCTATATAAATCAAAGTATCCTCAAATGAAGTCACCAATAGATGCAAACCTACGTTCAACATATCCTGATCTGCAGGAATAGTATCCAATTTGAAAGGTTCAACCAATTCCAGATTATTAGCCAGTGTATCCGAAAATATAGGCAATTGTACTTTCTCTCCTTTGTGCTGAGTAAATTCAAAGTGAACTGCAGTTTGTTGACCTATCCAAATTTGTGTGGAATCAACAGAAGCAGTCACTGACAATTCTCTTGCGGATGCAAAAGCACTAATACTTAATAAAGCAAATAGGAGAATATAGAGTTTGTTCATAAAGAAAAAGAATTCATCAATTAGACATTAAGCCCTCATTTTAAACAATTTCATCAAAGCTTTCACATAATCGTCTGAGGTGCTCAAGGATACAGCATCTACACCTGATTTAGTGAAAACCTTTTGTAAAATCAATTGACTTTCAGCCCAGGCATGTTTATATGCTTTACGTAAGTTCGAATCAGAAGTATCCACCCAAATTCGTTTACCCGTTTCAGCATCCTTCATTTTCACTAGCCCAACATCGGGAAGCTCAGTTTCACGTATATCAAAAACTTGTAAAGCAGCTATATCATGTTTACGATTGGCTATTGTCAATTCCTTCTCAAACTCTACATCTTGAAAATCCGAAATAATAAATGCTACCGATCTTTTCTTTATTGCATTTGTAAAATATTTCACCGCTTGGGCAATATTGGTTTGACGACTTTCCGGTTTGAAATCAATCATTTCGCGTATGATATGCAACACATGCCTTTTGCCTTTTTTGGGTGGAATAAATTTTTCAATTTTATCTGAAAAGAAAATGACTCCCACCTTATCATTGTTTTGAATCGTAGAAAAAGCAATTGTAGCTGCCACTTCAGTGAATACATCTAATTTCAATTGGTTAACAGTACCAAACTCACGGCTTCCTGAAACATCCACCAACAGCATCACTGTAAGTTCTCTTTCTTCCTCAAAAACCTTTATATAAGGATGGCCAAATCTAGCTGTCACATTCCAATCTATAGATCTCACATCATCGCCATACTGATATTCTCGAACTTCAGCAAAGGTCATACCCCTTCCTTTAAATGCAGAATGATATTCACCTGCAAATATATGGTTCGACAGACCCTTGGTTTTGATCTCTATCTTTCGAACTTTTTTTATGATTTCACTGGTTTCCATTCCTAGCTATCAAGGCACTTCTACAGAATTCAAGATTTCAGTAATTATCTCATCCGAAGTCATATTGTTGGCTTCAGCCTCATAGCTTAATCCAATACGGTGACGAAGTACATCGTAACATACAGCTCTAACATCTTCAGGGATTACATATCCGCGACGTTTAATAAATGCATATGCACGAGCAGCTAATGCCAAATTGATGGATGCACGAGGAGATGCTCCAAATGAAATCATTTCTTTAAGGGAATTCAAACCATATTCTTGAGGGAAACGGGTAGCAAAGACAATATCAACAATGTATTTTTCGATTTTCTCATCGATATAAACTTGACGAACAATATCACGAGCTTCGATAATATCCTTAGGGCTTAATACTGCTTTAACTTCGGGTTTTGATTTTAGTAGATTTTGACGAATAATTAATTTTTCTTCCTCTTTCTTAGGATAATTAATTATCACTTTCAACATAAAACGATCGACTTGAGCTTCAGGAAGAGGGTATGTACCTTCTTGTTCAATAGGATTTTGAGTTGCCATAACCAAGAAAGGTTCAGGCAATTTATAGGTTTGGTCACCGATAGTAACCTGACGCTCTTGCATGGCTTCCAACAAAGCACTTTGTACTTTGGCTGGAGCACGGTTAATCTCATCAGCCAATACTAAATTAGCAAAAACAGGGCCCTTACGGATATTGAATTCCTCCTTCTTCTGACTATAAATCATAGTACCGATAACATCGGCCGGTAATAAGTCTGGAGTAAACTGAATTCTACTAAAATCCCCCTGAATTAAATCAGAAAGAGTTTTAATCGCTAAAGTTTTAGCCAAACCAGGCACACCTTCAAGTAAAATATGACCATCAGACAATAAACCAATAAGCAGTGATTCTACCAAATGTTTTTGTCCAACAATAATCTTATCCATACCCATTACTAGGGTATCCACAAAAGAACTTTGTTTTTCGATTTTCTCGTTAAGTTCCCTGATATCAACAGTTTGTTCCATTTCTTAAATATAATGAACTATTAGTTTAAAAAGTGGAACAAATATAAGACAAAATTTAAATGTTAAATTCCGTTTTAATATCTATTAACGCGATTTTACAATAATAAGTAAAGGTTTTAGTACAATCAGCTACCTTTTGATTTTAGTTCATCCGAAAGATGCTTCGCGAATTCCACACATTTTGGATTTTGAATATCAATAACGTACAAAGGAAGCTTTGGCAAACGGATCGTTTGGCCTATGGATATTATGTCTGGATTTGGAATATTATCCTTATTTGCCTCATAAATATAAATCCAAAATTCTTTGGCCCCATAGGTTTCCAAGGAAATCAGAGTCAACCTATTTCCTGAGGTCATTTTTACAGAACCAATGAATTCCTTATAAACGCGATCAGAATCAAACCAAAGTTGCAACGAATCTACAGGGATTGCTTCAACATGCTGGGCGGAATCCTGGATTGCACTGTCAACGACAATAACTTCCGCAGGCAGTTCTTCCACAATTTCCTGAGGTTGAGTATTAATAGGAATTAAGGAGTCTTTGAAGAAGTATGCCAGAGCAATAATTACGAACAAAGAAACCAACCAAAGCCATGCTTTACTTTTGGATTTTACAGCACTTGTTTTCTCATTTTGAGTCAGTCTTTCCTTACTTTGTTCTACTATTGTTTCGGTTTCTACTTTTGCTTCAACCGCAGAATTACTTTCATCTACAGTTGACTCCATTACAGACCCAAGATCTGAGGCTATGGGTGATTCATCTACAACATCCTTTGAACCAGAAGCATCTTGCACCTCGTTCATAGAATTGATTTCTGATAGAATATTTTTTATCTCATCTGCCTGTTCATTCAAGACTTTTAGAGGCACCTCTGATTTTTCCTCTGTTTTTGGATCTATTTTGGGTTCAGAAGCAACGGATACCGATGAATCTTGGGAAATAACTACAGGTTCAAGATGAGCAAAAGGTTGATTTACTAATTCTTTCAATGATGCATCAGGAGCAAAAACCACTTTATTATATCCGTCAATAACAATTTCATCTCCAGTATTTACATCAACACTCTTACGAGCATCATTCCAACTTAGTTTAAAAGTGCCAAGATTCTTAATTTTCACTTGATCATTAGACAAAAGGGTCTCTTCAATTGAGTCAAAAAAGATTTTAACAAAATCCTCAGCATTCTTCTGGCTAATTTCCAATTTACTCGCGAGCAATGACGCCAGATCAGTTATAGTCAATTTATCCTTAGTCATTTGCGTATTTCTTTAAGTTTTGATTTAAACAAAGTACTTTGTTTGAAATTCACCACCAACTTCGGAGGAATAAGTGTGCGTACCTGAGTTGCAGGATGAACCGAAAGACGTTCCTCCTTTTTCTTCAGCTCAAGAGAGCCAAAGCCCTGAACACCTATAGTTTTACCATCAATCAATTGATTTTGAATTTCTTTGACTAAGGTCTGAATTAGCTCTTCCGACTCAGCAGAAGAAACTTTCAATTTAACAGACAATGAGTCCACAAGTTCTTTATAATTCATTATATCTCAGTATTAGTTTAAATCGCGTATAAATCAAACTCAGCTGCAGAAGTAATGGTAGCCATATAAAAATCGCCAACTTTCACACCCTTTGTTTGAATTGGTATCAACACTTCGGGATCCACCTCAGGTGAATCAAACTCAGTTCTGCCCACAAAATAATCTCCATCAACCCTATCAACAATAACTTTCAGAACTGAGCCCACTTTGGATTGATTAATTTCAGCTGAAATCTGTTGTTGAATTGCCATTATCTCATCCACACGTCTGTGCTTTACTTCTTCTGGCACATCATCTTTATAATTATCATAAGCAAAGGTACCATCTTCATTTGAATATGCAAAAGCCCCCATTCTCTCGAAACGGATATCCTTTAAGAAATGTTTCACTTGCTCAAAATCTTCTTCTGTTTCACCTGGATGTCCCATAAGCAAAGTAGTACGAATATGAATACCTGGCACTTCTTCTCTAATTTTTGCGAGCAATTGATAGGTGTCTTCTTTGGTGATATTCCGACGCATCTTATACAACATAGGATTACTGATATGCTGCAAGGCAATATCCAGATACTTGCACACATTATCACGTTCACGCATCACCCTTAGGATATCGTGCGGAAACTGAGCAGGGTATGCATAATGCAATCTGATCCACTCAACACCAGGAATATCAGATATTTTCTCAATTAATTCAGGCAATTTCTGTGCTCGGTATTTATCTAAACCATAGGAAGATAAATCCTGAGCAAGAATCTGAAATTCTTTCACACCCTGTGCTACCAAACTTTTAACCTCTTCCAAAATGTCCTCCATAGGTCGAGATCGGTGTCGACCGGTTATCAATGGGATAGCACAATAGGAGCACATACGATTGCAACCCTCAGAAATTTTCACATAGGCATAATGACTCGGTGTAGTAAGAGATCTTTCCAAACGCAGATCTGCTCTAAATTCCTGTCCTATTTCTGTAAGGATACCTGAATAATTGAATTTACCAAAATACTTATCAACCTCAGGAATCTCAGTTTGTAATTCAGTAAGGTAACGTTCAGACAGACAACCCATCACAAAGAGCTTTTCAATGTCATTTGTTTTACGTTTGTCTGCCAACTGCAAAATAGTATTAATACTCTCTTCTTTTGCATCACCGATAAAACCACATGTATTTACAACAACAATCTCACCATCTGGCTGAGGATTATCATGTCTCACTTCATAACCCAATGCATCAAATTGACGCATCAACAATTCCGAGTCCACCAAATTCTTGGAGCAACCCAGAGAAACTATATCAACTGTACCTTTTTTCATTAAAATTAATCAAACAATGAAGCTACAAATTCATCTTTATCGAATACCTGCAGCTGTTCCATTTTCTCACCTAGACCAATGTATTTTACTGGAATTTTAAATTGATCAGAAATACCTATAACGACACCACCTTTAGCAGTTCCGTCTAATTTTGTAATAGCTAAAGCATTTACACTTGTTGCCTTAGTAAACTGTTTCGCTTGCTCAAAGGCATTCTGCCCAGTAGAGCCATCTAAAACCAAGAGCACTTCATGGGGTGCATCTGGATATATTTTTTGAACTACATTTTTAATTTTCGTTAGTTCATTCATCAAATTGACTTTATTGTGAAGACGACCAGCGGTATCAATAATCACCACATCGGCATTATTTGCCTTTGCAGATGCCACTGTATCGTATGCAACAGATGCAGGATCTGCACCCATTTTTTGTTTTACAACAGGCACACCAACACGCTCGCCCCAAATCACCAATTGATCAACAGCCGCAGCACGAAAAGTATCAGCTGCACCTAAATATACAGTTTTACCTGCCTTTTTAAAATGATAGGCCAATTTTCCTATCGTAGTTGTTTTACCAACACCATTTACACCTACAACCATTATCACATAAGGATTGGCTGGTAGTGTAGACTCGAAATCAGCTACTACAGAAGTATTATTCTCGGAAAGCAAAGCAGCAATCTCCTGTTTCAGAATAGAATTCAATTCATTTGTACCTAAATACTTGTCTTTGGAAACTCGATTCTCTATTCGTTCAATGATGCGGAGTGTAGTTTCAACTCCCACATCAGATGTAATTAAAACTTCTTCGAGATTATCTAGAACCTCATCATCAACTTTTGACTTACCGACTACTGCACGAGAAAGTTTCGAGAAGACACTTTCTTTAGTCTTTGACAAACCCTGGTCAAGGGTTTCTTTTTTCTCCTTATTGAATAACCCGAAAAATCCCATTTTGTAATTAATTAATTTTTACAGACACAAAGATAAAAAAAATCCTCTTATCTGTTTAAAAATAAGAGGATTTAATATCTGACAATAAAGGATTTATTTTGCAAAAAAATCTTTTACTTTATCGTTATGTACGATTTCTTCCTGAAAAATATACGCTCCAGTTTTAGGCGATTTAACCATTTTAATCACCTTTGCAAACGAACGACCTTCACCTCTTTGGAGTGATGCTACTGCTTTCTTTGCCATTTCTTAAATCTTATTTAATTTCTTTATGTACAGTAACCCTTCTCAAAATAGGGTTGTATTTTTTTAACTCTAAACGTCCCGGAGTGTTTTTTCTGTTTTTAACAGTTATATAACGTGATGTTCCGGGCATACCGCTTTCTTTATGTTCGGTGCACTCCAGGATAACCTGGATTCTAGCTTCTTTCGATTTCTTAGCCATTATGTTTTTCCCTTCTTAATTATTAATACAAATAACCTTTTTCTGCAGCACCTTTCAAGGCAGCATCCAAACCTAATTTATTGATGGTACGCAAACCGGCAGCTGAAACTTTCAAGCTGATCCAAGTGTCTTGTTCTACCCAATAGAACTTCTTAACAAACAAGTTTACATCAAAAGTTCTTTTAGTTCTTCTTTTGGAATGTGAAACATTGTTTCCAACCATGGCTTTTTTTCCGGTGATTTGACAAATTTTTGACATTTTATGATATCTGAATGAGTTTATTATATTTTTTCCCAAAAACAGTGTGCAAAGGTACATTATTTTTTCCAACCAAACAAGTCTAGGGGAAATTATTTTTAATTTATTTTCGGCTCAGGCATTCGAGCAGCATCAACATCGCAGCCTGAGAAGATCTCTCTATATTTAAATTTCTACTTAAGGTAAAATTGAACTTCCGATTCACAGTAACAGAGTCACAACACACAGATATCCAAACAGTTCCAACTGGTTTATCGACAGTTCCACCCGAAGGACCAGCTATACCAGATACGGCTACACTGAGATCTGTGTTCATCAATTTTGCTACAGACTTAGACATAGCATCCACCACCTGTTCACTCACAGCTCCCTGAGTCTCTATCACTTTACTATCTACCCCTAACACTTGTTCTTTGATTTGATTATCATAGGCTACCAAAGCTCCTTTAAAATAATCGCTCGCCCCTGGGACCGAGCTAATTTTAGATGCGATCAAACCACCCGTACAACTTTCAGCAGTTGACAAAGTCAAACCAAGCTCTCTCAATCTATTTCCCACTAAAACTTCCAATGGAAAATCATTTGCAGCAATAATAGCAGAACCTAAAATGGTCTGCAATTTGACAGCTTCGAAATTCAAGATACCATTCAAAGCATTTGCATCGTCCCCTACCACACTCATCCTCAGCTTTACAAGCGCAAAATTGGGAAGATATGCTAATTTCACACCCTGCGGCAGGTTTAACTCCCAATCTGAAATTTTCATAGCCAGTTCAGACTCAGGATAGCCAGTGACTAGTAGAGTTTTGTGCACCACTTGATAGCTTCCATATTTTTGTATCAAGCCAGGAATTACATCCTCAGTCATTGCTGATTTCATCTCATAAGGCACTCCCGGCATAGAAACCAAGACCTTTTCCCCATGATTAAACCAGTTTATTGGAGCTGTGCCCAATTTATTGCGAATGACTTTAGCTTTATTGGGAACCAAGGCTTGTGTTTTAGTCAACTCATTTACCTTCCTACCTCTAACCGCAAACAATTGTTCTATATGAGCATACTCTTCTTCACTGAATACTAATTCTGCATCAAAATACTCACACAAAGTATGTTTAGTGATGTCATCTTTCGTAGGACCAATACCTCCAGTAATTAACACAATATCTGCACGCTGAAAAGCACTATCAATTGATTCCAAAATATGAGCTTTATCATCATGAACAGAAGTAATCTGTGCAATCTCAAAGCCTGCTTTGTTCAATTCCACAGCCATCCAAGCAGAATTGGTATCTACTATCTGACCAATTAAAATTTCATCACCAATCGTGATTATCTCTACTCTCCTCATTAGTTGAATTTGATTTAAATTCTTTGGCAGCATATTCCAATTGATCATACCAATCAGTGCCAAACTTACGAATCAAGGGTGTCTTTAAAAACTGATACACTGGAACTTGCAATGCATTACCTTGCTTACGGGCACAGGAACATATAGACCAACGATGATAATTGACTGCTGTAAAATCATTGTACTTCTGCAATCTTACTGGATACAAATGGCAAGAAATTGGCTTATAATGATTTTCCAGTGCACACTTACAAATACCTTTATCATCAAAATAAGTAAAAACACATTCTCTGCCATTTATAATAGAAGTCACGGGTTCACCATCCTCATCGATATATGATATTCCTTGTTTTTCAATTAACACTTTAGCTTTAAAAGAAAGTTTATCCCACACCAAAGGTAAGACTTCATTGATTTTATGAATCTCATCTTCTTCCAAAGGCGCACCAGCATCGCCCTCCACACAACACTCACCTTTACATTTAATTAGATCACACACGAAATTCTCTTCGAGTAAATCCAAACTAACTATTGTATCTTCAATCTGTAACATAAGTAGAAAAAAAGCGCATCAAGGTTGAATTGATACGCTTTCGAGTAATATTTTAAACCAATTAGTTTTGACCGCCTTCAGCAGGAGCTTGTTCAGCAGGAGCCTCTTCGCCAAAACCTGGAGCCACAACCCCTGGAGCTTCTTGGCGTGCATTCTCAACTTGTTCTTGAATCTCAGATGCGCCTTCACTGTCAGAAGTTTTGTTAAAACCCACTGCAGCAACAGAGAACACAACCAAAGCCACTACTAATGTCCAAGTAGCTTTTTCAAGAAAATCGGTAGTTTTGCGAACTCCCATCACTTGATTAGAAGATGTAAAACCGGCAGCAAGTCCTCCTCCCTTTGAGTTCTGAACTAAAACAATAAGAATCAAAAGCAGAGATGCTATTACTGAAAGAATAATTAAAAATGTGTACATATGAATTAATCAATTATGTTGGTATTGTATAACTTTTTCTAAAAATCGAATTTGGTCTGCAAAGTAAACACTTTTTTTCGGATTATTCAAATTTAATCGCTTCATTGAGTCAAGTGCTTCTTGGTATTTTTTCATTTTGATCATCTCCCTTATCTGCTCTTCTGAATCTACTAATATATTATCAGCATTACTCTCCTCTATTTTAAAATAATCCACTACCGGAACAGTTACCTTCTTAGGCTCCTGAGCAGGCAGTTCACTTTTGAAAGTATCCTTTAAAGAATTTCTTGCATTTTTAAGTTTTTCAGCTAGACTTTTCAATGAGTTTTCTTTCTCAGGCCCTGCCATTTCCAGAAAATCGAAATAGCTACCTGAATATTTTTCCTTTCTACTTAGCTCGACAGACTCTTCCAATTTCATATCAGGATAGAGATAAAAGTAAAAAGGACGTTTGTCTGAAAGATAAATTGACAATTTGTTTAGTTCGGACTGAAAATGTATATTTCCTGTTGTTTGTAGCGCCTTAATGTACATTTTACGGGCTGTCACAAAATAGGGATATTTTGAAATCAATTCAGAAAGGGAACTCATTTCTGCTAGTCCTAATTCACTCTTCGAATCCACTATTTTATAAAAATCACTTACCATTTAGCTACCGTATCATTGTATATATTGTCAGTAATATCTTCTATAATTGTGGCTAAAAGTTCGTCCTGTATATCCGTAATCATCAAATTACTATCAAAAGACTGGAATGCTGAATAATTTTTCTCAAAATCATCCTCAGGATTTTTATTGTTTAAAAACCTAACCTTAACAGTTACAGTCAATTTTGTTTCAGCCGAATATGTATCAGCACCAATAGACATAGGAGTAAGATCATAACCAACAATCTCACCTTCTACATGCATATCTCCTGCAGATTTTATAACTCTTAGTCTGGTTTGTTTGGAATATTTATCTCGCAGTTTCTCTGTAAACTCCTGTGCTAATTGAGGATTTATCAAATCGGCTACATTATTAAAATCTGAAATTGATATCGATTTGGTTTTAGTATAATCAATAGATGCTCCATTAAATTTGTAGGAGATAGTACAAGAACCAAGTCCAAAAAGAAGAACAAGCGACAAAAGGATTTTAAGAAAATTCACTCCTAAAATGGTTTTAAAATTTAACATACTATTCAAGACCATATTCTTTAATTTTGCGATAGAGTGTTCTTTCTGATATTTTAAGTTCATCTGCTGCAGCTTTTCGACGACCTCGATGTTTCTCCAAAGTCTTTTTGATCATCAACTTTTCCATTTCTTCCAGACTTGCAGGTGCCGGATTAATTTCCAACTCATCAAATTCCTCAGCATCCTGAAAATCATCATCAGCCGAGATTTGAACTGGATTTACAATTGAAGTTTCAGATTTAAATTCTACATTAACTGGTTTTGGAGCGACATTGGGATATTCCACATTGAAGGATGGCTGAACATTGCCATTCATAATTTCATGGACCAATTTCTTAAGGTCATTCATATCCTTTTTCATATCAAAAAGGACTTGGTATAAAATTTCCCTCTCGCTATTGAACGTTTTATTATCCACACTGTCTTTGAGCAAAGCCGGAAGTCTTTCCATATCATCCTGAGGAAGATAATTACGCAAAATTTGAGGACTAATTTCTCTCTGCTGTTCAATTACCGAGATTTGTTCGGTAATGTTTTTTAGCTGCCGAATATTACCATGCCAATAAAAATTCATCAACATAATTTTGGCATCATCAGTAAGACGTATGGCGGGCATTCTGTATTTTTCCGCAAAATCAGATGCAAATTTGCGAAACAAAAGATTGACATCATCTTTCCTTTCACGCAATGGAGGAATAGATACTGGCACTGTATTGAGACGATAATATAAATCTTCTCTAAATTTACCATCCCTTATCGCTTGTTGCATATTTAAATTTGTCGCTGCGACTACCCGAACATCAGTCTTCAAAATTTTGGATGAGCCAACTCTAATGAACTCACCTGTCTCAAGCACCCTAAGCAATCGAACTTGAGTGGAAAGAGGCAACTCTCCTACTTCATCTAAAAAAATTGTTCCACCATCTGCTACTTCAAAATAGCCCTTTCGATCAGCAGTTGCTCCAGTAAAAGACCCTTTCTCATGTCCAAACAATTCTGAGTCTATCGTTCCTTCAGGAATTGCTCCACAGTTGACAGCTATATAAGCACCATGTTTTCTGTGGCTGTATTGATGTATGATTTGAGGAAAAGTCTCTTTACCCACCCCACTCTCACCTGTAACTAAAACAGACAAATCTGTAGGCGAAACTTGTACAGCTATATCTATAGCTCTATTCAACAATTCGGAAGTTCCAATTATCCCAAATCTTTGCTTTACTGCTTGAATTTCTGATTGTTGCATAGTTTAGAATTCTTATTTCGGTTGCCAATAACAAACTTTAGGGCTCACAATAGCACCATCTGTTTTTAATTTCTTCATTGCTTTATCTACCTCTTTCCTATCCAATCCAGTCAATTCAACTAATTTACCTGCATTTAAAGGAATACCCGCATTTTTCATTGCTTCCAAAACTTGATCTGTTGTTTCCATAATATCTGATTTTGAATTAGTGTCCAATATTAGCTCTCACTTTCTTTAAGAAAAGTTGCATTTTAGCACTATCTTTTTCTTCAATAATTTGCAACAATTGCTTTAATTCAGCTCGAATACTATCTAATTGTTGTGGAGTATATGGATTAAATAAAATTTCCGTCAATAAGTAATCATCCTCAGAAAGCAACCCTTGAGCGATATCCATATGCCTCTTAAAAGTGGTCCCCGGCGCCTCCTGTGGCTTCATAACAGAAGCAAACACTAAAGTAGAAGCAAAAGGAATAGAAAGAGAATATGCAATTGTTTCGTCATGTTCTTCAAAACTATACTCAAAAATATTCAAATGCAATTGAGAATACACTTCTCTAAAGAAAATCTTCCCCTCTTGATCAGATTCAGAAATGATAATTGCACTCTGAGTACTAAGGTTATCCAAAGTTGCAAATGTAGGTCCAAACATTGGATGTGTAGAAACATATCGCATTCCTGAATTTTCATAAAACTCTTTCAACCCAGTCTTTACGGATGCAATATCTGACAAAATGCAATCTTTTGGCAAAACGGGGATTATTTGTTTGAAGGCGTCCAAAGTGAATTTAAGAGTAACACAATTAATCACTAACTCAGGCTCAAATACACGAACTTCTTCAAGGCTTGTCATCCTCAAGGTATTAAATACAAATCGAAGTTTTCGTGGATCAGTATCATATAGAGCAACCTCATGATCAACACACAACACATCTGTAATAAAGGTGCCCATTTTACCCGCACCTAAGATTAAAATTTTCATTCCGAGATTCTCAAATTTGATTATAAATGCAAATATAATGATTATTTTCTACCGAAATCTTTATCAATTCTTAAAAAAGGTATAACAGCCAATGTGGGAATTGCACACAGTACAACTATCACAAAGAACATCGGATAACCCACACTTTCTTGCAACCAGCCAGCCAGCATCCCAGGCAACATCATTCCCAAAGCCATAAACCCTGTGGTAAAAGCATAATGTGCTGTTTGATGTTTTCCCTGAGCCAACATCATCATGAACATGAGATAGGCGGCAAATCCAAAACCATAACCAAATTGTTCAATAGCTACTGCAATATTGACCATCAAGAACGAATCAGGTCTAAAAAACGACAGATATACATAAACCAAATTGGGCAATGTAATTGCCAGGCCCATAGGGAAAATCCAATATTTGAGACCTTTGGACGAGATAGCCAACCCTCCAAGTATTCCACCAATGGTTAATGCAATAACACCTATTGTTCCATAAGTCAATCCTAATTGCTCTGTATTAAAACCTAGTCCCCCTGATGCTAAGGAATCCAACAAAAAGGGAGATGCCATTTTCACCAACATCGATTCACCTAATCTATAAACCATCAGAAAAACAAGACCTAAAACAATGTGTTTCTTTGCAAAAAAAGTTTTAAAAGTCTCAATGAATTCAGTGAAAATTTCGCGTGGGGTCTTTTTACTTTCAATCGTTGCCTCTTCTTGCTCCATCTCCTTTTTAGGCAACACAAAACGATGGTATAAAAAAAATAAAATAAACAATCCAGCAATCACATAAAAAGTCAGACTCCAGGCTAAGGCCAGGTTATTCGTGGTTTTTTCCAGAAAACCCGCCAGGATCACGAGCAAGCCTTGTCCCGATATCATAGCCAGCCGATAGAATGTACTTCTAATACCCACAAAATAGGACTGTTGATGCTCTTTTAAGGCTAATAAATAAAACCCATCCGCTGCTATATCATGAGTTGCAGAACTGAAAGCCAATAACCAAAACACAGCCAATGTTGTTTGAAAAAAATTAGACAATGGCAACAAGAAAGCAATGCCAGCCAAGCCAGCACCAATCAGTAGTTGCATGGTCAATATCCACCAGCGTTTCGACTTCAACATATCCACTAAAGGACTCCAAAAGGGCTTAATTACCCAAGGCAAATACAACCAACTGGTAAAAAAAGCTATATCTGCATTTGAAACATCCAAACGTTTGTACATAATTACAGAGACTGTCATTACCATTACATATGGAATACCTTCTGCAAAATAGAGTGTTGGTATCCATGACCATGGATTTGTTTTCTTCTTCATCTACTCAAGTTATGAAATTTACTTTTGTAAAATTAAATCAATTAAGAATAAATTACTTTTAGCTCCGTATTCGGATAATAATGATGTAGAATTTCTGTATAATCTTTTCCGATCTCACCCATTACCGCGGCACCTATCTGACAAAGTCCTACCCCGTGCCCCCAACCAGAGCCTTTGAATGTAAATCCAGTAGGATAGCCATCAGTTTGATTTTCTTCTTCCACATAAAAGGCAGAACTATATAGATGGGATCTAGAAAGCCATTTACGGATTTCCAATTCTTTTCCAATAATTATAGTTTTAAATTCACCGATTATTTTCAAACGTACGATTCGCCCAGAATTTGAACGTGTCAATGCTTTGACCTTTTTGATCCTCCCAAAATCAATTCCAGATTTAATTTTAAGAAGTCCTGCAATTTCAGCTTGTGAATAACTAACTTTCCAACGAAAGAAATCGTTTGTTTCCCTGTCGAAATCATTCAATACTTGGCCAAGTATTTGGGGATCATTTGTATTACACCACACCTTTGGACTTGCTTTTTGAAAATCTTTATATGCGTTTTCTTCAATAAGTTTTTCAATTTTCAAATCAGACGACCCATCCACAAAGGATTCTAGATAATCAAAATGCTGATCTGACCAACAATTTTCAAACTCCTCGGTCACTCCTCCGCAACACTTTGAAAAACGAGCATCACAAACAGTATGATTATGCATCAGAACCAAGCCTCTGGTTTCACTGACAGCCTTCTTTGCTTTAGTGTCCACAATTTTTGAAACACCTTGATAACGCTGACAATGATCATCCGCACAAACATCGAACCCATTGTGAGCATCACGCTCATACCAACGAATCCATTCTCCATTTTTCTCAATATGATGTAATGCTTCTACAACCGTAAGCTGTTTCTGAAAGATAGGATACAACAACCAACTACGGGAAATAACCGCATGTGATTTCAATAAATTCAATGAAGCTGTTGGACTCATTTCACTTGAAATTACAGATTCGAGATAACTTTCTACATCAATTAAATTAATCGCTCTAAGCCCATCTCCTTCTATAATAACTTTTAAATCACCATTGAAAACTTGATTTTCAGCCCTTTCCCAATGAAATCCAATACCAATGACAACGTTTTTTAAAGTAAAGCAATTGGTAGGATTAACCGAATGAAAAACAATTTCAGAAAAATATCTATTCTTGTATTTAATTTTACCAGCCTCTAATGAAAGAGTTAATTCTGGATCAAAGTCCCCCATTTCAGACTTATATTCACCATTGAGCTTTATCGAAATGGTTTTTGAATGCATTAATCCAACACGAATCATTGGAACCGACTTAATGCTTAAAGCATCAATATTTTCAGAATTCATTATTGTTTCCCCCCTTGCTCCAAAATACTGATTACATCCATTCGATCAATTTTATCAAAATGTTCTTTCACCGGAGTTATCAAAACACCAGCCATCTCAACAGCAGCTGGACTGATAGTAATCTGATCTTCACCTTCTTCAAAATATTGCCAGGGTCTGAAATTGGAACGCGGAACTATCCACAGATAGTAGCAATTGGATTTGAACATAGCATACACATTCATCATGGGCTCTTGTTCATCCTCAGTCTTCAGGAACAGATATAGTTTCTTGAACACGTTTCGCGCATCATATAGATTGAGACTTTCAATGCAATATACTTTTCGTATATAGTCTCTCAAAACATACATATTAGTTTTGCTGTCACTTTGCAACAATTCAGCTTTTTCATCTTTTAAAAAGAAATAATCTTTAACCAGAGGAAGTTGATTGTTTAGAACCGCTTGAAAATGTAAATGATCTGGCGCCGAAGCACCACATCTTGGTCCATTATAGAATACGATATAATTGCTTAAAGATTTAGACATATCCATCATGTCTTTTATATAAGGCAGTATCTTTTGTTCTGTATGAATATCCGAAGTAATCGTATAATGTTCTTTAAATATAGGAAAAGGATTGACTAAAATGGAATACTTTCCAAATTTAACACTTTGCTGTTCCTTTGGTCTATTCTGCTGGCACAAAAAGCATGGTCTGGCTTCTATACTTTTTGTATCCACTTTCGCATTTGTTGACAATGCCCTGGCAGGATTGAACTGAATATACACATCAAATCCCACAAATGAAATCTTTCTTTGCTCTATTTTATCTAGAGCATCATAATTCGTTCGAACCAATGGCCAGTTTTGTTTTTGAATTTTGAGCAACTTTCGAACTTTCATATTGTAATTGGAACCAAACTTCAATTTCTCTTCCCAAAGCACCCACAAACCAAAAACAATAGCATAATAAAGATATTTGGTGAGTTCTTCATGCATAAAATCAAACAAATGTTGATAGTCTTTAACAATGCCACACAAAAATGCAATTCGAATCAGGTTGTAGACATAAAGCACAAATAATCCGGCTGGTATAAACCACAATTTCTGCTTCCAAGATCCATTGAATAACAAAATAATAACTGCAAATATGTAGGACTGTTTAATACCCGTACATGACCATACAACACGGATTGCATTTCCATTATCATACCTAAAAATATTGTATGGTTCTAAATTGGGATAAAAGCCAAAAAGATTCAAAATCCGATGTACCATGTATGTCACATGCTCTTCCATGTAATTAAAAGGGCCGGAGATATCAAAACCCAAGAATGTGACAATCACATCCGACTCATCTCCCCTGACAGACATTTTCCAAAGAAAATGAGCTATCAATAATACCAAAACAAATGACAAAACACCCGACAGGGGTTCGAAATATTTGGGGAGTTTAAGCTTTTTATTCATTATTAAAAATAATTAGACACTCTTGCAAATGGAACATCTGTTAATTCTGAAAATTCACTGTTAAGATATTTAAAATAACCAGTAATTGCTATCATTGCAGCATTATCTGTTGTGAATGCAAAAGGAGGTATAAATATATTCCAATTGTATTTCTGTCCATAATCTATAAAGGCTTGACGTAATGCTGAATTTGCAGAAACCCCACCTGCCACCGCCAATTCTTTAATATTGAGTTCATCTGCCGCTTTTTTAAGTTTATTCATTAAAACATCGACAACTGTTTTCTGAAGTGAGGCGCACAAATCATTGATATTTTCCTCAATAAAATTTGGATTGGACTTCATTTCATCACGAACTAAGTACAAGAACGAAGTTTTCAAACCACTAAAACTATAATCGTAAGCCTGAATTTGTGGTTTATTTAGTTTAAATCGATTGGGATTACCCTCTTTGGCCAATTTATCAACATGGGGACCACCCGGATAGGGCAACCCCATTACTTTTGCACATTTATCGAAAGCTTCGCCTGCGGCATCATCTATAGTTTGTCCTATAACCTCCATATCCATATGTGATCTAACCAATATTATCTGGGAATTCCCCCCGGAAACGAGCAAACATAAAAAGGGAAAATCAGGTTGTTTCTCCCCTTCTTTTCCTTCACTGATATAATGAGCTAATACATGCGCTTGCAAGTGATTCACCTCCATCATTGGAACTTCTAATGATTGAGAAAGTCCTTTAGCAAAGGAGGTGCCGACCAAAAGCGACCCCAACAAACCAGGACCTCTGGTATAGGCAATACCTGTAATATCGGTCTTGTTTATTTCAGCTCTTTTTAATGCTTCTGCAACAACCGGTATAATATTCTGTTGATGAGCCCTTGAAGCTAGTTCAGGAACAACACCTCCATAAGAAGCATGAACGGATTGATTGGCAATAACATTGGACAACATTACTCCATTTTTTATCACAGCGGCTGATGTATCATCACAGGATGATTCTATGCCTAAAATTATGACATCTTTAACCATTATAAATTCAGAAAAAATTCAAATATATTTTTTACTTTTGTGTTTGAAACTTCAAAGGTATAAAAAAAATAATTACCATATCAGCCTATGTAGTCGCGGCAATTATCGTTGTTATAACTACATTGACCCTACTGCTAAATTCTAGTAAGGTGCAGAATTTATTTTCACCCCTTATCACTGCTGCAATCTCTAGCCAACTGAATACCGAAGTCAATATTGGCGAGATAAACTTTAGACCAATCAATAGCCTACTGATAGATGACTTATTAATCAAAGATCAAAAAAATGACACACTGGTATTTATCGAACAAACCAAGTTGAACTTTGACTTAAGTAAAATCTTTAAAGGTGAAATTATTTTCAATGATGTAACGATAAAAGATTTAAATGGTTCAATCCATCAATATGCTGACAAAAGCTCTAATCTTGACTTTATAATTAATACTTTCAAAAAAGACAGCACTGAAAAAGATTCTAAAATTAAATTTGCCTTTGAGGATATTAAAATAATCAATTCCAAACTGAAATATAGAAGTGATAAATTGGACAGTCTTGGCAATGCAAATTCAAAGCTGTTTGAGATTACAAAATTGAATGCACAAACTGAATTGACTCAAATCTCCAAAGATTCTTTTCTATTGAATTTGAAGAAATTAAACCTAACGGAAAAGAATGGATTAGAATTGAAAAACTTAAAATTTAAATCTATCCTTTCTTCAAACAAAATTTTAGTTTCTGAATTAATTGTTCAACTAGAAAATTCTGAACTTAGGTTTGGCAATATTGAATTACACTCTCATGACAAGTTTAAAACTTTGAGTGAAACAAAAATGCTAGCATTATTCAATGCGAAAAGGATTACACCTGCTGACTTCAAATCTTTAATTCCTCAATTGGCGCAATTTCATGACGGGATCAACTTAAAAGGACGAATTGAAGGGAAAATTTCGAATTTTAAATTGAGGGACTTTAGTGTCAGATATGGCAAAAACACTCAGTTTTCGGCAGAGTTGGACCTGAATGGATTACCCAATCTTAACGAGACTTTCATTTTTGGTGATGTTAGAGGAATGAAAACGAACAGCATTGATCTTCAAGACTTTTTATCTCAACTGCAGGGTAAACCCTACAGACTTCCGGAGTCTATAAAGCGATTACGGAACTTTAGGTATCAAGGTAAAATCACAGGATTCATTTCAAACATTGTAGCTTATGGTGTGTTAAGTACAGATGCCGGAAGTATATCAACCGACATTTTATTGTTGGCTGAAGAAAATTTCCAGAAAACATCATTTCAGGGAAGTATTAAAACTTCAAACTTTAAATTAGGCAAAGTTCTTAACAACAATAAACTGGACAATATATCCTTTAATATTTCCTCAAAAGGATCAAACAAAACCGGAAAATTAAAAGGAAGCGTAAGAGGTTTAGTTAGCAACTTGTGGTTTAAAGGCTATTCATACAAAGACATTGAATTGGATGGTAAGTTCAGCGAAGATGATTTTGATGGTAATGTATCATTAAAAGACGAACATATTGAGGCAGATTTTAATGGAAAAGTTGATTTTTCAAATCCACAATATCCTATTTTCAACTTTGGGTTAATTGTCAACAAGATACAATTGCATGAATTAAATCTAATAGACAGTTATGCTGACTCCCAATTGAGTTTCGAGCTATCGACAGACCTAACAGGTAAAAACCTTGACAACATCAATGGTACGCTCAAAATATCAGATATTCATTTTGTATATAAAAATAAAACCTTAAATGCTGGTGATTTAACCTTCATCTCTGACAGCGACCCTACAAATACACATTTCAGTATACAGTCAGACTATTTAAACGGTACCGTCTCAGGAAATTTCAAGTACAGTAAACTTGGCGGATTATTCAACGATATAGCTGGTAAATTTTTCCCATCTATAAACACTTCTTCAAGCAATGCAAAAGGAAACTTGAACATCGACCTGACATTAGATCAAACAGCTGAAATTTCTTCTGTTTTGGAGTTGGGATCAACTTTAAATGGACAATCAAGACTCACCGGCAGTTTAGACAATTTTAAAAACAATTACAAATTAAACCTAAAGGTTCCCGAATTTCTTTCGGGCATTTCAAAATACGAGAATCTAAATTTATCCTTAGATAATAAAAAATCAGTATTGAATTTATCTGCACGAATGCAGGTGACTAATACCAGAAAAAAATCATTGGTAAATTGGTATACAATAAATTCAGCTTCAGGTGATAGTATAAGCACACAGTTGGGATGGCAGAACACTTCAAATGTCACAGTTGCAGGAGAAGTACAAACCACAACTCGATTTAAACGTTTAGCCAACAATAAACTCAAGGTAAATTTAAATGTTTTACCAACTCAAATCATCATGTCTGACTCTGTTTGGGATATTCGTTCTTCTCAATTTGTCTGGATACCCGATTCTAGTCTAGAAATTAAAAATTTCAGATTTGAAAGTGAAAGACAATTTATCAATATCAACGGAAAAGCCTCGAAAAGCGTCAATGACAACATGCATGTTTCGATGAAAAATCTTGATTTACAATACATTATGTCTATGCTGAATTTAAGAGCAATACGTATCGGCGGATCTATTACCGGAGATCTCAATTTGATCAGTATGCTCAAAGAGCCCATTATAATTTCAGATTTAGAGGTTAAGAATGTAACACTGAACAATGCTCTGGTGGGAGATGCTGTATTAGAATCAAATTGGGACAAGAACACCAGGCATGTGGTTATCAAAGGCAATTTCACTAAAAACCAAGGCAAGGAACAAGTTTCAGAAGTATCTGGTTATTATGCGCCTCGATCAGACTCTTTGAATTTAACTTTTGATGCAACAGATTTTAATCTTGCATTCTTGAACCGTTATTTCGAAGGAGTGGTCAGTGATTTTAAAGGTTCAGCAAACGGAAAAATACATCTATACGGTCCAACAAAAGATATTTTATTTGAAGCAGATGCTTTTGTGAAAAACGGCGGTTTTAAAATGGACATGCTGCAAACAAAGTATAGTTTTAACGATAGTATTCATCTCACCCCCTATCAGATACGATTAGACAAAATCAGACTATTTGATGAAGATGGTAATCCAGCCCTAGCCAATGGATTTATCAACCATAATGGATCATTTAGCGACATGAAGTACGATGCCAACATCAGAGGAGACAATATCATGGCTATGAATACCAATGCATTTCATGACGAATTCTTTTATGGCAAAGCATATATTGGAGGAAATGTGCATATCTTTGGCAATGATGATGAGTGTAACATTATCGCTGAAGGAGCAACACGACCAAATACAAAGTGTTATATGTCGATGGGAACAGCATCTACTGTATCTGACAACAATTTCGTCAGATTCGTTCCACGTAATTATGTATATCTCAACAATCAGGGAAGCCAGCAGGATAACAATAATGAAGCAGAAGAGAGTGATTTCAATGTAAAGACAGACATGCGCATCGAAATCACACCAGATGCTGAAATCGAAATCATTGTAGACCCGAGAGCTGGTGATGTTATTACTGGTAGAGGGCGAGGAGATCTAAGAATACAGTTTGACACCTTTTCCGACGTGAATATGTATGGCACTGTAGATATTGATTATGGATATTATTTATTTACCCTTCAAACCGTCATACGAAAGGAGTTTAGAATAGACCAAGGAAGCAGTATTTCATGGTCCGGAAACCCATACTATGCCCAAGTTAACATTAATGGACATTATCCATTAACAGCATCATTAAGTGACTTGATGGAACCTGAAGAATTGGCACAAGTTACCACCCGCTCATCTGTTCCTGTAAATTGTGTTTTATACCTTACTGATCAATTAATGAGTCCAAGTATTAAATTTGACATAGATCTACCCTCAAGTGATGAAAGTGTGAAACAAAGAGTAAAAAACATTATCAATACGGAGGAAATGATGAATAGACAAATACTATACTTATTACTTCTAAACAAGTTTTATACACCAGATTATTTGCGTTCAAGTCCTTTGCTCGGAGTTAATGAAGGGATTTCCTTTGCAACAGCCACAGTAAGTTCACAAATCAACAGTTGGATTCAGCACGCACTCAATAGCAATATTTTTTCATTTGGTGTGGATTGGCAAAAATCCGAACTGGTCAATGATGAAGTAAAAGCCAATATTTTAATTCAACCAAACAACCGTTTGATTATCAATGGCAATATTGGATATCGGAATAACAATGTGACAACCAACACCAATAAGTTCATTGGTGACTTTGATGTTGAATACAAATTACTGGAATCTGGTCAAGTTCGTCTGAATGCATATAACCACACCATTGACAGAGCACAACTTCGTGAAGCAAAAACCACTCAAGGTGTGGGTATATTATATAGAGAAGATTTCGACAGCTTTGCTGAAATGTTGAAATACTATTGGAATGTATTCACATTCAAGAAGAAATAGTCTATAATTTTACACATATAAAAAAACCGCATTGAATTTCAATGCGGTTTTTTATACTTTAATCTTGGAAAATTATTTTTTACCTTCCATTCTTTTAGCGTAGCGGTTCATGAATTTATCCACACGACCAGCTGTATCCACCAATTTACTTTTACCAGTGTAGAAAGGATGTGAAGTTGAAGAGATCTCCAATTTGATTACTGGGTAGCTTACGCCATCAATTTCAATTGTTTCTTTAGTATTCGCAGTTGAACGTGAGAAAAATATATCGTCATTTGACATATCTTTGAAAACTACAGTACGATAACTTTCAGGATGAATTCCGCTTTTCATATCTTAATATCTTAATTATTTCTTGATTACCAATTTGGTTTGCAAAAGTACGATTTATATTTTAAATATGCAAACACTTTTTGATGTTTATTTTTCACAAAGTACCTAAAAACAAAAGAAGCATACCGAGTATTACACCAATCAAATCTATCACCTTCAATTTCAAATACTTATCTTTCATCACAAAGGCGCCATATAGAAATGGCACCACAACACCTGCCCTTCTTACTGTACCTACCACTGAAATCATTGAATCCGGCAAAGACAAAGCATAGAAATACACGAAATCTGCTAGCATAAGAAAAACGGAGATACCAAGAATCACCCATCTGAATTGAAATGGCGTTGTTTTTTTTCTACCAGGATACCACAACAAGCGAAGAATCACCAACATAATGACGGCTTGATAGAATGTATAATATGTTTGAACAGCCATGTAATTTATTTCATGCAATAAAAACTTATCATAAAGTCCACTTATAGCACCTGTAATGGTTGCAATTATAATAAACCAAATCCATTTATTTGATCTAAAAGAATATCCCTCTTTCTTTCCGACCACAGAAAACATAAAAAAAGAAGCCAATGTTACCACTACCCCAGCAGTTTGAAATCCATTCAAACTCTCACCATAAATCAATATTCCACCCAAAACGACCCATATTGGTTGAGTAGCTTTGATTGGTGCGGCCAATGTGATAGGTAAATGTTTCATAGCAAAATAGGCAAACAGCCAAGAGGTCAACACAATTACAGCCTTTAAAATGAGATACAAATGGGTTTTAAAATCAACTTCTGGAACAAAGAACAAACTATCAGCCATCCATTCTGGAGCTTGCCTTGACAGTAGCAGAAAAGGTAGTAGTATTAAACTAGAGAATAACACTGATAATGTCAGTACGGGAATAACCGCATTGTGCTGTAATGATGCTTTTTTGGTTACATCATAAGTACCTAGCAACATTGCAGAAACAAGAGCCAGAATGATCCACATTTAAAAAAAATTTATATAAAAATTGAACTTGGATATTGAATATCAACCAAATAAAGTGCTTTGGCCGGAACTGATGCACCAGCTTTGCAACGATCTTTAGCCTCAATTATTTCTTTGAATTGATCGATATTAAGTTTGCCACGACCAACTTCCAACAAGGTTCCCACAATTGCACGGACCATATTTCTCAGAAAGCGATTTGCTTCAATCGTAAAAACCCAAACTCCATTTCTGTATTCCCAATATGCCTGATAGACCTCACAATTATTCGTTTTCACATCTGTATGTAATTTACTGAAACTAGTGAAATCCGAGTAGTTTTTCAACAACTCAGCTGCTTGATTCATTTTATCGAAATCCAAAGGAAAATTAATTCGAACGGAGTAGTCATTTAGAAAAACATCTTTTTGCTGAACCAATAAATATTCATATTTTCTTGAGACCGCATCAAATCTGGCATGTGCATCAGCACCTACTTCAACTACTTTATGAATCACAATATCGTTTGGAAGAATGCTATTCAACTTTGCTTGAAAATTTTGGGAACAAAGATTTTCATTAATTGAATCAAAATGAGCAACCATTAGGCGCGCATGCACACCGGTATCTGTACGTCCCGCCCCTACCACCGCAATTTTTGTCTGCAGTGCAATAGTCAAAGTTTTCTCAAGCACTTCTTGCACAGAGATACCATTGGGCTGAATCTGCCAACCATGATAGGCAGTTCCATTGTACGCAAAATAGATAAAATACCTACGGTTCAATACGTGGAAAATATATTATTGGAATACTACTGTTTTATTATTGAAAGAAAGAATTTTACGATCCAAATGCTTTTCAACAGCATAAGAAAGTACGATTTTCTCTAAATCACGACCTTTGCGAATTAGTTCATCTACAGTATCATGATGTGAAATCCGGGTAACATCTTGTTGGATAATAGGTCCTGCATCTAGATCGGAAGTTACATAGTGACTTGTTGCTCCAATAATCTTCACCCCCCTTTCATGAGCAGCATGATAGGGTTTTGCACCAGCAAAAGCAGGTAAAAACGAGTGATGTATATTGATTACTCGGTTGGGATAATGTGTAATAAAATCTGCAGAAAGCACTTGCATGTATCGTGCTAACACACAAAACGATACATTGTGCTTAGCTAACAGCTCAAGTTCTTTTGCTTCTTGTTCTGCCTTGTTATCTTTGGTAACAGGAATATAATAATAAGGTATATCGTATCTTTTGGCAACATGCTCCATATCCGGGTGATTACTAATAATCAACGGAATCTCTACATTCCATTCGCCAGCTGCATGCCTTGAAAGTAAATCATACAAGCAATGAGACATTTTGGATACGAAAATAGCCATACGAGGCTTGACTTCTGAAAAATACAATTTGAAAGTCATTTCATAGCGTGAAGCCAAAAGCGTTTGAAAGTATTCTTGTATCTTATCTTTAGGAATCTGAAAATCATTAAGATCCCATTTGATACGCATAAAAAACATTTTCTCTACTCTATCTACATATTGATCAAGGTAGAGAATATTTCCTTTGTGTTGATTTATAAATTCAGTTACAGCTGCAAGAATCCCGGCCCTATCCGGACAGTAAAGAAGTATTACGGCTGAATTATCATTCGATTTCATCATAAATTATACATTTTCAGCCTGCAAAGATAATAAATTAATTGTTTAGTGACTGATTAGAGTTTTTTCGATTTGGCAGGCTTTACTAATTTCTCCAAATCCTCTTTGTTACCATTGAATACATTCAAATCAACAAAACCCTTGATACCATCCAATTGAAACTTCTCAGAAGATTGCCAAAATTGATAGTCACAATCCGGTTCACGGCGATAATCAGCTATCCACAATGGATACTTGTTTCCAACAGCTTGTTTCAAATATTTGTGATAGTAATGTGTACTTGTATAAATAATTGGCTTTATCCCTGTTTTAGTATGGATATACTCAACAAATCTCACTAATTCGGCAGTAACAATTCTTGGAGGTGGCATATTCTTTTTGTACTCTGCATCCAAAACCAATGGCAAATCTCCATCTTGATATTTTGCTATAGTTAGAAAATGCCTTGCCTGTTCACGCCCACTACTACGATAAGAGAAAAAATGATAAGTACCTACCATCAAACCCAATTTCTTAGCGATGGCGTATCTTTCGTTATAGTGTCTATCCTTTACTGTCAAACCCTCGGACGCTTTCATGAAAATGAAATTAGGCTTTTGATCGGACAAGGTATTCCAACAAGTTATATTTTGATGATGGGAAATATCTATGCCCCAAACTTTACCACTATTTTTTACATCATGGTGATTTGCATTTGTAAAATCGACAGCAAAAAGAAAAGAGTATAGACTCATAAAAACAAATGCAACAAGAGACCTTCTAAGCATAGAGAATTATTTTGAAAGATTTTAAATACCATACAAAAATAAGGAAAGGAAATGAATTTCCAATCCTAGTTTTTCATTTTGAATACTTAATTTTCACAAAATTTCTTTCATCACTTGACGAAGACGACAACCACACTTTATATTCTCCTGTTTCAACAACCCAATTATAGCTTTTATCTAGAGTCTCCAAATCCCTACAAGACAACTCAAAATCTGCTACGACTCTCTGTCCAGCAGCAACTTCGCATTTTTTAAATTTACGCAATGTCTTCACTGCCGGCGTTATTGAAGCATATTCTTTGGAAACATACAATTGCACAATCTCATTTGCATCATATTTTCCAGAATTTTGCAATTCAATGGACAATTTCATACTATCATCCCCATGCAATACGTTTTTATCCGCTTTTATATCTGAATATAAAACAGGTGAATAATTTAAACCGTAACCAAACGGATAGAGTGGTGAATTTGGGCTATCCAGATATCTAGATTGATAATCTTGAAACGGATCTTCATCTTTAATCTGTGAATAGTATTTTTTTGAATTGTAAAAAATAGGTATTTGTCCAACATTACGAGGAAATGTCATCGTAAGTTTCGCTGATGGATTTACAGACCCATCCAAAATACGACAAATTGCTTCGCCCCCCATCATCCCTGGATACCAAGCTTCTAGGATGGCATCAAGATTCTCATTTTCCCAACTTAAATCAAGCGGACGACCATTGAAGAGAATAAGAATTATTGGTTTACCAGTCTTTTTCAACTCTTTAAGCAGTTCTCGTTGGGCACCTGGCAAAATAATGTCTGATCGAGAGTTTCCCTCCCCACACCAACTTTTATCTTCACCCATTACCGCAACAATAAGATCAGCATCTTTTGTTTTGCTTATGACAGCAACAGTTTCAAAAGGATTTTCGTCTGGAAACAAGGTGCAAATCTCTGATTTGGAAGTTAAATTATACCCGTAAGAATGCATCCATTCAGTTAAATCAAATTTTTGGTTTACAAAATTCAATTTTCCAACAAAATCCAATGATTTAAATTCATCTTCATATTGAGGTGAAATAAAGAATTTTGAAAAAGAATGAGGACCAACAACTGCAATTTTCGGATGATTTAGAACTGGCAATATTCCATTATTTTTCAACAACACGATAGAATTCTCTGCTGAATTCAATGAAGCCTCCAGATGTTTAACATCCAACACAACCCTGTTCCTTTGTTTTTCATTCAAATACCTGTATGGATTCTCAAACAATCCAGCACGAAACTTCAATTCAAGAATTTTCGACACCGCGCTGTCAATTCTTCCCATTGTAATTTGACCCTGATTAAGCAACAGTGGTATAAAACGAACATAGCTCTCACCTATCATATCCACATCCACCCCTGCAGTCAATGCTAATTTAGCAGCATGCATATCATTTTCCGCAATTCCATGTTGCACCAATTCATTAATTGATGTATAATCAGACACTAATAATCCTTTGAAATTCAGACTATCTCTAAGCACATCAGACAACAGATAGTTACTCGCAGAACAAGGTATTCCATTGAAATCATTAAAAGCAGACATCACCGAAGCTACCCCAGCATCAATCGCTGCTCGGAAGGGTGGCAAATAAACATTAAACAAGGTATGCTTAGACATATCTACAGAATGATAATCTCTACCAGATTGAGCTGCACCATAGGCAACAAAATGTTTGGCAGTAGCATACATCGCATTCACCCCTAGGGTGTCAGTGTATGAATTCTGATATCCTTGCACTCGAGCTGCGGCTACTAGTGAAGCCAAATATGAATCTTCACCAGCACCTTCTTGCACACGACCCCATCTAGGATCTCTTGATAAATCGACCATAGGTGCAAAAGTCCAGCAAATTCCAGAAGCACTTGCTTCAATTGCAGCAATACGGGTAGTTCTTTTCATTAGTTCTAAATCCCAAGAGCAAGACTCAGCTAGAGGAATTGGAAATTCGGTAATAAAACCATGACCTACATCACCAGCAAAAATCAATGGAATTTTCAATCTGGAATTTTGAAGATTCAAATTCTGAAGCCATATGAGTCTTTCCAATCCATTGACATTAAATATACTACCAACTTTTGCTGCTTTAAACATTTCCCCAGAAAAATTAGCAGCTATACTATCATTGGAAATGAAATTCCACGAATATTGATTTAACTGACCAATTTTTTCATCTAAAGTCATCAACTGCAGCAATGAGTCAACCTTAAATTTAAGTCTTTGTTCATACTCCAATTGTAGATTATCAACACCAATAACCTCAGTCTTTAACGAAGTTCGGGCTGACAAATGCAGCCCGAACACTAAGGAAAAAATAAAAACACTCGTAAAAGCTTTCATTACAATTAAACTATAAGTTCATTCACAAAACCATTATTCAAATTTAAATGTTGCATGATTTGAGATATCGGCAGAATTAGATCCAATCCAAAGGTCAAACTCACCTGACTCAGCTTTCCATTCTCTATTTTTGTCAAAGATTTTTATCATATCTTCATTGATTGAGAAACTTAGCTTCTTAATTTCACCAGCACGCAATGAAATTTTCTCAAAAGCTTTCAACTCTTTAACCGGCAAAGTAACAGACCCAACTTTATCTCGAATATATAATTGAACTATCTCTTCTCCGTCAATTTCACTCGTATTTTTCACATCAACAGTCACAACCAGTTCCTCCCCATATTTAAATTGATTATCTGACAATTTTAAATTGGAATATTTAAAATCAGAATAACTCAGACCAAATCCGAATGGATACAGAGGAGTGTTTGGAGAATCCATATAAGAAGAACGATAATCAGAAGGATTTTTCTCATCAAATGGTCTACCAGTATTTTTCATATTATAATAAATCGGAACTTGACCCACATTGCGAGGAAAAGTCATCACCAATTTAGCCGAAGGATTATAGTTACCTGCAAGCACATCTGCAACAGCATTTCCAGCCTGAATTCCAGGGAACCAAGCCTCCACAATTGCATCAAGATTTGCATCTTCCCACGAAAGGTCTAATGGACGACCATTGAAGGCTATCAAAATAATTGGCTTACCAAGTTTCTTCAACTCTTTCAATAAATCTTGTTGTTCGCCAGGAAGTTTAATATTAGTACGACTCGCAGCCTCACCTGACCAATTGAAATCTTCACCCATAGCAGCAATGACAATATCTGCATTTTTAGCCGTCTGTATTGCCTTGGCAAAGCCAGACTGATCATTATCAGGCAATAATCCACAGCCTTTTGCTTTGGTAAAAATCAATTTAGAATCTTTAAATCTATCTTTCAAGCCTTCCTCCAAAGTCACCGAAAGGTTTCTGTCTCCAAGAATAGCCCATTCACCATTCAAACTTTTTCTTTCCTCTACGAAAGGACCAATGAGAGCAACTTTAGTTGTCTTATTCTTTGGTAGTGGGAGAATTTGCTGATGATTTTTCAGTAAGACTATCGAACGCTGTGCATTATACAAAGCCTCTTGAACAAACTCTGGTTTCATCACGACCTTTCGTTCTCTCTCTTCATCAAAATAGCGATAAGGATCATCAAAAAGACCAAGCAAGAATTTCATTTCAAGAACTCGAGCTACAGCAATATTGATTTGCTCCTCAGAAACCTTACCCTCTTCAACCAATGATTTTAGATGAGTAACAAATCCTTCACCTATCATATCCATGTCGATACCAGCATTTATGGCTTGTTCGGCTGCATGTTTCAGATCTTTGGAGTAACCATGATCAATCATTTCATTGATTGCGGTATAATCAGTAACTACCATCCCTTTGAAATCCCATTCATCACGCAGAATATCTTTAAAAAGATATTTATTGCCCGTACAAGGGACACCATTTAAATCATTGAAAGCAGTCATAAACGAAGCAACTCCAGCATCAACAGCAGCTTTAAATGGAAGCAAATATGTATTTCTCAAAGTACGGTCTGAAATATCAACCGTATGATAATCTCTTCCAGCCTGAGCTGCACCGTACCCTACAAAATGTTTAGCACAAGCCATCATGGTATTATTTTTTGCAAAATCTCTCCAATCAGATATTCCCTGAAAACCTTTTGTACGTGCTGCAGCAACTAAAGAACCCAAGTACACATCTTCTCCAGCACCTTCCATCACACGTCCCCAACGAGGATCCCGAGCTATATCTACCATAGGTGCGAAATTCCAGCATACCCCCATCGCAGTAGCTTCTTCAGCTGCAATCCTAGCACTTCTTTCCATCATTTCCAAATCCCAAGAGCATGCTTCAGCAAGAGGAATAGGAAAAGTGGTCTTAAGTCCATGAATAACATCTCCAGCGAACAACATCGGAATTTTCAAACGGGAATATTTCAAGGTTTGCTCCTGCAACATTCTTAAATGAGCAGCACCAAACACATTGAAAGTCGAACCGATCATTCCTTTCTTCAGATATTCACCAGATTTATTGTCGGCAATCTGTCCAGTAACAGCGAAGCCCCCTGAATATTGATTCAATTGACCTATTTTCTCCTCTAGAGTCATCTGAGAGAGAATTGAATCTACTTTAGCCTCAATCTTAGCATCTCCACTATAACTTTTCCACCCATGAGCATTACTGCCTGTACAGGCAGCAATACTCATAATTGTGAAAGAAGCTACAAAAACTAACTTATAAAATCTCATTTTTCTGCATCATAAATTGCTTGAACTTCAGCATCTGACAAAGCTTTGTTGAATAAACGTACTTCATCGTACAAACTCAAATCTGATTTGTGTTTCCAATAGTCAAAGGTTGAACCTCCAGTAAACAACTCAATTTTAGAACATCCATCCCAACTGATAGGAGCAGCCAGAGCCGCATAGCCATTATCTACATTATTTAGAGAGCCCTTTACTCCATTCACATAGATGGTAAATTTATCTGCTGAAATCGAAACAGCTATATGAACCCATTCACCAAGTGTGGTGACATCGATTCCATCGTTCCATGCATCTGCATCACCCATACCCACATTCATTTTAATTCTTTGTTTGGTAACTGTTCCTTCGCGGAAGAGACGGAAACCGTTTAAACGTGGATTATCAGCTCCAATCAATGCAGGATTTCCAACTGTAAGAATACCAGCTCTATCTGGAACAGCATTTATATTGATCCAAAAAGCAGCACTGAATTCATTTGTTTTCCATTCATCAGCCAAAGCAACTTCCAAAGATGCACCTTCAGCTCCTGCATAGCCTTCACCAATCTTTCCACTACTTGCAGAAGCTGGAGAACCAACAACCGTAATTTCACGATTAGCAACAAGATCGGCCATAACACCTCCTGAATAGTTCATAAAGAACACTTCCCCATCATATAGAGGAGTATACTCTTCACCTGCAGCAACTCCACCTTTATAATTAACCACCTCTGCCATTTCAGATGCATTAAGAGCTTTATCAAAGAATCTCAATTCATCAATTTTACTTTGATCAGAAGAATATGAAAAACTATCGCCGCCACCACCAACAGCTACTGTTTCACAACCAGTCCAATCGACCGATCCGGAAAGAGCTACAGTCTTTTTAGCTACACCATCTACATAAATAGTAGCCTCAGTCGACGAAATAGTAAAACCAATATGTCTCCAAGCACTATCTTTGGGATTAATAGTCACAGTATTGTTCTTCACTTCCCCATTACCCAAGCCAACACTTAGAATTAAAGTTTGAGAAGAAGGACTTCCTTCGCGATATAGTCTGAAACCTTTTGTCATATCATCCAAGGCAGCACCACAACTAATAATAGCTGCTTTTTTGGGTGTTGAAGTTGGGAAATACCAGAAAGAACCTGAAATTTCGGAATTTTTAATATTCTCTGCTGGTATACTCAAATGGGTTCCCGCTGGATTGTAAATTGAATTATCACCCAATTTACTTGCACCTGAAAAGACAGTTCCCTGAGGCGTAGACACACCCAATTGAATCATATCCTGCCAAGTTCCATCAAAAGAATAATATGCTATTTCGTTCACAGTATAACGTGTATAAGGCGATGCCTTTTTGAACTGCAAGGTATTTGTTGAAGTATTGCCATCTGTATCTACTACATCAATTTTCAATGAATACTCTCCAAGAGGTAGATCCTTAAACATCAATATTTCAATAAATCGACGGTAATCCAGAAAATCAGTATAATTGGCAACTGTTTCACCATTCAAAGTAACAGCAACAGAAGCTATTTCAATATCATCCACTACCTTAAATTTAACAGTAACAGTATCAGTCACATTTAGTGTAACTACATCTGAACCCAATTTATTTTTTGTATCTGATCCAATATTCATGGACACAAACGACACAACAGGCACAGCCTCATCTACCCCAGGTTGAACAACTGAAATAGGATCTATCCCTTGTTCACAAGAATAGAATAAAGCCGTAGCCACAAAAGTCAATATATAAACTATTTTTTTCATTTTACTTTTTCTTTAGTGTTCTACATTATTGAGCATTTTGCAAAGGAGGTAAAATATCAACCTGATTTTGTGGATAAGGAAGATAGATTTTACTTTCATCAAAAGTACGGCCTTCATAACTTAGCTCAGTATATTTACCTAATCTAACCATATCAAAATATCGAGTACCCTCCATTGCCATCTCAGCAAATTTTTCATCCAACACTTGTTGAGAATTTACTGAAGTCAACGCTTCCATTCCTGCACGCGTCCTAACTAAATTAACAGCGTCAACTGCAGTCATAGCTGAACCCGAGGCACCATTTGTCAAAGCTTCAGCATACATCAACAAAATCTCAGCATAACGAATCAAAGTGAAGTTTTTATTGTTGCCATAATCCGTACGACCAGCTGTTAGTTGATCTGAAGGTAAATAATGTTTACCACTTAAAAACATTTCACGAGGCATATCCAAGAACACATCACCAGATTGAGTCGTGTTTGATACCCAAGCAGGAATATTTGCAGCTCCAACTTCAGCTTTTAAAGCTTCAATTCCGGCATTGGTAAATATTACGCTGGTTTGAAGTCTGGTGGTTTCACCACGACCCAACATAAACTTGATATATTTCAAGCTTGGCTCATAAAAGCCCCAACCACCACCAGCACCATTCACTTTTGGTGTCCAGTTTTGAGGACCATAGAATGCAAATAAATAAGCAATCTGATCGCCGGTAGAAAGTCCCCAATCACTGTATTGCATTTCAAGAACATTCTCCTTATTTAATTTTCCCTTTATTTTGAACAAGTTATAGTAATCTGATTCAAGTTCAAATTTTCCGGAAGAAATGATTTGTCCTGCTGCATCAGCAACACCTGCATAATCTTTCAACTCTTGTTTAGCCAATGCTTTGATGGCAAGAGCAGTATATTTAGTCACACCACCTTTAACATCTGTTCTTTCAGCAGGATGAACTGCAAGTAAATTTGGAATTGCTGCATCCAACTCTTCACAAATATGTGTATAAATTGCTTCAGGTGTTTGAAGTTCAGCCACCAGCAAATCAGACGGAGATGAGCTAGTAGGTATAAGCAATTTTCCCCACGTACGGGTTAGATTTAAAAGTAAGAACGCTCTAACAGTTTTTGCTTCAGCAATATATTGATCCGCTTTAGCCGAACTGGCACCAGCCTCTCTGTAAAGTTCAACTTGTTCCATCGTTGAATGGCAAGTAAATATATCGGCATACATATTTTGCCAAACTGAGTTGTACATCCAGTAGTCTTTGTTGTAGCTGAATCTATCCGTTTCAGCATAATCTTGCTGGTCACCCAAGCCACCAGCATTCACATCATCACCTCTAACTTGCATTAGTGGGAAATCTTCCCAACCCCTTTGATAGAATTGTCCATACATTCCGATAAGAGGTAGAATCATATTGTCTGATTGTGTATAGTCAGTACCACCTGTAAGCACTTGGTTTTCTTTCGGTGCATCCAATAAATCATGGCAGGAGGCAAGAGTTAAACTCAGTGCAGCAACGCCAAACATCCATTTTAATTTATTTAGTTTCATAACTTTGATTGCTTTTAGAATTTAACATTTAATCCCAGAGTATATACAGCAGGTACAGGATACATCTGAGTATCAATACCATTAGGCACTTCAGGTGTAAAACCGTTATAATTAAATACAGTCAGTGGTTTATCAGCAGTAAAACTCACACGAACCAATGGAATACTGAAGTTACCCATAGATATATTTTTAATATTATATGCCAATTGTATGTTTTGAATTCGCCAGAAACTACCGTCTTCAACAAGGAAATCACTCATTTTCTGGTTCCAACCTTTTTTCAAACCAGCAGAAGACGGATAAGAGTTTGTAGTTCCTTCTCCATGCCATCTATTGATTGCTAGATCTGCATCCATATTTTGATCATTGGTCCAAATAACCTCACCACGTTTACGGTTTAGAATTTTATTTCCTGATTGTCCCATGAATGTTGCTGACAGCTCAAGATTTTTATATTGCAATCCTAGATTACCACCATACATCAAATTTGGGAAGTAAGAGCCAAGAACCACACGGTCATCATCGTTGATTACGCCATAACCGGTTTCACCTTCTGGTTGTTGATCTACATATTTAAAATCACCAGGCACCAGTTTATTGGCAACCGCCACCGGGTCAGCATCAATTTCTTCTTGATTTTGATAAACACCTGCTACCTGATAACCATAAAACGCTAACAAAGGATGACCAACAATTGAACGTTGACGGAATTCAGCCATACCACCATCCATATAAGGTTGACCATAAAGATCAATCACTTCATTCTTAAGTGTAGAAACATTCAAGCCAACATTGTAGCTTAGATCTTTAGTTATATTATCATTCCACCCAAGTTCCAATTCAATACCGGAATTTCGGATCACACCACCATTACGCATGATAGTACCACCCACCATCGGAATCTTGACTGCAATTGCAGCATTTTTAGTATCTCTGTTGTACCAATCTGCTTCCACACTCAATCGGTTATTCAAGAATGTAGAACTTAAACCAAGGTTCAACTCTTCAGTAACCTCCCATCCCAACCATGAGAAGGTACTTGCAGATGTGGTACCACCGGTTTTAATGCCACCCAATGCTACATTGATAGTGGATGTAGTAGAAGAACCAGAACTTGCCGCAATTTTATCATTACCCAATTGTCCCCAGCTACCACGTAATTTCAAGAAATTGATAATTTCATTTTGTTTCAGAAAACCTTCTTGTGAAAGTACCCATCCGAAACCAACAGTTGGGAAGATACCCCACTTTTCCTGATACTTGGAAGATCCATCCGCACGAACTGTACCATAGAGCAAATACTTGTCGTCATAATTGTAGGATAAACGACCAAAATAAGAAAGGCCATACTCATTAAATCCACCATCACCAATGCTTTCCGCATTTTTAACAAGGGCTTGATCTAAATACCAAGTTGTTTCATTTTCATAAGGTATGTCATCTGCTGAAGCACGAAGTCCTTCATAACGTTCGTTGCGGTATGAATGACCAGCCATAGCAGTTAGACTGTGTTTTCCAAACATATCAGAATAAGTCAACACATTATCCCAAATTTTATCAGAATAGGTACCTACACTGCGCGACATAGTTGATAACAATCTATTTACACCTTGAGTCATATCGTATGGTAGACCAACATATCGATTATTGATATTGGCATAACTATGATTATAAGTCGTTTTAAAGGATAATTTATTAGGAATTAAATCTAGTTTTGCATGGAAATTTGAAAGCACTTTAAGCGATTTCATCTTGTTTTGATTGTAAGACATTACAATAAATGGATTTTGAGCTCCTCTATATGCAATATTTTTTGCATTTGCATACTGATCAGGCCACGCTTCCGTGTTTTGTTCATCAATAACCGGCATTATAGGCACTGCAAAATAAGCACTATTCCATGCGGAAGATTCCTGACCGAATTTCGTAGCTTCACTGACAACTATATTACCACCAAGAGTCAACCAGTCTGTAGCTTTAAATTCAACTTTGGAACGAAGGTTGAAACGATCGTAATTATTTTTCATATCCAGAATACCATCTTGAGAAAAATAACTGGCACCCAAAGAATAGGATGCGCGATCGGCTCCACCTGTAGCACTTATACTATGATTTTGAATTGCTGCAGGTCTTAGTATTTCAGCATACCAATCCGTATTCACATTAGGAACGTTGGCATTGTTTGGATTTCTTCCGTAACGTTCCATAGCATTCAACACATAGATATAATCGATTTTATTATAATCCTTAGCCGCGATTCTATCTTCAATTTGAATAGAATTCAGTTGCTCCATTCCAAAAGTGGCCTCATATGCCATTTGTGAAAATTGTTCAGAATTAGCCATTTTCAACACATTCTGTGCTTGTTGAAAACCATAGTAGCCATCATAAACAATTTCTGTTTTGGCTTTATAGGAACCAGACTTGGTTTCGATAAGAACTACACCATTTGCAGCACGTACACCATAGATGGCTGCTGCTGAAGCATCTTTAAGAACAGAAATAGATGCAATATCATTGGTATTCAGGAAGTCAATATTATCAAAGAACATACCATCCACAATATACAGAGGAGCTTCATTGTTGCTTCCTGGATAGGAACCAATACCACGAACACGAATAGTAGGTGCATCGCCTGGAGCCCCTGAACTCACTACTTGCATACCAGCAACTTTACCTTGAAGGGCCTGCATTGCTTGTCCAGTTGGAGACTTAACCAATTCAGAAGCCTTCACTGTGGTTATAGAAGAGGTCAGATCTTTTACTTTAGTTGTACCATAACCAACTACAACCAACTCTTCCAAATTTTGAGTATCTTCACTTAGTTGGACATTTACCCGACTACGACCATCAATTTGAATTTCTTGAGTAGTCATACCCAGATAACTTACAACAAGGACACCATTAGCAGGAAGATCAGACAAGGAGTAAAAACCATCGGCATTAGTTATAACGCCAATAGTTGTACCTTTAATCTGCACTGCAACTCCCGGAAGTGTTTCACCAGAGACCTTGTCTGAGACAACTCCGGTTACTGTCCTCCCCCCTTGTGCGAACAAAAATCCCGCAAAAAGGATAAGACATAAACTAAGCATTAATTTTGCTTTCATTCAATTACATTTAAAGTTAACAATCTGTTTATTTGAAAAACCGAATACAAATTAAAAAAAAAGGATTGAGACACAAAGAGTTTTAATCCCCTACACAATTACTACACTACTGATGTAAGTCGGAAACTCCCCCCACTTAAACCCTACAGTATTTCATATATATTTAAATAACAACTATTTAACTGCAATTAAATTTAAATAAAAAAAACGACAGAAACATTTATTAATTAACAGAATAACCAAGTGAAAAGTTGAAATATCGATAATAAAAAGGCATTATTATCCAGATTAAAACTTGACATCACCCACAAACCCAAATCATTTCTTTTCTTGTATTGGCATAAATCAAAAAAACTTCGCTTTAATATTTCAAGTAAGTAACTGATTATTAATACACATAAAAAAAAGATGAAAAATTATCTATTAAATTGATTTGAAACTATTGCAGAATTAAATTTTTGACGTATCTTTGCATCGCATTTGAAACAATGCACTACACAATGGTGTGGTAGTTCAGCTGGTTAGAATATCCCGATATGTCGGGAGAGACGCTGAATGTAAAGTTTAAATGTAAAATTCAACTGGTGTGGTAGTTCAGCTGGTTAGAATACCTGCCTGTCACGCAGGGGGTCGCGGGTTCGAGTCCCGTCCATACCGCCAAAAAGCAGTTCACTAAAGTGAGCTGCTTTTTTTGTGTCCTAGATTTTTACAGTGTTGTAATTTATTTTGAATTTTTAAAATTGTATTTTTATTTTTACATGATATTAATCAAAACACTTTCTATTTATTTCAAACTCCAATACATTTATGTCAAACTTGTTTATTCTACTTTTAATAAGCTCAGCTGCATTGATTACAATCGGTTTGGTAATGTTAAGAGTCAATTATAAAAATAAAACATTAAGTAATTTTATCATGGCATTACTTGTATTGATAAAGGGAATACAATTTGGAACTACCTATTTAATTATTATGCACAAAATGTTTTATACATCTTATATTTTGGATGGTATTTTAAGAATGTCATTTCTACCTTTATTGTATTTCTTAGGGATGTCGATGTTAAAAGATATAAATTCCAAAAGAGCATATATACATTTCACACCTGCATTAATCATATTTCTCATCTCTATATTTACTTTATTCACAAAAAATGACATACCAAAATTCTCTCACTTATTAGAGTTCGGAAAATTGTTTGAAAGTTTCGTCGAGAATGGTTCTCTTTATTTTCTCATAGAAATTTTAAACAGGTGCTTGATGATGATTCAGATCATTGTTTATACTTTTAGTATTGCCTTGATAATGATTCGAAGCAAGAAAAAAGATGTAAACTTTAGAATTGACATTAAACTTTATATTATATTCATATTAATACTTTTCTTGACTTGTTTTCGAATATTTGGTTTTTTTCAATTTGAACCAATTGTCAGCACAATGTTTGTTACAGGCGTTTTTATTTCATTTTTTGTGGCTTTCATGATGATTGACAGTTTAATAAAGCATTCACAGGAACACAAATTAATCGCGAGCTATAAAAATAATGCTGATTTGAAAATGGAAAATGCCCATCAAATCATTTCAGAAATGAAAAAATCTCATATTTTTCTTGACCCGCAATTATCTGTCAACAAAATAAAATCAAAATACCATCTAAACAACATTAAATACAAACAAATGGTTTCTTTTAGTGGTTTCAATTCTATCAATGATTTAATCAACTTTCAAAGAATTGAATTTTCTAAAAATTTGTTGATTGATTTTAATCATAATTTGACTATTGATGAGATTGCTTATAAAAGTGGTTTTTACTCCCGGGCTACATTTTACCGAATTTTTAAAAAAACAACAGGAATAAGTCCAACTGACTATAGAGCTTCAAATCAAAAATCTTCTTAATTTAAATTGCTATATGTTGAACATAATTTAAAATAAGACATTACAATAAGACATCTTTCATCTCCTATCTTATTCATTTCCAATTAATTTTACAACTCAAATTAACTCTCGGGTAATTAAAAGTTTAATAAATTAAAGAACCATTAGGATGAATAAATTTTTACTTTTTTGTATTGTAATTTTTTCAACAGCCAATACAAGTGCTTATACGTATAGTTTTAAATCTGGCGATATCTTATATAATATCACCTCAAGCAACACTGTTTCAGTAACCAGTGGAGCAGACATTTTAAATGCAGGCTATTATTATACTGGCAATATTAACATACCTTCGAATGTGACTAATGAGTCTATTAACTACACAGTAAGTTCAATAGAAAGCGGAGCATTCTTTTATTGTAATGAATTGAATTCTGTTGTAATCCCAAATTCTGTAACTTCAGTTGGGAAAAGTGCTTTTGCATATTGTTTCAACTTGACATCTGTAAATTTACCCGAATCCCTGACAGTTATCGAAGATAATTTGTTTTTTGCCTGCGAAAAATTGAAATCTATTAACATACCAAGTTCAGTAATTACAATAGGCAGTCAAGCATTTTATGATTGTTTAGACTTGTCATCCATTTACTCTTATATAAGATCTCCAATGAATTTAATTAACAATCAATTTTTATATGCAAATACAACAGGCTGTATACTCTATATCCCATCTGGCACCTTATCTCTTTATCAAACTGCTACTGGTTGGAAGGAATTTACACATAAAACTGAAATGGACATTGCCAAGGGAGATATTTTCGTAGTTGATAATATCTATTACAAGGTTTTAGATTCATCTTCTGTTGCAGTTACCTATGCGAGCAACAGTTATAACAGCTATACAGGGAATGTTAGTATTCCATCTGTTGTTGATTATCACTCTCACAGTTTCTCTGTAACTTCAATTGATGAATTGGCATTTTCATATTGTTTGGGATTAAAATCTGTCACTATTCCAAACACTATCAGTTCCATTGGAAGTTATGCATTTTTTTATTGTCCTAGTTTAACTTCCATTTATTCGCACATAAACTCCCCGACAAATTTAGTTGACATGCAGTTTGGTTGGGTCAATACGTCTAATTGTGAACTATTTATCCCTTTCGGAACTTTATCTCTTTATGAAGAGTCCCTAGGCTGGCGAGATTTCACAAATAAAATTGAAATGGTTTCAACTGGTGTAGATAAAAATAAATTCGAAAACCTCAAGGTTTATCCAAGTCAAGTCAGAGATTTTGTAAATATAGAAAATGGAAATCAGTCCAATACGATTCGTATACTAATTTACAACAATTCAGGTCAAAAAATGTACGAATCGAAAAATAAAAATCATATCATCATAAATGTTTCTAATTATCCCACAGGAGTTTATTGGGTTAGAATCGAAGGTGAAGGAATCAGAACGCCACAATTTAGTAAATTTATTAAAATATAATAATTAGCAGCAATATAATATTCAACATAAGCAGTTCACGAAAGTGAGCTGCTTTTTTTGTGTCCTAAGTATTCGTAAATCACAACATTCAAAAACAAAAGCACATAGTAATAAAAGAAATCTTCAACAGGAATTGTTGTCAATCTGAATCCTGAATTCTCCACTGGATTATAGGAAACAACCGGTAAAGAAGTAAGTACGCCATTTACTATAAACATTGGAATCAAACCAATCAGCCAGGTCAGCAAAAAATAGGATCCATACATGGAGAATCGAGGAACAACATACATTGAAATGGTTACCACAAATACAAACAAGAAATTATAAAAAGTATAAGACTGTTCGTTAAATATCAGTAATATCACCACTGAAATCAATAAAATTACAGATTGAAACAACCTGATTGTTTTTCGCAAATATAAATTAGGGAAGTATAGTTTCAAAACTTCATAAATAAACAGACTGCTGAATGGAACAACAAAAAAGAAACTCCATTCTTCTACGGGCAAACTAGCAATCTTTAACCCAATAGTGTAAGTATCACTAAACTCCCAAACACCATTGATTGCAAATAGAATATCCCACACAATGAATATCAAAGCAGGTATAATACTGCTAAAAAAAACTAACTTCCACTTTGAGAAAAATCTAATTTGCTTTTCGAAACTAAATAATATTGGGAATAAAATAGTCCCAAACATTAAAATTGAATATGTATAATTTCCCATAACCTTATCATTTACAACAAAATTAGTAAATTTGCAACAATATCAAATCCGTTTCTATGGGAATCTTCATTGCAACTTCTATCATGCTAACTTGGTTAGGGCATTTGATCTATACATTAACTGTAGTTGAACCTAATCCATTCAAAATTGAATTTTTGATTCACATGCTTATACAAACTTGGTTATTTACTGGACTTTTCATCAGTGCACACGATGCTATGCATGGAACTGTAAGCAAAAACACTAAAACAAATAAGATTATTGGCATTACCTCAACTGTATTATATGCGGGAATGTGGTACCCTACACTATTAAAAAAACACAAAGAACATCATCTATCACCGGGGACCGAGAACGACCCTGATTATTACACAGGCAATCAAAACTTTTTCATCTG
>CAZZPZ010000003.1:16656-43812 GCA_964655615.1 uncultured Paludibacter sp. | reverse complement strand
CGGGGACCGAGAACGACCCTGATTATTACACAGGCAATCAAAACTTTTTCATCTGGTGGTTTAACTTTATGAAAACCTACCTTACTATCTGGCAAATTCTAATTATGGCTATCTTCTTTAATATTGGAATAATTTATTTTTCCGAAATGCAATTGATCTATTTTTGGATCATCCCGGCTATACTATCCACCTTTCAACTGTTTTACTTTGGAACATACATACCACATAAACTTCCACACAGTGAAGAAATGGGTATACATAAATCCAGAACCCAAAAAGTGAATCATATTTGGGCATTGCTTTCATGTTTCTTTTTTGGATACCACAAAGAACATCACGAGTCTCCCCAAACTCCCTGGTGGAAGCTCTATCGTTTGAAATGATGATTTAAATACTAAACAGTAGAGATTTGAAAATTATCTAATTGTAGTTTTAAAATAAAAGATGAATATGTCTACAATTTTATCTAATTTTGCAAGCTAATTATTTATTATGAATACAAACAAGGAAATTGTACTTATTAATATTTCAGGAGAAGACAAACCTGGAGTTACTTCTTCATTAACTGGTATATTAGCAAAATATGGTGCTTTTATTCTAGACATTGGACAGGCGGACATTCACAACAGTTTATCGCTAGGTATGCTATACCAAACCGATAGCACTGTATCCGGAGATATTATGAAAGAATTACTATTCAAAGCATACGAACTGAATGTGGGCTTAAAGTTCACTCCTATTTCAGAGGAAAGATATGCAAAATGGGTAGAATTGCAGGGTAAAGATAGATTCATTGTCACCTTACTAGGAAGAAAACTTACAGCACAACAAATCGCCGAAGTCACCGGTGTTTTGGCTGAACAAAGTATGAATATTGACATGATTCAAAGATTAACTGGCAGAATCCCCTTGGATGAAAACGCCAGAATGCCAAAATCATGCGTTGAACTATCTGTGAGAGGTTTCCCTCGTGACAAGAAAGCACTTCAGGAGAAATTCATGGAACTGTCTTCCAAATTGGAATTTGACATTTCCTTGCAACAAGATTCCATGTATAGAAGAAACAGAAGATTGATTTGTTTTGACATGGATTCAACATTGATTGAGACTGAAGTAATCGATGAATTAGCAGATAGAGCGGGTGTAGGAGAACAAGTTAGAGCTATTACTGAATCTGCCATGCGCGGTGAAATCGACTTTAACGAAAGTTTCAAACAAAGAGTGAGTCTTTTGAAAGGACTGGATGAATCTGTCATGAAAGAAATTGCGGATAATCTTCCAATTACTGAAGGACTTGAAAGACTAGTTAAAGTTTTAAAACGTGTTGGTATCAAAATTGCCGTTCTTTCCGGTGGTTTTACCTATTTTGGCAACTATCTAAAGGACAAATTCCAATTCGATTATGTGTATGCCAATGAACTGGAAATCAAAGATGGCAAACTAACAGGCAATCATATCGGAGAAATTGTAGACGGGAAGAGAAAAGCTGAATTACTTAAATTGATAGCCCAAGTAGAGAAATTAGACCTGGAACAAACCATTGCAGTTGGTGATGGCGCCAATGATTTATTCATGCTGGACCTTGCAGGACTTGGAATCGCTTTCCATGCAAAACCCAAAGTAAAAGAAAATGCGGACCACTCCATATCCACCATAGGTCTAGATGGAATTCTCTATTTTTTAGGCTTTAAAGACTCCTATCTGGACATTTAATTTCTCCACTGACGATATTCTAAAGGCAACTGATATAACTCTTGTAAACTATCTAGAGAGTTCTTCAGTTGCTTTTCAATTTTTTCCATCCCCTTTTTACCATAAATATTATTCATTTCTGAAGGATCAGATTCAAGATCAAACATTTCCCAGACATCCTGTTCATAGAAATACATTAGTTTATATCTTTCACCCTTGACTCCAAAGTGAGCATATACAGAGTGAAATCCGGGATATTCGTAATAATGATAATATAAATATTTCCGCCAGTTTGCAGTCTTAGAGTTATCATTGTTTAACAAAGGCTTAAACGAAACCCCTTGCATTGATTGTGGCACCTTCAATCCACACAGATCTAGTATAGTAGGAGCAAAATCTATGTTCTGTGTCAATTGATCGATTTTAGAACCCGGTTGAATCATCGGAGGATATTTCATCAACAAAGGCATTTTCATTGATTCCTCATACATAAACCGTTTATCAAACCAACCATGTTCACCCAAATAAAACCCTTGATCTGAGGTATAAATCACAATCGTATTCTTGTCCAGACCAGTTTCCTTTAAATAATCCAAGATTTGACCTACACTTTCATCAACTGACTTAATCGTAGAAAGATACTCCTGTAAATAACGTTGGTATTTCCAAAATGCAACATCCTTATCTGACCTTTCAACCAAATAAAATTCATTGTTCTTTTTTCTATAAGCATTTCGGTATTTATCAATTTCATCAGAGGTCATAGTTCCCAGAAAGGTATGTGGCCAGGGATTATATAAAAGTGAATCATTATCAATCCCTATAGTCATTTTCAAATCATAACCCTCATACATGTCTCTGTATATATTCATTTCCTGTCTGGATGCAGCTAAGCGACCCTTATAATCATCAAAATAGTTTGATGGAATCGGAAACTCAACAGAATCATATAAATTATAATGTCTAGGCGCAGGCACCCAATTGCGATGTGGTGCCTTGTGATGCATCATTAAAAAGAAAGGCTTGTTTTGGTTCTCCTTTGAAATGTTTGTTTTTATCCATTCCATCGACTTACTTGTAATAATATCAGTCGTATAACCCATCTCTCTAATGGTATCTAATGAATTGATAAAGTAGGGGTTATAATATTCGCCTTGATCATTCAACACCTCATAATAATCAAAACCTGTTGGAAGTGAATTTAGATGCCATTTCCCTATCACAGCAGTAGTGTAACCCGCAGATTGTAATAATTTCGGCAGTGTCAATTGGCTACCATCAAAACCCTGCCTATTGTTTTTCAAGAATCCATTTGCATGACTGTGTTTTCCAGTCAAAACAGCAGCTCTACTTGGGCCCGAAATTGAATTACAACAATAATTAGAATAAAAGGTAGCTCCTTCTTTTGAAATTCTATCGATATTTGGAGTCGGTGCTAATTTTGAAATTTCAGACCCATAAGCACTAATTGCATTTTCAGCGTGGTCATCGCTCATTATAAAAATAACATTGGGGGCTTGCGAACTCAAGTTTAAAATTGGCAGGGCACCCATTAAACTCAATATGGACAGTCTGATCATAGTAATCAATTTTAAACTTTAACCATAATAATTTGAAACTAAGTTAAATTTAGAACTTATTTAACAAGTATCGGTTTTGATTTATCAGACACTGAATTTTCATTAAAGGCTTCTATCACAAAATAATATGCTTGATCTGTATTTAATGCTTTAAGAGTTAATTCAGTTTGATCATATACCATCCAACTTGAATACATTTTGTCTGGACTTATACCCCAAATCACATTATACCCTTGGGCATTTGGAACTTTATCCCATGAAATAACGGCATCTCTTCTATCATCCAATCTATTCACTTTGAAATTTCTGACATTCCCTGGAGCCTTTCCCTGACCATTTCCAAATACACGAATATCTGAGATTGCCAGATTCTTGCCGGGTGAATTTATGTGCTTGTATTTGATATAACGGAACAACTGAGGATGCTCAATTTCCACATAATCATTGGGTGTATCTTTGAAACTATTTGCTCTATCAACAATAGTTATCCAGATTTTACCATCCTTTGAGCCTTCGACTGTATATCTAGTTTTTAGGCCATCTACTTTACCATACAAATCCATTTGATGATCAAAATAATTAATTTGAATGGCATTTACAGTGGCAAGGTCACCCAAATCTATGGACACCCATTGATTTGCATCATTTTCAGGAGCTAGCCAATAGGACTTCACCTTTTCATCCGTAATATTGGAACACATATGACCTTCATTTGACCCAGATGCAGTTACTCCTTTCTTGTATGAAAGAAGCATCCAAGATCTAAATTCCCCATTTTTACCTGGCATATCTGGAGCATAATGAGGATAGTCTCCAAAACGTGAATTTGACCACATTATTCCGTCTTCATCGAAGAAAGTTGGAAACATACAAATTCTTCTTTCCCAATTCATGTTCACAGAAAGTGCCATCGTTCCAAAATGCCAGTAATTATTACCAGGACCTAAAACTGTACTTCCATGCCCAGCTCCAGTCATCCAACCACCTGGTTTGTATGAAAAAGGATTGTGTTTTTGATATTCAAATGGACCCTCTGGATTATCACCAACATATACTCCATCACCATATACATTAAACTCTGTACCCGGAGCGCCATATTGTAAATAATATTTTCCGTTCACTTTATTCATCCATGGACCTTCCACAAAACCACCAATTTTATGAATATCGTTATGATTTTCACCAAATCTCTCCCACCCGTGCTTTGTTGAATCCAAAGCCAATACAGGCTTCTTGGGAGCAACAAAATTAAATCTTCGCTTCCTATCCAATTCATTCATATAAATCGGAAAAACATTTGAAGAGCCCCAATACACAAAAGTTCGTCCATCATCATCGATAAAAAGGGCTGGATCTTGAATATTTCCAATGATTGAAGGAACTGGCTTCCAATCACCTTTTTTAGGATTATCAGTGAACAATAAACTCATCGACCCTGAAGGATCGCCCATCATATACAATACTGAATCTTTGTAATTCCATGCTGCTGGAGCATTGCAACCTTGAAAATACCCTTTCTCAGGTGAAATAAAATCCCAACTTTGTAAATCTTTGGAATGCCAATAACCCATCGAACGAGTAACAAACATATAATATTCACCTCTGAACCGTACAACAGCTGGATCAGCACCCGAACGATAAGAGATATTCTTATCTGAATTATACACCATATAAGTGTAATCAATATTAATTGGATTGCAATAGGTCTCTTGTCTCATTTCTTGAGCAAAGCCTGCTACTGCAACAAACACCAAACTAAAAAAAAGAATTCTCGTTTTCATCGTATCTTATAATTACGGTTATTATTTAATATAAACTTTAGTCATCACCGGATGATGATCGGAAATAAATGACGAATCAGGATCTTCTATCACATTGTATGAATCAACAAGGAATGCATCAGACACTAACACATAATCAATTGTGAGTCGTTTTGAAACCTCAATGCGATTAAAATCATGAAATGTCGAATTTGGTCCTGACTTTATCTTGGCAATATTAGATGCATTGTGCAAGTTCTGACTTTGGAATATGGATAATACATCACTTGTAGGGACCGAATTGAAATCGCCGGTAATAATTATGGGGTAATTGTCTGTTAATTGTTTAACCTTTTCAACAATTAACTTCGCACTTTCTACCCTTGCAATTTCGCCCATATGATCAAGATGTGTATTTAAAACCAAAAAGGTATCCGTATTTTGAAGGTCAACTAACACCGCCCAACTTGCAATTCGTTCACAAGCAGCATCCCAACCTTTTAAACCAAAAACACTTGGCTGTTCACTCAAACCAAAATGACCAAACTCAACTAACTTAAATCTAACACTTTTATAAAAAATTGGACAAAATTCTCCTTTATCAATCCCATTTTCACGCCCTGCACCAACCCAATCGTAATTTCGCATTAACAATTTCAAATCACTTAATTGATCAGGCAAAACCTCCTGCATACCAATCAGATCAGGTTGAAGATTACGCATCATATGATCAACAGTTTTTATTCTGTTTGGCCATGAATTTGCTCCATCAGAAGCAACATTTAAACGAATATTGAATGTCATTACATTCATTTGACCGTATAACATCAAATTAACAAATGTCATGACCAGTACAATTGCAAATCTGTTTTTCATGCCTATTAATTTATTTAGTGAAGCTGACCGCAGCTTCTACAGGTTATCCTTATATAACTTGCAAAAAACGCAATTAATTTCATAAAAAACAAATCAAGTACTACTATACTAACCCTCAACACTAAGAACACACACTATTTTCCCACTACATAAAAACGCACCACATTGATTATCTGAACTTTCAATACACTTTTACTCCACAATACTATTCACGCAATACATTAAAATTTAGACTGAATTTGAGTTATTCACCATATAATTTCATATATTTACTTTTCAATTTTATTTAAATGAAAATCACTCGTCTCTTTATCTTTTTCATATTGATATCCATTGTTTCTTGTAAAACTGAAATAGAAGAAACTGCAAATCTCACAAGATCAAGTGAAATATTCGACATAAATTCTTTGCCTGTAATTAATATTCATTTTACAGAAACAGAATGGAATACATTGCTATCAAATTTCGACATCAATCCATTCAATGAAGTAAATGTACAATGTAATTTCACTTTTTCAAAAGGAAATAAAACACAAGAATTAGTTGATTGTGGAATTCGAATAAAAGGCAACACTAGTCGAAGAAGACCCGAAGGTCAATTTGGAGAGGCTCATAGTTCAACAAACCCAAATTGGCATCATGCCCACTTCTCGATTGATTTTAATCATTTTATATCCAACCAAAGATTAGCTGGCTTAAAAAAAATCAATTTAAAATGGTTTAAAGATGATTCAATGTATGCAAGAGAAGTGTACTGTTATGACCTTTTTCATCGATATGGTATAGATACTGCTCCAAGATCGAGCTATTGCCAATTAAAACTACAAATTGGAAATGAGTCAATAGTTCATTATGGAGTTTATGAATTACTCGAGGCAGTAGATGAGATTTTTGTAAAAGAAAGAAAACATATTTTTGGTGATGAAAACGGACATTTATGGAAAGCCAATTGGGGTGCTGACCTTGTAAATAAAGATCCAAACAAGATGGGCATCGAAATAGCCGAACTATACAAAACACAGAAACCAGTATATGATTTTAAAGGGGATTCAATTGAATTAGCAAAAGCCAAAATAGTTTTGATTCAGTTTATAGATAGTCTCAACAACAAGAAAGGTGGTGATTTTCCTGAATGGATGGAGCGTGCAACTGATTTGAATTTATTACTTAAAACCTATAATGTCAGTACACTTTGCGGCATGTGGGATGATTACTGGATAAACAAAAACAATTACTATTTTTACATAAACTCAGAAGGGAAGTTCTTTCTCATCCCTTACGATTATGACAACACTTTAGGGACATCGCAAATAATACCCGATGCAGGCACTCAAGATCTATTAAAATGGGGAAAGGATTCACATCCTTTAATCAAAAGAATTATTTCATTCGAAAAGTACAAGGAAAAGTACATTCAGAACTTTTATGAGCTTTGTGATCCCAACAATAATTACTTTGATGCAGCCAAAAGCATGGCAAGAATTCAAAAATGGCACAATCTGATTTTGAATCACATTCCTAATGACACTTTCGAAGATATGGAAATCATCGATCAGCCAGCTTGGTGGGGAAATTGTCCTCATTATCGTTTATTGAGCGAAGAAAACAACTATTTTATCATTCGTGCAAGTAATCTTCCCGCTAAACTATAACTTCACCCCCTGCGTCAAACTAATTCCTAAAAAACCTTAACAACAAATCTTTTTTGACCACATGAATGTTTATGACAAAAATTGAAATTCATGAACAAATCAATTATTATTACAGCTTTATTAATTATAAGCATTACTATTTTTAGTAAAGATATAAAAGCTGTCAATTACACCGAATTACAAAAAGAGTATATACAAAACGACTCTGTTTTGTATGTAGTGAATTTTTGGGCAACATGGTGTGGACCATGCGTTGAGGAACTACCTGAATTTATGCAGGTAAACCAAATCCACAGGAATAATCCCAAATTCAAAATGTTATTAGTATCATTGGACGACAGAGAAATGATTAAGGGAAGGGTCAGCAATTTTGTCAAGAAAAATAATATTGAAGCAGAAGTAATTTTGCTCGACGACCCCAAAAGAATGCAAATATGGATACCAGATATAGATATAGACTGGACTGGATCTATTCCTGCAACCATGCTTTATCGTAATGGACAGAAACTATTCTTTCATGAAGGTCAATTATCAGAAAAAGAATTAAACGAAACCATCACTCGATTTTTATAAACTAAGAAACTTTAAAAATAAATTATATGAAGAAAATTATTTTCACTACACTAGCAATAATCTTGCTTTCGTTTAGTAATCACACTTTAGCTAAAGGCTATGTAGTAGGTGATAAAGCAACTGATTTCAAATTAAAGAATATTGATGAATCAATGGTATCACTTGCTGATTTCAAGAAAGCAAAAGGATTTATCCTAGTATTTACCTGTAACCATTGTCCATTTGCAATTGCATATGAAGACAGGATTATAGAGTTGGATAAGAAATACAAAAAACTAGGCTATCCAGTAATAGCGATCAACCCCAACGATCCTGAAGCACAACCAAAAGACAGTTATCGAGAAATGAAGATAAGAGCAAAAGACAAAGGCTTTACATTCCCCTACTTGATAGATGAAGGTCAGAAAATTTACCCACAATATGGAGCAACCAAAACACCTCATGTCTTTATTTTACAAAAAGATAAAAACGACCTTATAGTAAAATACATCGGCGCGATCGATGATAATCACAAGAATGCTAAAGACGTTACAGAAAAATATGTTGAAAAAGCAGTGGATGCATTAATCAATGGAAAAGAAATAGCAACCACTAGCACTGCGGCTATTGGCTGCTCTATTAAAACTAAGAAATAACTTTAATCAAAGTCGATAAACCATTCATTGAGATTAGCACTCAATTTCGATTCAATTGCAGGACCATTTCCATTAACATATTTATTGGAAATGGTCTTTGCCCAATATCCAACTACTTTATTCCCCCACAATTCAGAAGGATTTGAATCTGTCAACTGTTTTGTCCATCTTGAAGCCCAGGAGCGATTCGCATTTTCACTCCATTTTCTAGCCATACGATTCATTGCGTAGAGTGCTTTTCCTTCACCAGCTAATTCCAACGAAATTTCTTCTATGATCAAAGAGTCTAGTCGCTGAATAGAAATTAAAGTATCCAAAGCTGAACCAGACTGAAGGGAAAATCCTCCCACCTCACTTAGATTAACTCTACCCCGCACTCCTCGATTAGCCATTTCAGATGTTGAACTGGTTCTATACAAACAGGAAGGATAAGATTCAAAAGGTGTATTAAATTTACCTATGGTCGCATTATAGAATGAACCAATACCATTATTCAGGAATCCTAGAGCCTCTTCAAATCTACCCATTCCAACCAAAGCTTCTATCATAAACAGATGTACTTCTGCAGCACGATACAATGAAATTTGCACATCGTTCAAATAGATTTTATCAGAACTTTCATGACCAGCCAAAAATTTTTGTAATACCCAGTCACCATTCACAAATTTATAACTTATTCCTACTCCCCTATATTGATCATTTAATACACCACTGGCATTGTATTGGTTCTCAAATCTGGTCCTATTGGATTCAGTTGGACGTAAATAATATTTATTTGGATATCTGTTTGAATAATACTCTATATAACGATTTGTTTGTTTCAATGAAAAGTCAAAGAAAGCCACAGTAATTTGCTCTTTTCTTACAAAGGTATAACCAAACTGCTTCCATTCACCATTGTATTCACTTAGGTTTAACTGATAAGAAGCCTCGTTTTCACCGCCTCTTTTAATTAAAGTTAAGCACTGTTCCCATGCTTTCTGATATTCAAACTGATTAAGGTATATTTCAGCTAAAAGCACTTCTGCCGGAGGACAGATTCGGTTCCACATCAAATTGGTAGGTGAATCAGCCTGTCCAGGAAAAAGGACAGTAGACCATCTGGTTTCGGTTAATCCATTGATTCCCGACACACCAATTTCCATCAAATTCTTACAAGTCTCAATAATCTGATCATAATTAGATATTGGCATATTAGACAAATCAGTATATTCAGTTATGGTTTCATCGAAATAGACTGCCTTACCATAGATTTTAGCAAGTTGTAAATAGGCCCACACCTTGTATCTAATTGCACCTCCAATAAGTCCTTCATAGTCTGACTTTGAAAGAGCTGTTGGATTTTCATCCATAAATTCTATCGTATGGGTAATATAATCATTCACATTAAGAATTAAGTTATAAAAACCAACTGGATCTGCAAGTTTGTTGCCAGAAAGTTTTTCGTAATTATACACATCCCAGAAATCACGAGGTGCATTTGCGGTAGGCTCCAAAAGATCACCTCTGAGTCCCTCAAGAAATGAAGTTTGATCAGCAACCTGTTGCATACTAGCTGCAAGTCCCATAAACCCAGAATATAATTCGGTATAATCACCAACATATTTCTTTTCAGTGAGCATATCACCAGTCTCAGGTTCGAAAAAATCGCTGCAGGATGTCAAAATAATAAATCCTAAACCTATGCATATTTTTGTCACGAAACTGCGTTTAACCTTGTTTTGAAAGGTATTCATGTTTTGTCTTTTTTTCATTTTAATCAATTGAAAATTATTAGAAAGCAATTCTAAAACCTACACGATAAGATCTTGGATTAGGAACTTTTGCATAATCAAAACCACGAAGTGAAATATCATAAGAGTACATAGTTTCCGGATCCATACCAAGATATTTACTAACTGTCATTAAATTTTCTCCACTTATATAAATCTCAGAACCATTAAAAATCTTATCCAATTTCAAACCTACAGTAAACTCCTTCAGCTTCATGAACGATGCATCTTCTATCCACCTGTCAGAGAATCTGTTATTTCCCATTGGATCACCCCAATAAGCTTTAGGGATATCGGTATTCTGACCTTCATAAGACCAACGACGGTTTACTGAAATCAATTGATTGGAAAAGTCGGTCATGGATTCCATATTTCGACGAACAGCATTGTACATTTGATTACCAATTGAATAATTGAAGTTCGCTGAAAACCAGAAATTCTTCACGTTTAATCTTGAATAAAAACTTCCATACAAGTCTGGTTTAGCACTACCAAGACTCACCCTATCTCTATCATCAATAACACCATCCTTGTTTTGATCTACAAAATGGATATCTCCAGCTTCAAAAGCAGCTCCGGAAGAAGTTCTTAATGGTTTACCATCTTGGTAGGCAGCCCGAACATCAGCACTGGATTTAAAAACACCCATTGTTTGATATCCATAGAATTCATACATATTTCTATCCAATTCAGTAATAACTGCGGCGCCATCTTCCATCTCGAGAATCATATTCTTCTGACCACCCAAATTTGAGACATTTTCGGAATGATAACTTATTGACGCTCCGAAATACCATTGTAGGTTTTTGTTTTGAATCAATGCGTATTGAAGATTCATTTCAGCACCAGTATTCGAAGTTTGTGCAGCATTATCATATAAATAATTGACACCAAAAGCTGAAGAAACAGCCACAGGGATAATCAAATCACTGCTAGTCGATTGAAACCCATCAAAACTCAATTGCAATCGATTCTGCAACAATGAATAATCCATTCCCAAATTAACAGTCGAAGTTCGTTCAGGACTTAATGATGTGTTTGGAATACCTGCACGAACAAGTCCCGACAGCTCTCTAAACACCTTGTTCACATATACATATTTACTTAAAGATGACGAGAATCTACTATTTCCCGTTTGAAAAAACTCTAGTCTTAAATTTAGTTTATCAATCTCATTCATCACTTTCCAATTAAGATTAACTGATGGATAGAAAGCAAATAAAGGAGCATCTATTCCAGTTGCAGAAGAAGCATCAGCACTTAAACCCAATCCCAAAGACAATTTATCATCATATGTATAAAGCATCTGAGAATTGTAATTCATCCAATTCCATGCATCAATATAACCAAAATACGAGCGTGAAGAAGAGGTTACATTATTGAGTGTTTTATAGAAATCATTTGCCGTATTATAACCTGTACCCGCGTCATACTCAGTGTAGTTTTTTGCAATTTGACCATTCACAGACAATTTCAGATCATGAATATCATCGTAAGTATTTGAATATTCAGCACCAAGTTGATAATATTGGTTGAATACGGATCCTTCAGCAGACCTGACTGTATTTATCGCTAAAAGATTATTTAACGGCATAATAGTTCTTTTTGTTATACCAGGCACAAATACATCTTGTCTACTCATTGAATAATAGATTCCACCCAAAGCTCTAATCGTAAGATTATTACTAGCTTTATAGTTTAAACCAGCACTTATTTGAACATCATAATCATGTTGTTTCGCTGTCAGATCATTAACTATTGCCAATGGATTACTAACCATATTATTGACAATCAACTCATTGTCTTGATCTCTAATTACAGAAAAATCAGGAAGTATATTATTATCCTTATCCTTTTGCCAAGGTGAGAAAATGGGAGCTTTCTTCATTGCTGCCAAGATAGGATTTGTGCCCTCCAACATCCCTTGTTCTTGTAGTTGATATTCAAGATATGACATAGATATGGAAGAAAACATAGATATTTTGCGGCTTAAATTCACATCAGAATTCAATCTTGCAAAATATTTAGAATAAGCTGTGTTCTTTATTTGACCTTCCCTGTTTTTCATACCCAAGGACAAGTCATATTTCGCAATAGCATCACCCCCTTTAATTTTGAGCACATTATCTGTTGTAAAAGCCGGAGCAAAAATAAGGTTCTGCCAGTCAGTATGATTATTGTAAAGATAATTGTAGAAATAAGATGGGTTATCTACTAAGTATGGGAACAAATCAAGAACTTGAGCCATATCATCATATCTTGTCAGAGCAACATTTCCAACATATGATTTATAATCCTGAACTCCCATTACAGGCAAGTTAGACTGATTATAATCTAGGCCCCATTGGGAGCTTAGCTCGACTTTAGTATCCAAATCAACGGCTTTATCTGTTTCGATAAGAATCACTCCGTTTGATCCCAATGAACCATACAAAGAAGCATCTGAACCCTTAAGGACTGTAATATTGGAAATATCCGCAGGATGAAATGCATTAAAAACGCTTTTTGAAAAACCTCCAATAATACCGGATTCATTAGCATCGGGCATATAGGGAACGCCATTCACGACTATAAGTGGCATCGTATTAGAGCTAAGGCTATTCACTCCTCTAATATTGAAAAAAGCACCCTCTCCAGGCATTCCACCTTTGCTAATCAATTGTAATCCTGGAACATTAATCAAGGTATTTTCCAAATCTACTGATGCAGTACTGAAGTTGTTTTTTTGAATTGAAATTAAACTATTTCTTTGTTCACTACGACTTGTGAGCCCCTTGAATGCTTTTACAAATTGGTTACTATATCCAAACTTATTTTCTGGAATTAGCTGAATTTCTATTTCATTTCGACCATTTATGGGCTGGATGTCGGTATAAAAACCCGGAAACCAAGTAGTCACGACCCCTTTCAATTCCGAAATATTTATTTCAAACCTACCCAAATTATCCGTTTTAACAGATTCCTGATTATTGGAGATTGTTATCACCGCACCTTCTATCGGAGAACCACTCACCGGATCTGAAACAAATCCCTTCAATTTCATTTCTTGTGCGTTCAACAGTACAATAAATGTAGAAAACAAGAAGAAAACGGCTATTTTTATTTTTGAATGTATCATAATTTAATTGAGTCGTAGTTAATAATTATTCTCGGTCGGTTTCAATGTCCAATGGTATATTTGCATTTTCTTTTGTGCACCAGCATCATTCAACTTCACAAATTGAACCTTAATTTTAAAGGAAGACATACCATCTCCATCGATTTTCACAGTACCTACCAAACCACCAAGACCATCCCATTTTTTTACCCCATTCACCGGATCCCTATCAATGGAAGTTTCATTCACCCTATCATAATTCCATGGAGTTGATAAGCTAGCCTGAATTGGGTTGAGATTGACTTTTACATCATTAAAATACACATCTACATATGGATGAGCCGAACTTCGAAAACCCATATACAAGTTGTATTCACCTGTGGGTACTTGCATTACACGAGCTTTATATTTATTATCTTCCGTAGAATAATACTTTTCCAAAGGCGGAAATTCCACTGAGAATTCATCTTCACTATCAACATTACCTGAGAGTTGTAATAAAATATAATTAGGAAGTACTGAAGTAACTGGGGTTGCATCACCAACAAATATGGTAGGATTATTTGAAGCAGTTGCCAAACCTTTGAACACATATAAATCACTAGAATCCGGATAAATTGCATCCTGATACTCCCAATAATGCACTAAAGATTTAATTCGAGAGATGATCACATTGTTGGGAATTTTAACTTTATTAATAAAATAAAGTCGGCCATTACTCATTTCTTCAAAATTTAACACATCCAATTCTTGTACGGTTGGTCTCCAGACACGATTAAATGCCGATTTAACATCCTTGTCGGTTAAATCCGTTACAATCCCATTATAAAACATAGCTTCTTTAATCCACTGCAATGCAAGAAGTGAGTCGGAACGTTCAACAACCTTACCCATTTTAGAATATTGAGCAGCAAGAGCCTCAAAACAGTTTTGAATTACTTCATTACTTGGCAAGAAGCAAGTAAATTGACTAAATTCCGAGTTAAATTGAGCTTTATCAAAGATTGGATTGTAAGTATAGAAAATTGAATCATAAATTGTGTTTCCAGTTTTATCTACACCAATTGGAGTTGAATTAGCCCGATCAAACAAACGAAGATCATATTTGAAAATTGAGTCCCGAATGATAGAAAAGTCATCGCCAAGACCTCTTAGGTAGTCATACATATTTACTCTTGATTTCATCAATTGATTGATTTCATGAACAACTCCATTCGTCAAACGATAAGAGTTAAGAATCAACGATGAATTCGAGAAAATACTATCACCTTTATTTGTAATTTGAAAATAAATTCCATTAAATGATCTAATTCGTTTTCCATTTTTAAGATCGGAACGGATAAAAGGCAAGTAATTCAGGTGATATTTCATTCTTAAAGTATCTTCATTAATCACATTAGAATTCGCCATTCCATCATTACTTACTACCCAGACAGTAATTTGCTGATCTCTATCCAATTCATCTATCAAACCCGTACTTTGCAATTGTTGATAGAATTGGGAATATTCAGGTTTTGACTGAAGAAATTCAGAGATTGTAAGATCCAGCTGTTCCTCTTGTTTCAATTCACCATTGTAATATTCATCCCAAGCTGAATTACAAGAACTTAGGAAAAGTATAACGAAAAATGAAATAATTAATTTAGTCTTCATATCTATCATTTTATATAGTCACTTTTAGTCTTGTTGTTACTGATTTAATTTTCTAATCACATCGGCGTGAATGTAATACAATCGAGATAGGAATTTGTATTATCTCCTGCTAGAATTCTGAGGGTATGAGCACTCGTTTGTGTGAATGTAATTTCACCAATTTTGGTATTAGTCAAATACTGATCAGTAGTTTTACTTGCACCCGAAGTTGAAATCTGCGACCCGAAATAAGTTCCATCCAATATAAATGATAGTTTACCATTCAACGTAGTTCCTTTAGCATTAAAATGTTCGCAATAAACAGCATATTTACCAGCGATTACAGTAGGCGTATTCATTTCTACCCAACCAAAAGTTCCCAACGAAAGAATCAGATAATCCGCATTTAGAGCCTTTATTTTCACAGATTCATTTTTATTTGCCAATTCATAGGTAAGTCCGTTCTTCGATTCAGGTACTGAAAGCCATTTATAGCAAGACAGGTCACCAGTTGAAATTCGCTGAGATTGAGTTGTTGTAGATGCGGATTTACGATAAAATGGAATATAGGATAACTCAGGAAAATCAGTTAACTCCCACCTTACTTTTGATGGACTTGGTGAGCTTACCACCATTAAATCATTAATTGAATGAATGACCCCATTTTTACAGTTCTGATTTAATTTATCCATTCCAACGCCCTTTAGTGTGGTCTTGTTCCAATTGATATAAATGGATTGATTTTTTTCAGACACATTGATCAATTGATTTAAAGCCAAAGTGTTGTAATTCTTAGAACGGACTTTGTCGGTTTCACTGAAATATGCCAAATCTGCAAATGAATATTGTTGATTCAGCAAGTGATAGGTCATAAACTGATGTAGAGCATTGGATTCAGAATCATAATCAGCACCAGCTTTAAGTGAATCTATCAGTTCCAAAGCTGTACGGATATTGTATTTCTCAAATATTGAATCAGGCACAGCAAACAAAGTATATCTATATTTTCTCAAACTAAGAACACCATTTAAATTTTCCTCACTCGAAACCGTATTGAGTTTTGAGTCGATTCCAATTAACGAGAAAGCATCCTTCATAATTGAATATTGTGGGTTGTTTAATTTCTCCCAGATGGTTTCTGTTACAGGCGATAGCACTTTATCAATAAGATGTATATAGGCATTAGTCACTTGTTTGGTCTTCAATATAATTGCCTCTTCATTGATCAGAACCTGTCCCCCATTCTCAAGAAATGCAGTACTTAAATAATCTCCAGAAGCAGTGGAATCAGGTATCATTCCGTTGGTAAAATCAACCGAACTATATCTTTGGCCTTTTATTGTATGATAACGAACAAGCAATTTAGCCGTTTCAATGGGTATTTGGTTGATTGTAGAATAACCTTGGGTCGTTAGATAATCTTTTACAGCATCATCATTAGGCACAAAACAAGTATAGTCCGCTTGAAGATTTAACGAATTATACAAATCAGCTTGCTTAAGCAAAGAAACCCACAAAGTCACATCCATAACCGTATCATTTTCCATATAGGTTGCAGCTGGAAAATTATCCAAATTATTTGTATATGGTGTATCCAGATATGGGTCCTTACAGGAGGGTATCAATGTTATAAATACCAATACCCACATCCATCCTATTGAATTTAGAATATTCTTTTTCATTGTATAATTAATTTCCAAGATTAATATAATATTGATTTTGAACCAATTGTGAATTCACACTTAGTTCGTCAGCATGAATTGGAAGATACCATGCATTTTTATCCGTAAGTTTGGCCCTCATCATTGCTTGATTACTCGCAGAAGCAACTTGAACTACTTGTTCAATTAGCAATTCTTTAAAACCTGGAAGATCACGCCGACCTACTCTGAGGATATCAAACCAACCTTTACCTTCGCAGAAGAATTCTCTTTGTTTTTCTTGCAAAAGAAGCTCCATCATTTCAAGTTTAGTAGAGCCACCTGTAGCATTACTTAATCCAGCTCTGTTACGAACCACATTGATCAATTCTAAACCTTTATTTAAATTAAGGTCCAAGCTATCGTTGTCTACAGCTTTCATAATGTATGCTTCAGCTTCCATGGTATAAATCTCTGCAAGTCTATAAATAATCCAGTTTTGATCATTTTGAACCGAACTATTTCGTTTTGTAGAATTATTGATTCCTATGTACTTCCATACTTTATCAGATGCATCATAACTTGCGGACAAACCTCTTTTATCACTAGCCACAAACAATGATTTCAGATAAGGTGTAATATTGTAATTGTTATTGGTATCAAACCAGCTAATAAAAGAGTTTGTCTGACTTAAGGAATAACTATATTGTATTTCGAAGATACTTTCATTACTATTTCCAGGAAAGAAATTCTCGAACCAAAGGTTCGAAGCAATCAATCCAACTCTATTTGAATTGATAATCTGTTCACTCAATTCTATTACTTTATCATAATTTCCCAACCATAAATTAATATCAGCCATCAATGCCAAAATAGCCCAGCGGGTAGCTCTACCTTTGGTATTTATTGGATTATCCAAAGCTGTTTCAGGAAAAAACTCCTTAGCTGATTCGAGTGCTACATTTAAGTCAGCAAGACAGCCATTAAGTACCACTTCAGGGTCAGATTGCTCCAATATATAGCCAGCTTCATCATCCACATAGGGAGTTTTCACATAGGGAACACGGTCCCAAATACGAACCAGATAGAAATAGGATAAAGCACGTTGGAAATAAGCTTCTGAAAGATATGAATGCATCACATTTTCATTGAAAGAATCATCTCTATCTACCACATCGGGACCAAAACGAATCACAGAATTTGCCAGATTAATCACAGAATATAAATTGTCCCACTTTGCCAAATCATTGGTTTCAAGAATATCCATCTCTCGCACTTTCTGGGCAGCTTGCTGAACACTAGTACCATCCGTACGGAAAAAGATTCCATTTGCTCTTGATTCACCCCACAAGAATAAATATTCTTGAGCATCGCGCAGTTTAACATAGCCAGCTCCCAATACAGCTTCCACCTCTTCTTTAGTTCTCCAGAACTCATAAACACTTTGGTTATTCTCTGGTAACACTGTCAGATAATCATCACAAGAACTTAATGTGGTAATTAAGAGTGTTATTATAATTGCAATTTTATTAAATTTCATAACTATCAAATTAGAGATTAAGATTTAGACCAAATGCAACGCGCATAGGTTTGGGAGTGGCTGCTTTGTCGATAAAAACGGGGTAAATTCCATCAGCCCAACTAATAGAGATTTCAGGATCCTGTCCTTGATAATTCGTCAAAGTAATTAAATCATAACCAGTCACATAGAATTGTAATTTCCGGATACCCAATTTCTGAACTATTTTTTTATCCAATTCATATTTTAAAGTAAGCGTTTTCATTCGTAGGAATGATGCATCTTCCACATATCTGTCAGAACCAAGATTATTGTAAGCCCTATTATAAAGAGCACGAGGGATTTCAGTATCGTCTCCTTCATTTCTCCAACGACGAAGTACAGCTACACTTTGATTTTCCTTTCCATACATATATTCATTATCCATACGTACTTGATTTATAACCTTTTGCCCGGCTCTGCCATGAAAGCTAGCAACTACACCTAATTGTTTGTATGAAAACTTAAACCCAAAACCACCAGTAAACAAAGGATTAGAATTTCCAATATACACAATATCGAATTTATCGATCACACCATCTCCATTAACATCCTGATATTTCGCATCTCCTGGATAAACCTTGGTATTTCCATTTTTCATAACAACAGCCTCACCATTTATATCTTTGATAAGATTGTTATCCAAATCTCTTGCATAAGTTTGATCCTCATTTTGATATACGCCCAAATATTTGTATCCATAAAAAGATCCCAAGGGATCGCCTTCAACAAATTTATAAGCATACTTTTTATTCCCAAAGCTATAATTCTGTTCTTGTTTGTTGTCTGGAAGGTCTATTAGTTGATTCCGATTCTGGGCAATATTGAAATCAAGAGCAAATTTGAAATCTTTAGAACGGATTAAATCCAAATCAGTTCTAAACTCCCACCCTTTGTTTGACATTTTACCTGAATTGTAATAACTAACAGTAGCATAACCTGTAGAAGTTGGCAAATCAACATTTCTTTGCAACAAATCATTGGTCATTTTGCTGTATATATCCACAGCAAAATTCACTCTATTGTCATATAAACCAAGATCCAATCCTAAATTTGTCTGGGATTGAATTTCATATTTTAGGTTTGATAAATTAATTCTAATGGGCTGAATTGCAGCCATTTCCCCATAGCCATTAGCTATAGCAGAAAATGCCCCCACATAGGGAGCTGAACCACTTGGGGCATTTCCACTTTGTCCCCAGTTCACCCTTAATTTTGCAATAGAAATCTGCGGAATGGATTTCATGAAATTTTCATCACCCAATTGCCATGCAAGGCCTAGAACAGGAAAACCACGCCAGCGACTTTCAGGAGAAAGGCTAGAGCTTGCTTCCATGCGGTATCCGGCATTAAACAAGTATTTTCGAAACAATGTATAATGAGCGTTGAAGACCCCTCCTAAACTACGATATATCACTCTTCCAGAACCTCCTGAAGCGTTCTTAGTATTACTGCCAATGATAGGATCTGTTAAACCAACACTCGCATTGCCACTAGTGGAACTGAAATAGGAAGAACTGGTTTGATCGGAAGTTTGAACGATAGAACTTAACAACAGTTTGTGATCCTCATTAAAAGTTTGGTTATAAATCAGTCTGTTCTCTGTAGTTAGATAGAGATTATCAGAACCACCATCAGAACTTAAACCTACATTCTTATTTATAAAGGATTCACCAGTAACATTCTGAGGTAAAAACTTTTTAGTTTTGCTTGTTCTTGCATCAAAACCAACCACGCTATAAAAATCAAGCCCTTTCAACAGATTGTAATGAAGATTAAAGATCATACGGCTTGTAATCGAATTGGTTTTATTGGTACTTTCATTTACCATGGCAACAGGATTGAATATACCTTGATTTGTGTATGAACCCTGAAAGTAAGTGTAGGGTGTAAAATATTCTTCCGTTGGTTTTCCATTTGCACCAATTACAAAAGGGCTCATATTTGGCATCTTGGTTAATGCCTGAGAACGAACACTAGAGCTGTAGTTAGCATCACGAGCACCATTTGTGAAACTATAGTTGGTTGAGATATCCAATTTGTTGGAAAATTTATAACGCATAGAGAATGAAGTACTAAAACGTTGAAAAGCTGTACCCTTGGTTGTACCTGTCTCATTCAACAAACCCAAGGAAATTCTATAATCAGCCTTATCCCCTCCACCTGACAATGAAAAGTTATTGTCAAAAGAATAACCAGGACGTGTTACCTGAGCTAACCAATTAACATCTTGATTGTATTCATCAAAATACACCCAATCAGGATCAAAACCAATTTCCTTTGTATTGTAAAGCAATCCCAACAGAGTCGCTGCAGATGCATCACCTTGACCAATATCATTCACTGAATTCCAGATCGCATCTTGAATCATTGAAACATACTGATTTGCATTTAGCATTGGGATAGAGTTTCCTTCTTTTTTATATTCATTTTTTGAATTAAAACTAAAAGTCAGCTTCCCTTTACTACCCTTTTTTGTATTGATTAATAAGACACCGTTAGCACCTTTGGAACCCCAAACTGCAGTTGCCGCAGCATCTTTAAGCACCTCAATACTTTCTATATCACTTGGTGAGATATTCAGCAACTGACCATAGTCATCAGAATTAGCTGTTGCGAAATTAAAATCAGAAGACACATCCACTGGCAAAGGAACACCGTCAACTACAAATAAAGGTTCAGATGAAGCCGACAAAGAGGAAGTTCCACGTATTCTTATATAAGTTCCCGCCCCAGGATCTGCACCAGTAAGGATATCCACATTAGCCATAGCACCCTGCAGTGCTTCTGTTACATTTGTAACCATTGATGTTTCTAGATTGTCCATCGTAATTTTTTGTACAGAACCTACTAAATCTCTTTGAGTTAATCCTTGTGCATTTCGTTCAACTCTCTGAGCAGTCACATCTACAGTAACCAATTGCATATCTTCCTCATCAAGTTCTACATTCAACTCCTTTTGACCTTTGTAGGGAAAGGTTTTGGATTTGAACCCAACAAAAGAAACATTGATCGAGAGATTAGTCCCTGCGGGAATAAACAATCTAAATTCACCATTTAGATCAGCAATACTACCACCCAGGGAGCGATTATCCGCATTCATCACATATACGTTTGCACCTGTAAGCGGTTGTTTATACCTTGAGTCAAGCACTGTACCTGTAATGATAGATTGAGCTATTCCAGCCTGAACCAGTATAGCACCAAGTATTATAAATATTAATTGTATTATCTTCATATCTGCATTTTTACAACTTATTCAACATCAAGTAAACCTTCGATTATATAGGCTGCACCATCGGCATAGACTCTTGGAAGGACACTACTAACTTTAATCTCATTTCCTTTGGCATCTTTCACTACCAAGTATTTACCTTTATCCTGAATTGTATATTTCACTCTTTCCCCTGAAGAATTTACACCAAAGGATACTAATTCAGTATTTAATCCGGATCCAGGAAATGGGTAATCCAACAATCCACTTTCTGAAACATGGATGAAATAAGGTTTAATAAATGAAGAAACTTTATCTGCAGGGGAGAATGGTATTTTTCCGGCAGCAAAACCTGCAAGTATTGCTGCATTACTAGGAACTAAAACAATAAATCTTTCACCCAACAGAAAATTATAGGGAGGTAATGTTTTGTCCATACCAGCAGCTGAAATCAATGCTTTGAAATATTCAAAATCAGCTGGTGCTGCAATGGAAGTAAATATACTTTTTAACTGATTTGTTTCAGGCACCAAAGCAGATGCTGATGCCCCTGATATAGAATATGCTTCTCCATTGGGGTAATTGCCAATTTTTGAGAATGTAGGTACTTTCAAGGGATCCCCTGAATTGTAAATAGAGGACGAATACACTTTATTTCCTATTGTATATAAATAATTGAAATCATTCATAGTTGAATAAACTGCAGTATCACCCGACTCGTAGATTTTCTTCTGAGCCACATGACTTCCTGCAATTACCTTCTTTTGTGAAAACTTCATATCCTCCAAACCTAAATCACCTTCAATTTGCAAACTTTGCGCACCATATTTCAACTTATTGGTGTTTACGTATTTAATCATTCGACCCTCTAAAGTAGTATTCAATTCTATAATACTATCTGAGGGATAAAATATCTTGAATTGAACCTGATTGCTAAGTAATGAATACAAGAAACTCGAATTAATCACCATATCCAACATGATATTGTATTTTGGATTTACAAACATTGGCTTGGTAACTTGTGTAAAAAGAGAAGGAACCAATACTTTGTTAAGTCCATACAAAGTTCCATTCACACACATTTTTCTAACATCTGCATCCTCGCGATCAAAAATGATAGGTGTTCCAAGTGGTGATTTGACACTTCCTGCCTCAATTGTTTGAGGAAACAACACATCACCACTAGTCACATGGTTGGTAAGTAAGGCTAATAAAGGCAAAAAATTCACCTGATCCAAGGATGTATAATAGGCTGACCAATACTCCTGAAAAAATTGATTCATGGCCATATTGTTGGGCGCAAATAGATTATATGCCCTTCTTGACAAAATAGATAATTGCGTATAATCAATCCCATTTTGCAGGTTAGTCCATTCCGATGCAATAGCAGGTAGGTCAGTGCCGTGGGAACGAACAAACAATGAGTCTTTCTCCCCATATTCAGCACTAGCCACAGCATCGTAATTAAAACTTAGGAAACGATCATAAGCATTTCGAAAAAGCGAATAATCAGTTTGTTCATTTAAACTAGTGTATACAGTTTCTAATGGCTCCAGAACTTGATCAATAGTATAAACATATCCATTATCAGTTACAATTGCATAATCAATTACGGAAGCATTTGAAATATTAAATCCCTCAGAACCTGTCCAGGTAGAATTAGGATAGAAATATTCATAATTTGCTTTGGCATCAATTTTATAGCTTTCGAATAAATTATGAGAGAAAACTGGTAAAAATCTTTCTTTATTTATAACTTTTCTTAGTAAATTCCCCTCTGTCGGGTCAACTAGTTGTGAAATATCATCTCTACTCTTAGTTCTAAATTTGTAATAAACACCCTTCAAATCATTCTCAGAACTAAGACCTTCAGGCTTATAATCTTCAAACGCTGATTTTGAGAATGAATAATACACCAAGTGATAAGCTACCAATTTTTCAATCACATCCTTTGGAATATCGCTTATAGAATTATAATTATGGGAATTTAGATAAGCCTGGAATGCCTCATTGGTAGGAGCCATCACTGTCACTATACCTTTACCCTTCACCAGTTCTTTGAAACTCGTTGAATCTATGGCTTCGAGAAACATGGAGAATTCACCCTTATCCTCCAGAACTTCCCAAGCATTACCCTTAAGCCAATCTGGTGTACGATAATACTTTTCCAAAGCTGTTTCGCAAGATAACATTGTCAAAATTATCCCTACAAAAAATATCCACTTTTTCATTTGCATACTGATATAAATTTCATTTAATAATTCGGAACGACTTTCTTTCACCCTCCTGTTTTACAGAAAGTATATAACTTCCCTTAGGTAGTTTTTCCAGTCCATTTATGTTTAAAGTATTTGTAACAACTTTGAGCTCAATAAGAATAGGTCGACCCATTAAATCCAGAATTTGAATTTCTGATTTCAAATCAGCACCATGAATTGTAAGTTGTTCTGTAAACGGAATTGGATAAATCTGAATCTTATTTTTCAATTCCGTGTCTGATATTTTGGATTTTAAACCAGATTGAAAACTTTCCATTATTTCTGCATCAGTCATAACACCTTTATAAATTGAAACTTCATCTAGTAGTCCTCCAAAAGCATTTGTTGGTTCAGCATTTGGATTGTTTATGTTACCGATCACCAAATTCTCGGTTTGGGCAATATCGCCAGTCACATCTGTTTTGGACCCTTTCAACACCCCATCCACATAGGCCCTTAACTGATCTAATTCCACATCTCTTATAACCACCAAATGATGCCACTGATCGTTGAAATAGCTAGAACCAGGACTCAGATTTAAATCTGTTTTGGTTACATCATCATCTATTGCCCAAGTTAGTCTGTCATTATTTCCAATTTTGTTGTACTGAATGCCAAACCATTTTCCTGTAGAAGCAGTTGTTGCATTTTTAGCATGACTTCCTTTGTGAATCAGGTACCAATCAACAGCACCTCCTGATGATTTGAACCAAAGTTCAATGGAAAAGGATTCTGAACCCAAGGAAATTGCATCATAATGACTTTGAACTAAAGCCGCATTTGTCGGACTCGCGGGTAATTGAACACTGTTATTGATCTTCCCTGCTACCCACAAAGGAGTAAAGTGATATGCCTGAGCAAATCCTTCAATTTCATTTGAAGCACTTGTACCCTCAGTTTCATCCAATGGGAAATAGGCCACCTTTTCTCTTGGCTGTCTGAATCCAGTGGTAAATGACCAGACTTCACCTGTCTGAATTCCGAGAAGATTCATCGCATCTACCCGCCAATAATAAGTTAAACCCGGCGATATAGCCAGGTTGTAAGAATTTGTGAGTGATCCTGCCGTTTTTTGAATCAAGGCATCAGGCGAAGTACCTACATATAAGTTATAATAAACTATCCCTGATAAAGAAGATGGATTTGACCAGTTTAAATTGACCTGCAAAAAAGCAGAAATTACTGCTTCATGGGCCGGAATGGGATCTGAACACAGTGCTGGAGGAGCATCAGCTCCTGTAGTTACAGCTTTTACAGAATAAGTAGGTAAAGATTCCAAGCCGTCAAGCTTCGTTTTCAATCTAAAATAATACACTGTGCCTTTCTTCAAACCTTCTACTTTAAACTCCTTTGCAGAAGGATCTATCAACATTAATTCTGAAAATTGAACATTGTCAGTCGAATATTCTAACACAATTGCATTTGCATTCTCTTGATGGTTTACCCATTTAAGCACTACAAAAGTATCAGCTAATTGTTTAATACTAAGCAAAGTGGGATATTTAACAAAAGGCACTGTAGTCGAAATCGAATTTAGATATTGTTCGACATTTAAATATCCATTATTATTAATTAACAATGCATCTGAAGCCGAATTTACATCAAGTCCATTGGCTACTTCCCAATGATCAGGTATTCCATCTTTGTCTGTATCTTGTTGTTTTGTTGCCAAAAATACATTACCAACTCCATTGGCAAGTACTAAATCAGCCTCAGAGTTTATTAATGCACCTTTGACTCCCAAAGACTTTAATTCATCAATCATGTATCGATCAACCTCATCCCGTGAAGGAAGTGAGGCTCCTACACTATCCAAAACCCAATTATAAGCTTCGAGTGCAGACATTTTATTTGAAATTACAGGATGTGATTTGGGTGAACCACTAAAGGCACTGATAGAAGGCACAAAAGTTACAGGACCAAAATCTGTTTCACTAGCTAAATTTCCATTTAATTCACCATCCAGACTATAATCTAGATAATTACCCTCATTATAGACCTGAAACCATGAGTTTGCTCGATTAAATGCAGATGTACCCCCAGTACTAGGACCTTTAATGAAATAATTATGCTGTATATCACCCCATGAAGAAGCCTCAGTGTCGCCTAGAATATAACCGCCGCCCGATCCCCAATTATAGACAACATTGTTTACATATTGATTCAAGCCCTTTACCTTAGGGTTTCTTGTTTTATTGTCAATATATAAATTACGATACAAAGTAACTCCACCATCAGTTTGAATTAGACCACCAGCCGAGTGAGTCATTATACCTTGACCGATAATCGAATTTTGGATGGTGATATTACCCGGTTCAGTTCCCTTGCCATCCCAACTAATTGAGAAAGTTTCATCCAAGCCCCAGTTAAAAGAACAATGATCAAAGATCATATCAGAACCATTTGCGATACCCGCTGCATCTTTTCCTGAGTCACCTTTAACACCCATTCTAAAACGCATATATCGTACTATTACATTTTTCGCACCCGAAAAAGAAACACCATTTCCATACACAGAGACTCCATCACCAGGGGCAGTTTGACCTGCGATTGTAAGATTTGATGAAAAAATAAGCCTGGAATTAATTTTTATGATTCCTGCCACATCGAAGACTATGACTCTACCTGGTTGACTAATGGCATCGCGAAGCGAACCACTACCAGAATCATTTAAATTCGTAACATGGTAGATTTGAGGATTTGCTACTGCCCTGGCTCCCAAACTAAGCTTACCAAAACCTTCAGCACCAGGAAAGGCGGGTATTTGAGCATAGAGATTGGCTAGTCCTAGAAAAACTAGAAATACATAAATGGAAATGCGTTTCATTCGTAAGTATATAACAAGGTTAACTCCTGTTGGGGATTAGCCCAACAGGAGATAGATTAGATTAAGAAATGCTTATTGCAATTGTAATTTTACGACTTCAACACCCTTGGTAGAATGAATACGTGCAAAATACACACCTGCAGTTAATTCCTGCATATTCATTGAATAAACATTATGATTTAAGATTACAGATTTTACGATTTGACCCTGTATATTTAAAATCTCAATTTGGTTAAGTTCACCTTCAGTTGCTTTGAAAGTAGCAATATCTTTAACTGGATTTGGACTTAAAGCTACATTCTTCGATTGGTAAATATTATTTACTGAAGTAGGCATGTGTGCAACAAGCACTAAAGTGTATGCAGAAGTATCGGCATTTGGAACCAATTC
>CAZZPZ010000003.1:5740-16556 GCA_964655615.1 uncultured Paludibacter sp. | reverse complement strand
TGTGTGCAACAAGCACTAAAGTGTATGCAGAAGTATCGGCATTTGGAACCAATTCAGTAGTCCATTCAACGCTTTTGATTTGCGGTAAATCCAAAGTATATGCACCAGTAATTGTATCTGCAGTAATGATTTCAAAACGATCATTGTCATGGATTACTACACCATTTACATCCTTAACACGAATCACTGGATTAGCTACTATCTGTGTAGTATCCACATTCATTTTCAAATATCCAGACACATAAAGTTTATCATAGCTTGATGCATTCATTATTTCAAATTCAAGTTCAGAACCCGGTTGCATAGTAACATTGAAATTTCTTTGGGAATTCAAACTATCAGCCACAGCTGATAAAGAGTCTCGTACTGATAGCATACCTATTCCATTTGATCCTGGTGCTAGTTTTCCACTCACACTTAGGTTTGCTTGGATACGGCCTTTGCCACCCAAAGTTCCAGCCGATTCAACAATCGCAGTACCGCTAGTACCTACACTCAACCCACCTCTATGAAGACCTTTGATCATTTCATCATCTATGAGTACTGTTCCCTCACGAACAACAAGACCCCCGATAAAATTATTGGAGTGATGAGTGAATTTATATGTACCTGTACCAACTTTTATAATACCTACTTTATTGTAACCTTTGCTTGAGCCTGTTTCACCAATTCTACCTTTAAATTCTACATCTGTGTTTAATCCACCAACAAAATAACGAATATTGGGAGTTGTTGAATTTTTATAATATCCTGCAATTACAGAAGTACTATCAAGGGTCGACAATTCACCAATTGAATAAGCGCGATCACCTGATTCTGCATTTAAACAAGCTTTAGGACCCAAAATTAATTTACGGTTATAAAAAGTAGAATCTATATTAAAGCCATTCAAAGAGTCCTTGAATGTTTTATTGGTATTCAGCATAAGTCCATAATAACCAGGACTTACACCTGCTACTTCTATTTTATTTACATAGACATTACCCTTAAATTCAGTCCAATCAGGAGCAATATTTCTAAGACCGAGATAGGTACGCTCTCCGCCTACATACAAATTCAAATCACCATCGCCAGTAATTTTACTATTCCAGTAGCTATATCTTGAAAGTTCTATCTTTCCAACTTTACCCGCAGGGATTTCAATTGGCACATTCACAGAAGGATATGTTGAACTTCCTGAAGTTGCAAAATTCGCGGTTCCTCCTTGCATTATTAACTTGTCTCCAAAAATATTTGGAGAAGTTGCTGATTCCATACGGATAGTACCGGCTTTGAGAATCGTACCACCTTTAAGTGCTGATTTTACATTCATAACCAAAAGTCCGGAACTATCTTTCACTAGACTACCTTCACCAACAATTGAGTCTGCATCAACTGTTTTTCGGATCAAATATGTTTTGTTGGCATTGACTTTAACAGCTGAAACAGTGATTACTCCACTGACACTTATTGTATCACCATCAACTGGAAGAATAGAATCATCAAAGATAGCTTCAGCACCTTCTGAGAAAGTTGTAGGAAGTGGAAAAGGGAAAGCAGGATCTAGCCAATTAGCTGTAGCATAATCCCATAACGGTGTAGATTGTCCACCTTGCCATTTACGTTGGACCTGAGAAAAAGCAGTACAAGCAGTTACTGCCAACAATAGGCTTACTGTAATTTTTTTCATGCGATTAGATTTTGTATTAGTATTTGTTTAATGGTTTTAACAAATTAACACAGAAATCGATTCAGCAAGGCTAAGTGTTTTGATAGTATGACTATTTATTTTGATATAAGTGAAATCAAAAAATGTCATCCTATCAAGGATGACATTTAATAAACTATTTAATCCAGCTGATTAAAAGCCACGAATAGCTTCGATACCTGGAAGCACTTTACCTTCCATATATTCAAGCATTGCTCCACCACCAGTAGAAACATAACTTACTTTATCAGCTAATTTATTTTTATTGATTGCAGCAACTGAATCGCCACCTCCAATTAATGTAAATGCACCATTTGAAGTCGCTTCAGCAACGGCATGTGCAATAGCCGTTGTTCCTTTTGCAAATTTCTCCATTTCAAAAACGCCCATAGGACCATTCCATAGAACAGTTTTAGATCCTGCGATTACTTTGCTAAAGGTTGCAATAGTTTCATCTGCAATATCCAATCCCATCCAACCTTCAGGAGTGGCATTTGTTTTGGAAATATTCGTATCAGCATCAGCAGCAAACTTATCAGCGTTTACAGCGTCAGTTGGGATATAAACATTTACACCTTTTGCTTTCGCTTTTTCTAAAATACTCAAAGCAAGGTCCAATTTATCGGTTTCACACAAAGAATTACCAATTTCACCACCTTGTGCTTTGATAAAAGTATAGGTCATACCACCCCCAATAATCAAATTCTGCACACGATCAAGAAGATTTTCAATAATCATGATTTTATCAGATACTTTTGCACCACCCATAATAGCTGTAAATGGAGCCTGAGCACTTTTAAGAACAGTATCCATTGCTTTTAACTCGCTATTGATCAGATAACCAAACATTTTACTTTCATCAGAGAAAAATTGAGCGATAACAGCTGTCGAACCATGAGCACGGTGAGCTGTACCAAAAGCATCGTTTACATATACGTCTGCATAAGAAGCCAATTTCTCTGCAAATGCTTTCTGTTTAGATTTCAAAGCTTTTTTTGCTTCTTTTTTCGCTTCATCAGAGTCGAATTCGCCACGTGGTTTACCTTCTTCCTCTTCATAGAAACGAAGGTTTTCCAATAACAAAACTTCACCCGCCTGTAAAGCTGCAGCTTGTGCTTCTGCATTGAAACAATCTTCAGCAAATTGAATGCTAAATCCCAAATTTTCCTCCACTTTTGAAACAATTTGTTTCAATGAGAATTTTGGATCTGGATTTTGTTTAGGTCTACCCATGTGTGACATCAATATAACAGAACCACCATCGGCAATAATTTTCTTGATGGTTGGTAGAGCACCACGAATACGGGTATCATCACTTACAGCACCAGTTTCTTTGTTTAAAGGCACATTAAAATCTACACGAACGATTGCCTTCTTACCGGCAAAATTAAAATTTTCAATTGTTTGCATAATAACGCGTTAGTTAGTTTTGTATTTATACTTAACTTGAGTCAATTCCTGATTAGCTTCAACGATTTTCTTTTTAAGACTTTCTTTGTATTCAGCTAGTTTCACCTGTAATGCTGGATCACCAGCCGACATCATTTGTACTGCTAGTATAGCCGCATTTTGGGCACCATTGATCCCAACTGTTGCAACTGGTATTCCTGGAGGCATTTGTACTATAGCTAAAAGAGCATCCATACCGTCCAAACTAGCCTTGATTGGAACACCAATTACAGGTAAAGTAGTCATTGATGCAATTACACCTGGTAGATGAGCAGCCATACCAGCTGCAGCAATAATTACCTGAATACCTTTAGATGCTGCCTGAGTAGCAAAAGCCTCCACTTCTTTTGGAGTACGATGCGCAGACAATGCATTAATCTCAAAAGGTATATTAAATTCATCTAAAAGAGCAGCAGCTTTTTCCATCACTGGAAGATCAGAAGTACTGCCCATAATAATACTTACTTTGGGAGTCATTTTATTATCCTATTATTTGTTTATATTCTTCTGCACTAAGCAATCCACTCAATTGACTTTGATCACTTAGTTTAATTTTAACCATCCAACCATCACCATAGGGATCGTCGTTTACTTTTTCAGGTGAAGATTCCAATTCTTCATTAAGTTCCAATATTTCACCATCCACTGGCAAGAATAGTTCAGAAACAGTTTTAACTGCCTCAACTGTACCAAAAACTTCGCCTGCAGATAAGGTCTCACCTATAGTTTCAACTTCCACGAATACTATTTCGCCCAATTCGTGTTGAGCATAATCGGTGATTCCTACAACTGCAAGGTCACCCTCTACACGAATCCACTCGTGTTCTTTTGTGTACTTTAATTCAGCAGGTACATTCATACTTTTCAGTTTTTTTGGTTCTATTTAATTTACCACAAATTCACATAGCTGTGGATAGTGGTCCGAATATTTTACTTTATCTTTTTTAAAGGAAATAAATTTCAGTGCTTCATCGTGCAAAATAAAATCAATTCTTATCCTAAAAATGGATTGATCGTAGGTCCATCCTGGACCCATAGAGAATTCATCATGAGCATCAACCAGTTCACCTTTTACTTTACGATAGGCATAAGAAACTGGCACATCATTGAAATCCCCTGCAACTATCACTTTGTAGGGAGAATTTCCTATCTCTGACGACACCAAATCCGCTTGTCGAGCACGTAAAACATATGCTGGACCCAATCTATTCTTAAACAATGCAGTTGTGATTTTCAAATCAGATGCATCTAGATTTTCTCTGATATCGGTAGTTAGTTCCCTTGCCAACACCTTGTCTTTTTCAGTGATTTTATTTGATTCAAGGTGACAATTAAACAAACGAATAACATTTCCGTTCACGTCAATATCAGAATAAATTGCAGAATTCTGATCAGACTCCAATTCTATTCGCTTTTTTGCAACAATTGGATATTTCGAAAATGTCGCGACTCCAAATTTACTTCTGCCTTTATCAATCTTATATTCAATATGTTTGTATTTATACCCCTTGAAAATACGCATTAAATCATCATGAGTTAGGTGTTCTTTGTAGTTACTTGAGGAAAACTCCTGAATACAAACAATATCAGCATTTTGATCAATCACATATTGTATTACCTCATTGGGATTACTGGTTTTGTGTTTTTTCATCAAATCATTGGCATGCGTGTTGTAAGTTAACAATTTCACTCGTAGCTCAGTAGAATCAATATTTCTTTTCCCAAAATTCAAAGGAATCAGAGAACGAATATCTTCGATTACAAACAGCATTGACAATAAGGAAACAAGTAAAAACCATTTACGGAAAAGAGCCCAAAAAACAACGAAGAACACATTAACAAGAACTGTTGCTGGCCAGAATAAGGAAAGAAATGCAGGAAGCAAAAATTTCTCAGGGCTTATATGAGAAGCTGCCACGGTAAGTAGCAGAACTACAACTGCCAAAACATTCAGCAGTAAAAGAAGAAACTTAACGATAGCTTTTCCGAGAAACATTTCTATGCTCCAAAAGTTATTTATCTTTTTTGTTCAAAGAGCTTACGCTTTTCATCATCATTTAGACTTTCATAACCTGACTTTTTGATTTTATCAAGAATTCGGTCTATTTCTCTCATGTTTTGCGCTTTGTTCATATTAAACTCGGCGTCTGTCATCTTTCTTCCTGATGATTTACTGCTTTTTTTAAAGCTCTTGTTGCTAGGCCTTATAAACAGATTATGCAATAAATCTATCAAGTTGTTGATCCATTTCGTAAGGTCCCTACCCTTATGCAAAGATACAACAAAAAAGTATCCAAACAAAGCTCCACCAAGGTGAGCAATTTCACCTCCAGCATTATTTCCTGTAATTCCAAATACAGAAATCAAAACAGAAACAAGCGCAATAAATTTCAATTTAACATTGCCAATCAACAAGAACCTAAGTTCCAAATTCGGAAATCTCATCGCTGAAGCAACAATCAAAGCCATTACTGCTCCGGATGCACCCAATAGAAGACTTTGATCTTTAATTTCGTAGAAAAGGGGGAAAATATTGTAAAACGCTAAATAAAGAATTGCTCCAAACAATCCACCCATCACATACAAACCCACAAACTGCTTCTGAGAATATTCATACAGGAATATTTTTCCAAACCAATAGAGTGCAATCATATTGAAAAGTATATGGAAAAAATGTTCATGTAAAAACATATATGAAATTAATGTCCAAGGTCTTGCCAATACTTCAAATGGATCTGCAGGTAGAGCCAACCATGTCAAAACGGATGAATTTGACATTTTAAACAACATCAATCCAATATAAATCAACTGTACAACTAAATATATAGCAGCGTTAATATAGATTAAACGAATTATTGAATTCCCGTTTTTATATATCGAAGAGAGATTTTGAAAAAAACTCATATTAATAACTTTTAAACTGTCGATTACGCCAGATTAATATCAAAATTAAACCAAACAACATACCACCTAAATGAGCAAAATGAGCTACACTATCCCCTGAAAAACGAGCTACACCCAGAAATAGTTCGGCAACACCGTAAATCAACACAAAAACTCTAGCTTTTATAGGTACCGGAAAAAACAACAACATCAATCTTACTTCTGGGAAAAGCCATCCGAAAGCCAATAAAATTCCAAACACAGAACCAGATGCGCCTATGGTCACAGGAAGGTTCAGAAACATATTCTTTAAATCAATAATATCAGTTGCTTGAAAATATTTCAAATCTGAAAACTGAAAATATCGTCCCAACTCAGATTGTATTGGCAATAATGCCTCTCCAGAATTCAATGCGATTGCATCGTTCATTACCTTGATAATAGAGGAAAACTCAATTGTCCAAAACACTTGCTGTACGATACCAGCACCTAAGCCCGTAACCAAGTAATAAATTAAGAATTTCCTTGAACCCCAAAATTGTTCTATAGTCGTTCCAAACATATACAATGCAAACATATTGAAAAAAATATGATTGAAGCCGCCATGCATAAACATGTAGCTTATTAATTGCGTTAGTTTAAACTCCTGAGACGCCCAATAATGCATGCCTAGTAAATCGGTAAGATCAAGCACCATTCCAAACTTTCGGAATAAGCCAGGCAAGGCAAATGTCGCCAACCAAAGTATTAAATTAATGGCTATCAAGTTCTTTACAACAGGTGAGATTGAACTAAAAAAAGTAGACCTAAAAGCGTTCATAAACAGGAGAATAAGTATTTTTTACAAATACAAAATTAAGTAATTAAGTCGAATTCTATGTTTTCGAACATAATTTTTAACAAATGGATTACAAAAACAATAATTTTTCATGGAAAGGTTTGCTTATTTATATTCAAAAACTTACATTTGCCAAATTGTTATATCAATTTTCGTTAATGTCTAATCTATAAAAAATCACAAAATGAACAAAGCAGAATTAATTAATGCTATAGCCGAAGGAGCAGGTCTTAGCAAAGCTGATTCTAAAAAAGCACTAGATGCAACAATTAAAGCAGTTTCTGACGCTCTTATTGCTGGCGATAAAATTAGCCTGATTGGATTTGGAACTTTCTCCACATCGGAACGTTCAGCCAGACAAGGGATCAACCCTAAAACAAAACAAGCCATTAAAATCGCAGCGAAGAAAGTAGCTAAATTCAAAGCAGGCTCTGAACTAACTTCTGCAATTAATTAATTAATTAATTAATCGCATATATTTATAGGCAAGGAGTATGAGAAATCATATTCCTTGTTTTTTTAAGCAATTACTAAATGATTATTCTTTTATCTCCAGCAAAAATTCAAAACTTCAAGCCCGAACTTGAATTTCAATCCAAAGAATTGGAAGTGAAATCTTCTATGCCTGTTTTCTTGAAAGAGGCAGAATATCTTATTAAACAAATGCGAAAACTCAAGGTTGAGAATTTAGCCAAATTACTATCAATCAACAATCAACTAACTCAATTAAATTTTGACAGAATTTTCCAATGGCAATTGCCGTTCAACACAGAAAATGCAAAACAAGCAGCCTTAGTTTTCGATGGTGAAGTGTATAGAGGACTATCCTTCAATGGTTTTTCAGAATTAGATATAGAATTTGCTCAAAATCACCTCAGACTAATGTCTGGATTATATGGCATTTTAAAACCTTTAGACCTAATACAAGCTTATCGATTGGAAGTCAGTACAAAACTTGCAAACAAAAGTGGCAATGACTTGTATAAATTCTGGACACCCAAAATAACTGAACTGCTAACTAAAGAGATCAGAATACACAATCACAAAAGTATTTTAAACCTTGCATCCAGTGAATACACTAAAGCTTTAGACCTAAAAAAAATGAACACATTTGTAGTAAGTCCTGAATTTTATGAATTTAAATCTGATAAATTAAAGCAAATTGTGATTTACACCAAAAGGGCAAGAGGCTTAATGGCATCCTTTGCAATTAAAGAGAAAATAAGCAATATTGAAGATATAATTGCTTTTGACAAAGAAGGATACAGATATGACCCAAAACGCTCAACATTGGACAAACCTGTTTTTATAAGATAAAAGGAAATTTACTTTCTAAAAAGTTTAGATTAATATTTTTTATAAGATATTAGACACTTTGTCCTGTGGTTTTTTATAACTTTGTAAAAATAATCAAAAATAAATTCGACAATGAAAAAATTAGGATTAATCACTTTCATGATTTTAGTAACACTATCTGCAAGTTTCGCTCAAGAAAAATTAGTTATAGATACTGTAAATTCACCGAAGATAAAATTTGATATTACTAATTATGATTTTGGTAAGATTAAAGAGCAAGACGGAAAAGTCAGCTATACATTCAAGTTTAAAAACACAAGCAATAAACCCTTGGTTGTAACCCGTGTTCAAGCATCTTGTGGCTGTACAACTCCTGAATGGACTAAAGAACCAATTTCAGGAGGCAAATCTGGAGTTGTGACTGTGACCTACAATCCAGCACATCGTCCTGGCGTTTTTCACAAAACAATTACGGTCTACAGTAATATTGCAGAGGGAAAGACAATCCTATCAATTAAAGGTGAGGTTATTCCACAACCTTCTGTTCTTCAGAATTAATCAAACCTCAGAAATTAATCAATTTTGTATCTTTAGCCTAATTTGTTGATTCACACTTTAGACATAACTTGACATACAATTGAACACCATCGATCATCCAGAGAATGACCCCTCTTTTAAAGGGCTAAGCGTAAATCAGGGAGTCAACACTTCCCCGACTGTCAATCCATATGGAAGCTTCAAAAAGAAACGACGTGAATTAAACATCGAAGAGTTTGTTGATGGAATTTCAAAAGGGGATATCAGTATCCTGAGTCAAGCTTTAACTTTAATTGAAAGTTCGAATATTGATCATCAATATATGGCTCAGAAAGTCATTGAGAGATGCCTTCCATTTGCCAACAACTCTGTAAGACTAGGGATTACTGGAGTGCCTGGAGCAGGGAAAAGCACCTTCATTGAAGCATTGGGAATGCATCTTATTCAAACTGGACATAAATTGGCTGTTTTAGCTATCGACCCAAGCAGTGAAAAATCAAAAGGCAGCATACTTGGAGACAAAACCCGAATGGAAGAATTGTCTGTAGCGAAAAATGCTTTTATTAGACCTTCACCATCCGCAGGAACCTTGGGAGGAGTAGCACGCAAAACCCGCGAAAGCATAATTCTTTGTGAAGCGGCTGGGTTTGACACCATTTTTGTAGAAACTGTTGGAGTAGGACAATCTGAAACAGCCGTTCATTCTATGGTAGATTTCTTTCTTTTACTCCAGATAGCAGGCGCAGGTGACGAACTTCAAGGTATTAAAAGGGGAATTATGGAGATGGCTGATGGAATTGCAATCAACAAATGCGATGGCAATAATGTAGACAGATCAAATTTCACTAAAGTTCAGTTGGAAAATGCACTGCATTACTTCCCAAAAAGCGAATCGGGGGTTAATCCAAAAGTAATTTGCTGTTCTTCAATTGAGAACAATGGCATTTCTGAAATTTGGCAAATGATAGAACTTTATTTAAAACTCACAAAAGAAAGTGGGTATTTTGAATCAAACAGACATTTTCAATCCAAATATTGGATGTACGAAACCATTAACGAACAGTTAAAAACCAGATTCTACAACAATGAAAGCATACAATCTCAAATAAAAGAGATTGAAAAAAAGGTTTTAAATGGAGAAATCAGTTCCTTTGTTGGTGCAAACTCCTTATTAAATCTATACTTTAAAGAATTTTAGTTTCAAATCACAAATATATACCTTCCTTAATTGCATTTGCAATATCAGCTCCTTCTAAGTCAGCAACAATTTCAAGAGCAAACTGAACTGCAACTCCAGCAGCTTTTGCTGTATAAACTTCACCAGCTTTTACAATTTTATTCTCAGAAATTTTAGAATCAACCAAGAATGATTCAAATCCTGGATAACAAATAGCTTCCTTATTTCTAAGTATATTCATTTTTCCCAAAATAGAAGGTGCAGCACAAATAGCAGCCATCTTTCCCTTTTTAAGATACTGAGCCTCAATAAGATTCTTCAGACCATCATGAGCATCTAAATTAGTTGTACCAGGCAAACCTCCAGGCAAAAAGATCAAAAACTCACCTTCAAACTTTATTTGGTCAAAAATCAAATCAGCCATCACTGGCACACCATGTGCGCCCTTAACAACGAACTCATTACTGATTGAAACTGTGTTCACATCCAGCTTTGCTCTTCTAAAAATATCAACCGGAGCAATGGCTTCAATTTCTTCAAAACCTTCAGCCAAAAAAACATAAACTTTCATCTGATTTAAATTTAAGTGAAACAGAATATCTAAAATTCAGGATCCTTGATTCAAATATCAAGAATTATGAAAACTCAAAGTGGATTGTACTTTATTTATACTTAAAGTTATAACTAATACTGCCAATAGCATCTGAGTTGCCTTTTGTAAACTTCGTTCTTCTTGCAGCACTCAAAGCTGCATTTATCAACACTTGATCTGTAATATCTGTGGGCTTGCCAATAGTATGGCCTATTACATTCCCATTCGAATCTACTCGTATTCGCACGGTAATTACTCCTTCCACATCCCGTTCGTAAGCAGGTAGCACTAATTGACCTGATAGATTACGACCACTTAAGGACCAAGAGTTTCCATCCTGACTACCTTTACCAGCAG
>CAZZPZ010000003.1:0-5640 GCA_964655615.1 uncultured Paludibacter sp. | reverse complement strand
AGATTACGACCACTTAAGGACCAAGAGTTTCCATCCTGACTACCTTTACCAGCAGGATTACCTTTAACTTCGTTACCAGAAGTACTTCTTTGTCCGGCATCCGACTGGTTACCAAACAAACCATCCATTTGACTTGCTTTGTCAATCGCTTCCTTTTCTCTTCGTGCTCTATCCGACTCTTCTTTTTGTTTCAACAGTTCTGCTTCTTTAGCTTTTTGATTTTGTTGAGTTTGTATTTCAGACTTTTTAGGTATTTGCTTCTGACTAACAACTGCAGATGGGTCGTCTTGAGTCAACAAATCTTCCTCAGCGGTTTGAGAATTAGAAGAAGAGGTATTGCTTTCAACAGGAGAGAAATTGGATTCGACTTCACTACCTGCACCATTTTCAAGTTCACCAAAACTAACCATTAATCCATCCTCATCTGGCTTGTTAGAAGGGAGAAAGATAAAAAGCAACAATATTATCAACAATAAAATACTGATAACTGTTCCAAGAGTAGCTATTTTTTCTGATTTTCTAAAATTTCTCATTGAAGTGATTTAGTCGCTATCACCAATTTCAATTTATGTTGATTTGCAATATCCAGTACTCTCACCACTTCTTTGTATGCGATTTCCTGGTCTGCGTGCAATGCTATATAAGCACTCGAATCCCTAGATACAAATTCCAACACCATTGATTCAAGATCTTCCGGAGCTATAAGTTTAGCTTTCTGTTTTCCAAATGCCACATAATATCTACCCATCTCATCTATTGAAACTTTTGCGACCACAGATTTAGTGGATGAAACAGCCTTGCTTTGTGGCAGGTTCAATTTAATATCGTTTGGCGAAGATAAAGTAGAGGCCATAATAAAAAACAAAAGTAGCAGGAAAACGATATCAGTCATTGACGACATAGAGAATCCAGCCTCTGCTTTTAGTCTTTTTTTCAATGCCATAATGAATTATTTAAGCAGGTTCATTTAATAAATCAAGAAACTCCATGGTTTTTGATTCCAATTGTCTAACGACTGAGTCAACTCTTGAAATTAAATAATTGTAACCGAAATAGGCAATGATACCAACAATCAATCCCCCTATAGTAGTTACCATGGCTTGATACATACCTACAGATAGATCAGACAACACTATAGTACCACTATTATTCAATGACATATTGTAAAAAGTAGACACCATACCAGTTACTGTACCGAGGAACCCAAGCATAGGAGCACCACCAGCAATGGAAGCCATAATTACCAATCCCTTCTCTAAATTAGCGATTTCAAGATTTCCTACATTTTCAATAGCAACCAAAACATCACTCATGGGACGACCAAGTCTACTAATACCTTTTTCCACCATTCTTGACGTTGGATTATTAGCATCCCTGCACACTTTACGGGCAGCATCTATCTTACCATCATAAATATAATCCTTGATTTTATTCATAAAACTTGCATCTTCTTGTGAGGCATGTTTCAATGTCACTAATCTTTCTATAAACATATAAATCGCAATTGCAAGCATAATGCCTAGAACAATCATAATTGGACCACCATAACTTGCCATCGTGAAAAGATTCATTTCCTGAGTCTGCGCAGTATCCTGAACAGCAGCAACTAGTTCATCTGTATTTGCTAGAGGACTAGCTTGCAATAACACATTAAGAAAATTCATACGCTTATTTTAATAGATTTTTATACGAAATAATAGTTTGTTCAAGTCCTAAATACAATGCATCTGCAATGAGAGCATGACCAATAGATACTTCATCCATCCACGGAATATTCTCATTTAAATATTCCAAATTTTCCAAACTTAGGTCATGACCTGCATTCAGCCCCATCCCCAATTCTTTAACTAATTCTGCAGCTTTTACAAAAGGTGCAACTGCTGCCACTTTATCTATAGGATACATAGATGCATAGGGCTCTGTATAGAGTTCCACCCTATCAGTCCCTGTGGTCTTAGCATGACGAATATTTTCAAGATTTGTATCAATGAAAATTGACACACGAATACCCTGAGTTTTCAAATCACCAACTACATTTTTTAAAAAGTCCTGATTTTTGATTGTATCCCAACCTGCATTGGAAGTAAGTGCCCCTGGAGGATCAGGAACCAAAGTCACTTGATGAGGTTTCACTGCCTTCACCAATTCCAAGAAATCCTCAGAAGGATAGCCTTCTATATTGAATTCAGTCTTTAGAATTGGTTTTAAATCATAGACATCTTGATAACGAATATGTCGTTCATCGGGACGAGGGTGTACAGTAATACCTGCTGCACCAAATTTTTCGCAATCCAAGGCTACAGAACAAACATTAGGGACATTTCCCCCACGTGCATTTCTAATAGTTGCTATTTTATTTATATTTACACTTAATTTTGTCATTGATCAATTATTTCTTGCAAAATACGATGAATAATAGTTCCTTTGCACAAGAATGCAAATCAGATACAAAAGTAACGGAAATTTGCTTAAAATCGTATTAGGCATATGATTTCTAACTTATTTTAAATATTTGACAATCAGATGAAGATAGCTGTTTTTGGAAATAATAGTCGACCAAGCATATATTCTCATTTAAAAAGAATATTCGATTTCTTTGAAAATCGATCTGTAGATTTATTTATTGACACAGAAATATTTGAGTGGTATATAGCAGAGAGGAGTGAATCACCTAAGAAATTTCAGTTGATCAGCAACGATGATTTTGAAGTTGATTTAGCACTAAGTTTAGGTGGTGATGGAACATTTCTAACCACAGCAGCCCGTGTGGGAAACAAAAACATTCCAATTTTAGGGATAAATACAGGAAGACTAGGATTTTTAGCAGATGTATCTACAGAAGAAATAGAGGCTGCACTTGAGAATGCAGTCAATCATAAGTTATGTTTTGAAGAAAGAACTCTTCTGGAAGTAAAAATCAACGATGGAAGAACTATAAACTATCCATGTGCACTGAATGATGTATCAATTTTAAAACAAGACAGTTCTTCAATGATAAGCATAAAAGCAAGCTTGAATGGAGAGCCAATACACACCTATCAAGCAGATGGCTTAGTGGTATCAACTCCTACTGGCTCGACTGCATACTCAATGAGTGTAGGCGGTCCATTAATGGTACCTTCCGCTCAAAACATCATATTATCACCTATTGCCTCACACAGTTTAAATGTTCGACCATTGGTAATTCCCGACGACTGGGAAATTGATTTGATGGTTCAAACTAGAACAAATCACTTTCAAGTATCCATCGATGGAAGAATGATAGTTCTGGAAGAGGGAATTAAAGTTCACATCAAAAAGGCAGATTATACTATAAAGGCTGCCAGACAACCAGATAGAACCTTCTTTGACACATTGAAAAGTAAACTAATGTGGGGAATAGATAAGCGGAACTAAAATCGAGTAAACAGAACATGGAAAGCAAATCAAACACAAAATCTTTTAGTCAGAAGCCAGGTCCAATTGGCATTTTTGACTCTGGATATGGAGGACTTACCATTTTACAAGAAATACAGAGGGAACTTCCAGAGTATGACTATATATATCTAGGCGATAATGCAAGAACACCCTATGGAACCAGATCCTTTGAAGTTGTTTACAAATACACCCTTGAATGCGTTACTAAATTATTTGAGATGGGTTGTCATTTGGTTATATTAGCATGCAATACAGCATCAGCTAAAGCACTAAGAACTATACAACAAAAAGATTTACCCCTTTTAGATCCTCAAAGAAGAGTATTAGGAGTAATTCGTCCAACAGTTGAAACAATTGATAAAATGACTATATCAAAGTCTGTTGGCTTGCTAGCAACTACAGGAACAGTTCAATCCAACTCATACCCTATAGAAATTCATAAAATTGATCCGGAAATTAAGGTGTATTCTCAAGAATGTCCTATGTGGGTACCCTTGATCGAGAACAACGAACACAAAGGAAAAGGAGCACAGTTTTTTATCCAGAAATACACCAAAGAGTTACTTAAACAAGACAACACTATCGATCAGATTATTTTAGGATGCACACATTACCCATTGATAAAAGCCGAAATAGAAAATGTAATTCCAAAGAGTATAAATGTCATTTCACAAGGTGAGATAGTTGCGAAAAGTTTAAAAGAATATTTGTCAAGACATTTGGAAATTGAAAAAAATTGTACTAAAAACTCAAGGATTTCATATTACACCACAGAATCACCAGAAAAATTCAAAAGTTCAGCTGCAATATTCTTAAATAACACTATTGAGTGCACGCACATTGAACTTTAATATCCCTTGAATTAAAACTCATTCCGTATCCAAATTTTCTTTAAGCCATTGAGAAGGAGTCTGATTCATTATTGATTTGAAACTTGAATAGAAATTTGAATTAGAAGCAAATCCACTTTTAGCACCAATACCCTCAAGTGACAAGTTTTTATCTTTCTTTAATAGATTTACAGCAGTTCGAACTCTGTATTCATTTTTCAAGTCAGTGAACTTAATATTTAATATATCATTGAGAATACTTTGTATGTGATGTTTTGGCAAATTCAATGCTTTGCTTAGATCAATCATTTGAAAATCAGGATTCAAGTAAGGTTTATGAGCATCAAGATAATTAAATATTTTATTGCAATTATCTACTATTTCATTTCTCTTTTGGTCAGAAATTGATGCATCCAATTCCAGAATTTTCTTTTCTACAATTTCATTCCAGTGAAACAATTCATCCGCTTTGATCGTATTGGATAAAACAATTTGTTTGGATGGTGAATTTGGACGTTTATAAAAATCAGAAATTGCTATACCGTAGATAACTTTAGGGAAACTAACAAAAATAAAAGGAATAGAAATATAGGTAAAAACACCTATATTATAAATCATTTCAACACTAAGGTTTGAATAATAGATATCACTTCTGTTTAATGCATACAAAATGTTAAAGAAAATATTGATTATTGTTAGAAAAAAAAGTACTAAGGTAATCAACAAGTTCCAATTTTTTAAATGCTTGAAAGAACTGGAATTCAAATTCGTAAAGGCAACACCCTTCAAAATAAAATGGATAGAGAAACCTAAATAAGTCAATAGCTGTACATTTCGAAATAGTAATTCATATTGCGCTGGAAATAATGTAAAAAGATTTAAATCAGGCAATACTCGATAATTTTCTATCATTAACTGTGACATTTGCACCTTATAAGAATAGGGTGTAAATATATATTGCAGATTATCGAAAAACTTATAAAGAAATGGAACGAAATGTAAACCATCATACCATTTCAATTTAAAATCAACATCAAAGACTTTACGGATAAAAAAGAAGAAAAAGGGTGCTTTAAGAAGATATAGTGAAGAAAAATTATAGAACAGAACAGGATAAAATGAGTGACGAACACCGAAAACGCTATATGATATCATAAGGTTTTCAAACATATATATCAGAAAGAAGCTAAAAAGAAACAATACCGCCTTTGTATTTTTCCAATTATAGTAAGTCATAACTGAAATAAATATCATTGTAAAAAAGAAAATATATTCCAGATAAGCAGTCAACATAGGCAATTATTTGATTAATTTCAAATTATAAGAAATTAATGCAAATATATAACAAATACAGAATTACAAGCGTATAAATACAGAGAAAAGATTAAAAAAA
>CAZZPZ010000002.1:216840-225348 GCA_964655615.1 uncultured Paludibacter sp. | reverse complement strand
TGAATTACAAAGGATTGGTGACACCCTGGGAAGAACCAACCGATGCTTACTACTTGTACAAAGCTAATTATGTGAGTCCATCAAAGGATCCATTTACATATATCCTATCTCATAATTGGACCGACCGTTTCAATAGTTCACAAAAAGCAAAGATCGAAGTTTATAGCAATTGTGACAGTGTACAATTGTATAATTCCGTTGGGAATTCCGCGTATTTAGGAACTATCTCAAACCCAGGATTAGGCAAACATTTTGTGTTTGAAAACACTGAGATAAAATACAATATTTTAAAAGCAGTAGCATTTTTTGAAGGCAAGGCAGCGGCTGAAGACTTGATTGTTTTGGAGAATTTACCAAGGTCATTGGATTTCGAACAATTATATGACCAAACCAGCATACTGGAACCCCTTGCTAACTCAAACTATATTGCGAGATTAAACTGTGGAGGGGACAACTACCTGGATGAATTCGGAAACAACTGGTCACAAGATAATTTGAAGATTTCAAGTTCGTGGGGCGATTTATTCAACATACCCTATCAAGCAAGTCAAAGGAGCACCTTTGATCCAATAAAAGGAACTAAAGATTGGGGATTGGCAGGAACTTACAGATATGGACGCGAGAAATTAAGCTATCATTTAGAAATTCCCAACGGTGAATATGAAGTTGATTTGTTCTTTATCGAGCCATGGTATGGAACAGGAGGAGGAGTTGGAACAGATGCGGAAGGATATCGAATATTTGATGTCGCTATCAATGACTCAGTGTATATTAATGATTTGGACATTTGGGCTGAGAAAGGGCATGATCAATTACTGAAGAAAACAATAAAGCTTAGGATTACTGATGGCAAGTTCAAATTGAACTTTCCTGAGATAAAAGTAGGTCAAGCCATTATTTCAGCATTTGCAATTAGGAGCAATGACCTGACTATTAAACCTATTCAATTAAAAACAGTCTCTGATTGGTCTTGGGAAAAAGCAGATCAACAGCGATTTGTGGAAATGCCTGAAGATATAATGCCTAAGGAAGTTCCCAATAGAAATACACAAAGGATTTCAGCAAAGCAAGCAAAAATAACCGGAAAGGCCAAGGAAATTAACGTTAGAGAATTACCTGGGTTTAAGATGAATCCTAATACAGCTATCAGTTGGTCCTTCAATACAGGTTTAGCACAAGAATATGTACTTCGATTCAGGTATATAAACGAATCAAAACAAGATGTGAAAGTCAAGATGATATTGACAGATGCCAAAGGAAATTTAATTAGTCACAACGAATTGACTTTCCCCGGAACACCAGATAAATGGAAAATCATAAACACAACAACCGGAAGTTATATCAATGCCGGAACATATACCCTTAAATTAATACCCGAATCAGTGATCTCATTTGAATCACTTGAAATACAATAATCAATAGAATGAAAAAAACACTTTTCCTTTTTATTTTACTTACTGTAATTAGCCTAGGACAGGATATACAAGCAAATTCAAATAAAATAGTCATCACCGAGTTTATGGCTGTAAATTCGAATAGTATCGTTGATGAAGATGGAGAACATTCCGACTGGTTGGAATTGTATAACAATACGGATAGTACCATCCATTTGGAAGGGTGGTATTTGAGTGATAATCAAGATAATCTAAAATTATGGTCATTCCCAGCTCTAAGTTTAACATCAGGAAGCTATCTATTGGTATATGCATCAGGCAAAGACAGGAAGATAAGTGGTTCCAATTTACATAGCAATTTTAAACTGTCCGGTTCAGGCGAGTTTTTAGCTGTATCAGAACCAGATGCTACCATTTCATTTGCATATGCACCACTGTTTCCGGGGCAAAGACAAGACATATCCTATGGAATCTATCATGGTCAAGAGGTGTTTTTTTCCACACCAACACCAGGCACAGAGAATATAGCAAGCACCTTACCATTTTCACCACAATTCAGCAAAACAAGAGGATTCTACGAAACAGCCTTTAGTTTGGAATTAAGTCCCGTAAATCCTTCAGATAAAATCTATTATACTTTGAATGGAACCAGACCCAATGCCAATTCCACTTTGTATACCCAAGCTATCCAAATAAGCGAAAATACGCCAGTAAGTGCAGTGAGTATAAACACTGAAGGACTAAGCAGTGAAATTGTAACGAACACTTACTATTTTGTAAGCAAACTTGCGGTGCAACCAGCAAATCCAGCTGGTTATCCAACAGATTGGAGAACCCAAGGCAACTCCACCTATTTGTTTGCCGATTATGGCATGGATACCAGGGTGACACAAGATCCTGCTTATGCATCCAGGATTGACTCAGCATTCAAATCATTACCTTCAGTAACTATCGTTACTGACATTAAATATATATTCTCCAATATTCCTGATTTCAACGAAGGAGGAATTTATATTTATACAGGTAAACCAACCTACAAATACTCCGACGGCACATCTTTGGATGCATACAACATGGTTCGTCCAACATCCATTGAGTATTTTGATCCTATTACAGGGAAAGAGTTTCAGGTTAATTGCGAATTGAAATTACATGGCGGGAACAGTCGCACCATAGGAAACAGTCAGAAACACGGTTTTGAGTTTAAGTTCAAATCCACTTATGGTCCATCAAAATTAAACTTTGATCTTTTTGAAGATAAAGGATCCGTAAAAGAATTTGATCGGTTGGTAGTTAGAGCAGGTTACAACTATACCTGGGCAAAAAACAGTGCAACGCAACAGACACCTGCTCAATATGTACAAGATTCCTGGGCAAAGAATCAACAGCAGATTTTGGGTCAACCCACCCTTCATGAGAAGTTCATCCACTTATATATCAATGGATTGTATTGGGGAGTTTATAATATTTCCGAAGAACTGAATGCAAAGTTTGCCGGAGATTATTTAAAGGGAGGCACAGCCGATTTCGATATCATCAGGGGAGGCGAAACAACAGCAGCAGATGGAAATTTAACAGCCTGGAACAGTCTGCTTAGTTCCATAACTACCTCTTCAAGCAATACCAATTTTCAAAAGATACAAGGTAAAAATCCAGATGGAACTAGTAATCCAGCATATCAGAATCTACTGGATGTAGATAATTACATAGACTACATGTTGATCAATTATTATGTAGGCAATGGAGACTGGAAAAGCAACTGGGGAGTAGCCAGAAACAGAGTGGCAAATGTGGCAGGGTTTCGGTTTTTCTGCTGGGATACAGAAACTTCCATGGTGAATTTAACTGATAATAAAGTAGGAGCAACCGACGGAAGTTCACATCCAAATTCTTTTATGCAGTATTTAAAAAACAACTCCGATTTCAAGGTAAAAATTGCAGACCGAATACAGGAGACTTTCATCAACAACCAAGGAGCGTTCACAATGGAGGGAATACAAGATTCATATGCTAACCTGACCGATGAAATAGAATTGGCAATGATAACCGAATCAGCACGTTGGAGTGATTGGTATCCATTGTATAAAAGTTTCAATCCAACAGTTTTGAATGCACCCTATACTTTGAACGATCACTGGATTCCGAGAAGAGACTGGTTGATGAATACTTATTTTGCACAAAGGGCAGGTATAGTGCTGGGACAAATGAAAACCTACGGTTTGTTCCCAGATGCAGAAGCACCTGTGTTCACACAACTTCCAGGAACCTACAATGAAGCCATTCAATTGGGCATGAGTTCGAACGGACCAATTGTATATACTTTGGATGGAACAGACCCAAGACAGGAAATCAGCAATACAGTCTCGGCAAATGCAAAGAATTATAACTCAGCAGTTAGCATAGGGAGCAACGACAGTGTGGTTGTAGTAAAAGCAAGGACTAAAACCAGCTCTGAGTGGTCTGCATTAACAAGCGGGATATACACATTCAAAACTATCAGTGGAATTTCTGAATTAGGAATTGCGAAGCTAAGTGTACGCAATTTCCCAAATCCATTTACAGATTTCACTCAGATTTTAGTAGATTTACCAGTAGCCGGAGATCTCAGTGTGGAAATCTGGTGTTTGGATGGACGCAAAGTCGAAGTATTGTACGATGGACAAGCACAAAACGGAGAATTATCACTCGATTGGACTCCTTCATCCTCACAAAAAGGAGTATTCATTTGTCGCATCAATTACAATGGACAAAATCAAATGTTGAAACTGATCAGAAACTAATATGTTAAAAGCAATACACTATTTTTCACTCTTTCTTTTTGCTATTCCCCTGTTTGCAATAGCAAGGGACAAATCAACTGCCAAGGAATGGGAGAATCAATATTTATTGCACATCAACAGAGAAGATGCAAGAGCATCCTTTTGGGGTTATTCAGAAGTCCCAGGTGACAGATTGGTTTCATTGAATGGGGATTGGAAGTTCCATTGGGTAGAAGAGCCATCCCAGAAAATTTCCAATTTCTGGACTAAGGAATTCAATGATAAATCCTGGAACAACTTGCAAGTACCATCCAACTGGGAGCTGAATGGATATGGAACTCCTATCTATGTATCTGCAGGCTATTCCTTTAAAATCGATCCCCCATTTGTCACATCCACACCCAAAGAAAATTATACCACCTACAAAGAACGCAATCCTGTGGGTCAATACCGAAGAACTTTTAATTTACCAAAAAACTGGGCAAATGAAGGTCAAAACTTTATACGTTTTGAAGGAGTAATATCCGCCTTTTATGTCTGGATCAATGGTCAATTTGTAGGCTACAGTCAGGGCAGTATGGAACCATCCGAATTTAATATTACAAAATTTCTAACGGAAGGAGAAAATCAAGTTTCCCTGGAAGTATACAAGTACAGCGATGGGTCCTATTTGGAAGATCAAGACATGTGGAGATTGGCAGGTATTCACCGAGATGTGAATATATATCATACACCCGAACTACATCTGAAAGATTACTTTGTTAAAACCATTTTGAATGAAAGATTTGACAAAGCAAACGTAGAAATAGAACCCGAATTTGCCGGATACAGTGGTGCAAAAAATTATGCATTAAAAGTCGTTTTGGATAACAAGATTGATACAGTCATTCCATTGAGTACAATCACAAATCCATCCTTTAAAGGAAGCATTTTGAATGAATGGACACCGCAGCGAGGACCACGAAAATCTGGAAAAATAAAGCTCGAGATACACAATCCACGACTATGGACAGCAGAGACACCCATTTTGTATGATTTAAAATTTGAAATACTTGATCAAAGTGGAAGAGCCATTCAGAGAATTAATTCAAAAATTGGTTTTAGATCTGTCGTAATTGAAAAGGGACAATTACTGATCAACGGAAAAGCCATTCGAATTCGAGGAGTCAATCGTCACGAACACGATCCAGCATTAGGAAAAGTTGTTACTGAAGAGTCAATGCTGAAAGATTTGATTTTGATGAAGCAAGCCAATGTCAATGCTGTAAGAACAGCACATTATCCCAATCATCCCCGTTTTTATGAATTATGTGATTCTATTGGAATGTATGTGATGGATGAAGCAGATATAGAAAATCACGGAGTCAGAGGATTATTTGCCTCAAGTCCAGAGTGGGCCCTAGCCTATCTTGATCGGACGATTCGAATGGTTGAAAGAGACAAAAATCACCCATCGGTAATACTTTGGAGTTTGGGTAATGAAAGTGGATACGGACCTAATTTTGCGGCCTGTGCAGCCTGGGTCAAGGATTTTGATCCGAGTCGACCCCTACATTATGAAGGAGCTCAAGGAGTGAATGGAAATCCAGATCCTTCGACTGTGGATATGATAAGTCGCTTTTATCCTCGATTGATGCAAGAATATTTGAATCCAGGTATTCCTGAGGGCAAAGAAGAAGAAAGAGCCGAAAATGCACGATGGGAGAAATTATTGGAAATTGCAAATAGAACAAACGATGACCGTCCCGTTTTAACTAGTGAATATGCACATTCCATGGGAAATTCATTGGGAAATTTAGATGAATATTGGGATGAGATTTACAGTCACCCACGAATGTTGGGAGGATTTATATGGGACTGGGCAGATCAAGGCATATATAAATTCAACCCAAAGGGAGAAAAATACATTGCCTATGGTGGAGATTTTGGAGACTCCCCAAATCTGAAAGCCTTTTGCCTGAACGGGATAGTATTCTCAGACCGAAGTCTAACCCCAAAATACCATGAGTTAAAAAAAGTGTATCAGCCCTTTGATATTTCATTGGATGGAAGTAGTTTTAGAATAATCAATAGAAATAACCATTTAAACAGTTTAGACTTTACTGCAAATTGGGAATTAAAGCATTTTGGACTTACATGTAGAATTGGAGAATTGAGTTTACCCGAGATACAAGCTGGAGACACAGCATGGGTTGAAATTCAAGATTTGACCCTGGCTCCAATACTCAAACAAAAGGCAAATACAAAAACCGAAGCAAAATCTTCCATTTCAAGAACTTTGAAAGGTGATCTGGATTTAACTATCAGGATTAAACTCAAAGAGAAGACTACATATGCTGAAAAAGGATATGTGGTAGCCGAACAAGAATTCAGAATACAGAAAGGAGATTTTCCCGATATTGAAACCAGAGAGTTTGGAATCATATACTCGGTGTTAAATGACTCTATGTTGGAATTAAAGGGAAAACAATTCAACTACACATTCAACCTTCGCAGTGGCAATTGGACAGATATGCAATGGAAAGGATCTGGAATCCAAGTATGGTCTGATTTGGAATTAAATGCCTTTAGAGCCCCCACAGACAATGATATAGGTTTTGGAAATTGGCTAGCAAAAGATTGGAGAATGCATGAATTGGCATATCCCAAAGTACAGAACGATTCAATCAGTTGGGAGCAAACAAATCCTGGATTAGTTAAAATTAGGTTGAAAAAAACCAACACCTACAAATCAGGACAGCTAATTGGTTATATAGAATACAGCATAGATTTCAGAGGTAAAATTGGATTGAATGTCGACTTGAAGAAAGAAGGTCTTTTACCCGATTTACCCCGAATGGGTATTAAAATGAAATTAGCTGAGGATTTGGAAAACCTCCAATGGTATGGACTAGGGCCTTGGGACAGTTATGTAGATCGTAAGAGCGCAGCTACTCAAGGATTGTGGCAATCCACAGTAAGCGACCAATTCATAGCATATCCAAGACCCCAACACCATGGAAATAAAGAAGAATGTAAGTTTGTTCGTTTTTATAACAAAGATTCCAAATGGAAGGAGGCCCATGGGGTTGAAATCAAAACTTTGGATAAACCCTTCTCATTCAGTGCCCAGCATTATGATGAAATTGATTTTCTAAATGCCGCACATCCTTTGGAGTTGAACAAAAGAAAAGAAATTATACTCCAGATGGATGCAAAAATGATGGGCTTAGGCAACAGCAGTTGCGGACCAGGAGTATTATTAAAGAACAGTTTGACAGAGAAAGAATACACATTAAAATTACAAATAAAACCATTTTAAAAAATGAACTCAAAATTGAAGGGGATAGTCCCCCCCTTGGTAACGCCACTATTGGACAACAGCACTTTAGACATTGAAGGATTGGAGCGATTAATTAACCGAGTAGTTGAAGGCGGAGTACATGGAATTTTCATTTTAGGAACAACAGGAGAAGCACAGAGTTTGAATTTCGAATTGAGAAAAGAAATGATCAAACAATCCGCAAGATTATTGGCAGGACGTTTACCCTTACTGGTAGGGATTTCAGACACCTCCATCGAAGACAGTTTATTGTTGGCCGAAGAAGCAGCCACACAAGGAGCAGATGCAGTAGTATCAGCTCCACCCTATTATTTTGCAACCGGGCAACCAGAATTAGCAGAATTTTATGAAGCATTGATTCCCAAATTGGCTTTGCCATTGTATTTATACAATATGCCAACGCATACCAAAGTAAGTTTTGCACCTGAAACAATCCGTAGAATTGCAGAGAACGAAAAAGTGATAGGTTTTAAAGACAGTTCGGCCAATGGCGGATACTTTCAATCAGTTATGCATGCCATGCGTCACAAACCAGACTTTTCGATGTTTGTAGGACCAGAAGAAATGATGGCTGAATCTGTATTGATGGGAGCAGATGGAGGAGTAAATGGAGGAGCCAATATTTTCCCTGAATTGTATGTTGCCCTTTACAATGCAGCAAAAGCAAAGAATGTAGACGAAGTCCGCAGGTTGCACCGCATTGTGATGACCATCAGTGCCGGTATTTACACACAGGGTAATTATGGATCCAGTTATTTGAAAGGAGTAAAAGCAGCATTGAATATCATGGGGGTTTGTTCCGATTATCTGGCAGCACCATTCAACAAATTTGATGAAGACCGTCGTCAGAAAATCGCAGGAGTATTGGCGGAAGTACAGGGGATGTTGTAAGCTTAAGGCCCCAGGCTTCACGCTACAAGCTACAGGCTACAGGCTTCAGGCTAATACAAAATACAAGCTTGGGGCTTGGGGCTTGAGGCTTGGAGCTTGAGGCTTGAGGCTAAAAGTATGTTGCAAAGCATATTATTTTGAT
>CAZZPZ010000002.1:213891-216740 GCA_964655615.1 uncultured Paludibacter sp. | reverse complement strand
GCTTGGAGCTTGAGGCTTGAGGCTAAAAGTATGTTGCAAAGCATATTATTTTGATATCACTACAAAAATTTAAAAGCAGGTTGTAAAAATCTGCTTTTTTTGTATAAAAATTCCGAATAATTCTTTACATTTGGAGCTTTATAAGGTTAATAATCAACCAAAAGCAGATAATTATAAACTCTAATACACACAAAGAATGGCTAAAGCTCTAGTACTAGGTGCGGGAATATCAGGTCACACTGCTGCCGCATTTTTAAAAAAATTCTTAGGAAAAAATCACGAAGTTATTGTAGTTAGTCCTTCCGAATATTACCAATGGATACCTTCCAATATCTGGGTTGGGGTGGGTAAAATGAAGAAGGAACAAGTTCGATTCAACTTACGACCAGTTTACAAAAGATGGAAGATTGATTTTAAACAAGCAAAGGCAGTATCCATACATCCTGAAGGTAAAGAAGGGAATTCTCGTCCCTATGTATGTATAGAATATACTCAAGCCGACAAATTGGGACAAATAGAAGAAGTAGATTACGATTATTTGGTTAATGCAACCGGACCAAAACTTAATTTTGAAGCTACCGAAGGCTTAGGTCCTGGCAAATTCACACATTCGGTTTGTGCCACCGACCATGCAGTAGAAACCTGGGGTGCTTTACAAGAACAGATTGAAAAAATGCGTAAGGGTGAAAAAGTCCGCTTTTTGATTGGCACAGGTCATGGCGCAGCAACCTGTCAGGGAGCTGCTTTCGAATACACCTTAAACGTAGCTCACCTATTGAAATCATTGAAACTATCCCACATGGCCGATATTACCTGGATTTCGAATGAATACGAATTGGGTGATTTCGGAATGGGTGGCGCATTTATTAAACGAGGTGGATATGTTACTCCAACCAAAGTATTTACAGAATCTATTTTTGCAGAATATGGTGTAAAATGGATCAAACGTGCTGGAGTTAACAAAGTAGAAGATGGGGTTTGTCACTATGAAACGCTGGATGGTGAGATGAAATCCATAGAATTTGATTTTTCTATGCTTATTCCTGCCTTTAGTGGGCATGGACTAAAAGCGTATGATGCCAAAGGTGAGGACATCACCTCTGTACTTTTTGCTCCGAACGGTTTTATGAAAGTAGATGCAGATTATACACCAAAACCGTTTGAAGAATGGAGTGTAGAAGATTGGCCTTCTACCTATCAAAATCCTAGCTATGGAAATATTTTTGCTACCGGTATAGCATTCGCACCACCTCATCCGATTTCCAAGCCGATGAAGAGTCCAAATGGCACTGTCATTTCGCCTGCACCTCCCCGTACAGGTATGCCATCCGGTGTAATCGGAAAAATTGTGGCATTAAACATAACCGATAAAATTAAGAAGGGCGCTGACACTGAAATTAAACACAAAGCATCTATGGGAAAGATGGGTGCAGCATGTGTAGTATCTGCAGGTTATGGTATGGTAACTGGTATGGCTGCAACCATGACAGTTTTCCCTATAGTTCCTGACTGGCAAAAACATCCAGACTGGGGAAGAGATATCAACTATACAGTGGGAGAAGCTGGACTTGCAGGTCACTGGATTAAATTAGTATTACATTATATGTTCATTCACAAAGCGAAAGGCTATCCTTTCTGGTGGTTGATTCCGGAATAAGCAGCTGGCTGTAGGCAGCACGCTGTAAGCAGCAGGCTACAAGCCACAGGCAAATACAGCCACAATCAGCAGGCCTCAGGCTGCATGCCAATACAAAATACAAAGTTTGAAGCTTGAGGCATGAAGCTTGAGGCATAAGACAAAACATTAGATAATAAATTCAAAAATTTTAAAATATGGCGAAAAATATAGTAAGAGGATATTACGAGGAATCTTATCCTCCTATACCTACAAAAGCAACTAGATATTGGAGAAAGAACTTGATCTATCAATTGATTCGTTTCTTTGTTCTTAATCTTAAAATGATTCGTATCGTTGCCGGAGGTCACTCTTAAGTCCCAGGCTTCAAGTAAATACAAAAATGCTTCAGGCTACAAGCTTCAGGCTTCAGGCAAATACAGCCACAAGCAGCAGGCCTCAGGCTTCAAGCAAATACAAAATACAGCATGAGGCATGAGGCATGAAGCTTGAGGTATGGAGCATATTACAAATCACATAGAAATTCGTCTCTGTTATATTAATCAACTATTAATCCCTTACAGAGATGAATTTTCGTTATATTACCCTTGCTTTTCTATTAATCAGTTTGAGTTTTCAGGCCCAGCAAACTAAAAGAGTTTATCTTTCTGGTACTGGGGCTGACAATACCAAAGAATGGGATTTCTTTTGTACTGAGGGTATGAACTCGGGAAAATGGTCAAAAATCGCTGTGCCTTCTTGTTGGGAGCAACAGGGTTTTGGACAGTACCAATACGGGATGAAATTTTATGGCAAAGCATTCCCTGAGGGTGTGGCAGGCGAAAAGGGTTTGTATAAAACCACCTTTCAGGTTCCTGCGGATTGGCGTGGGAAACAAATATTCATCGTCTTCGAAGCTTCCATGACCGACACTGAAGTGAAAATAAATGGTCAGAAAGCTGGTGCTATTCATCAAGGTGCTTTCTATCGTTTTTCATACAATATTACCGAAAGAGTTAAATACGGTAAAGAAAATTTATTGGAGGTAACAGTAAGTAAAGAGAGCGAGAATGCAGGTGTAAATCTAGCTGAACGTCGTGCGGATTATTGGAACTTCGGTGGAATTTTTCGTCCTGTTTTCTTGGAAATCCATCCTTCTACTTTTATTCAACAAGTTTCAATAAATGCTTCTGCAAATGGGGAATTTAATGCTGTTTACCAATTGAATAGGGCA
>CAZZPZ010000002.1:201757-213791 GCA_964655615.1 uncultured Paludibacter sp. | reverse complement strand
AAGGGTAAAAAGTTAGCTGATAATACTGAAGCAATTTCAAATGCTGGCGATAGGGCTACTATTAAACTCAACTGTCCAAATATACAAAGTTGGACTGCTGAATCCCCAAAGCTATATACAGCAGAAATTACTTTAACCGACAACAACGGCAAAGTCATACATAGCAGAACTGAAAGATTTGGTTTCAGAACCATAGAAGTAAGGGAGAGTGATGGACTGTATATCAACGGAACCAAAGTGAATATCCGTGGTGTGAATCGTCACAGTTTCCGTCCTGAAACTGGTCGTACTTTGTCCTGGAAACTGAATCTGGAAGATGTGCAACTCATCAAAAGCATGAATATGAATGCTGTTCGTCTTTCTCATTATCCAGCTGATCCTGAATTCTTGGATATCTGCGATTCATTAGGTCTTTATGTGATGAATGAATTGGGTGGATGGCACGGACATTACGAAACCATTATCGGAGAAAAATTAATCAAAGGTATGGTGGAGCGCGATTTGAATCACCCTTCCGTCATTTGGTGGAGCAATGGTAATGAGGGTGGATGGAACAATGATTTGAACGATGAATTCCACAAATACGATATTCAAAAAAGACCTGTTCTCCACCCCCAAGGTAATTTTGGTGGTTTTGAAACTATGCATTATCGTTCCTTTGGTGAATCACAGGAGTATATGCGTAAACCTGAAATTTTCATGCCTACTGAATTCTTGCATGGTTTGTATGATGGTGGCCATGGTGCTGGACTTAAAGATTATTGGGACATGATGTATGCTCATCCGCGTTGTGCCGGTGGATTCCTTTGGGTATTGGCGGATGAAGGTTTGAAGCGTTTGGATCAAAATGGTTTTATTGACAATGTGGGTAATTATGGAGCGGATGGCATCGTTGGTCCTCACCATGAAAAAGAGGGTAGTTACTTTACAATCAAAGAAATCTGGAATCCGGTTCAACTCTTAACACAAAAAATCAATACCGATTTCAATGGTCTTATTCAACTGGAGAACCGTTATGATTTTACAAATCTAAATACATGCACATTTGAATGGCAAGAGTTAAAATTCAAGGGTAATTCATTAGAAAATCTGCAACCGGAAGTTTTAAGGTCCGGTAAACTTCAAGGTCCTGATATTAAAGCAAGAACCAAAGGGATCCTGAATTTAAATAGTGGTACTTTACTCCAGTCTACCAATGCCTTTTATATTATAGCTAAGGATGCTTCTGGACATATACTTTGGAAATGGTCCTTCCCTGTAAACTCAGAATTCAAGCAGACCATCTCCCAAAGCAGTAATCCCGTATTGGTCAAAACCGATTCTACACTGCATGTGAAGTGGGGTACAAAATCATATCAATTCTCTACTACCACAGGTTATCTGAAATCCATCTCCATTAATGAGAAACAAATTAATTTTGGTTGCGGTCCACGATTTATAGGTGCTAGAAGAGCTGATAGATCTTTGGATCAGTTTTACAATCACGACGATGAACAAGCAAAGGAGAAAAACCGCACCTATACCTTGTTCGAAGATAAAGGGAAATTTCTAGGATTTGAAAACGAGGAGGAAACTGAGTTTCTGAAACTTACAGCAAAATACAAATTGGGAAATCTTGATCAAGTTGTGTGGAAATTCTACAAAGACGGAAGAGTCAAACTTGACTACCAATACAATTTCAATGGAGTAGTGGATCTTATGGGGGTTATGTTTGACTATCCAGAAGAAAAAGTTCTTTCTAAAAAATGGTTGGGTGATGGACCCTACCGTGTATGGCAGAATCGTATACAAGGTACTGAATATAATGTCTGGGAAAATGATTACAACGATCCTATCCCAGGAGAATCGTTTATTTATCCTGAATTTAAAGGATATTTCAGTGGTGTAAATTGGATGTTGTTGAGAACAAAAGAGGGTAAAATCAATTTATTGAACGGAAATCCAGAAAAATACATGGGTATTTACGAACCTAGAGATGGTCGTGATCGTTTACTCTTTACTTTACCTGCTAGTGGAATCTCGATTCTGGATGTAATTCCTCCTGTTCGAAACAAAGTGAATGCTACAGACTTGATTGGTCCTTCATCTCAACCAGTGTGGGCAAGGGGTATATACTCTGGAAGTATTGAGTTAAATTTTGAATAAAAAATCCAAGCATATTGGAATTGCTTTTAAAACCAAGAAATATGAACAGAAAATTCTTTTTAACCATTTTAGGTATTTGCTTGGTTTCCATTCAATTCACGAATGGTGCTAGGACTCAAGAGGATCTAGCTGTTCTTAATTTGTCGGAATACGAACAATTAAAATCCGATTTTCTGAATCCTAAATCCCAGGCAAAACCTTGGACATTTTGGTATTGGATGTATGGGGCAGTCGATTCTAAAGCGATTACAGCAGATTTGGAAGCGATGAAAGAGATCGGTTTAGAGGGTGCTTACTTAATGCCAATCAAGGATACTTCCGCTTATAATCCTAATACTTTCAATTCTATTCATTTTGAAGGAAAAAATTCACAAACTCAAAATTCTCTGAATTCACAAAACAACAAACAGGGTTTCCCCAATCCAAAAATTAAACTCGCACAACAATTAAGTCCGGAATGGTGGGCGCTGGTAAATCACAGTTTCAAAGAAGCAGATCGTTTGGGTTTAAAAATGGGTATGCACATCAGCGATGGATTCGCTCTTGCAGGAGGTCCTTGGATCCAACCGGATGAATCGATGCAAAAAATCGTTGGATCTGAATTGATCGTTAGAGGAGGTTCCATCAAGGGTTTGAAACTTCCTCAACCTGAAACAATTGCAGGATATTACAAGGATCTTTCAGTAGTGGCATTGCCCTTGAAAATGGAATTCACTGTAATCCCTGAATATCCGAGAATCACTTCAGACAATCCCACAGACTCTTTCCCTTTCTGGGATGAAGGATTGGTAAATGGCAAAACAATTAGAACCCCAAAGTCTTTCAGAGCAGAGAAAAGTACCCGTATTGATTACGATTTTGGTCGCCCTGTGCTAGTCCGTAATATTCAAATTACTCCAGCAGGGAACAACTTCCAAAGTCAACGTTTTTCAGTTTATGCAAGTACTGATGGAATCAACTATCAATTGGTACAGAAATTCACACCGCCCCGCCAGGGATGGCAAAATACTGGTTTCGATTATACTTTTGCTATACCCCCTACAAAAGCGCGCTTTTTTCAATTGACCTGGAATCCTGAAGGCAGTGAACCCGGTAGTGAGGACTTGGATGCTGCAAAATGGAAACCGACACTCAAGGTGAATAAAATCACTTTCAACTCCGTACCAAAATTAAATCTGTGGGAAGGAAAAGCTGGACTTGTATGGAGAATTGCTGAAGGCACGAATCAGCTTCCAGAAAATCAATGCTTCAAAAAGGAAGAGATTCTTGACCTCACACAATTTGTAGAAAATGGGGTATTGAACTGTAATTTACCTAAAGGGGATTGGTTGATCCTACGCATTGGACATACATCTACCGGTCATACCAATGCCACCGGAGGTGGTGGAAAGGGTTTGGAGGTTGACAAATTCAACCCACAGGCTGTACAAAAACAATTCAACAACTGGTTTGGAGCGATTTACAATCATGTGGATTCTGCTACAGTATCTCGGGTTTTGACAAAGATGCACATCGACAGTTGGGAGTGTGGAAGTCAGAATTGGAGTGAGAATTTTGCTTACGAATTTTACAATCGTCGCAAATATGATTTAAAATCTCTTCTACCGATTCTCCTGGGCTATCCTATCGAAAGTACATCCTTTTCCGAAAAGGTGTTGTTGGATGTACGAATTACTATCAACGAACTACTACAGGAGGTATTTTTCAAGGTGATGACGGAAAATGCACATCAAAGAGGATGCAAGGTTTCTGCCGAATCTGTAGCTCCTACTTTTATTAGCGATGGTATTGAACATTTCAAGCATATTGATCTACCCATGGGTGAATATTGGTTGAACAGTCCAACTCACGACAAACCAAATGACATGCTTGATGCCATTAGCGGTGCTCATATCTACGGCAAGAACCTTGTCCAAGCCGAAGGTTTCACTCAATTGCGTAGCACTTGGAATGAACACCCCCAAATGCTAAAACCTCTATTGGACAGAAATTTTGCTTTGGGTATGAATAAACTTTTTTTCCACATTTTCACCCACAATCCCTTTTTGGATATTCGTCCGGGTATGACTTTGGATGGCATAGGTCTGTATTTTCAAAGGGATCAGATTTGGTGGAAACAAGGTAAATCCTTTATCGATTATATTTCATCTTCGCAAACTCTTCTACAATATGGTAGACCTGTAATAGATCTGGCCATTTATACCGGAGAAGAAATTCCATCACGTTCTTTTACACCCGATAAACTGATCCATATTTTGCCTGGTTTGTTTGAAAAAGAGTTGTTTGAATCAGAGAAAAGTCGCATCGAGAACAAGGGCAATCCACTGAAAGAACACCCAAAAGGTGTTACCCATTCGGCCGGCACATTTAACCTGGACTCCTGGAGCGACCCTTTGAATGGTTACAAATTCGACTCCTACAACAAAGATGCACTTATAAAATCAACTGTAGATAGCACCCGGAAACTAGTTAGTCCAGGCGGGCTAGCCTATGAAGTATTCATCATTCCTGAGAAAGGAAAAATGAATCCAGCAGGAATTAAACTTTCAGAAAAAAGCAGCAAAAAGTTGGAAGAGCTTCGTTCAAATGGACTTAGGGAAATTACACTCCCACATACAAAACCTGATTTCAGGGAATTGGGCTTGGAGCCCGACCTTATAGTACCGTCCAATATCGCTTGGGAACACCGCAAAAGCGATGAATTGGATATTTATTTCTTATCCAATCAAAGCAAAGAGGATCTTGTGTTTGAAGCAAGCTTTAGAATTGACGGAAAGAATGCTGAACTTTGGGATGCTGTAAATAGAAAAATATATCCTGTAGCTATTTCACAGAAGGATAAGCGATCAAATCTCCATTTATCATTGAAAAAAGAGGAATCCATCTTCGTGATTTTCACAACTGAGGTAAGTCCTCCAACGAACACAATCAGCCTGGATACCAGCTCCTTAGAAACAAAATGGGATATTGAATTAGTCAGAAACGGAATCTCTATCAAAAATAGTTCACTCTTTGACCTGAGCACCCATACACAGGATTCCATCAAATATTATTCTGGCGAAATAAAATACAAAACTTTATTTGAAGTACAGAAACTTAATAAATCAAAAAGAATAGTCATAGATTTAGGAAAACTAAGTAATTTAGCCACAGTGTTTGTGAATGGCATTGACTGCGGAACAGTTTGGATCAGTCCTTTTCAGTTGGACATCACCAAAGCTCTGAAAAAGGGGAAAAACAAATTAGAGATTGAGATTACAAATAGCTGGGCCAATGCAATTCAAGGTGCCGATTTAGGGAAAGCACCCTATGAGGGAGTTTATACCAATGGAAAATACCGCAAAGAAAGCACTGAATTAGAATCAACAGGATTACTTGGACCTATAAATTTAATCACAAAAACGAAAGAAACAAAATGAAGAAACTACTCACACTTAGCTTTATTCTGATGCTCGTTTCGGCTACTTTCGCCGAAATAAAATTACCGGCAATTTTTTCAGACAATATGTTGATGCAACAACAAACTACAGCCAATATTTGGGGAAAAGCCAAAGCGAGTTCAAAGGTAACTGTAATTACAGGCTGGAATTTAAAGAAATACTCTACCGAATCTGATGCGAACGGGGATTGGAAATTGTCTTTTTCTACCCCTAAGGCTGGTGGACCCTACACCATTGTTATTAAAGACGATAAAGTGCTTACCCTCAAAAACATTCTTATTGGGGAATTGTGGCTATGTTCAGGTCAAAGCAATATGGAAATGCCGATGAAGGGATTCAAAAACCAACCGGTAAAGGGTTCAAATATGGATATTCTAAAAGCAGAAAATTCAAAAATCCGCTTGTTCACTGTAGCACGTGCATCTTCTTTAACTCCACTTGAAGATGTCAAAGGAAGATGGGAAGAAGCCATGCCGGTTAGTGTACGTGATTTCAGTGCGACTGCCTATTATTTTGGCAGACTTTTAAACGAAACCTTGCATGTGCCTGTAGGATTGATCAGCACTTCTTGGGGAGGTTCATCTATTGAAGCATGGATGACTTCCGAAATGTTGAAAGCATTTCCAGAAGCAAAAATTCCAGAGTCATTGGAAGGATTAAAAGATCACAACAGAGTGCCAGGAGCTTTATATCCTGCCATGATTAAACCCCTGGAAGGTATAGCCATGAAAGGTGTTATCTGGTACCAAGGTGAATCCAATGCAGATCGTGCACACACTTATGCCGAAATGTTTAAATCGATGGTTGAAGGTTGGAGAAAAAATTGGGAACTCCCAGGTGAATTCCCTGTCTATTTTTGTCAAATCGCACCCTATGATTACAACAGAGGCAAAAAAGAAGGGAATTTAATGAATTCAGCCTATTTGCGTGAAGCTCAATCAAAAGCAGAACAAATTACTTCCAATACTGGAATGGCAGTGTTGATGGATGTCGGTATGCCTAAAAACATTCACCCTGAAAAGAAAAAAGAAGGTGGTGAAAGATTAGCCTTGCTTGCTTTACAAAAAACATACAACATGGGTGGAATCGGAGCTGAAAGTGCGGTTTACAAAGACATAGAGATCAAAGGCGACACTGTCATTGTGAGTTTCGACAGAACGGAAATGTGGATCACAGCAGAAAACTTTGAATCAAAATTATTTACCGTGGCAGGTGAAGACAAGGTATTTCATCCTGCAAAGGCTTGGATATCACGCAGCAAAGTATATGTAAAAAGCGCGGAGGTTGCAAATCCTGTAGCTGTTCGCTATGCATTTGATGACTTTGTAGTTGGCGACTTGTACGACACGAATGGTTTACCTGTTTCCTCTTTTCGAAGTGACAATTGGTAAGAATGAGTAGAAAACTGATTATACTTGTATGGATCCTTCAGACTGGCTTTGCTGGTCTGAAGGCTTCTAATGACCTTATTTACAATTGGTATACTCAGTCTAAAAATTCGTCCGAGTCTATGCCCCTGGGAGGAGGTGACATTGGACTGAATGTTTGGGTGGAAGGAAATGAAGTTATATTCTACATGCAACAAAGTGGTGCCTTTGATGAAAACAATTCATTTCTGAAAGCTGGGAGGATTCGGATTTCAATAGATGAATCCAGACCTGATTTAAAATTCAAGCAAAGTTTAAACTTAACTAAGGGTATACAAACAATTGAACTTGGGAATACTTCCCTTTCCCTATGGGTTGATGTATTTAAACCCATTATTCATGTGGAAATCAATTCCAAAACAGCCGTTGAATCTACCATCGCATATGAAAACTGGAGAACAAGTGATAGAAGATTTGAGAAGGGTGAGACCGATCAGTCTTCATGGAAATGGACCTTACCTAAGGATTTATCATACAAAGCAGATGAAGTTTCTTGCAGCAAACACAGTCTCGAATTCTTTCATCAGAATTCAGATTCAACCGTGTTTGATCTAGCGGTTAAACAACAAGGACTCGAGTCTAAAAAAGCGACACTATACAACCCATTAATCCAAAGGATATCCGGTGGAAAACTATTTAGTAATGACTTTAGCTTTTCCAATACAGAAGAAGGAATTTATGCTCATACTCCTTTCAAATCCTGGAAATTCAAAAGCTCCAAACCAACCAAAAGAAGTGAGGTACAAATTGTATTATTCAATGACCAAAATGAGATAGAAGATTGGAGAAATCAAGTAAACAATCTATTCACTAAAATTGACTTAGAAAAAGATCGAAAAGCGAATCTTAAGTGGTGGAACGAATATAACAACCGAAGTTTTATTCATATTGGAAAAGAATTTGTAGGCCACAACTCAAAAGAAAAGAAAATTGTATTTAAGTCTGAATTGGACAAAATTACATCACCACAGTCACAACTCTCCCGCAACTATACCTTGTTCAGACATATGTTGGCAGCTAATGCTACTGGTAGTTTTCCTACCCGATTCAATGGTGGACTTTTCAGTTTCGACCCTGAATATGTTGATAGCACCCGGAAATTCAGTCCGGATTTTCGAAGGTGGACGGGCGGTACATTTACTGCTCAAAATCAACGATTGGTATATTGGCCACTCTTGAAAAGTGGTGACTTTGATTTGATGATTACTCAGTTTGAATTTTATCTTCGAATTCTTGCAACTGCAGAGACAAGGTCAACGTTATATTGGGGACACAAGGGTGGTTGTTTTGCCGAACAAATTGAAAATTTCGGATTGCCCAATCCCACAGAATATGGATGGAAAAGACCCGCAGATTTTGATAAGGGTGTGGAATACAATGCATGGTTGGAATATTCTTGGGAAACTGTGCTCGAATTCTCACAAATGATAATTGACGCCCATTATTACAGTGGAATGGATATTTCCAGATACATCCCATTGATTGAAAGTTCCTACCAATTCTTTTTTGAACATTATAATTTCAGAGCTAAACAAAGAGGAAGAAAGAATCTAGACGAACAAAATCATTTGATTTTGTATCCAGCCTCTGCCTGTGAAACTTTTAAGATGGCAACCAACCCCTCCTCTACCATTGCCGGTTTGATGAAAATTAGCGAAGGGCTGAAAAAACTCAGTAGAATTTACACGATAAATCTGAATATTGATTCACTTTCCAAATTAATTCCATCAATACCCAAAAGAACAATCGATGGGAAAGAAATGATATCACCCGCAAAAAATTGGGAGAGAGCAAACAATGTGGAGAACCCACAATTATACCCAGTCTATCCTTGGAGAATTTATGGTATAGGACGAGAAAATAAAGAAATCGCTGACAATACCTATTTATTCGACCCCTGGTCTATAAAAATGAAAAGTCATGTAGGTTGGAAACAGGATGCTATTTTTGCCGCATGTTTGGGATTGACCAATGAAGCCAAACAGTTGGTTAGTCAGAAACTTGCAAACGGGCCTTATCGATTCCCAGCTTTCTGGGGACCAGGATTCGACTGGTCACCTGATCACAACTGGGGTGGAAGTGGAATGATTGCATTGCAGGAAATGTTGCTACAGGACGGTCCAAACAATGAACTATTTCTACTACCATCATGGCCCAAGGAATGGGATGTACATTTTAAACTGCATGCCAATTTGCAAACGACTGTGGAAGCAGCCTTTAAAGATGGCAAATTAAAGATCATACAAGTTATTCCAGAATATAGATCAAAGGATATCAAAATATTCGATATTCAGTAATAAACTGGTTGAATAACTTATAATTGAGAAACAAACACTAGTAGAGAACTTCAGTCTCTAAAACAAACAAATCACAATGAAACACTTTCTACTTATCCTTTTCTTTTTCATTTCAGTCACAGAAGCCTTTAGCTTCAAGACAAATACTTCGGTAGCAGGATTTTATCAAATCGAAAATTCAGGAAGAGAAGTTTATAATTTCAACACTTCATGGAGATACTATCCTGGCGATCCAGACAATGCATGGGCAAAAGATTTTGACGATAGCAATTGGGAGATTGTAGCTTGTCCGCATACGCAGGAATTAGTACCTGCAGAAGCCAGTGGAGGAAGGAATTTCCAAAAAGTAGTTTGGTATAGAAAAAATTTCATTGTTCCCTCCTTTGGTCTCGATCATGAAATCATCATTCATTTTGAAGCTATCATGGGCAAGCAAAATTTTTATGTGAATGGGAAATTAGTCAAAAGCAACAAAGGAGGTTACTTGCCAATCACCCTAAATTTAACCGAGCTTGGGGTAAAATCAGGAGAAGAATGTTTGATAGCTGTTTCGGCCGACAATAGCAATGACAAAACCTATCCACCTGGAAAACCACAGTACACACTCGACTTCCAATATCATGGAGGAATTTACAGAGATATCTGGTTGATCAAACGAAATAAAATTTCTGTTACCGACGCTATCGAATCCAACAAAGTTGCGGGTGGAGGAATATTTGTACATTACGAAAACATTTCCGAAAAATCAGCCGAAGTCATCATACAATCCGAAATACAAAACAAGACCAAGACAAGTTCTAAGGTAGAAATAGAATACCTTATCAAAGACAAAACAGGAAATACAGTCAAGCGACTAAGTAAAACAATCGCATTAAAGGCCGGAAGTGAAAATACCCAGAGTGTAAGAACCACCTTGAAAAATCCTAGTTTATGGTCACCCGAGAACCCTTATTTGTATCGTTTGGAATTCAGAATTAAGTCAGCCGGAAAGGTCATTGATGGAGGAAAAATTCGTTTAGGCATCCGCAAAGCAGAATTCAGAGGAAAAGAAGGATTCTTTTTGAATGGTAAAAAATACCATCAACTCATGGGAGGAAATCGTCATCAAGATTTTGCCTATGTAGGCAATGCAGTTCCGAATTCACAACAATGGAGGGATGCTAAAAGATTAAGAGATGCCGGATGTACCATTATTCGAACAGCACATTACCCCCAGGATCCATCCTTTATGGATGCTTGCGATGAATTAGGAATATTTATTATCGTAGCAACCCCAGGATGGCAATATTTCAATAAAGATCCGAATTTCAGTGAATTATCCTATCAGTATACACGAGAGATCATTCGTCGTGACCGGAATCACGCCTCAGTACTATTGTGGGAACCCATACTGAATGAAACCCGTTTTCCCTTGGAATTTTCTTTGAAAGCATTGCAAATCACCAAAGATGAATACCCTTTTGTAGGAGCACCATTGGCAGCAGCCGATATGCATTCGGAAGGAGTATCAGAACACTATGGCGTTGTGTATGGCTGGCCAGAAGATGAAGGTAAAGTAAATCAAAGTATTTTCACCAGGGAATTTGGAGAGAATGTGGACGATTGGTATGCACACAATGCAAACAACAGAGCAGCAAGGCATTGGGGTGAGAAACCGATGAAAATTGCAGCCCTTAGCCTGGCCGACACTTACGGAAGAATGCAGCACAGTACAGGTCAATTTATTGGTGGAGCACAATGGCATCCTTTTGATCATCAGCGAGGTTATCATCCAGATCCCTATTGGGGAGGCATATTCGACGCCTTCCGTCAACCCAAATATGCATATTACATGTTCAAAAGTCAGGTAGATCCCCTACTCAAAGTGGAGAATGTAAATACAGGGCCTATGGTGTACATTGTCAATGAAATGACCCCTTTCTCAGAAGGAGATGTGGTGGTTTTTTCAAATTGCGACTCAGTAAGGTTAATAGCATATGACAGCTTACGAATCGTAACTAAAGCCGTAGTTCAGGCAAAAAACGAAATACCCTATGCACCAGTAGTCTTTGAAAACATGTTTGATTTCTGGGAAATGCGAGATTATACCTACAAGAAGAAACAGCACGACAATGTCAAATTCGTAGCTGAAGGGATTATAGACGGTAAAGTAGTTTGTCGCGAAGTAAAAATGCCATCCCGCAGATCCACAAAAGTTCGATTGACAATCGATGAGTTGAATCACAATTTAATTGCAGACGGTTCAGATTTTGTGGTGGTCATTGCAGAAATCACCGACGACAATGGGAATGTCCGTCGCTTAGCAAAAGAGAATATACAATTCAGTGTTGAAGGCGAAGGTGAAATTATTGGAGATGCAAGCATAGGGGCAAATCCCAGAGCAGTAGAATTTGGATCTGCACCTGTTTTGATTCGCTCCACTACAAAGGCAGGAAAAATCAAAGTAAGTGCTAAAGTGCAATACGAAGGCACCCATGCTCCCACCGCTGCAGAAATTGAGTTCGAGAGTATAGCTCCTGAATTTGGCTTTATCGCTATGGATCAAAAGATTCAGAAGAAAAGTTCACTGAAAGATACAGAGAAATTGGATTCGAAAGTTAACCTTTCGGATGACGAAAAACGCAAGTTATTGAAGGCAGTAGAGCAGCAGCAAGCTGATTTTGGAATTAAATAGGCTGCAGGCAAATAAATTCAGCTGCAGGCCTCAGGCTTCAGGCTACTGGCT
>CAZZPZ010000002.1:164772-201657 GCA_964655615.1 uncultured Paludibacter sp. | reverse complement strand
ATAGGCTGCAGGCAAATAAATTCAGCTGCAGGCCTCAGGCTTCAGGCTACTGGCTACTGGCTAATACAATGCTTGGAGCTTGAAGCTATCTAAACGTAAACTTCTTCTGTGAGATATAACTGAAGATAGTGGTGATAATGGTGATAAGCATTTTGGAAGGCGTAGGATAGAAGCCCAAGACCTCCACGAACAACTTAAGTCCACCATAATTAATACCCAGGTTGACTGCTACTACCATGGCATAGCGAAACAATTGTACTTTGCCAAGCAAATCAGAGGCAGTAAAAGTTACGTATTTCTGCAACCAGAATCCACTTAAAAAACTGATAGGGAAAGTAAACAACAATGCTGCGATGTGGGAACCTAAAGTAACAAATCCCAAATGCAACATTTCCTGTTGAAGCACAAAGTGGTAGAAACAGTAATACACAATCCAGTCAAACACCATATTCCCCACCCCAGTTACTCCATAGCGGAAAAATTCAGGTGCCATTAGCTTCCGAAAAGGGGGATAAAAGAAATCAATTGCGCGTTGAATGTATAGGCCAGTGGCTTCAAAAATTTTCCTCATGAGATGCGAAAATTGGTGTTTTAAACAAATTTACTTACTTTTGCACACAAATATACGATTTATTTAGGCAATTTTAATTCAAATCCATAATGCCCGACGACTATCATAGTAAGCATGCAAGTAAGAGCAAAGAAATACTTGGGCCAGCACTTCCTGAAGGATTTGGATGTTGCTCGTCGTATCGCTGAGAGTTTAACTCTCAACGAAAAAACTCCTGTCCTTGAGATTGGCCCCGGAATGGGCGTACTGACACAATTTTTATTGCAAGATCCGAAAATCGATTTAACTGCTGTTGAACTCGATGGGGAGTCTGTTGTTTATTTGAACCAACACTACCCTCAACTCAAAGTCATAGAAGCTGACTTTTTGAAAATGAAGTTGGAAGATTACTTTCAAGAACCATTCATGATTATTGGAAATCTTCCTTACAATATCTCAAGTCAGATTTTTTTCAAAATGCTGGATCACAAAGACCAAATACCTTGTTTGGTGGGAATGATTCAGAAAGAAGTAGCCGAAAGAATGGCAGCAAAACACGGCAACAAAACCTACGGTATTTTGTCCGTGCTAATGCAAGCCTTTTATAGCATAGATTATTTATTCACTGTACACGAACACGTATTTGACCCTCCGCCCAAGGTCAAATCGGCTGTTATTCGCCTGGTTAGAAATGATGTTGCAAAATTGGAATGCAACGAAAAACTTTTCAAGACAGTGGTGAAAACAGCCTTTAATCAGCGTCGCAAAACCTTGCGAAACTCTCTCAGCCCACTGGTAGAGAAATCGCATCCAATGTACACCGACCCATTGTTTAATTTACGACCCGAACAGTTGGATGTGAAGGCCTTTGTAGATTTGACTAATCGGGTTGAGAATGCGATGAAAGGATAAATAAGTACTAATTTGTAAATAAAAGGGCAATGTCTGAATTAAGATTATTTTACAACGAAGGAGGCAAACTGAAAATATCCAAGAATTTGGATATGCTTAAGAAAGTAAGCCTAAAAGACATCATCTGGATTGATTTAAATGCTGTGCCCATCAGCGTTGAGACTGAATTGGAACAGTTTCTAAAAATCTACATTCAGGAAGACGAAGAAATTGAGGAAATCGAGTTAAGTTCGCGCTATATTCAAACGGATGATAGTATCGTTGCAAACTCCAACTTCCTTACCGACAATTATCAACTCGAACCAGTTTCTTTTATTGTCAAAAACAATGTATTGGTTTCGGTTCGCGATGCTGATTTAAAATCCTTTAATGACGCAGTTAAAAAGATCTTCGCCAATACCAGCAATTTCCCTACGGGTTATCACGTGTTGGTTACTTTGCTTGAAACTCGTGTGGAATACGATGCCGACATGATAGAGGAGATCACGGATCAAATCACCGCTTTGTCTAAAACCTTGAATACTGAAGATGACTTGGATCAGGATATTCTATTCCAAATCAAAGATTTACAGGAAAAGGTAATGATAGTTCGACAGAATATCATCGACAAACAGCGTGTAGTTTCAAACATGTTGAAATGCAATTTCTTCCCTGGAGATTTGATTCCAAGGTTGACCATGGTAATCAAGGATATAAACTCACTTTTCGAATACACACGCTTTGGTTTTGACCGTTTGGATTATCTTCAAGATACCTTCTTGGGTTTGGTAAACCTGCAACAGAATAAAATCATCAAAATTTTCACGGTGGTTTCAGTTATCTTTATGCCACCTACCCTGATTGCAAGTATGTATGGTATGAACTTCAAGTTTATGCCTGAACTCGATTGGGAATATGGATATCCTTTATCCATTGTATTGATGATACTCTTCTCTGGATCTGTCATCCTGTATTTCAAAAGAAAGAAATGGTTGTAAATCCACGGACCAACGGAAAAACAGATACCATGAACCAAGTAAACGAGTCCAAAAGATTCAATTATTCCTGGGGTTTCAAAACCCTGAGTTATATGTTCCTCATCTTATCATTAGCTTATTTGATACAGAAAATGATGAGTTTCGAGAATTATTCAGAACTAATCAGCACATGGAAGGAAATTCCAGGATCAAGATATGGATGGTTGTTACTGGTATTTCTACTATTGCCTTTGAACTGGCTACTCGAATCAGGGAAATGGAAAAAAATAACTGAAAAAGCCGAAGTTCTTAGTTGGTCGAAATCTATCCAGTCCGTTCTGGCTGGCAGTTCCACTGGCTTTATCACACCCAACAAGTTGGGAGATGTATTTGGTCGTTTGAATTATATCTCCCCTGAAAACAGGCACAAAGGTTGGAGTTTATTTGCTATCAGTAGTATTTCTCAGAATGCAGCCATTGTCGCACTTGGTCTACCCGCTTTGTTTATATATCTGAGTCCGAAAGAGGATGTAAATCTGATCATGAATGGATTTTCGTTCATGGCCATTTTTTCACTGGGAGGATTAATGATACTCTTGTATTTAATGGCTCCTGAGTTGGAACGATTGATTCAGTGGAAAAGAATACAAAAATACACCCAAATAATTGAAGCATATTCAAAAACAGATTTGCTCGTAATATTAGCTTGGGCTGTCGTACGAGTTGTCGTTTTCAGTTTTCAGTTTTACGCCCTTTTACAATTTTTCGGTTTAAATTTCAGTATAACCGAAGCTGCCATAGCAATCCCCATCCATTATTTAATGGTTACAATTACACCCTCCATTGCTTATGGTGAAGCAATAGTGAGAAGTTCCTATGCCGTATTAGTTATGGGTCGATTCACTGATCAATCCATCAGTTTAGCCTTTGCAGCAGCAACTCTTTGGATGATCAACATGATAATCCCTGTGGTCATTGGCTCCGTTTTGATGATCAAAAACAGAAAAGTTTAAATAGACTTATAAACTATCAGCTATATACTTAGCTGTATAGGAAGAATCACTTTTGATTAACTCTTCGGGAGTACCTTCGAAAACAACTGTACCGCCTTTGTCTCCACCTTCTGGACCAATATCAATGATATGGTCTGCACATTTGATTACCTCCGGATTATGTTCGATAATGATGATTGTATGACCTTTGGCAATCAATGCATTGAATGCTTTCAACAAGGTTTTAATATCGTGAAAATGCAAGCCAGTGGTAGGTTCATCAAATACAAAAATAGTTGGCTCTGACTTTTCTAAGGCCAGGAAAGAAGCTAATTTCACCCTCTGACTTTCTCCACCAGAGAGCGTGCTAGATGATTGTCCAAGTTTGACATATCCTATACCAACCTCTTTTAAGGGCGTCAAGCGTTTCACTATTCTTTTCTCGGTAGAACCACTTTGTGCACCAAAGAATTCGATGGCTTGATTGACTGTCATTTCCAATACATCAAAGATATTCACCCCTTGATATTCGACATCCAATACATCCTGTTTGAAACGTTTCCCATGGCAATGTTCACATTCCAACACCAAGTCAGCCATAAATTGCATCTCTACAGTCACCGTACCCTCCCCTTGGCAGTTTTCGCATCGACCACCAGGAGTATTGAAAGAGAAATGCGAAGCAGCAAAACCCATTTGTTTGGAAAACTGTTGATCTGCAAACAACTTTCTGATTTCGTCGTATGCTTTAATATAAGTTACAGGATTTGATCGGGAAGAGCGACCGATAGGGTTCTGATCCACAAATTCGATGTCTTTGGCCATGTTCATCGAACCTTTCAAAGCACCAAATTGTCCGGTGCGATCGGCTATACCACCATAATATTTTTTCAGGGCTGTATAAAAAACAGTCTTAACCAAGGAAGATTTTCCCGAGCCACTAACTCCAGTTACAACCGTCATTACATTGAGAGGGAATTTCACATTGATTCCTTTCAGGTTGTTTTCACGGGCACCCAGAATTTCGATATAATTATTCCATTTGCGACGATGATCGGGCAGTTCAATCTTTTCCTCACCCAACAAATATTTTAGGGTAAACGAATGTTCTGTTGAATTGAACGCATGCGAATTCACCGAAGAAGGGTGACCTTGGAAGACCACTTCACCTCCCCTACGACCAGCAAAAGGACCAATATCAATGATATGATCAGCGGCACGCATTATTTCCTCATCGTGTTCAACCACAATTACTGTATTTCCAAGCTCACGCAATTGTTTGAGTACCTTAATTAATCGATCTGTATCCCGCGGATGTAATCCTATACTTGGTTCGTCCAAAATGTACAAAGAACCCACCAATGAACTACCCAATGAAGTAGCCAAATTGATTCTCTGGCTCTCACCACCCGATAAAGAATTCGAAAGTCTATTCATACTTAAATACCCCAAGCCAACATCCATAAGAAAGGAAAGTCTGGAATTTATCTCGGAAAGCAAACGTTTCGCGATTATTTGATCATGTTCATCCAATTGGATTTCTTCAAAGAATTTTTGTAGATCCTTTACCGAATAGAGTACAAGTTCATTGATTGATTTACCCGAAACCTTAATCCAAGAAGCCTCTTTTTTCAGGCGACTACCTTTGCACTCAGGACAAGTAGTTTTACCCCTGTATCTGGCCAGCATTACTCTGTATTGAATTTTGTATTGATTCGCTTCGAGATGTTGGAAGAAAGCATTCAAACCTTCAAAATAACGATTACCTTCCCACAATAAGCTTCGCTGTTCGTTTGTCAGTTCAAAATATGGTTTGTGTATTGGAAAGTCAAACTTGTCAGCCACTCGTATCAGGTTATTTTTCCACTCTCCCATGACTTCCCCCTTCCAACAAACCACAGCATCTTCGTAGATAGACAAAGCTTTGTTGGGAACAACTAAGTCTTCATCTATCCCGATTACCTTTCCGAAACCCTCACATTTTGTGCAAGCACCAATTGGACTGTTGAAACTAAAGGTGTGAATCGTCGGGGTTTCAAATGTCATCCCATCAGCCTCAAAACTCTTCGAAAAGTATAAATATTCAGGATTTTTGGATGAAAATACTTTCAGGAAACATTTACCACCACCCTCATAGAAGGCAGTCTCCACAGAATCGGTAAGACGACTGATAGCATCCGCATCCTTCGAAACGGTCAAGCGATCAATCAACAGCACTATATCTGTGATTTTCGATTCCAGATTTTTTTCCAGCACCTCATCTATAGTCAATATTTCGCCTTCAAGTTCTATACGACTGAAACCCTGAAGCACCAAACCATTGAGTTCCTCACGAATGGAACGACCCGAAGAAGGTTGGACAGAAGTAAGCACCATCAAACGAGTACCCTCTTCAAATTTCAAAGCAGCCTGAATAACATCCTCGGATTCGTGTTTCTTCACTAAATTACCAGTCACAGGCGAATATGTTTTGCCTATGCGAGCGAAGAGCAATTTAAGGTATTCATATATTTCGGTAGATGTACCCACAGTAGAACGAGGGTTACGCGTATTCACTTTCTGTTCAATGGCGATGGCAGGAGGTATACCTTTGATATAATCCACCTCTGGTTTACTCATTCGACCCAAGAACTGACGGGCATAAGAAGAAAGGCTCTCGACATATCTACGCTGACCTTCAGCATAAAGGGTATCAAAAGCAAGCGAAGTTTTACCCGAGCCAGAAAGTCCAGTGATTACCACCAGTTTGTTGCGAGGAATTTCAAGATCAATATTTTTTAGATTATGAACTCTCGCCCCCTTGATTTGTATATTTTTAGATTCAGACATTGAATTTTATTTTGCAAACTACAAAGTTAATCAATCTACTCATAATTTAAGATTGTCCCACCTGTTGAATTTCAGTTAAATATACAAAAAATGCAAAGTATTATGTATATTTCTTCAAACAAATCTTGCGGCTTCCGTGTTTTTTGTATAATTTTGCACCCACTTTCTATATTTATACATTTATGAAGAATAAAAGAAACAGACTACAGGTAATTACAGAGATTTTGCGCTCAAAAGTAGTAGGTAGTCAAGAAGAATTATTAAATCTTTTATTGGAGAAAGAGTGCGATGTTACACAAGCAACTCTATCCCGTGATTTGAAATTGCTAAAAGTTGCCAAGACACCCCTTGCGAACGGAACATACAAATATGTATTACCCTCGTTCAACAAAACTGTAAGTCCACAAGGAACAGTGAATCATCTGACTTCACACGGAGCAGTGATGAGCATTGAATTTTCTGGGCATTTGGCAGTAGTTAAAACCAAGCCAGGATATGCAAGTGCAATCGCATGGGACATAGACAACAATGGTTCATATGAAATCTTAGGAACTATAGCTGGAGATGACACTATTTTAATCATTCCAAGAGAAGGAGTAAGTCGTGAAGAAGTTATCGGAATGATGGACATCATTTTTTCCGAAAAAGAAAATTGATTGTATCAACAAGAATACCCGAAAGGGAAACAATTAAAAAAAGAATAGATGGAAACCGGGATGAAGGACAACATTGTGGTTCAGATTGCTGATGAGAAATTTTTGGGGTATGTAGAGACCATATTGGAGACCATTGAAACTGCCGCAAAAATCAGAGGTACAGGTATAGCACGTCGTACCCCTGAATATATTGAGTTGAAGATGAGAGAAGGGAAGGCGATCATTGCTTTGAGTGGGGATGAATTTGCTGGTTTTTGCTATATCGAAAGCTGGGGAAACAAAAAATTTGTAGCCAATTCAGGACTTATCGTAGTTGACAAATTCAGAGGAGCAGGATTAGCAAAGAGAATCAAGAAGAAAGCATTTGAACTTTCAAGAGCTATGTATCCCAATGCAAAGATATTTGGTTTGACCACAGGCTTGGCAGTGATGAAAATCAATTCAGAATTGGGATATAAACCAGTGACATTTTCCGAATTAACCGATGACGAGCAATTTTGGAAAGGCTGTCAGAGTTGTGTAAACTACGATATATTACAAAGAACCAATCGCAAACATTGTTTGTGTACAGGTATGCTGTTTGACCCAAGCTGGGATAAAAAAGAACAAAAATCAGAGGAATAAAATGGATAAGTGTACCCGAAAGATCGGGAACCAAAATATAAAATTAAAGCGATGAAGGAAAAAGTATTGTTAGCGTTTAGTGGAGGACTTGACACCTCATTTTGCGCAATGTATCTTGCTGTAGAGAAAGGCTATGAAGTACATACAGCAGTAGCCAATACAGGCGGTTTCAGTGATGAAGAATTAAAAGTGATAGAGGACAAAGCCTATCGATTGGGTGCAAAAACCCATGCTACTTTGGATGTGACTCAGGAATATTACGACAAAAGCATCAAATACATGGTCTTTGGGAATGTATTGCGCAACGGCACCTATCCAATTTCCGTAAGTTCGGAACGTATTTTTCAAGCATTAGCAATTATCAATTATGCAAAATCGATAGGAGCCGACTATGTAGCCCATGGTAGCACAGGCGCTGGAAATGATCAGGTTCGTTTCGACCTTACCTTTGATGTAATTGCACCGGATATCAAAATCTTGACTCCAACACGCGACATGGTATTGACTCGTGAATACGAAATCAATTATTTGAAGAAAAATGGGTTTGAGGCAGACTTTAAAAAGATGGAATATTCAATCAACAAAGGTCTGTGGGGAACAAGTATAGGTGGAAAAGAAACCTTGAAATCAGAGCAAACTCTTCCAGAAGAGGCATACCCAAGTCAGGTTGAAAAATCAGGAGAAGAAACGGTAACCATCGGTTTCGAACAAGGAGAAATTGTGTCTGTCAACGGAGTTCAGAACGACAATAAAATTCAACTGATCAATCAGTTGGAAGAAATTGCAAACAAATACGGTATCGGTCGTGATATGCACATAGGTGATACCATTATCGGCATCAAAGGACGCGTAGGATTTGAAGCAGCCGCACCATTATTGATTATCAATGCACACAAAATGTTGGAGAAACACACCTTGACCAAATGGCAACAGTACTGGAAAGAACAGTTGGGCAACTGGTATGGTATGTTTTTACACGAAGCACAATATTTAGAGCCAGTAATGCGCGACATGGAGCAATTCCTTCAAAGTTCGCAACAAAACGTAACTGGAACTGTCATCGTAAAACTTCGTCCTTATTCTTACACTTTGGTTGGAGTTGAATCACCCTTTGATTTAATGAAAACAGATTTTGGAGAGTACGGAGAAGTAAACAGAGCCTGGAGTGCAGACGATGTAAAAGGATTCACCAAGATTCTTGGAAATCAGATGAAAATCTTTTACAATGTGCAAAAACGCAACGAAAAGTAAACAATAAAACTAAAAAGCACTTCTTATAATAGCTGCACACAGGACAAAGCCCTTCATTCGGAGGGCTTTTTTTATTTGCTTGATTTTTTGTAATTTTGCAAACCTCAGAAAATCAAATAAAAAATTATATATGGCTACAACATCAGACATTAAAAATGGCATGTGCATCGACATCGATGGACAATACTATTTTATCACTGAATTCCTTCACGTTAAACCAGGTAAAGGTGCAGCATTCGTTCGTACAAAAATGAAGAATGTAGTAACTGGACGTACCTTGGAACGTACTTTCAATGCAGGTGTGAAAATCGAAGAAGTTCGCATCGAGCGTCGTGAATACCAATATCTATATCAAGATGATATGGGTTATAACTTCATGAACAACGAAACTTACGAACAGATATCAGTTGGAAAAGAACAAATCAACGGCGTTGACTTCTTGAAAGAAGGAATGACTGTAGAGATTGTTGTTCACGCTACTTCAGAAACTGTATTGTTCGCAGATCTTCCTGTTCAAGTTGCTTTATTGGTAACATACACAGAACCAGGACTTAAAGGAGATACAGCAACCAACGCTACCAAACCTGCAACTTTAGAAACAGGCGCTACCGTAAAGGTTCCTTTGTTTATCAACGAAGGTGAAACCATCAAAATAGACACCCGCGACGGTTCTTACGTAGAAAGAGTAAAAGTTTAATCTTTCGGAGTGAATCACTCCAGAAAGCGAATAAAATGAAAAAAAGAATCCAAAGTTTCGGTCACGCTTTCAGAGGAATACGCATGGTATTCGGATCTGAAATCAATATGATGATACACCTTGCCGTAGCAGCTTTGGTTGTTCTTTTTGGAATATACTTGCAAATCAGCCTCATTGAATGGCTGGTTTGCATTTTATGTTTTGGGCTGGTTATCAGTGCCGAAATGTTTAATACCGCCATCGAAACTTTCATCGATCTGGTTTCACCCGATCATCACCCCCTGGCTGGAAAAGCCAAAGACATAGCTGCCGGAGCAGTGTTGGTTTCAGCTATCTTCGCTGCCATCGCCGGACTAATCATCTTCATCCCCAAACTTCTGAATTTATAATCTTTCTGAATTTGAGTTAAAGGGAATAAAATATCCTTCGGATTTTACACGGTTTTTCTATTTTCGGGTTTTAACTAAACCTAATCTTATGAAAACCAACTTTCTTTCCGACTTTGTGGAATTGTTTTATCCAAGAGTCTGCGCAGTTTGTAGTGATGCCTTATTCTCAGGAGAACAAGTGCTCTGTCTCAACTGCATGCTCGAGATTCCACGTACCAACCATCATTTACATCCAAACAATGAACTGGAAAAACGCTGCTGGGGAAGATTCAAGTTCAACCGTATGACAGCTTTTTATCATTTCAAGAAAGGATCGAATTACCAGCATTTGTTGCACGATTTGAAATATCACGACCAACCTGAAATAGGTCAAGTGTTGGGTCGTATAGCAGGCTTCGAACTACTTGAAACAATGGATTTCAAAAAGGTGGAATTGATCGTACCGGTTCCGCTGCACCCACGCAAACTGCGTAAAAGAGGATACAATCAAAGCGAAGAAATTGCAAAGGGATTAGCCTCCGCCTTACAAGTACCTATAGATACAAATCATTTATACCGCATCAACGAAAATCAGACACAAACAAAAAAAGGATTTTTTGAGCGATTCGAAAATACTGTAGGGATATTTGAGCTCCTGGAACCACAAGATTTGGAAGGTAAAACCATACTTCTGGTGGACGATGTAATTACAACCGGCTCAACCCTGGAAGCTTGTGTGCATGCAATGGAAAAGGTTGAAGATCTGACCGTAAATATATTTGCATTAGCTCAAGCATAAACAACTTAAAATCATAGGAGTAAAAACAAGAAGCTATAGCCGAATATACAGAAAAACAATTTGTAAATGCCAACTTTAGGTGGACGAATAGTATCATCAAAGGTGAAAATTATTCAAATAAATGTAAAATAGTTTCAATTTAGTGGAATAGCTCTTCAATCGTTACAAATTGAATTTCGTGGTTCCGAATTTTTGTTAACTTTGTTAGCTCAACAAAATAAATCAATATATAATATAACAATGACAACACAAGAACTTAAATCTGCATTCGAATCTGCTTATGGTCAAGCTGCAGAAGCTGTTTATTTCTCACCAGGACGTGTAAATTTAATTGGAGAACATACCGACTACAACGGTGGTTCCGTTTTTCCATGTGCTTTGAGTTTTGGTGCTTACCTTTTGCTTCGCAAAAATGGTACTCAAAAAATGAATTTCAAATCATTAAACCAACCTGAGATTGTAACTTTAGGTTTGGATCAATTGACACAACGATTGGAAAAATCTTGGGTAAATTATCCACTAGGTGTTTTAGCTCAATTCGTAAAAAGAGGAATAGAAATCAAAGAAGGATTCGATATCTTGATTTGGGGGAATGTGCCTAATGGCGCTGGACTATCTTCATCAGCAGCTTTGGAAGTGGTTACTGCCTATGCATTCAACGATCAATTGTCTACTGAATTCAACCGCACTGTATTGGCTCAAATCGGGCAGAAAGCTGAACACGAGTTTGCTTTGGTAAATTGCGGTATCATGGACCAGTTTGCATCTGCAAATGGAGCTAAGGATCACGCTATTCACCTGAATTGCGACACATTGGATTTTGAATTGGTTCCCGTAAAACTGGAAGGTGTTAAAATCTTGATTTCCAACACTCATTCTCCTCATAAATTAGATTCAGGAGCATACAACCAACGTGTAGCAGAATGTAAAACTGCTGTGGAAATGTTGAACAAAGTTCGCCCATTGAAATACCTTGCTGAATTGACAGAAGCAGAATTTGCCGGTATTGAAACATCTATCACAGATCCTGTTGCTCACAAACGTGCCCGTCACGTAGTTGGTGAAGTACAACGTACTTCAGATGCTGTAAAAGCTTTGAAGGCTGGTGATTTGGTGAAATTCGGTCAGTTGATGAATGCATCTCACGTTTCTTTGCGCGACGATTACGAAGTGACTGGTCCAGAATTGGATTGCATGGCTGAAGAAGCATGGAAAATCGATGGTGTTATTGGTTCACGTATGACCGGTGGTGGTTTTGGAGGATGTACAGTATCTTTAGTGAAAGACGAAGCAATCGATACCTTCATTAAAGAAGTGGGTGCAGCCTATGAAGCTAAAATCGGCATTAAACCTGAATTCTACGTAGCTGAAATAGGTGACGGAGCCACTAAATTAGTTTAATTTTCAATCAACATATACAGCTGTCGGGCCATAACACCGGCAGCTGTTGTTAATTTATATACTATGGATAATGTACTTGTAGACGGAAAAGAAGTCAAATTTTACACCCTAAAAAACAGCAAGGGAATGACTGTAGTAGTGACCAACTACGGAACTAAAATTGTAAAGCTAATAGTAGCCGACAAAAACGGCAATTTTGAGGATGTGGTTCAAGGTTTTGATACTGTAAAGGAAAACGTAGAACAAGAGCCCTATTTCGGTGCAACCTGTGGTCGTTTTGCTAACCGCATCAAAGACGGCAAATTCACTTTGGATGGAGTGGATTACACTTTAGCTCAGAACAATGGAGGTAATGCTTTGCATGGTGGAATCAAAGGATTCAACGCCCAGGTTTGGGAAGTAATTGAACAAACCGAGAACAGTATTTGCATGAACTACAAATCACCCGATGGCGAAGAAGGTTATCCCGGCACATTGGATACCTGTGTGAGTTATGTAGTAACCGAAGACAATGAGTTGAAAATAAAATTTGAAGCAGAGACGGATAAACCAACAGTAATTGGCCTATGCAATCACTCTTATTTCAATTTGAATGGAGCCGGAAACGGAACTGTTCGTGATCATGAATTGCAGATTTTTGCAGATTACTTTACTCCGCTGGACGATACTTCATCACCCACAGGAGAAGTTAGACCGGTAGCCGGAACAGCCTTCGACTTTAGAGAAATGACTGTTTTGAGAGATAAGATTAACGACCCTGCATATGCTCCTTACCGTGGGATAGATAATAACTGGGCTGTTCGTAAGAATCAACCCAAGGAATTTGCATTGGCAGCAGTTTTAGTAGATCCCAAAAGCGGACGAAAAATGGAGGTCATTACCACACAACCAGGTGTACAGATCTACACAGCCAACTGGGTAGACAAGCAAGTAGGAAAAGACGGTAAAACCTATCAGGAGCAGGATTCCATTTGTTTGGAAACTCAGAATTTTCCAAATTCACCCAATGTACCTCATTTTCCAAATTGCGTACTTCGCCCAGGCGAACGCTACGAAGAATGGTGTATTTATAAATTTTCAACGCTTTAAAATTAAAGCGTTGAAAATTTGCTTCAGGCTCTGCAGGCTGCAGGCTGCAGGCTGCAGCCTGCAGGCCAAGACAAAATACAAAGGCTTGGGGCTTAAAGCCCTTTGAACTTTTTACCTAGGAATCTGTTTGTATGTCGTAATTAATAAGCGACAGGTATGAACGTAATAATCACTGGCAGCACAGGCATGGTAGGAGAAGGAGTAATGAGGGTTTGTATTGACAATCCACTTGTTGAAAAGATTCTCATCATCAACCGCAGAAGCATAGGTTTCACCCATTCCAAAGTAACGGAAATTGTGCATCCCAATTTTCTCGATTTCAGCGAACTAGAAGATGAATTCAAGCACTTTGATGCCTGTTTCCATTGCATGGGTATAACTTCGGTCGGTGTGGATCACGAATATTACAAGGTGATCACTTACGACATGACCATGCAAATAGCAAAATCGATGGCTAGGGCCAACAAAAATGCGACCTTCATCTATGTTTCAGGCGGTGGCACAGATCATACAGAAACCAGTCGTATGTTTTGGGCCAGATTGAAAGGTAAGACAGAGAATGCTATTCACAAGATGGGTTTTTCTGCTTCCTATGCATACCGTCCTGGCTTTATCAAACCCTATGCAGGTCAGCAAAGAGCACATAAATTCTACAATTACGTCAATTGGATGTTCCCTTTAGGTCGAATATTGTATCCTGATGCTTTCAACACCATGGAAGAACTGGGGCTATCCATGATTCAATTGGTCAAACAACCCATTCCCGACAAAATCATCACCGGCAAAAAAATCGCAGAACTCGCAGCAAGGAAATAAGAAATTCGAAAAATTTTATTTCAAAAATCCTTTGGACTAGAATTCAATAGATTCTTAATCCGTAAAAATCAGGAAGGTGTTGACGGTCATGGGGATTTTCATGCCATCGGGCATTTGTGGGGCTTTGCCCATGTTGATCTCGCCTTGAATGTCTTGAAGCACTTCCGCTCGCTTTACCCATCCGCTGCTCTTGTCGAGATTAAATGTGGATTTCATTGTGCCTTTCAAATCGTAGGACATTTGTATTCCATTGGCTTCGATCGAACTGTTTTGGGTACCTAAAGTAGCTTCGCTTTCAATTTCGTAGCTGTCGGCTGCAACTGATTTGAGGGTGAATTTAGAGAACATTTGCATAGTCATCAAGTTTTCAATTTTGCTTTCGACTGTCCAAATCTCCCCTACTTCCACCGGATTGGCTGGAAATGCTCCGGCAAACAAAGCAAAGTTCTTCTTGAACGACTCTACTCCGTAGGCTCCTTCTATCTGCTTCTTGATTTGCGCTACCTGTGATTGAGGTATTTCGGGAGTGGCTTCAAAAATTTTTGTCAAGAGTGAGTCAAATCCTGCTACTTCTTTCACTGCTCCTTTGTTGGTCATTTTCACCTGAAAGGAACTACCTGCCAATGCGGATAGAATTTTAGAGGCTGGATCCGCTGAATCTTTGTTCTCCGAACTGAAAGTCATCTTCCCTTTCATAGGTACATCCATCAACATGGTCAGACTTTCGTATTGAACTTGTAAATCGTATACTCCATCCTGGGATTTTTCCACTGTGTAGGAGATCTTACCCTTGATATCCATGCGGATATCCATTTTCTGACCTGCAACTTCTTGCTTTACAGACGATATGGAACTCATGTTTTGGTAATAGGTCTGACCTGCTTTTAGGTTCAAAACCAAATTCACTTTTTGGGATTGAGCAACAAAGGCAACCACCAATAAGCAACCAAGTACAAATAGCTTTTTCATAAACTTAGTATTTTGAGTGTTTTTACTGATTTCAAGTGAATAAATATTTTACAAGCTCCTTTCGTTTAAAAACGATTATACCCTGCCCAGTGTGAAAACAGATATCGAACTATTGATCTTTTCGGATCGATATTCTTTTTCCCGTATACTGTACTTGTACGGGTTGGGGATTATCTGAACCAACAAACAGGATGTTGAATTTGCGGTTCTTAATCATTCCGGGGTATGCACCTTGCTGTTCACCCAAAGTTAGTGTTTTTTTCGCATCGTTCCATGTAAATGTAATCGTTGCAAATTTACCCTTTTGGTAATTGTAATTGTCGAACTCATCTTCGTACAAAGTAAATTGACCATCAGCACCAGGATAAACCCTCATTTCCAGTTCGTCCCACTGCTTCTGAGTAGCAAACTGTTGATCAGGTCCCCAAGGTAAAATACTTCCTGCTTTAACAAACAAAGGTATTTGATCAAAGGCAGCGGGAGTGTTCAGTTCTTGTCCCCCTTGGAATTTCTTTCCTGTAGAGAAATCATACCAGCTGGTACCATACGGTAGGTAAATCTTTTTGGTTTTAACCGATGAGAAATCTTCACTAATTTCCCCATTCGCCCCTTTCTGAAGATACATCGATTCAGTGATTGGGCAAACCAATAAGGATGGGCCAAACATATACTGGTCGTTCAAAGTCAGTACTTTTTCATCCTTGGCAAAATCCATAAACAAAGGACGCATCAAACTGGAATGTGCATGGGTAACCTGCCAGGAAGTCGCGTATATATAGGGCAGTAAATTGTATCTCAATCGGATACATTTCTCGATGGCATCGTACACGGGAGTACCTTTTTCTCCAAACTGATAAATCTCGCGAGGGTAACCTTCCCCGTGGGAGCGCATCATGCCGGTAAACACCCCGAATTGCATCCAGCGCACTTGCAATTCCCTATAATCTGGATTGTGCAAAGGATCTTTGAAATTCCACAAAAAGAAACCACCAATATCGCTGTTCCAATAAGGATATGCAGCAGCAGATACATTTAAACCCGCAGTGACCTGAGCCGCCAAAGCCTTCCAGGAGGCAGTCACATCACCCGACCATAAATTAGCCCCATAACGCTGTTGACCTGCAAAGGCTGAACGGGTGAGCATAAATACTCTTTTGTCTTGAGACAGTTTTTGTTGGTTGGTGGAAATTCCACCCACGCTCATCAAAGGAAAAGCATTTCGCACCTTGCGGAAAGAACCCAAGGCAGTCATTTCGTCCAGATCCGAATCTTTAAAATTGTGATGATCCGGTTCGGAAGAATCCAACCACCAACCGTCGATACCCAGATCAAACAAATTCTTTTTCAGGTATTTCCAATAGATATCACGAGCTTGAGCATTGTAAGGATCGTACACACGTACACCGGAAGGATAATCCATGCGCGGAGGCCATCCCATCGCACCCGACTGTGGCCAGGTGATGAAGTTGAACAAAGCACCAATACTATCCAACTCACGGTAAGGTTTGGTTTTCGGACCAAAAGAATTCCAGATGGATATGATGATGTGTGCATTTTGGTCGTGTACCCCTTTGATCATGCGATCGCCGTATTTAAAGCCAGGGTTCAAGAATTCGGTAGCATTCCACAGATAATTGTCTCCCCAATATTGCCAATCCTGAATAATTCCATCCAATGGAATTTGCAATTCTCTGTATTTACGCACCACCTCCAACAATTCATCCACGGATTTATAGCGTTCGCGACTTTGCCAGAAACCAAAAGTCCACAAAGGAAACATAGGCGCACGACCCGTCAATTCACGCATTTGAGCAACCACCGCATCCGCATTCTTGCCCACCATAAAGTAATAATCGATACCATCGGCCACCTCGGATTTGAAATAAGTACTATCAGGTGTATCCACGAATCGAGTAGGAGAATAATTATCCCAAAAGAGACCATAACCCTTGTGCGACTGGAAGAAAGGAATATAATCCTCGGTATTGTCCTGAATCATTTTAAGATTCACACCACGGCGTGACAATTGTCCATCTTGCTGTTGACCCATTCCATAGATTTGCTCGTCTTTGTCCAGCACAAAGGATTGAGTTGCCTGGAAATTAACAGAACCTACATCATTAAAATCTTCAAAACGAACAGCCTTTTCCACCAGCAGTGATTCATTGTTACGAGAAAAATAAATCAGAGCACTGGATTTATCCACACTAACCGTCAGCTCCGAACTCATTAATTGCACCTGATCCGCAGTTTCGGTGATTTTGAAGCGAACGGCATCCGGAGATTTAACCACCGAAAGACTTTCTTTCACAAAACTTTTCCCCAAAGGGTATTTGACAACTCTTACTGTAGAAGGAGAATAAAATTGGAGGTCAATTTGCAGTGCATTTGTTTGAAGGTTAATCCCTTGATTTGTTTTAGTAAAAGATACCGCATTGGCTGAGAAGCCAAACAACAGTGAAAGCACAAAGATTAAGTTAATTTTTCTCATTTTATGTATCGCTAAAGGTAAATAAAAGAGTGAGACTTCCACGGATAGAAATCTCACATTTGTTCAAAGTTAATGAATCACCGGTAAACTCAGAATTTATTCCACATTTTTGAATAAAATCAACTGAGATTCTCAGCGTCGTCCGATAGTTTATCAATCATCTCGTTCAGATTCATTTTAGCCGTAGCTCTGAAAAAGAGAGTCTCATCAGCCAGGTAATCAAAAACTTTGGACATGTTCTGTTTATCAAAGGAGCGACTCCTACGGAAACCCAGATTTTGCGCATCGTCAAAATTATCCAAGTCCGCGCCAAGGTAGACAAACTCCCAACCCATCTGCTGTTCATGGGTTTGAATCATGGTTTGGATATTGCTTTTAGAGAAACGCGTAGAAGCATTTTCCGATTTTAGCCCATTTTGTTGTGTTCAAAAATCCTTCAAATTTGTCCATTAGCATATTGAGTAATTTACGCTTTCTGTCATTTATAGACGTTAATTTCTGTTTGTCCCAAAAAAGCAAAAATGACACACAATGTGGAGGCTAGTTTTTTTAATTAGCGGAGCCAATCCCAACGTTTTGCCCAATCTAATAGAACTTCATTTCTCCATTTCAAAACGGTTTTACCCCCTTGCCAAATACCATCAAAGAGTTCGGGATTCTGCTTGTCGGAATACCAATTCTCACCTAATTTGTAGTCTGTTGTATTTAGTTTTCCTGGCCAAAGATTGCTTACAAAAAAAGTTCCGCTTTGAGTTTCAAATCCAGGTATGTTCGAGTTAACTTTATAAATCAATGTTTCAGTACGCTTTGGAGAATATCTAACCACATAATTTCCATTGCCTAAATTAAATCCATCCCACTTCTGTTCTCCAATTTCAGCCTGTACAGTCATTGTAATACAAGCGGAGTCTCCGGGGACTTCAATATCAGGGCCTTTGAAATGAAATTCCAATAGTGAAAATATTGGCAGTGTATCCTTTACGGTAGTATTTCTATCAAATACTATTCTTGGGGTATGCTCAATATTCACATAGCTGCCACCCCAACTTTCTTTCATAGGATTATTTGGGTCTCCCTCCATTACATAGAGCAATGATGGAGTATCGCCCATTTTAAGTCTTCCTTTGTAGCGATTGTTTTTGTAATCTTTACCCAAAGAACCAGCTTCGTTAATGTAGTTGTTATAGTAATTCTTTCCATTTAAGCTATCAGGTACATTTTCTGAGAAGAAACCATAGTAAGACGAATTAGATTCTATAAACCAGAGATTAGGAAAATTTTACGCTATGTATGCATAACTGTTGGCACACCATTTTTTGTTGGGACCGCCACACCAAAATACTTTTATATTTTTCTGAATTTCGGGTTTGTCGTGCAGAGCTTGAGCTAAATCATCAAGACCACCCCAAACAAGTACCCAAAGAGGTCTTTCACTTTTTTTGATAGCACATTTGATAATCCAGTCAGAGCCTTCTGTAGATGTATTAAAACCTTTAAACGGAGCAACTCCATGCCGTCCTTGCTTTGTAATTGAACGTAAATATTTTGGTGACGCTAAACCTTTGGTATGCTTTTTTAACTTTGGCAGATCCTGTTCGTAAAGGTCGATGGTCCTGAGTATTTCTTCTTTGTTACCCTCTCCAAATGAAGGCGAAGAAACAAGCCCTTCAATATCAAACCATTCATTGTACATCAATAAATGAATCATGGATTGATTATCATCCGGGTCTGTACCTCCAATATCTGTACTCATTAGTATACGGGGTTTAACTGGAACGGGTTGTTGTGCCTTTAGCGTATTAGAGACAACACAAATAAGAATAATCCTAATAATTTTTACCTATTTCTTTCTTAATTTACAATGTTATTTGATGTAGTCTTTTAAAATTGGGCACAAAGACCTAGGCTATGGACATTGGCGTGTATTACCTTCAGGCATTTGTTTCAATTTACCAATACGTAATTTGTACTTCGTCCTCCTACATTCTCTTTCTGCCGTTAAGGGTTTAATACAGTTTTGTGTTTGATCCTGATCTGAAATTTATGAAATTATATTGCAATATGACGATAATACATCCTAAAATTTTTTTTAGCAACAACTTTTTGATTCTCCAAAATCTATTTGGAACCTAATCTCTTTTTCAAGAAATCAATGATATATTTCGTCGTAGGTTCAAACCATGGATCGAACAGCCAGAAAGAGTGCGGTGAATTTCTGATTGGGTGATATTCAGAGTAAACCCCGTATTGGTCCATAAAAGCCCTCATCTCGTGCATTCCGGCAGTGAAACGAGGTTCTGTGCCTTGTATAAACAGAACTGGAACGGAGTTTTTATTGACCCAATAGGCAGGAGAAGCCTCCTTCCATATTTGGGGAACTTCGTGGTAGAATCCTCCCAACCAGGCAGCATCGGGAGAATCGGGTTTTCGAATCAGGTTCAATGATCCCGGGGCTATCAGACTCATCACTCCATCGATATCCACTATGGCCTTGATGCTCGATTTTATAGGACTAGAACTATCCAACTGATTGTCGTTCAGATTTTGCCCCACCTTATCATTTTGCTGTAATGTAGACCTTAAACCCACTGAGCCTTCAAATTGTTCCACCCCATTGGTCATCCCTACCAAACCCGCAATTTGACCCCCTGCAGAATTTCCCTCGATAGCTATTCGGGCTGTATCAATATTGAATCTCTCTGCATTTGCAATCACCCATCTCACCGCAGCTTTCACATCAAAGATAGCCTGTGGATAGGGAGCTTCAAGCGACAAACGGTACTCCACCGGAATAGTTACAAATCCACTTTCTGCTATTCGAACCGCCATGGCATGCTCCATCGATTTATTACCAGAGCGCCATCCGCCTCCATGCACCATAATCAAGGCTGGATATTTACCTGCTTTCGCAGGGCTGAAGACATCCAGGTGCAAGTCCCTTTTTCCCCAAGGACTATTTTCGATGGTGGCATACACCTGATTGTACTCTGCTTTGATCTTTTTTGAAACTATCACGGGCACCTTTTTAATACCGGGGTAATTCTTTTTGATCTTTTGATAGGCATTTTCTATGCTGTAGCTTGAATCTACAGGAAAGCTTTCCTTAGCAGAGGAACTACTCATGAGCCACAACATCATGCCCAAAGTAATGACTAATCTGACTTGTATCATATTCTATTTAAAGTATTTAGAAAATGAACGATTTAGCTATTATTCACCACAAATTACCGAGGATACTTACAACATTTAGGAAGAGCATTGTACACTTTATCTGGTGCTTTGAATTTTGGAGTATCATGTCCCACGGCAGCAACTGCCTTTTGAATCGTTTCTTCACTCACCGACTCATCCACTTTCACAGTCAATAGTTGGGATTGCTTGTTCCAATCCGCTAGTTTAACCCCCTTGATACTGTTTGCTGCTTTTTCAATTCGGGATTCGCATTGGCCACAGTCACCAAGTGCTTTGAACTTTACGATTTTTGTTTTGGCCGAAGCCACCGCAGCTGACATCATCAGAAGAAACAGCACAGCTGAAAATAATTTTGCTTTCATACCTTTAAATTTACTTTTAGGAGTTGAATCACTTGTTCCGATTTTTCGGGAATTACCCGATCTTGCATTTTGGAATTATAGAATTCAAAAATACAAAAATATCAATTAGACCTATTCCTATTACCCATTTTTTAGCCATTTTTGAAAATTTTTAATTTAATAATCTCATTCATACTACCAAACAATTGAAGTTTCCTACGATTGAAAGCAAGAAAAGTTAAAATACAATTTACATACATATAACATTGATTATCTTTATTTTAACTTCAATTTGTCATTAAATAAGTCAAATTTAACAATGTTAATAGTCAAATACGTATAAATCAAATACAGATTGTGCAAACAAGTCAAATAGCTTGGAATTAGTTTTGCAGAAACTTTTAAGAACAATGTATGAAAAATCTAAATGCAAATTTTAAACTGATCATTTTATTTCTTGCTTTTTCATCCACCCTTTTTTCGGCCCCTACCGATTCCTGCTCCTATCTTAAAGTGAGTGGCAATGAGAACGATTTAATGGGTACAGTCGCGTACAATGACATTTCACATACCGGTCACCAAGTAGTAGTGCCTGCAGCTTCCATTCCAAGTGGATATGTGTGGGCTTATTATTATCTACACAGTAGAGATTTTATAACCAATAGCAGTCAAGGCGGGATGCGTGTTTTCAACGACATGGTCAATTGGCCAAATTTAGCAACTGCATTGAGTAATGCTCAACTAAGTCCAACCGACATAACCCTTTCGTTTACCGGCTCTACCTTAGGAAATGACATTCAAGGCACAGACTGGTGGATAGACGGACTTTTGGAGACACGTATTTACCGAGGAGGAACCTATCAATTCAAAGTAGCTGGTGAAAACATAATCACCGGAAATATGCCCGATTTCACCATGCTGATCAAGTACAGAACCCAAGCTGTAGATAGTATTTATGGATACACTGGTTCTGCAACAGCCACCAACAACAGTCAAAACAGCTCTGCCACAGCCCAAGCAATAGCTGAAGCATTTATGCAGGATTGCGAAAACAATACGATGAGTTTTCAATTTACATCCATGCAAAAAGCCAATCAAGGTGAATACACTGCTGGTTCACGATCGGGTGCCTTCTACAATATTGATGAAGGATATATTTTTAAAACCTGCAACGAGCAACCTGTTGACACTACAAACAACAATGAAAATCCAAGCTGTGCGGGTTCGTTCTCTGTAACAGGAATGGAAGCTTTGCACCAAGGTGTAGCTGCTTTTAATTCAAGCGCATTGTCTCCTGAAGGTGCAAATTCAGGACATTTAGTTACCATTGCAGGAACAGGGATAACCAATGTACCAGCATATTATTTTCTAAGCGGCAGAGATTATGCGATAGATGATAAGCCTGTGGATGCTTCAAGCACATCATCAATGAAAGGCTTTGGTAATCCTGTGGATTGGCCAAATTTAACACAAGCATTGACTTCAAATGGTAAAACTCTGTCTGATTTAAGCATTAGTTTTGATAAAATGAGTTTAGGTCAAGACATTGAAGGTGTAGATTGGAACATTCAAGGATTGATTGAAAAGCGTATTTACAAGGGAGGAATGTACATAATTAAATTGAACGGAGAAGATGTCGTATCAGGAATAATGCCCGATTTCACTCTCGAAATTAAATATAAAATTGGAGGAGTTGATTCCATTAAAGGATATACAGAAACAACTTATGCAATGAATCATAGTTTCAGTTCAAGTGCAGCAGCACAGGCAATTGCTGATGCCTTAACAGCGGACGTTCCTAATGGATTTTATTTTGAATTTGAATCCTTACAGGAAGCAAATCAGTCTGACTTTAACAATTATGGGCGAGTTGGTGCATACTATAATATAGATCAAGGTCGTATTAAAAAAGTTTGCTTAGAATGTGACAACTTTAAACTGCAAGCCCCTGATACGGTAAAAGTGGCAAGTGGTGAAAATATATCCATAGATGTTTTGGTAAGCGGAGGAGCTGAACCATACGAAGTGAATTGGAATCCAGGTTTGTTTTTCCAAGATCCAATGGATTTAAACTCTACTTTTTCGATAAGTCAGGATGAAACCATTCAAATTTATGTTAGGGACGCCAATGGCTGTTTTCAAACCAAATTTATATATGTAGATATTACAGGGGGAGTCTTGACCAAAACCACTAGTTCAGATTCTGAAATACAAGTAAAACAAACCAATGGTCGACTTGCAATTTCAAACCTAGCACCCAATAGCAAAATAGAAATATATACCATTAATGGGTACAAAATGGTGGATCGAGGAAATAATGAATCTCAGATAACTTTGGAATTACCAGAGAAAGCAATGTATATTCTAAAGATTTCCAACGAACAAAATATAACCTCTAGAAAAATATCTGTGTTCTAACACCTAATAAGTGTGTGAAAAGGGCAACCTATTTAGAGAAATAGCTTGCCCTTTTTTATTTTTGTGTTTCGGGTAATTTCAAATATTGACTAGGTGTATAACCAAAGAATTCCTTAAAAGAACGTGAGAAATAACCCAAATCAGAGAATCCACAAGCAACGGAAATATCACCTATACTTTGATTGGATTCTTTGAGCAGTTTTTTAGCTGTATTCAATCGTATCTCCATGATATAGAATGAAAGCGTATTTCCCGTAATGTCTTTCACTTTCTTTCTCAATTGAGATAGACTGTAGTTCATATCCCCAGCAAGTAAGTCTGGGAAATAGGCTTCGTTTTCAAGATTGGAACTGATGAGTGAACTTAATTTAATCAATAACTCCTTTTCATTTTGCTTCAATTGATCAATTTTATCATTTTGCCATTGAAGATCTGAAAATCGATCTTTGAGTCGTGTGTGAGTAGTAAGTAATTGAGATACTCTAGCAAATAATTCTTCCTCGTCGAAAGGTTTCACCATATAATCATCAGCGCCAGCATTTAATGCAAGGATTCGATCGTCTTTTTCATTACGGGCAGTGATTAATATAACCGGAATATGGTTCACTTTTACTTTCTCTCTCAGTTGTTTACAAAAGCTTATTCCATCTTTGACAGGCATCATCAAATCCGAGATTATTAAATCGGGCAAATGAGTAAAAGCCATTTCCAAACCTTCTTCTCCATTGTTTGCATTCAGTATATTGTATGTTTTGGAAAGCAACCCAGAAATATAAGCAAGCATATCCGGATTATCGTCAACAACTAATACCGTTTTGGACTTTTTAGACTGCAAGCTTGGGCTCTCTAAGCCCTCATTGTTTACAGCAGTGTACATCGAAATTTCTGTAGCATCAATTTCATGCAAGAGTGTATCATTGGTCTGAGTTTCTTTGAATGATGAAGCAATTGGAAAAATAATAGTAAAGACCGTACCTTTATGTAGAATGCTTTCTACAGCTATTACACCTTTCATCTCATTCACCAATTGCTTGGTTAAAGCAAGGCCAATTCCAGAACCCAAGGAATTTTGCTCGGAATCTGCAGTCTGATAAAACCTTTCAAATATTTTAGGCAAATCATCAGCTGAAATACCTTTACCCTCATCGCTAATAGTTAACTTGCAATTCTTCTCGTTGATTTTATCCAATTGAACCACAATTCGGCTCCCTGGATTGGAATTTTTGGCCGCATTTGAAATTAAATTTGAAAGTATTTTGGTAATACTCCCCGGAATAAAATCCGTTTTCAATTCCAAAGGATTTGTCAAGATTACCAAATTGATTTTCAATTGTTCCAGATAGGATTCAAAACTTCCTGCCACCAGGTTGATGTAACCTGCCAGGTCACCGTATTTCCATTGGTTTTTGTTTGATCCAGCTTCAGATTTCGCAATATCTAGCATTTGATTTACCAGCAGCAACATATTTTCACCCTGACGATGTACCGCATTCAAGAATTTTTTATGAATAGACTTAAACTCTCCTGATTCAGTGATTAATTGTTTGGTAAGTCCCAAAATGATTGTCAAGGGAGTTCTAAATTCATGTGTAATATTGGTAAAGAAATTGAATTTTATTTTGTCCAGTTTGCGTTCCTCTTCATTTTTGGTTTGAATAAACTTGTATCTAAACCAGAAATAGATAACAGCAGTAATGAAAAGAAAAATAAATAAATACATCAAGGTCTGGGAAAGTTGATTCTGTTCTTTGTGGAAATCCGACAAAGATTGCAGTTCACGCAATTTCTCCAAATTTTTGGTATGTTCATTTTTTAATCTCAGATCGATAAATAAATTCAGTTGATTATTGTTGCGAATAGCCTTCTCATATTCATTGGAAATAGTCAACTCGTTCAAAGCTTTCTGGTGCTGACCCTCACGACGATGTAGTTCGGAGAGTAAAAGATAGGATTTCATCAGAATTTCTTTCGATTCAATGATTTCGGCCTTACTTATTGTTTTTAATAGAAATTGTTCTGCAATATTGTCTTTTCCCAACTCAATATTCACTTTAGCAATAGCTAAAGAAGCAGTCAAGAAATGCCAAATATCTGGATTGTTTTCCATTAAGTCATAGGAAGTTTTGTATTCATTAAGTGCCAGAATATATTGTTTTTGCTTAAAATACACATCTCCAAGGTGGTTGTGGCACAAAGCAATACCCAAATCAGAACGAATCAGTTTATTTTGTTCCAAGGATTGCTCAAAGAAAAAACGGGCTGAGTCAAAATCGTTTCTATTCAATAAAACAGACCCAAGATTCGCAAAATTAATCGCCATTCCAAGAGGACTCTCCAGTTTCTTTTCGATTTCCAGTGCACGACGAAAGAACTCCTCTGATTCTTGAGGACGTTCGAGTGAAAGACTGATATTTCCAATCCCGTTGCAAGCAATAGCTTGATTTTTAAGGTTTAGGGTCTCTTCAAAAATTCGTTGTTCAGCACTCAAATTCAAAGCCTTGAAATGATATTCTGAAGCTTCAGCCATAGCACCTATTCTACGAAAATCAGTACCTAGATTATTTAAGGTTTGAATGGTAGAAGTCGTATCCTTTAATTGAACAGAAATAGCATGGGCCTTTCTATGTTCTTGAATAGCCTCGGGAAAGCGGGAGATATTACGGTAATAATTTCCCAACCTTTCTCTGGATTTCATTTCCAGAAAAAGATTCCCATTTCCCGAATACTCCTGAACTTTGAATTTAAGTACGCTTGAATCATTTCTATATTTATCCAAGCTATCAAGTGCAGCTGAGTGTATATCTGCACTTTGAAGTATAGTAAGATTTTCTTTCTTACAGCTGAGAAAGAAAAATAATAAAAGGGGAAGTAGGTAAATCTTATTCATTTGTCTATAATCAGGTTATAAATGCAAATGAAAAACAAAAAAGCCGTATCGGGATTAATCGTTTGAGACTAATTTTCTTCGACTACGATAAATTTGAGTTTGGGCATATTTGGTTTTCATTGTTTCTCGTATTTTGATTCGTTCATCCTGTGGCAATTGAATAACATGAGCACATTCGTCAGAACAACATCCTTGGTGTTTTTCAGCACAGGCCGGACATTGAATAAAGAGCAGATGGCAATCGGAATTGGCACAGTTGGTATGTGTATCGCAAGTAGCACCACATTGGTGGCAGTTAGAGATGATTTCATCCGTAATTCTCTCACCCAATCGCTCGTCGAACACAAAGTTCTTACCTTTGAATTTAGACTCCAGGTTTTCCTCTTTAATTTGACGGGCATAATCAATAATACCACCGTACAACTGGCTCACATCCTGGAAACCTTTGTGTTTTAGGTAGGCACTCGCTTTTTCACAACGTACACCACCGGTACAATACATCAAAATCTTCTTGTCTTTCTGATCCGCTAAATTATTAACCACCATCTCCACTTCTTCGCGGAAGGTATCCACATCAGGACAAATAGCATCTTCGAATCTTCCCACTTCACTTTCGTAATGGTTGCGCATGTCGATCACAATTACATCCTCTTCCTCCATGGCCGCATTGAATTCAGCAGCTGTGAGGTGATTTCCCACATTGGTTACATCAAAACTATCATCGTCCAAACCATCAGCTACAATCTTCTTGCGCACTTTGAATTTCAATTTCAGAAAAGACATATCGTTATCTTCCACTGCCCATTTCAAAGGCATGTTTTTGAAATATTCCGTATTATTAAGGTAATCAATAAAAGCCTGTACATTGTGTTCTGGAACAGAGATTTGAGCATTAATCCCCTCACGGGCAATGTAAATTCGGCCCATCACACCCAATTCAAACCAGTCCAAATACAATTGATCTCGAGTTGCCTGTGGGTCTTGGATGATTACATAGCGATAAAAAGAAACTGTTTTACGTTTAAAACCCTCAGCCAAACGTTGTTTGATCAAGTCCTCACGACCGTAGATATTGTGTAATCTGCTCATAAAAAAAATAACGAAATGATTTTAACTTTTTGTAATTGGTGTAATTTCTGCAAAATTACGGAAAAATCCTCTGCCCACAAAAATCAAACAAAATTGTACTACCTTTGCAAAGCAAATCCGTATGTAATATGTGGGAGAAATTACTTTCGTATCTGAAGTTTTATTCAGCAAAGTTTCTAAGTTGGCGTCAAACACGTGTAGCCCGGTATAAACAATTACCTGGATATCGTAAGATTGGGAATATAATCCTGACTTCCATCGTATTGTTTCTCCTTTTGTTGTTCTTAATCGATATCAACTTCCTTTGGTTGTTTGGTAAATCTCCAAGTTTACGTGCCATCAGCAACCCCAATCAAAACAATGCTTCTGTAATTATCAGTTCGGATGGTGTTGAAATTGGAAAGTATTTTTCAGAAAACCGCACCCCTGTTGAATTTGATCAAATATCCCCAAAACTGATAGAAACATTGATCAGCACAGAAGACGAACGATTTTATCAGCACTTTGGTATCGACTTCCAAGGAGTTTTTGCCGCTGTAAAAGATGCCATGTCGGGTAATCCCCGAGGAGCTAGCACCCTTACCCAGCAATTGGTGAAAAATATGTACAAAACCCGTGATCAGTATTCGCGTGGTTTGTTTGGACATATTCCAGGCTTCAAGCTTTTGATTATGAAAGCCAAGGAATGGATTACGGCAGTGAAAATCGAACTTTTCTTTAGCAAAGATGAAATTCTGACCAAATATTTGAACACGGTTGACTTTGGAAGCAACTCCTTCGGAATTTATACTGCATCCAAAACCTTTTTCAATGCATTGCCTTCGGAATTAAATTACGAACAAAGTGCGGTACTGGTTGGCTTATTGAAGGCAACTACAGCCTATAGTCCAATCAAAAACCCTAAACGTTCGAAAGAAAGACGAAATGTGGTATTACAGAACCTTGCCAATCAGAAAAAAATAAGTCAGCAAGAATGCGATTCATTGAAGGCTTTACCAATTGAGCTTAACTTCAATATTGAAGAGAGTTACGATGGACAGGCATTGCACTTTAGATCTTATTTAGCCAAATACCTGGAAGAATGGGAAAAGGAAAACGGATACGATATTTTTTCAGATGGTTTAAAAATATATGTTAGTATAGACTCCAGAATGCAGACCTTAGCAGACGAAGCAGTTCAAGAACACATGAAACGGATGCAGAAACGATTCTTTGAACATTGGAGAGGACAAGCCCCCTGGAGAGATGAGAACAAAGAAGAGATAGTGGATTTTGTAGAAAATATTGCACGCAAGACCAAGCATTTTGAACAGTTGAATTCAAAATTTGAAGGAAATAAAGATTCAATAGAGTTCCATCTGAATAAACCCCACAAAGTAAGAGTATTTGATTACGAAGAAGGTTTGAAAGACACCACCATGAGTACTATTGATTCGATCAAGTATATGAATCATTTCTTGCATACCGGATTTGTAGCCATGGAACCAATTTCAGGAAAAGTACGTGCGTGGGTAGGTGATATAAACTTTGAGGCTTGGCAGTACGATAAAGTAGCACAATCGAAAAGACAGCCAGGATCCACTTTCAAATTATTTGTATATACCGCAGCCCTATTGAACGGCAAATCGCCCTGTGACAAAGAAGTAGACGGCTATGTGCAGTGGGATTATGTGGAGAAAGGACAGCCAAAAAGTTGGAAACCCGCCAATGTAGATTATGTGTACAGAGGAAACGTAAGTCTGAAATACGCCTTTGCACGTTCTATAAACACTGTTGCAGTGAAACTTGCCAAAGAAGTAGGTATAGAGAAAGTGATAGAAGCCGCTCATTTGTTGGGAGTCAAGACGGACCTGGAGAAAATGCCTGCCACCTGTTTGGGTGCCTCTGATGTATCCCTGCTTGAATTAGTGAATTCATATTCCACTATCGTCAATGAAGGAGTACGCAACGAACCCATCTTGGTAGAAAGGATAGAAACGAAAGAAGGAAAAGTGATCTATGAAGCACCCAAAGTCGCGGTACAAGCAGTGCCTTATGAAACTGCTTTTTTAATGACTGAAATGCTGAAGGGGGGAATGACCGAACCCGGAGGAACCTCACAAGCACTTTGGGAGTGGGATTTATTCAACTACGATACTGATTTTGGAGGAAAGACCGGAACCTCATCCAATCATTCAGACGCCTGGTATGTGGGTGTTACCAAGAATTTGGTAGCCGGAGCTTGGGTAGGAGGAGATCACCGCAGCATACATTTCCGTACCGGTGAACTAGGACAAGGCAGTCGATTGGCCTTGCCAATTTATGGATTGTTTATGGAAAAACTGCTAAAAGATGAGAACTTTAAGCAATACAGAGGCAAATTCCCAAACAAACCCAAACAAAGCATTGAACGCTCTTATTACTGTCACACCGTTTTGCCAAAAGACACCAGTAATCAGATTAGTGGTGACTCCACATCCATTGAAAGCGAAGGAATAGAATAAGTAGTTGACATTCTAACTGACTTATATACAGAAAGGGCTAAAAGGGTAAACCCTTTTAGCCTTTTTTGTAATGAAGTTGCACCAACCCCTTTTCAAAACGCTGGACATCCACCAATTTCAAAAATTGTTCGGGTTGATTTTGTTTGAATAAGGAGATTCCATCCCCCAACAAAACAGGAATGATAGAAATTATAAATTCATCAATCAGTTGATCCTGCAAAAGCAGGTCTACCACTTGTGCACCCCCATCGATAAAAATGTTTTTCCCTTTAATTTCCTTCAAATTTTGAATCAGCTCTTTCAGACTACCGTTATAAAACTCAATATTCCCATTCTGAGGTCTTTTGTTGCGACTAATCACATAGGTTTTCAAATCAGCATGTGGAAATTCAGGTACTTGTGAAAGAATCCAATCATAAGTACGACTTCCCAAAACCACCGTATCGACAGTGTCGAGAAAAGAAAAATAACCATAGTCTTCGCCCTCTTTTTCCACGATCGAAAGGAAACTCAAATCATCACCCGGTTTGGCTATGTATCCATCCAAACTCATTGCTATATATAAAACTGTTGATCTATTTTTTTCCATTTTTCTTTTCACTCTTTTGAATTCGATAGTATGCTATCTCTGGTAGATTCCAATTATACCCTTGGAAAATTCGCCAAGATATATTCAGTTTGTTTAACCCAAAGCAACATCGAGGAACATCATGGAAGCGAATCCGAGAAGGGCTCCTATCGTTGAGAAGTCTGTTTCATTTCCCGATTGAGATTCAGGAATCAACTCCTCAACCACTACAAAGATCATAGCACCCGCAGCAAACGACAAGGCATAGGGAAGAAGAGGTTCTACAGTTAAAACCAGATAAGCACCAATCACACCCGCAATTGGTTCTACGATTCCTGATAGTTGACCATAATTGAAGGATTTAAGTCGGGAGAATCCCTCTCTGCGCAAGGGGATGGAAACAGCTGCACCTTCAGGGAAGTTTTGTAAGCCAATACCTAATGCTAAAGCAACTGCACCGGTTAGTGCACCCACATCCGGATTATTGGCCAAAGCCCCAAAAGCAACACCCACAGCCAATCCCTCAGGTATATTGTGTAGGGTGATCGCAAGAACCAAAAGCACACTGCGCTGCCAAGAAGTCTTTATCCCTTCCGCCTTATCTGTTGATAGTCCCATGTGCAGGTGTGGCAATAATTTATCGACAATCAATAAGAATGCACCTCCCGATAGAAAACCAATCAACGCAGGCAACCAAGCTTTGTCTCCCTTTGCTTCAGCCATTTCAATCGCAGGATTCAACAATGACCAAAAACTGGCCGCTATCATTACGCCCGCAGCAAAACCCAGCATGGAATTCAACACTTTCTTATCTATCGATTTAAAAAAGAAAACCATGGAGGCACCCAAGGCTGTGAGAAACCAAGTAAACAATGTTGCAATCAAAGCCAGCAAGACCGGGTTATATTCAAGTAGTTTTTCCATTTGATAAAATTCTGATTCAATAACGAAATAGTGAATTTATTAGCAAATGTATTGATTTTTATTCTATTCCGCTATAAAGTAAACCGAATGATGGCCATAAGTTTTATAAAATGGCTTGAATAAAACACCATCTACCCAAAAATGCAAGGATTCCTTTTCGATTGGTTGAATGGATTTGTTCAGATTGGATCGATCCAACTTTATTTTTCGCCAATCCTCCAAAGATCCATCCTCTTGGGCAGCTAATAGCACAGGACCATAAAAAAGACTCATCAATTTAGGGTTGTCCATCACTGGTTCGACGTAGAAATGAAAGGGTATTTTCAGTTTGAGCTCATCCCCTTTCTTCCATTTTCTTTTGATTTTCACATAAGAACCCGGTACACATTCTCCCTTCCATTTTTTCTGGTTGATAGTCATCTGAACATCCTTTTTTGCCCAAGCTGGAATTCTGATTTGCAGTTCAAATTCAGCATCTGTATTGACAATAAAGCATGTATTGTCATCCTCCGGATAAGCTGTTTTTTGAACAATTTCTATCCCTTTTTCCTTCCAATGCAGTGTGGAAGGAATAAATAAATTCACAAATACACGCTTTTTCTCCTCCTCTTTAAAATAGATAGCCTGTTGAAATTTTGTATTGCTTTCCATGGCCGTGCCGTTGCAACAAGTAAAACCATCCATATGGGGATTGGAAAAGTTTTTAACAGAACCTGGATTTAACGGCACATGATAGGTATTGGCCGGACTATGTTCATCTACTGAAGCCAGTATATGATTATATAGGGTACGTTCGTAATAATCCATCAATTCGGTACGCTGATCATACAAAAACAAGTTACTAGACAATTTTAGAAGATTGTAGCTTGCGCAGGTTTCATTTTGACCCGCCTTGGAAAATCCATATTTGTATAAACTTGAAGGTTCGGCAGGGAAACATTCAGGATTATCCGGAGTACTGGCACCAGCCACTCCACCTATGCTGTACATATAATTGGATCGGACCATTTTCCAGAAATTGTCAGCCACATCATAGTATTTCTTATGATTTGTATTCCGGTAAATTTCCAAAGCACCCAACATTTGAGGGATGTGTTGATTGGCATGCAAACCTCGAAACAAATCCACATTTTTGGCCAAGCCACCCGAATGATTTTTATCCCCAAAGAAAACCCGGGTATTATCAAAATAGAGAGCTGTTTGCACATATTTTGGATTTTTCGTTATGCTCGATACACGTGCAAGGACCTCATTTATCCCACCGAATTCGCCAGCAATATAGAGGCCCCACATAGCATTCAGAGTAGAGTCGGGCAATACACTCAATCGGGCATGCACCCAATCGGACATACCTGTTAAAGTTTGCAAAGCCTTCTCATTTCCTGTTATTTCATACACGTCGAGTAATCCGGCAAGTATTTTATGAAGGGTATAATAAGGAGCCCACACATTATCATCCTTGGCTCCGTATTTTGCCCCTTTCTCAAGCATGATAAACTGATCCGGCGGATAAGCGCTTATATAACCTTCACCCCAGTTCCAATAATCGGTACGCATTCCCTTTTCGCTCAAGTCCGAGTTGTAGCCCGTTTCAGCATCCACTGGAGGTACAAGGTTGGGTTTAGAGATATTCAAACCACTGAGGGATGTACCCGAAAGTTTGGACAAACGATACAACTCATCCACCACATGCTCCATTTTAGTTAAGAACAAAGATGCTCTTTCATTAGGACTAGCAAGTTCCCCCGCATAAGCCTGTGCAAGGGCCGACAAATAATGACCCGTGGTATGACCCCTAAGTTTAATTTCCTGGCTATCCCAAACTCCCAAAGCTTTAGCACCAGCAGGTTGCGGTTGACCGAAAGCATTACGGAACATATACAGGAAGTCATCCGGATTGGTAAGAGCCAATTCATTCAAGAACTTATCCCTGTTTTGCACAAACTGACTAGGATGCTCGTGCATATCATTGTTAAGTTCAACCTCATTAAGAGAGAAAAACTCCAGATTCTGTTTTGGATTTTGACTTTCTTTTTCAATCCCTGAAATAGGAGAAACAATTGTGATGATCACCCTTTGGTATTGAGTTAATTTAGGTGTACCATCATCGGAAAGTTCGCAGATCATATGGATGGTATCGCCTACTTTTGCGTCTTTGGGGATTTTTATTTTTATTTTTGACTGTGTCGAACAATCGAAGGAATTTGACGGGTTTACAATTGTTTGCGATGAAACAATCTTCACTTCTCCTTTGTAGGTTCCTGCCTCTTGGTACTGCCACCAATGAAAATTCAATCGATCATTGTCGGGATCAGTGGACGGAGAAGCATCCAAACTAATCTTTTGTCCTGCTTCTGCCCAAATATTGAGTGGTGTGTTTTTTAGTCGGATGATGGGATGATGATTCGCTGATTTATAATCTTTCACGCACCAATCGGCCCGAACAGCAAAATCATTTTGTACATCGTCAAGCCAACGCCAGATCGGCTTAAAATAATTGGTTCTGATTTGAACAGATGCAGAATCGGTAGCATGTTCCAGTTTTTTAGACCAACTGTTTTGGAAACCCCATTGCTCTAAGGGTCGATGAAAGGTAGAGTCAGGGAGGGGGTCCATCCAGACATTGTGACGAACCCGTACATAGCGACCAGCCCATCCCCCATAATCAGGCGATTCATTACTGCGCAGACCATTGGAGATGCTGTGCAGAAAGGCAGGTGTATCCCCTTCAGCGTTGAAATCCCCTTGATTATTTTCATACAGATCACACAGAGGACCATGGTCATTTAAAATGTTTTCAGTCATCCAATCCTTCTCGAAGTAAGATCTAATTTGCGCAGGCAGCACCTTTGGCCAAATATAGGCCATGCAATCAAATTGATCAGATATGATGGTTGGAATATTGAATTTCTCCCAGTTGGGACGAATATACGATTGATAAGTCTCATCCTGTTCCCAAATCAGGAACAAACGCAATTTGGAAGCAAGTTCACTCATTCTTGAAGGATAATCTTCCTCAATAATTCTCAAAGCACGCGAGATGGTATTGCAACCACCCCAAGCCTGTATCCAAACCGGACGAGTATCGGTAGAGTCGAGAAGAACTTTTACTATCCATTCAGCACCTTCAGTTCGAATGCTATCCTCACTTATTCCGTTGATATTGCCTACTTTCCATTTACTTAGGAGAAGTTCCGGACTAGGATAATTTGGATTATGAATCAATAGATTGGGATAGACTTCGGCATAGCGTTCGATATACTCTTTTATCCATGAGACCTCATGAAAAGCATTCCATCCCTTACCGCCAACCCAGTGAAACTGTGAACTGCTATTGATTATACCCTCCACATCAAATTCATTAGAGCTTAACAGAAACCGAACCATTGATGCTCGATCGTCCGCTTCACCATCGGTAGTTACGATAACTCTTGTTTTCTCTATACCTGCAGAACTTGGTATTGAGAAAAATAGCAAAAAAATACAGCTAAAGAAAAAATAAGAATATCTCATCATACTATAGATAATAATGTATATAGCAAAGATAACTGAATTCAAACTTACTTCGATAGAAGTAAAAAGAAGTTAAACCATATTGAGATATTTTTACCTATGAATAATAATATAGATTTAAATATTTATCATTTTTTGCATAGATAATCTGATTTTTTCCGATTAACTATACCTATTTACTATCAGCTGCTCATTTGAAAAAAAACCGGAACTTTAAGGGTTCCGGTTTCGAGTTTATGGATGAGGATAGTATCCAGAAATTATTTATTGAACAAATTCTCTTCTGTGAATTTACCAATTGCTTGATAGTTTTTATACAATTCCAGATATAGTTTGTGGTTTTCTGCGTTTGGATAATATTCCTGAGCAAATCCCATACCCATAGCTGCTTGCGCATCTTCCACTTTCGCATGCACACCTGCAGCAACAGAAGCAAACATCGCAGTACCAAAGGCACAAGCTTGTTCGGCCTTAGCCACTTTGATAGGCATGTTCAAGACATCAGCCATAGTTTGCATCACGAATGGAGATTTCAATGAGATACCACCGATACCGATGATTTCCTTGATTTCCACCCCATTTTCGATGAATCGATCCACGATAGCTTTAGAGCCATAGGCTGTAGCCTCAACCAAAGCACGGAAGATCAAAGGAGCAGAACTACCCAAGTTCAAACCAGTAATGGTACCTTTCACCATTTGATTTGCATCAGGGGTACGACGACCGTTCATCCAGTCTGTAGCAAGAACCACAGATTCAGAAACCGGCACCTTCATCGCTTCGATAGACAAAGCAGGAATGATTTGATCCAAAGTTTCGTCGATCAGTTTCTGTTTGGTTTCAGCATCCACCAAGCTTGTTTTAGCAAGGATATTTTCGATTGGCCAAGCCACCACTCTTTTGAACCAAGCATAGATATCACCAAAAGCAGACTGACCCGCTTCTAGTCCAACCAATCCAGGGATAACAGATCCATCCACTTGTCCACAGATACCAGGAATCAATTTACCTTCCATTTCCTTTTTATCAGAAACCATGATATCACAGGTAGAAGTACCGATAATACGCACCAACGCACCCGGTTTAACCTCCGCACCCACAGCACCCATATGTGCATCGAAAGCACCCACAGCTACTGCAACATTGGTAGTTAATCCAAGACGAGAAGCCCATTCTTCTGTAAGGTTACCCACTTTGGTATCAGAAGCACAAGTTTCGGTATATAGTCGATCACGATAGCCAGCCAACACAGGATCCAAGGCAACCAAGAATTCCTCAGAAGGCAATCCGCCCCACTCTTCCAACCACATCGCTTTGTGACCCGAAGCACAACGACTGCGGTACATAGTTTCAGGTTTCTGAGTATTTGTGATCAATGCAGGCATCCAATCGCAATGTTCCACTATAGAATGAGCAGCATTACGCACAGATTCATCCGCACGAAGCACGTGCAAAGCTTTAGCCCAGAACCATTCAGAAGAATAGATTCCACCTTCGTAAGAAGTATAGTCAGTTGACCATTTAGCAGCCAATTCATTGATTTCGTTTGCTTCTTTGATAGCAGTATGGTCTTTCCAAAGTACGAACATCGCATTTGGATTTTCAGCAAATTCAGGAAGCATAGCCAATGGCACCCCGTTTTTATCCGTAAAAGCAGGAGTACTACCTGTAGTATCAAAAGCGATACCCACTACATTTTCAGCAGTGCCCGCAGGACATTTGGAAAGTGCATCTTTCACTGTATACTCCAATACATCGATATAATCCTGTGGATGTTGACGGTATTGATTCGTTGTAGGAACGCAATATTTACCTTCCATCCAGCGAGGATAATATTTCACTGAAGAAGCAAGTTCTTCCCCATTTTCAGCATTAACTACAACCGCACGAGCTGAGTCACTACCATAATCTAAACCTATAACAAATTTCATTTTCTAATTGAATATTTAGTTTATATGCTTCATGCTTCAAGCTTTTATTTTTTATTGGCTTGAGGCTTGAGGCATGAAGCTTTCAGCCTCTTATCTCAACGCTTTATTAAGCATGTAATACACTTCATTGTTTCTCATG
>CAZZPZ010000002.1:104649-164672 GCA_964655615.1 uncultured Paludibacter sp. | reverse complement strand
AGCCTCTTATCTCAACGCTTTATTAAGCATGTAATACACTTCATTGTTTCTCATGTCCTGACGGAACTGACGGATAGTCGTATCTTTGTCGATGATCAACAATTCGATATCAGCGATTTCAGCAAAATCTTCCATCATTTCAGTTGTCAAAGAGAAAGAGAAGCAAGAGTGGTGAGTACCACCAGCAAGGATCCACGCACCAGCACCGATTTCGAAATTAGGCATTGGTTTCCACAAAGCACAAGCCACAGGAAGTTTAGGAAGATCTTTTGGTTTAACTACTTCAACTTCGTTCACAATCATACGGAAACGGTTACCCATGTCCACGATAGTAGCAGCAATACCAGTACCTTCGTGTGCTTGGAATACCAAACGAGCACAAGTTTCAGAATCACCTATACCCAAATAATGCACTTCGATACGTGGTTTAGTACCTGTAATATCAGGGTTGATTTCCAACATATGTGATTGAAGAACAGTTGTATTTTCGCCATCGAAGTTTAACGTGTAATCTTCAAGGAAAGATTGACCACCCTCAAGACCTTGACCCATCACCCACATGGTACGAACCAAAGCTGCTGATTTCCAGTCACCTTCAGCACCGAAACCATAACCTTCAGACATCAAACGTTGAGAAGCGAAGCCCATCAACTGTTGCAAACCTTCCAATTCGTTGAAGCTGGTACAGAAAGCTTTTGCACCTTTGTCTTCAAGGAAACGACGGATACCGATTTCCTGAGCAGCAGCATCACGTACCAATTGGTGTTTGTCTGTACCTTTTTGGCAATGATCTGCAAAATCATATACTTTTTCGTATTCAGCAACCAAAGCATCGATTTCAGCTTCAGTAACAGCATTTACATAAGGAACCAATTTAGCGATAGGAGCATTATCCACATGGTAACCCAAACGGATTTCAGCGTCCACTTTGTCACCATCAGTTACAGCCACATTGTTCATATTGTCACCGAAACGGATAATCAACATATCTTGAGCATCAGCCCAACCTGCAGCTACACGCATCCAAGAAGCAATTTTAGATTGAGTATTCGTATCTTTCCAATATCCAACTACAACTTTGCGAGGTTTGCGAAGACGACTTGTAATGTGTCCGAATTCACGGTCACCATGTGCAGACTGGTTCAAGTTCATGAAATCCATATCAATTTCATTCCAAGGAATTTCAGCATTGTACTGAGTATGTAGGTGCAACAAAGGTTTTTTGTAATCCATCAAACCATGTATCCACATTTTAGCAGGAGAGAAAGTGTGCATCCAAGTAATCATACCTATACATTTAGTATCACCATTAGCACTACCCATGATTTGAGAAATCTCCTTAGAAGATTTAGCAGTTCCTTTGTAAACCACTTTGATAGGGAAATTTCCAGAATCGTTTAGAGCTTTTACCATTTCGGTAGAGTGAGCATCAACTTGCTCCAAAGCCTCGCTTCCATAAAGAGATTGAGCGCCGGTGATAAACCAAACTTCGTAATTTTTAAAATTGAATTCCATCTGTGTATTTTTTAATTTGTTAATTCTTTGATTTTATTTTTGTCCGTAATAAGCATTTGGACCATGTTTACGCATGAAATGCTTGTTGATTAAATGTTGATTCATTTTCAAATTAGGATTAACCTGCATCGCAATGCTGGCCATTTTTGCACATTGTTCCATTACAACAGCATTGTGAACAGCATCATGTGCATTCTTTCCCCAAGAAAAAGGACCATGATTGCAAACCAATACACCAGGAACATGCACAGGGTTAATTCCTTTGAATCTTTCCACTATCACATTACCAGTTTCCAACTCATAAGCTGTTTCAATTTCTTCCTGAGTCATCATGCGTGTACAAGGAATATCTTGAGAAAAATAATCCGCATGGGTAGTCCCGATATTGGGAAGATCACATCCAGCCTGAGACCAGGCAGTTGCATAGGTAGAATGAGTGTGTACAACACCACCAATTTCAGGGAAAGCTTTGTACAATACCAAGTGAGTGGCAGTATCGCTCGAAGGTTTCAAATCACCTTCTACAACTTTACCGTCAAGATCTACCACTACCATGTGTTCAGCTTTCATTTGGTCGTAGGAAACCCCAGAAGGTTTAATAACAACTAAACCACTCTCGCGGTCGATGGCACTTACATTTCCCCAGGTGAAAATCACTAAACCGTGTTGAACCAATTCAATATTGGCATCAAAAACTTTTTGTTTTAAGGCTTCAAGCATTGTTTTTGTATTAAATATCTAATTTACAGTATCTTAACTTATTCATTTTAAGTGTTTTTATTACACTTATTTTACAACACAAATGTAGAAAGAATTCATTGAATAGAAATCCATGAAAAATATGTTTTACAACATTTTTAGTGTATTCTGTACACTTTTTATTTTGTCGTATGAACATATTCAAATATTTTTGTCGTCCAAAATGTCGTTAATTTTAATTAAACAAAATTATCTAACAAAAATATCATGAAGAAATCAATCTTATTTCTTATTGCTGCTACTACCATGTTAGTAGCTTGTCAGAAGGATAAAGCAACACAATCAGGCTTACTTCGATCCAACTTTCAAACAGAACTGAATGGCAAGAAAACAGATTTGTACGTACTAACCAATTCGAATGGAATGGAGATGTGTGTGACAAACTATGGTGGCATCGTTGTTTCTTTGACTGCACCTGACAAAGATGGAAAATTCAGTGATGTGGTTATGGGTGATGATTCTATACAAATTTACCTTAACAGTCCAAAGGATCCTTATTATGGTGCTATTATTGGTCGTTACGGCAATAGAATTGGGGATGCAAAATTCACTTTGGACAGTGTAGAATATACTTTAGCTCCCAACAACAACGGAAACAGTTTGCACGGTGGTGTAAATGGTTTCGACAATGTAGTTTGGGATGCAAATCAAGTGGATGGACAAACTTTGGAGTTGACCTATGTATCGCCAGATGGTGAGGAAGGTTATCCTGGAACTTTGACCACTAAGGTAACCTACAAGTTGACTGACGATAATGAATTTTATATATCCTACGAGGCTACTACAGACAAGGCAACGGTTATCAATTTAACTCATCATTCCTATTTCAATTTGAAGGGTGATGATAAATCGAGTGATATCAACGGTCATGTATTGATGTTGAATGCGGATTACTTCACACCGGTAAATGAAGGATTGATTCCTACAGGAGAATTGGTTGCTGTGGAAGGCACTCCTATGGATTTCAGAATTCCAACGGCAATTGGTGACAGAGTGAATGATACTACCTTCCAACAAATTGCCTATGGTTTGGGTTACGATCACAACTGGGTATTGAACAAAGCTGTAGCTGGTGAAATGAGCCTGGCAGCTAAAGTGTTGGAACCGGAAAGTGGCAGAACCATGGAAGTATATACTACAGAACCTGCCATTCAGTTTTACGGAGGCAACTTTATGCCAGGAGTCACTGGAAAAGCGGGTAAATTTTATCCTTACCGCGGAGCTTTCTGTTTAGAGACTCAACATTATCCGGACAGTCCAAACAAAGCGGAGTTTCCATCGACTGTACTTCGTCCTGGAGAAACTTACAAACACATTTGTATTTATAAATTCGGTGTTGAATAACACAAACATAACAAACAATTTTAAAAATTTATTATGGCTTCATTAGATTGGGTAGTAATTGGAGTGTTTGCCCTCGCACTAATCGGTATAGTGATTTGGGTAATCAATCAAAAACAAACCAGCTCGGGAGATTATTTCCTTGCAGGTAAAGATGCAACTTGGATTGCAATTGGTGCATCTATTTTTGCATCAAACATTGGATCAGAACACTTGATTGGTCTAGCAGGTGCTGGTGCATCCAGCGGTATGGCTATGGCCCACTGGGAAATCCAAGGGTGGATGATTCTGATTCTGGGATGGGTATTTGTGCCTTTCTACACGCGAAGCATGGTTTACACCATGCCTGAGTTCTTGGAAAGACGTTACAATCCACAATCCAGAACCTTGCTTTCTGTAATCTCATTGATTAGTTATGTATTAACAAAAGTAGCCGTAACTGTATATGCAGGTGGTTTGGTTTTCCAACAGGTATTTGGTATCAAAGAATTGTGGGGAATTGACTTCTTCTGGATTGCTGCAATCGGTTTAGTTTTAATTACTGCACTTTACACTGTGGTTGGTGGTATGAAATCGGTTCTTTATACATCTGTACTTCAAACACCTATCCTTCTTCTGGGTTCTATGATCATTGTAGTTCTAGGTTTAAAAGAACTAGGTGGTTGGGATGTAATGATGGAGACAGTGCGCGCAGTACCTGTGAATGAATATGGAGATACTATGGGCGAATTGATCCGTAGCAACCGCGACTCTCAATTCCCTTGGTTGGGTGTATTTATCGGTTCAGGTATTATCGGTTTCTGGTATTGGGTTACTGACCAATACATCGTGCAACGTGTACTTTCAGGAAAAGACGAAACGCAAGCTCGTCGTGGTACTATTTTCGGTGCTTATTTGAAATTGACTCCTGTATTTATCTTCCTTATCCCTGGTATGATCGCATTTGCGCTTCATCAAAAAACAGGTTCATTCCTTCCTGTAGCTGCGGATGGACATGTGGTATCAGATGCTGCGTTCCCAACTTTGGTGGCGAAAATTCTACCTGCAGGTTTGAAAGGTTTGGTTGTTGCTGGTATCTTGGCAGCATTGATGAGTTCCTTGGCTTCATTGTTCAATTCATCAGCGATGCTTTTCACTATCGACTTCTACAAACGTTTCCGTCCGAATGCTCCTGAAAAACAATTGTTGAGCGTTGGACGTATTGCTACAGTAGTTATCGTAATCTTGGGTATTCTTTGGATTCCTGTAATGAAAAGCGTAGGTAATGTGCTTTACAACTATCTACAAGACGTACAATCTGTACTTGCTCCAGGTATTGCTGCAGCCTTCCTATTGGGTGTACTTTCAAAGAAAGTGACTCCAGCTGCCGGACTTTGGGGACTAATTTCAGGTTTGATTGTAGGTCTTACCCGTCTGGGAGCCAAAGTGTATTACACTCAAGTGGGTGATGCATCACAAACATGGTTTAAAGATTTATTCTTTGACGTAAACTGGTTGTTCTTCAGTGGTGGTATGTTTGTATTCAGTGCATTGGTGATGGTAATCGTTAGTATGTTTACCAAACAAGCAACTGCAGAACAAATTGCTGGTCTAACCTTTGGATCTGTAACTCCCGAGCAAAAAGCAGTGACTCGTGCCAGCTGGAACTCCTGGGATGTGATTCACTCCATTATCATTATCGGTATAACTGTAGCCTTCTACATTTATTTCTGGTAATAATTCACAAATTCAACCTTCCCGGTTTTAATCTTCCGGGAAGGTTTTTTATTCTCCTATGACTCGATCTAATTTTTATAAATCACACGATACTTTTTTAGTTGCGGTTGACTGTATTATCCTTGGTTTCAGTAATCAGGAAATCAAATTATTGGTGCATCAGCGCGATATGGAACCCTACAAAGGTGGGCTCTCCTTGATGGGAGGGTTCGTTCAGAATGAGGAATCCGTCAATGATGCAGCTGTCAGGGTTCTTACTAATCTTACTGGCTTGGAAGATATCTTTATGGAACAAGTGGCGGTCTATGGTGAAGTGGACCGTGAACCTGAAGAACGTGTAATCTCCTGTGCCTATTACGCACTTATTGATATAAGCACACATGATCAGTCTTTGTTGGAAAAACACAATGCCAGCTGGGTTGCAGTAAACTCTTCTTTGGAATTAATCTTCGACCACAAAAAGATGGTTCAAGACGCAATTTCAATTTTAAGACGAAAAGCAGCCATACAACCCATCGGTTTTAATTTACTTCCTGAAAAGTTCACATTGACTCAACTTCAATCCCTGTATGAAGGAATTTATGGTCATAGTTTAGACAAAAGAAATTTCCGCAAACGAATGTTAGGCTTCAACTATCTGGAAAAAACCGATGAAATTGACAAAACCGGCTCCAAGAAAGGAGCTTATTTTTACAAATACAAAGAAAACACCGAAGAGCTGAATTCCGATATTTTTGGTTTTTAATTCATTTTTTGTAGTACATTTGGAAAATTAAAACGTATTAAAGCAGTAAGACAGTTATTCCTGAATTACGCTAAGAATAGGATTTGCCTTTATCAAAGTACTAATATTAAATCAGTGAATCAGCACTGAAATTGAATAAAAATGGAGAATCACGAGAAAAGCAGTCTGCTAAGAGGTGCAGACGGTCGAAATTACCTTATTCCTTTTGTCCTAGTAACATCACTTTTCTTCTTCTGGGGAGTGGCCAACAATATGACAGACACTCTTTTGTCTGCATTCAAGAATATATTGGTAATGACTGATTTTCAGACATCCTTTATACAAATGGCATTTTATGGGTCGTATGCTTTCTTTGCAATCCCTGCGGCCTTATTAATTCGTAAATACACCTTCAAGCACGGAATTATTATCGGACTGGGGCTTTATGCACTAGGCACATTTTTATTTTATCCTGCCAGTCAGATGGCTTCCTACGGCTTTTACTTGTTTGCTTTGTATATTCTGGCGGGTGGCTGTTCTATTCTTGAAACTACGGCAAATCCATATATCCTTATGATGGGTCGTCCGGAGACCATGACTCGCAGGCTCAACTTTGCACAGGCATTCAATCCCATTGGATCGATTTCAGGCATTATTATCAGTCAGATTTTTATTTTATCTCAACTTTCAGCCAACAAAAGCTCATTGTCTGCCGAACAACTGATAGCTGTCCAGCACAAAGAATTGAATGCAGTAACCCTGACTTATGTAGGGCTTGGTGTCGTGCTTTTAGCCCTACTGATAATCATCTTGCTTTACAAAAAAATGCCAGTTTCCAGCGACACCAACAAGGCCGGATTTGGTCAGACTGTGAAGCAATTGATGAAACGCAAACATTACACCTTTGGTGTAGTAGCACAGTTCTTTTATGTGGGAGCACAAATTGGCGTATGGTCCTACACCATACGCTATGTGATGTCGAATTTAGGTTTGATAGACCCCTCAACCGACGAGATTATCTCATCCAAAGTGAGTGCATTTATAGCTGATAACGCGTTCTGGAGTGGACTATGGCAGTTGGATGAAAGTTCAACAGCCGAAAACATCGGTAACACTTTTTACCTTAGTTCGCTGATTCTGTTTATGGTATCCCGCTTTATTTTTACAGCCCTGATGAAATACTTCCATCCGGGTATGTTATTGGCCATAGCATCGACCGGAGCACTGATAGCCTCACTTACCGCTATTTTTGCCACCGGTATGACAGGAGTAATCGGATTGGTAATGATTTCCTTCTTTATGTCATTGATGTTCCCTACTATTTATGGAATTGCTTTGGAAGGCATCAGCGAACAAGAAGCCAAAGTAGGAGGATCATTCCTGGTGATGGCCATACTTGGAGGAGCAGTTCTCACCGCATTGCAAGGTCTATTATCAACCAGCATCGGTGATATCTCAATATCCTATTGGATACCCTTGGTTTGTTTTGTAATCGTAGGAGCCTATGGATTGTATGCCAACCGCGACGAAAAGAAATTCGGTTACGAGTGATTTCCTAGATGGTCGAGTAATTCAGCAATCACCATGGCAGAAGCGCCCCAGATTTTGATTTGGTCGGTAATCTTGTAGCATGGAGCTAAAGTCGCATCGATGCGACCATGGGTTACAAAATAATCTTGAGTGACAATCTTGGGATTGTACAAGTCTTTTAAGGGGATTTCGATGACTTCTTTTACCTCACGGGCATCAGGTTTGTATTCAGGGATACCTTGATGATAGCCTGCAAAAATCTTGATAAGGAAATTGCTCGGTGGAACATAGAGTTCGGTAAGACTACCAATAACTTCAACTTTGTCGGGATGAATACCCACTTCTTCGTGAAGTTCACGTAGGGCAGTATGTTCGAAGTCTCTATCCGATTCTTCCCAACGACCACCCGGAAAAGCGATTTGTCCGGCATGAATCCCTACATAATCACTCCGACGGATAAGCAGCAACTGAAGTTCCTGATTTTTTTCAAAAAACAAAGCCATTACAGCCGAGAGTCTGGGATTGAAATCTTTACCCTCCAGGGCTTTCAACTCCTCTTCACGGTGCGATGGAGCCATTTTCAGTTGCGACTCCCTACCCGGGAGCCGCTGCTGAAATAAATTTCTAAGTGTATCTAAAGAGATTTCCATCTATTTGTAGACGATTTTAGATATCCTATGATAGGAAAAATTTTCTACTGGCAGATAACACAACCTTCGCATTTGGATACTTCGCCACGAAGACGTTTTTCCACAAGCAATCTCATTCTATCCTTCAAAGCCTCAATGCGAATCTTATCAAGCACATCAGAAGTAAAGGCAAACATCAAAAGTGTTTTAGCTTCTTTAGCAGGAATACCCCTTGAGCGAAGGTAGAACAATGCTTTGTCATCCAATTGTCCAATGGTAGCACCATGCGAACATTTCACATCATCGGCATAAATTTCAAGTTGCGGTTTGGTCCGCATCTTCGCCGTTTTGCTGATCAAAATGTTCTTGTTGGTTTGGAAAGCAGCTGTCTTTTGAGAGTCTTTTGCCACATACAATTTACCTGTAAATCCACCTTTTGCTGAATCGTCGAGCACATATTTGAACATTTCTTCAGAATGACAATTTGGTTTATTGTGAAGAACTGAAGTAAAGTTATCTACCTCTTGATTTTTATCTGCAAACACCAATCCGCAAAGATTTGTTTCACAATGCTCACCATCCAAATCGATTTCGATGGTATTGCGCGTAATTCCATTGTGCAAGGTGATTACATTAGCCAATACATTGGAAGATTCTTTCTGATCGATCAACAAACTGGTAAGATTCACCGTTTTATTGTGTGTATTTTCCAATTTATAATGCTCATAGGATGCATTTTCTTCCACAAAGACCTCAGTCACACGATTGGTCAAGAAACGAACCTCATCGATGGTATGGTCACAGACCAAAAGTTGCGCTTTCGCCCCTTTCTCTACGACAATCAGGTTGTGACTATTAGCCATAAGATCCACATCCGAGCGCATGATATTCACCAATTGTACAGGTCTATCAAGCACCACGTTCTCAGGCACATACATAAAAAATCCATCCTGAGCAAAAGCAGTATTGAAAGCCGCAAGCCCATCTTTTCTTTTGGATGAAAGTTTCCCGAAATACTTTTGCACGATTTCAGGATGTGAAATTGCATAGTCTTTCAAGCTACCTATCAATACACCCTCAGGCAATTTCTCATTTTCATTTTTGGTATAGAATGAGTCATTGACTACAAAATACAAGTAGGAATGAATGCCAGGTACATCGCATTGAAACACATTGTACGGATCAACCGGAACCTCCAGACGATTGATATTAAGACCATAATCGAGTGCTAAAGCATTCGACACATCGGTATATTTATAATCTTCCAGTTTATTTGTAGGAAAACCCAAGGACTCGAAAAGGGCGAAAGCATCGTCACGACCCTCATTCAACACCGGAGCTGATTTACTTTTAATCAATTCGTGGTGTTCCTTGTATAAGTCTATATATTGTTGTTCCATACTCAATTAAATTCCTTCTACTTCTTTTTTGATCCAATCATAACCTTTGGCTTCCAATTCCAATGCCAGTTCTTTGGTTCCGGATTTAACAATTTTACCATCATAAAGTACATGAACGAAATCAGGAACAATATAATCCAAAAGACGTTGGTAGTGGGTAATCACAATAGAAGCATTATCTGGTGATTTCAATTTATTTACACCATTGGCAACAATACGCAAAGCATCGATATCCAATCCTGAGTCTGTCTCATCCAAGATAGACAATTTTGGTTCTAGCATAGCCATTTGGAAGATCTCATTGCGTTTTTTCTCACCACCAGAGAAACCCTCATTTACAGAACGGTTGGTCAATTTATTGTCCATTTCCACCAATTCCTTTTTCTCACGCATCATACGCAAGAAATCGGTAGCAGAAAGTGGTTCTAGACCTTTGTATTTGCGTTGTTCATTCACTGCAGAACGCATAAAATTAACCATGCTAACACCCGGAATCTCAACTGGATACTGGAAACTAAGGAATATACCCTCAGCAGCACGTTCTTCAGCAGCAAGTTCAAGCAGATCTTTACCATTGAATTCTACTTTACCATGAGTAACTTCGAAAGCAGGATGACCAGTCAGAACTGATGACAAAGTTGATTTTCCAGCACCGTTAGGTCCCATAATAGCGTGAATTTCACCGCGTTTAACGCTAAGATTCAATCCTTTTAATATTTCTTTGCCATTGATATTGGCATGTAAATCTTTAATCTCTAACATATTGTGTAATCTTTTTTACAATTTAACCCACAGAACCCTCAAGGGTAATCTGTAATAATTTTTGTGCTTCAACTGCAAATTCCATTGGCAATTTGTTAAGCACCTCTTTTGCATATCCATTTACAATAAGACCCACCGCATCTTCAGTAGAAATTCCACGTTGGTTGCAATAGAAAATCTGATCTTCACTGATTTTGGAAGTAGTAGCTTCGTGTTCAACAATTGCTGAATCATTGTTCACATCCATATAAGGGAAAGTGTGTGCACCACATTTATCACCCAGCAACAAAGAGTCACATTGTGAGAAATTGCGTGCGTTTTCAGCATTAGAACCCACGCGAACCAATCCACGGTAGCTGTTTTGACTAACACCCGCAGAGATACCTTTGGAAAGGATATGACTACTTGTGTTTTTACCAATGTGTATCATTTTAGTACCTGTATCAGCCTGTTGGTGATGGTTGGTAACAGCCACCGAATAGAATTCCGCAGATGAATTGTCGCCTTGAAGCACACAACTCGGATATTTCCATGTAATTGCAGATCCAGTTTCCACTTGAGTCCAAGAGATTTTTGAATTTGTACCTTTACAAACCCCACGTTTGGTAACGAAGTTGTAAATCCCCCCTTTTCCCTCTTTATCACCAGGATACCAGTTTTGAACAGTAGAATATTTCACTTCTGAATTATTCATCGCCACTATTTCCACAATAGCAGCGTGCAATTGATTTTCATCACGTTGAGGAGCAGTACAGCCTTCAAGATAGGACACATAAGCATCATCGTCAGCAACTATCAAAGTACGTTCAAACTGACCCGTATTCACCGCATTGATACGGAAATAAGTGGACAATTCCATGGGGCAACGAACACCCTTGGGTATATACACAAAGGATCCATCACTGAACACAGCCGTATTCATGGCAGCATAAAAATTATCTGTATATGGAACCACAGAGCCCATGTATTTCTTGATTAAATCAGGGTGGTGTTCAACCGCCTCACTAAAAGAACAGAAAATGATTCCCAGTTCAGCAAGATTCTCTTTGAAGGTAGTTTTCACCGACACAGAGTCCATCACCGCATCCACAGCTATTCCAGACAAGGCCTTTTGCTCCTCCAATGGAATACCTAATTTATCAAAGGTTTTCAACAGTTCCGGATCCACTTCGTCCAAACTTGTTGGAGCATTGGTACGAGGAGCTGCGTAATAGGAAATGGATTGAAAATCTATTTGAGGCAAATTCAAATGTGCCCATTCAGGCATTTTCATGGTTTGCCAGTGGCGAAAAGCTTTCAAGCGAATTTCCAACATCCATTCAGGTTCGTTCTTTTTCGCTGAAATCATCCTCACCACATCTTCGTTAAGACCCACAGGGATAATATCAGTCTCGATTTCAGTAGTGAAACCGTACTTGTAATCGCTTTGGGTTACTTCATGTATTATACTATCTGACATATTCTTATTTAAAACTTTGCAAATTTACACATTTTTGACCGGATAAGGTCAATGATGTATTGACTATCAACAAGTCAAGCACTAAATTGTTCAGAAATATCCCTATAGAAATCTTCTATAATCTATGATAAGTTAATGGTTAACTTAAACATTAGCCCAAAGGCCGGTTACCTATCCGATGGTTCAAAATCAAAGGTGAATGACAATCGAAAATTGCGACCGGGCATAGGGAACCAGCGGACTACCGAATAATTAGAGTTTAACAGGTTGAGAATCTCCCCTTTGATCGCAAACTGATGGTTGGCTACTTTCACCTTCTTTCCAGTTGTCAGTTGTACATCGGTATATCCTTCCAACCGATTCCTAGAAAAATTCTGAGGCAACACATACCGATGTCCTGACCAAACAAGTTGTGTTTGAATATAAAAATCATCGTAGATCCAAGATATACCAGAAGATCCAGAAACCCGAGGAGTATAAGGCAATTGATGCAGGTAACTGCCACCCTCGGGATCGGTCACATCCAAAGCTCGTTGATAACTGTGACTAGCTATCAGACTCAATTCCGATTTTGCATTCAACTCGAAGCTCAATTTTGCATTCATATCAAGTCCTTTGATTTGGGTGCGACCATAATTGAGAATAGTCCAACTGTAAATACTTTTATTAGGAAAGGCCACAATTTTATTGTGCACATCGTTTGCATAGATGTCGGCCGCAACTAGAACTTTGCACTTTTGAAATTCAAATTGATAGTTTGCGCCTATATTCATCAGTTTGGCTTCTTCAGGGAGCAAGTCCGGATTGCCCATGAGTGGATAATACATATCGCTGAAAGTGGGCATTCTGAAAATTTCTTTGTAAAAGGCACGCAAAATTAAATTGTTGAGTGGATTTATATCAATTCCTAGATAGGGCGTAAAACGACTAAAATTTTCCGAATTGTTTGCATCAAGCTGCTCATTTACATAGGAATGCAGAACACCCACATTCATTTTCCAGAATTTTGATGCGTAATTACTTGACAAATAAGACAAAGAGGATAAACGCAATGGATCAATACCAGCATTCGTGTTCATTGTATTTACAAATAGATCAGAAGCAAGTGAAAGTTTCCATTGAGTAGTCAAATCATAGTTTAAAGCCGCAGAACCATACCCCTCCTTTTGTGTATATGCTTGTTTCATCAACCCATCTGAATTCAAGAAATCAGGATCAGTATAGATCATCGTGGAATGAGAGTACTTCCAATTGATGAGTAAATTCCATTTTCGGTTTATTTCTTTTCGGTAATTTCCTTGGGTAAACACGTTGGATTCTTCCAGTCTTTGACTAGCGAAGTCCTGACTTGAATACAAAATAGTAGCACCTGGCAATCCTCGGTTGGAAGTTAGAAAGTGTCCTTTGATATGCATTCTGCTACCATCCTCAAATCGACCAAACCAATTAGATTCAATTCTTAATTGAGTAAAATCCGCATTTTTTCGGTATTCGAGCGAAGTACTATCATTACTCTCAGTACCATAAACCAGACGGTAGGGATAATCTCCTTCCGATTTAAGCCAATCGATCTGATGCGAAGCCGACCATGAATCAGATATTTTTTTATTCAAGAAAACTGAAGGATTTAAATACCCAAATGAACCAATTTTGAGGGCAAAATTTCCATTGATCAATTCATCCTTTTTAAACCTGGGATGTTTGGTTTGGAGTTGTACAATAGCTGCAGAAGCAAAATTACGGGCTGGTTGTAAACTTCCATCGGATTGACCCTGAGAAAGAGAAATAAATTCAAGATTATCGACCGAAAATCGACTCAAGTCGATCTGCCCTGTATTTACATCGCTAATTCCAATCCCATCATAACTCACACCCGTATGATTGGCACCAAGACTACGCACCGAAACAGTTTTGAGTCCACCTACCCCGCCATAATCTTTAATAAAAGTACCAGAGAAAGTTTTTAACACGTCGGAAATCTGCACAAACGCCCCTTTCTCCATCCTATCTGAATTTAGCTGTTGAGTTGGAGCAATCGTGGATTTCAGTTTATCATCAACAACCTCAAGCTCCCTAAGCAAAGTGATGCTATCTGGGTATTCAAGTTTATCAGCGATATCCTGGTCATGAAATTCAGTGAAAGTATCCGCGTGAGAAGTGTCGCATTGAGACACTCTATTCTCAGCAAACATAGTCGAATTACCGCATAAGAATTCTAGCACAAACAGTGTAGTGATCACCAAAAGAATATACCTGGAACGGTTTGACATTTGTTAGAATTTAATTAAACGCATTCAACCTAATGCTTGAAGCTTGGGGCTGTATTTGCTTGAGGCCTGAGGCTTGTTGCTTGAAGCCTGATGCCTCAAGCTTGTAGCATTACACCACTGACGATAGAAACATCTCCAGTTCCTCAGGGCGCACATTGGCTGTATGCTCACCACCAATGGCATAGGAAATTTTGCCGGTTTCCTCCGACACCACAATAGCGATAGCATCCGTGATTTCAGAAATACCAATTGCAGAGCGATGTCTCAAGCCATATTTTTTAGGGATACTCGTATTCTTTGATATAGGAAGGATACATCCGGCAGCTTTAATTCTGTGGTTTGAGATCAACATTGCACCATCGTGCAATGGACTGTTTTTAAAAAACAGATTTTCTATCAATCTCGAATTGATTTTAGCATCTATGAGTTCACCAGACTGTATATAAGGCTCCAGATTTTGTTGCCTCTGAATGATAATCAAGCTACCAGTCATCGACTTGGACATGCCTCTACAAGCTAGCACTATTTGTACAACATCCAACTCCTCTTTTTCTGTATTGACATTATTCCCTTTAAAAAAGCGTTTAAGCAAGGTGATAAACAACCATTCACGACGAGAACCAATGCGAGAAAAGAATCTTTTGATTTCATCCTGGAACAACACAATTAAAGCGAAGGCACCTACACTCACCACTTTGTCAAGTATTCCTCCCAGGAGTTCCATTTTAAAAACGTAGGAAACGAGGAACCAAACAAAAATAAAGGTAAAGATCCCAATGAAAATATTGATTGCTCCCGATTTCCGTAACAATTTAAACACCTGGAACATCAAAAATGCTACAAGTACGATGTCAATTATATCCTTTATTCCAATTTCAAATCCCATATCTATCTAAACCATCTATTAGGGTTATTGATTAATTGCAAAGCATGTCAAAAAGCTTCACACATTCCACTGCCTCTTTCACGTCGTGAACTCTTAAAATAGATGCACCTTTGTTCAGTGCAATCATATTCAAAGCCGTAGTTCCATTCAAAGCTTCATCCGCAGTATTTTCAAGAAATTTATAGATCATTGATTTACGGGATAAACCAGCCAGGATTGGACAGTTTAATTCCTGAAAGTAATGCAAGTTCTTCAAAAGCAGGAAATTCTGTTCCAAAGTTTTGGCAAATCCAAATCCAGGATCGATGATAATATCATTTACTCCAAACACTCTAAGTTGTGCTATGCGTTTGGAAAGAAAGGCAAAGACTTCTGCAACAACATCCGTATAATCAGTCAATGAATTCATATTCTCTGGATTTCCACGCGTATGCATCAACACATAAGCTACTTTTAAATCACCTATGGTTTCGAACATCAAGGGATCCAAAGTGCCCCCGCTAATATCATTGATTATCTCCACTTGAAAGTCAGCCACCATTTCTCTGGCCACTTGAGCCCTGAAAGTATCGATAGAAATGATCAGTGATGGAAATTTTTTACGAATCACCGATAATGCATCTGCCAATCTTTTGATTTCCGCCTCAATAGGCACCGGGCTCGCATTTGGGCGGGTAGAATAAGCACCCAAATCGAGGATTTTCATACCCTGACCAACCATTTCCTCCACCTTTTGAATCAGGTTTCTATCACCATGAATTCTGCTTTTGGCATAGAAAGAATCAGGAGTAACATTAATTATTCCCATGACTGTCGGTGAGGACAAATCAAACAGTTTATTTCCTAGATTTAATTGATAGGATTCGATGCTCATTTTTCTTGAATAATTGCAAATGTAATGAATTTTAGGATACATTTTTGCAAGAAATTTCATCCCGAAAGTTAGAAAAGATAATTTTTCGACAAATAATCAGTTATATAAAGGTATAAGAAAGAAATTCAATTTCAAAAAATTAACTACTTTTGTGCGATACAAATTTTTAATGACGATGAAAATCAGACAACACATTAAATGGAGCACCCTCCTTTTAGCTGCAGCCTTGATGGTTGGAGTTGAAGGAAACGCTCAATCTGTGAAAGCCAGCGAAATATCCCCTAAAACAGGTTGGCAATACAATTACTTAAAGCAAAACGCCTTTAAAAATTTACCGGTAATTAGTCCGAGCAACCCTCCTGGTATGGCAGGAGTAACTGGTGGTACTATATATGTAAATGAAGAATTAGAGTCGATCACAGCCAACACACAAAATGGTCGTAAGCGTATTTCAGTGAATCCTTTCTTTATGGACATTCATGAAGTAAGCATCCGCGACTGGCGTGAATACACCAATTGGTTGAAGGTTGTGTATACCAAAACAGCACCTGAAATCATTGCAAAGGCGATGCCACGTGAACAGGCATTCTTTGACGATATTACCTTCAAAGACCCCTTCCTGAGAAATTATTTTTCTCACCCTGCTTTCGACAATTATCCAGTAGTGGGAATTAGCTGGGAACAAGCTGCAGAATACTGCAATTGGAGAACCGACCGTGTGAACGAATTGGTACTGATTCAAAGCAATATTATTCCAGTACCTGATTTTAAGGCAATTGAAGAAGCCGACAATTACGATACAATTGCCAATCATTTAATCTTTAATACCCAAAAATTCCTGGAACAAGGGAACTATTTGCAAAAAAGTTCAAATTCTTATTCACATTTGGATGTAAGTCCAGGCATGATGTTGCCTAATTTCCGTCTACCTACGGAAGAAGAATGGGAGTTTGCAGTGTATGCAATCAATCCAGAATTGGAGGAACAAAAAGACAAATCCTATCCCTGGATGATCGCAAACATCGGTTCATTGACAGAAAAACAATACCAACAAATACTGGCAAACTACAAAAAAGGTTCTGGATACTTGTTGAAAGGAGAAAAAACAGCCCGCACATCGGCAGGGACATTACCAGTAGACGCCTTTTATCCCAATGATTTTGGCATTTACAATTTAGTTGGTAATGTAAACGAATGGACCTCTGATTTGTATATTGAAAAAGAGAAAACCAATGTTATAGATAGTATAGATGCTTTGGATGTGTTTTTACCATCCTATGACAATACCAGTCGTATCTATAAAGGAGGATCTTGGAAAGATGGTCAGTATTGGATCAACCCAGCCACACGCAGGTATTTGAGTCAAAACGAATCGCGAGGAGACCTCGGTTTCAGATGTGTGATGTCGATGAGTACCTTCTACCAAAGAGCAATAAAATAAGGATTAATTTCTTTATTCACATAATTTAACCCGCCGAATGCACCAATTCTAAAAATTGGTGCATTTTCATTATTGTTTCCATCAAAACAGACAGAGAAAATTGCTATATTTGCAAATTGTTTTATTTGTATTTATATCAATTATTTAAACAAGTAAAAAGGTATATAAAGAGATAGAAAAAGAGATGACAAGAACAAGAATTGTAGATGCTGTAAAAAGAACTGATTTCGGAGCAGAAATCAATGTAAAAGGATGGGTAAGAACTCGCAGGGGAAATAAGAACGTAAGTTTCATTGCGTTGAATGATGGCTCCGTAATTCACAACATACAAATCGTTGCAGATATTGCCAAATTCGGTGAGGAATATTTGAAACCGATTACCACTGGTGCATGTATCAGTGTTGAAGGTGTTTTGGTTGAATCTATGGGTAAAGGTCAGAGCGTGGAAATTCATGCAAACAAGATAGAGATTTACGGATCAGCAGATCCTGAAACCTATCCCCTACAGAAAAAAGGTCATACATTGGAATTTCTTCGTGAGATAGCACACCTCCGTCCACGTACCAATACCTTTGGTGCTGTGTTCCGTATGCGTCACCACATGGCCATGGCTATTCATCAATTCTTCCACGAAAGAGGATTTTTCTATTTCCATACACCTATCATCACTGCTTCCGACTGTGAAGGAGCTGGTCAGATGTTTCAGGTAACTACTTTGAACCTATACGACTTGAAGAAGGACGAAAATGGTTCTATCGATTACAACAATGATTTCTATGGCCGACAGGCTAGCTTAACCGTATCCGGACAGTTGGAAGGTGAGTTGGCAGCAATGGCTTTAGGAGCAATTTATACTTTCGGTCCTACTTTCAGGGCTGAAAACTCAAACACCCCTCGTCACCTTTCTGAATTTTGGATGATAGAACCCGAGGTTGCCTTCAATGAAATTGAAGAAAACATGCAATTGGCTCAAGACTTTATCCAATATTGTGTAAAGTGGGCTTTGGAAAACTGTCAGGACGATTTGAATTTCTTATCTGAAATGTACGATAAGGAATTGATTGAACGTTTGAATTTTGTTATTCAAAATGATTTCAAACGTCTGACCTATACAGAAGGAGTAAAAATACTTGAGGAGGCTGTGGCCAATGGTCACAAATTTGAATTCCCAGTATCCTGGGGAACTGATCTTCAATCAGAGCACGAACGCTATTTGGTTGAACAGCATTTCAAAAAACCTGTTATCCTTACCGATTATCCAAAAGAAATCAAATCATTCTATATGAAACAGAATGAAGATGGAAAAACAGTAAGAGCTATGGACGTGTTGTTCCCAAAAATTGGTGAAATTATCGGCGGATCACAAAGAGAAGAGGATTACGATAAATTAAAAACAAGAGCACAAGAAATGGGAGTGCCAGAGAAAGACATTTGGTGGTACATGGATACCCGTCGCTTTGGAACTGCTCCGCACTCAGGATTCGGACTTGGTTTCGAACGCCTTTTATTGTTTGTAACAGGCATGGGAAATATACGGGATGTAATACCTTTTCCACGTACACCGAACAATGCAGAGTTTTAATTGTTTGATGACTAATTTTAAAACAACACAAAGTCTAATATATATCAACCATAATTAAAAAAATGGAAAGTAATCAAAAAACCGAATTGGAAAGTGTAGTTATCCGATTTACAGGAGACTCAGGTGACGGTATGCAGCTTACCGGAACTTTCTTTTCCAATCTTTCGGCAATTCTGGGAAATGAAATATCAACTTTCCCCGATTTCCCTGCTGAAATTAGAGCTCCACAAGGTACTACTGGAGGAGTATCCGGATTTCAGGTACACTTGGGTTCAGGAAAAATCAATACTCCTGGCGACGAAGCAGATGTGCTTGTGGTGATGAACCCTGCTGCATTAAAAGTGAATGTTAGCGGTATCAAGAAAAACAGTGTGGTGATTTATGATGCTGATTCTTTCCAGAAACAGGATCTTGAGAAAGCTACTTTCAAAACAGAGAACCCATTTACTGAACTTGGAATCTCTGAAACTGTACAATTAATTCCTGTTCCACTTTCAACGATTACTCAAGAAAGCTTGAAAGATTTTGGATTGGATTTGAAAAGTACTTTGCGTTCAAAAAACATGTTTGCTCTTGGATTGGTTTGCTGGTTATTCAACCGCCCTATCGACAAAGCAACTGAGTTTTTGACCAAAAAGTTTGGCAAAAAACAAGACATTTTATCCGCCAACTTGAAGGTTTTGACTGACGGTTTCAATTATGGAAGCAATTTGCATTTGCATGTTTCTACTTATATCGTTGATCGATCACAAGAAACTCCAAAAGGAAAATATACTAGTATCAGTGGCAATAAAGCAACTGCATGGGGGTTGATAGCTGCTTCTAAAAAAGCGAATCTTCAACTTTTCTTGGGAAGCTACCCTATTACTCCCGCTACTGACATCATGCACGAATTGGTTTTACGCAAAGACATGGGCGTGAAAGTAGTTCAGGCTGAAGATGAAATCGCAGGTATTACTACCGCATTAGGAGCTGCTTTCACAGGTTCATTGGCTGCCACTTCTACTTCCGGACCAGGTTTGGCATTGAAAGCTGAAGCTATCGGTTTGGCAGTAATGGCCGAACTACCTGTGGTAATTGTGGATGTTATGCGTGGTGGTCCTTCTACTGGCTTACCTACCAAAACAGAACAAACCGACTTGTTGCAAGCTTTGTATGGTCGTAATGGCGAGAGTCCTGTGGTTGTAATTGCAGCCTCTACTCCAGCAAATAGCTTCCATTATGCCTATATGGCTTCAAAATTGGCTTTGGAACACATGACACCAGTCATCCTTTTGACTGATGCTTTTATTGGTAACGGTACTTCTCTTTGGAAACTTCCAAAGTTTGCTGATTTGGTTGATATTCAACCTAATTATGCTCCTGATCCTGAATTGGGTAGAATTGTCACTTCTCGTGATCCTGAAACGAAAGTAAGGTATTGGAGTATTCCAGGTACCGAAGGTTTTGAACACCGCAACGGTGGTCTAGAAAAAGATTACAAAACCGGTGCAATTTCATCTGACCCTATCAATCACCAATTGATGGTGGATACACGTCAGGCAAAAATAGATTATATCAGCAATAAAATCCCTGAACTGGTAGTTGAAGGCGATGCTAGTGCTGACACTTTGATTATCGGTTGGGGTTCAACTCATGGTCATATACTTAGTGCTGTAAATAAACTAAACAAGCAAGGTAAGAAAGTTGCCTCCGCTCAATTCAACTACATTCAACCACTTCCTAAAAATACGGAACAAGTTATCCGTTCATACAAGAAGGTGATGGTTTGTGAATTGAACACCGGACAATTTGCTACCTATTTACGCTCTAAAGTTCCCGGAGAGTATTTACAATTCAACAAAGTACAGGGACAACCATTTACAGTAGCCGAGCTTGAAGAAGCCATCGGTGCTATTTTATGATGCCTTAAAATGAGTATTATGGAACCAATACAAATCAAACAATATACAGCCAAAGAATTTAAAAGCGACCAATATGTTCGCTGGTGTCCGGGTTGTGGCGATTATGCTATCCTGAACAACCTACAAAAAGCAATGGCCGAATTAGGAGTTGCACCGCATATGACTGCAGTGATCTCCGGTATCGGTTGTTCGTCTCGTCTTCCTTACTATATCAGTGGATATGGCTTTCACACGATTCATGGTCGTGGTGCTGCTGTTGCTACTGGTGTTAAAGTTGCTAACCCTGAACTGACCGTTTGGCAAATTACAGGCGACGGTGACTGTCTGGCTATCGGGGGTAACCACTTTATACATAGTGTGAGAAGAAATGTAGATATAAATGTAATCTTATTCAACAACCAGATCTACGGACTAACCAAAGGTCAATTCTCTCCAACTTCTGCTAAAGGTGCTACCACTAAGTCTTCACCTTTCGGAACTGTGGAGGAACCTTTCCGTCCTGCTGAATTGACCATTGGAGCACGTGGGAATTTCTTCGCTCGTACCTTGGATATGGACCTAAAAACAGCAAATACTGTGATGTTGGCTGCAGCGAATCACAAAGGAACTGCTGTGATTGAATGCTTGGTAAACTGCGTTATTTTCAATGATGGTGCTCACCGTTTCTTGTCTGAGAAAGCAACCCGTAGCGAAAGATTGATCATTCTTGAACATGGGAAAAAGATGATTTTTGGAAACGAAGGTAACAAAGGTCTTGTTCTTGATGGTTTAAATCTAAAAGTAGTTACTATCGGTGAAAACGGTATTACAGAAGATGATATTCTAATTCATGATGCAGAGTGCCAAGACACTACCATGCACTTGAAATTAGCTTCATTGACTGGTCCTGATTTCCCCGTAGCCTGCGGTGTAATCCGATCGGTTAAAGCTGCAACCTATGACGAGGAAGTTCAAACCCAAATACAACAGATTCAAGAAAAATCAAAAGTGAAGACCTTTGATGAATTACTTGATACCATGGAACAATGGGATATGTAATATTAAACCTAGTGTTTATACGATGAGAGGCTCGGTTCTAAACCTGAGCCTCTCTTTTTTTGTATTATTTTAAAATGGAAGGATGTTATACACTTCCCTTACTAATTAAAATATTTCACCACCCTCTCAGTGGTAAGTTTTGAACTTATTACCGCCATTGGCAGACCAGCACCTGGTACGGTTGACGCACCTACATAAAAGAGATTCTTCAATTTCTCGTCTTTATTGGCAGGACGGAATGCTCCAATTTGTTTCAAATCATGCGAAAGTCCCAATCCACTTCCTTTGTAGAGATTGACAAATCCTTCCCATTCTTTTGGAGTATAAATCGTTCTAGAAATAACTGATGCTTTCACGTCGACACCAATTCGTTGTGAAAAATCGTCTAAAATATCGTCTGCTATACTGTCTTTGTCACTCCAATCTGATTTGAACAACATGTTTGGGACCGGACATACAAAGAACAAACTTTCACATCCTTCAGGAGCACATTCCGGGTTGTGTTTAGACAATACATTTACATAATAATATGGCTTCTCAGGTGTATCTGGTTGTTTCATTACCTTTTCGGCATAATCTTTATAATTAGTTCCTAAAAAGTAATTGTGATGATTCACCTGAGGCAATTTCTTATCTATACCAATATACATGGTCATATACCCCATCGTCCAACTCATTTTAGCCAGTTTTTCTTCACTGAATGCGGCTCTTTTAAGGATCCGTCCTCTGAAAAGTGCTGCATCCATATTGGCTACGAATGCATCTGCTGTCCAGGATTTACCTTTGTCATCAATCATCGATTTCAAAGTGCTGCCTTCGGTACGAACATCTACAATTTTAGTGTTGTAAGTGATTTTTACGCCTGCTTTTTCCAATTCTCCAACCAAACCATTAACAATCTCGTACATTCCACCTTTTACATTGTAATAGCCATCATTTTCGAATTCAATATGCGAAAGCAAGGTATAAACCGCAGGTGTATCAAAGGGTGTCCTACCCAAAAAGAAGGCAATCAAAGACACAATCTGCTGTGCTTCCTGTGAATTAAAATTAGTCTCCACTTCCTTCCAGAAACTCTTGAATAAAACAGGTAAATGTACAGGATTAACCCTTGCCAAAGTAATTAGATATCCAATGACAGAATCAAAGTTTTGCTTAATGACCAGATCCACTGTATCCTTGTATAAAGAAGCAGTCTTCTTTAAATACTTACGAAACTTTTCTTTAAAGTCAGGTTCCACTGCCTCAAACTGAGCAGACATCTTGTCTATGTCTTTGAAAATGTGGTAGCTCGTAGGATTATTCCTGAAATGAACACTATATAAGGGTTCAAGAGGAACAAACTCAAACGGAAGTTCAATTCCACAAGCTTGAGCAAACTCTTTGAATTCATAGGACATAGAAAAGAAACTAGGTCCTGTATCGAAGGTGAATCCATCTACCTTGATTTGGTTCAATCTGCCACCCGCCTGACTGTTTTTCTCAAGGATTTCTACCGCATATCCTTGTTTAGCCAGTCTCAAGGCAGTAGTCATTCCACCCAAACCGGCACCTACTATTAATACTTTATTCATTGTATCCATATTTTTCTAAATTTCGTATGTAATTTGGTTTTTCTCCTTTTAAATAGGCAGGTAGGATTTCCTTACTCACCCAACTAAATTTTGGTTCCATTTTCAGAACCCTCTGTAAGATTTGAATCGCACCCTTGGTATCTCCACTCTCATACATTGCCCTTGCATTCAAGGTCATGAGGTTTAAATAATTCCAATTCCTGATGGGTGGATGTTGATCCATTATATTCAATGCTTTAGAGAAATAAACAACAGCTTTCGATTTGTCACCACCAAAAATGGAAGGGGCATACAAATAAAAATTTGCTCTCTGAACATATCCCATATAGCAATTAGGGTATTCTTTTATGGCCTTTTCAGCATATTCAATGCTTTTGGGGCCCAAAAAAGGAGCGGACAATCTGTTTACCCCAATTTTAAATGCGTACCATGCCGACCTGTATGACTCTCTCAATCCCTGTTGTAGGATCTGAGGATTTTTCAAGTTCTTATCTAACTTGGCAATATAAATTTCAGCTTCACGGTGATTTCCTATACCTATGCAATAACCAGTATAACCATATTGAAAACTGACCAACTCCTCCCACATAGCCCGTGTCTTGGGACTTATCTGCTCAAGTTCCAACATTGTTTTCTTCCATAACACTATATCTCCCTCGACAAAAGCCTGATAAATGCGATCAGAATAGTTAGATGCTATTAGATTGGGAAGGAATACACTAAAAAATACAATCAACCAATAACTCTTTCTTTCCATGTATGTGTACCTGTAAGTGATTTATAAATGCTTTTAATCAGTATGATAAAAAAATTATAGTGTTGTGCGGGTAAGAACATCAGTTCTTCCCAAGGATTCAGGTTTGCAGATTTGGCTGAAAAAATACGGGTCAAAACGACAAGAAACAAAACTGCTGCAGCCATCCACAGATTCAAAACCATCCCCACAAACAGCCAGGCAAGACTGATATACAAGCCATATAGAAAAGCTACAACTACAGATCCGCCAAAAAATTCAGGTAAAAACTTGGTGAACCCATTGATTGCTGATTTATAATCATTGTACATTCTGCAACTTATATCCTTGTTGCCCGCCAGACAACTCAGTTTGTATTTGTTCTTTTTGATATATCTCGCCGTCAGGATATCTTCCACCTTCTGATTCTTGAATGTCTTGTGAGCTTGCAATGCTTTGTACAAATCTGCTTCAAAAAGCATCAACTGACCATTTGCTGCAGCCATAGAAGAGAAAGGAGAATTTCTTACCCAATATAGAGGAAGAAGTGATAGAAGTATGTGCATCATCAGTGGCACTGTTGATTTCTCTCCACGACTGACGATGGTTTGTGACGGAAATACCGTAAGTACCTGCGATTTACTTTTGTTCAAATAGCCAATCAATCCTTCCACAGCTTTGGGTTGTAAACGAACATCTGCATCCAAATACAAAAAATATTTTCCTTTGGCTTGAAGTGATAACTGATGACAAGCATGGTTTTTCCCCGACCAACCCGTGGGCAGTAAATTACCCTTAATTAGCTTGATCTTTGGATTCCGATCACATGCCTTCGATGCAATTTCCCAGCTATTATCATTCGAATCATCATCATAAATCAACAATTCAAAATTACTGTAAGTTTGTTTTTCAACACTATCAATCAAATCTGCAAGATTATGCTCCTCATTCCTTACCGGCACAAGAATGGAAACCAATGATTTTTCGGTAGAAGAAACCAAAGGATTTCTTTTCATAAACCAGTAATTCCAGAAACTTATCACCAAGCCAAGCATGGAAAAAGCAATGACCATATATGCCAAATAGATCATATCCTTATCAATTTATGTTGTTGAATACAACTGCTTGCAAAGGACTGAAATCGAGCTTGTAAGTTCGACATCTCTTTTACAACTTGATCAATATATATATAAGCCCCCGGTGTTTTCCTTTCAAAATATTCTGTCGTAAAATACATCATCACCAGATCGTATTCGATCTCATGCAATAATTTATCAGTCAATAACTCTACACCTTTCTGAAATTCAAAATGATCGGTATGTTGAGAATATAATTTCCCTTGAGGGTATATGAGTACCAGATTATTCGGTTTTTTCAAAAGTTCTGCTGCCTTCCGAAGACTAGCCAAGGGTGATTTTTTTTGAGGGTCTATCGAAAACCCACCTATTTTGTACAGTACCTTGCGAAGATTCAATTCCCTTTCGAGCATCATAAAATGAAAACTTTTTTTCAGAATAAAATGAGAAACATAGAAAGCAATCCATCCATCCCACCAGGAACTATGATTGGCGATTAAAAGAACAGGCTTATCCGAGTAGGAATAGTTGCTGACTACCTTAATCTCAGCAAAATGCTGTTTCAATTGAAAGGGTACAAACCACTTAAAGAAGCTAACCCAAAAGCTGTTTTGACTAGTCTTTATTCCCATATCAACAAATAAGCGCTAAGTATACCAAAGAATATCCATTGCAACCAAAAGATTCGAGCAGCCATAGGATTCACCTTCTTATTGGATGCCAATAGCCAAATAGACTGTACAATTACAGCAACGACAAACCAAGCGATGTAATTCTGCAAGGGAATCTGATTGTTATCCCATGACCACATATCCGTGCGGACAGCCACTTGTTCGATCAAGACATCCAAGCTGGTCATCAATCCAGCAGAAGCCAGAACTTTGATCACAGGATGCCAGGAGCTTTTATTTAAGACCGAAGAACTTCCCATGAGCAGTATCAACCAATTTACACCAATAATCAATGGAGTGTCCAGAAGTTTCAGTCCCAAAGTATTTCCATAGCTATAGTTGCCAAACACTTGTCCAGTGCTAACACCTATATATTCCACACTCCAAGTAAATACATAAATACTTACAAGCAATGAAAGCCATTGCAAACTCAGTTTCTGTTTTTCGTATAGGAGTATCAATGCAAAACTTATCAAAAGATTGTAAGGAGTCAAACCAAGAAACAGTTCCCTGTAGGCTGAAACAAGTATCCCGGTTAATCCAACAGCATAAATTACTGTGATAAAAATCAGTGCATATTTTATAGATGGAACTCTATGCAAATTCATTGTATTTTTCCACTATGATTTTAAACCACGCCGTATATTTTTCAGGCATCTCCCTCAATTCACTCAAAAGATCATCAGTTGAAATCCACTTGAATTCAACCACTTCCTCCAAGTTGATCTCTGGATCACTATCAGATAAACCCACAAAAACATGATCGAGTTCATGTTCCATAAGTCCAGCATCCAACTCAGCTTTGTAAATAAAATTAAATGCATCTTTCAATTGCACTTTTATTCCCATCTCTTCGATCAATCTTCTATTGGCAGCGTCTAAATAAGTTTCGCCTGGGAATGGATGGGTACAACAGGTGTTCGACCACAAACCCTTTGAATGGTACTTCTCTGGATTTCTTCTTTGGAGCAACCACTCACCCTTTGCGTTGAACACCAAAACAGAAATGGCTCTATGCAATTGTCCTGAAAGATGAGCCTGCATCTTTTCCATTGTGCCCACTTCCTTGTCTGAAGGATCAACCAATACTACTAAATCTTTTGTAACCAAACTCATACCAATTTCAATTTGTATTCAATTGCAGCTCTTCCCATCAATATCGTCTTGCGCAGGTTGCTGACACGAATTCTTTCGGATTTAAGTTTGTCCAGGGGCTCTCTTTTAATCTTTTTCAATAAATCGAGATAATAGTAATACGCTGTCAATACAGCAAATTTTGATCGACCTGGAAGTTGTTTGATCCCTACAAAAGCTTGTTTGAATTCATCGTCAATTTCATCGATAATGGATGCTTTTGTTTGTTCGTTCCATTCACTCACAGGAGTTTCACTAAAATAAGACCGGTTTAATTCTTCAAAATCAGACTTTAAATCCCTTAGGAAATTCACTTTCTGAAATGCAGAACCCAACATCATCGCAGGGTGCTTCAAATTGTCCAATTTTTCAGGATTACGCCAACTAAACACACGAAGGCACATCAAACCAACTACTGCAGCCGATCCATAAATGTACTCTTCTGTTTCTTCTTTGGTATTGTATATCGTTTTGTTTAAATCCATCCGCATGCTGTACATAAAGGAATCGACCAAATCCATGGGCACTTTGTAGCAATTTACTACCTGTTGAAATGCATTCAAAATTGGATTCAAACTTATTTTGGTAGCAACCGCCTCTTTCATATCAGCCTCAAACTTATCTAAAAGATATTTCTTGTCAAACTGATGAAAAGTATCTACAATCTCATCCGCATAGCGAACAAAACCGTAAATAGCAAAAATGGCATCTCTCATTTCTTTCTCCATCAAACGAGTGGAAAAATAAAAAGAAGTACTGTAGGCCTTTGTAATCAACCTTGAAACCTTTAAAGAGGAACGATGATATAAATCCATAAAAGATATGATAAATATATATTTGTACTTTATTGAACAAATATAGTGCAACATTGTTCTAATTACAAATAAAAAAAATATATTTGCAAAAATTTAATACAAGATAGTTAAATAATTGGAATTAATCCCATTCTTTAAAAAACTTAAAAAGCAAGGGGTATGAAAACAAAAGACATCTTAATCGAATTGTTAGAGCATATGGATCTGTATGAAAAAGAAGCTGATAATACTGGTTCAGAACTAAATACTTCAGATTTTATTTCCTTCATCAAATTACAGCAAGAACCCAGGGGCCCCAAATTGGACTCCATAGATGGGGGTAATTTCAACTGGAAAGAAATCAGTGGAGAAAGGAATCCTGCCCTCACAGACATATCTATTCTAGTCACGATGATGTTTAGGTATGCCAAAATGTATATTAAAAAAGCATTAAAAGACAGTCAAATTCGAACAATTGACGAATTCTCATTTCTGATTACTCTTCTCACTCACGAAAGTATGACCAAGCAAGAGGCTATCAATTTACAAGTGATGGAGAAAACCTCAGGCATTGAAATTTTAAATCGATTGATAAAATTAGGTTTTATCGAACAGTATCAGGATGCACAGGACAAACGAAGTGTCAGACTAAAAATTACGGATACAGGGAAATACTCAATCCTTGCCATCATGCCTCAGATGCGCATGGTTTCGGAAATCGTTGTTGGCAATTTGAATGACTCCGAACGCAACTTATTGGCATATTTATTACGAAAATTGGATCATTACCACAACGATATATTCCTCAATCGGAAAGAAGAGGATTTAAGTCAATACATCTATAAAACCAACGCTATTGATCAAGCTGTTTAAAAAAAAATGATATGAAAAAAACAATTCTAATACTCACTTTCTCCATGGTTGCTATCTGGAATCTGGCAGCACAAAATGGAACAATCAAGGGTAGAGTTTACAACAGTAAAACCAATGAACCCTTGGAATTTGCCAATATAATCATAGAAGGAACAGCCATAGGTTCGACATCCGATTTGGATGGGAATTTCATATTCACAGGAATTCAACCTGGATTCATGAAATTAATGGTTAGTCTGGTCGGCTTTGAAACCGCCGTTTCTCCCGAATTTCAGGTACAGGGAAACCAAACTACTTATATGGATATTCCAGTTTCAGAATCGGCGCTAATGCTGAATGAAGTGGTTGTAAGACAAACCTTGAATGTGAAAAGAATAGAAAGTCCTATATCTGTGCTACAGATAGGTGTACAGGAAATTGAAAAAGGGGCTGGTGTCAATCGAGATGTATCCAAACTCATTCAAACATTGCCAGGAGTGGGTGTAACCGACCCCAACCGAAATGACTTGATAGTGCGTGGTGGTGGACCGTCGGAAAATGTCTTTTATCTGGATGGAATAGAGATTCCGGTGATTAATCACTTTACCACACAAGGTTCATCTGGAGGTGCAGTGGGTGTCATTAATCCTGATTTTGTCCGTGATATCAGTTTCTACACCGGCGCGTTTCCTGCCAACCGCAACAATGCCTTGAGTTCGGTTATGGAAATCAAGCAAAAAGACGGTAGCAAGGACGGTTTGCACAGTAAAATCTCAGTAGGTGCATCGGATGCTGCTTTGACTTTGGATGGACCCATCGGTAAGAAATCCACTTTTATCGTTTCCGCACGTCAATCGTATCTTCAGTTTTTATTCGAATTGATAGGCTTGCCTTTTTTGCCCACCTACAATGACTTTCAAGTGAAATACAAGATAGATATAGACAAGAAGAATCAATTGACTTTTATTGGAATAGGTGCTATAGATGACATGACATTGAATTTAAATATCGAAGAGCCTACTGAGTCTCAAAATTATATTTTGTCCTATTTGCCCATTTACAAACAATGGAATTACACAGTGGGAGCAGTATATAAACATTTTGCATCGAATCATTACGACACTTGGGTGTTGAGCCGCAATATGCTTCGTAACGGCAATTACAAGTATCAAGACAATGATGCGAATTTACCCAAGGTATTTGATTATATTTCTGATGAAGCAGAAAACAAACTGCGGTTCGAACAAGATTATTCTACCACTGGCTATAAGTTCTCTTGGGGAGCAGGGCTAAAATATGCTCACTATACCAACGAGACTTTTCGCAATCTGTATTTGAATAATCAGTTGATCAGGCTGGAATATGCAACAGATATCAATCTGATGAGCTATCAAGCTTTTGCACAATATTCAGATGAATTCGTGGATGACAGATTAAAATTGTCTATGGGTATCAGTTTTGCTGGAAATAATTACAACGACAATATGTCAAACCCACTGAACCAATTCTCACCACGACTATCGGCTTCTTATGTGATCAAAGATGGGTTTAACTTCAATGCAAATTTCGGACGTTATGCCATGCAACCATCGTATACCACTATGGGTTATAGAAATGCTGATAAAGTACTGGTTAATCAAACCGAAAATTTGAAATATACAATTTCCAATCAAGCCATTGCCGGTTTGGAGTATGTCCCATCAAACAAAATCAGAGCTACTATTGAAGGGTTTTACAAAAAATACGAGAATTACCCCATGTCGGTCGAAGAAGGTATCAGCATTGCCAGCAAAGGTGCTGATTTTGGACAGGTGGGTGATGAAGAAATTGTGTCTACTGGAGAAGGACGTGCCTACGGAGTGGAATTACTTGTGAAATTAATGAATTGGAACAATATCAACCTTACGACAACTTACACTTTGTTTAAAAGTGAGTTTACAGATGCACAGGGAGTTTATCGACCATCTTCATGGGATACCAGACAGTTACTGAATCTGATAGCCTCTTACAAACTTCCGAACAATTGGAATTTGGCAGGCAGATGGAGATATTCGGGTGGAAGTCCATATTCACCTATTGACGCAGACATATCTACTATAAAAGAAGCATGGGACACCCGCAACAGACCCTATTGGGATTACAGTAGGTACAATGAATTGAGATTACCCGCTTCACATCAGCTGGATTTAAGGATTGACAAGGAATTCTATTTTAAAAATTGGTTGCTGAATTTATATACAGATATTCAGAATATTTATAACTTTAAATCCGAAAGTGCACCTATCTACACTAATTTAGGTGAAGACGGTCAAGTAAAAGTGAATGCACAAGATCCAACCCGATATGAATTACGAGAAGTAACAGTTGTTGGTGGAACAGTGTTACCAACAATAGGTATAATTATTAAAATTTAAAGCCATAGGTCACAGTCATTATGCTGGAGAAGATGGCAGTTTAACTCCAAATCTAACGAGCATCACCACAGCCTTGCAAAATGCAAAAAGGATTACAGCTAAATTGCTGTGATTTTGAAAAACAAACGAATTCTTTGAGGATAGATCAAAGCATACACAAAAGCAGTCAATTCTATTTGACTGCTTTTTATTTGAAGTTGATTTTCTTTACTTTGAATCCTTCGTTCAGTAGGATTTCAGCGATTTTCACTCTGAAGTCACCTTGAATCAGGATTTCACCTCCTCGTGCCGAACCTCCACTGCTGCATTTCTGTTTCAACATTTTTGCCAACTCTTTCAGTTCCTCGTCTGTTCCTTGAAATTCTGTGATTATGGTAGAAGGTTTGCCATTCCTTTTTTCCATCTCCACCCTCAAAGGTTCTACTTGTTTTTTAACAACCTGCGGTTTTGATTCCTCCACAATTTCAGCACCTTCAGGCAAGTCAGACTTCATAGCCCCCAACATATCTTTCCAATCCATTTTACTTTAATTTTTGATAAAAGTCCCAAATAATAATTCCACCAGTGATACTCACATTCAATGAATGTTTGGTTCCGTATTGCGGTATTTCCAAACAAGCATCGCAGGCATCTACCACAGCTTGTTGCACTCCTTTGACTTCATTTCCCAAGATTACTGCATATTTCTTACCCTTTTGTGGTTGAAAACCATCCAGTAAAGTACTGCCTTCAGCCTGCTCAACCGCAAGTATTATAAATCCTGATTTACGCAATTCCTCTACAGCATCCAGGGTGTTTTCAAAATACTTCCATGCGACTGAATTTTCAGCTCCCAAAGCCGATTTATGTATCTCAGGATTTGGTGGCGTAGAAGTAATCCCACACAAATATACGCTCTGGCACAAAAATGCATCGGCTGTTCGAAACACAGAACCCACATTCAGTAAACTACGAATATTATCCAATACAATGACCAAGGGAAACTTCTCACTTTCGGTAAACTCCTCTACACTCAATCGGTTTAATTCCGTTATTTTTAATTTTCTCATTATATCCGTTTTGATTGAACTATGCCCTGTCGATTACAGTCAAGGTTTAAACCTATTTGTCCACGATGAAACCAACAGCAGTTTCAATGATATTATCTATCCCATGATTGGTATACAAAGTATCTAAATTCACCCAGATGTCTGGCTCAATACCAAATTCAATTTGTTCCATTTTTCCATTGAGCATCTGTGCCGAACTCATCCTCACCATCCAACCATTGGGCAACTCATTGGAAAGAGGGAAACCTCCACCCCCACCAGTTTTATCTCCAATAATGATTGCATTGGGTGCATCTTTCATTCTACCAACAAAAGCATTGGTCGCACTAAAACACATACGATTTGTCAATACCATCACGGGTTTACCCCAAAACAAAGAAGAGGAAGCTGTGGTTTTAATTGCTTTCGGAGCAGAAAATTCATTATGTCCAGGACCTACTTTTTCTTTCATGTATAAACTTACCGTATCTCGCTCAAAAAACCAGGATGCAAGATCGTTCGACAAAGACAGGCTCCCTCCCCCATTGTTGCGAACATCAATCACAACTGACTTACAATCCTGAAAAAAGAGTAGTATCTCTTTCATATTGGTAGGAGAAAAATCATTGGAAAAACTTCCATAGTAGATATAACCTATCTGATTATCTGCAATTTTTTTATATGCCAAACCATTCACATAACCATAGTCTTTCCCTAAATAATTTTCATTATAAATCAAGTTCTTTTCGAAATTGGAAGGATAATCGGTATACCAATGATGATACCTGGAGGAATTAAAATTCGAATATAGATTTACATGACCGTCTTTGAGATTATCCAACATCTCCGACATAGCATCGAAAAACAAGTATTTATCCAATGTGTCATTCCCTAATCGAGCAAGGTAAACTTGATATACTGAATCCCAATTAATTTCTTTGTAATCAAAATAACAGTAATTCCGATCGATTATTTTCCAAAGCGATTCAAAATTGTTGCGGTAAGTATTTGATGGCACCTCAATTTCCTCTACACAAGAGGAAAGGCTTAACACGATTAAGCAAAAGGATGCTATTTTGTTTCTCAAAAGCATAATCAATACTTAAAGTTTATTGCATTTTTGGGGGCCATCTTTTTAATGCCACCAAACAAAGCATAGTCAAATTTCAGAGCAGCCTGAAGTCCAAATTCAGTATAGGAAAAATGGAGTTGATTCCCCTCCCATTTCGATTTCTCTGTATACAAACCCACAACTGCCGTAAAATTATTCAATGGAATCTCGTTGCTGATTTTTAGTGTGTAAGCTGTTTTATTGTGCAAAGAACTAAACAAAATCACCTTTTTAAAATCGAATGAATTAAAGTATGGATCCAAAAACTCAGGAATAAACATGGCACCAAGCAGAGGAGTTTCAGCCTGAACAAGCACTCCGATTTCTTTGGAAAACAGATAATAAGAACTTCGTAAAGAAGCATGCAAATTCAAATCGATATTCATATCAACGCTTAATGGGTTATTGATATTACGGGATAAATATTTGAATCCAGCTTCATATTCGGCATTCAAGCCTGTAGATAAATTAGCAAAATCGAAAAAATAATTTCGGTGAAGACCCAGATGCTGATTGGTCCGCATATGGTACATAGAAGCTGTCAGAGCATCATTGATTGCAAATCCTACCAGATATTCGGAACGAGTGTACCATTGCCATAACTGATCTGATTTGGGAATCAAATGAATGTGTTCACCCTCCACTCTCAGTCCCAATCCTGAATAATTCATTTGTGACAAATAATCGTCGTGAATATTCAAGAAACTAAGCGCGGCAGTTTTTACAGTACGGTGGACTAGGAAATTATCTGTCTGAGCAGATATTCCCATACTAATGAAGAGTCCAACTAGCTGTAAAATCAGAACTTTAAGTACATTCATGGATAGTAAAATACTAAGATATACGAGCAAAGTTAGTACATATTTTGTTTATCTTTGCAAATAGGAGATTATAGAAAATGAAAAAATTAGTATTTGCAACCAACAATAAACACAAGCTCGAAGAAGTAAGGGCAGTTCTACAGGGGAAATACGAAATCTTAGGATTATCGGAAATCGGATGTACAGAGGACATAGCAGAAACAGCAGAAACTTTGGATGGAAACGCTTTGATAAAAGCGAGATATGTGTATGAAACCTATGGTTATGACTGTTTTGCAGATGATACTGGTCTTGAAGTAGATGCCTTGAATGGTGAACCCGGAGTTTACTCTGCCCGTTATGGAGGTATTCCTCACGATGCAATGCGGAACATGGAGAAGCTTTTAACTAAATTAGGAGCAGAACAAAACCGAAGGGCACAATTCCGCACAATCATTTGTTTGATTCAGAATGGCCAAATCAATTATTTTGAAGGGAAAGTAGAAGGAGAAATTATCTCTGAATTGAAAGGAAATGCTGGTTTTGGATATGATCCTGTATTTGTCCCCAAAGGTTTTACACAAACTTTTGCCGAACTTGGGTCTGAAATAAAAAATAATATCAGTCATCGTGCGTTAGCTGTAAATGATTTGATTAAATTTCTAGAAAAATGAGAAAATATTATTTGTTCTATCTGTTTTTACTAAGTCCAATCATTCTGTTTGCCCAATCTGCAATGGGAAAATGGAAAACCTATCTTGCCTACAATACTGTGAGTCAGATTACCTTGTCCGACAATAAAGTCTTTGCCGTCAGTGAAGGTGCCTTGTTTTCGGTTGGGAAATCCGACGGCGACATGGAATTCTATAGTAAAATGAGTGGTCTAAACGATGCGAATATTAATAAAATCGCTTATGATGAAGGGAATAATCAGCTTGTTATTATCTATCAAAGCGGGAATATAGACATTATGTATTCGGGTGGAATTGCCAATATTCCAGATTTGTACAACAAACAAATGAATACAAGCAAGGCCATCAATCATATCAGTTTCAACAAGGATAAAGCCTATCTTTCCACTGAATTTGGAGTGATTGCGTTGAATCTGTCCAAAAAGGAAATTGCAGATACTTATATTATCGGTGATAATGCTTCAGAGATCAAAGTACTTGCCACTCAAACAGTTGCAGACAAGATTTATGCCTGTTCCTCAACCAATATCTATGTGGCTGATGTAAACAGTCCACACTTAGTGAACTACGAGTACTGGAAAAAGCTAAACAATGTTCCTGGAAGTGGCAATCTAATGAGTTTGTTCACCTTCAACAACAAACTGTTTTTAGTAAGAGACTCCAAAATCTATCAGTTTGATGGCATATCCTGGTCCACCGTCATGAGCGGTAAAAAATTTACGAACTGGAATGTTTCTGATGGAAAATTAATACTGAACGATGGCACAACAAGCATCTATACTTTGGATTTGTCATTGAATAGCAGTACGATTACCTTACCACTTGTGTCATTGGATGTAGAATATGACGATGCAACAGCCACCTATTGGTTGGCTGGAAATGACCAGGGAATCATTTCGTACATGGGTGGAGAATTGAGTTATTATAAACCAGAAGGACCTGCTGTGAATATTCCATGGGACATAAAATTTGCAGGCTCCCGTATGTTTGTAGTACCTGGAGGAAGATGGGACGTGCAATACCACCGCCGCGGTTGGGTTATGATCTATGAAAATGGTCAATGGGTAAACAAGCACAACAAAGAAATTTTTGACAAAACAATGGAGTTCAGAAATAATCTTTTTTACGACAAAGCCACAGGTTTTGCTATACCCCGCAGTGGAAATAATCCAGCTCCTGAATACTGGCCTATTATTGACTTCATGAACGTAGCGGTAGATCCGACGGACAGTTCACATTTCTTTGTGACATCCTATGGAACAGGTTTATACGAATATAAAAAGGATGTATTTGAGAAATGGCACAACCATACAAACAGCACGATTGAAACGGTAGTAGCAGCAAATCCATATTATTACAACCGTTTGGATGGAGCAGTATTCGATAGCAAAGGAAACCTTTACCTGGCAAATATGGGTACCACATCAGCAGTAAAAATTCTCAAGAGCGATGGTAATTGGACCAAATTATTTTACCCAGAGTCATTGAGAGAAACCTTGGGAAGGATCCTAATTTCGAATGTAAATGAGAATCAGAAATGGATCCCATCCACTAGAAAGACACCAGGTATATTTGTATTTGATGACAATGGCACTTTGGACAATCAAGCGGATGACAAGAACAGATTCATGTCCAGTTTTAAGGATACGGATACAGGAGCAGACTTGATACCGGCCTCTTATTATTGTTTGGCGCAAGACCACGACGGGACCATTTGGGCAGGAACGGATATGGGACCACTCTTGTTTTATAATACATCGAGAGCATTTGAAGCCACATACAACTGTTCAAGGGTGAAAATCCCCCGAAACGATGGTACAGAATTAGCCGACTACTTATTACAAAACGAAAAAGTGAAGGCAATTGCAATAGACGGTGCTAACCGCAAATGGATAGGAACTGAAGCATCAGGAGTTTATTTAATGTCCGAAAATGGTCAGGAAACCATCTATCATTTCACTGCAGTAAATAGTCCATTGCTTTCCAATGATATTATGTCCATAGCCATTCATCCGAAAACCGGTGAAGTCTTCTTTGGAACTTCCATGGGAATAGTATCCTTTCAAAGTGATGCTGCAGAGGGTGCCTCCAGCTATAGTTCAGTCAATGCCTTTCCCAATCCAGTCAGAGAGAATTATAACGGTATAATTACCATTACCGGATTAATCGAAAACAGTTCCATCAAGATAATGGATATATCCGGCAATTTAATTTACGAAACTGTATCCAATGGAAGTATAGCCACCTGGAATGGCACCAATGTGTACGGACAGAAAGTTCGTACTGGAGTTTACCTGGTAATGGCTGTGAATGACGATGGATCGGAAGGTGTAGCTACAAAAATAATGGTCATCCGTTAGGGATGACCATTGTCTTATTTCTTAATTAGATTCATAAACTCCTCCCGGGTTTTGGCTTGTTGAAACACACCCGTAAAATCAGAAGTAGTTGTGATTGAATGTTGTTTTTGGATACCCCTCATTTGCATACAAAGGTGTTGAGCTTCCAGAATAACCATGACTCCCAGGGGATTCAAAGTTTCTTGAATACATTCTTTGATTTGAGTGGTCATACGCTCCTGTACTTGCAAACGGCGAGCAAATACTTCCACAATTCGAGCGATTTTACTCAAGCCAGTGATGTGATGATTTGGGATATAAGCAACATGAGCTTTACCAAAAAACGGAAGCATATGGTGTTCGCACATAGAATAGAAATCAATATCTTTCACTATCACCATTTGCTTGTAATCTTCCGTAAAGACTGCAGATTGAATGATTTCCTTCGGATCCAAATCATATCCATGGGTTAGGAATTGCATCGCTTTTGAAACCCTTTCAGGAGTTTTCAACAAACCCTCACGATTTGGGTTCTCTCCAATCAGTTTGATAATTTCGTTATAGTGATAGGCGATCTGTGCAGTTTTCTCATTTTCGAAAGGCACAGGATTGTTGATATTGAAATCCATTTTTTATTATTTAATTTTTGCGAGTAGGATTAACCTGATCTCTGACTGTATATGCATCGCTTTTTAATTCAGGAAAAATCTCAAGTAAAGATCTACGGAAACTTTGAGCGGCTTCCATATTGGTAAAATCGCCCATTCTAACTTTCCAGAATGGGGAAGTATATGAGACATAAATCGAAACTTCAGGGAAGACCTCTTTCAATTCACTTTCCAGAGTGAAAGCTTTATCTTTGGCTGTTTTCTGATTATTGCTAGAGAAAACCTGGACCCTATAACCATTCATGGTGGCTTGAGTTACAGATCTGCTTTCAGTCACGACTTTCTCAAAACGAGGATCGTGATAAAACTTAATATAACCACCAGATATAGAATCTTTAATTCCAAGTCGCTCAAATATGGTTTTATTAGCAGTCTCTTGTGCTTGCGTCGAAACACCCAAAAGTACAAGAGCTATAATCAAGGCAAAATTCTTCATCTATAAGCTATTTGTATGCAAAATTACTATCTTTGTTTCTATAAACCAAAAATATGGAACAAAATCAATCAGTGATCATAGTGGCTGGTGGCAAGGGAGAAAGAATGAAAAGCGACTTGCCCAAGCAATTTCTACTCCTTCAAGATCGTCCTGTATTGATGCATACTCTGGAGATTTTTCATCGTTTCAATACAAATATTCAAATCATTCTAGTACTTCCTGCATCACAACAGCAATACTGGGAAGAATTATGTATTAATCATCACTTCACAATTTCTCATCTTAGAACAAACGGGGGACACACAAGGTTTGAATCTGTAAGCAATGGACTCAAATTAGTAACCGTGGGCAATATTGTTGCTATTCACGATGGAGTTAGGCCCTTAGCAAGCAAACAGACCCTCGAAAACTGTTTCCATAAAGCGATTCAAACGGGCGCTGCTATTCCTGTGATTGATGTATATGAAAGTGTAAGAGAAATCACAGATAATTCCAGCAAAGCTGTAGACCGCAATAATTACAAATTGGTACAAACACCACAAGTATTTAGTTATGATATAATTACCAAAGCATATCAACAAAATTTCTCGGAATTGTTTACAGACGATGCTTCAGTGGTTGAGGCTGCTGGATATAGTGTAGATTTGGTTGAAGGTAATAGAGAAAACATTAAAATAACAACACCCATCGATCTTCAAATTGCATCTCTTTTTCTTTAGTATATGTATCAGGATATTAAGTTCATACCCGGAATTGGGCCCAAAAAGGCCGACCTCTTATCCAAAGAATTGGGAATTCATACAGCGGAGGACTTATTGCAACATTATCCGTTTAAATACATAGACAGAAGCCGGTTTTATTATATACATGAGATCAGTCAGAACATGCCCTTTATTCAAATTAAAGGTCAGATTGTACGATTTGAAAAACAAGGCGAAGGTCGCAATCAACGATTGACAGCAATATTCACTGATGGGAAAGACAGTCTTGAATTGGTTTGGTTTCAAGGAATACGGTATGTAATTGAGAAGGTTAAAGCCGGTAGGGAATATGTAGTTTTTGGTAAACCCTCCTTTTTCAACGGAAGATACAATTTGCTGCATCCAGAAATCGAAGAAAGTTCACAGTTGCCCCCGGCCGATCAATTGGGCCTACAGCCCTTTTATAATACCACCGAAAAAATGAAATCCGGTTTTTTGAATTCAAAGGCGATTCAAAAAATAATGTTTCAATTGGTTTCTCAAATCAGAGAAGGTTTACCCGAAACTCTACCGGCATATGTATTAAAGAAATTTGCTTTACTGAATCGTACCGAGGCAACACGTAATATTCATTTTCCCAAAAACACCAATTTGTTGAATAAAGCAAGGCAAAGATTCAAGTTTGAGGAATTGTTTTATGTAGAGTTGAATATACTGAGGCAAACCAAATGGAGGGAACAAAACATCAAAGGATTTATTTTTCCATTGGTTGGGGAAAATTTCAATGTGTTTTTCAAGGATTACTTGCCATTTGAACTGACAGGAGCACAAAAAAGGGTAATAAAAGAGATTCATACCGATTGTCGGTCAGGAAAGCAAATGAACCGATTGCTGCAAGGAGATGTGGGAAGTGGAAAAACATTGGTTGCTTTAATGACCATGTTGCTTGCCATGGACAATGGATTTCAAGCCTGTATGATGGCTCCTACAGAGATACTGGCGAATCAACATTTTGAAACTGTCAAAGCTTTCCTAAAGGATATGCCTGTCAATGTATCCTTGCTTACTGGTTCAGTCAGGCCAAAAAACAGAGTTTCAATTCATGAACAATTGGAATCAGGAGAATTGCACATTTTAGTAGGAACCCATGCCCTTTTGGAAGAAAAGGTGAAATTTAAAAATTTGGGACTGGTTGTGATAGATGAACAACATCGATTTGGGGTAGAACAAAGATCCAAACTCTGGAAAAAGAACATACACCCACCCCATGTATTGGTGATGACTGCTACACCTATACCCCGCACCTTAGCAATGACATTGTATGGAGATTTAAGTGTGTCGGTGATAGACGAATTGCCTCCAGGCAGAAAACCCATTCAAACCTACCATTATTTCCACAACAAAAGGCAATCGTTGAATCAATTTATTTACAAGCAGATTCAAGTAGGCAGACAGGTCTATGTGGTGTATCCATTGATCGAAGAATCCGAAAAACTGGATTTGCAGAATGTAATGGAAGGGTATGAATATTTCAGGGAGAATTTCCCGGAATTCAAGGTCAGTATGGTTCATGGAAGACTGAAAGCCAATGAAAAAGACTATCAGATGCAGGAATTTGTGAGTGGTCGTACACAAATTATGGTAGCAACTACAGTTATTGAAGTAGGAGTAAATGTTCCCAATGCTTCCGTTATGGTTATTGAAAATGCCGAACGATTTGGTCTTTCGCAACTACACCAATTAAGAGGAAGGGTAGGAAGAGGAGCTGAGCAATCCTATTGCATATTGCTAACTGATTTCAAATTATCCTCCGATACACGCAAACGGATGGAAATAATGACCAAGACCAACGATGGATTTGAAATCTCAGAAGCTGATTTACAACTGAGAGGACCCGGAGATTTGGAAGGCACACAACAAAGCGGGTTGGCATTCAACTTGAAAATAGCCAATTTGGCACAAGATGGAAAAATGTTGGAAATCGCCAGAAATTTCGCGATGGAAATACTTACCGAAGACCCTGCATTACAGAAAGATGAAAACCGTATATTGTTCAGGCAGTTAGACAAAATGAGAACGAATTCCATTAATTGGGGATTAATTAGTTAATTTTAAGTATTTCAGTATTGCTTGGGCGAGTTTTTAATCTTATCTTAGAGCCTGAAAAATCACAATCCTAACACTTTGAATATCATGGAAAAGACTTTAGTCATTTTCAAACCTGGAACAATCCAACGCGGTTTGATCGGAGAAATCATTCACCGTTTTGAAAGAAAAGGTCTACAAATATGTGGACTTAAGATGATACAATTAACTGATGAATTGCTCAATGAGCATTATGCTCATATTGCAGAAAGACCCTTCTTTCAAAGAGTAAAAACGGCAATGATGGCAACACCTGTTTTGGTATGTTGCTTAAAAGGTCTAGATGCCGTAAAAGTTGTCCGTGAAATGGCGGGAGCCACCAACGGTCGAGAAGCGAAACCAGGCACTATCCGTGGTGATTTCAGTATGAGTGGTCAATGGAATGTGATTCATTCTTCCGATTCAGTTGAAAACTCTGAAGGAGAATTAATGCGATTTTTTAAGGAAGACGAGTTGTTCGAATTCCCGGCTACAAACTTGAACTTCATCTATTCGACGGATGAAGTCTGATTAACTTTTTATAATGAATTTTTGGATTAAGCTTACACTTACTATACTTTCAATATTTTTATGTTCCATTGTTACTTTTGCAGGTTCAGTTGATTTCGATAAAAAAGAAACACGACTGCTATCTTTAAAAGATACCACAGAAGGTAATATCTATCAAGAACTACTGAACGACCAATCGGACGACTTGATGGAAAATCACCCTGCGGATGATATTTACAACAATATCTGGACAAGTACACGCTTAAATCCATACAAGATTCCAGTTGATAGTTTACCCGATTCAGTGAAAATTGATTTATCTGGATTTGTTGTTCCATGTCCAGGTGCTATTACTTCACACTTTGGGCCAAGAAGATACCGCTACCATTATGGGACTGATTTACAAATTCACGTAGGAGATTCAATTCTTTCCGCTTTTGATGGTAGAGTTCGAATTATTGACTACGAACACCGTGGATATGGTCACTATGTGGTAATTCGTCACAACAATGGTTTGGAAACTGTATATGCACATTTATCACGAGTTTTGGTTACTCACAACCAGAATGTGAAAGCAGGTGAATTGATCGCTTTGGGAGGTAATACTGGAAGATCTACAGGTCCCCATTTGCACTTCGAAACCCGTTATCTTGGGAATGCCATTAATCCAGCCTTACTGGTAGATTTTGCAGAAAACAAAACCTTTGCGTCAGAGTACCTGATTACCAAAAAACATTCCTTTTCCTATCAGAAAGCAGCTCAGGCTATGAAACAAGCGATGAAAGCTGCCAAATACTACAAAGTACGCAGTGGTGATACACTGGGTCGCATCGCTTCACGCAATGGTACGAGTATCAAATCCATCTGCCGTTTGAATGGCATTAGTCCTAAGAAAACCTTACGTATAGGACAAAGAATCAGAATCAGATAAAAATTTCCCTCAGTTGTTCTTGATAATCTCTAAACTTAATATCACAATCCAATTCGGTTAGATTGAGAAATTCCTATATATCTCTTGATTATCAGTTAATTTAAGCATTTACTGAACAAAAGTCTATTACCTTAAGTTAATAACTGAATAGCGTATTATTGAATTATTCTATCGTATTATAGAACGATTGAACCGTGTTTTTTATCCCAAATAGTCGTAAATTTGCAAAAAAACAAAACGAAAATGAATCAAACGAATAAATTGGCCGATGTGGGTATTATTGGTCTAGCCGTTATGGGAGAAAATCTAGCTTTAAATATGGAAAGCAAAGGTTTTAAAGTAGCTGCTTGGAATCTGGAATATGAAACAGCAGTTAAATTTGCAAACGGCAGAGCTAAAGACAAGAATTTTGTAATCTCTGAGTCATTGCATGATTTTGTGCAATCCATACAAAAGCCAAGATCCATTATGATGATGATTCGTGCAGGAAATCCTGTGGATCAAGTAATCGAGAATATTTTACCTCTACTTGACCAAGGTGATATATTGATTGATGGAGGTAATTCGAATTATTTTGATACCAATCGTCGTCATCAATATCTTAAGGAAAAAGGGATTAACTATGTAGGTTCTGGAGTTTCAGGAGGCGAAGAAGGTGCTTTGAATGGCCCATCACTAATGCCCGGAGGTGCAGCAGCAGCCTGGCCTACCATCAAGCCGATATTTCAAGCAATTGCAGCAAAACTGGAGGATGGTACACCCTGTTGTGATTGGATGGGAGCTGAAGGAGCAGGTCATTTCGTAAAAATGGTACACAATGGTATTGAATATGGAGATATGCAATTAATTGGGGAAGCATATCACATCCTACGTGAAATAGGAGGACTTAGTCCAGATGAATTGCATAAAGTATTTGCAGATTGGAACCAAGGAGATTTGAATAGCTATTTAATCGAAATCACTGCGGATATTTTCAGCAAAAAAGACACAGATGGTACTGCTTTGGTAAACAAGATATTGGATAAAGCGGGTCAAAAAGGGACTGGCAAATGGACAGTAAATACAGCTTTGGACTTGGGTAATCCCTTGACTTTAATCAGTGAGTCTGTTTTTTCTCGTTCACTTTCAGCCTTGAAAGACGAAAGAGTAATTGCATCCAAGGTATTGAATGGTCCAGGCAATCCAATCAATTACGATAAAAGACAATTAATCAGTGATGTAAAAGACGCTTTGTATGCCGCTAAGATTATTTCATATACGCAAGGATTCTCTTTGTTGAAAGAAGCTTCCAAAGAATTTCGATGGGATCTCAACTTAGCAGGAATTGCCTTGGTATGGAGAGGTGGATGTATTATCCGTTCATCCTTCCTGGGAAAAATCAGTGAAGCTTTTAAAGTCAACCCTGTACTGAATAATCTTTTATTGGACGATTATTTCAATCAGGAAGTAAACAAGGCTCAGAAAGGCTGGAGATCAGTGATAGCAGCTTCAGCAATGAACGGCATTCCTGTACCTGCTCTTTCATCGGCCTTGGCCTATTTTGATGGATATAGAACCGAAAATCTGCCTGCAAATCTTTTGCAAGCACAAAGGGATTATTTTGGAGCCCATACCTATGAACGCATAGATCAGGCAAGGGGTCAATTTTTTCACACCAACTGGACAGGCAAAGGTGGTGATACTACTTCAAGCACTTACAACAATTAATTCATGGCAATAAAGAAAAACAATATAGACAGTCAGGTCTTTGTCATTTTCGGTTCCAATGGAGATTTGGCCAACAGAAAATTACTTCCAGCCTTGTTTGAATTATTTATTGACAAGTTGTTGCCCAATAACTTTGCAATTCTGGGTGCTGGTAGTCAAGGAAAAGACTCTGAAACTTATAGAGAGGAACTTACAGCAAATTTTGCAAAATTCGCACCTATGTCCTTGGAAAAGAAAGAGCTGTTTGAACAATTCTTGCAAAAAGTATTTTATCAAAAGGTTCAGAATCAGAATGGGGACGATTTTCATCACTTGAAATCCACCCTGGACAATTTGACCAATGATTTGAATATTTCCAGAAACTATATTTTTTATTTTTCCATTCCTCCATTTTTATATCAAACAGTAGCAAGTCACTTGGTTGATGCAGGATTGAGTCAGGAAGAAGACGGATGGAAGCGAATCATTGTTGAAAAGCCTTTTGGCTACAGTCTGCAAACTGCTATTGATTTGGACAAGCAGCTACACAAGGGTTTCAATGAAGATCAGATCTATCGTATAGATCACTATTTAGGTAAAGAAACGGTGCAAAACATCATGGTTACCCGTTTTTACAATGGATTTTTCGAACCTATATGGAACCGGAAATATGTAGACCGAGTAGAAATTACTGCCGCAGAAAAAATCGGAGTAGGAAACAGAGGAGGTTATTACGACGGTTCTGGGGCCATGCGTGATATGATTCAGAACCACTTATTGCAAGTTTTGGCTGTAGTAGCCATGGAACCACCTGCAATCTTTGATTCGAATGCAATCCGTAATGAAACAGTCAAAGTATTGCAAGCATTACGACCTATTGCACCCAATGAAGTACTTCAAAAGGTGGTTAGAGGACAATACAAAACCACAAAAATAGGAGAAACACTTATTCCAGCTTATAGGGATGAAGCTGGGGTGGCTGTAGATTCAATGACAGAAACTTTTGTGGCAATGAAGGTACATATAGACAACTGGCGTTGGGGCGGTGTACCCTTTTATATACGCACAGGGAAATACTTGCCAGAAAGAGTCACAGAAGTGGTCATACACTTAAAACCAGCACCCCATCAATTGTTCAATCAATTGTGTTTGACACAGCCAACTAATATGATTATCCTTCGTATACATCCGGACGCCGGAGTTGCCATTGATTTTGGAATGAAAATCCCAGGCGCAGGATATAAAGTGCATAATGTGGATATGGCTTTCCATTATTCCGATTTACAAGAAACTAAAATATCAGAAGCCTACGAAAGATTAATTCTGGATTGTATGATAGGTGATTCCACATTGTATGCAAGAGCTGATGCTGTGTTGGCCAGTTGGAAATTTGTAGACCCTATTATAGAAGCCTGGAAAACAAATCCACAAATACCTATGTACTTTTACGATGCATACAGTTGGGGACCTAAAGAATCGAACTCACTATTTGATGATAAATATACAGAATGGCGTGAACCCTTTGAAAAATTCGAAACTGAATAAAATTCAAAGAAAAAGATTAATTTTGCGCTTTATTTTAAAATATATGATACCAGTAGTTCACAAATTTCCCACATCAGAATCAGCAGCTGCAGCCGTAGCTGAATTGATTCTAGAGAATGCAAATATTAAGAAAAACAGCAATGAGTATTATAATATCGCTGTTTCAGGGGGTAAAACACCCAAATATCTATTTAGTATATTGGCTGAAATTCCAGAATTTCGTTTAGAAATTCCATGGGAAAATATTCGTTTTTTCTGGGTAGATGAGCGTTGTGTTGAACCAACAGATGCTGAAAGTAATTATGGGATGACCTATGATGCTCTGCTTCAATACGCATTTGTACCTTCTCAAAACGTATTTCGTATGCGTGGTGAAGATATTCCTGTCAACGAGGTAGAAAGATACAAAGGAGTGCTTTTAAAAGAGCTTCCAGCCCGTAATGGGATGCCTATTTTCGACCTTGTACTTTTGGGAATAGGAGAAGACGGACATGCAGCCTCTATTTTCCCTAATCAGATGCATTTGCTTGATTCAGAAAATTCAGTTGAAGTAGCAACACATCCAGTAACTGGACAGAAAAGGATTACGCTGACAGGCAATGTGATTCATGAAGCGAATAAAGTATTGTTCCTTATCACAGGAAGCAGTAAAGCTGATATAGTATCTTCAATTATCAACAAAGAGCCTAACTCAGAATTATATCCTGCTTCTTATATGTACAGCAACAAAGGACAGGCCCATTTCTATTTGGATGAACAAGCAGTAAAATAAACATCCTGATGAAAAGTGAACAGCCCCTCAAAAGTTTGATTAAACTTCTGAGGGGCTGTTTTATTTATACTCCAATTGATAAATTAGATTTTATCTACAATTTGAATGGTATCGTAAGCAATCATATATTCCTCATCTGTAGGAATTACAGCTACTTTAACTGAGGAGTCTGGAGTGCTCAAAAGCACTTCTTTTCCTCTTGATTTGGCATTCAATTCAATATCCAGTTTCACTCCCATAAAACTTAAATTGTTACATACTTTTTCACGCGTAGGACATTGGTTCTCTCCTACTCCACCGGTAAATACTATGGCATCCACACCATTCATAGCCGCGATATAAGAACCTATGTATTTCAGAATTCTATACTCATAAATATCCAAAGCCAGGATTGCTCTTTCATTTCCTTCTTTGACTGCGTTTTCTATATCTCGCATATCTGAAGACAATCCTGAAACACCTAACACCCCACTGTGTTTATTGAATAAAGTAGACACCGCAGAAGCATTGATCATTTCTTTTTCCATTAAGAAAGTCACTACCCCAAGATCTATATCTCCAGAACGAGTACCCATCATCAAACCTTCGATAGGAGTAAAACCCATAGAAGTATCCATAGATTTTCCATTAACGATGGCAGCAATAGAAGCCCCGTTACCTATATGTGCAGTAATGATTTTAGAGTTTTCATAATCCAACCCTAGAAAATCAGCCGCACGTTTTGATACATAGCGGTGGCTAGTGCCATGGAAACCATAACGACGAATACCATATTTCTTATACAAAGAATAAGGAATTCCATAGGTATAAGCATAATCAGGCATTGTTTGATGGAATGCAGTATCAAATACCGCAACTTGAGGTACATCTGGCATAAGTTCACTCACCGCACGAATACCGGCCAAATTAGGTGGATTGTGCAGAGGAGCAATATCGATACACTCTTCTATTTTTTCGATTACCTCATCGCTGATAAGCACAGAACTGTTGAATTTCTCTCCCCCGTGAACCACACGATGTCCTACCGCTTTGATTTCATCCACATTTTTAATTGCTCCATGATTATCACTAGTCAGAACACCAATAATATATTCTATAGCTACCTGATGTTCCAAGATTTCGCCTTCCAATATTACCTTTTGGCCATCTTGACGAACATGTTTCAGGAAGGAACCCTTCATCCCAATCTTTTCAACTGCACCAGAACCGAGTTCGGTGTTGGTACTCATATCGAGTAACTTGTATTTAACGGAAGAACTTCCGCAATTTAAAACCAATACTTTCATCTATGTTCCTCCTTATTTTAAAATATTACCCGATTCGTCATAGTTATAAAATCCTTTACCTGTACTCATACCAAAATTCTTGGCTCTAAACAGTTTCAAAAGTACGGGCGACGGTTTGTATTTTATATTTCCATATTCATCATACAAATTGTCAAGTAATTTAACAACCTTTTCTATTCCCATTTGATCCGCAGTCTTAAATACACCCTGACGGTGACCAAAACCTACAGTCAATACTTTATCAATATCTTCCACAGTAGCAATTCCCTCCATAACGATTTGACAAGCTTCATTCAATTGGGTTAAGAACAATCGAACACTTACCAAACCAGGAGATTCAGCCACAGGGATGTAGTTGAAGTTAATCAGTTTTGCAAACTGACAAACTTTGTCGAAAGTCTGCTGATTGGTATAAAGTCCGGAAACAATTTCCAAAATCTGAGCACCAGGAGTATTTGACATAAAATGCACCCCTATGCAACGATCCTGATACGTAAGTTCGGCAGCCAATTCAGTAATAATTACCGTAGTTACATTGGAAGCGATTACAGCTTCTGAATCAAGCACTTGTTCCAATTGTTGGAACACTTTCTTGCGTTGTGCAATTTGACGTTCACCCGTTTGATTGTCATAACGGATAGCTTCAATTACAAAATCGCAACCTTCAAAATCTTCGTATTGAGTAGTACCCTGGATACGAGCAATAATTGCTTTCTTCTCACTCAGAGTTAAACCCCAGTTCTCAATTTTTTTGTCCAATTTCGCCCCTATACGTGCATAGGCATTGGCAATTTTTTCTTCGTTTGGTTCCAGGAATACCACTTCCATACCATTCAGAGCAGCAGTTGTTGCAATTACACTACCCTCAATACCGCAACCTACCACACCAATTCTAGAGAAAAGTGTTCTTTTACGATTGCGTTTGCTTAATCCGTACCGTTCTATCGGTTCAATGATTGGTTCTGCCATATAATATGTATAAATTCTTTGAACTAAATTGCTTGATTGGCTGTAATTACGATCATTTTAACTATGTCATCTACTGAACAACCTCTGGATAGATCATTTACAGGTGCTGCCATCCCTTGAAGAATAGGCCCTACTGCCTGAGTTCCAGAGAATCGTTCTACCAGTTTGTAGCTAATATTTCCCGATTGTAAATCAGGGAAAACCAAAACGTTTGCCTGTCCGGCTATTGCACTTCCAGGTGCTTTGCTCTGACCTACAGAAGGGACAATAGAAGCGTCAGCCTGCAATTCACCTTCAATCAATAAATCAGGATTCATCTCTCGAGCTATCTTAGTTGCTTCAACTACTTTATCTACTAATTCGTGCTTTGCACTTCCTTTGGTTGAAAAACTCAACATCGCTACTTTCGGTTCAAAACCAGCTATGTTTTTTGTAGTTTCAGCTGTTGAAACAGCAATTTCAGCCAGTTCCTGAGCTGTTGGATTTGGATTTACAGCACAATCAGCAAAAACAAGCAATCCATTCTCACCATATTGAGGGGTTGGTGTAAACATTAAAAATGCCCCAGACACAACAGATATTCCTGGTTTTGTTTTAACGATTTGAAATGCAGGACGAAGCACATTGCCTGTGGTGTTTAAAGCACCAGCCAATTCACCATCCGCATCTCCATTTTTAATCATCAGGCAAGCTAAATACAAAGGATTTTTAGCTGTTTTTACGGCTTCTTCCTCTGTCATTCCTTTGCTTTTGCGCAAATTGTAAAGTACTTCAGTGTAAACAGACATTTTTTCGTCAGTTTCAGGATCAACAATCTGAGCTTTGTGGATATGCTCCAGACCGTTTTCAGAGGCTAAACGTTTTATCTCCTCTTTACTTCCAATTAAAATCAATGAAGCTAAACCTTGACTTAAAACTTGATCGGCTGCTTTCAATGTTCTAATCTCTGTGCCTTCCGGCAATACAATACGTCTGACATTTGCTTTTGCTTTATCAAACATTTGTTCTAGTAAATTCATTATCAGATATTTTAACTTGTAGTGGTATAAAGTATTTGGAATTACAAAGGTAGGGATAATTTCCTGAAATTGCAATGTAGAGATTGCAATTTAGCAGATTTAGAATCATTTAAATCAAAAATAAAAGTATTTTTATTCCTATTTTATAATTTCAGCTGGTATTCAATCTTGAAATCCGATTTTGAATTTCCTTCAATTACTTCATTTCCACTGCCTATACTTTCTCTTTGATCAGAAAACAGGGTATTGGCGTATTTTATCCATATTTTGTTCCGTTCATTCAGTTTTATGGTTGTGAGCAGAAAAAACCTTTGTCCGCTTCCTGAAAAAACAGGGAAAGAGAAGTTTTGATACAGATCTTTCTCATATACATAGATTCTATTGTTCCAATTCGGAGTGAAGAACAATGCGTATCTCAAATCCATATTTACTTTCTCCTTCCACAAATTCACACCAAAATCTTGAAATAAAAACCAACCTGAAGTGAGCGGATCTTCACTGGAGAAAAGATTCATTTCCCAGCCGTTTTTCATTCTTAGATGGTTATCTTCCCAACTTTGTTCTATTCTGATAGAACTTTTAGTCGAATTGAGTTGACTTTCTGACTTCAACCGACCATAGAGTTTAACTTGTTTCCAGCCTTTATAAATTGCATTTAAATAGAAATCCCAACCGAAACTTGGTCCCTTTGTATTATACTTCAGCCAAGGGAATTTATAACTGTCAAGATAAGTGTAGAATGACCAATTCTCGATCGCATTGAAATTAAGACCAAGATAAACACCCTTTTCATTGTTCACTTTTGATCCTTCTCTGAAAGCATTTGCATAAAAAGAAACATACCGGGGGGAATAATCGCGATAAATGAGATTTAAATCGATCTGCTTATCCAATGTAAAATGAATACCATTGAGAAAAGCAAACTGTGAAAATGAATTGGTTGAGCATTCGCCATAAAATTGAATTTTACCACTGATTGCACGGTAGTAAATACTGTTGACCCACAAATCCTTACCTACGAAATTGTAAATCTGATAGGGTATATCATTTCTCACAAAGGGCAGTTCATAATGAGTTTTAAAAGATAAGATACCCATTTGCATTCCTTTGAAAGATTTGTTGATATCCAGTCCATATATAGTTTGCCTAAGGGTATTTTTCTTGTTTAACTCTGTATGCGTTCGATGGTAGCCTGTAAGATAGAGTGAACTGATTACTCCACCACTTGTGTCGGCATCGGCCAGACGGGAAGAAAAAAACAAGCTCAACTTTGAATGAAGCAGATTGAAACGGATAGCCGCACCCCTAAGGAATGAATTCTCATTCGTAGAACTGTATGCTTTGATTCCCTGTAAGCGAGTAAAATTCTGATTGACTGACAATGTTTTGGATTTTCCAAAGAATTGATTGATGGCCAAACCCTGACCAAAACCCACCACATAATCTCCAATCACAAATTGTTCTACTGTTCTTTTAGGCATTATAGCTATTGAAGCAGATTGAAAATCATAGAAGTTGAACGGTCTTATTCCCATATATTCACCCGCATCCTTCTCAAAGGTCAAGTTTCCTTTCAAAAAATCCCCGGATTTAATCCTCATTTTAAGGAAATGATGCCATTGATTCCCCAGATACGCTTTCTCTCCCTCCTCTCCTACCACAAACCCAGCTTTTTGATTTATCGTTCTATCGGCTTGCGTAATAATTTCCATTTTAGGTTTTAACTTTAACCAAGCATTGGAAATCGATTTATAATTCTCCAGCTTAATAAATGGTAATAAATTTCGGATATCCGTCATATCTATTCCTTTCACCAATTGTAATTCATAAATAGAATTAAAGCCTTTGTTTTGGTATCTATAATATAGAATTTCTTCGATTTGCTCATCAGAGAGAAAAAACAACAGTTCCAACTCTTCTTTAAGACAGTTATTTAAATCCAGTTTGTTCTCATACAGACCAAACAAATCCTCCATATAGTTCTCCAATTCAACCTCCTCGTCCAAAGTTTCTACAATTTGTTCCAATAGGATATTCAAATCACTGCTACTTTGCTTTAAACTAACAGTATCATGATTCATAGCAACAGATGCTGAATACTTCTTCAGAACTTGCATAGAAGCCACCATAGGACAGATTTGGGAAATTAGGCCTAAAAGGGAAAAGATTATCGTTTTCATAGCAGTTCAATTTAGAAGGTGTAATTCAAACTTGAAACTACAGTTAGACCAAGTATAGGATGTAGAATGAAACGGGAACCAAAGCTATACTTGTTCCAAAGATGATGAAAGCTGATATCATTCGTTAGAAAATCAGTGTAAGAAAGACCAATTCCCACTTTATTTCGTTCATTGAAACTATAATTCAGTCCACTACTTACAATCATCTGTCCTTTGGAATGAATCCTGAGTTGAAAAAGGAGTTTGGTTTTATTTCCAGCAGCATACTCTGCACCAAGCGAAAGGTAGGAGGGGAGTATCTGTTTTTCAAGACTATTCGTATCTATGTTTTTATTGAAATAGCATCCTAACAGAAACGCAGACCGGGGAATCACTATAAGTCCCAATTGCCAAAAAAGTTGTGTTAAATAGGCATGATTATTGTATTGATAGACCGAAAAACCACTGAATTGAAAACCCAAAGCAAGGTTTTGGGAGTATTTACGAGCAAGAGAAATACCGTACATCAGGGTATGAAAAACAGAATAACCATTTGTATTCAACTGAAATGCGGTATTGAGGTAGGAGTGAGGTAGGTAATAACACAGAGTTTTACTTGCTAATTCTGACATCAGGTACTTGTTTTGAAAAGTAGCTGAAATTCGGTTGTGTTGAACAAAAGCAACAGATGCAGGGTTATTAAATGCATCTAAAGTGCTTGTATCAGAACTGACAATATTACCCACAAGGGTTGACTGGGGAAAGTAATCCGTTTCTTGATTATAAACAGATGGACACAAAGCTAACAATAAGATAGCCGGAATAAAGGATCTCATGATTGGGTGGTTTAGGTTGGTTTTAAATTTAGTCATGAATTTTAAAATTCAGCTGGATTTAAAACAATTTTAAAAAATTTAAATACTTATAAAGAACTAAATGAAGAATGGAAAAAAAATATGTTTACCTTTGCATCGTAAATTTACGAGAGTTTAAAAAAACCTGATCAATGAAAACGCCATTCAAGCAAATAATGCTTTGGCTTCTTCTCTCTTTAGCCTTCACGGCAAAAGCTACTGAGGTGGATTTGAATTATGTTCCAAAAGGTGGAGCCAGACTTGCCTTTGAAGTTCATGGAAATGATACTACCTATATCACTTGGTTAAGGGATTTGTGGGTATTTCCCAAGCATACTTTCAAAAGCAAACAGCAAGAAAAGCATTACTGGCGCACTGTTAGAGACGTGAAAAAGACCCTACCCTTTGCCAAGATAGTAGGAAGCGAATTATTGAGGGTAAATATGCAGTTGGTAGGCATGAAGAATGACAGTCAGCGCAAAAAATATTTAGCTCAATACGAGAAGGAAGTTTTTAAGAAATACGAATCCGACTTAAAGAAAATGACCTTGAGTCAAGGTCGGTTATTGTTGAAATTGATAGACCGTGAATGTGATTCAAACTCATACGATTTGATCAGAAAATACAGAGGTAGTGTAAGTGCATTTTTTTGGCAAGGAATAGCCTATGTATTTGGTTCAAATTTGAAGTCTGAGTATGACGCAAAAGGAAAAGATCGAACCTTGGAAAGAATTATAGTCCTGGTAGAATCCGGACAGTTATAATTCGTTTTTGTTTATTCCCTGACCTATTGTTTAATTTATTGTTTACTTATGAGATCACTGTTTAAAAGAATATTCAAAAGAGACCATTTATTGCCTACAGACAGTATATATACTGAAAAAATTAGGATTCGTGAGGATGTTAATCTGCAAAAAAAGAGATTGACTGAAGAACAAAAACTCAATGAATCAGCGCAAGTCTTTGATAAAATAGAAAACACTCCAGAATTTCTCAATTCCAACACTATTTTGATGTATTGGTCCTTACCTGATGAACTACCCACAAAAAATTTTATAGAAAAGTGGTATGAGAAAAAAACCATTTTATTACCTGTAGTTACTGAAGGAAATCTTAAAATCAGACAGTACACTGGTTTAGGCAGTTTGAAGAAAGGCAGCTATGGGATATCTGAACCAACTGAAAACTTGGATTTTCAAGAAATTATTGATTTGGCTATAGTGCCTGGGGTAGCGTTCGACAAGCAAGGCAGAAGGATAGGAAGAGGAAAGGGATATTATGATCGGTTTTTGAAGAACAAATCGATGTTAAAATGGGGAGTTTGTTTTGACTTTCAAATTTACGACAAATTGCCTTCAGCTACTTTCGATATTATGATGGATAGAGTATTTTCAACTACTTATACCAATTCTTGAGGCACTTTTTCGCCCTTGCGGTAATAATAAATTAATCCGTAATTTTTACAATACTCTATACGACGAATTGAGTCTTCATTTTTGAAATGATTTTCTACTTGATTCCATATTTCAAATATAATTTCATCTCCCTTGATTCTTAAGTGATTGATTTCTTCAAGGTTGCGGCTTGTTGTTTGTCTATGTATTTTCTGGGTTGCTTTATATTCACGGAATACCTCGTAGTGCACCTTTACTTTGGCGATGGCAGGGTTGTAAATGGGGAGTCCCCCTTTACGTATACGTTCATTCTCGCCATCGATAATCGCTTTCCCCCAATGGAGTATCGCTTGCTCTGAATTCAGATCCGGCACATTGTGAATTTCAGGATCAAGTTGATACAATAATTTATGTTCTTTCTTGATTTCACCACGAATAACTGACAGATTAAAAACTTGTATGAAATGAGAAATATAAATGCGGGCATTTGAAATGATCTGCTGATATTTCTTATTTGCATTCACTTTGCTTTCCTGTGTCATCTTGTAATGCAAGAGATTCTTTTCAAACACACCAAGAAAATTTCTGGCATCATGAAGCGTTTTAAAGCCCAATACGTGATTATTATACCCTTGTCTTTCCTCTTGTTGTATTGCTGCTTTTAACGCTCTTAGACGAGACTGATCAGTATTTGGAAGACGACGATAGGGCATAGTGATTAAATTTAAGAAATTCGATTCATTAATGAGTCTGCTAATATAGTTAATTCTTTCTTTTTTTCCGAACTTAAATCCACCTCATTGAGGCATTTTGTAGCATTTTTGTAATATTCATTCATTTTTTCTTCACAAATTGTCCGAATATTCAAATGGTCATAAATTTCGGTTACTTTTTTAATTTTCTCTGTAACATCAAATTCATCAAGGCCTAACCAAAAATCAAGTTCCAATTTATCATCATTGACAGCTAGTTCCAATGCTTTGATCAGCATATAGGTTTTTTTATTGGAAATAATATCTCCACCCACTTGTTTTCCGAATGTTTTCGGGTCACCATATACATCCAGCAAATCATCTTTCAATTGGAAAGCAAGTCCAAGATTGATTCCAAAATCGTAAAGGAGATTTGCATCTTTTGATGGAGCATGAGCTATGATAGCACCAATTTTAAGGGAACAAGCAAGCAAAACAGCAGTTTTCAATCGTATCATTTCGAGGTATTCTTCTGCACCAACCTTGTTTCTGCTTTCAAAATCCATATCGTATTGCTGCCCTTCACAGATTTCAGCTGCGGTTTTCGAAAAGAGGTTCAGCACTTCAGGAAGAACATATACAGGACTCTGGGCAATGTATTGATAAGCAATAATTTGCATAACATCACCCGAAAGGATAGCTGTATTATCATTCCATTTCACGTGAACAGTTGGCTGAGCCCTACGAATGGGAGCCTTATCCATTATATCATCATGCAATAGAGTGAAATTATGAAAAATTTCCACACCCATGGCCGGTTTTAAAGCTTGCTGAATATTGCCATCAAACAAGTCTACAGCCATTAGGGTTAATGCTGGGCGTATGCGTTTACCTCCCAAGGCGAGAATGTATTCAATTGGCTCATAAAGACCCAAAGGCTGAATATTCCAATCAATTTGCGTAAAAGCTTCTTGTACCAGGGTACTAATTTCTGTGAATTTTTTCATAAACTGTAATTCAAGCTTTAGTTATATATCCAGATTATTTACTGAATTCATTTTCAATAATTTCTACTATGACATCGTTCATAGTCATACCCGCAACATCCACTTGTTGGGGAATGAAGCTAGTAGGAGTCATACCTGGGGTTGTATTAACCTCTAAAAGATTGATCACATCTCCAGTAGTGATAATATAATCGATACGAACTATACCCTTACAATCGAGTATATCATAGATAGCAGAAGTAAGTTTTTGAACCCTTTCTGTAAGGGCTTCACTGATTCTTGCAGGTGTAATTTCTTCAACTTGCCCTTTATATTTGGCATCAAAATCAAAAAATTCATTGTGAGGTACAACCTCAGTTACAGGTAATACTTTCGTACGAGAACTTGTTTTAAAAATTCCGCAAGTAATTTCGGTTCCCTGCATAAAAGCTTCTATCATCACTTCAGATCCTTCAGAAAAAGCTTTGTAAACAGCTGCTTCAACTTCACTTTCATTTTTTACTTTAGTTACCCCGAAACTACTACCACCTACATTGGGTTTTACAAAACAAGGATAACCTAATTTGTCGGTCACATCTTTGGGAGACACACTCATTCCTTTTCGTAGAAGAATGGATTCGGATACTTTAACTCCAAAACCTTTTAAATATTGGTTACAGGTGAATTTATTGAATGTAATTGCAGAAGCCAGCACACCACAGGAAGAGTAGGGGATACCAATTAAATCGAAATAACCTTGCAGAATACCATTCTCTCCAGGTGTACCATGAATGGTGATGTAGGCAAAATCAAATTGAATTTTATTTCCATCCAACTCAAAACTGAAGTCATTTTTGTCTATAGGAAGTTGTGTGTCATTTAAACGAACTTTCCAGTCTTTTCCAACGATGGTAACAATATAAGTCTGGTAATCCTTATTGGTAATAAAAGATTGGATTCCTGCAGCACTTTTAAGTGACACAACCACTTCAGAAGAATCTCCTCCAGCCACTATGGCGATATTTTTTTTCATACGATTGTTGTTTGTTGGACTCGTTTTGAATTTATGTTTAATCTATAATTATTATTTTTCGTACAATTTCAATTCGTTTGTAGCATAGTCTCTCCATAATTTCAACAATTGTTGCAAATCATTGGGAAGTTCACTGTCGAAATGCATGTATTCTTTGGTTCTAGGATGCACAAAACCCAAGGTTTTAGCATGAAGGGCTTGGCGAGGGCAGGCTAAGAAACAGTTTTTCACAAACAATTTATAATGAGCCGAGGTACTTCCTTTCAGGACCACATTGCCTCCATACCGTTCATCATTGAAAAGGGTATGTCCAATATGTTTCATATGCACCCTGATTTGGTGTGTTCTACCTGTTTCCAATCTACATTCAACCAAGCTCGCAAAACCAAATCGTTCAATCACTTTGTAGTGTGTCACCGCATGCTTGGCATAAGGGTTTTCACCTTCAGGAAATACAGTAAAACACATTCTATCTCGAGGATCACGGGCAAGATCACCTTTGATTGTACCTTCATTCTCCTTGACATTTCCCCAAACCAATGCATAATATCTTCGGTGGGTTGTTTTATCAAAAAACTGCTTACCCAAGTTGGCTTTGGCATCAGCGTTCTTAGCAATCAAAATCAGACCAGAAGTATCTTTATCGATTCGATGTACCAAACCCAAACGCGGATTATTGGGATCGAATTCCGGATTATTCCTAAGGTGATAAGCAACCGCATTGAGTAAAGTACCATCAAAATTGCCAAAACCCGGATGGACCACTAAGTCAGGCTGTTTGTTAACCAATAGGATATCCTCATCTTCATACACAATATTTATCGGAATATCCTGAGGTATGATATTGAAATCGGAAGGAGGATAGGCCAGTACGATGGTTATTATATCTCCAGGTTTAACCCTATAGCTGGATTTAACCGGACGGTCATTTACCAAAATATTTCCATTGACAGCAGCTTCTTGAATACGATTTCTGGATTTACCAGCCATAGTATTCACCAGGTATTTATCAATACGAATCAGGGTTTGTCCTTTGTCAACAACAAATCGAAAATGCTCGTGCAGTTCGTTTGCTGAGCCAATTTCGTCATCTTCTATTTCTGATTTGAACTCCTCTGTCATTTTAGAAAAACTCTTCCTCGGTTTTTTCGTTTAAATTTTGATTTTTGGCATCTTCAGCCATGTCTGCATCATCTGTCAACCAGATATCGATACGGGTTCCTGTAGGCAAACTTTCACCAGGTTCGGGTTTTTGCTTGTAGATGATTAATTTTTTGTCGTTGAAATGCACTTCATCTGTATTTCTGGCACCGATTACAAAGGAATTGGAAACTGCCAGTTGCCTTCCTTCCTCCACTCCCATACCTATAAGTGATGGAACAGCAGAATTCTCACTACCCAAGCCACTTCCAACGACCAAGGTCAAATAAGTTCCATCTGCCAATTTTGCTCCAGGACTAATGCTAACACTATCTATCATCACATCAATCACCAGGTCTTTGTATTCAGAGGGTTGATATACCACATTAGCAATGTTCAAGCCAACTGAATTAATCAAAGCCACGGCCTGTCGGTAAGATAAATCATTCACCTCAGGAAGAGGTACTTTTTTAACTTGCTTTTTATTTACGATAACGAAAATGGCACGGTTCTTCTTTACCACTGATTTGGTAGAAGGAACTTGCTCGATAATAGTTGCCAATGGCTTGTCGTGTACATATACAGAATCGATTACTTCAATATACAAATCATTGCTTTCCAATAATTTTTGAGCTTCTTCCAGATAAAGACCCTTTAAATCAGGAACAGCAACTGATTCTCCATGTTTAGTATAGCTTTTCAGAAAATATAATATCAATACGGTGATAACTATAGCAACCAGAATAGCATACATTATTCTTCTAAAAATGAATGCCAATATACTTTCTTTCCAAAACGACCTTATTCCCATTGTTTCTTACAGTTTACTCTACAGTTGTCAAAATTAATCATTTCTATCGAAAAAAAGGCCATCCCGTACATGGGACAGCCTTTAAAATATCTTTTTAATGCTTAATTAGTGTTTGTGACGAGCTTCGTCTGACACTGTTAATTTTGCACGACCTTTTGCACGACGGGCAGCCAACACTCTGCGACCATTTGCCGATGCCATTCTCTCACGGAACCCGTGTTTGTTTTTTCTTTTTCTGTTCGAAGGTTGAAATGTCCTTTTCATTGCCTATATTGTTAATATGATTATTACTCAAAATTTGGGACTGCAAAAATAGTTGAATTTTTTTAAATACCAAAACATTAAGTAATTATTTGATTTATTTTTTCGAATTCCTTATCATCTATTCAAATGCGTTAATCATTCTTCACGAACTTCAATCATTTTCATTCATCCCATCATTGGAATGAATTAATCTTTTTAAATTTTTTCCAAAAATTTAGAAAACCAGAAAAAAAATGCATAATTCGTACGTTTTGCAACTTTTTCAGCATTTATATGCAATTAAATTTTTATTAAACCTTGAAAGTTTGTACGTTTTGCAACTTTTAATTTTGAAACTAGGACTAATTTTGTCAAGAGAATTAAAATTCTCAAATAAATACTCGTAAAACATTTCATTTTAACCCGAACTTTGTCTATCTAAAATTTTTTCTGTTTGTTATTTATTAAAGAGGAAGTTTTGAAATCATTTCATTGCTTCCTTTTTTGTTTCATATTTTTCTTGCAGCAAACCAATCGATAGCTTCAACCATTGATTTAGATAGTGAATTTGGTCGTTTTTTAAATTCATTTTGTGCTTTTTTACCAGAATAATACTCTTGAGTCAACAATTGTTGAATATTTACTGAAGTATATTCCACTTGAATATTGAGCAAACACAGAATATCTCCCAAAAACCCCAAAATTTTAAGTAATAAGTTAGGAAGAACGATTCGAATTTGAAAATAGCCACCCAAATCAGCCAATTTTTTAAAGAATAGTTTGAAGTTCATGTTTTGGTCGCCCAAAAGATATTTCTCCCCTGTTTGACCCTGAGTCAAAGCCAATACTGCAATATCAGCTACATAATTAACTGAAACAAAATTTTTACCACCCGAGGGTAATAACAATATTCGTTTCATACCCATGAGCACCAATCTACCCGAACTTGGTTTAATATCCAAGGAACCAATCATAAAACAGGGATTGAGAATAATTACATGAACGGATGGGTTTGC
>CAZZPZ010000002.1:0-104549 GCA_964655615.1 uncultured Paludibacter sp. | reverse complement strand
ACTTGTACATTAGAAAGATTGAAGTAAATATCAGTAGTAGATCTCACTATTATTTTTACTTCAAAAGATTGGGTGAGCAATGCATTTACAATGTGTTGCCCCAAAAAACCATTAGCTCCAGTAACTAAAACACTCATTTGAATGTAAATATAGATATTCAGAATGGAATTTTTATATTTGCATCAAGGAGTAAAATTTAAAGCATGGAAAGAAAAGTAGTATTTATTACGGGTGGAAGTGCAGGAATTGGTTTAGCTACTGTAGAAATACTTCTCAAAAAGGGATGTATTGTTTATGCCGGTTCACGCAATCCTTTAAAAGAAGCAAGTTTCGATTCAGCCAACTTGAAAGCAATTGAAGTAGATGTCAACAATGTAGAACAAGTTAGAAAAGCCGTAGAAACCATAGTATCAACAGAAGGAAAGCTTGATACTGTCATATGTAATGCAGGTTTCGGTATAGCTGGTGCTGTAGAAGATTACACTATAGAAGAGGTAAGAAGTCAATTCAATACAAATTACTTTGGTGTAGTAAATACAATACAGTCGTGTTTACCTCAATTTAGAAAACAAAAAAGTGGGAGAATAATCACTGTATCTTCAGTTGCCGGAGTAATTCCTATACCTTATCAGGTTCATTATTCAGCAGTCAAAGCATCTGTTCTTATGTTGATGAAAGGACTTGCTATGGAAGTAGAGGATTATGGGATTCAATGTTGTTCTATATTGCCAGGTGATACTAAAACTAATTTTACAAAGGCAAGGATTTTTGCTCAAAAGGCCAGCCAGGAATCTGTTTATTACAGCAATATGAAAAGAGCTGTTGGTAAAATGGAAAAAGACGAAGAAAATGGAAAGCCCGCAAGTTTTGTAGCAAAAAGTATAGTAAAACAAGTATTCGCCAATAAAATGAAAACCGAAGTTGTGCCTGGAATAGATTATACTATACTAACAAAATTAGGTAAATTTTTGCCCATCAGATTGATTCAATTTATTTTGAAAAAGATGTATTGATAGATCGACTATAACTCAATGAAAATAGTATTGAAAACCTGTTGATAAGTCGTTGAAATCTATTTGAAACAAATTAAAAACTTAATTTTCAATTTTGATAAACTTAAATTATATAGGATAAAAAATGAAAACCCAAAATTTTTTATCCTATTTTTTTATTCAGTTTTTAACCTCAATTTTCAGTTTTTGAACAAGCTTAAACAGAAAAATTTACTAACTTTGCAGTTATTAACAAGTTGTTGAAAACCTTTTTATTTTATTGTAATAGAACATTTTAAGAAAATTTATATTGTTAATAAGATGGATTAAAATCTTAATAACTTAATATGCAAGTTTTTCAATCAAAATTTATCAACTCTATCAACAGCCTATTATTATTACTATATAATTTTTAAAAAATAAATAAATAATAATAATAGTAGTTTCAATTTCATATGTCAAAAGAAGAATTAATAAAAGAAATAAACCATTTGAGAAAAGAAAAGAATGCAGTCATTATGGCTCATTATTATCAAATGGGAGATATTCAGGATGTTGCCGATTTTGTTGGTGACAGTTTGGCTCTTGCACAATGGGCAGCAAAAACTGATGCCGATATTATCGTATTGTGTGGAGTGCATTTTATGGGTGAAACCGCAAAAATACTTTCACCAACCAAGAAAGTATTGGTTCCAGATTTAGAAGCAGGTTGTTCTCTTGCTGATTCTTGTCCGTCTGACGCGTTTGGAGCTTTTGTAAGCGCTCATCCCGATCATACGGTAATTTCCTATGTAAATACAACTGCTGCCGTTAAAGCACTTACAGATGTGGTTGTAACTTCTACGAATGCAAAGAAAATAGTAGATCAATTTCCAGCAGATGCAAAATTGATTTTTGGTCCTGATCGTAATTTAGGGGATTATATCAATAGTGTAACCGGTCGCAAGATGTTGTTGTGGGATGGTGCATGTCATGTACACGAACAATTTTCGGTTGAGAAGCTTGTAAAATTAAAGAATGAGCATCCAGATTCATTGATTTTAGCACATCCAGAGTGTAAAAGCACCGTTTTAAAAATGGCTGATTTTATAGGTTCCACTCAAGCCTTATTGAATTTTTCCATTCAATCGGATTGTACTTCATTTCTTGTAGCCACTGAATCAGGTATTTTACATGAAATGCAAAAGAAAAGTCCAGCTAAAGAATTTATCCCTGTTCCGCCCAATGACAGCACTTGTGCATGTAATGAATGTAGTTTTATGCGACTTAATACTTTGGAAAAACTCTATTCTTGCTTAAAAAATGAGAATCCAGAAATATTGGTAGATGAAGAAATCCGTGTCAAGGCAGTGAAACCAATACTTCGAATGTTGGAAATGTCATAACTCAAAAGGACTGAGTTCAGTTAATTTTTGAATTCAGTCCTTTTAAATTTTAATCCGACCAAACTTTTGGGTCAGTTCATTTCGTTCTCTGTCTTTTTTTATTGTTTATTTTTACTGTTAGCCAATACAATTTTGTATAATTTATCATTTCTACGAACAGCTTCATAGGTTTTAATTGAAAAATAAGTTCCTTTTTCCACTCTTTCCACTGGATTTAATTCTACTCTTATCTCCTCAATTTTATCTTCATATGCACCAGTAGTTTCGCCGGTTATTAGAATTTCGTCACCTTTTTCCAAATATTGTGCTTCCAATAATAATTCGGCTACCCCTATTTTTGAAAAATAATTGGTAACTTTTCCAATATATACTTTTTTGTGGGTTGCTTCAGATCCGTAATTACTGCTCCATTCTCCTAGTCTTTGTCCAAGATAATATCCATTCCAAAATCCTCTGTTAAATACCTTCGATAATGTTAAATCCCATTTGGTTATTTTTTCGTTTGAGAAACTACCATCGATAACGCTCTCTATAGCTTCTTTATAGGCTGTCACTACATTTTTTACGTATTCCGGACCCCTGGCTCTACCTTCAATTTTAAAGACTCTTACACCAGCTTTGAGCATTTCATCCACAAAAGAAATAGTTTTAAGATCTTTTGGTGACATAATATACTCATTGTCAATTTCCAGTTCAATTTCTGAATCTTTATCTTTTACTATATATCCTCTTCTGCAAATCTGGTTGCATGCTCCTCTGTTGGCTGAAATATTTTTTTCGTGCAAACTCAAATAGCATTTTCCAGAAACTGCCATGCAAAGTGCGCCGTGGCAAAACATTTCGATCTTTATTTTTTCACCCTTCTTACCCACGATATTTTCTTCTTCAATTTTAGAATAAATATGAGATACTTGTTCCATATTTAATTCACGGGCAAGAACTACAACATCAGCAAACTGAGCATAGAATTTGAGGGATTCAACATTTGTTATATTCAATTGTGTTGATAAATGCACTTCAACTCCTATGTTATTCGCATACATCAAGGCAGCCACATCCGATGCTATGATAGCTGTAACTTTTACTTCTTTTGCTGTGTCAATGATTTCTTTCATTAAGGCTAAATCATTATCGTAGAGTATCGTATTTACAGTTAAATATGATTTTACCTTGTTTTCCTTGCATATTGCAACTATTTTACGTAAATCATTGGTTGTGAAATTACTACTTGATTTACTTCGCATATTTAGTTTTTCAATACCAAAATACACTGAATCAGCACCTGCATTGATTGCAGCTGACAAACTTTCCCAAGATCCGGCGGGTGCCATGATCTCAATATCTTCTCTTTTCATTTAACGATATATAAATTCAATTGTGTGACGTGGACAAGCTATCGAATCCTTATTGGATAGAACGATAGGGTTGCATAAAATGCAATGGAACAGATAATCCTATATTAATTTGTTGGTAAGGATAATCTCTCAAGCCTTTTTCAAAAGAACAAAAAATACCGTTCTGTTGAATAAAATAATTCAGACGATTTCTCCATATAACCGGTCTATCGCCATAACCTTCTTCCAATTTATATTTCCAACCCGAATACCCAGCAATTTCGGTATCAAATTGAATGGATTTTCTTCGGAAATTTGTTTTCAGACTATACATTGGAGCATCATTTTGAACACTGCTATACATTTGCCAACTAAAAAAACCAATATCAGCAATGACTCTTAATTTATAATTGTCAGTACAAATAAAATTTTTACCAATTTCCAAATCAAAATAATAGGATGGAGTATCAAAATACCGACGATTATAAAATTGAGTTCCAGTAGCAGTTTTCAAAGTAGATTGTATAATGATATTTGGAAAAATTTCATTTTCAGGTATCAATCTGAATCTTGATTGTACATAGACATCACCCAAAGCAATCCCCATGTTTTTTCCCAACATTTCACGCTTAGTATAGGTATTTTCATCGACTTGATACAATTCAAATGCAGTCATCCACAATTTTAGGGAGATACGATCTTTCAGTAAAGGGAATTCAAATTTTACTTTTAGATCTTGGGTTAGATCCCCTTGACCCTGATGACTACCCAACTGAATTTGAAAGTCAGCGATAGAAGGAATTAGGGCATTTCCGATTTCAGGTACAGGTGAAGCATTTGGTCCAAACCAGCTTGGAGAATACTTAATCTGTTGGCTGTATATTTGACTTGTAAAAAAATAGTAAGAATGTAAGGATTTTAATTTTCAAGACTTATAAATTTCAATATCAAGTAAATACTCAAAATTTTTCGATTGCAAAGATACAGACTATCTATTAAATTACGTTCATTTTTAATGGATTTTACGTAATTTTGCAGGGTTTTATTTAACTCCCTAACTTGGAGTTCGTTTATACAGCTGAATTTTTAGATTATTTAGTAGCAATTTGAATGAAGATAGGGAATATTGAATTACCAGAGCGTCCATTGTTTTTAGCACCTATGGAAGACGTTACAGATCCAGCTTTTAGGGTATTATGTAAGAAGTTTGGTGCTGATTTAGTTTATACAGAATTTGTTTCTGCAGATGCATTGATTCGTAATATACAACGAACAGAACAAAAACTGACCATATATCCAGAGGAGCGTCCTGTGTCTGTACAAATTTATGGAAGAGAGGTAGAACCCCTGGTAGAAGCTGCAAAAATAGCAGAGGAAGCTGGAGCAAATATAATTGATATCAATTTTGGTTGTCCTGTAAAGAAGGTAGCTGGTAAAGGTGCTGGAGCTGGACTGTTGAATGATATTCCAAAAATGTTGAAAATCACATCAGAGATAGTCAAGGCTGTTAAATTACCCGTAACAGCCAAAACAAGATTGGGATGGGATGATAATTCCAAAGTTATTGTTAGTCTCGCTGAACAGATGCAAGATTGTGGTATACAAGCTTTAGCTGTTCACGGTCGCACTAGGGCGCAAATGTACAAAGGCGATGCCGATTGGACCTTGATTGGAAAAGTAAAAGAGAATCAAAGAGTAAAGATACCCATCATAGGTAATGGTGATGTGACTAGTCCTGAAAGAGCCAAAGAATGTTTTGATAAATACAATGTGGATGCGGTAATGATAGGACGTGGTAGTATTGGTAGACCTTGGATTTTTGCTGAAATCAAGGACTATTTTGCTACTGGCGAAATACATCCATTGTTCAGTTTTGAAGAGCGAAAACAGATATTAAAGGATCATGTTCTTGCTTCTATCGATTGGTTGGATGAACGCAGAGGAATAGTACATTCAAGAAGACATTTGGCAGCTACACCCTTGTTCAAGGGAATTCCTAATTTTAAAGAAACAAGAGTAGCAATGTTAAGAGCGGAATCCAAAGCAGAACTATTTGCAATAGTAGATAGCATAGAAGAACCCGAAATTATAATTTAAGAATTCTACTCTTTGTTCCACTTGCTTTTTCTGGAATAAATTTTTTTTGATTTTTGGATATGTTGCACATGTATAGTTTTACCCTGAAGATAAATTTCCTCTTCACGGTTTAGTTTTTTAATATGTTTAACTATTTTAACTATTTTCTTTTTTTTCATATTGCTTTAGGTTAGCAATGGTAGTATTTAAAAACAGGCTTTACTACTTTTGTTAAAATCAATATTTAGTTGTTATACTCAATTGTCCGAACTCCGTTTTCTGTTTCAAGGATGTTAATATTGACAGCTGAATCGGGTAGGATAGGAGCTATATTTTCAGCCCATTCTATAAAACAATAATTACCACTATAAAGGTATTCCTCTGCTCCCAAATCAAGAGCTTCTTTTATGTTTTTTATTCGATAACAATCAAAGTGATAAATAATTTCACCTTTATCGCTTTCATATTCGTTGACAATGGAGAATGTAGGACTATTGACAGTTTGGTCTACTCCCATAGTTTCACTGATAGCTTTAATGAGTGTTGTTTTACCGGCACCCATTTTGCCATTAAATAAGAAAACTTTATTTGAACCAAATAAATCAATTATCACTTTTGCAATTTTATTTATTTCATCTATGTTTTTAATTTGAAGTGTATTCATTCTTTTATAGTTTATTTCGTTAAGTTGTTTCGTTTTATAATAAACAACTATATTTTATTGATATAATTTTTATCGCTTGTTAATACTACTTTATTTAATAAATCTATATTTTAATTCTCTTCACAAATATACCCATTTTTAGAGGCTCAAGTCTATACTATTGCTTACGTTAGTCCGTGAAAAAATAAATATTTAATTCTCAGAGCTTCTTTTCTTCGAAAAATGATCGTAAATAATTGAAGCTCTGTTAGTTCCGATAATTTTTTCAAGTTCATCAAAGGAAGCATTCTGTATTTTTTTTATACTTTTCAGGACTTTCAGAAGTTCAGTTTTGGTTTTAGGGCCAATACCATTTATCAGATCCAATTCAGATTCAATTTGTTTTTTGCTTCTTAGGTCTCTATGAAATTCAATCGCGTATCGATGCACTTCATCTTGAATACCTGCAAGAAATTTGAAGAGTATATCGTTCGGACTGATGCCGATTGAAATCGGAGGAAATCCATACAGTAATTCGTTTGTTTTGTGTTTGTCATTTTTAGCCAAACCAGCAATTGGAATTTTAAGTTTCAGTTCATCTTCAATAACCGAACGCACAGATTCCATATGACCCACACCACCGTCGGTAATTATCAGATCAGGCAGGGGTTTATTTTCATCCACAAGCCTTTTGTATCTTCTATACACAACTTCGCGCATTGAAGCGTAGTCATCCGGACCGGCAACTGTTTTAATATGAAATTTTCTATATTCTTTTTTCGATGGTTTCGCCTTTTGATAAACAATACAAGCTGCTACTGCATTAGTTCCAGATATATTTGAATTATCGAAACATTCAATATGCATTGGCAAATTCGGCAAGTGAATCTTATCTTGTAGAGCTTTTAAAATTTGAGTTGCACGTTGTTCCGGATTTAATTTTTCAGTTTGTTTCAGTTTTTCCAGTTTGTAATGTTTTACATTACTTATCGATAAATCCAATAATTTCTTTTTATCACCTTTTTGAGGTACAGTGAGGAGCACGTTTTTCATCGGAAATTCAATTTCAAAAGGAATTATTATTTCTTTTGATTCACTGTTGAATTTCTCTCTTAATTGAAAAATAGCCGTAGCTAAAATATCTTCTTTGATTTCATCAGTTCTTTTTTTATACTCAATAGTATAACCTTGAACAATAGAACCTTTGAAAGTACGAAGCATATTAATATAGGCTGCACTCTCGTCTTCATCGTAACCAAATATATCCGTTTGTTCAACAACAGTATTAGAGATAATAGATTTTGCTTTAAAATTTTCTAGTTGTTCGTACTTTAATTTCAGTTTATGAGCTTCTTCAAATTTATATTGCTCAGCTAATTCTTTCATTTGATCAATCAAAATTTTAGCTAATTCGTTGGCATCACCAGAAATTATTTTGATTATTTCATTAATGTGTTTGTTGTAAGCCTCTCTGCTTTCCAGATTTTCGCAAGGTCCATTGCATTTTTTTATATGATATTGCAGACAGAGTTTGAATTTATTGTTTTCAATATTGTCTTTGGTGAGGGCTAATTTGCAAGTACGAATGGGATAAATTTGATGTATGAATTCAATTAATGTATCCACTGTATAATTCGAACTATAAGGACCAAAGTATTTTGATCCATTTCTAATAATATTTCTAGTTTTAAAAACTCTCGGAAAAGCTTCGTTTGTAATGCAAATACTAGGATAGGTTTTACCGTCTTTCAGTAAAATATTGTACCTAGGTTGGTATCGTTTGATAAGATTGTTCTCTAATAGCAGCGCATCCTCTTCGCTTTCAACCGTAATGTATTTCAGATTTGCAATTTGATTAACTAGTACAGTAGTTTTATCATTATCGTGTATTCGGTTAAAGTAGGAAGATACTCTTCTTTTGAGATTTTTTGCTTTTCCGATGTATATAATTTCATCCTTTGAATTAAAATATTGATAAACTCCCGGGCTGTCAGGAAGTGATTTTATTTGTTCTTTCAATTCAGATTTCATTATATATTGAAGTTATTCTATAGTGAATCTATTTTTTTTAGTTCAATTGTTTCACGTGAAACGTGATTTTTTATCGTCCCATTAAAACCAATAATACGTTAACATCGCTAGGAGAAATTCCAGGAATTCTACTAGCTTGTCCTATTGTTTCCGGGTTGATTTTAATCAATTTTTGTCTTGCTTCTGTAGAGATTGATTGAATATTTTGATAATCAAATTTATCCTTAATTGTTATATTTTCCAATCGTTGCAATTTATCGGCTATTAATTTCTCTCTTTCAATATAGCCTTGATATTTTAAAATCACTTCGGTTGCTTCTATAATTTCTTCTTTTCTGTTTTGAATCAGATCCAGTTGTTTTTTCAAAGCAGGAACACCTTCAGCCAGTAAGTTTAAATCGAGTTGTGGTCGAAGCAATAGATCATACAATTTACAACCATGTTTAAGAGCTGTAGTTCCTTTCGATTCTAGAAATGAATTGATGTAGGCAGGTTTAATCGAATAGTTATTTATAAACTGTATCAATTTTTCCTCTTCTAATTTTTTCTCATCCAATTGTTGTTTTCTATTTGAATCAGCCAGACCCAGTTCATAAGCTTTCTCGGTAAGGCGCATATCGGCATCATCCTGACGAAGAAGAATACGATACTCAGCTCTTGAAGTAAACATCCGGTAGGGTTCGTCGACTCCTTTAGTCACTAGATCATCGATTAGCACCCCGATATATGCTTCATCCCTTGCCAGCGTAAATTCTTTACCACCATGACAATTAATATGGGCATTGATACCAGCAATTAAACCTTGTCCACCAGCTTCTTCATAACCAGTAGTTCCGTTAACTTGTCCTGCAAAAAATAAGTTTTTAATCTTTTTCGTTTCGAGTGTATGTTTTAACTGAGTAGGATCAAAGAAGTCGTATTCGATGGCATAACCAGGACGATAAATTTGCGCATTCTCCAATCCGGATATCGTATGGATGGCTTCAATTTGGGTCTGCAGCGGGAGTGATGAAGAAAAACCATTCAAGTAGTATTCTTGAGAATTTACTCCTTCCGGTTCTAGAAATAATTGATGAGAAATTTTATCAGCAAAGGTAACCACCTTTGTTTCTATACTTGGACAATAGCGTGGACCTATACTTTGGATTTGACCATTATACATTGGAGAGTCCTCCAGATCTTTCCGAATTACATCATGAGTTGTTTCGTTGGTATAGGTAATCCAACAACTACGTTGAGGAAGTTCTCTTTTTGCTTCTTGTAGAAAAGAAAATTTATGAAAATCATTTTCACCCTCTTGTTCCGTTAGTTTATCGAAGTTTATGGTTCTACCATCTATCCTACAAGGAGTACCTGTTTTCATCCGATCCGTAGTGAAGCCAATAGACATCAGTTGTTCGGTTATTCCAAAAGATGCAGGTTCAGACACACGACCCCCTTTCAATTGCGTTTTTCCTATATGCATCAAACCACCCAAAAAAGTGCCTGCTGTCATAACAACAGCTTTGGCACGCATCTCTACACCCATAGCTGTGAGAACGCCCACCACCGAATTGTTTTCGAAAATCAGCTGCTTCACCGTATCTTGCCAAAGATATAAATTAGGGGTATTTGAAATTATTTGAGTCCACTCTTCAATAAAAGCCTTTCTGTCACTTTGAGAACGAGGACTCCACATCGCAGGACCTTTGGACCTGTTGAGCATTCGAAACTGGATGGCACTGCGATCAGTAACTATACCCATTTGTCCACCCATTGCATCTATTTCTCTGACTATCTGACCTTTAGCTATTCCACCGACTGCAGGGTTGCAACTCATTTGACCAATTTTATTCATATCCATTGTGATTAACAATGTTTTTGAACCCAAATTAGCGGCAGCACAGGCAGCCTCGTTTCCTGCATGACCTGCACCTATTACTATTACATCGTATTTGAAATCCATTTTCTGTTTTGTCTTTTAGACTTTAACTTGATTAAGTTGTTAATACAAAGGGTTTTAAATTCATGTTTTCTATATTTCAAGTGGATAGCACTATGTACTCTAGAATACATTTAAAATTATCTACAAATCAATAATATGAAACAGAGAAATTTATAGATTGTTTAATATTCTACAATTACACCCTAAATAAACTTACAAATTTACAAATAAGTTGTGATATAGCGGAATTAAAACGATTTACTGCCAGAATGACAGATGTTTTGCGTTGGCATTCAATTTGTCAAAAGCAAATTTGAAAAATTGTAAAACTTAATAAAAACTATAAAATTATGTCTAAAGGAAACATTGGGGTAACCAGCGACAATATTTTCCCCGTCATCAAGAAATTTTTATACAGTGATCACGAAATCTTTTTGCGTGAATTGGTTTCAAATGCGGTTGATGCAACGCAGAAATTGAAAACACTATCATCTGTTGGAGAATTTAAAGGTGAGTTGGGAGACTTAGCTGTAAGAGTGGATGTTGATCAAAAGAAAGGTACCATCACAATCTCAGATAGAGGTATTGGTATGACAGCTGAAGAAATAGAGAAATATATCAATCAAATTGCCTTTTCTGGAGCAGAGGAATTTGTTGAAAAGTATCAAAAAGATGCTCAAGCCATCATTGGTCATTTCGGTTTAGGTTTCTATTCTTCATTCATGGTATCTAAGAAAGTTGAAATTTTCACACAATCATTCAAAGAAAATACGGTAGCTCAACATTGGTCATGCAAGGGTGATCCTGAATATAGTTTGGAAGAAACGATCAAGTCGGACCGCGGAACTGATATAGTATTGCATATAGATGATGAAAACAAGGATTTTCTAGAAGATGCTAAGATTAAGGAATTATTGGAGAAATATTGTAAATTTTTACCTGTTCCTGTTGTTTTTGGCAAGAAGAAGGATTGGAAAGATGGAAAAGAAATTGAAACGGAGGAAGACAATGTAATCAACAATACTCAACCTGCATGGACGAAAAAACCAGCTGATTTGAATGATGAAGATTATGCTTCTTTTTATCGTGAACTCTATCCGATGAGTGAAGACCCATTGTTTCATATACATTTGAATGTAGATTTTCCATTTAATTTGACTGGTATTTTGTATTTCCCAAAAATCAAAAACAATATTGAATTACAAAGGAACAAGATACAACTTTATTGTAACCAGGTATTTGTAACTGATCACGTGGAGAATATTGTTCCTGATTATTTAACTCTTTTGCATGGAGTTATCGACTCACCCGATATTCCACTGAATGTATCCAGAAGTTATTTGCAGAGTGATGCCAATGTAAAGAAAATTTCAGGCCATATTACCAAAAAAGTAGCTGACCGTTTGGCTGAGATCTTTAAAAACGACAGGGAGCAATTTGAACAGAAATGGGATAATTTGAAAATATTCATTCAATACGGAATGCTTTCGGATGAAAAGTTCTATGAAAAAGCAGAGAAATTTGCCCTTCTTAAAAGTGTAGATAGCAAATTGTATACCTTAGAAGAATACAAAACTTTGGTGGAAGAGACCCAAAAAGATAAAAACGGAGATGTAATTTACCTTTACACCACCAACAAGGATGAGCAATATTCCTATATTCAAAATGCCAAAGATAAAGGTTATGATGTATTGTTGATGGATGGTCAATTAGATGTGCATTTGGTAAGTCAATTGGAGCAGAAATTTCCTAAAACCCGTTTCGTAAGGGTAGATAGTGATATTGTTGAGAAGATTATTCAAAAAGAAGAGCTTGCCCAAGTTAGTCTGAATGAAAATCAGAAAGATGCTTTGATCACGATGTTTAAATCACAAATTCCAACCATAGAGAAAACAGATTTTGTTGTAAGTTTTGAACAACTTTCACCCCAAGCCAATCCGGTACTAATTACTCAGAATGAGTTTATGCGACGCATGAAGGAAATGTCGGCATTGCAGGGTGGAATGATGAGTTTTTATGGAGAAATGCCAGACAGTTACAATCTGGTTTTGAATACAGCTCATCCTTTGGTAGATCAATTGATTAAATCACAGGAGTCACAGTTGGAGGAAAAAATTCAACCAGTACTAACTGCATTGTCACAATTGGAAAGTCAAAGAGAAGAAATCAAATCCAGTCATAAAGACAAGAAAGAAGAAGAAATTCCTGCTGATGAGAAAGAGAAGCTCGAACACATGGGCAAGGATATAGATGCAATGAAGGCTCAGAAAGAAGAGATCTACAAAGCATATGCTGCAGACAACAAATCAGTACGTCAATTGGTTGATTTGGCTCTTTTATCAAACAATATGTTGAAAGGTGAGGCATTAGCCAATTTCATCAAGCGAAGTGTAGAGTTTATTTAATAAACCAATTCAATAAGCAAAACGGATAGCTCAATTTTCAGCTATCCGTTTTTTTAATTCCGTTCAAGTCGCGAGCTGTCCATGCGGATAAGAATAAACAAAAGGATAGTAAATCCCCAAAGCGACGAACCACCATAGCTAAAGAATGGCAGAGGTATGCCTATAACAGGCATTATACCGATAACCATACCAATGTTGATCATTAGGTGAAAGAAGAATATACTAGCTACGCTATATGCATAGATTCTGTGAAAGTTCTCTCTCTGCCTTTCAGCTATTGTGATTATTCGCATAATTAATAACCAGTAAATGATCAATACCAAGGTGGATCCCCAGAATCCATGTTCTTCGCCGATAGTACAAAAGATAAAATCTGTATCTTGTTCAGGAACATATTTGAGTTTGGTTTGAGTACCATTTAGAAATCCTTTACCCCAGAAACCACCGGATCCTATAGCGATTTTTGATTGATTGACATTATACCCAGCACCGGTAAGATCTTCTTTCATTCCGAGCAGTACTTCTATACGGCCTCTTTGATGAGGTTCCAGAATTTTATTGAAAATATATTCTGACCCGAAGGAGAATCCTATGGCGAACAATGAAATCAACACAACCAATGGATATTTTCGAAAGCGGTATTTTAATTCGACAAACACCCAATAGATGCTTCCCAATGTAGCTATAGTCAAAATGTATATATCGTAGTTTATATTGTAAAATAAACCTAGTATATAGCCAATCAGGTAAAAGGAAGTAATCCCAATGATAAACCAAACGGATGCAGGACGGTTGCGGCTATAAAAAAAGGCATATACAAATTGGAATATTTGTATCATTGCCATAGTCAGGACAAAACCAAGGGTGGCACTACCATTGAAGATGGGTACTATACTGAATTTGATTACGATTACAAACAATAGAATAGTAATGGCAAATAAAACCAAAACCAATCCCGACATTCCCTCTCTGTACAACATAAACATAAAGGCAAGGAAAACCAAAGCAGAACCGGTTTCTTTTTGCAATATAATCAAGGCAAAAGGAAGAAAAATAATCATAACCAAAGGGAATAAATCCTTCCAGCCTTTTATTTTAAAATTATATTTGCCCATGTATTTGGCTAATACCAATGCAGTTGCAATCTTAGCCAGCTCAGCTGGCTGAAAACTGATAGGTCCAATTACTATCCAGGAATGTGAACCTTTGATATCCGGTACGATGGAACTAGGTGCGACAAGCGTAAACATAAGGATCAGTATCACAAATCCATAGATATACCACGCAAAATAATTAAAAATGCGATGGTCAAGCAGAAGTATCATACCACCCAAAGCAAAAGAACTAAGTATCCAAACCAATTGTTTGCCTGTACGCTGGTCGAAACTAAAGATACTTCCCTCGTATTCGAAGTCATAACTAGCGCCATAGATACTAAACCATCCCATGGTAACCAAAATTACCACATAGATAACCGTAGTCCAATCTATGGTTCTGTGTATATTATCTTTTTTTGACATCAGCGTTTAAAATACTAGTGGAAATTCGATCTAATAATTCAGTTCTTTCTACTTTGCCATAAATAAACTGTTCCATCATCATACTTGCAATGGGAGCTGCCCAGGTTGCACCAAAGCCTGCATTTTCGACTACAACAGCTATGGCAATCTGTGGATTCTCACGGGGAGCAAAACCAGCAAATAAAGAGTGGTCTTTACCATGTGGATTTTGAACGGTACCCGTTTTACCGCACATACTGGTATTTTCAATTTTGTAATATCTACCGGTACCAAATTCAAACACACGCCACATACCCTCAATCACGATAGGGAAATATTTTTTATCCACCAAAACCTCATGTTTTCGCAACAACATAGAGTCATGCTTATTTAAGTGAGGAGTAATATAATATCCCTCATTAGCTATAGCGGCCATAGAATTTGCAATTTGAAGCGGAGTAGCCAAGACCTCCCCTTGTCCTATAGATAAGGATCGAATAGTTAATGCACGCCAACCCGTTTCTCCAAAATATCTTCCATAAAATTTCTGAGATGGAATATTTCCTCTGGATTGCTCGTAGATATCTGAATCAGAAAATTTGGCACCAAACCCAAAACTCTTGATAATATCTACCCATTCCTGATAATTGTTTTTAAAATTCACATTCTTCTTTCCATAACCATTCTTTTCGAGTGCAGACTTGAATGAATTCCAAAAATAAGGATTACAACTTTGTTCTATCGCATTCAGTAGACTTACAGGAGAACCGTGATGGTGTGTACATTTGATGGGGTAGGATTCGGGCCCATTACAAGCGAATTGCGTTCGGGGTGTGATTCCGTTCATTTGTTGTAATACAAGCGCTTGAACGGTCTTAAAAGTAGATCCTGGAGGATATTGAGCTTGAGTAGCTCTGTTCATTAAAGGTTTGGTTGGATCCTTAACAAGTGCAGAATAGTTTTTCGAGCGTTGACGACCTACCAGGATGGATGGATCCCAATTGGGATTTGAAACAACAGCCAGAATTTCCCCTGTTTTAGGTTCGATTGCAACTATGCTTCCCATTTTACCATTCATCAACTTTTCGCCCAGCATTTGCAGGTCGATGTCTATGGTTAATTTAAGATTACTACCAGACTTGGCAGCAACATCCATTTCACCATCCTTATATTTACCTTTGATACGGCCTTTTGAATCGCGAAGCAAGATTTCCTCCCCTTTAACACCTCTTAAAGCCTCTTCATAAGTATATTCTACACCATCTCGTCCGATATAATCACCCATTTTGTAATATGGATCTTTTTCCAATCTCCTTCTGGAAACTTCGCCTATACTTCCAAGAACGTGTGCTGCACTGTTGTAAGTATATTCTCTTAGGGTACGGTTTTGTACATAAAAGCCAGGATATTTAAACAGATACTGTTGAAAAGTTGCAATTTCCTTGATATCGAGTTGGGTCATAAAAACCTGAGGAGTATAAGAAGAATAACCCCGGTTGCGTTTACGGTCTTTAATTTCCGCAATTTTATCGTCGAAATAAGCTTTAGAAATATTTAAAGACCTACATAGATCCAAGGTATCCAGATTATGAATTTCACGCATAATAAGGACTACATCGTAAGCCGGTTTATTGTAAACCAATAATTTATTGTTACGATCATAAATCAAACCACGGGGAGGAAAGACAGTTTTGTTTAGAAAGGCATTACTATCAGCACCTTGTTTGTATTTGGTTTCAATTATTTGCAAATAGAAAAGTCGCAGGATATAGATCAGTACGATGAAAGTAAAAATTCCCATCACAGTCCATTTCCGTTGTTGCAAAGTATCTTTAGCCATGTCTATTCTTTAGTAAAACTTTGAATTCCAAGCAGAATAATGATTGTGATCAAAGTGTTTACGATTGTTCGCAAAAGGGTAATTCCAAAATTATCGAAACTGAACACTTCAAGCATAAACAAAGTGAAATGATGAATAAAAACAAGTATCAGTATGTATTTTATGAATTTTGAGATACCGAAGCTTCTAAGGGAAGGAGTAGGGTTGGCTCCTTCTTCCAGGTCTACAATTGCATTGATAAACGGTTTGCGAAGATAGGCAACCAGTACAGATGCAGAAGTATGAACACCCGGAGTATTATTGAAAGTGTCCAAGATCAATCCTATAACAAGGGCAAGGGTCATCGCTAATTTTCGGTCCAATCTTGCAGGCCACAATAAAATAGCTAGTACATAGATATAAGGATTCACAAAACCCAGAAAATGAATATTGTTCATTACCAGGATTTGGACCAGAAGCAATAAAGCCAAACGAATTGTATTTTGTAAAAGTACCAGCATCTGTTTTATTCTTTTTCATTTGTTGATTCAAGAATCCTTTGTTCCTCTGCATATTTCAGTTTAATAACCTTCACAAAGGTGATCGATCGAAAGTCTGCAGAAAGTTTAACCTTGATATTATAAAAAGGATCACTTTCACTGATATTAAAATCATCGATAGTACCTATCATTATACCTTCAGGAAAAGCTCTGGTATATCCACTGGTCACCAAGGTATCTCCCAGTGAGAATTTTACATGTCGGGCAATATCGTTTAGTTTCACATAGCGACTGTCAGTTCCCTGCCATTCTATTGGGCCCGAATACTGACTGTTTATAAATTTACTATTGATTTGCAATTTGGTATTCAGAATAGAAATAACGCTAGAATAATGATCCGTGACTTTGGAGATTATACCGATTACCCCTTCAGAGTTGATCACTCCCATATCAGGAGCAATACCATGGATTCTGCCCTTATTGAGAGTGATATAGTTTAGGGACTTATTCGTACTGTTACTTATGACTTTAGCATCGATGTATTCCAATTCTCTATCTGCGGTAATCATACTTTGCAATTCCGTAGTATCCGGTTTGGTCAGATCAATTATGTTTCTCAAAAATATAATTTCATTTTGCAAACGGACGTTTTCTTCTGAAAGTCTTTGATTTTCGGAACCCAGATTAAAGAATTCGAGCACTTGATTGTTGATCTCGAGAACAGAGGCCACCGTTTTATTGGTTGAAGAAAGGAAGATACTTCTCTGATATGCAGAATAGTTTGCGACCAGAATCAGTGCAAATAGTTGAAAAACAGCAAATAAAAACAAGTCGCTATTTCTAATCAGAAATTGAATCAGTTTCCTCATGGAATTAAAAAAAGGCCGGATGATGAAGTCCGGCCCAGGTTTTTATCGTATTAAGAATGAAAATTTATCCACATTTTTAAGAGCAATACCGGTACCACGTGCTACGGCTCTTAAAGGGTCCTCAGCAATATGGAACGGAATGTTCAGTTTGTCGGTCAGACGTTTGTCCAAACCTCTAAGCAAAGCTCCACCACCAGCAAGATAAATACCTCTTTCTACTATATCTGCATACAATTCTGGAGGTGTTTGTTCCAAAGCACTTAGGATGGCAGCTTCGATTTTGGAAATAGATTTTTCCAAACAATGAGCAATCTCCTGATAAGAAACTGGAACTTCCATAGGAAGGGCAGTCATTCGGTTAGGACCACGAACAATATAATCGTCGGGTGCATCTTCAAGATCTGTAAGAGCAGCTCCCACATTGATTTTAATAAGTTCCGCAGTTCTTTCACCTACTTTGATATTGTGCATACGACCCATATATTCTACGATATCAGTAGTTAGGTCGTCACCAGCAATACGAATCGATTTATTGGAAACAATACCTCCCAAAGAAATTACAGCAATTTCGGTAGTACCTCCACCTATATCTACAATCATACAACCAGTAGGAGCTTCAACGTCAATTCCGATACCGATTGCAGCAGCCATTGGTTCATAAATCATATAAACTTCACGTCCACCGGCATGCTCAGAAGAGTCGCGTACGGCACGAATCTCAACTTCAGTACTTCCGGAAGGAATACATACCACCATTTTCAAGGACGGAGTAAAAAGATAATTTTTGGTTGGAATCATTTTGATCATACCTCTGATCATCAATTCAGCAGCATAGAAGTCTGCAATCACACCATCACGCAAAGGACGAACAGTACGGATACCTTCATTTTCTTTTCCTTGCATCTGGCGAGCTTTCTCCCCAATGGCAATTAATTTGTCGGTACGTCGATCTAGAGCAACAACAGAAGGCTCGTCCACGACGATTTTATCGTTATGGATTATAATGGTATTGGCTGTACCTAAGTCAATAGCAATTTCTTGAGTAAAAGAAAAAAATCCCATTTTTTAAATGTATTAATGTTTGAAATGACGGAAACCCGTTACTACCATCGACATCTCGTTATTGTCGCAATAGTCTACAGAATCCTGATCTTTAATAGAACCTCCTGGTTGAATTACTGCTGTAACACCAGCATTTTTCGCAATTTCTACACAGTCGGGGAAAGGGAAAAAGGCATCAGAAGCCATGACAGCACCATTCAAATCAAAGTTGAAGGTTGCGGCTTTTGAAACAGCTTGTTCCAAAGCATCCACGCGAGATGTTTGACCAACACCGCTTGAACACATTTGTTTATTTTTAGCCAATACGATAGCATTGGATTTTGTATGTTTTACAATTTTATTTGCAAAAAGTAAATCTTCGATTTCTTGCTCAGATGGGGAAAGTTTAGTTACTACTTTCAAATCATCTACAGTTTCTGTTTGCAAATCTTTATCTTGAACCAATACTCCATTCAATAAAGAGCGGAATTGTTTTGATTTCATTTTGTTATCCTTAAGAATTAGGATAATTCTGTTTTTCTTTTGACCTAAAATTTCAAGGGCCTCAAGATCGTAATCTGGAGCGATGATAACTTCGAAGAACAATTTATTGATTTCTTCAGCAGTTTCTTTATCAACCACAGCATTTGTCACAAGAACGCCGCCGAAAGCAGAAACAGGATCACCCGCTAAAGCCGCATTCCAAGCATCAACTAAAACAGGTCTTGATGCAATTCCACAGGCATTGTTGTGTTTTAAGATTGCAAATGTAATATCTTCAAAATCATTGATCAGATTGACAGCTGCATCTATGTCCAATAGATTGTTGTAAGAGATTTCTTTTCCCTGGATTTGTTCGAACATAGACTCAAAATCACCGAAGAATTTGCCTGCCTGGTGAGGATTCTCCCCATAACGAAGTACTTTTGCATTGCTTTCAGTACTGCGGAAAGCACTTTCTTCAGCTCCATCAAAATAATTGAAGATAGCTGAGTCGTAATGCGAAGAAACCGCAAATGCCTCTTTGGCAAACCATCTTCTTTCTTCCAATGAGGTTTGAGCACCATTATTGCTTATGATATCTAAAAATGGTTGATATTGTTGTTTAGAAGCAATAATGACAACATCTTTGTGGTTTTTGGCAGCAGCGCGGATCAAAGAGATACCACCTATGTCAATTTTTTCAATGATAGTTTGTTCATCAGCACCAGCTGCAACTGTTGCTTCAAACGGATATAAGTCAACGATAACCAAATCAATTTCAGGGATTTCATATTCATCCAATTGTTGCAAATCCTTATCCAATTCTCTACGGGCAAGTATACCTCCAAACACTTTTGGATGTAAAGTTTTAACACGGCCACCTAGGATTGAAGGGTATCCAGTAAGCTCTTCAACAGCACTACATGGAATATCCAATGATTCAATGAAGGTTTGAGTTCCTCCGGTTGAAATAAATTCAACACCATCTGCATGCAGTTTTTTTATGATTTCTTCCAGATTATCCTTGTGATAAACAGAGACTAAAGCCGTTTTAATTCTTTTATTATCCATTTTAAAAATTTAGAGATTTTTGTTGTGCAAAGTTACAAAAAAAGCTTGGTTTTGTCAATACTACAGATAATTTACTATTTTTACTTTTTTATTGATTTAATGCAATGCCATATGACTAAAATGCTGTATTTTACCATGTTTTGTGTGATTTTTTGGAGTCCACTCAAGGCGGTCGATTTCAATTCCAATTTTACAAACGAAAGTTGCCGTGTTGATTTCCATTTTGCAGGAAATTATAGCCAAAGCAATGTGTTTGTTGAAAAGATTCTAAAAGAGCCTTTTTGGGGAGGAAGAAAGTCACATCTGAATCAAAGATTGAATCTTGGGGAATATTGTTTCGAAATTCGTGACAGTTTGAACAATGAATTAATTTATACGGATGGATTTAGTTCTTTGTTTTTTGAATGGCAAACCACAGCTGAGTCCAAGACGATGTTTAAAAGTTTTGAACAAACGATTCAATTCCCATTCCCTCAAAAAACGGTTTTAGTTCAGATAAAGGAAAGAATTGACCTTGAAAACTGGCAATTAAAATCTGAATTTTTCATCAATCCCAAGGATGAATTAATCAAGAATTTTAAATCTCAGAAGGTACCCTTAAAGAAATGGGTTGCAGAAAAAGATGAATCAAAAGCAATTGATATAGCTGTAATTGCTGAAGGTTATTCCCAGGCTGAAATTGAAAAGTTTTTCAAAGATGCAGAGAATCTCCGTTCACACATATTATCGCATCAACCCTTTAGCAAGTACGAGCGAAGAATCAATTTCTATGCAGTAGGAGCAAATGCTAAGGAATCTGGAATCTCCAAACCACAGAAAGATGAGTGGGTCAAATCGGCTCTTTCTTCTCATTATCATACTTTTTATTCACCCAGATATCTAACTACCAATGCTGTATTTGCTACCCGTGATTATGCGGCTGAAGTTCCTTATGATGTGATTTACATTTTGGCCAACAGTACTCAATACGGTGGTGGTGGAATTTACAATCATTATGCCTTAACATCTTCAGATGGCCCCAATGCTTTGTATGTAACTGTTCATGAATTTGGTCATTCTTTTGCAGGGCTGGGTGATGAATATTATTATGAACACTCGGATGTGTTGGATGCAATGTATGATATACACAAAGAACCTTGGGAGCCAAACATCACTTCTTTGGTTAATTTTGATGTCAAATGGAAGGATATGCTAGAAAAGGATACTGAAATACCGACTCCAGTCAATAACGCTGAGAAAGTGAAAGTAGGTGTTTTTGAAGGGGGGGGATATCTTAGTAAAGGAATGTACAGACCGGCAATTACTTGTCGAATGAAGGATAATAAAGCGGATTCGTTCTGTGGAGTTTGTCAGAGAAGTGTCGAGAACGTAATTATATTCCTAACTGAATAGGATTTGGATTGAGAAAGTCTCACTGAGGTATTTTGAACTAAGTAGACACATTTTTGTTAGGAAAGTAAAACAAAGTGAATGATATCAAACCCACACTATGATTATAGGTGGTGTTTGCAAGCAATGAAATTAAACTATGACTCAACATCAAATCACCTCCAGCAGTAAGATGAATGACTTAATCAAGGAAAATTCAGCTTTGCTTCTTACGATCACCCGTTTCGGATTTGCACTAGGATTTGGAGATAAAAGCATCAAGGAAGTATGTAAAATCAACAATGTACATGAGCATACTTTCATGTCGGTTGTAAATTTTGTTAGTTTTGGAAGAGAGCCGGCTAAAAGTGAATATCCCAATATATCCTTAGCGTCATTGATTGGTTATTTAAAAAGTGCACATTCTTATTTTATAAGTTACAAATTGCCTGAAATCAGAAAAAAATTAGTTGAAGCTATAAGTGCCACAAAAGAAAACAACAATTACAACCAGATGATTCTGACTTTTTTTGATGATTATGTGAAGGAGGTGCAGAAACACATGGAACATGAGAACACACTGGTTTTCCCTTATGTATTGAGAATGTTGGAGGGGGATAGGCAAGTGCAATACAGTATAGAAGAATTTGAAAAGAACCACGAGAATATTGATTCGAAACTAACTGACTTGAAAAATATTCTGATAAAGTATTATCCTGCTCAAGGTCCAAATTATTTGTTGAATGATGTGCTGTTTGACCTATTGGCTTGTGAAAGGGATTTACATACACACAATCAGGTTGAAGATTTCTTTTTTGTACCTATTGTTGAAGAAATTGAGAAAGGATTTTAATGTCGGAAGATAATATTAAAATAGTAATTTGTGAACCTTCCTATATATTGCGAACGGGTATCGTTGGAACTTTGCAAAAGATTCCGGGATTGAGATTCAATATTCATGAGGTAAATTCACTTGAGGCAATCAGTGGGTATTTAAAAATGCATAGTCCGGATGTCATTTTATTAAATCCTTCACAAGGTTGTCATTATCACTTTGAAGCATTGCGTGATGAGTCCAATTTAAAAACAACCAAGTTTTTGGCATTGGAAAGTGCAATGACTGATCGGTCTATATTGGAACAATACGATGGTATCATTTCCTTGTTTGACAGTTTGGAAAGTATACGTGAAAAATTAGACAAGATTCTTGAATTTGAGGAAGATTCTGGAATTGTAGAAGATGCTGAGATTTTAAGTACCAGGGAAAAAGAGATTTTGACTTGCGTAGTAAGAGGTATGACAAACAAGGAAATTGCTACCCATTTGTTTTTATCAACACATACAGTAATTTCGCACCGGAGAAATATAGCTCGAAAATTAGAAATCCATTCCACTGCTGGTTTAACAATTTATGCAATTGTTAATAAGTTGATCAGTCTGGAAGAACTAAAACTTTAAAGGAGTGTGACCTAGTTCACATGTAATACATTCAACCTATGAAAAGAAAACCAGTAAACACATGGACTTTGAACTTGATGTTGTTAGTCGTTTTTGGAGGATTATCGTATTTGATCTTCAACAAGGCTGCGGTTTTTGATGTGTATGCGACAGACAATAGTTTGCAGCAACACAACACTTTAGGGTTAACGGATACCTTCAAGCATACGGTACTGCATAATTTGACAGAGCCAGCATCTATGCTCTTGTTACAGATAATTGCAATTTTAATTGCAACCCGTATCATCAGTGCCATATTTGTTCGTCTCGGACAGCCCACAGTGATAGCAGAGATTATTGCGGGTATAGTATTGGGTCCCTCGGTATTGGGGATGTTTTATCCAGAGTTTTTCCATTTTTTATTTGCTGCCGAAACCATCGGAAACCTGCATATTCTTAGTCTGGTTGGCTTGGTGTTGTTTATGTTTGTCATCGGCATGGAATTAAGTTTTGACTCATTAAAGGGGAAGGTTGAAATCGCAGTAGTAATTGCTTTGGCTAGTATCATCATTCCTTTCTTCATGGGTATCTTGTTTGCCTATTATTCTTATGCAGAATTTGCTCTTGGAAACACACCTTTTGTTGCATTCGCTTTATTTATAGGAATATCAATGAGCATTACTGCTTTCCCAGTGCTGGCAAGAATTGTACATGAAAAAGGATTGAGTAAAACCATGATGGGGCAGATTTCCATCGCAAGTGCTGCATTTAATGACGTGGCTGCATGGTGTATTTTAGCAATTGTTATATCTATTTCTAAATCAGGTAACTTTATAGCTTCACTTCCAACCATTGCCATGGCAATGGTTTATATTCTTTTAATGTTATTGGTTATTAAACCCTTCCTTAAACGGATCGGTTCATATTATCAAAACCTGGAGGTTTTGAACCGTTCGGTGGTAGCATTTATTTTTCTGCTATTGGTAGTCTCTTCCTTAGCGACACAATTGATAGGAATACATGCCTTATTTGGAGCCTTTATGGTAGGTGTAATTATGCCTGAAATTCCCGGATTTAGGCGCATTCTTGTTGAGAAAGTTGAAGACCTGGCACTAACACTTTTGTTCCCGCTTTTCTTTGTATATACAGGTTTACGAACAGATTTAAGCTTGTTGAATAGTTCCTATGTTTGGAGTTATGCAGGTTACTTAATTTTATTTGCTTTTATTGGTAAATTTGTAGGGACTACACTAACTGCACGATTTGTAAAGCAGAATTGGAGGGATAGTTTATCTATTGGTGCTTTGATGAATACTCACGGATTAATGGAAGTTGTGGTGTTGAATATAGGGTACGACATGGGTATCATCTCACCTACATTATTTGCGATGATGGTAATCATGGCATTAGCCTCAACATTTTTAACAAGCCCCTTGTTGTATTTGATTCACAAGATTTTTCCATACAGGGATTTGGAGGCTGAATATCAGGAAAAGAAGTCTTTGGGTATCTTCAAAGTACTTATTTCGATAGGAAATCCTCAAGGAGGTGGTGCTTTGTTGAATTTAGCAAATACATTGCTTGATGGAGTGAAAAACACATTAAGAGTAACGGCTTTGCATATAACACCAGGAGCTGATACCAATCCAATGTATAGTGAGGAATTTGCAAAAGAGAGTTTTCTTCCAATTAGTCAGGAAGCCTCTGCATTGAATGTAGAACTAAAAACAGAATATCAGATTGCGGATAATATTGAACAGGGTGTTGTAAGGACCACTAACCAAAACAATTTTGATTTTCTATTGGTTGGTGCAGGTGTTTCTCTCTCAGGAATAAAATTTACGAAAGAATCAGCTCGATTTAAACCTTTGCAGTGGGTAGACAATGTGATAAACAAGGTGACCCGACAGAAGGAGATTTTTTATCCAGGTACTTTGATCAAAGATAAAACAAGATATTTTATCGAACACAGTCGATGTAGTGTTGGAGTGTTTATAAATCGGGGTTATACTTCGGTATCGAGTGCATTAATCTTTTTGCAAAATGAAAATGATGAGTTTCTGATACGATATGCCAAAAGATTATTAAAAAACAATGATAAAATAAGAGTTAGTTTCATCGATGAGAATAAACTGATTCACAATAATCCTGTCTTCAAGGAATCATTTCAAGAATTTGAGAATTTATTTCCAGAAGGAGGGAAAATCATCAAAATGCCACGGAATACCACTCAGATCTCCCGATTCAGTATAATGCTGATTAGTTACCAAAGTTGGCTGAATGTGTGCACTGAAGGTGAGGGTTTCTTGGAAAATATCCCATCCACTTTGATAATCAATAAAAAAGTGAGTCGTTTCCATACAGGGTATAGGGAAAAGAAAGTACTTAACGAGGAGTCTGAATCAGATCAAATCTGGTAAGTGGACGTTTTTCAGCTTGCCAGCTATAATTTTTAAGGTACAAGTCCGGTCCTTGTAATTCTCCTAGCGGATAGACTGCGCCACTGGAAGCAGAAGTAAGAATGATTTTATCTATTTTCTTTTCTTTGAAGTACATAACCACAAAACTACTTTCTGTTTTATTTACGCCTATCCTGGTTTGATCGGCTTCGTCGACTGGTAAATAGATGGTTTCAGCATTGCCGCTGACTTCCACTTTATAGAGTTGACCACTGTCGAGGTGAGCAATAATTTCACGACCTGAAACTTGATTGAAATAGATTGAATCCACTTTCTCTATGGCCATAGCATCTGATTCAATATGCAGTTTCTCGACAGTTTTGTTCTTCGTGTAGGCTTTGATAAATTTACCGGTCAATTGATTGGTTTCGTGCCACAATACGGGATTTCCGTGAAAGTTAATGGTTGAATCCATGCTGGTATAGGATAGTGAGTCACAAACACCTTGTACGTCGTTTCTAAAAATTCGTACTCCATACCAAGCTTTTGCTATGTTATAGATAGAATCTTTGTAACTGAGTAAGGTATCTGCATGAACAAACATAGAATCGCTGCTAGACCAATCCACAAGCAAAGCAGAATCAGTAGCCAAACCTTTGTCATTTATTTCAGTATAATACACATAGTTACCTGTAAGTGTTTTTTTCTCAGTGCTATCCACAAGAATCACATTTCCAAAACTTTCACCAAATTTTTCAGTCTTATCATAGAAGATAGTATCACCGGTTATTGTTTTTCCACCTTTGTGAACCACAGTAGATCTGTTTAGAAGCATGGAACGATTAGTTTCAGTATTGTGCCAGCCTTTGGAAGTGTAAACTCTTGTTTCGTCCTTATAAACCATTTGAGCAGTATCTATAATATCAGCTGTATGTGTACGGGTATTATAATTCAGAATTTCTGTAACCAGGAGAAAATCTTTGTTATACATTTTCACATTTTGTTTAAAGACCGACTGATTGGTTTTAGGAGAATATTCACCATAAGTAGATGTCAACACATTTTGACCGTCTTCGATTCTCCCTTTTTTAAAATAGTATGCGATTTCATTGCTTCTATCGTAATTGAGACTATCGGTGGTGAGGGTGGTTTTTTTATTTACCATTCGCACATTTTTTCTCAATTTTGCTAATTTACTATTGCCATCGTAGTACAACAAGTCGCCGTATACGAACAGAGTATCACCTTGAACTATGCTGATATTCCCGAAGGCATCAAAGGAATTTGTTTTTTCGTTGAGCCAAGCACTATCACAATACAGGTAAGTGCTTTCTTGACGAAAACATACATTACCCTTGAGAACCTGCACATCCGGTTTTAAGAGTTTATTTCCAAGGAGTCTATCAGCTTTCTCCACATAGATTAATCTGGACCTAGGATTGTCGAATGGAGTTTTAACAGGGGCTACAGGTTCCATAGCCTGTAATTGTTTAGGCTTTCTTTTTTCTCTTTTTACAGTTTCTTTTTTCTGAGCACCTTGTTGAGATTCCAGAATTTCCTTTTTAAGTTTACCCGGTTGTATTTGAGATTGAACGCCTGTAATTGTGATTACAAGAATCACAAAAAGAAAGAGAGATTTCATCATTTTTTTATCCATCCTGGATATTCGAAGTTACAATTTTGCCAAGCAGGATCAATACTGATATATGTTTCCTTTTGTTTTTTAGAGATCCAGTTTTGGATGAAATCATATTTCATTTTCTCCTCGTACATATTTCTGAGCAATTGATAGTCGTCCGTAAGATTTGCTTTGTGATTTTCTACTTTGGATTTAAGTTTCACCACAGCCACAACCTCTTTGTTCAAACTAGGATCTATCATTGAAAATGGTTTTGAGATCTCACCAATTTTCATTCCATATACTATTTTGGCCACTTCCTGTGGAAGGTCTTGGTATTCGAACTTAGACGTACCAGTGTTTTTATTTAGCATAAGCCCAGCATTCATCGCTGTATTTTTGTCTTGTGAAAAATACATCACCGCTTGTTCAAAATTCATTTTCTCTTTACGAATCAAGTCCGAAATAGAATCAAGTCTTAGAATAGCTTTATTTTTATCTTCCAGAGAAATACGAGGACGAAGAAGAATGTGACGGCAATTGATGCGGTCGCCTCTCTTTTCAATCAGTTGAATGATATGGTAACCGAATTCAGTTTCAACTATACGAGAAACCTTTTTTGGATTCGAGAGATTAAAAGCAACATTTGCAAATTCAGATACAAGTTGTCCTTTACCCATAAATCCAAGTTCACCACCTCTTTTCGCACTTTCCGTATCTTCTGAATATAAACGGGCCAGAATTGAGAAATCAGTAGTTCCAGAATTCACTCTTTCGGTATATTCGCGAAGTTTCGTTTTTACACGATTTACCTCATCGATTGGCACAGGAGGTTCGAAGGAAATAATTTGAAGTTCCACCTCCGCAGGAACAGTAGGGATACTGTCTTGCGCCAAGGTTTTATAGTAACGACGAATCTCAGCAGGAGTAGATTTAATATGTTCTACAAGTTTCTGCTTCATTTGGTTTATAATGTTACGTTCTTTAATAACTGAGCGCATTTCCTCACGATATACATTTGCCTTTTTACCCACATATTCCTCGAATTTTTCTTTAGAACCAGCTTGAGCTATGTATTGATTCATATAAAAATCAACCTCAGTCATCACATTGCTTTCACTCACTTCAATACTATCCAGTTCTGCCTGATGAAGAAAAAGTTTGTTGATTGCAATTTGCTCCGGTATTTTGCAGTATGGATCACCATCAATTTTTTGACCTTCATATTGAGCTCGGATCTTTTGTTCTTCCACTTCAGAGCGAAGAATAGCTTCATCACCGATGATCCAGATAACTTCATCAACGATATTTTTTTGTGCTTTGATTGAAACAAAAGCACTCAATAAAAATGAAAATATAATTAATTTGCGCATAATTTAATTTTTGTCTTTGAAGAAAGTTATATTACCATCATTAACGGCATCTTCGTAGAGTTCCTTTTCAAAGTTTAAGATAAAGTCAGACTTCATTTTATTGAGAATCAGATTACTGATTCGATCTTTTGCTCTATCAAAGGGTTCTTTATCTCCGAACCTGCGGAATTTCTGAATATTGAGAAAATAAATTTTAAGGCTATCCTGAGTTTCGAAGAATTTGTATTTAGCTACAAAATCCGAAGGACTTTCAACTTGTATAGGTATCTTCTTCAATATATCTGTAACAGGAACCCATTTATCTCCAAAATAATCGTAGCTCAAGGCATTTTGGATGCTATATTTCTCAATTTGTTCCAAGGATTTGGTATTTCCTGTTTGCACCCACTTCCTTACATTGGATAGGTTGGGAGCACCCTGAGGTACAACCAACAGAAGTCCCTGTATGATAGATTCATTTAGTATAAATTGATCCTGATATTCATCGTAAAATCGAATCATATCCGAATCAGTTGGTTCTTTGGGTAGTCTTTGTTGAATTAATTTTTGTTGATATTGGTGAATGGTTAAAGACTTTTTATAATCTTCAATCAATTGGTCAATTTCTTCAGGATCAGAAACATTTCTTTTTGCATTCTCATACATCAAAATATCAGTGGCCCATTTTCTAATAAAGCTTTTTACAATTTCTATACTGTCTTCAGCCGAAAGGTTGGGAGGTATAATATTTTCGATTTGATCCTGATACAGGAATTTCCCTTCGACTTCCAAAATTGGAATCCGGTCTGATGATGCTTTTTCCTTGGAATTACAAGAAGTAAGCAAAACCAAAACAAAGAAAATTCCAAGTATTCTCATTAATTACTTTTAACAGTTTTGAGGACCTCTTTATTGACTTCAACAGGATATTTGTTTCTCAAAGCAGCGATCCATTCTTTCTCCAGGAATTCTTGATAATCAGCAGTAACTAATCCTCTCACATCAGAATAATCTTCAGGAAGATATTTAAGGTTTTTGCCATCCACGATCACATAAGGATAAACAGAATCATTTTCAAGTTCAATTTTTTGTTTAAATCCAAATTTATCCACGAATTTATTATCCCCAGGAACGTACAAACCTTTGTCGATTTTGATGTGTTGAACGCTATCGTTCAGTTGTGCTCTAAGTTGAGCATCAACAGAATCTGCGGGAGCAGATTTTAAAATCTTTTTCGCTTGTTTCAGGGTGTTTTTATCTTTACAATAGATTACACGACCCTTGAAATGAGGTTTTTCCCATTTGTAATCAGTTTGATTTGCAAAAAAGAATTTAGATAGACCTTCGGTATCTTTGGATGCTTTTTCCCAAACTTCATTGTTGGATACTTCAAACAATAGAATTCCATCGTGATACTCTTGCATCAACAATCTAAAATCCTCGTGCTTGTTTTCCAGCTGTGAATCTTCATAATCCAAGATAGATTTTTCAACAAAAGCCTGGAATTTTTCATCGATGATTTCACTTGCAGTAGATTTATTTGTTCTGGTTTCTTTTTTTAAGAAATTAGTAAAATCACGAGCGTCCACTATTTTTCCAGCAAAGCTGGCAAGATTTCCTTTCATATCAGCAATAGCAGCCTGGAAGGTAGAATCAGTTAGATTTTTACCATCTAAAGCTTTGCTAAAGGCTTTTAAGTTTTCAGAATAGAATTTGAAACCATATTCTTTTTTCAATTGAGCGATAAATGCTTGTTGACCCTTGTTAGCTCTTTCGTCTCTTTTGATCATTTTCTCAAGTTCAGCTTTTTTTGCATCAAAACTTGGGATGCCTTTTTTATCCAATAACTTGATAATATGCCATCCATAGGCAGATTCAACAGGTTGACTATAGTCACCGATTTGATTCAGTTTAAAGGCTGCATTTTCAAATTCAGGAATCATTCTACCGATACCAAACCAAGGAAGTTCACCTTTTTTGCTTGCAGAACCTCTATCCTCAGAAAGATTGGTTGCCAATTCACCAAAATCAGCACCATTTTTCACCAAATTGAATATGGAGTCAATTGAATTTTTTGCTTTCACATTGATAGAATCCGATCCTTTAGAGGTGAATCTCATAATATGGGCTACTTGTATTTCACCCAATGATTTTCTTCTGTTGTGTACTTTGATCAAGTGGTATCCAAAGGAAGAACGAACAGGCTCCGAGATTTTTCCAACAGGAGTGGCATAGGCCATTGTTTCAAAAGGATAAACGGTACGGAATCCAGTAATCCAACCAATTTTCCCCATATTTTCAACAGCAGATTGATCTTCCGAAACTTCTTTGGCAACTTTACCAAAGTCCTCCTTCTCGAGTCGTTTTCTGATTTCTTTGATTTTATTCAAAGCAGCCAAAGTATCTTCTGGAGTAGCAGAAGCGCTGGTTCTAATTAAAATATGACTTACTTCAAGATCTTCAGTTAATCTATCATATGCTTCTTTGAGCAAATCTTCGTCTACTTTAGCCAAAGTAAGGTAAGGCTTGGTCAATTGACTTCTATAACCATTTAATTCGTTGATAAACGATTTGGTAGTATCAAGTCCTTGAGTGCAAGCCTCTTCAACTTTTAATTTAAAATTAATAAACAGATCAACATATTCATCCAGCGTTTTTTTATCCAAAGAATTGTTTGAATTGTTTTTATTATAGATATATTCAAACTCAGACTTTACAACTGGTTTATTATTGATAGTCATTAAAACAGCATCGCCAGAAGGTTGAGCAATCAAAGAACTGGCAAACAATAAGACAGGAATAGCTTTAACTAATTTTTTCATTGGTAAATCAAAGATTTTAATTTCAGAATGCGAACCTAAGTATAAAAATGCAAAAAACAGCTTTTCTAATATAAAAGATTGCTTTTTTTAAGATTTTTTATTCACCTCTACTATAATTTGGAGCTTCGCTGGTAATTGTTATATCGTGTGGGTGGTTTTCAGTCACACCGGCGTTCGTGATGCGAGTAAATTTGGCATTATGAAGATCAAAAATTGTTCTTGCACCGCAATAGCCCATACCAGCTCTTAATCCACCGATCAGTTGATAAACAACTTCAAACAAAGAACCTTTGTATGGAACACGTCCAGCAATACCTTCTGGCACCAATTTTTTGATATCAGCCTCCACATCCTGGAAGTAACGGTCTTTAGAGCCTTTTTCCATAGCTTCCAGTGAACCCATTCCACGATAAGATTTAAATTTACGACCATTGAAGATAATCGTTTCACCTGGAGATTCTTCTACTCCAGCAAGTAGTGAGCCAGCCATAATTGTATATGCACCAGCAGCCAATGCTTTTACGATATCACCTGAGTATCTGATACCACCATCAGCAATTACTGGAACACCAGTATCTTTTAAGGCTTTAGCCACTTCGTAAATTGCAGAAAGTTGAGGAACACCCACACCCGCAATTACGCGAGTTGTACAGATTGAACCAGGACCAATACCCACTTTTACTGCATCAGCTCCAGCTTCTACTAGAGCCAATCCTGCTTCAGCAGTTGCAATATTTCCCACAATCACGTCGATCTGTGGATAAAGCGATTTAATTTTACGCAAGGTGTCAATTACGCCTTGTGAATGTCCATGTGCAGTATCCACAACCACAGCATCCACACCAGCTTCAACCAAAGCTTCAATTCTTTCCAAAACATCACCAGTAACACCTACACCAGCAGCAACTCTTAATCTACCTTCTTCATCTTTCGATGCCATCGGTTTGTCCTTCGCTTTGGTTATGTCCTTGTAAGTCAGCAAGCCAATTAATTTGCCATTTTTATCAACCACAGGTAATTTTTCAATTTTATGAAGTTGTAAAATGTCAGCAGCTTTCTCAAGGTCTGTAGAACGAGTAGTTGTAATTAAGTTCTCACTAGTCATTACGCTATCGATACGGGTTGACATTACTCTTTGGAAACGCAAGTCTCTGTTGGTAACTATACCAACCAAGTGATTCTCGTCATCAACTACAGGAATACCACCGATTTTATATTCAGCCATAAGGTTAAGAGCATCGGAAACAGTAGCATCTTTGTGAATTGTAACAGGATTAGAGATCATCCCATTTTCAGCACGTTTTACGGCTTTTACTATTTTTGCCTGTTCTGCGATAGACATATTTTTATGAACTACGCCGATACCACCTTCGCGAGCAATGGCAATAGCCATTTTAGCTTCAGTTACAGTATCCATGGCAGCAGAAACTACTGGGATTTTTAGTTCAATACGACGCGAAAAGCGGGTTGACAAATCAACGTTACGAGGAAGAACGTTGGAATAAGCTGGAATTAATAAAACATCATCGAAAGTAAGACCTTCAAGATGTACTCTATCTGCAATAAACGACATACACTTATTATTATGAAAATTATTGCGTGCAAATGTACAAATTTTTAGTTGGATATTAAAATATTTTCAAGCCCTAAATCCTTTAAAATCAAGAAAGACGTCGAATTCGACGCCTTTCTCTAATTTCAAAAGTAGAACAAGCTTTTACTTCTTGATAAATTTAGTAGTAAAGTTTTGGTCGTTACTTAGGACTCGCACAGTGTAAACGCCTGGATTCCAACTATCTACTGAGATCCGTTCGGTGTTGTCTCTCAAAATATTCTGATACATCAGTTTACCTGTGCTGTCTATCATGTGCATTTGTCCGATAGATGTATTCCAATCACTGAAAGAACCAACTACCCAACATTGGTGAGTTCCTTTAAGTACAACTACATTGAAGGTAACATTCTCTGTAGTATCTATTGGTATGACAGAATTATTTACTTTTAGGTCATATATTTTCATGCTGCCAGAAGCAGGATAAATAAACACTGTACCAGGACCTTTAGCTTCATAAGCAACCGCATCGTTTAATGGAACAGTATCATTCCAATCCCATTGAGTTGGAATTGCATTCAAAAGAAAACGCTTTTGTAGTTACCTTGGGAAGATGTTTTAAATTTTGTATAAATATTAAAAAGCTTAAATTTTCCAAAAAAATCAATTTTTTACTTCTATTCTGGTAGTAGAACTTACCTCTTGAATTTTGTTCAGATTTTTACATAGGGAGTTGATTTCTTCTTTGTCGTGAACATAAATATGGAAACGTCCCACAAATATTCCAGATTCAGTTTCAATATTAATTTTGCTAATATTTATCTTGTATTGTTCTGTAATAATTCGAAGAATTTCAATCATTATTCCCTTTTTATCTATCCCTTTGATTTCAATAATCTCATGAAATTGGAGCTCTTTGTAAGCAGCCCATTTGGTTTCGACCAATTGATTTCCGAATTTACTTTTTAGATTTTCTGTTTCTGGACATTGTCTTTTGTGAACAATAACCATTTCATTCTCATCTACAAAGCCCAATACATCATCGCCAGGGATAGGGTGGCAACACTGAGCGATCTTATAGCTAATACCGGCATTTTCTCCAGTCAATAGAAAGATTTTTTTGCGATCAATTCTAGTAGCAGGAACTGTCTGTAAAGTTTCGTTTTGATTGCTTTTATCTGAAGAACCACTAAAAGGCATTTTCAGAATTTTGGAAAAGACATTCTTGGATTTTTGTTTGAATATAACTCTTTTAATGTCTTCCAAGGGAATATTTCCTTTTGCAGCTTGAATAAATAAATTTGCTCTTTGAGAAAACTTATAGTGATTCAGTACACGAACTATATTTTCATTGTCAGCCTTAACCCCAAGTTCTCCCAATTCTCTATAGATTAATTTTTCACCTTCATCCATCAAACTTTTTTCAATTTTGTTTGTAAAAGCTTTGATCTTCGATTTAGCTCTAGCAGTGGTAACATAATTAATCCATTCGGTTTGAGGTTGTTGTTTTTTTGAAGTCAGGATTTCAACTTGATCCCCAGACTGCAAAGGATGATTTAAAGGCACCAATTTGTGATTTACTTTGGCCCCTATACAATGTTCACCAAGGTCTGAGTGCAAGAGGAAAGCAAAGTCAAGGGCTGTTGAACCTTGGGGTATTGTTTTGATATCACCCTTTGGGGTAAACACAAAAATCTCAGAAGCAAATAGATTTAATTTGAATGTGTCGATGAAATCGATAGCGTTCGGTTCTGGATTTTCCAGAATTTCTTTGATGGTTTTCATCCAGCGATCCAATTCATTCTCACCATCCTCACCCGTTTTGTATTTCCAGTGAGCAGCCAATCCTTTTTCAGCGATATCATTCATTCTCTCGCTACGAATTTGAATTTCAACCCATTTCCCTCCAGGACCCATTACAGTGATGTGCAGAGCTTCGTAACCATTTGCTTTAGGATTGCTAACCCAATCTCGAATGCGTTCTGGGTGAGGTTTATAAATTCCAGTAATAGCAGAATAAAGGATCCAACATTGGTCTTTTTCAGAAAGATTTTCCTTGGGAGTAAAAACAATTCTCAGAGCAATGATATCATATACCTCCTCAAATTGAATATTCCGATTCTGCATTTTCTTCCAAATAGAAAATATGGATTTAGTTCTTTCTTTGTATCTGAAAGAATAACCCATTTCTTCAAGACGATTACTGATAGGAGTTTTAAAGTTTTCAAAAAACTCCAATCGAGTAATTTCATCAGTGGCAAGTTTCTTTTCTATCATCTCGAAAGTTTCGGGATGTTCGTATTTAAAACTTAGGTTTTCCAATTCATTTTTAATGCGGAACAAACCCAGACGATGAGCTAAAGGAGCATAGATATATTGTGTTTCACCTGTAATCTTGAACTGCTTTGCAGGAGGCATTGAACCAAGCGTGCGCATGTTGTGCAAACGGTCGGCGATTTTCACCAAAATCACTCTAATATCATCAGACATTGTAAGAATCAGCTTTCTGAAATTTTCCGCCTGGGCTGAAGCATGTTCGGCAAAAACCCCACCTGAGATTTTAGTCAGACCATCCACAATAACAGCAATTTTATCCCCGAATAAATTCCGAATATCTTCGACAGTATATTCGGTATCTTCGACCACGTCGTGCAATAAGGCCGCACAAATGGAGGTTGATCCCATTCCAATTTCAGAGGATACTATACGAGCAACTGCGATGGGATGAATGATATAGGGTTCACCTGATCGACGGCGATAACCCATATGTGCTTGTTTGGCGAAATTGAATGCTTTGGTAATCAAATCTACTTTTTTGCGGTGATTTGATTTGAGATAGTCACTAACAAGAGCCTCAAATTCTCTTTGGATATACTCATCCTCACTGATATTGTCTATCATCAACTCTTGTACCATATTTTATACTCTTATTTAATAACCAGCCAGCAGCAATCCAATATCATTGGATGCAATTCCGTAGTAATTTCCGATTAATCTATTAACTAATAACCCACTATAAATGTACGCACCATTTCTAAAACCCAAACTTTCTTTAATTGCAGCATTCACATTTCCGGAATTTCCAATTTTCAGAATCATTGGAGCGAAAATATTGCTTAAAGCAATTGAACTTGTTCGAGGTACTCTTGCTGAAATATTCGGTGCGCAATAATGTCGAACATTGTAAATTTCAAATACAGGCTCTTTTAAAGTCATGCAACGGGATGTTTCGAAGCAACCACCCTGATCGACGCTTAGATCGATGATGATAGAAGCTCTTTTCATGGTTTTGACCAGTTCTTCAGAGACCATAAAACGATCATAACCATTGATGTACCTTAAATTTGCAATCACAGCATCCGCTGTAGCTAAAGCTTTAAATAAAACGGACGGATGAATCACCGAAGTGAATACTTGTTGTCCTAAATAATGTTGTATTTTCCTTAACTTATTGATATCGTGATCAAAAATCTTGACTTGAGCCCCTAAGGCCAAGGCTGTGCGGGCAGCTACGCTACCTGATAAACTAGCACCTAATATTAAAACTTCAGTTGGAGTGACACCGGCCACACCTCCCAACAATATACCTTTGCCACCGGATGCACTACTCATCAATTCAGAGGCTACTGCGATTGCAGTACTGCCTTCAATTTCAGAGATTGTATTTACTACAGGATATGAACGTTGTTCGTCCTTAATAAGTTCATAGGCAAATGCATTGATTTTCTTGGCTATCATCAGTTGAATATTTTCAACTGTTATATGAGATAACTGCAACATCGAAAAAACAGTTGCCCGATTTTTCATTAAAGTAATTTCCTCCTTTGTTGGAGGAGCAATTTTTAAGATTATATCCGCTGCAAACACCTCTTCCTTGCTTTCTACGACAACTGCTCCTGCTTCGCTGTATTGTAAGTCGCTATATGAAAGAGGTATACCTGCGCTCCGCTGTATTATCACCTTGTGTCCTTCCTCAACCACAATTGCAACACCCTCGGGTGTTAAAGCCAATCGAGTCTCCAAATCAGGATCTTCACAAGGAATACCTATTATTAGTTTTGGATGCTGGCCATTTTCCCTAAGTAGAGACTCTTGGGGAAAAAATTCTTTTTGAGTTCTTGGACTTTGAGGCATAAAAGTCGGGTTTGGTTACAAAACTAGTGATTTTACGATAATTTACAATGATTTTTCTGCATCCATTTTACTGGTTATTTTACCATAAATTAGTAATGCAATTGCAGAAATGAGACCGATGGCAAAGAAAATCAACCAAATATAGTGAGCATTTGCCGTTGCTTCTGCGTAGGCAATGTCTGAATCAAATAATTTTGGATCAGGACAATATTTATCCAATAAGAATCCAGAGATACCAAAAGCAAACAAATAAGAGAAAAAAGAATGCAGTTGGCTAAAACCTAAATAAAGACCTTCTTCTCCCTTGGGTGCCTGAAGGGAGAAAAACTCAAAATAGCGAGGCGAGATGAAGCATTCTGCCAGTGCTTGTAATCCGATACCAATAATCATCATAAAAGCGACAGGATGTAAACCCAGAATAGGTGCTTTCCCAATTAAAGTTCCTCCAGCCATTACTAAAGCTGCAATTGGAATTATAAACATACCTATATTCATGGATGTAAGCGCCTTGCTTTTTTTCATTAAAGAGGTTATGAAATTTACAGATAGGAATACGATGAGTGGATTCACATTTGCATACCAACCTGGAGAAGCATCTTCACCGATTAGTCGTATCACAAATTTTGGCATGGTGGCATAAAGTTGACTCTGAACCATCCAAAAGCCGCTCACAATAATGATAAGAAGAAGTAAGCGCACATTGCCTAGCACCGTCAACATGGATTTCCAGATTTCGGAGAAGCTTTTTGTGTTTTCTGCCTTTTTGGAGGATTTGTAAAGGACTAAAACTGTAAAGAAGGCAACCAGGGTCATAAATGCAGCAAAATAATTGAGATATACAAGGCCTGTATCGCCCAGACTTTTTCGGAGTGGGTCGACTACAGTTTTACCAGTAAATGCCCCTATATTTACCATCATATAGAATATGGAATATCCGGCAGCGCGAGTTTCTGAATTTGTTTCCAGAGCGACAGTGCCAGTGATAACTGCCTTAATAATTGAACCACCAGCGACTATCAAGATCAATACTGGCACTATAGACCAACGCAGCATGCTTTCCTGTAGTCCATAAAATACGGTAGTCATTTCATAATCTACCAATCCAGCACTTTCCAGCAAGGTGGGCAAAAGTCCCAGTCCACCATAGCCCAATGTCAACAAGGCAAAAGCAATCAGAATTGAGGTTCTAAATCCGATTTTATCAGCTAAAGCACCGGTAAATGTGGGCAGTAAATACAATGTTGCTGAGAAAAGTCCGGAGATAATTCCTGCTTCTATATCTGAGAAACCCCAAACATTCGAAAGATATAGGGTGATGACGATGAATACCCCATAGTATGCCAAACGTTCAAGAAGTTCAACCGTATTAGCAACCCAAAAGGTTCTGGAAAATTTATTTGCCATAATTTATAGTTGATAGTTTTATGCAAATATATACATTTTGATCAATAAATGACCTTAAAATGACTGTCTTAGAATTGATAACTGCTAGTGGAATTTCTAATTTTAAAAGAGGATAAACATCTTTAATTTTGCATTTTAGGAAAAATTCTAAATGTAATTTTTTAAATTTACACTGTTAATTGTTTTCAAATGTTCAGACTTAAAGCAAACCTTATCGTTCTAATACTGCTGATTTTGTGTTTTCAATCTAATTCACAAAATTACAAGGTCGAATTCCTAAGTTCGGACCAAGGCTTGTCTCGTAATTTAGTTCAGGATATTTTCAAAGATTCAAAAGGTTTTTTGTGGATAGCAACCGCTAAGGGTCTAGACCGCTACGATGGTTATGATTTTGTCCATTTTGGGAGTTCTCAGAGAGATAATTATATACCTGCCGATTTTATCAATTGTGTAAGAGAAGATTTCAAAGGGATATTTTGGATAGCCACAGAAAATGGTTTGTTTTATTATTCTCCAATTACAGGTGAAATCCTTCCAGCAAATACGAAATTAAAGATACAAGAACCCAATTTGAATCAGAACATTAAATTTCTGGATTTAGATGAAAATGGAAATATCTGGGTTGGTCATTCCGGCGGCTTGTCTCTCATTTCTGAATTGGATGGTGAATATGTTTTCCGGAATATAGTTCGGGATGCAACTATCAGCGCCATACTTCATTTTAATGGAAATGTATATGTGGGTTCTGCAAACAAAGTGTTTCGGATTATTAAGGGTGCCAATAATCAATTCAGTAGACTCAATCCAGAATCGAAACTAAGTAATTTAGTGGCAGAAGTGACCACCTTGCATTATGACAGTCGATTCATCTGGATTGGCACTTCCAATGGTTTGTATAAATACGAGCCAGTTTCGGAGCGATTAGACTTATTAACAAATACCATAGCGGATACAAAGTCGATTTCATCCAATGTAATCACTGATATCAAGCATACGAAAGACAACCAATTATTGGTAGGAACTTTAATCGGGCTTAATATATACGATTATCAAAAGAATAGTTTTAAGCGGATAAATTCTGCCAATCCATCACCTGAATCTTTAAATAATGATTTTGTAAGTTGTATTTTGGTAGATGAACATTTTATTTGGGTTGGAACAGAAAAAGGTGGAGTAAATAAATTAGCCGCTGACCAACGATTTTTTCGCAATTTAGAACATAATCCAAGGGATGCTTTCTCAATTTCTAGAAATCCTGTAAACGCGATTTATGAAACTAGCAAGGGGGATTTATTGATTGGTACTGTAGAAGGAGGACTTAATATAGGGAAAGTTGGGTCATCAACATTCAAGCATTTCTTGCACAATCCACAAAACCCATTATCTATCAGTCATAATTCAGTCAGTAGTTTTTGTGAGGATGTTTTAGGTAATATTTGGATAGGTACTTGGGGTAATGGGTTGAATTATGTATCAGTTAATCAGCTTAATAATCCGGTATTTGGTAAGATATCTACCCGTGGAGACCAAAGAATTGCTAGTTCTTTTATTGCCTCCACAGTGTCTGATCCCGTACTAAAGGGTGTATGGGTAGGTAGTAGAGACGGACTCGATTTTGTTAGTTCAATCGACAAGAAAGTTACTTCTGTTTTAGGAAATTTGTCATACGAACAAGCATTGAGGTTTATTACCGGTATGTTGATAGATTCTCAACGAAGACTTTGGATAGGTACTTCCAATGGCCTATTTTATATAGATTTGAATAAATCGATTGTTGATAAAAATCAAATTCGCTTTAAGCATTTTCATTATCGGTTGGCAGATCCCAAGTCAAAAATAATTGAAAAAATCAATTGTATCTTTCAGGCTAAGGATGGTTCTATCTGGTTTGGTAGTAATGGTAACGGATTGTATCGCTTAAATGAGAAAGACTTCACCTTCAGTCAATGGGATGACAATTCAGGGATCATCGATAATGTAATTTATGGGATTCTGGAGGATGAATCCGGGAGTTTATGGATGAGCACCGACAAAGGTTTGTGTGCATTCAATCCAACACAAAATAGTTTTAGAAATTTCACCACCAACGATGGATTGATTTCCAACCAATTTTATTGGGATGCATTTTATAAATCCAAAGATGGTAAGATGTTTTTTGGAAATGTATTGGGCTTGACTTATTTTGACCCATTGAAATATACAATTCAATCCAACATATCCAAAGTTGCTGTAACAAAAATCAGTGTACTGAATCAGATTATTTATCCTTCAATACACAACAATACACAGTCATATCTTCATTTCTCAGGCACTCATATGGATAGACTTTCGATGAATGAATCAGAGAAAGCATTCAGTATAGAATTTTCTGCCTTGAATTCGATTACACCAAAGAAAGTGATTTATTCCTATCGTCTGGTAGGATTTGACGATGATTGGAAGGAAGTAAGATCAGATCGAAGATTCGCAAATTTCACAAATCTACGAGCTGGAGATTATGTTTTTGAAGTGAAATGTACCAACCCAGACGGAACTTGGTCTTCTGAAATCAGCTCCTTGAACATATATATCAAGCCTCCTTTCTATAAACAGGCATGGTTCATATTGCTTATCCTTGCATTGATAGGATATTTGATTTATTCTTTTGTTTCCTATAGGTTTAAATTGCTTAAAGATCAAGAAATTCATTTGAAGGAATTAGTAAAAGAACGTACCCTTGAAATCGAAATCCAAAAAGAAGAGATTAAACAACAGGCAGAACAAATTGAAAATGCGACAATCGATAAAATTGCATTTTTTACAAATATTACCCATGAATTCAGAACTCCAGTAACCTTGATTCTGGGTCCTGTGGAAAGAGCGTTGAAATTGAGCGTGAATCCAAAGGTAATTGAGCAATTGGAGATTGTGCAACGCAATTCAAAATTTCTATTGTCATTGATTAATCAATTGATGGATTTTAGAAAGATAGACTCCGATAAAATGGAGTTGAATAGAAATTTCGACGATTTTATCGTATTTCTAGAAGATATTCTGATTCCATTTGAGGATCTGGCGAAAGACAGAGATGTTCATTTCAAGAAACTCATCAAAGTGATTCCATCTGTTTTATTGTTCGATAAAGATGGAATGCGCAAGGTAATGACAAATTTGCTGTCGAATGCACTTAAGTTCACGCCTGATGGGGGTAAAGTTTCAGTTACTGCCAGCACATATATAGACAAGAAAGACGGCAAAGAGAAACTCTATATCGCAGTTAAAAACTCAGGTTCATATATCCCTGAAAATGATCTGGATAAGATTTTTGAACGGTTTTATCAATCCAAAAACAGCAGTTCGGCTCCTAGTGTAGGACAAAGTGGGACAGGAATCGGATTGTTTTTATGCAAGAAAATCATTGAATTGAATGGTGGAAGTATAGAGGCAAAAAACACCAATAACGGTGAAGTAAGTTTTCGGTTTATCATACCCATAGAAAGAAGAGCCCAACTGGTCGCAGAGTTTGAGGGTAAGAAAGTGGATATGAATGATAAGGAACAAGTGGATGAAATTAAGGATGAAATTAAAGTTTTATCCAAAACCAAGCCTACACTTTTGATAGTAGATGATAATAAAGACCTGCGCACATTTGTTCGCTCCTTTATGAATGAGGATTTTAATATTTTGGAAGCTGCGAATGGACTCATAGGGTTGGAACTTACAAACAGATATCAACCGAATATCATATTGAGTGATATAATGATGCCAGAAATGGATGGTATAGAGTTTTGCAAGCAAGTAAAATCAAATTTTACCACCTCGCACATACCAGTTGTTTTCTTGACTGCAAAATCAGCCACGGATACCCAAATCGAATCCTATAAAACAGGAGCAGATGCATTTTTAGTGAAACCATTTGATGAAAATCTTTTGAAAACCCTTATCAAAAGTTTAGCAGAAAAGAAACACAAAGTACAGAGCAGCTTTGCGGATAATATGGATACCACTGTACTGGAATTTGAAGAAGAATCACAAGACAAGAGATTCCTAGACAAAGCATTGCAACTTATCAAGGATAATTATGCAAATCCTGATTTTGATGTGGCTGAATTTATTGAAATGATGGCTATAAGTAGAAGTTTACTTCATAAAAAACTAACCAATCTGGCAGGTCAATCAGCCAGTAGATTTATTAGAACCTATCGATTGAATATGGCTAGGGAGTTGATTCTTAAAAATCGCAAATCGCATAGCTTAAATATATCTGAAATCGCATACCAAGTAGGGTTTAATGATCCAAAGTATTTCACCCGTTGTTTTACCAAGCATTTTGGAATTCAACCAAGTAATTTTATGGAGGAAGAGTAAATAGTACACTCTTTTGAAATATTTTTTCTCTAGTAATTAGTTAACCAATTATAACTTTGTATATTATCGTAAATTTTATAAAATGAAAACAACAAGACTAGCTAGTTTATTTTTTATTGGTTTGTTTGCATTTACTGCGGTTGCACAGACAACTATTAATGTAGATGTAAAAAAGCCAGGTACACCCATCGCATCCACTATGTATGGTATTTTCTTCGAGGATATCAATTATGGAGCAGATGGTGGACTTTATGCCGAAAAAATCAAGAACCGTTCATTCGATTTTCCACAAAATCTGATGGGTTGGAATACCTTTGGAAAAGTATCTGTGGAGTCAGGTGGGCCTTTTGAAAACAATCCACATTATGTGCGATTGAAATATTCGGGTCACGATCATATGCATACAGGCCTTGAGAACGAAGGATTCTTTGGTGTTTCCGTGAAAGCAGGGGAAGTATATAATTTCTCAGTATGGGCTAGAGCACAAGGGATTTATCCTAAGGAGTCAATCCGTGTTGAAATCGTAGGTGCAAACAGTCAGGTAATCACTTCACAGAATCTGGAAGTGGATTCGAAAGAATGGAAAAAATATAGCTTGGAGTTGAAACCTGGTAAAACAGATGCTAAAGCTGTTTTGAGAATTTTCTTTACATCCAAAGGAGTGCTCGACTTGGAGCATGTATCCTTGTTTCCTGCAGATACTTGGAAGGGTCGTGCGAATGGTATGAGAAAAGATTTGGCACAAGCATTGAATGACCTGAAGCCAGGTGTTTTTCGTTTCCCTGGGGGCTGTATTGTAGAAGGAACTGATTTAGAGACTCGTTATCAATGGAAGCAAACCGTGGGTCCAGTTGAAAACCGTAAACTGAATATCAATCGTTGGCAATATACCTTCCCACATCGTTTCTTCCCTGATTATTATCAAAGTTATGGCTTGGGATTCTATGAGTATTTCCAATTATCTGAGGATTTCGGTGCGGAACCATTACCAATCTTAAGTGTTGGTTTGGCTTGCCAATTTCAAAATGGATGTTGTGAAGCACATGTGGCTGTAGGAGATTTACACGAATATGTTCAAGATGCATTGGATTTGATTGAATTTGCCAACGGAGATGCAACTACCAAGTGGGGAAAACTTCGTGCAGATATGGGTCATCCTGCACCCTTCCAGATGAAATTTTTAGGAGTTGGAAATGAGCAATGGGGACCTGAATATCCCGAGAGACTAGAAGTTTTTATCAAGGCATTGAGAGAGAAACATCCTGAAATCAAAATTATTGGTTCTTCAGGACCAGGTTCAGAAGGAAAAGACTTTGAATATTTATGGCCAGAGATGAAACGACTAAAAGTAGATTTAGTAGACGAGCATTTCTATCGTCCTGAAAAGTGGTTTATGGAGCAGGGAGCCAGATACGACAACTACGATCGTAAAGGTCCTAAAGTTTTTGCAGGTGAATATGCATGTCACCCTAAAAACCGCAAAAACAATTTTGAATCTGCATTACTTGAGTCTGCATTTATGACAGGTTTGGAAAGAAATGCAGACATAGTGGAAATGGCAACCTATGCACCACTCTTTGCCCATGTGGATGGATGGCAATGGAGACCTGATTTGATTTGGTTTGACAATGAGCGCTCTGTGAAGTCTGTTAATTATTATGTACAACAATTGTATGGACATTACAAAGGAACGAATGTATTGACTACCTTGGCTGGAAAATCAGCTCTTACAGGTCAGAATGGTTTGTTCGCTTCCTCTGCTATGGATAAAAAAACAGGAGAAGTGATTCTAAAAGTAGCCAATATCTCTGAGTCGGCTCAAGAGTTGAATTATATTTTCAAAGGCTTAAAAGAAAAGATCAGATCTGTGAAACATATTCAAATGAGTTCTGCTGATCTGGATATCGAAAATACCTTGGATCAACCTACGAATGTTGTGCCAATGGACAAAACCATCAATTGGACTGGCAAGGACTTTAATGTAAAAGTTGATGCGAAGACCTTCAATATATTTGTGTTTAAAATTTAAGATGAGCTAGATATATTTTCACTGAAGAAAAAGCAGGATTCACCGTCCTGCTTTTTTTTGACAAAAAAAAATCCACGTCTAATGTTTTTTTGTCCACCATTTGCTTAATGCCTTTCTCTACATTTGTGTGTTAAAATCAATGTGTTTCAATTTATAAATTTAACACCTTAAAAATAATAGAACAATGAAGAAAAATTACTTAATGTTGTGCCTTGTATTTATCTTTGGCACAAGTACTTTCTTAAGTGCACAGATTGATCCGGGTACGGATAACTTGAAGCACCAATGGACTTTTGATGATGGAACTGCCGTAGACAATGTGGGTGGTTTGGTAGGGGTTGCTGAAGGTGCATCCAAACTAATCAACAAAGCTTTTGTTACTACGGATGGTGGTTTTATGACTTTGCCATCTGCTGATCTTGCTTTGAATACCTATCCTGCAATTACACAGGAAGTTTGGTTTACGTCAGTTGCCAATGGTAATACTGGTTTTTCAATGTTAACCTATTTTGGTAATACTACTGGTTCTTTGGGGTATGACTATTTGATGGTGCAACCTGCACGTCAAGATAATGTGACTCGTACTGCAATTTCCTGTTTGAATCAAGGTTCACCTTGGGCAACAGAATCTGGTGCGAACTCACCAGAATATGATGATGGAAAATTACACCATGTAGTTTCTATGATTAACGACTCAATTATCAAGATTTATATTGATGGTTTGTTTGTAAGTCAAGGTGCCTTGTCGGCCGACAACCATATTCCTAATTTAAGTACTGCTTTAGGATTTCTTTGTAAAGGTGGTTATTTGAACGACCCAACTTGGAAAGGATCTATCCATAAATTCAGCATCTACAACAAAACTTTATCAGATGATGAGGTAATGTTCTTGTTCCAGGCTGGTGCTGAAGCACAACCAGTTGTTACTGCTACTGTATCAAGCATTGCTTTAGACATGAGCTATCCAGCTGAAATGTTCAATGTGTCAAGTTCGAACTTGTCAGATGATATTACAATTACAGCTCCAGAAGGAATTGTTGTAATGCCAGATGTTATCACTAAGAATACTGCAGACAATGAAGTGGCAATTTTCTGGGAAGGCACCGTAGCTGTGGATGGAAATGTGGTATTGAAAAGTGGCTCTACAGAAGTGATTATCAAAGTTAAAACTGCAGATGATACTCAATGTTATGCTCCTCTTTATCCAAATGATGTTAACTATGTAACCGATCCAGGGTTAAACAGCTTGGCTAGTTTTGCCGGTTGGGGTGTGAAAAATGTAGTAAACATAGTGAATGAACCAGAAAATGTATATTGTGGAGCAAATGCAATTTCTGTGGGTAATGGTGTTTCTGTTGGTAGTGGTTCCTTGGATGTGACATTGACTGGTGTTCTTGAACCAAACACTACCTATCGTGTGAAAGCAATGTTGAAAACAACCAACGGAACTTTCCAATTAGGTGTTTGGGGATTTGATGCAAGTTTGCCTGAAATCAATAATCAATTGGATACTCAAGGCGAATGGTTGCCTATTGACTTTACTTTTACAACTGGCTCTACTCTAGGTGCAACTCAAGGTATGTTTATCAATAACTACAATTGTACTGGTACATTGGCTTATGCTGACAATTGGGAGATGTATATGTTGCCAGATGCTAACTTGACAGCAAACAAGAAATCAATCGCATTTGATCCAGAATTGACAACTGCTATGTTTACTGTGGGTGGTGGTAATTTGACAGGAGAAGTGACGCTTACAGCTCCAGATGGTGTATTAATTGATAAGCTTTCAATCACTCCTAATGAAGAAAACAAAATTACCGGTGACACTGTAAATGTAATTTGGGATGGCACTACAGCAGTAAACGGAAATATCGTAGTTTCTGGTTCTGGAATGACTGTTGAAATTCCGGTAAAAGCAATTACTTTGTCAAATACTAGCTGTATGATTGCTGCATATCCTGAAAAAACCAATTATGTGGTTGATCCTTATTTGAATAATCTAGCCAACTTTGGTGGTTGGGGTGGTCGCTCTTTGGTTTCTATTGCAGAAGCAGCTGACTCTGTATATTGTGGTTCACACAGTGGGCGTATAGAAGGAACAGGTTCTATGGATGTTATTCTTACAGGTATGTTGAAAGTAAATACTCAGTATGCTTCTCATGCAATGGTTAAAACCGTAGGTGGTTCTTTCCAAATGGGAGTTTGGGGATATGATGCTTTGGCAACTGGTGACCGTCAGGATACGATAGATACAGAAGGTCAATGGGTACCAATGACTTTATTGTTTGCTACTTCCGATACTTTGGGTGCAAATGCAGGTGTATTCTTCAATAACTACCAACGTAGTGGTACTTTGGGTTATATCGACAACTGGGAAATTGTGGAGTTGGGACCTGTAGGTTTTGTTCCAGTAAACAACCAAAACTTCAGTGCTTATTTCATTGATGGTAAATTGGTGGCTGCTTACAACTTAAATACACCTTCTCAGGTAAATATTCAAGTTTACAATATGCAAGGTGCTTTAGTATATAGTGCAATGGAAAACGGACACAGTGGTTTGCAACGTTCGGTATTGAATGCTAATTTAACTACCGGAGCATATATTGTTCGTCTTCAAGCCAACAATGAAGTACTTGTTCGTAAATTGATCAAATAAGTTCAGAGAAACATTTCTTTGAATATAAATTAAAAAGAGGCTTATGGCCTCTTTTTTTTGTCCTACAAAAATGGATATTTGTCCACAATCGCTTTATTTCCATTTATTTACATTTGCTAAAAAAATTCACCTTAAATTTAATTTTATGAAACGCGATTATTTACTGCTAATTTTGCTGAGCATTTTTAGCACATTCTTGAGTGCACAAGTCGACCCAGGAACAACAAATTTAAAACACCAATGGACTTTTGATGATGGAACTGCCCTTGATGTAGTAGGGGGTGTTGAAGGTACTATTGTGGGTAATGGAGTCCTTTCCAATAAAGGCTTTAATACTACTAATGGTGGATATATGTCATTTCCAGGAGCTCAAATAGCTGCAAATACTTACACAGGTTTGACTATGGAAGTATGGTGTACCTCTGCACAAGGAAAAAATACAGGATGGACTATGTTGTCCTTTCTTGGTGAGTCGGATGCAGGTGGTTGGGGACGTAATTACACCTTTATATCCATTGCCAGAGCTATAGATGGTAGTATGGCCGCCTTGGAAACAACTGCATGGGATGGAGTCTCAGGTCCAGAGTATGATGACGGAAAATTACATCATTTTGTTCAAACCATAGATAACCAAACATTGAAGTTTTATGTGGACGGTGCATTGATTGCTACAGATACCCTGGCTGCAGGTAATTCTTTGGCAGGTATAAGCAGTTCTTTGGCCTATTTAGGAAGAGGAGGATGGACAGCCGATCCAAATTGGTTGGGAATATTTCACAAATACAGTTTATACGATAAAGCATTATCAACGGATGAAATCCTTTATTTATTCCAGGCTGGAGCTGAAGCACAATCTGTGATATCAGTAACAACTTCTGCAGTAGCTCTGGATTCAAACTATCCGGCTGAAACTTTTTTTGTGAGTAGTTCCAATATCGCAGATGATATTACTATTTCTGCACCGGAAGGAATAACTGTAATGCCGACAGTTGTAAACAAGAATTTGAATGATCAAGAAGTTGCGATTTTCTGGGATGGCTCTGTACCAGTGGATGGAACAGTAACTATAAAAAGTGGAGCAACAGAAGTAAGTTTCCCTGTCAAAACAGCAGATGATAGTTCTTGCTTTAATTTACTATATCCAAACGATGTAAATTATGTAACTGATCCTGGATTAAATTCAGTTTCCAATTTCACAGGTTGGGGTACCTTCAAGGCAGTAAATGTAATATCAAGTCCAGAAAGTGTGTATTGTGGTGCAAATTCCATGCAAGTAGGAGATGGCGTAAATGTTAGCTCAGGTTCTTTGAATGTAAATTTGACGGGTGTGTTGGAGCCAAGTACTACTTATAGGGTACGTGTGATGGTAAAAACGATGGATGGAAATTTCCAAGTTGGATTGTGGGGTTGGTCGAATGGGGAAGGAGATATAAATCATCCAATCGATACTCAAGGCGAATGGCAAGCTGTTGATTTTACATTTACAACAGGAGCTGTTTTAGGTGCCAATCAAGGTATGTTTGTCAATAATTATTTATGTACAGGAACTATTGCCTTTGCCGATAATTGGGAAATGTATATGTTGCCTGAATCCACATTGTCAGCGTCTAAAAAAGCTTTTGCCTTTGACCCAGAATTCGTCACAACCAGTTTTACTTTATCGGGTAATAATTTGAGTGAGAATGCGGTTATAACAGCTCCTGATGGAATATTAGTAGATCATTTGATTATCATGCCCAATGATGAAAATAAAATTCAAGGTGACACCTTACATGTAAGTTGGAATACAAGCAGTGTAGTGGATGGCAAAATTACCATTAGCTCTTCAGGTTTAACTTTAGAAATACCAGTGAAGACGACGCTTAATTCAAATTCACTTTGTATGACACAAGCTTATCCAGATAAGGTAAATCTGGTGGCAGAACCATATCTGAATGATATCTCGAAATTTGGAGGTTGGGGTGGTCGTTCTTTGGTCTCTATTGCCACTCAACCTGATTCAGTTTATTGTGGTTCACATACAGGTAAAATAGAAGGAACAGGATCTATGGATGTAGTTCTAACAGGTTTACTTAAAAAAGGAACTCAATATGCTTCCCATGCGATGGTGAAAACAGTGGGTGGTACTTTCCAAATGGGAGTCTGGGGATATGATGCTTTGGCTATTGGAGATAAACAAGACACCATCGACACTAAGGGCCTATGGGAACCTATGACTTTTTATTTCACAACATCCGACACATTAGGTGCCACAGCCGGTGTCTTCTTCAATAATTATCAACGTAGTGGTACTTTGGGTTATATTGATAACTGGGAAATTGTGGAATTGGGACCAGTAGGTTATGTACCAGTAAACAATCAAAACTTCAGTGCGTATTTCAGTGATGGCAAATTGGTGGCTGCTTACAACTTAAACTCTCCGTCTCAGGTTAGTATTCAAGTTTACAATATGCAAGGTGTTTTGGTATATACTGCAATGCAAAACGGACTAAGCGGGATGCAACATTCAATTTTGAATGTGAATCTAAGCCAAGGTGTTTATCTTGTTCGACTTGAAGCGAACAATCAAGTCTATTTACAGAAGCTAATTCAATAGGTTCAAGAGATAATTCCAAATAAAAAAACACCTCAGAAATGTTCCTGAGGTGTTTTTTTATTAAAGTCTTATCGTTTGATAAACCAGTTGGATTTATTTAGTAAGTAAGTTTTCATCAAAGGATTTTTCTGACCTACTTTATCAGCAAGATAAGCTTCTGTGTCAGCGCGGTCACCATCCATCATTCTTCTGCTCGTGATTCTCATAAGATCTTGGAATCTATTGCCTTCGAAAGCAGTCTCCAATGCAGATTCCTGTAAAATAAGATCTTCAACATAGCGCACAGAATCGAGCATATCCGCTTGTTCAGGAATAACAAACAAGTTCATGTCCTGATTTACATTGCCAAGCCCCCTCATTCGAATTCCTACATTGTTAGCAAAACGTTGATCCAAGAAGTTCATATATACATCCAAAGGAGCTGATTTTTCTTTGTCTGGAATCATGGTGCTGTTGAAAATATTCGTACTATTCAATCCATATTTCAATACAGCAAAAGCAAGATTTGGTTTGTTTAATCGATTTACTGCTTCAGCATATTTTAAATACAAGGTAGAAGAACGGCAAACAATTAGGTTTTGGTTGAAGATTTTATATTTATAGATTAAATAATCATCAGATTCAACACCAGTGAATGAAAAATCAGAACTGATATCTGCATTTGTTTCATCGTTGTAGGAGATGGAACCAAATTTTCTTAGGTCGCCATCAGCTGTTGAAGCTTCATTCAAGAAATAGATTTGTTTGTCCCAAAGATTAAGTGCTACTGAAGTAGGTTTTATCAAGTGTTGGTTGTTTAGGGTATCCAACCAGAATGTTTGACCATATTCAGTAGGACAAGCAATGGTAGAAATCACTTCGTTTGATGAAAGAGCCAAAGAGCGTTGCCAATATAAATTAGCCTTGGTACTGATCGTATTATTTACTGATTCCCAAGAAGATGTATTGTTTTTATTAACGACAATAGATCTATCATACATCAGTTCACGGTACATCGTTGCAGCTTCTTCGTATCTACCTTTCCATAGATAAAGGTCACCCAATATTAATTGTACAGGGAAGAAAGAATATAAAGTATTGTATTCATCGATATTTCCAAGAGTAGAATTTTCTATTTCTTTGAGTGGTTCCAGATTCGCAATCAAGGAGTCCGCAATCATATCAAAATCTAGTTCTGAATAAGTTTTCTCTGCATCTGCTATCGTAAGAATAGGTTTTGAGTAATAATAAGCCTTACCAAAGTTGAGCGTAAGTTGCATATAAGTCCAAGCCCTGATAGCTTGAACTGCAGCATACTCCCGAATTTTAAGTCTTTGGCCTCGGTCTACGACATTGGTATCAATATGATTAATAATGTAATTGCAATTATTGATAACAGCATAGTAGTCTTTCACTTTCAGATAGGGATTTTCAGAAGAAAGTTGAAAATTTTCAATCTCGTGTAAATATTTATCCGATTTGTCTGAGGTTGTCATCAAATCAGCTCTTAACTCACCCAACAATACATAGCCATCACCAAGTTTCTGGAGTTGGGTAAGTAATCCAAACAACGAATAGATAGAGTCATTATCTTCAGTCAATCGATAATCTTCTTCCAAAGTCAATTGAGGAGAGTTAATATCCAGAATGCTATCGCAGGCAGTAAAAACAGTTGTGGAAAAAATCAGGACAGCAATATATTTATATAATCGTTTCATATGCATAATTTTCAGTGATTATAAGCTTAATTTAACACCAACAAAGAATGATTTACTAAGAGGAAGTAGTCCCATATCAATTCCTTGCAACACTACATTGTTTGAAGAAGAAAACTCAGGATCAGGTCCCAGGTATTTACTCCATGTCATCAGATTGTCAGCTGCAATCCAAAGGTTTATTCCAGACAGCATAGTTGCATTTACAGGTATATCATAGGAAGCAGATATTCTTTTCAATTTAAGGTAAGACCCATCTTCTATCCATCTGTCAGAGAATCGGGCATTTCCAAGTTCATCCCCAAACACAGCTCTAGGAATAGAAGTGTTTTGTCCATCGGCAGTCCATCGGTTTAAGATTGCAGGACTTTGATTGCTGAGGTCCATACCCGATTCCAACATACGACGAGCATAGTTGTATACATCATTACCATAAGAATAGGTAAAATTGGCTGTCAAGTTTAGGCGCCCGATGGACCAGCTACTATAAAACGAACCATAAAGGTCAGGATTAGGATTGCCAATGATTTTGCGATCATAATCATCTATGATCCCATCAGCAACACCTTCAGGGCCTGATAAATCTTCAAAGATCATATCGCCAGGGCCAAAGGCGACTAATTCACCCTCTTTGTTGTAGGTACTTAAACCAGCCATATTAGCTTCATCTTCGGTAGCATATACTCCATTGGTTGAGAAGCCATAGAAAGAACCCGCAGCTTCGCCTATTTTATTGATAATTTGAGCATCGGCGTATTCAATCACATTCTGGTTGTTTTGCAATGCAGTGATTTGATTTTTATAGTGACCAGCAGTCAAGCCGAGTTCCCAGTTGAAGTTTTTAAGATTCAGAGCCTTCACTTTCATACTGATTTCTCCACCCACATTGGTCATAGAACCATCATTGGTCCAATAATAATCCAAACCTGTATATTCAGGCAGTTTTTTTATGGTAAGAAGATTCTCTGTATTTTTGGAATACACATCAGCGCTGATCAATAGTCTCTCGTTAAACAAACCAAGGTCTAATCCCGCATGTAGGTCTGAAGTTGACTCCCATTGAATTTGAGGGTTAGCTAGATTGGAAATGACCATCCCATTGGCCACCCCCTTAAATCGGATAGATGAGAAATAGCTATTTGCTTGATAGTAAGGAATATCATCGTTACCTGTGATTTGATAACCAGCTCTCACTTTTAAAAGGTCAATAAATCGGGCATTTTGCATGAAAGTTTCGGATGATACTATCCATGATGCATCGATAGAAGGGAACAAAGCCCAGGTATTTCCAATTATCTGAACACCGCCAAGTGTTTCTTTCCCGAATTTTGAAGATGCATCCATAGAGGCAGCCGCTTTCAGAAAATATTTGTTATCCAGACTGTAATCGATCAATGCATAATTAGAGATATTGACTGAATTCAGGTTTTGACCACCTGTTCCCAAGAACTTAAAACTACCTCTAAGATTAATTACGGAGTTTGACATAGAGTTATGGCCAACAACATAACTTGACTCAATAATTTCAGAAATAAATCGATTTCCGATTTCAGCTTTCAGTAATTGGTTTTGATCCAATTGTTTGCGATAACTTAGTTTTAGATTGTTATTCACAATATTGTTTCTATACACATAACTGCTTCGGGTGTTGTAAGATTCACCCAAACCTGCAATTAATACAGGAGCAGAATACATATAGGGTCTATAGCTGTCTTCATTGACTTTATTCACGGAATAATCAAACTGATTCATCAGTTGGATCTCATCCGTTATTTTAATTTGAGGGATCAAACTAATATTGAATCCATTTTGTTTGGAAGTGTTGATAGAAAAAGTTTGAATCGCCACCGGGTTTCCAATATTGAATAAATCATAATATGCAAGTTCGCTGGTTGATTCACCCAAATAAGTAAAATTATATGGACTTAAAATAGGAGCTTTGATCAATGACATCCAACTTGGAGATGTAATTGCATTTACCCCGTCATCTCTCATGTTTCTATCAATACGTGAAAAACCAGTATTAATACCCATTTGAATGGATTTGTTTAGCTGTATATCCGCATTCAAACGCATGTTGTAACGTTGAAAGTCAGTCTCCTTGATCTGACCTTGATTTCCAGCATAACCAAGAGAGAAATAGTACAAAGCCTTCTCATCACCACCATTCACATTGATATTGTAATTTTGAGTTAGCGCTTGTTTGTAAACCTCCTTTTTCCAATCTGTATTGTTGTGATATACGTTGTAGGTGTATCTCAAAGGGTTTTCACTCAAGTAAGGAAGTTGTTCGATTTCAGTATTAGACATCCCTGTAGAACCTAGCATTTCAGAGATATAGATTTTATAATCATCAGCACCCATCACCGGGATAGTATTTGGGATGGTTGTTAAACCAGTGGAAATGTTTAGATCAATTTTGGTAGCCATTCCATTCCCCCTTTTTGTTTTGATAATAACAACTCCATTTGCACCTTTCGCCCCATAGATGGCTGTACCGTCTTTCAAAAGTTCCACACTTTCGATATCAGACATTTCAATATTTGCTAGAGGGTTGGAGTAGAAGCCATCATGAATTGACCCGATATTCACCAGATTGTTACGTATGGTTCCATCTACAATAAACAAAGGTTGACTGTTTGCAACAAGAGAGTTTATACCTCTAACAAACATTGCTGAACCTATAGCAGTAGAAGCAGATCTTGAGATAGATCGGACATTTCCCAGCATTTTTAAACCGATTTCATCATCGGGGCTAAGAGAAGTCGATTTTTCAAGAACATTCATCTTTTCTATTGAAGCACCGGTTAAACCTTGGTTAAGAATGGAGGTAAAACCATCAGGATATAATTCGATGATTATACTATCCTTTCCTCTGAGGCTAATTTCTCTCACAGCATAGTTGAATGCTTTCACTTGAATCAAGGTACCTTTAGAATCAGATTTTATGGAAAATTGACCTTTTTCATTGGTTGTGGCAGAAACCTTTTCATTCAACAGGCTAATTTGTGCAGCATTAATAGGATCTTTGGATTGTGCATCACGTACTATACCTACAATATTTTTATCTACAGCATTTGCGCTGAAAAGAACAGAAAAGAACATTCCTGTAAATGCTAATTTAAGCTTTTGATTTTTGCTTATTCTGAATATATGCATATTGTGCGTTATTTCGAATTAGTATTACTGAGCTGGCTCGAGAATAATATAATCAATTCTCATCTCCCTACTGAATTTTGTTGACTCCGTTATTTTTACTGCATTTTCTACAGTAAGTTTGAATGTGATATCGGTATAACTATCACCTTTTTCAAGTATGTTACAGAAAGGAAAATCAAATTGTGTAACGTACATTTTAGTAATAGCATCAGCATTGGTAGTAAAGATCGCCCCAATTTTGGAAGGAGCTAGAATCAAGTTTTTACTATCAATAGGAGCATCGTCAACCATGGTTTCATTTGCTTTCAAATAACTTACATAGAATTTCACTTTATTAGGTAAGGCTTTGTTTGTAGCAATGATATTTGAAGGAGCGAACACGCAATAGATATTGTATTTCCCAGACAAAGTATTTGGAACAGGGAATTTCACTGAAGCCATAGAAGTAGAACTTACCGAGCTGGATTCGATAAGCAGATATTTTGTGTCTGAAATTTCTTTTTCAAACGCAGAGCCTAATGAAGATCGAACAAAGAGGTTTGCGTTTTTATAACTTCTTCCGTAATTTGAATTTTCAGCTTCCAGTTTCACTGGTTTTTGCCATGATTCTGCCGCTTTGAATCTCAAAGAGTCGGTCACGTAAGCAATACCATTACTTAAATTGTAGGAGCTGGTGTTGGTGAACAAGTAACCAGGTGATTTAAAAATACTTCCTGTAGTTGTTATCAATGAATCGTGAGTATCTGGTGCAGTAACCAATTGATTAAACACAAGATTTTGAACCAAGGCAGTTTGACTGTAATATCTTTGTTTAGCTGCACCACCATCTATCAATCGGGTAATATAGCTCGCTTTGACTTTTTCATATGCATCAGACCATGCTTTGTTGTTTGGCACCAAAATGGAATATACACTGTCTTCCAGATGCAATTTGCCGATTTGATCGAGAATCGGATTTGAAAAAATAATAACCGAATCATAGATCGCTTGTCCATATTCATTGGTTCCGATTTCCACGCTATTTTCAGAGTCGAATTCCAATTGACTTTGTGAAAGCATGAAGGTGCGGAATGAATCTATACCTTCAGCATAACCTATAAATTCCCAAAGATTTCTCAAATAGGGTACATAGCCATTGATCACATGAACAATTCCATTGGCTGCAGCCATATTAGTTTGAGCTGTATTCAAAGGTATATTTCCAAAACTAAATCCAACATCTGTTCTTTTAAAGGTGATAAACTTTTTATCAAGCATAAAGATCACTTCCGAACTCAATCGGGATGTAGGATGTAAGAATCGAGTTAAGTGATTGGATACCAATTCTGTAACTTCTTTGGTGTTGTTCAGATCAAAATTAGCCAAAGCTGTATTGTCTGGTGCCCAGACAGTATATGTTTGTGATTTCGACAGCACTTCATCATAGCCCGATATCTCAAGCATTTGAGCAAAGATGCTCAGATTCTCTTGCGATTGAATAAAATCATAAATATTCAAGTCGCTTTTTTGTGTAGAACTTTGGTAGTAATGTTCATCCCAGCTGTTCATAGGGTCGTTACAGCCTGAAGAAAATAAGACTGTAATTCCAAGTATAGCTGAAAATATGTTTAAACTAAATTTTTTCATCGTATTCATTCTTTTATTGTACATCTTCATGTTCTAATACTTCAAGGGGTACAAATTCAAGGAAGTCGAACATAAACTGTCCTTCGCGGACTGCCTTAACTGTAAAAACATGACTTTCGGATTTATCGAAGGTATAAGTTCCCAAAATTCTTCGCAAGGATTGAGGACTGTCACGGGCAATTCTTCTTCCATACCACCATCCCAAAACATCTTTGTAGGTGCTAGGTCCTTTCATATAACCACGATTTCGCATCATTTTATCGTTTTCATATCCATATGGATCTTCTGGATTGGAGCCTGGTAATTCAAACCCAATCAATGGGTCGCTGGCCGAGATACGTAAATCCAATGGAATACCACAAGGTACATTGTCCCAATACAACTGAGCCGCACCACGACCACCTGTAGGTTGATAACTGAAGCGAACTTCATAAGTACCCGCAGGAATAGGAGGGGTAATTACAGAAAAGTCGTACATGCCCTTTAAATAGACCTCATCTCCTTGATAATCAAGATACCCACCGAAGGCATTCAGATAACAGAAACGGGTAGTTTCGGTAGCTGTTAGTCTTTCGATATAACCCTGTGGAAAAACCCATGAACGGGGTTTAGTGGGGTCATAGTATCTCATGTTGTTGTTTATCAATTCAGGGAAGAAAGCTGCAGCATCAATTCGGATACGTTTACTTGACATTTCGCCAGCCACATTTCTATCGTATATTAGGATTTTGTCAATTTCATGATAAACTCCGTTAGTGGCATCTATGTCTTTGTTTGTAGCTACTATTCTCACGGCATCTCCAGTGGCTATGGATTTGTTGAACAGATTGGTTTCACCAGTTGAACGTTCTTTTTTAACTTCCATCAACGTATTCGGACACATTGTTTCGATATATTCGTACATATCGTAGGTTTTGATCATATGATCAGTGTCATAAGCATCGATAAATTGAGTGTAAGTCATTTTACGATCAAATAGATGGTAAGCCACAAATTTATACAGACTATTACGTGGATCTTTTGTATTTGTAACTGAAGCATCGGCTGCATTTTCATTGTACACATTAGCAGCAGCATAAGCTTTCAGATCATCCATCGAATTTATATTATACAATGAAGAGAAGGTTTCGTCGCTTTCCATCAATATCGTATAGCCATATTTCCTAGAGACAGGAAGTTCATCAGTTGAACCACCACCTTGTACAAAAGTTACATCAATAAAGTACCAATCATCCGGATTGTAGCTATCATCACGGGTTTTCAACAATTTCTGATCCAACCCCGTTTCAAGCAAAGCCTTATAGAATAAACTAAATTTATCATCTTTACTAATTGCACTAACCACATTTAGTGTAGAAGGATCCAAAGCTCTGTCTACCACGTGTAAAATTCCATTATATACCTCAATGTCTCTTGCCAGTATTCTGGAACTATCGTTTACCAGATAAAACAATGTGTCTTGGTTGATAGTAGAGTTGGTCGAAACATAGCGATCGCTCATGGTAAGAAAGGGGAGGAGACCATCCAGAAACTCATCTGTACTAACTTCATAGCCTTTGATTATATGATCGTAAGCGATTTTAGTCAAGGTATCCAAAGAAAATTGAGAGAGCCCTGTTTTACCTTTACTTGCATAGAATTTCTTCATTGCATCGTTGTTGGGAGCAAAAACGGTATAATTCCCATAGGCATTCAGAAGACCCATTACATCGGTAGTATCCAAGAGACGAACAAATTCGGTAAAACGTTTTTCCTCATCCTGTTGCAGGTATTTACCGATCATTACATCATCGAAAGTTGCTATTTGCACTGGTTCATCAAGACAAGACTGCAAACTCAAAGCCGTCAAAACAAATAGTGCTATATTTTTAAATATTTTTTTCATTTTAGTTTGCATTTTAATTCACGTATTCATCGTTTTCGTAGAATGGATTTTGTGTCAATTTAGGATTTATATCCAATTGAGATTTCAATACAGGGAAGTAAAGACCGTCCATTACTGAAAGTTTTTTCATTTGCATATTGTCTCCTGAAAGTTTGGGGCCAAGGTAGGATAAGATAGCCGAGGCATCCTCTTTTCTTCTTACCATTCTCATCAGGTCAAACCAGCGTTTTCCTTCAAACAACAATTCACGTTGACGTTCTCTAAGCACCAGTTTCTCCATCAAGTTTTGATCTGAATAATTGGTGAATGCAAGTGAGTCGGCTGTTTGATTTGATCGCAGATAAGTTTTATTAACCATGCGTAAAGCCTCTGCAAGGTTATCATTTCCATCCAATTGTGTCAATGCTTCTGCTTTCATTAAATAAATATCTGATAAGCGATATACCACCCAGTTCACCGTGTTAGCTGTTGAGCGATATCTTGGAGTATAAGATTGATCTGCATTTTCCACGCATTGAATCAATGCATATTTGTATATAGCATAACCATCTCCATTGTTTGCAGTACCAAAAGAATGATATTCACGGATGTCATCTGTACTTTCAGGGGTAGCAGAAGCACTGAAATAGAAAGGACTAAAGGTGCTTGATTTGTCTTTTTCGTGTGTTAAAAACACCGGAAAACTAAGTTGACCCAAAGGATTGCCACCATAACCATAATACGAATTCACTACATTGTTGAATTGGATATCTTCATCGTATTGGAGTTCAAAAATACTTTCGGTGGAGTTTCCATCATAAAAAACTTTTGTCAACACATCATCACCATCGACCAAAGCGAGAGATGAATCTGCGATTACATTGTTGCAAGCATTGATACAGTTTTGATATTGATTATCCCAAAGATAAACATCAGCCAATAAAGCATTGATGGATGTTTTAGTGATACGCCCTTTGTTGTAAGCACCTTTGTTATAGTTTTCACGTGCATCGACTTTCGCTTCCAGCAAATCTTTAATAATTTGATCCAATACAACCCTTTCAGTTGATTTACCCACATTATAATCTTGCAAATCATCGATACTAGGGTTTAGGACTAAAGGAACTTCTTTGAAAGCTCTCACTAAATAAAAGTAAGCCATAGCACGCAAAGCTTTAGCTTCAGCTTCAAGTGCTTTTAGCTTGGTAGGAGTAAAACTTTGGTCTCTTTCCAAAACCTGAGGGGCATAATAAAGGAAAGTATTGCAATAGTTTATGATAGTGTAGAAGTCACCCCAATTAGCATAGTTGTTGGTTGGAATAATATTCACACTCAACACCCTTTGCATATCCAAATCAAATAAGTTGCCTGCAATTACATTATCAGAACGAAGTTCTCCCCAGACAACCATACGACTTACCACAGCGTCCAAAGTGAACGCACGGTATGCAGACGCAAGAACAGCAGTTGCTTGTTCTTCAGTTTGCCAGAAATCTTCAAGAACCACTTCACTCTCAGGTCTGATGTCCAACCACTCAGTACATGCTGAAAGTCCAAGTATTGAAAAAACAATGGCGAATAGTTTACTATTTAACTTTTTCATATGATTAGAATCCTAAGGTTATACCTAATGTCATATCTTTCGAGCGTGGTGTTTGTCCATAGTCTTGACTGACACCCAGCGAACCATATCCTACTTCCGGATCTACCCCTGTATATTTGGTCAACACCAATAAGTTGTTGAAGGTAAGGTAGAAGTTAGCTTTGTCCAAATGCAACTTCTTTGCTGTGTTTTTGGATAAAGCATAGTTGAAAGTAAGGTATTTGAAACGAAGGAAAGAACCATCTTCCACAAAACGGTCACTTCCTAACCAGTTGTAACCACTTTGGAAAAGTGCACGTGGGATAGAAGTGTCGTCCCCGTCTTTTCTCCATCTATAATTCACAGCTATACTCTGATTGTTTGTCGTATACATGTTTTCAGCAAGCATACGCGCTTTATTCACAATTTTATTTCCCACACGGTAGTTGAAGAACATAGTCATTGACAAATTCTTATATCTGAAGGTTGGCCCAAAACCACCATTGAACAAAGGGTTCGAATTACCCAGATACACAATGTCAAGTTCATCGATACTACCATCGTGGTTTATATCTTCGTATTTGGCATCACCACCCCTGAATTCATATTCATTGGTACGACCATATGCAAATACCATGGGGATAGGTTCCCCTTTCTCATCAAGGATAACCCTTCCAGCTTCATTTCTTGCCACTGGAGCATCATCTTGTGTGCCAGCTTTATATTCGTCGTATTTATATACGCCCAGGTATCTGAAACCATAAATAGAACCAAAGGAGTTACCTTCTTGGATACGGGTTAGATAAGATCCATTTTCATAATCATAATCAGCATTATAACTATTTAGGATAGATTCCTCAAGTTGAACGATTGTATTAACAGAATTGGCAATATTGAAACGGAAATCCACAGAGAAGTCACCTTTTTTCCAAAGGCGGTTTCCATACAAATTGACCTCCCAACCCATGTTATCCATAGTTCCCGCATTCTTATAGGTTAATTCCCCAAAACCAGATGAATTTGGAATAGCTACTCTTGGGAAAAGCTGATCGGTTGTTCTTTTTTGATACACATTGATATCAGCCTGTATTTTGTCTTCCAAGAATCCAAGATCGAGTCCATAGTTGAAAGAAGAGGTAGTCTCCCATTTCAAGCCTTTCAATTGCAAGGTCAACGGACGTTGAGCTGTCATGTCGATATAACTGCCGAAGTCCCCGTATCGACTGTAGTGCAGGTATTCATAGCTAGGTTGATTACCTGCCAGACCCCAACCTGGACGAAGCGCCAGCATACTCAACCAGTGTTTGGTACTAATCATAAAAGGTTCATCCGAAGCAATCCATTTCAACGAAATTCCAGGGAAATTACCAAACTTCATTCCATTACCAAATTTGGTACTACCATCACGACGCAAAGTTGCAGAAATGATGTAACGAGATTTGTAGCTATAGTGAGCACGAGACAGCAAACCTAGATTTCTCCAATGAGAGCGACTGGTATATTCATTTTCCAGATAAGCAGCAGTATTTGCCTCCTGGGTTGAAGAAGATGGAATACCAAAGGAAGTTATTCCTTGATATGTGGATCTACCTTCAGTGGTTTGAAAAGCAGCATACAGGGTAAGATTATGATCTGTATTGTCAAATTTCGGTATCCAAGTAATATTGTTATCCGTTTGAATTGTTATCGCTTCATTATCCCCTTTATCCGCTCTGTTATACTTATAGCTCGACCAAGGTAAGTTGGTCACAGAGCCAGGTAAAAACATATTTGTTTTATCGTTATTGATATCAAACGACACATACATATTGTAACGCAAAGTTTGATCCATAGGGTCAAGGAAATCGTATTGCAAACGGAAGGTTGGCAATACACGGAAGTTTTTCACTTGATTTTTAGCCTGAAGAGCCAGAGCGACTGGGTTAACCAGGTATTTCTGATCCCAGTTTAAACGAGATGAATTCAGGATACTGTAATATTCTGAAGAGGGTACCCCTTCGGCATCTTGCTTGAATATAGCAAGGTTGGGCATCTTCTTGTAAGCAATACCTAGAATGCTCAAATCTTCGTTGGGACTCTCACCGCCACCAAAGTTGAAAACATAACTGCGGTTATTGTTTGAATAAGTATAGGACAATTCAGTAGTAAATTTCAATCGATCTGAAACTCTATATTCCATGTATGCACGAGAAGACAAACGATTGTAGGTTTGACCTATAACGGTACCATTTTGGTACATATAACCCCCAGACACACGGTAAGTTGCTCTTTCACCACCACCCGATAAGGTTATGTAATGGTCATTAATATTTCCAATCTGAGATACCGCTTTCACCCAATTGGTGTTTTCATTGTAATTTTCATACTCAGAAAAGAATGGATCGTAGTTATACTCATTAAAATTGGAAGCATTTTCGTCTTGTGCAGGATTGAAATACTCCTGTTTCATCAACATGGTATAATCATCGCCCGAAAGCATTTTACGACCTTGAGGTTGAATAGTGCCTGTATATCGATAAGAATATTCCACGCGGGTAGGGCCGGTATAACCTCTTTTAGTTGTAATCATGATTACCCCGTTGGCACCTTTCGACCCCCAAACAGCCGATGCAGCCGCATCTTTTAAAACCGAGATTTCTTGAATGTCGTCAGGGTTGATACTTAAAAGGTTGGCATATTGTTCCTGATTTGAGTTAGCATAGTCGAAACTCTGATCCACCTGCATTTCATAAGGCACACCGTTCAATACAATCAGAGGCTGATTATTTCCGTTGATAGAACTTGCACCACGAATACGCATCGAAGTACCACTACCAGGGTCACCAGAATTGGCAACGATATCCAAACCTGCGATACGACCTTGAAGGGCTTCGTCTACAGAAGAAACTTGCAAACCCTCCATTTCCTTCATGTCTATGGATTGAACCGCAGTTGCAATTTCACGTTGAGGAATTGAGAATCCACCCTCAGAATGTCGTCTTTGAGCAGTAACGTTCACTTCAGAAATTGTTTGGGTTAATTCAGTCATAGCAACATCAATCTTAGCTCTTCCGCTGATTTTGATTTCTTGTTTTATATAACCGATATAACTGAATACCAATTTGTTGTTTGCATTTTTCACGCGCATCACATAATGTCCATCAAAGTCAGTGACAGTACCGGAGATTACACGATTGTTTGCATCTACTTCAGCCACATTCACGCCAATCAAAGCCCATCCATCCGTTTTGGAAGTAACCGTACCTTGCACAATTCGATCTTGAGATTGTGCAATCAAATTGTAACTGATAAGAATTAGTGAGAGAATAATATATCTCAAGTTTTTAGTCTTCATATCTTCAGGGTATTATTCAAAATTCAAAATATTGTCGATTTGATGAATCACCGCAGTCGATGAAGTCAAAATATTAGAACTTGTATATGCCAAACCGACACCAGTTCCGTCGGCATTTTTAAATGCAGATGGTCTGTTATTGAATACATAGTCACGCGTCATAATATTATACAAACCACCATTGGTCAGTACATTAACAGATTTACCTTGCTCAGTGGTCAAGCTAAGATTTCCACCTGTGCTTTTCACACCAATCTTGTAGTACTTATTGGTAAATGTATTAAAGTATGAAAATCCACCATTGAGTTTGATGGTTGCAGATTGATAAATTTTATCGACAGCTACATTGTCAACAAACACCGAATTGTCTTGAATATGGTAACGGATAAATCGTTCCAATTTTACAATTTGTGCAGCTCTTACAGTAGCATCAGTCAGGTCATTAATTCCCGGTTTACCAAAAGCAGAATCCCAAGGCATAATTAGTTCGTCTTTGATTGCTTGTTCTATAGCAGAGTTGGTAGGAACATAAACCGTATAGTTGAAAGTATTAAAGAATTTGACGTTAAAATCGATACCATAATAATTTGTTTTGTTCACAAAAACCACGGAAGTACTTGTTGCAGGAAACCCAGTCATTAAATCAAAGAATTCACTGAACTCAGGAGTACTACTCATCACCTTATATACAGATTGCTGAGGAGCTTGAATGATTTTATCCAAGAAATAGGTTTTTCCATTGGATTGACCGTAATATTTGGTTGCATTTGCATGTTCATTCAACGCAATATTGCCCCCAGATTGCACCCTTAGATTCTCACCTGTTCCCGTAACTTTAACAGCCACATTCCCTTTGGTAATGTAATAGTTCTTGCCTGATTCCACATCACCAACCACAATGTGAGAATTCAACATGTCAGTCAAACGGTTTTTGATGTAGGTATCAGTTGTAATAAGACCGATCGAATCTCCCAGGGTTTTGGTTGATAAATCGTAAGCGTAAACCGTTGCATTTACAACCTTTGTCTTTTCGTTGAACCAGAACTTAATTGCAGCCGTAACATCTTGACCTAATGAGATTATATCTATATAATCTTTGAAATATTCATCTGTAGGCACAAAGAAGCTATAGCGGCTTACCAATGAATTGAGGTATAGTCGGAAGTCATTTTGAAGAATTGCCCATTTCCAGATTTTTGTTTTATTGACAGGAGATGCATCGTTAGCGCTTAACAAAACTGGTCCATATACAGAAACATAATCATCTGGAGGATACACTTTATTCGTCTCATAAATTAATCCATTTGATCCGATATAGACATTTTCAATGTCATTCTTACTTACCGAAAGTAAAGAGTTGTCTTCATCGACCATAGTAGAAAAGCGACTCGGTATTGATTCGATAAAAGAAGTACGCATATGTCTTTTGATAAACAATGGGATAATATCGTTTGGAATACTGTCCCAAGAGCCAAATCTATCTTTCAGAACTTTTCCTGATCCGGATTCCAGATAAGTTGTCATTGCTTGATTGGTAGGAACAAACATGGCGGCCATATCTGATTGAAGAGCATTGTCACTTGCAGTACGAGTATATGAATTCCATCCCGGATCGAAGGGTAGGAGTAAATCCGATGGAATTGATTGACCATTTGGGTAGGTCGTACTGCCACCCACTCTTGCAAAATATTTTTTCACATAGATTGAATCCGAAAATTCAGGATGAAGTTGGGTATACTGGACTGTATTCTGAGCATCGAAAAACGGAGCACAGAATCGATTCATGATTTTGGCGAACATAGACACATTTGAAGTTGTGTTGATATATTCAGCCATATTTACTGGAGGCACCATCACCTCAGCCATCACATTTAGATATCCGTTTTTACAGGTGATGTCTTTTTCGATGATTTTAATACCAAAGATATGAGCATCGTTTTCTTCACGGGTCAATCCAGTGATGAAACTAAAGTCTTCATCAGTAATCATGGCTTGCTCCATGTGTTTTTGAGTGAAATACATCACGGTAAGTGGAGTATTGTCTTTAAGCAAATACATGCCTTCCTGACGGAAGAAATCCCAATAGGGAGTGCTTGGTAGTTCTGGGGCATACACATAGGGAACACTGTCAATCACCGAAACAGCAGTAACTCTTCGCATTGCTGCGCCTTCTTTAAATCCTCCGTTATTGTAATTTGCCAGCATATCAACCAGATAAGCATTGTTGATCATGCCATAGTTGAGTATTAAACTTTTCTGACCTTGAGTGAGGTCTTCATATTTTCTGACACCCCATGAATTGTTTTGATAAAAACGAGCAAATGCTTCGTCGGTAGCAACAAATAATGTTTTACTACCCGTTTTACTTAGGACTTGTACATAATCGAGATCTTTCACCAATTGTAAGTAATTCGTGAAACGACCATCCGTCTCTAAATAATTGTAAATGCTTGCACCTAGCCAATCAGGTTCCTTGTCATCAAGAGTGTAAACGTCGCAGGAGTTGAAAACGGCTGAAATGCTTATGAAAATCATCAACTGCAGGAGCAGTAATTTTTTGAGTTTTTTCATAGACAATATTAAAAATTTAAGAATTTAAAAAAAACATTCTGAACTATACAATAATTCAGAATGCAAATATAGTTTGAAAATCACCTCTAATGGGGGACATTTTCATTCAATTAGTGGAGTATATTTCATTTAGAATTTGTGCGAGTTCCAGCCCTCCTCGATATAGTCGCTCATCCACAATTTCATCAAATAGATAGGTATATTTGTAATTGTTTCTTTGGGTATAATCATATGCATAGATCTCATTTCTCACCTGATAGGATTTTAGTATAGATGCTTTTAAATTGGTTTTAATTTTCTGATCCTTAAATTTATCTTTCAAGTATTGACAGATCTCAGAGTAAGACATTTTTTTTGCTTCTATCAATTCTGTATCCCATAGGTGGTGGATATTGGTTTCTTTTCCAAACCAATTGTACTTTACTTTGTTCCCACCAAGATCGTCCAATCTTCCCAAGTGCAGTGGTTGGTGTAAATCACCTACAAAATGGATTAAAAGTTTAAGAGATTCGGCATCTTGGGGTGAAGATTTTAATTTCTTACTCAGGTTTTGAATAGCCAGGAATAAGTGTTCACCTTCACGTGAAGGATTTTCCCATAAATCAAGCACTTGCTCATCAGTTAGATTATCTGCCAAGTTTTGGTAATGCCAGGGGTAGGTTTCTTTGTATTTGTTGTCTGCTCTTATTTCATCCGCCCAAGTCGAACCATAAATAATCCCATTGGTACCCAAGACTTTTTCAATTTGCTTTTTAACATCTGGTTTGAGCTTTTCCTGTGCAATAGATGCGATAATTCGGTGGCCCAAAGGGTCGTATGAAAATGCAGAGAAAAGGGTAAATGACAACAGTAGTAATGCAAGAAATCGTTTCATATGTAAATTGAGCTTTAGTTTTACAAATATATAATTTATTTATTTCAAAACAGTTACTATCATTGCATCTGTCTAAATTTGTATCTTTGTGCTTGAAATGTCGAAAATTAGAGAGCAATATATAGTATACCTCAAACTGGAGAAAGGTTTATCACAGAACACATTGGATGCATACTTAAGTGATCTGGATAGACTAGAGAATTATTTAACACCTGCCCATATCGAAATTGAAAAGGCAGAGTATAAGCATTTGCGCGATTTTATTGTAGAAATTTCAGATTTAGGTATTCACCCCCGTTCCCAGGCAAGAATCATATCAAGTATCAAATCATTTTATAAATTTCTGATATACAAGGATTTTATTGAAAATGATCCAACAACAATGCTTGAAAGTCCCAAAATTGGATTTAGATTGCCACAGGTTCTAAGTGTTGAAGAAATTGATAAATTGATAGAGATGATCGATTTGTCCAAAGATGAAGGACACAGAAACAAAGCAATATTGGAAGTTCTGTATGGTTCTGGAGTCAGGGTGTCTGAACTCATTCATTTGAAACTTTCCAATATGAATGTTGATGAAGGTTATATGTTGGTTGAGGGAAAAGGAAACAAGCAACGATTGGTTCCACTTTCACCAAGTTCGATTCAGCAAATTAAACTTTGGTTAAGTGATAGATCAAATTTAGATATCAAGCCCGATCATAGTGATCAATTATTTCTCAATCGAAGAGGATCAACACTTACTAGGGCGATGATATTCGAGATAATCAAACGATTGGTAATCTTAGCAGGAATAGATAAGAAAATCAGTCCTCATACTTTTAGACATTCTTTTGCCACACATCTATTGGAAAATGGGGCGAATTTAAGAGCCATACAACAACTTTTGGGGCATGAATCGATTACAACTACTGAGTTGTACACACATGTAGATATGAATTATTTGAAGAAAGTTATCTTGAATTTTCATCCATTATATAAATCGAAACAGAAATGAAGAAAGGAGTGATAGTCTTTTTGTTTGTTGGATTAATGTTTCAAGTGGTTTTAGCCCGTGACTTTGTAGTGGTTGGTCAAGTCTTTGATTCAAAGACTAAATCTGCCTTGTTGGGTGTCAGTATATACGATGAAAAAACCTTGCTGGGTGCAGAAACCGATGAAGAAGGTTTCTTCTATATCAAATGTAATGATGAAGTACAAACTTTATTGATTTCATGTTTGGGTTACAGGACCAAGAAAGTAAGAATCAGAAAAAAAGAAAATCAAGCCTTACGGATTGAATTGGATGAAAAACAAGTCTGGTTGCAGGAATTGTCAGTTATTCCTGGTTTGAATCCAGCAAAATCAATTATAGAGAAGGTAATTGAACATAAAAAAGAGAATGATCCATATTCAAATAAGGATTATGTTGCCAGGGGAAAGTCGGATGAATTGATCCTGATTGAAAACAGCAAGTCTCGTTCCATGGGACTCGTTGATTTGTTGAGTCATGCCGTGGATAGTTCTCAGAAAAACATTCCACTGCTATTGAAATCTTCAGAATTTACTTTTGGAAAAAAGGGGTTGGAACTTCAGAGCCTTAGTGAGAAAAGTACATTAAAGAATGTAGAACCCCTTTTCGAAAAGATAATTGGAACTGTGCCCTTTTCTTTGAATTTTTATAATCCAACGCTTATTCTTTTTGGAAAAGGATTTATAAGTCCTTTGTCCCCATCCGGGAGTCATTTTTACAGATATATCTTAAAAGACAGTATTGAATTTCAAGGGAGGAAAATTTATAAAATTAGTTTTAGAAGTTTGAATGAGTCTAATTTAACATTCAACGGTATCTGTGAAATTGATGGAGAGACCTATGCATTAACTAAAATCAAGTTGGAACTACCTTTATTATCGAATATCAATTTTGTAAGAAGGATAGATTTGGACCTTGAATACAGTAAAGATAGTTTAGGTAATTGGACTCCAAGAAATGAAATTTGGGATTTAACAATTTCAGGACAATTGTTTGAAAGTGCAAAAGATGAAGCCTATTTTAGAATCTTGAAACACAATCAGTTCGAAAACAAGTCTGAAACATTTACACCTTCAAAAGTACAATTTTTAGGAAGTAAATACAGGGAAGATGATATAAATCAAAGAATGGAATCATTAAAAGGGAGTCCAACACTACGCTCCGCCGCTTGGATAGCTGATGCTTATTTGACCTCTTATATGAAATTGAAGTATATCGATATAGGTAAAGTTTATCGAATTGCTCGACATACAGAGCAGGAAGGTTTAAGGTTGAATCTACCTTTTCGGACCAATGAAAGAATTTCCAATAAGTTGAGTATTGGTGGTTATTTGGGATATGGTATCAGGAATCAAAAGTGGAATTATCAAGGAGAAATCAAATTCAGAATTCCAACGATCACGAAAACTGTAGTTTCTTTTCGATACACGGAAGACTTGAGAAGATTTGATTATTCGAATTCTGATTATTTTCAAAAAGAAAATCCCAACTTTTCGGGTGATGCAGACATCTACAATACCTTATTCCGATTTAAAAGTGAGTCGAATATGTATAGATTCAACGAAGTCTCATCCATGATTTCGCATGACTGGAATACAAATTTTGAGTCAAGAATTTATTTCAGAAATGAAAATATTTACTCCAATCATTGGTTTGAGTTTGCAGATCAGGGGGCTACTTATTCAAGACTGAATCATCAAAAAATATCTTTAGTAAATCGCCTTTCATTTGATGCAAAGAACTACGAAGATCATATGAACAGAATTTATATGAGAAATTGGCTTCCTGTTTTTTATATGAATCTCGATGCCGGCCGATACAATTTTGACGAGAAACAAGGAAATTATGGAAGGTTTACATTTACAGCAACACAGAGACTGTTATTTCCGATTGGTCAAATGGATTACTTTGTAGAAGGTTCTACTACCTTAGGAGCCACTCCATGGCCTTTAAAATATCAACCATCCACAGCTAAATTTGATATATTTGGGAGGTATCGTTTTTCCTTGTTGAATCCTTTTGAATATATTGCAGATCATTATGTGTATGTGAATATTGAGTGGATACTTAATGGTTTAATTTTAAATAGAATTCCTTATGTCGATTACTTAAAATTAAGAGAAATCATTACACTCAAGTTTTTGTATGGAGGAATTAATACCACTCAGTTGATGGAACTTCCAGGGGAATACAGAATGACAGGTAAGCCATATGCAGAGTTGAGTGCGGGAGTCACCAATGTGTTCAAAATTTTAACCTTACAAGGAATCTGGAGGTTAACCCAATCCCAACTGGAAGGTGTAAGCCCCTCAAGGTTTAGTGTAGCTTTGAGAATAAGTTTTTAAAAAAATACTATCTTTGTCACAAAAGTTTTAGAATTATGAAGATAGCAATAGTAGGTGCAGGAAATATGGGAGGTGCCATTGCCAAAGGATTGTGCAGAGGTACTTTGGTAAAAGCGACAGATATTTTTGTAAGTGATGTATCCTCTGAGAGTTTGAATAAGATTCGCTCTTCAGGTGATGATATAGGGATTTCATCATCTAATACAGAAATTGTGAAAGGGGCAGATGTTGTTATCTTGGCAGTAAAACCATGGTTGGTTGATTTTGTAGCAAAGGAAATAGCAGACATTCTAGATCTTAACAAACAAATTGTAGTATCTATTGCTGCAGGTGTTGATTTGGATTCCTTAGCCGCAAAGTTTGGTAGTTCTGCTGCATTATTTAGAGTAATACCCAATACAGCCATAGAAATTAGAGAAAGTGTTTCCACTATAGCATCTCGTAATGCCACAGAAGAACAAGAAGAGATCATACGCAGTTTGTTCGAGGAACTTGGAATGGTTTTTATGGTTCCCGAATCTCAATTAAATGCATTTATGTCGCTATCCTCTTGTGGTATAGCCTATGCTTTCAGGTATATTCGTGCAGCTATGGAAGGTGCTGTAGAAATGGGAATTTATCCCGGTGTGGCGAAAGAAGTAGTGATGCAAACATTGAAGGGTGCAGTTTCACTTTTGGAACACAACAATTCACATCCTGAAGTAGAAATAGATAAAGTAACTACTCCCGGAGGTATCACTATCAAAGGCTTGAATGAGATGGAAGCAAATGGATTTACAAATGCAGTGATTAAAGGTTTAAAAGCATCACACTTAAAATAAAAGGTATGAAAATTGTCAATCTGTCCGAGAATAATTCATTACTGAATCATTTTTTGAAAGAGTTACGCTCAGTTGATGTTCAAAATGACAGCATGCGTTTCAGACGAAATCTGGAGCGTATTGGAGAAATAATGGCTTATGAGATAAGTAAGACCATGGATTTTATGCCTGAAACAGTCAAAACACCTTTGGGAGAGACTGCTATAGATATTGTTAAGGAGAAAGTTGTTCTTTCAACGATACTTCGGGCAGGATTGCCTTTTCACCAAGGATTTCTAAGTTATTTTGATCAAGCCGAAAATGCTTTTGTTTCTGCGTACAGAAAATATAAAGATGCACTTAAATTTGAAATTTTTATTGAATATATAGCATCTCCAGCCTTGGATGGAAAAAGTTTGATCCTTACTGATCCAATGCTGGCTACCGGCGGATCTATGGAATTAGCTTATGGCGCTTTGAAAACCAAAGGAATTCCCTCAAAACTATATATAGCATCCATTATAGCTAGTCAGAAGGCAGTGGATTATCTATCTGAAGTATTTCAATCAGAGGATGTCACTTTGTGGGTAGCGGCTATAGATCCTATCTTAAACGATCACTCCTACATAGTTCCCGGACTAGGAGATGCAGGTGATTTAGCTTTTGGAGAGAAACTTTAATCGCAGTAGGCCTTTAACTGATAGCTTTTTTCCCAACCAGCACTTTTTAAATACAGCATAGCATTGTGTTCTCCGGAAGAAATGGGCAGATAGTTGATCGAAAGATTTACACCTTCTTTCAATATGGTTTTGTCTATCAGTGTTTGTGAGCAGCTAAACATAGATGCATCCATACCCTCTATAGTGATAGACAAATCTTCTGTCAGATCAGTGATTTGTAAATTGAAGTTTTTCGTACGGTTAACACCTACGCGGCTTCGGGCAAATTGGATTTGATTGGTGATTATACCAACACTCAGTTGATTCTCAGGTAAACCACCCATAAAGTCGAACTTTATGGACTGATTGTCCATTGCGATATTCGAGATTTTCCTGTTTAGCGTGTCTCCCATCCAGGATATAGGGGTGAATTCTCCAGTTTTAAATGGAGCACCAGGAGTTGTTGTGTTGCCAACTAAAGGTTGCAGATAGACTCTCATGTGACTATCCTTTGTTTGAGTGTCCTCTGTATAGTTGTTCGGACCATTTGCATCCCAGGCTTCTTGATTGTAATCGATATGCCAAATCAACATGCCTTCATCTTTCAAATAGGCATCCCAACCCGTCTTTTTACGGTATTCAACCATGAAAAATTCAATTGGATTTGGGTTTAATCCATCCAGATTGTGAGAGTTCGTTGCAAAAATATAGGCTTGTCCTTTCGTGTCAGTGATCGTGGCTTGAGACAAAGGATTTAATGTCAAATCTGCAGGTTGACCAATTTCCTCAGGACTAAGCCAGCCCATATAAAAGCGATCATAACTTGAATAGCTTGGGGGTGTGCGGCCTCCATTTAGATAAACGCCTATATCCATAATATTCCAATATTCCAGGGTCTTTTTGTAGACAGAACTGCTGGTATGATAATAGTCTACCATTCCAATAACATGACCAAACTCGTGAGTAAATGTTCCAATTCCGCACATTGTTGAACCAGTGGAGCCTTTCAATTCGGAAGTACAAGCATAACTATTTAGCTTTTTACCATCAAAACGAATGGTGTTGGGAGTGCCGTCATAGTTTTCACCGGGAACCACCGACCATCGATGTGGCCAAATCGTGTTTTTACCTCCTCCTTCAGCTTCATTTCTACCAGCGTAGTACACAAACACATTATCGATATAGCCATCATTATCCAAATCATATTTAGAGAAATCCACTCCACCCAAATCTGCCGCTTTGCAAGCGTCAACGATCATTTTGGTTGCCAAAGTATCATTCCCATATTTGTCATTAGTACCATAATAGCTCATGGAATTAGGCAATGTGAAAGGACCAACTACATCAAAAACCGGACTGAACTTGCCGTAGCTTGAACTCTTAAAATAGTCGACTGAACTCCCAGTAGCCCCATTGTTACTATAACCAATCTGATTAAGCAAGTTGTTGTATGAGACATTGGGTGAAGGAGTTACAAATACTGTGTCAGCGTAATTTACTAGAATTACGATGGATTTAGGGCTGCCGGTTCTAGGGAAACTCGTATATAATTGAGACTCTTGAGCTATCTTGTTGACTTTAGCAGCCGGTTGAATAATGCCTTTGTCTAATTCGGCTTTAATGCTTTCCAGATAGGCAAATTCTTGAACCGAACGAGATTTTGGATTGTTAGCTTTGATAGTGGATTGTTTGTAATAAAAGAAGCCATCTTCCTTTTCTTCAATTTTGTAGCCATCTATAGTCGTTGTGTAATGGTTCCATTCATTGCCATGCAAGAGGATGGTGATAGTTGACCCATCTTTAAGTTGAATGTCAATTGGATGAGGATATGCAACTACAGCCCTTAATATTAAAGGTAAGATAAGGAGTATCAGGATATAAAACAGTTTTTTCATACGTATCAATAATAAGCAAAAATAGTAAAAAGGAATTAAAGATTGAATAATTTACTACCTTTGAGCAAGTAAAAAAATAAACAATTAAGAAATGAAACAGTTTTTTAAATTTACATTAGCCTCCGTACTTGGAGTGATCATTGGATCAATATTTTTCTTTGTGTTGTTTTTAGGAATATTGAGTGCAATAGGCTCATCTCGGGAAAGTGAAAAGAAATTAAAGGAAAACTCGGTTTATGAGTTGGAACTATCCGGTAATTTGATTGAGAGATCCGAAGATAATCCTTTGGAAGCCGTTTTTGGAGAGATAATGAATACACCCTCACAAGAAAGTATAGGGTTGGACGATGTGTTGGAGAATATCCGCAAAGCTAAAAACAATCCACTGATCAAAGGTATTTATTTGAAGAATGGGATGTTGATAGGTGGGATTTCTTCCTTGACAGAAATAAGACAAGCATTAATAGATTTCAAACAAAGTGGGAAATTCATCGTAGCCTATGCTGATTTATATGAGCAGACCAATTATTATTTGGCTAGTGTTGCAGACAAAATGTATATAAACCCTGAAGGAGTAGTTGATTTGAGAGGTATTTCCACTCAATTAATGTTTTTCAAGAATACGCTCGAAAAAGTAGGAGTGGAGATGCAGGTTGTAAGAGTAGGAACCTATAAAGCTGCGGTTGAACCATTTATCAATACTTCTATGAGTGATGCAAATCGTAAACAAGTAGAGAGTATGACTGCCTCAGTCTGGGATGGAATCGTTCGAGAGATTGCTACTTCCAGAAAGTTGGAAATTGAGAAAATAAATAATTTTGCCGATGAAATGATGACTTTTCAACCATCATCTAAGTTGATAGAATACCAGCTAGTTGATTCTTTGGTTTATGAGGATCAGATGGAAGACATTCTAAAAACTTTGGTTGGTGCAGATGTAGAAAAAGTAAAACACCTAGCTATGTGTAGGGTAGCCAATGGTGATAAATACCAAAGAGAAAAAGTAGCTATCATATATGCTTTTGGTGCTATTGATGGAGGAGGGTCCAGTGAAGATGGAATCGTTTCATCCGAATTGGTAAAAACGATCAATGAAGTTGCAGAAAACGAACAAGTAAAGGCAGTAGTTTTGCGTGTGAATTCTCCTGGGGGAAGTGCTTATGGTTCCGAGCAAATCTGGAGAGCACTTTCTAAATTAAAAGAAAGAATGCCTTTGGTAGTGTCTATGGGTGACTATGCAGCTTCCGGGGGTTATTATATTTCCTGTATGGCGGATACAATTCTTGCTCAGTCAAATACGCTCACAGGTTCCATCGGAATATTTGGTTTAATCCCAAATATTGAAGGTTTGAATAAAAAACTTGGATTCAACTATGAAGTAGTTAAAACCAATAAATACAGTGATTTTCCCTCCTTAAACAGACCATTCAAAGTCGAAGAGAAGGAATTGCTACAAGCCTATGTCAACAGAGGATATGAAACCTTTGTAAAACGATGTGCTGATGGTCGTAAAATGACCGTTGATTCAATTAAGGTGGTTGGTGAAGGTCGTGTATGGACAGGTGAACAAGCACTGAAAATAGGATTGGTAGATAAGATTGGAGGTATCAAAGACGCTGTAGCAATCGCAGCCAAGATGGCCAATTTATCCGATTTTGAGACTAAATCATTCCCTGAGAAGGAGGATTTTGCAAGCAAGTTGTTGAAAGGAATGGGTGAAGATATGGAAACTAAAATGGCAAAAGCATTTTTGGGGGAAAGATATCAGGAAATATTGTATATCAAAGAAGCAAACAAGCTCGAATTGATTCAAGCCCGTTTGCCTTATATGATTCAAATGAATTAAAGCAATTGAACCAACCCTTGAAAGATCTCAGTCATCAAGGGTTGGGCTTTATCGCCAATTTGTTGTACTTCTTCGTGGGTAATTTCTACAATTTTGCCAGGTACACCCAAGTCTGTGATTATAGAAATACCAAAACATCTCATCCCGGCATGATTTGCAACAATAACTTCAGGAACAGTGCTCATTCCTACAGCATCACCGCCAATTACCCTGAAATATTTATATTCAGCAGGTGTCTCAAAAGTTGGACCTGAGGTGCCAACATACACTCCCTCCATAACTCTGATACCTTTGTCCTTTGCAATTTTTTTAGCTTTTTGGATAAGATCCAATGAATAGGGTTCACTCATATCAGGGAACCTAGGTCCGAGTTCTGTCCTGTTTTTTCCTCTCAAAGGATGTTCTGGGAACAGATTGATATGATCATTGATAATCATTAAGTCTCCAATTTCAAATTCGGGGTTCATCCCCCCAGAAGCATTTGAAACCAATAGATTTTCGATTCCAATTCCTTTCATTACTCTGACAGGGAAAGTAACCTGTTTCATATCATAGCCTTCATAATAGTGAAATCGACCTTGCATTGCCAGAATTTCAACTCCCCCAAGTCGACCGTAAATCAATTTGCCACTATGCCCTTCCACAGTTGAAACTGGGAAATGGGGAATTTCCTCGTATGAAATTTCAGTCTTATTTGTAATTTGAGTTACCAAGTTACCCAAGCCAGTTCCAAGTATGATTCCGGTTTTTGGTTTTCCAGGAATTTTATTTACCAGGAAATCACATGTTTCTTTAATTTTAGTCAACATAATTTTTTATTTTAAGGTTGAATTTATCCTTGTCTACTGTATTCACAAAATTTGTCTCTATAGGTAATACCAGGATTTTAGATGCTATATCCTCTTTCATAAACTGGTTGTTGTATAGCCGGGCTGCATCCTTCTCTGAAACTAATATAAAATCAGATTTCGAGTCGTTCAGTTTATTTTCTATAAGCTGAATGTCTTTTTGAGTAAAAGAATGATGATCTTTAAAAGAAAGATGTATCATCTTTTTCGTAAAACGAACTAGATAGTCTATCATTGTATTGGTTTGAACAAAACCAGTCACTACTATAATTGAATTTTTATGGTTCAATTGAATTTCAGAGCCATCCTTAAGGAAATAGCAATTTCCGTATTCAATGGTTGTAAATCCAATAGACTGTGTGGGTAGTGCGTTTAATTTTAATTTAAATTCTTCTATTTTATCCACATTGAGATTTGGATCACATTTGCTCACAACAATAGAATCAGCTCTTTGGCTACCAGATTTGTTTTCTCTAAGGAACCCCGATGGAAATACTCTGTCTGAAAAATAAGGATTGGAATAGGATGTAAGAAGAATGTTTAAACCCGGTTTTACTTTTCGATGCTGAAAGCTATCATCTAAAAGGATAATCTCAGGAGGATTCGGTAGCTCAGCAAGCATTTGAATAGCTCTTTGACGGTTTGCATCAGCAACAATATAGACTGATTTGCCAAATTTTCTATGTATTTGATAGAGTTCATCACCGATTTCATCGGAATTTGACTGCTCATTGGCTAAAATAAATCCCTTGGTTTTTCTTTTATACCCACGACTAAGTACCGCAATTTTGTGTGTAGGAAGCAATGTGCGGATTAAATACTCTATCATAGGTGTTTTGCCTGTACCACCCATAGACAAGTTGCCCACACCAATAGTTTTAATTTCAGGAATGAAGCTAGAGATAAAACCCCTGTCATATAGGTAATTACGAATAGATGTAATTAAATTATAGATGATAGACAGCGGTGTAGACAGGATTTGAAAGAACTTAAGCCACATACTCATAAATTAGGGAACAGGATCGTAACCATGACCGCCCCATGGGTGACAACTTGTAATTCGTTTGATAGAAAGCCAGCCCCCTTTAAAGATCCCATGTTTCAGAATAGCTTCCACTGTGTATGCCGAACAAGTTGGAGTATACCTGCAACTAGGTGGTTTCATCGGAGAGATAGCATATCTATAGAAATATACTGGAATCAAAAAAAGATGACGAAGTATTTTCAGGAATAATTTCATAGTTCCACTTTGTTGAATTTATTCATAATTTTATTGAATATAACAGGCATCTTCGATTGAATGGTGCTATACTCAATTTCTTTGTCGGCGACATAACTAAATGCTATATGCAAATATAGGTTTTTTTCGCTAAGGGCAGATATGAAATCTGATTTTTGAATACGATAAGCTTCTCGGATTCGTCTCTTCAAAAGGTTGCGTTGATTAGCTTTTTTGATTTTCTTTTTAGGAACCACCACCAAAATTCTAGCATGAGAGTTATTTGTGTTTTCTGTGGATCTATAGACAACCCTTATTGGGTATTCAATAAAAGCTTTACCCTCTTCAAAAAGAGCGCTTACAAGTTTTTCGCCACAAAGTTTTTCTGTTTTTGGAAAGCTGTTCATCGATTAAAAATAAATCCCATATGTACAAAGATAGTACAAATGGGATTTTTATGAGAATATATTCGAATTATTATTTCTTCTTTTTCAATTGTTCTTTCAAGAAATTATCCAAAGCCATCGTCATCGAAGGATTCCCAGGTGAGGGAGCTTCCAGATCGAGTCTTAATCCTTTTTCCTTAATTGCATTTGCGGTAGGTTGGCCAAAACATCCAATTTGTAACTCACCCTGTTCAAAATCAGGGAAATTCTTCAATAAAGAATCTATTCCTGAAGGGCTAAAGAACAAAAGCATATCGTAGTTGAATTCTTCCTCTGCTGTAAAGTCATTGCTAACCGTACGATACATAATTGCTTTCTCATAATTTACTTTTGAGTTGTCAAGTAGGTTCAGAGTTTCTTCGTTTTGATGATCAGAAGTAATCAAAAGGTAATTTTCAGTGGCATGTTTGTTCATCAAAGCTACCAAATCACTCATTTTGCCTGTTGCGCCGTAGAAAACTTTACGTTTGCGATAATGAATGTAATGTTGTAAATACACAGCAACAGCCTCTGTAATACAGAAATACTTCATTGTTTCAGGAATAGTAACCCTTAATTCCTCACACAATTTAAAGAAGTGATCAATGCCGTGTCGTGCATTGAAAATTATAGCACTGTAATCCAGAATATTTATTTTCTGGGTTCTGAACTCCTTTGCATTTAGACCCTCTATTTTGATAAAAGGACGAAAGTCAATTTTTACATTGTATTTCTCGCTAATATCATAGTAGGGTGATTTCTCTCCTGGTGGCTGAGGTTGAGATACAAGTATTCTCTTGATTTTCAAGGTTCTGCGTTTTTAAACGTTGTTAATACTAATTATGAAACCCACCAATTTAGACATTAATGCTAAAGGTATAATTTCGAGGGTGCAAAGATACAACAATATATAAAATAATTCAAGAAATTTGCCTGAAAATATTTGCATCAATTTAATTACCAATATCAAAGGGTAAATAAATGCGATGGAAAGGGTAATAATAAGAATGGTTTGGTGATTGATGTCGGGTAGATAGATTCTTGCAAGCAGTAAAGGGAAAAGCGTAATTCCTAGAAAAGAGAATAATAAATAAAACTGTTCTTTCACCAGTTTAGAGATCTCCTTTTCGAAGAAAGTATAAGCTATTATATTAAAGATGAGATGTTTGATAATGATGTAGAATAAGATTGCACCAAACATCATCAAATAGATTTCAAAGTATATTTTACTATCGAAAGGTCGATTTAGGATATAAATTAAAAGACTCAAAACACCTATACTAAAAACAGTCAGGAGGTGTCGAGAGGAGTATTCCGATTGTGTAGCATTACTGAAAAGACTAGCTCTTGTTTTGACACGACTGAAATTGGAAATAGATTCTTTAATCCATCCGAATGATTTTTTGAATGAGAAGATAAAGAATAAAAACAAAAACAGGACTACAGCAAATACCCAGCTTTCACTTCGAAATGTTTCATTTCTCAATGAGCCCATTTCTTTTGCAAAAGTATCCTGAACTATGATAATACTGTCTTTGATTGTATCCTTAGCAATGACAGTATCTTGTTGTATTTGAGTAGAGTCGAGCATATCTTAAATTGCAGCAAAATCTCTTGCATTTTCATCCCAGATTGCGGAATTTTGAACCGCAGCAAGAACTTCATCAGGAGCATCAACCACTATCCACATGTTTCGGTGATCTACTCCCATGAAATTTTCATCCACCGAACGATTTAACATTTCAATCAATGGGTCATAATATCCATCGGTATTCACAATGACAATAGGGTTTCTGTACAAGCCCAGTTTCTTCCATGTAATAGCCTCCAGGAGTTCTTCAAAGGTGCCCACCCCGCCGGGTAATGCTACTACAGCATCGGCCATTCGAAGCAGCATTTCTTTTCTCTCGTGCATAGAACCTACTAGTATCAGTTCAGTCAATCCGGTGTGGTTCCATTCCACTTCGCACATAAATTCAGGAATAATTCCAATCACCTCACCACCGGCATCCAGTACTGTGTCAGCAATTTTGCCCATTAATCCTCTATGTCCTCCTCCATACAGCAGGGTTAGTTTCTCCTTCGCAATAATTTCACCCAGAGATGCAGCTGCCAAGAAATAGTTTTCCTTTATTTGTGTGCTTGAAGCACAGTATACACAAATCTTATTCATTGAGATTAAATATTCTTTGTTTTCAAAACACAAAAGTACATTTTCTTTCTGTAATTTTGAAAATCATAAAAAAGGAAAAACGATGATTATAGTAACTGGAGCAACGGGATTAGTCGGTGGTCATTTGATTTGGCATTTATTGCAAAAGCACGAGAATCTTGTAGCTCTCAAACGGAGAACAAGCTCAATGGAGGGAATCCGTAAGGTAATATCCTTCTACACCGACGATATTGAATCGTATTTCAGTCGTATAGTCTGGGAAGTAGCTGATGTACAAGACATTTCCTCTTTGGAGCGAATTATTCAGGAGGGAGATTTTATTTATCATTGTGCTGCGGTTGTTGATTTGAGTAGCAATTCCTCCGCAATTTTGGAAACCAATATACAGGGAACTAGAAATATTACCGATGTTTGTCTTGGTAAATCCGTTGCAAAACTTTGTTATGTAAGCTCTATAGCATCTTGCAGCAGTGAAACACCAGGTGGAATTATTGATGAAACGGGTGTGTGGAAAGATTTGCCCACAAAGTCTGCCTATTCCAGAAGTAAATTTTATTCCGAACAAATAGTGTGGGAAGCTATAAGGAAAGGTTTAACTGCGGTTATCGTTAATCCAGGAGTTATCCTGGGAGCCTATGGTTCGGTATCCGGCAGTGCACTTTTGTTTGAGAGAGTACGTGCTGGTATGCCGGTCTATACGCTGGGTGGAAGCGGGTATGTGGATGTGCGCGATGTAGTGCAAGTGATGATTGTTTTGATGGAAAGTGAAATAAAATCAGAACGCTTTATTTTAGTCTCGGAAAATGTAGACAATAAATATATTTTTGATGCGATAGCCGGAGGTTTTGGAAAAAGGAAGCCATGGATTAAATTGGGTTTGCCCACTCTGAAAATAGTAGGAGGAATCGTAGAATTTATCTATCAACTTATTCCAGGAAATCCACCCTTCAGTAAGTCATTGGCAGCATCTGCTTGCAAAAGGGAATATTATTCTTCAGATAAAATAAAGAATGCTTTGAAGTGGAATTTTATTTCCGTACAACAAAGCATTCAGGATATTTGTAAGTTTCAGCAGTAATTATTCAATTACTGGATTTAAAACGGTTTTGAACTTTTTGATAAATTCCTTAGCGTCCTCCGTAGACAAGCACAAAGGAGGAAGCAAACGAATGATATTAGTGCCAGTTACACCGGTAAATATTTTCTGTTCAAACAAAAGTTTGGATCTGAGTTCTTTTACAGATTCTTCAAATTCCAAACCTATCATTAAACCTTGACCACGAACTTCTTTGATTTGTGGAATTTTTTTCAATTCGTCGATTAGAAAAGCACCCACTTTTGCTGCATTCGAGATTAAATTCTCCGCTTTCATAATATCCAAAACAGCAATCCCTGCAGCACACGCTAAATGATTTCCACCAAAGGTAGTTCCAAGTAAGCCATGACTTGCTTCAAATTTCGGACTGATCAGAACACCACCTATCGGAAATCCATTTCCCATTCCTTTAGCAATAGTAATCAAGTCTGGTTTTATAGAAGTATACTGATGGGCAAAAAACTTTCCACTTCGTCCATATCCGGATTGAATTTCGTCTAATATGAGTATTGTATTGTGTTTTTTACATAAGCTTTCAAGTCCTTCCAGGAATGAAGGGTCAGGTATTCTTATTCCTCCAATTCCTTGAATTCCTTCGATAATAACTGCACAGACATCTTCTTTCGAAAGGAGTTCTTCTGTTTTTGTTAAATCGTTTAATTCAACGAATTCCACATCAAAACCTTCATTAATAGGAGCAACTATCTTCTTGTTGTCTGTAATGCGTACAGCAGCTGAGGTTCTGCCATGGAAACTTTTTCCAAAGGCAACCACTTTCTTTCTGCCATTATAGAAAGAGGCAAGTTTCAATGCGTTTTCGTTGGCTTCAGCACCTGAATTTGCCAGGAAAAGTGTATAATCGGGGTAGCCAGACATGTTTCCTAGTTTCTCCGCAAGTTCAACTTGTAATTTATTGATCACAGAATTTGAGTAAAACACCAACTTCTCCAATTGGTTTGAAATTCGTTGTACATAAAACGGGTGAGAATGACCTACAGAAATCACAGCGTGACCGCCATATAAATCCAAGTATTCAATACCATTTTTGTCATAAGTTCTTACTCCGATACCTTTTTCTATTTCGATATCAAACAGGGGATATACATCAAAAAGTTTCATTTAGAGAGATTAATTTAAAGAGTTAAAGATGAAATTTTCCATACAAGATAGGTTGTATATATTAACAAAAGGCTAATTCCAGCCCATCGTTTTAAACTTCGATTTTTGTTGGTATAAATAAAACCAAGCACCAATAATCCGGAAATGGTCGTAATGACTAAGTCCAAAGGCATGCCTTGATAGGTGGGAAGGGGTGATATGGCCGCACTTGTACCCAAAATAAAGAAGACATTAAAAATATTGGAACCTATCACATTTCCCAAAGCTATGTCCGCGTTTTTCCTGAATGCAGCTACAGCGGATGTTGCAAGCTCAGGCAGGGAAGTGCCCAAAGCAACTATGGTCAAGCCAATGACAGACTGACTAATACCCAATTGGATTGCAATATTTGAAGCAGAAGGAACGATTAATTGTGCACCTAAAATCAACGCAGCCAATCCACCAAAAACAAAAAGCAGTGCTTTCCAGATTTTCATCGGAACAAAATGTTCTGCATTGGGCTCTGGATTTTTAAGACTGTTTACAATATTTGTCCACATAAATACCAGGAATACCAGAAGCAAAATGATGCCATCCAATAAATTTAAGATTCCATCGAAGGATAAAACTAGTACAGCAATGGGAGCTAGAATGCTTAGAGGTATATCGATTTTTCGGGAAGATTTTTGTGATGTTATCGGGAAGATTGTAGCAGCGATTCCCAGAATAACAAAGGTATTAATCATATTGCTCCCTATGATATTGGTCAAAGCGATATCCGTTGTTTTTGGGTTAACTGCTGCCATAAGATTGACAACCAATTCAGGAGCTGATGTACCAAAAGCAACCACTGTAAGTCCAATGATTAAGTCGGAAACCTTGAATCGTTTGGCTAATCCACTTGAACCATTAACCAAAAAATTGGCGCCATAAATTAGCACCACAAAACCTAAGATTATTTTTAGAATGTCGAATAGCATCCGATAATTTTTTGCAAAGTTACTTATTTGTAAGCATTCAACCTAAAAAAACTTAAATTATAATAAGGATGAAAGTTTATTCCAATTTTATTATAATTTTGAATGAGTTTAACCCCAAAATACAAGGCTATGCAATCCAAGAAAGTAACCATCTTTTGTAAAAACACTGCCTCTTACCATGAGTTTCCTGTCGGAATCTCGTTGAACGAAATTAAAACAATACTTCAAATAAAATTGAGATATCCTATAGTAGCTGCAAGGGTAAACTACAAGGTGGAAGATTTGGACTTTTTAATATACAAACCGAAAGATATTGAGTTTATTGATATGAGCATTTCTTCCGGAATGCGTGTGTATGTTAGAACCTTGAGCATGGTTCTGGCAAAAGCTGTTTTCAATCTTTTTCCTGAATACTCATTGCGGATTGAGCATCCCATTTCCAAAGGCTATTATTGTTCTCTAAAAAACGCTCCAAGTCCGATAGCTCCTCAAGATATAGAACAAATCAAGCTAGAAATGCGAAATATCATTGAATCTGATGAAAAGATTAACTCCAAAGAGGCGCAGTTGGATGATGTACATCGTATGTTTAAGGAACAAAAACATACTGAAAATCAGCTGTCTCTTTTCGAGTCTTTGAATACGGTTTATTGTCGGTATGTGAAACTCGGAAATTACATTGATTTTTACAATGGGGTTTTAATGCCATCTACTGGTATGTTGACTCATTTTGATTTAATTCCATATTATGAAGGTATGTTGTTGAGGGTGCCAAATAGAAATAAACCGGATCAGTTGGAGGATTTCACCTTTATGCCAAAGATGTATGAAATTTTCAAGGAATTTGTTAGTTGGAACAAGATCATGAAAATGGAAAATATTGGAGATTTCAATATAGCTTGCAAACACAAAAAATCTTTTGAGTTAATAAAAGTAGCTGAAGCATTGCATGAAAAGAAAGTAGCAAGTATTGCCGACAAAATCACACAAAAGCAGGAAAGTATACGATTGGTGCTTATTTCAGGACCATCTTCGTCTGGTAAGACCACCTTTAGCAAGAGACTTTCGGTTCAGTTGATGGTAAATAAGCGCATACCAGTTAGCATCTCCCTGGATAATTATTTTTTGGATAGAGAGCATACCCCACGTGATGAAAATGGAGAGTATGATTTTGAACATCTGGAAGCCATGGATCTTGTCTTTTTTAATCTTCAGATGAAGCAGCTTTTGGAAGGTGAAGAAGTAGAATTACCCGTTTTTAATTTCGAAACAGGAAAGCGGGAATTCAAAGGTAATAGATTAAAATTAGGCAAAGACACTATCCTGATTTTAGAAGGTATTCATGCATTAAATCCAAACTTATTGCCCAAAATTGACAGTCAGCATCTGTTTAAAATTTATGTATCCGCTTTAACAACCATCTCTATTGATGATCACAATTATATTCCTACCACAGATACCCGATTGATTCGTAGGATAGTGAGGGATCAGAAATATCGAAATTATTCGGCAAGAGATACCATCGCAAGATGGGATTCTGTGAGAAAAGGGGAAGAGAAATGGATATTTCCTTACCAGGAAGAAGCAGACATTATGTTTAATTCAGCTCTTATCTTTGAATTGGCAGTTTTGAAAAAGTATGTTGAACCCATCCTGGCCGAAGTTCCCAAATATTGTGATGAATACACCGAAAGTCATCGATTGCTAAAATTTCTAAATTTCTTTACATCCATCCCCGACAGAGAAATACCGCCAACCTCACTGTTGCGTGAATTTCTGGGTGGTAGTAGTTTTAGATATTGAAGTTTTGCTAAATTTGTCTAATAATTTAAAGCTAATCATGCGTATTTACACATAAACTATGAATCTATTTTTTCGTCAATATTGGCAGTCTGTTTTGTTTACCTGCTTGATTTTATTCCTGTCATTTATGAATCCGGTGAAGTTCAAGGAAATACCCACTTTTCATCTACAGGACAAACTTGTGCACTTGATATTGTATTTTGTATATGGATATATATTGATAAGAGATTTGCATAAAGGGCAAGTGAAAACAAATATTCAATTGATTGTACAGACGATGATATTCCCCATTGCTTTGGGTGGATTGATAGAGTATTTGCAGGTTACTTTTTTTCCTCCTCGAACAGCAGAATGGCTTGATTGGATAGCAGATGCTTTGGGAATCTTATTAGTTTGGTTAATTTTCGCCTACAAAGGAAAAAAAATATTATTGCTAAAGTAGAGCTGATAGCTCAAATTTTTATAAACCTAAACCACAGGCAGAGCCTGAAACTAACTATGGACGATGAAAGATTATTTTACCGTATGGGATTTGCATCCCTAAAGAATTTTAAGTTGGATCTAGCCAAGGAGCTATTGGGTCATTTTGATAACAATCCCAAAGAGCTATTTACTTCCACAAAACAGGATCTTATTGATCTACAACTATGTAACGAGCAGCAAATAAAGCAGATACTAGATACATCCTGGAAAAAGAAAGCCGAAAGCGAACTCAGGTTTGTAGAGGATAATTCTATTGAAAGCTGTTTCATTACAGAGGGAGCATATCCAAAACAATTTGAGAACTTCACTGATGCACCCTTCCTCTTGTTTTCGAGCAGAAAGTTTGATTACAATGCAAAAACTCATATTTCTATAGTAGGTACTCGAAAGATGACTGAAAATGGACGAAAAAACTGTATTGATTTAGTTCAAGCATTAGCGAAATACAATGATGAGTTTGTAGTGGTCAGCGGCTTGGCATTTGGAGTTGATATAACAGCTCATCGCGCGGCACTTGAATACAATATTCCTACTCTGGCTGTATTGGCGCATGGATTAGATCGAATTTACCCGCCTAAGCACAAATCGACAGCCAAACTGATTACGGAAAATAGAGGTGCTTTGATTACTGAATATATGAGTGGAACCAATCCTGATAGATATAATTTTCTCCAACGAAATGGGATAATTGCAGGTTTGTCGGAGTTTGTAATAGTGGTTGAATCTGCGGCTAAAGGGGGTGCATTGGATACAGCAAGAAAATCGCAAATAATGGGAAAAAAAGTATATGCTTTTCCCGGAAGAGTGAGCGATGTTCTTTCGGAAGGATGCAATAAGTTGATTAAGGAAAACTTGGCAGGAATAGTTTGCAACGTAGATGATTTATTGTCGGATTTTGAATTTACGAACACTGCTATCAGAGGAAAAGCATCAAGAGCGGGAAAACAAAATTCTTTGTTTCGCGAATTTTCGCAAGAAGAATTGCAAATCATAAAAATTTGCGAGCAAAAAGAAGATGGCATGCAAATAAATGAACTTTATTTTGAAACAAAGATTCCAGTGTATAGATTAAATTCAATTCTGTTAAGTCTTGAATTTGAAGGAATTATCCGATCATTACCCGGTGGGGTTTACAGATTGCAATAATTTTTTTAATTCGTAAAGTCATATTTGCAAAAAAAAATGTACAGTTTGCTATTTCCGAGTTATCGATAATGTTTAGATTGCCCTTGAATTTAAAAGAAAGGAGGTAGTTGAGTCTTGAATTCCTGACCGAGTAATTAACCAATCTAAAACCTGAATTATGAAAAAAGTCATTTATTTATTCCTTTTTCTTGTATCGTGTAAGGATTTAAGCTTTGATCAGAAACTTCCGCATGAAGCTGGAGTAGCAATGGAGATTTACACTCATGTACAAACAATTGAAGTAGAAGAGTATTTAAAAGCACAGAAGCACAGAGAATTTCTTACAGAAGAATTGAAGGTGCTGTTGTCATCAGATATCATTGCTAAGCAAATGTTGCGTTCAAGTTCTGAAGAATTATACGATACTGTTTTTAGTATCAAAGAGATACCAGTATACAGTGAATTAAGCACTGCAACTCGAATTTTTGATGATGGGAGTTCAGAAGTTGAAATTATTGATCTTACTCCTGATGGGATCAATCCAAGGGATCAATTTTCAAAAACACCCTTAGTGCAAGGCAATAAAATGGTTAGGACCATTATAGAAAATGGTCGTTTAAAATCATTTGATTCTTCAGGAAAGCTTTTGGTAGATCAAAACTATGAACAGGAGAATTACAGTCAATTTCTCGACACTTTGAAATTTTATATTGAGAAAGTGAAGTCTGAAGATCAGCCTCAGCACGTTCGAAGTCTCAATTACCTAATGAATTATTCCAACAATAGTGGTGGTACTTTACAATGTGAAGTCTTGGAGACCGGTGAAGTTTCATTAATGCAGAACTTAGAATATACCGAACAAAGTTCAGGGTTTTTGATCGATGAATCAACTGCCTATCTTCAAATCAAGACTGTGTTGAATTCACAGATGAGCAGGACCCTAAAAACAGAAATCTGGAAGGGAAATCAGTTATTGCAGCAAAAAACCTATACCTACCAAGACAAACTTGAATTGTTGAATTCAGTTTACAAAAAGGATCATTATGGGGAAAATCCGGAATCCATTGTTACTAAGACTTTGACCTTCAACTCAAGAGGTATTCCTATCATACGGCAGGTGGTAGAAACCTATTTGAGAAATCAGACCTTTTTTTATTTCTAATATTTATCCTAAATCTAAACTTATGAAAACAATAATCACCCTGACTTTTTTTGTTTTTTGTCTGAATTTAGTTGCTGAGAAACGCTATATCTGGCTGCATGGGCTAATGGGAAATTCAGAGCAAAACACTTGGGATATTTACAATTCGCTATATACTTCGGGAGCGGGTAAGATTTTGAAATATAGATCTGATAGAAGTATCGTAGAGATAGCGAATAAGATTTATGAAGAAGAAATTAAACCCTATGAAAATGAGGTAGAGTTTGTAATTATCGGACATAGTATGGGTGGATTAGTGGCGCGATACCTTCAATTGATTACACCATCCATCAAAGGATTGGTTACAGTGGGCACTGGTCATATGGGAGCAACCTTATTACAGAGTGCTTTTGATGGAAGGATTACTGAAATTTTCAATAAGACAGTGCTTATGAGCAATAATGCGATCGAAAACTCGACGCAAAAAAATCTTGTTGCATCCTTTCCGCTTTCGGTGTTGGCTGCACCGTTGGTTTATCCAGTTCTCAGTTATAAAAATCAGGTTCTGACTGAAGGGCTCCAATTTATCAATAATCAGGTTTCCACGGCCATTTACAGCATACCCAATTTGTCTCCTTGTGTTCGTGATTTGCAACCAAAGAGTGAATTCCTGAATTTCATTAATTCAAAGCCTATTAAAGTGCCATTTGTAAACATTTATGGAGCAGAGGATTATTATCAGTTTCTTAGGGCAATGGGGAGCTTATATAAATCCGAGGAAGTAAAGAATTCGGAAAATATAGACAGAGAATATGATACAGAGTTGTTTGATGAGCTGAATTTGGCTCTAGCTGTTATAAATAAAATTCAGAATGCCCACGATTTAGTATATAAAGCCTTAGCTTATCCAGCGGTTTTCATGCCCTGGATTTGGGTAAGTAGAGAAATGGTTTTGAAAGCAAAACTTGATTGGAAGAATATTTTTAATTATCTTCAAACCGGAATTCACGATGAGCTATTGAACGCAATGGGCTCATTTGAATATAGGTTAACCACCTACTGTTTGGGGAATTACAAATCAGCCGACCTTAACACTTGTTTTACAAGATTTGTTCCTTTCCAAATTGAAAATGATGGGGTTTTAACCAGGAAAGATATTCTCATTCCAAATCCAGAAAATGAAAAAATTTATAATGTAAGAGTGCCCAAAGTAAATCACATGGAAATGGGCAATCAACCTGAAATGAGAAAAGTATTTAATGCATTAACCAATGTAGGAACTTATGGGAAAGTGTTTGTGTTTGGAAATTACCATGCATATTGTTATCCCTCCAATGTAAATTGAATCAGAAATTGGCCCGTCTTCTTGTGAAAACTTCCTTTTAGGATTATTAACAAGTTGAAACTATTGTAACAATAAATTGATTGTTAGGTAGTATCTCCCTGAATTCCAAATTATTGCTTTTTTAGTGTTTTCAAATACCTAATTGGTATCGAAATTCAGGGCATTACTGATCGAATTTAAGTTTTAAATAATGACAAAAATCTCGTATTTTTGTAGATATCTGTTTTACGAATATGTTGTTATTATTTTTACTATCCATGCCCTTTTATGTAGCTGCATTTTGGGCAATTTTAAATCGATATGGTCATGGTGAAAACCGTGAACAAAAGAGAATAGTTGCAAATTTCTTATTTGTAGCATCATATATATTCTTTGGTAATGCTGTGTTTTATCAAGGAAGCAAGGATTTGTATGCCTTCATTGATCCCTTGTTCATATTGTCTACTGTCATTATTCATCCCCTTTTTTATTTGTATTTTAGAATTCTGACTATTGACCCTAAATTCGAATTTAAAAAGCATATCTGGTATTTTATGCCAGCAGGAATAATCTCATTGATGTATTTGATTGGAGCCATTTATACTGGATTTGAAAACCACAAAGAATGGTTATTCTCAGCAGATGCGAATAATGCCTTGCCATATACATCGAACAGACTGATGGATATGTTGTGCTTGTCTTCCCGGATTTTGTTTTTAATTCAAGCCATTGGAGCGATTTGGGGAAGTGTGCATTTGCTCAAGCAATATGGTTCGAAAGCCAAAGATTATTATTCAGATGTGGAAAAAACAAGTCTGAGAAGGATGTATTTGATCAATTACGTAATGGTTGCTATTGCACTAGTATCGATAGTAGATATAGTCCTTGGGAGAGAATCGGTCAAAGCAACCGATATAGGAATATTGATGCAATCCGTTATTTATACTATTTTGGTTTTTGTTTTAGGTTGGGCTGTTCATGAACAATATCTGTTGAATCCCAACTATGATAAAAAGGAAGTTACCAAAAGTTTGGATGCAAATGTGAATAGTGGATTGTTGTGGTCTACTACTTTTGATCATCCTCAAGAGGAAGAAATCGGACATAAATTGCAAATCCTGTTTACTGATCGGAAAATATATTTAAACCCGGATTTGACTATCCTGGATGTGGCTTCTGCTGTAGGTACAAATAGAACATACTTGTCATCCATGATCAATAAATACCACAGTCTAAATTTCTGTTCTTTTGTGAATAGTTACAGATACAAACAGGCAGAGCATTTGGTCTGTAAGGATCCAAATATATCACTAAGAGACTTGTCTGATTATTGTGGTTTTGGATCTTTTGATTCTTTTAGAAGGACTATTCTGCAATTTTCAGGAAAAACACTCAAAGATTGGAAATTGGATGTATTGATGAACAATGGAATGGTGGTTTCGAGTGATGAAAACTTTAGCTCTCTGGCACAAAGTTGAATGGTCGGACAATAATAAAGAGCAAAAATGTGTTATAAAACACAAAAAAGGTGGATTTTTTAGATAACTCTATTGTAAGTATGTGAAAATCGAATTATCTTTGCATCGTGATTTTTTCATAGTATTAGATTTAAGGTTAACAAAGATTGGTTGTCAGGCGTGGCAACCTTTCGCGTTTTTAAGGGGTATCGTACAGAAATTTCACAGGTTTGTCTCTCCCAAAAAAATGCCTTATTTTTGTATTCAAATTACTCCATACAGAATTACAATGAACATCCTTCTTCTTGGTTCAGGTGGTAGAGAAAATGCTCTTGCCTGGAAAATCTCACAAAGTCCAAAATTAAGTAAATTATTTGCAGCGCCAGGTAATCCTGGAATAAGCTCATTCGCAACACTTCTTCCGATGGCTGCAAGTGATTTCTCCTCAATAAAACAAGCAGTTTTAGACAACCAGATTCAGATGGTTGTAGTTGGTCCTGAAGATCCCTTAGTAAAGGGTATTGTGGATTTTTTTGCCGCTGATTCAGCAATAGCCCACATTCCTGTGATTGGTCCTGACAAAGTTGGTGCTCAATTGGAGGGTAGCAAAGATTTCTCCAAGCAATTCATGATGCGGCACGACATCCCAACTGCGAAATATTTTAGTGTAGTTAAGGATAATCTTAAGGAAGGAATCGCTTTTCTTAAAACAATGACTGCACCTTATGTACTGAAAGCAGACGGATTGGCTGCAGGCAAGGGTGTACTTATCCTCGATGATTTGGATGAGGCTGTAACTGAATTGAATGAAATGCTGGGAGGTAAGTTTGGTGATGCGAGTAGTACGGTTGTTATTGAAGAATTCCTAGCTGGAATTGAATGTTCTGTGTTTGTAATTACGGATGGTAAAAATTATCAGATTTTGCCGGAAGCGAAGGATTACAAGCGAATAGGGGAAGGTGATACCGGACTTAACACAGGAGGAATGGGTGCAGTTTCGCCAGTTCCTTTTGCGGATAAAGTGTTTATGGAAAAAGTAGAATCCCGAATTATTAAGCCTACAGTAGATGGATTATACAATGAAGGAATCAATTACAAGGGTTTTATTTTCTTTGGCTTGATTAAAGTTGAAAATGAACCTATGGTTATAGAGTACAATGCACGAATGGGCGATCCTGAAACAGAAGTGGTTATGTTGAGGTTAAAAACAGATTTGGTTGATTTGTTGGAAGGAGTTGCACAGGGTAATTTGAATGAGAAGAGTGTAGAGTTTGATCAAAGAACTGCAGTTACAGTTATGTTGGTATCTGGAGGATATCCGGGTGATTTTGAAAAAGGGAAAGTGATTACTGGTATTGATAAAGTGGATGTCAGTATCGTTTTTCACGCAGGAACAGCCAGTCAGAATCAAAATGTGGTGACCAGTGGTGGACGCGTACTTGCAATCAGCTCTTATGGCTCGTCCAAAGAAGAAGCTTTGGCTTTATCCTTTCAGAATGCAGAGAAAATTCAATATGAAGGAAAATATTTCCGTTCAGATATAGGTTTTGATCTTTAAAAACAAACGATGTCCCGAATCTTAGTTGTTGATGATGAGCGATCCATCCGAAATACCCTAAAGGATATCTTGGAATTTGAGAAACACGAGGTGCAATTGGCCGAAAACGGTAAAGTTGCATTGGAATGTTTGCGCAATTCAAACTTTGATTTGATATTTTCGGACATTAAAATGCCCGAACTGGATGGACTTGAATTATTGAATGCTATTCGAGAAAGAGAAATTGATACTCCAGTGGTGATGATCTCAGGTCACGGCAATATTGAAACGGCTGTTGATTCTATTAAACGAGGAGCCTATGATTTTATTGAGAAACCAATCGATTTGAATCGTTTGTTGATTATCCTTCGAAATGCACTGGAAAAAAAGTCCTTGGTAGTAGAAACCAAGAACTTGAAAAAGAAATTGGCCACTAAAGTGCAGATGGTTGGAAAATCGAAAGCAATTGAAAAAGTTAGGGATTTAATTTCCAAAGTTGCACCAACGGATGCTAGAGTTTTGATTACCGGGAGCAATGGAACTGGTAAAGAAATCGTAGCCCGTTTGATACATGAAAACAGTCAACGCTCTGCTGGTCCTTTTATTGAAGTCAATTGCGCTGCGATACCTTCTGAATTGATAGAAAGTGAACTGTTTGGTCATGAGAAAGGATCTTTTACTTCAGCTGTTAAACAGCGTATAGGGAAGTTTGAACAAGCTGAGAATGGGATTATCTTTCTGGATGAGATTGGTGATATGAGTCTTTCGGCGCAAACGAAAGTGCTAAGGGTACTGCAAGAAAGTGAACTGACCAGAGTCGGTGGAGATAAATCCATTAAAGTGAATGTGAGGGTTATAGCTGCAACAAACAAAGACTTGAAGGAAGAAATTGAGAAAGGAACATTCAGAGAGGATTTATATCATCGATTGAATGTGATACCCATCCATGTACCTGATTTGGATGATAGAAAGGATGATATTCCTTTATTGGTTGAATATTTTTCAAATCAAATTTGTCAGGAACAGGGAATTAAAATTAAAGAATTTGAAACGAAAGCATTAAATTTAATACAAGATAAATCATGGTCGGGTAATATCCGTGAGTTGAGGAATGTCGTAGAAAGACTGATTATTCTTTCTGGCGCCAAAATAGAAGCTCAGGATGTTCTCAATTTCACATGAAAATCCTAAAAACTAAATTCAGATACGAATGAAACCATTAAAAGAATTAAGAATAGCTGTTTGTGCTGATCATGCTGGCTATGAGCTTAAAAATAGAGTTGTCGATTACTTAAACAAATTAACATTGGAAGTGAAAGACTTTGGAACATTTTCTAACGAGAGTTGCGATTATGCAGATTTCGCTCATCCAATGGCTGCTGCTGTGGAGGAGGCACAGTTTGACTTTGGAATTTCTATTTGTGGAAGTGGAAATGGAATCAGTATGACGGTGAATAAACACCAAGGTATCAGAGCAGGATTGTGTTGGACCGCTGAAATCGCACAATTAGCCAGATTGCACAACAATGCCAATGTGTTATCAATGCCAGCCAGATATGTTTCTGTTGAAGAAGCCCTTCAGATGGTAGATGTGTTTTTTTCGACCGACTTTGAAGGTGGTCGTCATCAAGCAAGAATAGATAAAATACCGTTATAATGTCAAGAACCGAAATATCAACTCTAGGCGAGTTTGGGTTAATCAAACATTTAACCCAGAAATTTCCAATTACGAATTCAACTACAATTAAAGGAGTAGGTGATGATGCTGCGGTATTGGATTACAAAGAGAAACAAATCTTGGTTACTACTGATTTGCTTTTGGAAGGTATACATTTTGATTTGGTTTATGCTCCCTTGAAACATTTAGGTTACAAATCCGCAATAGTGAATTTCTCAGATATATATGCCATGAACGGTCAACCTAAACAATTGACAATCTCACTTGGAATCTCCAAACGATTTTCAGTAGAAGATCTGGAAGAGTTTTACGAGGGTCTTCGATTGGCTTGTGAACACTATGGTGTAGATTTAATCGGTGGAGATACATCGGCTTCTTTAACAGGACTCGCCATTAGCATTACTTGTTTGGGTGAGGGTGATAAAGACAAGGTAGTATATAGAAATGGTGCCAAAGAAAATGATTTGATTTGTGTAAGTGGTGATTTAGGATCTGCTTATATGGGTCTTCAATTGTTGGAAAGAGAGAAAATGGTGTTTAATGGTAATTCAGAAGTTCAACCTGATTTTGAGGGTAAGGATTATATTCTGCAAAGACAGTTGAAGCCTGAGGCCAGAAAAGATGTAATTGCTTCACTCGCTCAATTAGGTATTGTACCTACTGCAATGATGGATATTTCAGATGGATTATCTTCAGAATTGATGCATATTTGTTCACAAAGTAATGTTGGCTGTCGAATCTATGAAGATAAGATTCCAATTAACTATCAGGCTGTGGTAATGGCAGAGGAAATAAACATGAGTATAGTAACTGCAGCATTGAATGGGGGAGAAGATTATGAACTCTTGTTCACTGCGCCTATGGCGGATTACGACAAAATTCTGAAAATGGAAAACGTAGGTATTGTGGGACACATAACCAAAGCCGAACTTGGGTTGAATCTTATTGGACGTGAAGGTGAGGAAATCTCATTGCAAGCCCAAGGTTGGAATTCACTCAAATAAAGTCCAACTATCCATTGTTATGATTGAATAGAATCAACAAGAAATTCAAAACGATATACCAAAGAATCAAAAAAGGAAAACCTGCCATACCCATTAAGGCTAAGATTACGATACATCCAGATAAAAAGATGTATCGTATTTTATTTTCAGCTATATTGAAACTTTTAAATTTCAGTGAAAGCATGGGTAATTCAGTTACCAAAAGCAAACTCAACAGCACCACAAAGAGCAATATCAGTTGTGGGAATTGAGTTAATTTATCTGCATAAAACATGCCTGCACCTGCCCAGAATAAGCCATTGGCAGGGGTTGGCAAACCCAAAAAAGAACTGCTTTGTCGTTCGTCCAGATTGAATTTTGCCAGTCTTAAAGCCGAGAATACGGGGATAATAAAAGCAGTATAAGAAATAATCTGATTTACTCCTGAATATTGCATCAATTCAAATGCAATTGCTGCAGGTGCTACTCCAAAGCTGATTAAATCAGCCAATGAATCCAATTCTTTTCCCATAGGAGAATATGCATTAAGAATTCGTGCTGCCATCCCATCCATAAAGTCAAATACAGCAGCGATAAGTATAGCCCAGGCAGCCATGTCAAATTGTTGCTGAAATGCAAAATATATAGCCAAAGTGCCTGTGAATAAATTCAGAGAAGTTATAAAATTGGGAATGTGTTTAGTGAATTTCATATTATTCTTTGTTTTTACTGTCAATTAAAATAGTGACCGGACCATCATTAATCAATGCAACTTTCATGTCGGCAGCAAAAGTACCGGTTTTTACTTCTTTGTTTAAAAGTTGACTTAATGTACTACAAAAATAGTCATACATTGGGATTGCAATCTCATGTTTTGCTGCTTTAATATAAGAAGGTCTATTGCCTTTCTTTGTCAAGGCATGTAAGGTGAATTGACTGATAACCAGAACTTCACCCTCAACATCTTGTATAGATAAATTCATCACCCCATTGGCGTCGTCAAAAATCCTCAAACCTGTAATTTTTGCACACAACCAATCTGCATCAGTTTCCCTATCTTCAGTTTCTATGCCCAGAAGTATAAGGTAACCATTATTGATAGCGGATTTAACCTTGCCATCTATAGTTACCGATGCTTCCATAACCCTTTGAATAACTACACGCATCGCAACAACATTTTAGTTCTGCAAAAGTAATCTTTTTTTACTTGATAGGAAGGTCATTCAGGAAATCATAGAAAGTTTTGCGAGTGAGATTTGATAATTGCAATTGATAATTAATATAGGCCCTTAGGTGAGAAGTATATGCATTATTGAGACGATTTCTTTCCAAAGCAAGGGATTGACACTGACATACCTACACCATAGTTTTGTGGACGATTGAGGTAATCTTTCATAGCCCCATTCAAGGAAGTACTGAATTCAGGTCCCAGATCTTGTCCATAATATCCTGCTTTTTCATAATAGGCATTCAAATCAATTTGAGGTAAACCCTCCGATTGCTGTCTTCTCAAATTAATCTTATTCAGTTCCGTTTGGATGTCTTGTTCTCTGATTTCCAGACGATTTTCCAAAGCTAATTTTACGATGTGACTATTTAACCTCTGCTCCGTTATTAACTTCAGCTCTAGGTTGAATAAGTACCAATTTGCCATCTGCATTTTCTGCAGATAAAATCATCCCTTCACTCATGATACCCCTTAATTTACGAGCTTCAAAGTTTGCGATGAAACAAACTTGTGTGCCAATCAATTCTTCCGGATTTGGATAAGACTGAGCAATTCCCGATAAGATGGTTCTATCTTCCAGTCCGTCTGCAATTCTGAATTGAAGTAATTTGTCTGCTTTCGGAACCTTCTGACAGTCTAGAACCGTGCCCACACGAATGTCCATTTTCATGAAATCATCGAAGGCCACATTTTCCCTTATTGGATTTGCTTTGTAGGCTGCGATTTCATTTGCAGTTTTAGTGTCTTGCAGTTTCTGAACCTGTGCTTCTATAGTTTCGTCTTCAATTTTTTCAAACAGCAATTCGGCAGTGCCTAATTGGGCACCTGTTGCAAGCAAATGGATGCTACCCAATTCAGACCAATTAAAATCAGTGATACCCAACATCGTTCTCAATTTTGCAGAGGAGAATGGCAAGAAGGGTTCAAAGGCAATCGAAAGGTTAGCCGCAATCTGTAAACTGAGATTCATAATGGTTGAAACCCTGTGCATATCTGTTTTCGCAAGTTTCCAAGGTTCGGTATCAGCCAGGTATTTGTTTCCAATACGTGCTAAGTTCATTGCTTCTTTTTGTGCATCACGGAATCTGAAATTATTGAGCAAACGTTCCACATCCGCTTTTACGTTGATAAACTCGGCCAAAGTCTGATTGTCATAGTCTGAAAGTTCATTCAATGGAGGTACTTTGCCATCAAAATATTTTTGAGTAAGCACCAAAGCACGGTTGATAAAGTTACCATAAATAGCAACTAATTCATTGTTGTTGCGGGCTTGGAAATCCTTCCAGGTAAAATCGTTGTCCTTGGTTTCAGGAGCATTTGCTGTAAGTACATAACGAAGCACATCCTGTTTGTCTTTAAAATCTTCCAAATATTCATGAAGCCAAACTGCCCAGTTACGAGAAGTTGATATCTTGTCACCTTCCAGGTTTAAGAATTCATTGGCAGGAACATTTTCAGGCAGGATGTAAGACCCTTCAGCTTTGAGAACAGAAGGAAATACGATGCAATGGAAAACGATATTGTCTTTGCCAATAAAGTGCAGCAAACGAGTATCCTCTTGTTTCCACCATTTTTCCCAACTATCGGGAAGTAATTCTTTGGTGTTGGATATGTAGCCAATAGGGGCATCGAACCAAACATAAAGTACTTTACCATCGGCACCTTCTACAGGTACAGGTATACCCCAGTCCAAGTCGCGGCTTACAGCTCTAGGTTGAAGACCCATATCGAGCCAACTTTTACATTGTCCGTACACATTAGGTTTCCATTCTTTGTGATCTTCAAGTATCCATTTTCTCAGCCAAGCTTCGTGTTGATCCAAAGGAAGATACCAATGTTTAGTTTCTTTTAGCACAGGAGCATTTCCAGTGATTGAAGATTTTGGATTGATCAGGTCCGTAGGATTCAAAGAAGTTCCGCAAGCTTCGCATTGATCGCCATACGCATTTTCATTTCCACAATGTGGACATTTGCCCGTGATATATCTGTCGGCAAGAAACTGTTGTGCCTTTTCATCGTAATACTGCTCACTGCTTTGTACAACAAATCCATTATTGTCATTGATGGTTTTGAAAATCTCAGACGCAAGTTCTTTGTGTGTTTTCGAAGTAGTACGGGAATAAATATCAAACGAAATTCCAAAATCCTCAAAAGATTTCTTAATTATACCATGATATCTGTCAACTATATCTTGAGGGCTTACACCCTCTTTTTTTGCTTTTATAGTTATTGGAACGCCATGTTCATCGGAACCACCTATAAAAAGGACTTCTTCGCCTTTTAGGCGCATGTAACGAACATAAACATCGGCTGGTATGTACACTCCAGCAAGGTGACCAATATGAACTGGCCCATTGGCATAAGGAAGGGCTGAAGTAACAGTTGTACGATTGAATTTTTTCATTCTTTCAAGTTTAAAAACAAGCTAATGAGACCTGTTTGTATTAAGCTTGCAAAGATACAAAAAACGCTCGAAATCTATGGATTCAATTTCCAGTTTGAAACGCCCTCGATTGAAATTCTTGATTTTTCGTCGATTTTAATTGGAAGCCAAACATAAGTTGATTTAGACAAGTCTGTTTTATTCCATCGATCACCCATGTAGATAAACATGCCATTGGCAGGGTCAAAATTGATTATGGAAGTACTCTGTGAGTTGAATGTTTTAGTAGATGGATATTCGTTTGAAAAATTTGGTTTGCAGGGGTCACCCATATCCTCCCAAGGTCCAAAAATTTTTCTTGCTCTCCAATAGCGAGCTTGATTAGGATCCCAGCCAGTTGCTCCAGAACTTATTAGGTAGTAATATCCCTTGTATTTGAACATGGCTGGTGCTTCTCGTTGTGCACCTGGAAAGAGACGGATGAAATCTTTTCCGTTTTTTGCAAGTCCAACCGGGCTTTGTGCTACATCCAAATCAGTAAAATCACTATTCAGTTTGGAAATAAACATTGTTCGGTTTTCCTCACTTGAATAGATGATATAAGCAGTACTGTCGTCATCTAGAAATAGATTCATATCCCTTGCAAATCCACGATTGGATGGGGTTTCGTACCATTCATTGCCATATTCGTGTGCAGGAAGTTGATGCAATCGGCTTCTTTTGATAAATTGATAGGGACCAGTGATATTGTCAGAAATTGCTATACCAGCTGCAGCAACTGCATAGTCAGATCTTGGATTTTCAGCATTTGGACCATCTGCATGAAACCAAAGGATGTACTTTCCAGTTTGTTTGTTGAAAATCAACTTTGGTCGTTCTATCACTGATTTTTTGTCATTTATTGATTGAAATACAGTGTCCTTACTGGCTTTATTCAGATGTCCATACAATTGGGTGAAATATTCATCCTGGTCGAGTTGCTCTCTTTTAGAGATGGTACGCATCACATAACCTTCGAATTTCCAAGCTTTAAGATCGGTTGAAGAATAAAGGCTGATTCCATTGCTTCTATAACCTCGGGATTTATCTTCTCCTATCCACCACCATTTGTCATGTAGTTTCTGGACCTGTCCTCCATGAGCTTGAATATGTTTACCATCTGCATCCAACCATTCGCCAGCATCTACTCCTTTGATGATGTCTTTTGAATAAAGGTTAAAGCCTAAGAATAAAAACAGAAAATAGAATATGAAAACCCTCATTTTTAGTGTCAATTATCTAATGAATTGCAAAATTAGAATTTAGTCTGTTCACCTTTGGTGAAAATTAAACCAATTAAGTGTAAGAGTTTTTTGCTTTTTTCACATTTATATTGAAAAATATGCTAAAAAAACAAGCGATGCTTGTGCTTGTTTGTAAAAAAGAGTAAAATAATGTTATAAAACACCATTTTTAGTGTATTTTTTTGCAAAACTATTGCGAGTGATTAAAAGATGACTTATCTTTGCATTGTGATTTTTTCATAGTATTAGATTTAAGGTTAACAAAGATTGGTTGTCAGGCGTGGCAACCTTTCGCGTTTTTAGGGGGTTGGCTTTCCTAGTAGTTATTCAAGTTTAGCGATATTTTATTCTCACATGATAGCGTGATTGTTTAGCGAGAAGGAATATTGAATTTTCTGATTTCAGCCCTTAAAGATTTTGATTTATTATCAGTCACTTTGTCCATCAAACTCCAGAATCTTGAACTATGATTTAATTCTATGGTATGACACAATTCATGCAAGATCACATAGTCAATCAAATGTTCAGGAAGCAATAAAAGATATAGCGACAGATTGATGTTTTTTTCAGCCGAACAACTTCCCCATCTACTTCTACTAGATTGAATTTTAACATCGTTAAATTCAAAGCCAAAACTTTCAGCGAAATACAAGGTTTTTTCCGGAAGTATTTTTTTTGCATCTATTCTTAAGAAATGAGAGATTCCTTTCCATAGGATAGATCTATGTTCAGGTTCATTCAGATCATAATTTATAGGGCATTCTATGGTAAGTGTATCCGCTTTTCTTTTGAAGTATATTTTATCTACATTCGATTCTTTGATAACGATGTCAAAATTAAAGCTATGTATTAGTTTATCGTATTCTAATTTAATTTTTTCGTTTTGGGCCTTTAGTTTGTTTTGTTTGAGTTTTATTTTATCTGCATTTTGTTGAATAAAGCGCACTGCATTTTCTTTATGCGAGGCTTTGGGGATAGTGACCCTCAATCCCTCAGGCATAATTCGAATGCGAAGACTTCTGGCACTTCGATTTACAACATATTCAATATTTCCAAAATGTGAAAGGCTCATTTATAGTACGAATTGAGCCCCAAAATTAATTTAAAATTTCGGGGCTCAGAAAGTTGTTTAGAAAACTATTTCAAATTATTGAGAATTATTATTGAACAATAATCTTTTGAATAGAATGATCAATCTGTACGATATACACTCCATTTTTAAGATTAAATTCTGATTTGAATCCTTTGTATATAAGATTTCCTGTAAAATCATATATTGCTATATTTTCGGATCCGTCCAGATTTTCAATATTCAACACATGATTGACAATTTTAATTTTATAATTGCCATTTGAAGTACTTATAACTGAATTGGTTCCATTTGGATTTGCAAGATAGGCAGCATCTAGATTTGTGAGTATTTCACCTACGTTTAATTCAAGAGCCAGAATTTCAATATCACTCAATGCCCGGTTGTAAATTCTAAAGTCATGAACCAAGGTTTGACGTAAATATACATCTCCATTTGCTTCATAGCATGATTTTGCCAACCAGTTGTATGGACTACCATTTTTACCATATTGGCTGAATATTTTAGCTGGAGAGTTGATCATAGTATCTGCCACAGCAGATGGCATTCCATCTATATACAAAGTACCTGTATTTCCTGTCTGTGTATATGTTATATTGTGCCAAGACCCCACAGGTGCAGTTGTTCCAATATTCACTGCTCTATTACCATTAGCCCATGACCAGTTTCCGGTGGATGCACTGATCTCAGTGTTTTTCAATGAGGCAAACAAGTAGCCAGCATTTGGATTTAAATTTACGTTGTTCGTATTAGAGAAATTCCATAAGAAATTTCCATTTTTGGTTAAGTCTGTATAGTTCTCATCGATGCGGAAGAATGCACTCATTGTATAATCATTTACACCTGCAAGAATTCTACCAACTTCCAATCCCATATCGAAGTAACCCAAACTATCGTACAAGTCGAGAACCATAAATTTACCAGAAGCATCAGTTCCAATTTCACGAACTTTGGCATCATTCATCAAAATTCCTTGTAGTTTTTTCTCACCCAAATCTGTGACTATATTACCCACGGTATTAGAGAAATCGTAGCGTACTAGAAGATCAGAGTTGAAACCACTACTTGGTTTCATCAGAACAGTGGCTTCAAAGTCTTTGCTTAAAGTTTGGATTCCTTTTGCCAAAGTTGCGGTAAGAATAACCTTCACATCGTGGTAGTCAGGACGTGCTACTTTGCCTTGGGCGTCAATCACATCAGTGTTGGATGATGACCAATTGATAAGTACTTCAGTGTCTGTCGACCCTTGAATAGGCAAAACTATATCAGAAGTCAGTGCACTTAAGTCTCCAAGACTAAGAGCTGCAAATTCAGTTTCCAAAGAAACATCTTTCACATTAGGATTTTCAGCATAGGCTGTATTAAGCATCTCAATTGTTTCAGGTATTCCAATGTCCAATATAAGATTATCCCCAGTCAATGGAATGCTATACACCGTAAAGTCATAAAGCAAAGTATTTCTCAAATAAACATCCGAAGGGTAGTTGGCTCTACCCAACCAATTGTAAAGAGTGCCTGTACGACCTACTTGGGGTAGAGTTGTGTAAGGGAAATTAGTTACTGAACCCGATTTAACTTCGATTCCGTCCAAATAAATTGTACCTGTGTTACCATTTTGCACATAAGCATAATGATGCCATGAGCCCTTAGGAGCTGCTGCACCTTGATAAACACCCTGATTGTTGGTTGCATAATATTTAGGTGTGATTTCCATCGATACATTATTCAACCTACCCAACAAATATCCATTCTGTTCTGCAGGTGCATCCTGACAATTTGAAAATACAAACATGAAGTTACCATTGCTAGACAATTGAGTGTAGGTTGAGTCGATATAGAAAAATCCACCAATAGTGTAATCACCCAGGGTGTACATCACTTCCCCTACAGCCTGACCCATATCAAAATAACCAGTTCCGTTTCCTAAATCAAGTACATTTACTTTAGTGCTGGTACCCATGGTGCGGATGCTTGCATCATTCAATAATTTGCCTTGATATTCAGCACCACTAATATCAGTAACTTTAACTGTATCTGCTGTTACTTGAATTGACTCAGCTGAGAAATCCCACTTGGCAACTACTTCAGGAGTGCCCATTAAACCTAGAACTTTAACTTTGAAAGTTTTGGTAAGTGTATACACTTTATCTGCTATAGCTAAACTCAATGTGGCGGTCAAGGTTACAAATTGATCAAATTTGGCTGGTTGAGTCACCATCCCCAATGAGTCAATAAGGTTTTTGTTGGATGTTTGCCATACCACAGTTACGCCATTACTTCCTAAGCTTGTAGGTAGTGTTAAATTCCCAGTTACACCGCTTATATCACCCAAGCTCAAAGCTTCATGTTGAATGTTTAACTCCTGGGGATTATCTGCTTCTTTTAAATAAAAAACACCTCTAACATGTGCCGCATCTTTATCGCAATACAAATAGGATCCGTTGGTGATGCCATCCGTAGCTACATATTTTTGATTGAAATTCAATAACAATCTAAATGCGACCAAACTAGTATCCACATCCTTAATAACCCATTCAGAACTGGTTCCATTCGCGCTTGACTCATAGATCATGTTCCAGTTACTGGATGCATCTTTGTTCATATACATTCCATTGGCGCTGCGGATGTAATAGGTATCGGTCATCCCATCAACAGCAACAAATTCAAATACTTGAGATAAATCAGATGAAGGACTGTTTACCGAAGGTCTGGTTGTGCCCGACAACCCGATGTTCATCTCTGAAGGACTTTGTACAATGTTGTACCATTTACCAGCTATAGGGTTTACATTGGCAGCATAGGTGCTTAATTGAGCCAATAGTACCAATAAAAATAAAATGAAAGTTTTCTTCATAACATAGAATTATAGATTAGTTTAGAATAATGAATTTTTCGTAAAAATATAAATAAGCTTTAATACTCTATCATAAATTGGAATATTTATAAATTTAAGTTTTTAAATTTTGTACATTTGTAAAAATTAAAAATATGATTAGAGTGCACAATATCCATAAATCTTTTGATAGTCTGGAGGTGTTAAAAGGGATAGATCTGGAAATAAGTGAAGGAGAAATTGTATCAATTATGGGGCCAAGTGGCGCTGGTAAAACTACATTATTGCAAATAATAGGTACCTTGGACTCTTCTGACAGAGGGAATGTGTGGCTGAATAATCAGATGGTTGGTACGATGAATGAAAGGGAAACTGCTTTGTTGAGGAACCAATTAATCGGTTTTGTGTTTCAATTCCATCAGTTATTACCAGAGTTTAGTGCTCTTGAGAATGTAATGATCCCAGGGCTAATAGCTGGAAAATCAGAGAAATCTGTTAATCGAAAGGCTAAAGAATTATTGAAATACTTGCAACTCGATCACAGATTGCAACACAAGCCCGGGGAACTTTCAGGAGGAGAGAAACAAAGGGTTGCGGTTGCTCGTGCTTTGATCAATGATCCAAAAATAATTTTGGCAGATGAACCTTCTGGGAGTTTGGACTCTCAAAACAAAATAGAATTGCATAATTTACTTCTCGAACTAAGAGAAAAATTTGGGTTGACTGTTGTCATTGTGACCCACGACAAAGAGTTGGCAGCTCTTTCCGATCGAATTATTGAAATGAAGGATGGTAGAATTGTTTCTTAAATACTAAATATGTATAAAATTTATTTGTTTTTTGCTTTAACCCTTATGACTTCCTGTAGTTATATTGAATTGATTTTGCCTGTGGACGACAGAAATAATTGGGGTGCTACTTTTGGCGGCAGCTCCAATGATATTCTGATGGATATAGAAAAAAATGGCTCTGGGTATTTACTGGCAGGTTACACTGGTTCCTATGATAATGATGTCATTTCTGGAAATAATGGTGAATATGATTTTTTCTTGGTTCAAATCGACTCAGTGGGTCGTAGACTTTGGGTTGAAGCCTATGGTGGAAGTAAATCCGATTACTTGACTTGTCTATATCCTCTCAAAGATGGTAATTTTATAATTGGTGGTGCTACGAATTCATCGGATAAGGATGTTCGATCCAACAAGGGGGAGTCGGATTTCTGGTTTATGAAAATTTCAGATCGCGGAACGGTTAAATGGAACAAAACCTATGGGGGTAGTGATAAGGACTACTTATATGATGTTATAGAAAC
>CAZZPZ010000001.1:243700-254599 GCA_964655615.1 uncultured Paludibacter sp. | reverse complement strand
ATATTATGTTGGTTACGGTAAAAGAAAGAACACGTGAAATTGGTATTCGAAAAGCTATTGGAGCTCAACCTCGTCAAATTATTTCTGCTATCATTCTTGAATCTGTTATCCTTACATCCATTTTCGGCTATATTGGGATGATGATGGGAATAGGATTGTCAGAGCTTGTCAATTTTATGATGGAACAGTCTGCAGCTGCCAATCCTTCGGATATGCAGGTTTTTAAAAATCCTACTGTGGATCTTGGCTATGTTTATCTTTCAACTGCAATTTTAATTATCTCCGGGGTAATTGCGGGATATCTTCCTGCTCGAAAAGCAGTGAAAATTAATCCGATTGAAGCAATGCATAATGAATAAATTTGAAAGCTATGTTTGACTTAGATAAATTTCAGGAAATTTGGCATACAATTACACAGAACAAGTCGCGTAGTGTCATGACTGCCTTTGGCGTTTTTTGGGGAATGTTTATGCTGGTGGTGATGGTGGGACTAGGTCTTGCTTTCCAGAAAGGTATGCAAAAAGAAATTGAAGGCTTTGCTACAAATTCATGTTTTATTTGGAATGAACCTACTTCTGAAGCTTACAAAGGTTTTAGAAAAGGTAGATTCTGGAACATGGAAAATTCTGATATCGAAATGGTGCAAAACAATGTTCCTGAAATTCAACATATTGCTCCTGTTATTTTTGGAGGTAGCAGAACTGTAAATCGTAACGAAAAAACCGGATCATTCAATCTGAAAGGTTCTTTTCCTTCTTATAATGATATTGATCATCAAGAATTGATTTATGGAAGATACTTGAATGAGATGGACATTGTGGACAAACGTAAGGTTTGTGTGCTTGGTGAACGTGTGTATGAAGTCATGTTTCCGGGAAAAGAAAATCCATTGGGGAAAGTGGTTCAGGTTAGTGGAATTTATTTTAATGTGGTGGGAGTGACTCGAAGTACTGCCAATGTAAATGTGGGTGGAAGATCAGAGGAAACGGTGATTTTACCCTTTACTACGATGCAACAAGCTTTCAATATCAATAATGTGGTTCACTTTATCGCTATCACTGCCCAACCGGGAGTTAAAGTGAAAGTCATTGAAGATAAAGTGCATACCTTATTGAAAAACAAACACCAGATTTCTCCAAATGATAAAACGGCTGTTGGTGGTATGAATATAGAAGAGATGTTTACCATGTTCTACTACCTTGGTGTTGGAATTTCTGCATTAATATGGATAGTGGGTTTGGGTACCTTGTTTGCAGGTGCTGTAGGAGTAAGTAATATTATGTTGGTGACAGTGAGAGAACGTACGCGTGAAATCGGTATTCGTCGTGCACTTGGTGCTGCTCCTTCATTGATTATACGTCAGATCATTTCCGAAAGTATTGTTTTAACCTTACTTGCCGGAGTAACTGGCTTATTGTTTGGCGTATTGGTGCTTTCTGGAGTTGGAGCTGGACTTGCACAATCGGATGGACTGATTAAAGATCCGCAAATTACCTTTACTGTGGCTATGTCAGCCTTGTTTATATTAGTACTTATAGGTTCTCTTGCTGGTTTGATACCTGCCAATAGAGCGGTAAAGATAAAAGCAATTGAAGCAATTAGAGAAGAATAACATATTAAAATCAGTTTTATGAAAAAGATTTTCAAATACATTTTTATTTTCCTGCTTGTTGCAGGTGTCATAGGTACTTTTGTGTTTCTTTACAAGAAATCTCAACCGGTAGATAAAGTGTACCAGATTGTAGATGTAACTATGGGTGATGTGGCAAAAAAAACGATAGCTACTGGAAAGGTGGAACCTAGGAATGAGATTGCCATCAAACCGCAACTCTCTGGAATCATTGCTGAGATTTTAATGGAAGCAGGTGATAAGGTGAAAACAGGGGACGTAATTGCTCGAATTAAACTAATTCCGGATATGGTGAGCCTAAACAGTGCTGAAGCACGTGTCGTAAGAGCTCAACTTGCTGCCGAGCAAAGTAAAAAAACCTTTGAAAGAGATAAAAAATTGTTCAGCGAAAATGTAATATCCAAGGAGGATTATGAAAAAAGTCAACTGCAATTTGAAAATGATAAGGCAGAGCTGAAAACAGCCAAAGATAACCTAAGTCTGACAAAAGAAGGTATTACGACCGACAATAAATTGACATCCAATACTTTGGTTCGATCTACCATCAATGGTACCATTCTCGATATTCCTGTGAAAAAGGGAAACTCTGTAATTCAAAGCAATAACTTCAATGACGGTACTACCATAGCCACTGTGGCCAATATGAATGATATGCTTTTTGTTGGGAAATTGGATGAAACAGAAGTAGGTAGAGTAAAAATCGGTACTCCTATGGATATTACGATTGGTGCCTTGCAGGATGTGAAGTTGAATGCAGTTTTGGAATATATATCTCCAAAAGCAGTGGAGCAAAATGGTGCAATTCTTTTCGATATGAAAGCTGCTGTTACTGTTCCTGATAGTATTTTCGTGCGGGCAGGCTATTCTGCTAATGCTGAAATTATTTTCAGTCGGGTTCAAAAAGTGATTGCTATTCCTGAAAGTTGTGTAGAACTAAATAATGACTCTGCATTTGTTTATCTGCTTAAAACTGAACAACCACAAATATTCGAACGCACACAGGTGAAAACTGGATTGTCTGATGGTATTAATATTGAAATTACATCTGGACTTAAGAAGGGTGATAAAATCAGAGGTGGGGAAATACTTCCTGAGAAAAAGAAATAATTTAAAGGATTACCAAGATGAAAATAAGTTATATAATCGCTTTGTTGCTGGCAATTAATGTGTTTGCTTCTTATGCAAATACCCCATTGAGTTTAGAGCAGTGTATAGACTCAGCACTGGAAAACAACAGAAATGTGAAACTACAAAAATTAAGTAAAGAGAATCAGCAAATAGCATATGCACAAGCTAGAGCTAATTTGTTGCCTAATTTGAATGCTTCTGCCGGTCAGAGTTTTGGTTTCGGACGTTCTATCAATGTAAACAATGTGTACGAAAGTGTAAATTCATCACAAACTTCTTTTGGAATCTCAAGTGGTATCGTATTGTTTGACGGACTTCGTATGAAATTCAACATAGATAAACAACGCGAGGAGTTGAAAGCTGCAGCTGCTGATTTGGAAAAACTAAATGACGATATTCAGATGAATGTTACGGCTTCTTTCCTACAAGTGCTACTCTATAAAGAATTATTACAAAACGCTTTCTCGCAATTAGAACTTACAAATAAAAAAATCGAACAAAGAAGGATATTGATCAATCAAGGTAAAATTGCTGAAGGGGAAATTTATGAGTTGATATCCCAACAATCAAGAGAAGAATTGCAGCTTGTTAGAGCTGAAAATAATGTGAAACTAAGCTTGTTGGATTTAGCTCAAATTATTGAAATAAAAGAGTTTAAAGGCTTTGATATATCTGCTCCTGAATTTTTGCTTGAAAACATTCAGACAGTTGAAAATTCAGAATTGTTTTACTCTTCTTATGTAGAGGGTCGTCCTGAAGTACTTGCTGCAAAATCAAGAGTAGAAAGTGCCCGTAAAACCAATTCAATTGCTCGTTCTGCGTTGTTGCCGAGTCTGAATTTAGGTGCTAATATGGGAACAGGCTATTACAATATGAGCGGTAGACCAAACAACTCTTTCGACCAACAAATGAAAGATAATTTCAGCACCAATGTGGGACTGAATTTAAATATCCCGATTTTCAGTCGATTCGAGAATCGCAACAATATTAAAAGAGCTGGACTTTCCGTTAAAAACTATGAAATTGTGCTTGAAGATATCAAACTACAATATAGAAAGAATATTGAACAAGCCTGGCAAAATGCTGAAGCTGCTAAAGCTAGATGGCAGTCAGCTTTGAAATCCGAAAAAGTTACACGGGAGGCCTTCAATTATCTAGAATTGAAATTTCAGAATGACAGAGCTACAGTGTATGAACTATATCAAGCAAAAAGTAATTTAGCTCAGGTAGTTTCAGAACTTACCCAATCAAAATACGAATATTTATTGAGATTAAAATTATTGGAATTATTAAAATAAAGTATGATTAACGCGGATAATATAAAGTCGCAAATGCGTAAAGGATATCTTGAATATTGCATATTGTTGGTATTGAAAAATAAATCAGCTTATGCTTCAGATATTATTCAAGAATTAAAAGAAGCGCGAATGCTGGTTGTGGAAGGTACATTGTATCCTCTTCTCACAAGATTGAAGAATGCTGAATTGTTGGACTATCGATGGGAAGAATCACCATCTGGTCCACCTCGGAAATACTACGAAATGACAGAAAAAGGTCATTTGTTTCTCGAAGAATTAGAAAAAGCCTGGGAAGAAATTAATCAAGTAGTTCAAAAATTAAAATAATTAGTATATGAAACGTACAATAGATGTCAATTTAAACAATGTAGTTTTTCATATGGACGATGATGCCTATGAAATACTTAAAAACTATTTGAACGAAATTGAAGCATATCTTTCTGCCGATGAACGCAAGGACGTAATGTTTGATATTGAGGCCAGAATTGCCGAATTGTTCAATGATAAAATTAATAAAAAAGGTAAAGTTGTCATCAATACTCAGGATGTTGAGGAGGTGATTTTGATTTTAGGTAAACCCAACCAATATGCTGATGAACCTGAGGCTGGAAATGCTGAGTCTAAAGAAAACGAAAGTTCTACTCATCGTAAAGGAGCTCGTAAATTTTACCGCGACCCTCAAATGGCTATTTTAGGCGGTGTTGCTGCAGGAACAGCTGCTTATTTGGATTGGAGTGTTGTTTGGGTACGTGTGATTTTTATTCTACTCTTTCTACTAAGTAGTGGAACCATGATCCTGGTTTATTTAATAATGTGGATAATTGCACCTGCTGCATATTCTGTATCTCAACGTTTGGAAATGCAGGGTGAGTCGGTAACTGCTGATAGGATAAAGGAAGAGTTTCAGAATGTAAAGAATTATATGGGCAGTGACAAGTTCAGAGAAAGTGCATCAAATGTGGGTAATCGTGTGGGTAATGTGGTTCGACCACTATTTAAAACCCTAATGATAATTATCGCATCTGTACTAGGGTTTGTTGGACTTCTGGTTGTCGAGGTATTGTTGTTGGCCTTGTTTGTAGCTATCGTTGTACCTGGAATTACTATGAGTGTATTGCCGGATATTATGTTCAATAACGTTCAAGTATTGTCTGTAGAAAATTCTATTTTAATGGTGGTGTCATTGATTCTAATGATTGGTTCACCCATAGTTATGATCATCTATTGGGCAGCAAATGCATTGAACAATAAACGAAATTCATCAAAGACATTTATCTGGGTAGTCTTGATTCTTTGGCTTGCCGGCATTATTATGTTTGCAAATATTGGTACAAAGACCATTTCAAATTTGGGTGACTTAACACATATGGATATGGAAAACCTACAAGTTGATTTATCTGAAAATGATTCTGAGAATGTGGATAAAATTTTCCCAGTTGGTGAATTTTACGGAATTGAAATTGATGGTGCGGTGAATCTTGTATTAACTCAATCCAATGTTCAGTCAGTACAGGTTAATGCTCCTGAAAATATAATGGATAAGGTATCTGTTAGTGTTGAAGATAATTTTTTAAAAATCACCACTGATAAAATATACACTAAAAAAGAAATTAAAGTGTATGTGGTAAATCCAAGTTTTTTAAAAATCAAGGCTCAAGGTGCTTCGAAAATTCATGCAAATAGTTCAATTACGACTGATAAATTGGAATTGGATCTTTATGGTGCAACAAAAATCGTATTTGATAGTTTGAAAACTGATTTTCTGGATGTGGAACTTTATGGAGCTGGTGCTGCAGATGTTAAAGGAGCAGCTCGAAAAATGCTTGCTAAAATTGAAGGTGTTAGTAAATTCAATGCCAAAGACTTGCAATTAAAAGTTGCTGATATGAAAGTCAACGGTGCTTCTGATGTTGATCTACAGGTTACAGATTCACTTTGGATAGAAGCAAACGGAGCTTCTAAAGTTGAATGTAAAACCCGTCCAAAATTTGTAAAAGAGGAGGTGTTTGGTGCCTCCAAGATAAAGTTTAATTAATGCTTTTTTGCTACATTTGTAAAAAGTATTTTTACTGATGCAGCCATTAGCGGAAAGAATGAGACCTCAGAGTCTCGATGATTATATAGGACAAAAACACTTGGTTGGTGAAAAGTCCATTCTGCGTCAGATGATCGATTCAGGTCATCTGTCGTCGTTTATACTTTGGGGGCCTCCTGGGGTGGGCAAAACAACCTTAGCCAGAATAATTTCAAATCACTTGGATCGTCCTTTCTACACCCTAAGTGCTGTGACCTCAGGGGTAAAGGATGTTCGCGAAGTGATAGAAAAGGCTAAGGCTAATCGTATGTTTTCCCAAGGTAAAAGTCCTATCCTTTTTATAGATGAGATTCATCGATTTAGCAAATCACAACAGGATTCACTTTTAGGTGCAGTTGAGAATGGTACATTCACATTGATTGGTGCTACAACAGAGAATCCATCCTTTGAGGTTATTACACCCTTGCTTTCCAGGTGTCAAGTGTATGTTTTAAAGTCGCTTACACGGGATGATTTACTACAACTAGCCAACCAAACTGTTTCAAAGGATGAATATTTCAAACAAATGAAGGTTTTCTTTGATGAAGTGGAAGCTCTCATTCGTTTTTCAGGGGGTGATGCGCGTAAGTTGTTGAATATCTTAGATTTAATTTCAGGAACTTCTTCGGATGAATTACACATTACAGACGAATTGGTAACCAAGTCTTTGCAAATGAACCCTATGGCCTATGATAAGAATGGTGAGGTTCATTATGATATTATTTCTGCATTTATCAAATCTATCCGCGGAAGCGATCCAGATGGTGCTTTGTATTGGTTGGCCCGAATGATAGCAGGAGGTGAAGATCCAAAGTTTATAGCTCGTCGTCTTGTAATTTCTGCTGCTGAAGATATAGGTTTGGCAAATCCCAATGCCTTACTGCTTGCAAATGCCTGTTTCGATACACTTCAAAAAATTGGTTGGCCTGAAGGTCGTATTATTTTGTCGGAAGCCACTGTTTATTTGGCTACTTCACCCAAGAGTAATTCTACCTACCTTGCGATTGATGAAGCCTTGGCATTGGTGGAAAAAACAGGTAATTTACCTGTACCTTTGCATTTGAGGAATGCACCAACTGCATTAATGAAAGAATTGGATTATGGAAAGAATTATGAATATTCCCACAATCATCCTAATAATTTTATTGAACAGCAGTATCTACCTGATGAAATAAAATCTCAACGAATCTGGCACGCACAAAATAGTCCATCGGAGCAAAAAATCGTGGAATGGATCCGTCATTTATGGAAAGGAAGGTTTTGAGTTTAAAAAATGAAAGGCTGTCTCAAACGAATGAAACAGCCTTTCGGAATTAAATCTGTTGAATATATCAATATTGATTCATCATTCTTTCTACTTCTTCTTGAACTAAAGAAGAAAATTCTGCAATTTTCATAGAACCTTTATCACCTTCACCTTGTCTGCGTACTGAAACTTCACCATTTTCGGCTTCTTTTTCACCTACGATTAACATATAAGGTATTCTTTTCAATTCATTATCGCGGATTTTTCTACCTATTTTCTCATTACGATCATCTACTTGAACACGAACATCTTGTGAGTTTAAGGTTTTTGCAATATCGTAAGCATAATCATTGAATTTCTCGCTGATAGGCAATATGACCACTTGGTCCGGAGTTAGCCACAATGGAAATTTTCCTGCTGTATGTTCTATCAATACAGCTACAAATCGTTCCATTGAACCGAAAGGAGCACGGTGGATCATCACAGGACGATGTTTTGAATTGTCATCTCCCGTATATTCAAGTTCAAAACGTTCGGGTAAGTTGTAGTCAACCTGAATAGTTCCCAGCTGCCAACGGCGACCAATAGCGTCTTTTACCATAAAGTCCAACTTAGGACCATAGAAAGCTGCTTCACCCAATTCAACTCTGGCTTTAAGACCTTTTTCCTGACAAGCTTCCACAATTGCTCTTTCTGCTTTATCCCAGTTTTCATCAGATCCTATATATTTTTCTTTGTTTTCTGGATCTCTTAATGAAATTTGCGCTTCAAAATTTTCAAATTCCAATGCGTTGAAAATAATGAAAATAATATCCATTACTTTCAAAAATTCATCTTTCAATTGGTCTGGACGGCAGAAAATATGTGCATCGTCTTGAGTGAATGAACGAACACGAGTCAAACCATGCAGCTCACCACTTTGTTCGTAACGGTAAACTGTTCCAAATTCAGCCATTCTTAATGGAAGATCTTTGTATGAACGTGGTTTCACCTTGTAAATTTCACAGTGGTGAGGACAGTTCATCGGTTTCAATAAGTATTCTTCACCTTCTTCTGGTGTATGAATAGGCTGGAATGAATCTTTACCGTATTTTGCATAATGACCCGAAGTTACATACAATTGCTTGTTGCCAATATGTGGAGTCATCACTTGTTGATAGTCAAATCTACGTTGTATTTTCTTTAAGAAATCTTCTAATCTGAGTCTTAAAGCCGTGCCACGAGGCAACCACAAAGGCAAACCTTTACCTACGGTTTCCGAAAAAGCAAATAATTCCAATTCTTTGCCTATTTTTCGGTGGTCACGCTTTTTAGCTTCTTCAAGCAATACTAAATATTCGTCCAGCATTTTCTTTTTAGGGAAAGTGATACCGTAAATACGAGTAAGCATTTTTCTTTTTTCATCACCTCTCCAGTAAGCACCAGCAACACTTAAAAGTTTGATTGCTTTGATAGGACTAGTATCTGCTAGGTGAGGTCCACGACAAAGGTCAGTGAAATTTCCTTGAGAATAAAGCGTTATAGTTCCATCCGATAAATCAGTTATCAATTCAACTTTATATTCATCCCCTTTGGTTTCAAACTTCTTCAAAGCGTCAGCTTTCGTAATGTCAGTTCTGACAATGGATTCTTTGCGTGCAGCAAGTTCAGCCATCTTATTCTCAATAGTAGCTAAATCTGCTTCCTTGATAACAGCAGTTCCAGGATCCACATCGTAGTAGAATCCATTTTCAATAGCAGGACCAATGCCAAATTTGATGCCTGGATACAATTCTTGAAGTGCTTCAGCCATCAAGTGAGCTGATGAATGCCAGAAAGCATGCTTCCCTTCTTCATCTTCCCATTTGTGAAGTTTAATACTTGCGTCTGTTGTGATGGGGCGGGAGAGATCCCAGATTTGTTCATTTACAGTGATTGACAAAACTTCTTGGGCCAATCTGGAACTAATGTTTTCAGCTATTTGCTGACCGGTAGTGCCGGAGACAAATTCACGAACTGAATTGTCTGGAAATGTAATTTTTATCATTCTTGTGAACCTTACAAATGGTTTTTAAATTTGAGTCACAAAGATAGAAAAAAATTACAATTCCCTCATTAAAAATCGACCTATCCTTCTGGTTTTTTGAGTCAGTAGGATTTCTCTATCCTTGGTCGATTTTTCTATGATTTGGTCATTGATTCCCCTTATGTTCAAAAGTTCCAGTTTTTCATTGTAAGTTACCTTAAATTCTGTGCTTAATTCGTCCAAAGTTTGAGGGATATATCGATTATTGTCCATACAGATTGAGATACTCACTGCAGAACTTTGAATCAGTGACACCTTCATTCTGTTTTTATGTAAGATCATGAAAATTTTAGATAAACTTTCCTCCAATACAAAAGAGAAGTTTTTGGGTCTCATTGTAACTAAGATCTGATTTTTTCGTAGGATTAAAATTGGAATGTTGATCGGTTTCTGAATTTTAGACTTAATTACAGAACCTGGTTCATCTGGATGGTTGAATGGTTTGACATATAAGGGGATTTTCTTATTCTCAAGTGGTCGTATCGTTTTCGGATGTATGATTTGAGCTCCACTGTGAGCAAGTTCCACTGCATCTAAATAACTTAATTCCGGGATTTTAACTACATCGTCGAAGAATTTCGGGTCAGCATTCAAAACTCCAGGTACGTCTTTCCATATAGTAACACTTTCTGCATCCATCAAATTAGCCACAACAGCAGCTGTATAATCCGATCCTTCCCTTCCCAAAGTAGTGGTCTTGCCATTGCTGTTTGCCCCTATGAATCCTTGACCAATACAGATTTGTCGTAGATTCGTTTTTATCAAAGCTCTCAACTTTTCAGCCGATTCTTCCATTTTCACATTCGCTTCTCTAAAGTTGGAGTCTGTAACCAGATATTTACGCATATCCAGCCAATGGTTGTAATAACCCGATTCAAATATATAAGCTGAAATTATTGTAGTTGACAATAGTTCGCCGTAGGATACCAATTGATCGTAACAACGATCATAATCATCACCATATTCATCGTTGATATATTGCTTTAATTCATGTAATAGTGGGTTGATCGCAATAACACCAGTGTGTGGTTGCAGGAATAAATCCTGTATAATTTCCATATGGTATTGTTCAACCTCTGCCAATTTCTCCAGTGCCATGACTTTATTGCCTTTCATAAAATAATCAAGAACAACTTCCAGTGCATTCGTGGTTTTACCCATTGCAGAAACAACGATAAATAAGGAGCCTTTCTCTTTATTTATAATATGGATAATGTTTTTTATTCCTTCGGCTGATTTAACTGAAGCACCACCAAATTTATATACTTTCATGATATTTAGTGTTAGTGATAAATTTTTGATAAAAGTAAAAAAATGTTTGGTAATAGTAAAATTAATTATATCTTTGCACTCGCAAACAGCGAAACAGCATGCGGCTGTGGCGTAATTGGTAGCCGCGCCAGACTTAGGATCTGGTGCCGAGAGGCGTGGGGGTTCGAGTCCCTTCAGCCGCACAAA
>CAZZPZ010000001.1:198637-243600 GCA_964655615.1 uncultured Paludibacter sp. | reverse complement strand
GAGTCCCTTCAGCCGCACAAAGAAGTCTTTTCAGAGTGAAATCTGGAGAGACTTTTTTATGTCCTTACTTCAGATGTTGTAGTGGTGAATTCAAGATTCTCTTTGCTGTTCAGAGCAAGTTCTGTGGTGACAGCAACTGAAAAAAAACAGGAATTAAATGTTCAACTATTTGTGACTGAAAATCAACAAATAAGCATTTTTGTAAAAGGTTTGGATGCCGAAAATGCGATTGTTACCATTTATAATATTCAAGGAGAAATACTAGATACCTTTAAAGTATATTCAGCTTTAAATACAGTAAGTAAACCATTGGTAAATGGGTTTTATCTAGTGAAGTTACAAATGGGAGACAGAGAATTAGTTAAAAAAGTAGTTCTGAACTTGTACTGAAATTATGATAGTGAGAAAAAAATATATATATCCAGACATTGAAATTGTCGAGATCGAAAAAGCTATTTCATTATCTCTGGAATCACCAACTCCAGAGGGTGAACCTAGTGCGTGGTAACAAAAAAGACAGAATTACTTCCGTCTTTTTTTTGGTTTGTTGTTTTTTTCAGCTCTTCTTTCCTGAACCAACATTCTAACATATTCCAAATAGGGTTCAATATATCTTTTCTTTTTAGTTTCATGAAGATCATCCATGGTTACCATCATTCCTGTTTCATAAACATGTCCAAAATCAGGGTCAACGATGCTTCCGAAAATTTTCATGGTATGTGAAAGTCCGATATAGGCATTGAACATAGGAGGTACAGCAGTTCCCATTCCTCTTAACTCTTTTTGTAGGTTTTTGTAATCTCCATCCACATCAGTGCCTGAATACACTTCAATAGCTCTTTTCCAGGCATCCTCATTAATTGGAACTTTGTTCTTAGGAGTAATCAGACCATCATTAACTCCATAATATTTGTGTAAATAAGTGTAGAGTAAATCACGTGCTTCTACAGGATAATCTTTGTAAATAGTAACTTTACCAATGAAATATTTAGCGCCATCTACATAATGAATTAATGCTCCTAAACCATCCCACAGATTGTCAAGAGCAAAAAGGCTCTTCATGCCCATTTCCGTAGTTTGGTATCTTGGTTGAACAAATGCACGACCTAATTCAATCGTATGCTGCATGTAATTCTGTATGAAATCATCGTTAAAACGAAACAAATGCGACATTACAAACTTAGGTTGACCATTTTCAGCAAGTTCTACATCAGTACCAGGTAAAAAACGATATCCACCAATGATTTCTTGATGTTCTTTGTCCCATACAATTAATTGACGATATGGTTTTTCCATAAAGTCATAATCGTCCAAATCAATCGATTTACCAGTTCCACCACCACCGGAACGAAATGAAAATTCACGCAAGCGACCAATCTCTTGCATTATGTTTGGTGAATTGTGAGCCGTAACTATATATATGTCGTTGTTGGCCTTATTGGTTGGGCGCAAAAACTTATCAGCTGTCAGTTCGCTTTTGATTAATTCCCGATCAATCGGAGCGATAATTGTTTCCATTTAAAATTATTAAGTAAAATTGTATCCGTTATAACCTTGCAAAATTAATGTTTTTTTTCAAATTTAGTTGATAAATGTAAAATTTATAAAGTTATCACTGTAGAATTTCCAATTTTCTCCTGAATTTACTTTTAATCACTTAATGTAATAGTTTCCTATCTTGCTGATATAATGAAATATATTTGTAAAAAAAATAAGAATTGTGTTTTTTTATCGGAAATTTTGGATTAAATTTGCAGACACTTAAAAATTAAGGTAAAAAATTAATAAATAACTAACTTATAAAAACTTACAAAGATGACAAAAGCAGATATTGTTAACGAAATTGCTAATAATACTGGCATCGACAAAGCTACTGTGCTAGCTACAGTTGAAGCATTCATGGAATCCGTTAAGGGTTCACTTGCCAAAAATGAGAATGTGTATTTGAGAGGATTCGGCAGTTTTGTTATCAAACAAAGAGCTGAAAAGACTGCTCGTAATATTTCAAAAAATACGACTATCATCATTCCAGCTCACAATATACCATCATTTAAACCTGCAAAGACTTTTGTAAGTGCAGTAAAATAATTGAAATTCTAACTTTTAAACATTCATAAAATGCCAAGCGGAAAGAAAAGAAAACGCCATAAAATGGCTACGCACAAACGTAAGAAAAGACTAAGAAAAAACAGACACAAAAAGAAATAAGTCTGACTGGTCTATAAAGTCCGGAAACAAACTTAAAGCCAGTGGCTCTAAGTTTGTTTTTTTGTTTTAACGAAAACAAATCATTAAATCATAGAAAAAAGTGAACAGCGAATTTGTAGTAGATGTTAAACCATCTGTAATTTCCATTGCGCTGCTTGAAAACAAACGCCTGGTAGAGTACTCCCAGGAAAGCCGTGAAGAAGTCTTTGCGGTGGGCAATATTTACATCGGAAGAGTAAAAAAAATAATGCCAGGTTTGAATGCAGCATTTGTAGATGTAGGTTTCGAAAAAGACGCTTTTCTTCATTATCTTGATTTAGGTTCCAATTTCAATACCCTGAACCAATTTACCAAACAGTTGCTTAGCGACCGTAAAAAGCCACTGTCGGTACAAAAGGTTAAACAAATGCCAGAAATTGACAAGAATGGTGCAATTGGCGATGTGCTTACTGTAGGACAAGAAATTCTTGTTCAAGTAGCTAAGGAGCCAATTTCAACTAAAGGTCCTCGATTGACCGCTGAAATTTCAATTGCTGGTAGATTTATGGTTCTCATTCCATTTAATGATAAGGTTTCTGTGTCGCAGAAGATTAAAACTGAAGAGGAGAGAGCTCGTCTGAAACAACTTATACAAAGTGTAAAACCCAAAGGTTATGGCGTAATTGTACGTACCGTAGCCGAAGAAAAAAGGGTGGCAGAACTTGATAATGAGTTGAAAATATTAGTGAAACGCTGGGAGGAAACGGTTGTGAAAATACAACAGTCAAAAGGCGTATCATTGATTCTTGAAGAATTAGGTCGCACTGTGGGAGTAATTAGAGATTTATTCAACACAAATTTTAAAAACATTCATGTAAATGATCCTGTAGTTTTTAATGAAATAAGAGATTATGTAGAACTTATCGCTCCGGAGTGTAAAAGTATTGTAAAACTTTACGATGATGAAGCTCCGATATTTGATAGTTTCGGAATCACTAAACAAATTAAATCAGGATTTGGTAAAACAGTTTCTTTTAAGAGTGGTGCTTATTTAATTATTGAACATACAGAAGCACTTCACGTCATTGATGTGAATAGTGGAAATCGTTCAAAAGCAACTACCGGACAAGAAGCTAATGCCTTGGATGTAAATCTGGCTGCTGCCGATGAAATTGCTCGACAATTGCGTTTGCGAGATATGGGTGGCATCATAGTCGTGGATTTTATAGATCTTCACGAAAATGAAAATAAACAGAAACTTTTTGAACGGATGAAAGAGGCAATGGCTAACGACCGTGCCAAACACAATATCCTTCCATTAAGCAAATTTGGACTAATGCAAATGACTCGTCAACGTGTTCGGCCTGTGGCTGAAATCAAAGTCGAGGAAAAATGTCCTACTTGCCTTGGTACTGGAGTAATGCAGCCCTCTATCCTTTTTACCGATCAAATAGAAAGTAAAATTGAACTGCTGGTGAACGAATTGAAAGTCACTAAGTTCACTCTTCAAATTCATCCATTTGTATTTGCCTATATCTCTAAAGGCTTTTTCCCGATGAAATTGAAGTGGAAAAGAAAATATGGTTCTGGATGTAAAATTATTGCATCTGAAAACATGGGATTCTTACAATATAAATTTTTCGACGCTCAGGGAGTTGAAATTGACTTAAAAAAAGAATTGGAAAAATTGTCTAAATTCGAAGCTTAATTAAAAAGGCTGCCCAACTGGGCAGCCTTTTTAATTATCTGATGATAAGCTTTCTTGTTTTACCATTGTGTTTCAAGAAATAGATTCCAGTTTGATAGTGTTCCAAGTTTATATGGCTTTGAACTGTTACTGGATTTATACTTTCGAGTAATTTACCCATCACATCATAGATCTGAATGCTGGAGTTGATGTCCTCAATTTCTACAATGATAAAGTCCTTGGCAGGGTTTGGATATACCTTGAATTCTTTTGTGGAATTAATATTTACCATTCCAGTGAAAATGTGTTCTTTGGTCTCTGCTGACCAGTTTTTTCCATAATGGTTGTCTAATGCCAAATCGTTTAAACTAATTAAATCTGCTCCCACTGGCCATGGCGCAATTGGACTATATGAAATTTGGTCTGCTATCATTCCTGAATGGGTGCTGAACTGCAATGTTTCGCCTGCATTGTTGATTTTTCCGGCGTCCCATTGATAAACTTCATCTGCTATAGTATCCCAAAATGGATGTGTATTACTTGAACTAATTACGATACGACTGTTTGCTTTGATACGAGTACCTTCGGGTGCTATCCAATCAATTCCGTCAGTAAATGCATAGCCACTGATATCAAAATCAAATGCATTTAAATTGTTTAATATGATAAACTCTGGGATGGTATTAGCTAGATCACCTCTGCTTATTGAACTAATTACTGGGAATATATAGGTGTCTACATTTTTTATAGTTGAACCTAAATTGCCTGTTAAAAGAATAGCTGGTGAATTTGCTTTTAAATTGAAGTCGTAATAATTAGCTGCAGTAAACATAGGATCACCATAAATATTATTCAAATTTAAAGTATCTATGTCTGCTAAGTTGTTTGTAAATTCTGTTTTGGACTTGTCATCACTTATAAACAATGGACCATAAGAATTCGCAAATATATTGTTTCGGATTATTGCATTACCTCCTGCACTTCCTGGATTTTTCTCATAGGCTGCAATCGGAGTGAAACATCCGAAATAGGTGTTGTTTTCTATGATGGTTTGTGTTGAATCCTTAAGCCCTGCTCCTAAGTTGCAATTTAAGAAGGTTGAATTCAGGATTTTTGCTGTGGATAATTGGCCTACCGAAACACCTTTGTCAGTTATATTATAAACAAAATTGTCTTTAATCAAAATATTCTTTGCTTCTTCACCTATATCAATAGCATCTGAATTAGAACCATGAAAATCGTGTATAAAATTACCCTCAATAATTCCATTTTCTACATCATCATAATCTATTGCATCAGTATCAGGCATGTCGTTACCCGTAAATTCATTATTGATAACTTTCCCTTTTCCATATTTGATATTGATCAAGTCCCCGGTAATATCAGATTGTATTTGAGAATTACTTAGTTCTATATCTGAATATCTAGCAGCAATGGGGTTGGCGTATACATCGGTAATTTTTAAGTGATCTAATTTGGCTTGAGAATTGAATGCAGAGATTGCTGCAACTTCTTTAACCGGGTGCAATCCATTGGATGCATTTGTGAATTCACAATAGGACAAATGGGTTGTGTCGCTAGAGTTCTTGAGCAGCATTGCTCCCCATTTTCCGTCTGCTGATTCAGTTGTGAATCTAATTGGGTTTGCTTGATTTCCTATAGCCTGAATTTTACCGAATACATGGATGTTAGCGTTATTAGACATGTAAATATCTACTCCAGGTTCAATTTCTAAGCTTGCACCTGACTCAATGGTAATATCACCTTGAGAATAATAGGGTGAACATGCTTTTTCCAGTTTGTAAATATTATTAATAACAGTTGGAATCACGCAGACTCCTTGGCTTTCATAATCAGCTATAATTGAACTGCTTGATGTGATGTTGTATTCAAAAGTTTGGTTTGTTGAAATTATACTGCTGTTGAGATTTGACATCAACAATTTCATTTCAAAACTAATATCACTGCTGCTAGCACTGGATTGATGAAGTTCTACTGCAATTTGGTTTTCACCTTCCAACAATAAATTTTGATCGATAGTGAATTCTATGAAAAGTTTTTCGTTAGGTATGTCTCTAGATGCTAGGCTCGATGAACTTAATTCACCTTCTTGAATATTGTAGCGCATAACTTCTTGACCGTTGATATACACTACCGCACCATCATCAGCTTTCAATGAAATTCTAGGGGATGTTTTACTACTTAAATTTGTAAGGTTGAATTTCTTTCTGAAATAATAGCTAATGATTTTGTTTGAACTGCTTGATCCATAACTTAATTTGGTGTTTTCATCTGTTTCACCGTAGCCTAATTCTGCTTGTCCTTCATTCCAACTACTGTCATCAAAGTTGCCTGCCATCCAGTTCGATGGTAGGGAAGTAGCCTGATCGTAATATTTCCAATAAGATTGTAATGGAATTATGGCCGTGTCTGATGCTAATTTCCAACCTTTGAAAGTATAGCCAGGCTTAGCATTCGCTTTAAGTTTGATGGTTCCTCCTTGAGGGTAAACTCCTGTTACAAATGAAGAATGTAGATTCATGCCATTCATGCTTATTTCACCTGCATTCAAAGGGTAGTTATTGAGTGAAAGTTCTACTGTACTTCCTAAACCATATTTTGTATTCCATTCAGCAAGTAATAATTTTCCTCTTTGTGCTATAAAGGTACGTATGTCCGACATTTTATTTTCCCAATTATATACACTCGAAATAGGATTTCCGTAACTTGAAGTAGTGCCTTCCCAGCGTGCAATATGTTTAGGGATTTCATTTCGAATCAAATCTGCATTTTCATGTATCAATTTCGAATATCTTTGATAGTTGAATGTTGTAAATAAATGATCTGCCAATCTGTATCCAAAAGCTTGATTAAATCCTGCGTTTTTCAACAACTTTGACATAGGATAAATTGATTTATCAGTATAAGTACTGGATAAATTGGTTGTCGGATCTCCAAATCCTCTGTCAAAGTCGTTCAAAATCCATCTCCATTTACCTCCTTCTTTGGGTTTCCAAGCCATCACATTGTGACCGATGGAAGTGTTGTTGGTGTATAATTCAGTAATAATGAAATCCATGAAGTTTGAAATGTCCATCTGTTCTGCAACAGCCTCATAATTGGATTGTATGGATAAATCATTACTATATAAGCTTTTAAATGCAGCATATGCATCCAAGGAACCAGCTTCTACAAAATCTTCATTTTCAATCATATCTACATTGTCAATTCCTAGCTCGTTTTTGATGAAATCTTCATCAATTTTTTGCCTTAGGTTATTTATACCCATGTATTTACCATTCACATACAATACAGCAGGACGATAGCCCTGATATTCATTGTCCATGTTTATTTGTGTAGCCTTTTGAAATAAAGCATCTTTAAATAAAGTCTCAGACCAGTCATTTCCTGATGCTCTCAACGCAAAATTGTCGTATGCTCTTGCATTCACATCCAGAATAACTGGATAGTCTAAGCTGCCACTTCCATATTCCTTACGGAAATAGACACCCAACATCTTCTGTGGTAATTGCCAAGAATATAAACCATTCACTTTGACACCAGCTTGTAAATTGAATGCTGCCCTATCGCTTCCATCATTTTCGAACAGTTCAATATTCACTGGAACTTCCCATTCTGGTTTAAAATCTTGGACATAAATACCTTTTACAGGATCCCAAAAATTGTCGGGATGAGTAGCGATAGATACTACAGGCAATGATTCTGTCAAATTATCTTTGAAAAAATACGATTGAGTAACTATAGGACCAGGACGCAATGTGTCCCCACTGAATATTCTTGCTCTTAAGACCGTATTGGTGTCAATTTGTATTGGTATGGAATATAAACTCGAGTTGAAATCAGGTTCTGTTCCATCCAAAGTGTATCTGACTTCTCCATTGAAAATGTTTTTTATTTCCACATGCTGTGAAGAAGAATATATACCTCCATTGGGATAAAAATAAGGAGTGTTTAATATTATTCCCTTGTAGCTGATACCGGTATTTGATTCACCTGGAGTAGGAGCAGTGAAGAAAACCCATTCGTTACATCCATCACAAACTCTTCCCGTGGAAATATTCGATTCCTGTGCAGTATATTGATACGAGTCTTCAATGACCAATAAGTTGTTGGATACAACTATATGTTCTCCTTCAGCTGCCAACTTGAAATTTGTATGGGTGTTTAAGGTATCTAAACCATCACACCAAATCACTACAAAACCTTTGGACGGGATTATAAAGTCGTTTTGAATCGACCATTTGGATAAATTCAAACTGTCATCAGTCAAATAATATCCTTTTAAATTGATTTCATTAGAACTGGAATTGTAAAGCTCAACCCAATCGGATGAAGATTGGAAATCTGGATCAACTACCGATCCAGAATTTGAGGCTGAAAATTCATTTATTAAAATTTGGCTGTAGCCAATAAAACTTAAAAAACCAAGAGAAATTACAAGGAGAAATTTTTTAGCCATTCTTTATTATTTAATTTATTCTTTTTTTATTTTTAATGCATCAATAATTAAGTACATAGATATTACAATATACATTGCAAAACCAACCCATTGAGCTGTATAACTTTCTGCCCAGTCAGTCATAAATAAGTTGATACCTGAAAAGCGTAAACCAGCACTAACAACTCCCATCAATGCACCTCCAGCAATAAATCCGGAAGCTAACAAGGTGCCTTTTTCGTGTCTTGCTGTGTTCATAGTCTGCTCTTTCGAACGAGTGGAAACATACCATGCAATAGCACCACCAACAACCAAGGGAGCATTTAGTTCCATTGGAATAAACATTCCCAGTGCAAAAGCCAAAGCAGGAATCCCCAAATAGGTAAGTATTAAGGAAATGATTGCTCCTATACCATACAAATACCAAGGAGCACCTACGCCAGACATCAGTGGCTCAATAACTGCAGCCATTGCATTCGCTTGTGGAGCAACCAATGCATTTTCACCAGTAAATCCATAGGTTTTATTCAAAACCATTATAACGCCTCCAACTGTTGCTGCTGAAACTAAAGTCCCTAAGAATTTCCAGGTTTGTTGTTTGGCAGGAGTTGTCCCTAGCCAATATCCTATTTTTAAGTCAGTTATAAAACCACCAGCCATAGATAAGGCAGTACAAACTACACCACCAATAATCAAAGAAGCTACCATGCCTGCGGTTCCTTTCAAGCCAACTGCAACTAGAATGACAGAAGCTAGAATCAAAGTCATTAAAGTCATGCCAGAAACAGGATTAGTACCTACGATTGCTATAGCATTTGCGGCGACAGTAGTAAATAAAAAGGCTATTACAGCTACTATCAAAATACCAATTATGGCATGAAATAGATTTTGAACCACACCAAAGTAGAAAAACACAAAAGTTAAAACCAAAGCAATGATAATACCGATTGAAATAATCTTCATGGGTAAATCTCGTTGAGTTCTAATTCTATGTTCGGTATCCTCACCACTACCTTTTACCTTGAACTCTTTGGAAGCCAACGAAACTGCACTTTGAATTATTTTTCTGGATTTTACAATTCCTATAATTCCAGCCATAGCTATACCACCTATACCTATGTGTCGTCCAAATTCACGGAATATAGCTTCTGCCGACATTTGATCGATTGCCCCTAAATAGGAAGGGTTTATTGTTGTTAGAATCGAATCTCCTAAATGCGGTATCAATGGTACAATTATAAACCATACCAAAGCTGAACCTAAAAAGATGATGGTAGAATATTTTAACCCAACAATATAACCTAATCCCAGTACAGCTGCACCAACATTGACTTTGAATATTAATTTGGCTTTTTCAGCTAATTGGTCACCAAAGGGCAAAATACGAGTTGTAATGGTCTCTGACCATGTACCAAAAGTGGCTACTATAAAGTCATAAATTCCACCAATCAATCCTGCCAAAATCAACGGTTTGGCTTGACCTCCTTCTTTCTCACCTGATACTAATACTTGAGTTGTTGCTGTAGCCTCTGGAAATGGAAACCTTCCATGCATGTCGGATACGAAATATTTACGAAAGGGAATCATGAATAGTATTCCTAAGACACCACCTAAAAGTGAACTTAAAAACACCTGCATGAAACTCACAGTGATTTCTGGATATTTGTCTTGTAGAATATAGAGTGCAGGTAGAGTGAAAATTGCACCGGCTACAATTACGCCTGAACTGGCACCAATAGATTGAATAATGACATTTTCACCCAATGCGTTTTTTCGTTTGGATGCACTGGAAAGCCCAACTGCTATAATGGCAATTGGTATTGCAGCTTCAAAAACTTGTCCGATTTTTAAACCCAGGTATGCAGCTGCAGCTGAAAATAAAACTGCCATTATTAAACCCCAAAATACAGATCTGAAATTAACCTCGGGATAGAATTGGTTGGATTTCATTAAAGGTATATATTCTTCACCTTCTTTTAATTCCCGTGATGCATTTTCAGGTAGACCTTTAACTTTCTCTTCCATAATAATATACCATAGTTTAACAAATAACAGCCAAAAGTACAATTTATTTACTTAATCAAAAAATGAAAAAACATGTTGCACAATTGTAAAAATGATATTATCTTTGTGCCACCAAAAGCAATTACAATGCTGTATACGCGAAAATAGCTCAGTTGGTAGAGCATAACCTTGCCAAGGTTAGGGTCGCGGGTTCGAGTCCCGTTTTTCGCTCGAAAAAACTCTCACAAAGCGAAACTCTAGGTTTCGCTTTTTTTTACAAATTAAATTGCGCAAGTGGTGAAATTGGTATACACGCTACTTTGAGGGGGTAGTGCCGGTTACGGCGTGTGAGTTCGAGTCTCATCTTGCGCACTTATTTCTTTTCCATCAATGGCTCGTAATGAATGCTGATTACGGTCTTTTCTCCAAAATGCTTTTTTAATTCGTTTTCAACTTCAGTTACTACGTCATGAGCACGAACAAAACTCAAATCTTTGTTCATTTTAATATGCATATCCAAAGCAATCAGGTAGCCAATTTTACGGGTTCTAAGATTGTGTGGGTATTTGACTTCAGGATGTGAACTCACAATTTCTACAATTTTATTTTCAATCTCCTTGGGTAATGCCCTTTCAAGCAATTCATTAGCACTCGGTAGTCCAATTTCGTTGGCTACTTTAATGATTAAAATACTTAACAGAATACCAGCTATGGGATCAAGAATTCTCCATTGTTCACCGAGAAAAATTGCCCCTGAAATTCCAATTGCTGTGCCTATGGATGATAATGCATCCGAACGGTGATGCCATGCATTGGCTATCACAGCTTGATTGTTGATCTTTTTGCCTTGCTTTAATGTATATTGGTACAGGAATTCTTTGAATGCAATAGATATAAAAGCAGCTACTAGGGTTAATACTGATGGTTCTGGAATTACTTCTCCTTTGAGAAATCGAATGGACTCCATGATGCCATTGTAAAGAATACCTAAACCAATTAATAAGAGAATTAGACTGATCAACAGGGTAGCAAAGGTTTCGTATTTTCCATATCCATACTTGTGTTTCTCATCCTTGTCTTTACCCGATAAATCAATGAAAAACAATACAATAACATCAGTTACAAAATCTGATAAGGAGTGAAAACCATCCGCAACCATGGCGGTACTCTTCCCGAAAAATCCTACTATAATTTTTAGAAGAGTCAAACCAAGATTGATAAAAAAACCTACCCAGGTTACTTTTTTAGCAGTGGAAACTCGATTGTTCATTTTTTTGTTTTTAGGATGTTATTTTAACAACAATTCTCATAAGCGCAATTTTCATTGATACTTTCAAACTCAAAAGTTGAATGTTCTATGTCTTCTTTTACTAATTCTTCCCTTAGGTCTTTCTTGAAGATTTTTAATTCTTCAAAACCAATATCTTCTTTCAATACAATGTGAACAGATAATATATGATAATTTCCGTCAATGGTCCAAATATGTAAGTCATGTATATTTTCTATTTCTTTTTTTGATTTGATTATTTCTTCTATTCGTTGAATGTTAATGTTTTCAGGTACTGCTTGTAAAATAATGTTCATTGTAGATTTTATATGAACAAAAACATGCCTTAAGATAAATACTGAAATCCCAATGGATAAGATAGAATCGATAAAATACCAATTGAAAAAGTAAATTAATATTGAACCTATCAATATGGCTATCCAACCCAATACATCTTCTAATAAATGCAATCGAACAACTTTTTCATTTAAACTCTTGCCTTTTTGAAGTTTTAAAACAGCTAGTCCGTTTACAATGATACCAAGAATAGCTAATGCAATCATGCCTAGAGAATTGGTTTCTTGCGGATGCATAATTCTTGGAAGGGTTTCAATCAAAATTAAAATACTTCCAACGGTTAGAATTACTGCATTAATCAGGGCGCCCAATACGGAAAAACGTTTGTATCCATAGGAGAAACTTGAATTGCTCGCTTTTTTGGATAATTTTTGGAAATACCAGGCCAAACCCAATGAGATGCTATCCCCAAAATCATGTATGGCGTCTGAAATAATGGCCATACTGTTTGTGAGAATACCACCGATTATTTCAATGATGGTGAATATCAAATTCAGAAAAAAAGCCTGACCAATATTTGACAAATCATTATGGGAGTGATGGTGATGTCCTTCGTTTCTGTTGTTTATTACTTGATGCATAGTAAATGTTAATAGTTTACAAACTTACATATAATTTCATTTTAGATAAAATTTTAGTTGAAAATCTAGTTGAATAAATGTATATTTGTGTAGTGTTTTTAAACGAAATTTCAATGTATTTACAACTTAGAAATCTACTGACATTCCTCTTCATTTTTTATTTTATCAACTCTTATTCTCAATCTCCGGCACAAGCTGAAAGATTATTTAACGCGGGAAATTACTCTTCAGCATTGAAACTTTATAAACAGTTGGTTGATAAAAATCCAAAAAGCACTATCCATAACTATCGACTGGCGAGATGTTATTTTGAGACAAAAAATTTTTCAAAAGCCATTGAATATTTTTTATTGTCTGGAACGAAATATACACTGACTCCCTACTATTTAGGCCTTGCTTATTTTGAAAATTATCAGTTTGAAGATGCTATTTACAATCTTAAAAATTATATAGTAGACATAGACAGCAATAAAACCGAATATAAAGTCATATCTGATAAAATTAGAAAAGCTGAAATTGCAAGGCCTTTAATGAATCGTATTGAAAAGGTTTATATATTGGATAGTGTCATCTGTTCTAAAAATGATTTTCTCAAATTTTATCACTATTCATCAATGGCAGGTAAATTAAAACAGAAAATTATTAAAACCCAAGGTGGTTATAAAGATCAAATCAGTTATTATACACAACGCAATGATAGACACATATTTTCGGAAGAGGTGAAGGGGAAAACTGATATTATGACTTCATTTCAATTGTTAAATTCATGGTCGGAACCTGTTTCTATTTCAAATAATGTAAATAGTATTGCAAATGAAAATTATCCTTTTTTAATGCCGGATGGTGCCACTTTGTATTTTGCTTCCGATGGAACTGAGTCTATTGGTGGATATGATATTTTGGTAACTAAATATACGGCATCGTTTAAAGATTTTTTGAAACCTGAAAATGTTGGATTTCCTTTCAACTCCTTCGCCAACGATTATATGATGGTAATTGATGAATCAAAGGGTGTTGGTTGGTTTGCTACCGATAGAGGACAAAAATCAGGTAAATTAATCATTTATCAATTTGAAGTAAATGCTAAAAAAGAATTTTTCAATCAAACAGATTCAGTTGATTATACTGCTTTTGCCAAATTAAAGGCCTACTTTCGTTCTGATAAAGTTAACCAGATATCAACCAAAGATTTATTGGATGGGGATTCTACAAAAATCAATTCTGAGTGGACTTTATTCATCAATGATACCTTAAGTTATAAAGATGAAAATCAGTTTAAAAGTAAAAAAGCATTGGAGATTTTCGAAAAATGGTACGAATCGTATTTGAATTTAGCAACTCAGACGGAATTAATGACAAATTTGCGCAAAAAATATGATATAGCTGAAAATCAGGGTGCTAAACGAGAAATTGGTCCGCAGATTCTGGAACTTGAGCTTGAAATTATTAGAATTAAAAAAGATTTGAAGGAATATGAACTCTTAATACGTAATGAAGAAAATAAAACTTTAAATTTATAATCTTTGTTTAGTCTATAATTTGTATATTTAGCAAAAAAAAGGAAATGGATATTGCAATAGTTGTTACGCTTCTTGTTGTTGGTGTGATTTTATTGATCATAGAAATGTTCTTAATTCCCGGACTTTCAGTCTCTGGAATTGCTGGAGTTTTGTTCTTGGCAGGTGGAGTATTTTATGCTTATGATCAGGTTGGTACCACAGCAGGTCATTTGTCATTGTTAGGTAGTGTATTACTGATGGGAGTAGCTTTTTGGGTATTTGTTAAATCAAAAGCACTGGAAAAAATGTCCCTTAAGACCGAAATTGACTCAAAAGTAGATCCACTCTTAGGTATGGACCTGAAAATTGGTGATGTGGGAATTGCAATTTCTCGATTAGCTCCTATGGGTAAGATAAAAATTAACCAGTGGACAGTAGAAGCTAAATCTTTTGACGATTTTATAGACCAAGATACGAAAGTAGTTGTGGTCGAAATAAATAATACGAATGTAATTGTAGAACGTTTTACTAATTAATAATTTAAAATATGGCTTTAATTGAAATTATCAGTTTTGGAGTACTGGGTATTCTATTGCTTCTTTTCTTTTACTATGTGCCTTTCCTTTTGTGGATATCGGCAAAAGTGTCAGGAGTGAGTATTTCACTCTTGCAATTGTTTTTAATGAGAATTCGTAAAGTTCCGCCTCATACTATAGTGGCTTGTATGATCGAGGCACACAAGGCTGATCTTCATGAGATTACACGTGATGGTCTTGAAGCTCACTATTTGGCTGGTGGACATATAGAAAGAGTTACTCATGCTTTGGTGTCTGCATCAAAAGCAAATATTGATTTGACTTTTAAAATGGCAACAGCGATTGATTTGGCTGGACGTGATGTATTCCAGGCCGTTCAAATGTCAGTAAATCCTAAAGTTATCGATACACCACCTGTAACAGCTGTTGCTAAAGATGGTATACAGTTGATAGCTAAAGCCCGTGTAACTGTTCGAGCAAATATCAAACAGTTGGTAGGGGGTGCAGGTGAAGAGACTATTTTGGCACGTGTTGGTGAAGGTATAGTGTCTTCTATTGGTTCATCAGAAAGTCATAAAAGCGTTCTTGAAAATCCAGATTCAATTTCAAAATTGGTATTGAAAAAAGGATTGGATGCTGGTACTGCTTTTGAGATTTTATCCATTGATATCGCGGATATTGATATAGGTAAGAATATTGGTGCTCAATTGCAAATGGATCAGGCAGAGGCTGATAAGAATATTGCTCAGGCAAAAGCTGAGGAAAGACGTGCAATGGCGGTGGCTAAGGAACAAGAGATGAAAGCACTTACTCAAGAACAAAAAGCAAAAGTTGTAGAGGCTGAAGCTGAAGTTCCTCGTGCTATGGCTGAAGCCTTCCGTACAGGTAACTTGGGAATAATGGATTATTATAAAATGAAAAATATTGAAGCTGATACTGCTATGAGAGATAATATTGCAAAACCAAATTCTCCAGCAGCTACCACAGGTTCGAAAGGAAAGAAGAGTTAATCAATCTCTAGATTGAGATCGTTTTTAAGCATTTTTAATGCATTATTTTCTTCCATCATCAATTTTAAAGTCTCCTCAGGATTATTACTCCTGGGGAGATTGTTTTCTTCGGTAAGTTCTATGCTAAAGCGAATGTTAGTGTTTCCAACACCTTCTCCAATAAACCGAATTATTCCAGGCAATAGTTTGCGAATTTCATTTGATTGAAATACATTGCTTGTTAAAATTTTGTAATGACCCTCTTCAATTCTTTCGGGTAAATTATTTAAAATAAAACTGATAGCCGTCGGAATTTCAGGAATCTCTGTCACATACTCTTTCCAAAAATGATGAAGATCTTCGTCTGAGAATTTATTAGTTCGTGAAATTGTTTCAGCAATATTTGCAGTTTGATCAATTTTAGTTGATTCGACAGGCTTAGATTCTAGTTTCTCCTGAGGTTTGTTTATGCTAATACTAATTGGTTTGCGATGAACTGCTTTTGTGGGTTCAACAGCTTTCTTAGTTGGCAGCTGAGTACTCGGTTGAATTTGCTGAGTTTCAGGGGAAACTTGATTTGTGTTTTTTGCCTGTGGAGTAGAAATGTTTGAACTTGATTGCAGATTTGTAGTTTCATTAACAACTTCAATTTTCTGAATCGCTGGCAATTCATCGTTCCTTAGTTCATCTTTTTTTTTTTCGTCCGACAATTGGGTTAGCCGGATAAGATTTAATTCAACAAGTAATCGCTTATTACTACTTATTCGATAATTCAAGTCGCATTCGTTGTTTATCTTGAGAGCTTTTATGAGAAAATCTGTAGGACATTGTATGGATTGATGATGGTATCTCTGTCCAATATCAGCACCAACCTCTAAAAGTGAAATAGTTTGAGGGTCTTTACTGACCAATAAGTCTCTGAAATGCGAACTCAATCCTGTAATAAAATGATGTGCGTCGAATCCTTTGTTTAAAATTTCATTGAAAATGAGTAAAGATTTTGTAACTTCATTTTTAAGAAAAGCTTCAGTTAATCTAAAGTAATATTCATAATCAAGAACATTCAAATTATCAATTACACCTTGATAGGTGATTTTGTTGCCACAGAAGCTAACCAATTGATCAAAAATAGACAATGCATCGCGCATTCCTCCATCACTTTTTTGGGCAATAATATTCAATCCATTAACATCTACTTCAACGCCCTCTTTTTCTGCAACATATTGTAAGTGTTTTACTGTATCTCCTAAGGTAATTCTGTTGAAATCATAAATTTGACAACGGGATAGAATCGTTGGAATTATCTTGTGTTTTTCTGTCGTTGCTAAAATAAACATAGCGTGTGCTGGTGGTTCCTCTAGTGTTTTCAGAAATGCATTGAAAGCACCTTGCGACAACATATGCACCTCGTCAATAATATATACGCTATATTTACCTATTTGTGGTGGAATTCTTACCTGGTCAATTAAACTGCGAATGTCATCAACTCCATTGTTTGATGCAGCATCTAATTCGTGAATATTGTATGAACGCTGTTCGTTGAACGAAACGCATGACTCACATTGATTACACGCTTCCTTTTCTTCAGTGAGATTTTGACAATTGATGGTTTTTGCAAAAATCCTGGCACATGTTGTTTTACCAACACCGCGCGGACCACAAAACAAATATGCATGCGATAAATGATTGCTGTCTATTGCATTCTTCAAAGTAGTGGTTAGTGCATGTTGACCCACCACTGAACGAAATGTTGTGGGACGATACTTTAGAGCCGATACTATGAAATTATCCATCTAGTTTTTTTTAGTCAGATGCAAATATACAAATTTAGACTGAAACGAAATCGAAAAAAAAATGTAATTTTGTCACAAATTAAAAGCTTGTCATTAAATGCCTAATTCTAAAATATTACGTTCAGTATTTAAAGTCATTTTCAACAAATACTTTATAGCCACAGCTGTGTTTTTAGTAATGATAGTGTTTTTTGATGATTTTAATTTAATCAAGCGTTGGCAAATAAGTAGAGAGAACAAACAATTGGAACAAGAGTTGAAATATTACGAAGATGAAATTGATAAAAACAAGAAGATGATCCAAAAAATTAAAACAGATACTGCATTTCTCGAAAAATATGCTCGTGAAAAGTACCATCTGAAAAAACAAAATGAAGATGTTTTTATCGTTGAATAATTGAATATGTACAAGAAGCTAAATTTATTATATACAATTTCATCTGTATTATTGATCCTGTCATCAGCGGCTTATTTTTTCAATATAATGTACGCTGAGTTTGTCTTTACAGTAGCCGTTGCTGCATTATTAGTTCATAAATTGATACAGAATAAAACTGATGTAAAGTCGGATGATTTTAGAAAAAAAAGACTGGTTCGATTGGAGTTTTATTCGCTTGCAGTATTGATACTTGCAGCATATTCCATGATAACAGACAAAAATTATTGGATACCTCTACTGCTTATTTATGCTTTGGTTGTAATTTTTCTTTCGTACAGGACCAAAGATTAATTTACTCTGATTTTTGAAAAGACTATAAGATTTCATCATTCTATTAGAAGTTTTTGAATTGTTAATTGTATTTTTGAATTTGTAAATAATACAAATTCTTAAATTATTAATTGCTATATCAATATGAAATCTTACTTCACAAATCTAAGTGGTTTTAGTAAATTACTACCCATTGTTATTTCACTATTCCTAATCAATTCAAGTGTTTTCGCTGCTAATCCTACCTTAAACATGCAAGGTGTTGTACGAAATGAATCGAATGCAGCCGTAACAGACGGTACCTATTCGATCACTTTTCATATGTATGATGCATTAACAGGAGGTAATGAAGTATGGAATGAAACACAATCGAGCGTGAAAATTACAAATGGTGTCTATTCTACCCAATTGGGAATTGTAAAATCTTTGTCTACTTTAGGATTCGATAAAACCTATTATGTTGCAGTTGCTGTCAATGGGGGCTCAATTTCATCGCCTAGAATTCCACTTTCAATAGCTCCCCAAGCTTTGGCTGTTGCTGGTGCGAATAATGTATTTCCAGGATCAGGTAATGTGTTGATTGGTCGTGCAACATCAGATACTGAAGGTGCAGATAATGCTTTGGAAATAAGAAATGGAAATATTGAATTGCAAAATGATGACCAGGATGCTCAAATCCGTTTTCACGATCCTGGTCAAAACTGGTTCTATATAGGTACAGACAAGAGTGATAACAATGCATTCAAGATTGGTACTGGTGCAACTGTAGGATCCAATGACTATTTGAAAATTGAGACTGGTGGTAATGTAAACGTCGCAAAAGATATCTTATTTACAGGAGCAATCAAACAAGATTTTACGAATGCAAACTATGATTTATGGATTCAAGGTGGTTCAGGTTCGACTGTAGGTAGCGACGAACGAAATCTAGCAATTCTTGGTCAATCAAGTGCAACCAGTGATAAGTTGATTTTTAACTGGAATTCCGAATACAAACAAGGGGTAGAAGTGCAAAGTGATTTGAATATTACAGGAAAGTTGAATGTAAACAATTCTGCTCCTATCGTTATCCGAAAATACAAATCAAACGAAACATACAAAGGAAACCCTAAATTCAATTATTATGGTCGCACTGTCTTGAGTGATTTCAAAACCAGTGAATGGAGTGCAGCTATAGTTGGTTTTCATTTAGAAGGAGACTGGGAGGAAAATAAAGCTGGAGCTGATATGTTGCGATTCAAAATGGTTATGGTTGATGGTGTTTGGAATATTGAATGTTACGAGCGACACAATTCGATGCAATACGGAGAAGTGGATGTAATGTTTATTAAGAAACAGCTTGTTGATGACCAACGCTAAGATATAGTTATTATGAGAAATATAATTATATTAATTTTTTCGCTGCTGTATTTTCATTTGTTTAGTCAAAATGTAAATGTGACTAATCAACAAATCAATTACGGCGGTAGTGGATATACAAGTTCGAGCAATTCAAATGATGATTACAAATATTCACATCAAATATCAATTGGAGATGCCTTAAGTGGTACAGTTATATCTGATGATAAGAAACAGTTTAGTTTTGGTATGTTTTCATTCTTCAATTTGCCAACGCAAAATCCAATAATCATCGCTTCTGCAGGTGATTATCCGGATAAAATTATTGTAAATTGGTCGAATGATGTATTGGATGCTCCAATGAATAAGGGTGTGGACCTTTACAAAAATGGTGTAAAACTAGCTGCTTTTGGATCTGATGTATTACAATATATTGATGTAGATGTAAAACCCGGACAGATATACACTTACGAGATTAGACCCAAAAACTACTTTGGTACAGGTATTTATCATTCAACAAGTGGATTTGTAAATCCAAATGGACGAATTACAGGTAAGATTAAGACACCTCATGAAAATCCTGTGGTAGGTGTAGAGGTGCAATTACAACCATACTTTGGTAGATCGATTAATTTCAATGGAACAAGTAAGGTTGAAATACAGAATTTCCCATCCAATTTCTTTGAATCTTCAAATTTCACAATTGAGTTTTGGATTAAAAATGAAAATCCAACCAATACTAACAGTGTTGTTTTTGGAAAATGGGCTGTTGGAGCGCAAGATAATTCTGTTTTAATTTATGCAAATGGGAAATTTCAGACTACTTCAAAAACAAATTCAGCTCTGGAAACTGTAGGTAAAGCTTGGCATCATTATGCCTTTGTATATAGTGCAGGTACGTTGAAAACTTATTTGAATGGAGTTTTTGTTAATACACAAACTGGCCATATTGCAAAGTCCAATTTGAAAAATCTTACACTTGGAAATCCATTATCCTCCACTTACAATTTTACAGGAAATCTGGATGAATTCAGAATATGGAATACTGTGCGTGATAGTGCTCAAATTGTGGATAATATGAGTCGGACCATTGAAAGCAACTCATCGGGACTTGTCGCTTATTGGAGAATGGACGAAGGTAAAGGTGAAAAAATATATGATGCAACAAATTCAAATTATGATGGTTTAATTTCAAGTGCAGCATGGTCTGATCTCAAAGCTGATATTCATAATAGTGCCTATACAGATAAAAATGGTAATTATAGTATTGAAAGTGTTTTTTATGAAGAAAGTGGTACAACATACACTGTAACGCCAGTTAAAAAATATCACTCCTTTGTTCCTTCAAATAAATTAATAACACTTTCATACAGTGCTACTGCATCTGATGGTGTCGAGTTTAAAGATGATTCTCAGTTGGCATACACAGGTTATGTAAATTTTCACAATACGAGTTGTTATGAGGAAGGTGTTGAAATCAAAGAAATAATTAACAGAAATGGTAAAAGTGATACTGTTTCTATGGTTCCTCAAGTTTTTACAAATAAGGATGGATATTATATCTGTGAATTTGAGCCTGGAACCGAGCATATAATAATGCCCTATCGTGAGAATCATAATTTTGTCCCTGCAAGTAGAGAAACCGGAGTTATAAGTCAACCACAAGCAAATAAGAATTTCGTAGATTATACCACAAATAGATTAATTGGTCGTGTATATGGGGGGGATTGTGAGTATAGTTTGGGAACTGTTTTTCAGATTAAATTAGAAAACCAATCAAAATGTTATTCTAAAACGATAAATACTTCAAATGATGGTAGATTCACCTTTACAGGTTTACCTGCCTCTAATTACGAAATTACAGTCATTTCGAGTAATCCCGCTTATGTTTTTGATTCTAAACAGGTAGATTTAACTCTTGGGGATGATACTGTTAACTTTAAGTATAGAGCTCCAATTGATTTTGAAATCAGTGGAATACCTACTAATGAATGTAAGATTCAGTATGTGCAGCAAAATGTAGAACAAGAGATTCAAATTAAGGCATTTGAAAAATACAATGGAGTAAAATGTTATTTAAATGATTTGGATATTAGTATTAATGATGACGTAAGCGATCTGAAAAAAGCACAAACTTTTCATTTCAAGGATAGTATCTTTGATTCCTCAAATGCGGAAAACTTCCCTGAATATACTTTACTGCCAGGATTACCCAATACTTTAAGTGGTGGAACTCATCCTTATAGTAAATATTTGACAGTTCAGATAAAAGATGCATTAGGACGCGAAGTGTCAAAAACTTTTTGGATAGTTGTGACAGGTCATCATCCAAGAGAAAAGACTTTTACTACAACTATGCCAGAGATTCCATTCTTAGTGCTTCATGATCCTCCCGGGGATCAAAGTTATACCGAATATGTAAAGAATTCATCCTTTACACACCTGACAAGCTATAGTTATGCAAATTCTAGCACTGGCGAGATGTCTGGAAAAATAAAGGTTGGGGCTAAAAGTATGGTTGGTATTGGAGTGATGACTGAAGTAGAAGCTTATGTTGAAAATTCTGTGGATGTCAAGTTATCTCAATCTATTTCTGGAACTGATATGATAGAGAATACCATCTCTTTTTCTGAAACTTTCAGAACTTCAGACGGAAATAATGTAGGTGATGTATTTATTGGTGCTGCTACCAATATAATTTATGGTTTGTCTGATGTGGTCTATCTGGATGGTTGCGCCATACAGGATTCAACTGCTTTGTGGATTGCTCCCAATGGGTATTCTACTACCTTTTTATATACTGAGTCTCATATTGAGGATATACTCATACCTTCTTTGGAAATGATGGGTGATTCTGTTTCAGTGAAAAGGTGGGAACAGATTCTGGAGGATAACCGCAATAATATGGATCAAGCTGCTTTTATCCGCAATGTTTCATTTAATGGTGGTGTTGATTTTGAACATACCGAAGAAAGCACAGTTACTAAAACAAGTAGCTACGAAATGGAGTTGAGTCTCGAAATTACAGAAGGTTTGGAGGTGGGAGCTGAAGCTGGAGGATCTGGTGCTACTTGGAGCATTGCTGCTACAAAAGAAATTGCGAATACAATTTCCAATGAAAATTCTCAATCAAACACTATCACTTCAACCTATGTACTTTCAGATGATGATAATGACTATTTCTCTGTAGATGTGCTTGCTGATCCTGTATATGGAACTCCATGTTTTAGAATTGTAGCCGGTGCTACTGCATGTCCATGGGAAGAAGGCACGCAAAAACGTGAAAATGTTAGTCTGAGCATTGAGTCAGTTGGTGACAATCTGAATGTAGATCCTAATGTTCCGGCGGTTTTCAAATTAATCGCAGGAAATACAAGTGAAACAAATGAAGATCATGAATACAGAATAAGAATTGTAAATGAAAGTAATCCATGGGGGGCATTGGTAAAATTCAATGGACAAGCATTGGCTTCTGCTGATATACCTTTAGTAATACCTGCTGGAAAACAATTGGAGTATACATTAACAGTGGAAAAAGGTCCGGCAAATTATGAGTATGATAATTTGTGCATCATGATTTATTCTGCCTGTGAATATGAGAATTGGGTTTCTGATGGAGGTGAAATAGTAATATCAGATAGTGTGTTTTTTAATGTTCATTACATAGAACCCTGTGCAAATAATATTAAAATTTATGCTCCTTTGGATGATTTCCTGATAAACAAGAAAGATAGCATACAAAATTTAGGAATTACTGGCTATAATAAACTTGATAGTCAGTTCGATTATTTACTCGTTCAATATCAACATATTAACGGTAGTAATAATTGGGTGGTTTCGGATACAATCTGGAAAGATTCAATTCCATTAAACTACTTTATGTTTGCTTGGGACGCCACTCGGGTTGGAACTGGTGATTATCAGCTGAGAGTTGTCAATGTTTGTAAGGATGGAACTCAATCCACATCCAACCGAATTTATGGTATAGTGGATAGGGAAGCTCCCATATTGTTTAATGAAATTAGTCCTATTGACAAGGTGTTAAATGTGAACGATGAAATTATACTCACATTCGATGAAAATCTGAATGTGGAAAAGTTAACTCCAAATTTTGTTCATTTGTATAATGAGTCAACGGGCTTGGATGTACCCTTTAATTATTTGTGTGTGGATAATAAAATTTCTATTCACTTGGATGTTCAAAATAGATATATTGAAAATTGCTATCTGAAATTAACGATAGATCAGGTTGAAGATTTGTATGCGAATGTGTCTGATAATTCAATTGAATATATATTCTTCGTAGATAGAAATCCAATTCATTGGAATCAAAATAGTTTAAATTTTGATGCTAGAGTAGGGGTTGATACTGTTTTCTATACTACAATTCACAATAATGGAACTCAAGATGTGAAATTCAAATTTAATTCTCAACCTTGGATTCCAAATATGCTGGATATAGAACTTCCTGAATTTATCAGTTGTTCACCCGCATCAGGTGATCTAAATGTAGGGGGAGAAGCAACAATTGCAATAAAAGTGAAAGGAGTTTTCAATGCTGGTCCTCAAAAAATGAATATATATTTGCATACTCCTGATGGAGACGACCATTGTGAATTAAATGTAAATTATTTATGTGAAGAGCCAATATGGGAGTTGAATGATTCTGACTTTGAGTATAATATGAATGTAAATGCTCAGGTAATCAATAAAGGGAAGATTTCGACGGATGTAAATGATATAATTGGTGCTTTTGTAGGTGATGAATGCAGAGGAAAAGCTCATGTGACCCACGAATTAATATTAGGTGAAATACGTGATTCAATATGGTTTGATGATTATGGTATTAAACACTCTACTGTAGTGAGAGATACTTTAATGAATAAGTATATGGTGTATTTAACAATTCATAGTAATATTTCAAAAGGTGATACAATTCATTTTAAACTTTGGAGTGCTAGAGAGTGTGAAGAATACTGGGATCTTGATCAGAAAATAGTCTTTAACACAGGTGATGTTATTGGTGCTATTAAAAATCCATTTTCATTTACATCCTCTGGAAATATTATGCAAGAAATGAGATTGAAAAAGGGTTGGAATTGGTTCAGTACTTTTGTGCAAAATGATAAAAAAGAAAAATTATTAATTAATTCTATTTTTAGTCACGATACACATTTTAGTAAGGATGATAAAATTCTGTCTCAAACTTCTTTTGAAGCTTTCAGTACAAGCTCTGATAAGTGGGTGCCCGGATTAATGAGTTTTGATTTCAAAAAAATGTATATGGCTGATGTAAATGTGGAAACTGATTTGAGATTTATTGGTCTGCCCATTAAAGGACAGGATCTTAAATTTACAGCTCAACCTGGTTGGAATTGGATAGGGTATCCTCTCAAGGATTTTATTGAAATAAATAAAGCTATAGTTGGTGAATATCCTGATGGTACGCTGATAAAATCTGTATCGGTTTTTGCTGAATATCTGGCTGATATTAAATCTTGGGTTGGATCTTTGAGGTATTTAAGGCCTAATCAAGGTTATATGATGCATATTCCAGGACAAAATGCTGTTGATTATGAATACAATATTGATGCAGCAACTAATATGATTAACTCTCCAATGAGAGTCAAAACATATAATGAAGAATCAGAAGAATTTTTCGAATATCAATTCAATATGCCTGTAATTGCTTCTGTAGATTCTAAAATTTTGTCTTCGTTTACTTCACCCGAACTTATTGCTACAGTGGCAGGTGAAGTTCGCGCAAGATCGAGGTTTAATTCTGAAGGTCTGAGTTATTTGATGATTCACAGTAACAAAGAATTAAATGAAGTTGTTGAATTTAAAGTTATTGATACTGATAATAATTCAGAAATACTGTCAAACAGTAAAGTTATTTTTAATCAAAATAATATCATTGGTTCAAGTTTACAACCATATAAGTTGAATTTTACACAAAATGAATCTTTGTTTTTCGATGCCTATCCAGTGCCGGCAAAAAATAATATGAAGATTACAGTCTCTGCAGGGTCAATTAATTCAAATATGATTTTAATTAAAGTCTATGATATTCTTGGTCAAAACATTAAAAGTTTTAGTGCTGGTTTGACAAATAGCTCTTACATTCAATTTGATTGGGACTTGAGAGATTCAAATGGAAATAAACTAATCCCTGGACTATATTTGATGCAGCTGGAAGTTAATGGTACAAAAACACATAAAACAATAATAATTGAATAAACTATGAAAATACAATCATTTATTTTAGCTCTTTGTTTAACTCTTCTGTATTCCTGTGATGAGGAAGTGACCGAACATATTTATTTCGATGCCCCATTGTCTGATACTAGTCAATGGGTGCTCAATTATCAAAATTATCAATTAAATATGACTATGGTTGCTGTCTTGTATCAAGATGGAAAAGCAGTGGGTGAAGATGCGAAATTGTTGGGTGCTTTTAATGGTACAACTGTCAGAGGACTGGCAGAATCGTACATTCACAACAACAGCCAATTATATAATATTCTGATTCTGTCCAATAAAGAGGAGGAGTATATACAATTTGGGGTTTATTTGTATGGTCATCAGAAAGCAGTGATTTGTACTGATAGTGTTTTGTTCAAATCGGGTAGTCATCTGGGTGATCCAGATAATCCGTATGTATTGAATATCAAGTGATAAATTGCAAATAAATTAAAAAAAGCGGGATGTATGGTCCCGCTTTTTTTATAATGGTTGTTTTAAATTATTTCATTCTTTTGTTCAACTGTTCAATTACATCCGAAGTGATGTCGTAACCATCTTCAGCAATCATTACATTGTCGCTGGCAGTATTGCTTAATATTACTTGATAACCATGTGATTTGTTGTATTCTTTTAAGAATGCATTCACTGTATCTCTTAATTGTTCACTTACCTTTTGTTGTGCCTCAACAAGTTCCTGAGTTAATTTAGCATTCATTTGTTGAAGTTCTTGATCTTTTTGCATCAACCTTGTTTGCTCTTTCTCAGCTCTTTCACGACTTAGGAATGCATTGTTTTCCAACTTGCGTTGGAATTCATTCATTTCAGACTGCAATTGTTTTGCTTTTACATTCAAATCCAATCTTGAAGTTTCTTGTTTTTTCATTAAAGTTTCATTTGCTTCTATTGCAAATTGATATTTTAGAAGTAATGAATCAACATTAATATAAGCAATAGGAAGATGTGCGCTCGCAGTAGAATCCCCAGTGGAAAACTTATAAGTCCCATTCGATTCACAAGAGTGGTTGAATACTTTTACATATAAAACTACTACTGCAACCAATAAAACTACATTTAAAATAAGTGAGATGTTTTTCATAAAACTGAATTAAAATTTATTGATCATTTCATTAACCAAATTATTGGCTAAATTACGTTTTTTCTCTTGTCTGGCTTCTCTATCTTGTGTTGTAGCACACGCAATTCCTTGTTTTTTCAAGCCTGGATTACCGCCAATATGTATATTGGGAAATTCTCCTTTTTTAGTAAAGAAAATATTAAATCCCATGAACAGGATTCCAATAAGCAATACAATCGCTGAAATTATAAAAGCTGCTATCATTTTATTTGTTTGTTTATATGCAAAGATAATTTTATTTATTTCTAAACTTTATTTTTTTAACAATCATTAAGCCCAATCTGTGGTTGGTGCACAGGTGCAAACTAGATTTCGATCACCCCATGCATTATCTACTCTGGCTACATTAATCCAAAATTTATTTTCCTTTAACCATTCAGCTGGATATGCTGCTTTTTGGCGACTGTAACTGTGATTCCATTCATCAGAGCAAATCAAGTATTCAGGATGTGGCGCATTTACCAACACATTATCTTCCATTGAATATTTTCCATCTTTTATTTCCAGAATTTCCTGGTGAATAGACAATAGTGCATCTGCAAAACGATCCAATTCTGCCAGAGATTCACTTTCAGTAGGTTCTATCATTAATGTGCCAGCTACCGGGAAAGATAGGGTTGGTGCATGAAAACCATAATCAATCAAACGCTTAGCTATATCTGTTTCAGATATTCCGGTTTCTTGCTTAATCGGTCTGCAGTCTAGTATTAATTCGTGACCAACAAAGCCATTTTCACCTTTATACAATACTTTAAAAGCAGGTTCTAATTTTTTAGCTAAATAATTGGCATTTAAAATTGCAGTTTTAGTTGAACGTGTTAGTCCTTCTTCACCCAACATCAAAATATAGCCGTAGGAAATGGGTAATACTCCTGCACTACCATAAGGTGCGGATGCAACTTGATTTTTACCGTTTTTTCCTGGTAAATAGTTTGCAAGTTTTTCTACTACACAAATTGGTCCTACTCCGGGACCACCACCTCCATGGGGTATTGCAAATGTTTTATGGAGATTCAAATGACAAACATCAGCACCAATAGTACCTGGGTTTGTTAAACCTACCTGTGCATTCATGTTTGCACCATCCATATACACCATCCCACCATGTTGATGTATTAAATCACACATCAATGAAACGTTTTTTTCAAATATACCATGAGTGGATGGATAAGTAATCATACAACCCAATAATTGCTCGCTGTGTTGTTCTATTTTAATTCTCCAATCTTCCAGATCTACATTTCCTTGTTCATCGCATTTAACTACAACTATATCCAATCCGGCTTGACTTGCACTAGCAGGGTTGGTGCCGTGAGCAGAAGCAGGAATCAAAACTACTTTTCGATTGGTTTGTCCGTTAGCTTCAAAATAGGAGCGTATAGTGATTAAGCCAGCGAATTCACCCGCTGCACCTGAATTTGGTTGTAAACTACAGGCGTCAAAACCGGTAATTATTGACAAAAATTCTTCTAAATCTTCAATTAATTTGTTGTATCCTAAAGTTTGATTTTGTGGAGTTAATGGATGTATGCTGTTGAATTCGGGTCTACTTAAAGCTAATAATTCAGATGCAGCATTCAATTTCATAGTACATGAACCCAGTGAAATCATTGAATGAGTTAATGAAATATCTTTCTTTTCCAACCTTTTGATATATCTCATTATTTCTGTTTCACTGTGGTATCTTTGAAATACTTCATTTTGTAAAAAGGAGGATTTTCGCTCGAATAGTTCATCAAAGGATAGAAAGTATTCAATTTCGTCTTCTTCTACTCCTACAGGACTGTTTTGTACAGCTGCAGCAATCAAATCAATCAACAGATTAATGTCTTCTATTTCTGTAGTCTCATCTATACTGATACCAAATCGTCCATTTTCAAAATATCGCAAATTTACTTCATATTCCTCTGCTAATTTTTTAAAGGAACCAATCTCAATTTCTTCAGGTAATTCAATGTATAATGTGTCGAAGAAATTAGCATTTAGTTGATTGAAACCATAAACAGGTAACAGCTCATTTAAATAACTTGCAAAACTATGTATTCTTAACGCTATGTTTTTAATACCTTCCGAACCGTGATACACTGTGTACATTCCTGCCATAGAGGCTAAAAGAGCTTGTGCAGTACATATGTTGGAGGTTGCCTTTTCTCTTTTGATGTGCTGTTCACGGGTTTGTAAAGCCATTCTTAAAGCTTGTTTCCCATTTACATCTTTGCTTATACCAATAATTCTACCTGGCATTTCTCGTTTGTATTCTTCACGTGTTGCAAAATATGCAGCAGATGGTCCACCATAGTTCATCGGGACTCCCCATCTTTGTGTAGATCCAAAAACGATATCAGCTCCCCATTCTCCTGGGGCTTTCAATAGGGCTAAACTGAAAATGTCTGCTGCAACAGCAACTTTTACTCCGAATTTATGAGCACTTTCAGTGAAATAACCGTAATCGTTTATGCTTCCCAAATTATTTGGATATTGAATAATGGACCCAAAACAATTGTTGCTGAAGTTGAAGGTGTCAAAATCATCGATTATTATTTGAATGTCTTTGGCATTCAATCTGGTTTTTAAAACTTCTATAGTTTGAGGAAATACGTTTTTATCAACAAATAACACATTCGCTCCGGATTTTACTTGTTCTCTGCTGCGTAAATTATACATCATAGTGGCAGCTTCAGCTGCGGCAGTAGATTCATCCAGTAATGAAGCATTTGCAATTTGCATACCTGTAAAGTCACAAACAGCAGTTTGAAAATTCAATAAGGCTTCCAATCTACCTTGTGAAATTTCAGCTTGGTATGGGGTATAGGAAGTGTACCATGAAGGGTTTTCAAAAATATTTCGTTGAATCACCGCTGGTAATACTGTTCCATACCACCCCTGGCCAATGAATGATTTAAAAATTTCATTTTCTTTGCCCAGTGCTAAAATATGTTCTTGATATTGTTTTTCAGATAGTGCTTCAGGTAGTTCTAACTTTGCTTTTAGTCGAATGTCTGTTGGAATAGTTAGATCGATTAATTCATTAAAATCATTTACACCTACTGTTTTAAACATTATGATTTCATCATTAGGAGAAATACCTGAATGACGATTGATTAACATATCTTTCATAAATAAAATATTAAGGTGCAAAATTACTTCAAAATTTTCAAATTTTTATATCTTTGTGTAATTAGGAACGATTAAAATTTGCGGATGTTATTTACGGATTTGAATATTAATTCTTCATTGTTTAAAGCATTGGAGGAAATGAATATAACAACACCTACTACTATTCAGGAGAAAACCTTCCCTGTAGTAATGTCGGGTGCAGATATGATAGGAATTGCCCAAACGGGAACAGGAAAAACCCTTGCTTATTTATTGCCATCTTTAAGGCAATGGAAATATTCCAGAGAAAGACATCCATCTATGTTGATAGTTGTACCAACTCGAGAGTTGGTCATGCAGGTCTGTGAAACATTGGAACAGCTTTCCAAATATATGAACGTTAGATTTACAGGTGTTTTTGGTGGTGTGAATATGGTTCAACAAACACCTCTGCTTCTTGAAGGTGTAGATGTATTGGTCGGAACTCCAGGTAGATTGCTTGATTTTTTGTTGAATGGAACACTGAGTTTCAAATTAATTAAGAAATTTGTTATTGATGAGGTGGATGAAATGCTCAATTTAGGATTCAGGCCTCAACTTGTTAGATTAATGGATTTTCTTCCAACGAAAAGACAAAATTTAATGTTTTCTGCTACTCTGGCTCCAGAGGTAAACACCTTTATAGAGGATTATTTTATCGATCCAGTATATGTTGAAGCGGCTCGTTCAGGTACACCTTTGGTAAATATTAAACAGGCAGGTATAGTGGTTCCCAACTATTATACCAAAGTAAACCTATTAAAGTATTTTTTGAAAAACAATTCAGAATTGTCAAAGGTTATATTGTTTGTATCCACAAAAGCCTTGGCTGACCAGCTCTACGATTCAATTCAAGATGAATATGACGAGCAAATAGGAGTGATGCATGCAAATAAATCACAAAATTATCGATTTGAAAACCTTCGAAAATTTAATAATGGTGAAGTTAGAATGTTGATTGCTACAGATTTGATTGCAAGGGGACTGGATTTTGATGATGTGACCCATGTGATTAATTTTGATATGCCTGAGGATGCTGAAAATTACATGCACCGTATTGGACGAACCGGTCGTGTAGATAAAAAAGGAGTTGCAATCAGTTTTATAAGTCCCCAGGATAAGGCATTTAAATTGGAAATTGAACAGTTAATGGGGATTCAAATTCCATTAATGGGTATGCCTGATGAAGTTGTAGTTTCAAATGAAATCGCCGAATTTGAGAAGCCTCAGGTGAAAATGAAAAATGTATTGGTGAAACCAACAGTTTTAGTATCTGGTGGAGGTGCATTTCATGAAAAATTGGATAAAAACAAGAAAGTAAACCAGAAAATACGGAGGGTAGAGGCGATGAAAATAAAATATGGTAAACCAAAAACCCGTGGTCAAAAGAAAAAATAATATAAACCTTTAATATCTAAACATATGAAAATCAAATTTATTGGTGCAGCAAGAGAAGTTACAGGTAGTAAACATTTGATAATTACAGAATCTGGCAAAAAGATTTTATTGGATTGTGGTATGTATCAAGGTAAAGGTATGGATACGGATCGCCTTAACCGTGAATTGGGTGTTGATCCCGAAGATATAGATTATGTTATCCTTTCTCATGCTCACATTGATCATTCAGGTTTAATACCCTATATTTATAAGTTGGGATTTCGAGGTTCGGTGATTTGTACTAGTGCAACCCGAGATTTATGCTCCATAATGCTTCCAGATAGCGGCCATATTCAAGAGTTTGACGTAAAATGGTATAATAAAAAAATGGATAAAAAAGGATTGCCGCATGTCAGTCCTTTATACACGGTGGAGGATGCTGAACAATGTTTGAAATTGTTTATTAGTGTGGCCTACAACCGAAGATTCTACATCAGCGATGAAATTAATGTGAAGTTCTCAAATTCTGGTCATATGCTGGGTAGTGCCGTTGTGAATCTTGAAATCAAGGAGAATGGTGTTAAAAAAAGATTAGCTTATACAGGTGATATTGGAAGATCTGTTAACAAATTATTGATTCCACCTCAGTCTTTCCCTCAATGTGATTATTTAATTACTGAATCCACCTATGGTAATAGATTGCATTCCAATGAAAGTCAATCCCGTGAAGAACTTTTGTCCATCTTGGTTGATACTTGTGTTACAAGAAAAGGGAAATTGATAATTCCTGCATTTTCAGTTGGAAGAACTCAAGAAATCGTTTTTATGTTGAATAATTTCTATAACGAAGGTTTACTACCCATAATTGACGTTTTTGTGGATAGTCCTTTGTCCGTAAATGCTACACACATATTCAAAATGCATACGGATTGCATGAACGACAGGGTGCAGGAGGTGCTGAAAACAGATGATGATGCATTTGGTTTCAATTCTCTGAAATACATCAAAAAAGTAGATGAATCCAAATCATTGAATGATTATGATAAACCTTGTATTATAATTTCATCCTCCGGTATGGCTGAGGCTGGCAGGGTTAAGCACCATATTGCCAATAATATAGCAAATCCTAACAATACGATACTAATGATAGGTTATTGTGCACCAATGACTCTTGGGGCTAGGTTGCAAGAGCCTGGCTTGAGTGAAATCTCAATCTTGGGTGAGATTAGACCTGTCAATGCAAAGATAATGAGAATAGAAGCGTTTTCCGGGCATGGTGATTATAGTGAGATGATTGATTTCCTCCATTGCCAGGACTCCGAAGAGATTCAGAAAATCTTCTTAGTGCATGGTGAATACGAAAGCCAAACATTTTACAAAGATCAATTGGAAATTGATGGCTTTAGAAATATTGAAATTCCTCGATCAGGAGATTTATTTGAACTTTAAATTTTATTTTTAGGTGTTGTTGCTTGAAATTCTTTCAAGTAAAATGGTTCAAAGTAGGCTACATCTTCAAATCGATTGTTTTCATAGGCATCTTTAGCTAATAAAATCATATTTTTTGCTAGAGGCGTGATTTCTTCTATAAATACAGCGTTTGTAGATGAGATTATGTCCATGCATTTAGTGGATCCATTTCCAAAGAAATATATTTTGCTGTTTTTTAAAGTACTAGAATAAGTATCAGAGTCAACAATTGTAGCATTAGTTTCACGGATACTACTACCATGATTATCAAACAGTTCATCATATACTTCCATTCTTCTGGCATCTATCATTGGACATAAAATTGAGTTTGATTCTATAGAATGATTTAACACCACATCTTGCCACATTATCTTTAAAGTATTGATTGCAATTAAGGGAATACCAAAGCCAAAGCATAATCCTTTTGCTGTTGAAACTCCAATTCTAAGTCCTGTGTAGGAACCCGGACCCGCACTTACAGCTATTGCATCTAAATTGAGGTTTAGAGTTTTTAGGTATTGCAATCCTTCCTTAATAAAGGTACTCAATAATGCAGCATGATTCATGCCTTGATAATCGAATTTTTCAAAAATGCAGTTTTTGCCATTGCTGATGGCTACAGAACAAACTGTAGTTGAAGTTTCTATATGTAAAATATTCATATTTAATAATTGTGCTGCAAATTTAATAAACTTGTGGCATTGTTTAAAGGGTCTTTTTTTGTAAGTTAACGTTATTTGTTCCTTTTTTAACGATTAATTCCGTTTAATGTTCTAATTTTGTGTAAGATTAAAGTGCTTTTTTAGAATGGATAAATTAAGATTTCAGAGTTTTGCAAGTGGTAGTAGTGGAAATTGTTATTTTATTGGTAATTCAAGCTATGGATTTCTGATTGATGCAGGTATTGGCGTTCGCGTTATTAAGAAAAACTTGAAGGCATTGGGATTGGAATTCAATCAGATTTGGGGCGTTTTTGTAACACACGACCATGCAGACCATATTCGTGCTATAGGTTCTTTGGGTGAAATACATCAAGTTCCTGTATATACAACTAAACAAGTACACGAGGGTATAAACCGAAGTTATTGTGTGACAGAAAAATTAGGAGCATCCAGAAAATATATAGAGAAAAATCAAACTGTTGAAATAAGAGATTTCAAATTTACTGCATTCGAAGTATCTCACGATGCTACTGATAATGTCGGATATACAGTGGAATACAAAGGAATAAAGTTTACCTTCGCAACAGATTTAGGTTATGTTTGTGAGAATGCTTCTACTCATCTAAGACAGGCTGATTATATGGTTCTTGAAGCTAATTATGATGAAAATATGCTTAGTTTTGGAAAATATCCAGCAGACTTAAAAAGAAGAATCAGAGCCAATACCGGTCATTTAAGCAATGAGCAAACGGGTAGGTTTTTGGCAGACAATTACAATGAAAATATGAAAATTGTATTTCTTTGTCATTTAAGTAAAGAAAATAATATGCCTGAGAAAGCTTTCGCTACTGTTAAACGTCATCTTGAAAATAGCAATATTCGAGTTGGAGAACATTTAGAGTTAGTAACTCTAAACAGATTTGAACCTACAAAATTATACGAATTCAATTAATAAAATGGAGTCAAGAAACTTGGTAATTATACCAACTTATAACGAAAAAGAAAATGTAGAGAATATTATTCGGGCAGTATTTTCACAACCTACTTTTTTTCATGTGCTGATAATTGAAGATGGTTCGCCCGATGGAACTGCCCATATTGTAAAAACTCTTCAAAAGGAGTTTCCTGATCGTTTATTTATCATAGAACGTAAAGGTAAATTAGGTTTGGGTACTGCTTACATTACTGGTTTTAAGTATGCCATTGAGAAGGCATATGATTTTGTGTTTGAAATGGATGCAGACTTTTCACATAATCCATCCGATTTAAATAAACTGTATGCAGCTTGTGCCGGGAATGGTGCTGATGTTGCTATTGGTTCTAGATATTTAACAGGGGTAAATGTCGTGAACTGGCCAATAGGTCGTGTTTTAATGTCGTACTTTGCTTCAAAATATGTTCGCATAGTGCTTGGAGTGAATATTGCCGATACAACTGCAGGTTTTAAATGTTATAAAAGAGAAGTGCTTGAAACTATCGAATTAGATAAAATTAGATTTAAAGGTTATGCATTTCAAGTAGAAATGAAGTTTACAGCCTTCAAATGTGGTTTTACTTTGCAAGAAGTACCCATCGTATTTGTTAATCGAGAACTCGGAACCTCAAAAATGAGTGGTGGAATATTTGGTGAGGCCTTTTTTGGCGTTATGAAATTGAAATTGGAATCACTGTATAGAAAATATCCTAAGAAAAAATAAAATGCAATTTTTAATTTACAATGCAACTATAATCAACGAAGGTCGTTCGTACCTTGGATCAGTTTTGGTTGAAGATGATTTAATAAAATCCGTAATTGAAGGTGAGGTAGATCTATCACACTTTAATTGCGAAATAATAAATGCTGAAGGTAAATGGTTGATTCCCGGTGTAATTGATGATCAAGTGCATTTCAGAGAACCTGGCTTAACTCACAAAGGCAATATACATTCAGAATCTATAGCTGCAGTAGCTGGAGGGGTTACTTCATTTATGGAAATGCCCAATACCATGCCTTTGACAACAAGTATTGATGCTCTTGAAGATAAATATAAATTAGGTGCTGAGAAATCAGTAGCAAATTATTCTTTCTACATGGGTGCCACCAACTCAAACATGGATGAATTGTTGAAAATTGATCCAACTCAAGTGTGTGGAGTCAAGGTGTTTATGGGTTCATCTACAGGAAATATGTTGGTTGACAACTCTGAAACATTAAAACGCATATTTTCTGAAGTTCCTATGCTAATAGCAACTCATAGTGAAGATGAAGCAACTATACAAGCAAACAAGGAACACTACAAAACATTATATGGGGAAGACCTCCCTGTAAAGTTTCATCCATTGATTCGAGATGTAGAAGCATGTTATAAATCATCATCCCTAGCTGTAGAATTGGCGGATAAATACAATGGAAGACTCCACGTATTACATATCTCCACAGCTAAGGAAATGTCACTTTTCAATGGTGAAGTAGCATTAAACAAGAAAAAAATTACTGCTGAAGTCTGTGTGCATCATTTGTGGTTCTCGGATAAAGATTACGAAAGTTATGGTAATCGAATTAAATGGAACCCTGCAGTAAAATCTGAGAACGATAGATTAGCATTGATTGAAGCTTTGAAATCTAATAAAATTGATGTAGTTGCCACTGATCATGCTCCTCATTTGTTAAGAGAAAAAGAAGGAAATTGTTTGAAGGCTGCATCAGGTGGTCCATTGGTTCAACATTCTTTAGTTGCTATGCTTGAAATGGCAGCTCAAGGTGTATTTACTAAGGAATTTGTTGTGGAAAAAATGTGTCATGCGCCCGCTGTATTGTATAGAGTTCAAAAACGGGGCTATATTCGTGAAGGTTATTTCGCAGATTTGGCATTAATTGATCCAGTTAATAACTGGACAGTTAACCAAGAAAATATTTTGTATTTCTGTGCATGGTCTCCATTTGAGGGCACCAGCTTTCGAAACAAGGTTGATATAACTTGGGTAAATGGCCATAAAGTATATGAAAATGGGGTGGTTGATACTTCTATCAGAGGTAGACGATTGACTTTTGATTTGTTCCAAGATTAAAATTTGCAAAATGATTCGAGCTATTTTGTTCTCATTGTTCTTTACTATTCTGGTATCTTGTAATGTAAAAAACCCAGCATACAAGGTGAATGATGGGAGAACTCAAGGTACTTATTATCATATAGTTTATCAACAGCCTGATGGAATAGATTTGCACGATTCCATTGAACAGGTTTTAAGTGAGTTTGATTTCTCGCTGTCAACCTATAATCCGGAATCTTTAATCAGTGCAATCAATCAAAATCTTGATTCGATAAAAACAGATTTGTATTTTGAAGAAATGTTTGAAGAAGCGTTGTTTGTTTCTCAGAAGTCGAATGGTGCGTTTGATATAACCGTTGCACCCCTGGTTAATTTGTGGGGATTCGGTTTTCAGAATGTTTCTAAAGATGATTTTCCAGATGTGACTAGTGTTATGCCAATAATTGGATATCAAAAAGTTAAACTAATCAATCACAAAATAATCAAAGAAAATGATGCTGTTATGTTGGATGCAAATGCAATAGCACAAGGTTATTCTGCAGATGTTGTGGCAGCGTTTTTAGAGTCTAAATCATGTGTGAATTATCTGGTTGAAATAGGTGGTGAAATTAAGTGCAAAGGTATTAATCCAAAAGGTACTAATTGGCAGGTGGGTATTGACAAGCCTATTGAAGATCCAACCAATGAGAATTCAGAATTACAACAGGTAGTTTCAATTTCAGGTGTAGGGTTGGCAACATCAGGTAATTATCGAAAGTTTTACTATAAGGATGGTCACAAATATTCACATACTATCAATCCAAAAACAGGTTTTCCAGTGGAACATAATTTGTTGAGTGCAACAGTAATTGCTGAATCCGGTATGCGTGCTGATGCTTTTGCTACAGCATTCATGGTGTTGGGTGTGGAAGAATCATTGAGCTTGTGCAATCAAATTCCAAACATGGAATGCTACTTGATTTTTGAAGAATCGGGCGAAAACAAAGTGGTCTACAGTCCTGGTTTTAAGAAATATTTGGTTGAAGAAAAACCGCAATAAAAAAAGATTTTAATATTCGCAATTTATTAACTAATTTTGCAAGCCGTTTTTATATGAAGAAAATAATATACATACTGGTCATTTTCATAGGTTTAATTTCCTGTAGTGAATACCAGAATATTCTTAAAAGTACAGATCCTGAATACAAGTTGTCCAAAGCAATGGAGTATTATGAAAAGAAGGATTATATGAGAGCTAGCACTTTATTCGATGAGGTGGCTGCATATTTTCGTGGTACAGAGAATTCCGAGAAGATATTATATTATATATCAATGTCGTATATGGGTCAGAAAGACTACTTTTCTGCTAGCGAGTATTTTGAAAAGTATCTTAAAACTTATCCCAAAGGGCAATATGCAGAAATAGCAAAATTTCAGACAGCCTACTGTTATTATTTAGATTCACCTGATCCTCGTTTGGATCAAAAAGCAACAAAGGATGCAATCGTAGCATTTCAAGAGTTTCTGGATTTTTTTCCTGAAAGTCAACAAGTTCCTCAAGCCAATAAGCTTATGGATGAAATGACTGACAAGCTAGCAAAAAAAGAATATCTGAATGCAAAACTTTATTATAACTTGGGTGATTATTTAGGAAATAATAATTACGAATCAGCTGTGATTACAGCTCAAAATGCAATGAGAAATTATCCTTCCAATGCATTTCGTGAAGATTTATCGATTCTTATTCTTCAATCCAAGTATCAACAAGCTGTACAAAGTGTTCAAGATAAAAAAATAGAAAGATATCGTAATGCTATTGATGAATATTATAATTTCATAAATGAATATCCTGAGGGTAAATTCAGAAAGACAGCAGATAAGATTTTTGAAGAGTCAAGTAAAATTGTTAAAGATTAAAAAATAAGAAAATGGATTTTAAAAGAGTAAACGCTCCGTCCAGCACAATTTCTCGTGATATGAACTCATTGAGTGAAAATGTAGGAAATGTGTATGAAACTGTTAAGATTATTTCTAAAAGAGCTAATCAAATTAGTGTAGAAATAAAATCAGAAATTGAGAAAAAATTGCAAGATTTTGGCGGTTCTTCTGAAAATATCGATGAAGTATTCGAAAACCGTGAACAAATTGAAATTTCACGTTATTACGAGAAACTTCCAAAATCAACTCTTCTTGCTACACAGGAGTTTATTGAGGATAAAGTTATTTACAAAAACACTGTAAAAGAGAAATTGAAGTAATTTATCAATTCAAGAATTTAAAACCGCAAAACATTAAGATGTTTTAGCGGTTTTTTTATATCAGGTATCAAACCTTTTTGTATTTTTGTCTATACTAATTCTTATATTTCTTCAAGATGTTAAAGGGTAAACACATAATTTTAGGCGTAACAGGTAGTATTGCTGCTTATAAATCGGCTAACCTTATTCGATTGCTAGTTAAAGCAGGTGCAGAAGTCAAAGTCATTATGACACCCTTGGCTAAAGAGTTTATTACTCCGCTTACCTTGGCGACTTTGTCTAAGAATCCTATTTTGATTGATTTCTTTAATCCTGAAAATGGTGATTGGAATAGTCATGTAGATCTGGGTTTGTGGGCTGATGCCTATTTGGTTGCTCCGGCATCAGCGAATACAATTGCAAAAATGGCAACTGGAGTAGCTGATAATTTATTGTTGACAACTTATTTGTCTGCCCGTTGCCCAGTTTTTGTAGCACCTGCTATGGATTTGGATATGTTTGCTCATCCTTCAACGCGCAACAATCTTCATATTTTAAAAAAATATGGCAATCTCATAATAGAACCTGCATCTGGAGAATTGGCTAGTGGTTTGGATGGGAAAGGAAGAATGGAGGAGCCTGAGAATATTCTAAGGCTTCTAAACGACTATTTTATCCCCAAAACTATGGAGGGTAAGAAAATTTTAATTACTGCAGGACCTACTTTCGAAAAAATTGATCCAGTGCGTGTGTTGGGTAATTATTCATCTGGCAAAATGGGTTATGCTCTAGCTGAAACTTGTGCTCAACATGGTGCTCAAGTTGTGTTGGTCTCTGGCCCGGTTTGCCGCAAAACCTATCATCCTAATATTGAACGAATCAATGTGGAATCAGCTGAGGAAATGTTCCAAATAGCCAAAAGTAAGTTTGATAAAGTGGATGGTGCAATATTATCTGCTGCTGTTGCAGATTTTACGCCTGCTATAATTGCCAAAGAAAAGATCAAGACCGATAAAACAACCAATATGAATTTGGAATTGAAGCCTACTAAAGATATAGCATCCTATTTAGGTAAAATGAAAAAACCTGAACAGTTTTTGGTTGGCTTCGCTTTGGAAACTCAAAATGAGGAACAAAATGCAATTTCCAAAATGGAAAAGAAAAATTTTGATTTTATTGTCTTGAATTCTACGCAAGATCCAAATGCAACTTTTGGATTTGATACAAATAAAATAACTATCATTCACCGATCTGGTTTAAAAAAGAAATTTGAACTTAAAACCAAAATCGAAGTTGCTCGTGATATAGTGGAAGAAATTAATACCCTTTTGTTTTAATGAAATTCTTGTATCTGATATTTTTTCTGACTTTCTCTGCTTTGACTACTTTTTCTCAAGAATTTAATTGTACTGTTCAATTGAATTCAGATCAAGTACAAGGTTCCAATAAAGCTGTATTCAATACTTTACAAAAATCATTGTCAGATTTTGTAAATAATAGAAAATGGTCAGATATTAATTTGACTATAGATGAGAAAATAGAATGCAGTATGAATATCAATATTAAGAAAATGGATGGTGAAATATTTACTGCTGACATAACAGTGCAAGCAAGACGTCCTGTTTTTAATTCAAGTTATTTTACTACTCTATTGAATCATAAGGATAATGATTTTACTTTTCAATACAAAGAATATGATATTTTGGAGGTGAACGAGAATAGTATATCATCTAACCTTACGGCTGTAGTAAGCTATTATTTGTATGTGATTTTAGGTCTTGATATGGATTCTTATGGAAGAATGGCTGGAACCCCATATTTTCAAAAAGCTGAACTGATAGTGAATATGGCACAATCTACGGATATGCCTGGTTGGAAAGCTTTTGAAAGTACTAAAAATAGATATTCGCTTATCAATAATCTGACTGACGAGTCATTTAAAAAATTCAGAAATTATTATTATGAATATCACCGATTGGGATTGGATATGATGACTGATAATTTGCAAAATGCAAGATCAAGAATTTTAAAAGGATTAGCGATAGTAAGGGATGTAAACCGTTCAAGACCAGCTTCTGCATTGATTCCGGCATTTATGGATAGCAAATCAGATGAATTGTTTCAATTGATGCAGGGGGGAGACAAGGAGGAGAATAAAATAGCAGTGGGTATCTTAACTGATATAAATCCTGCTTCGGCAGCTAAATTTGAAAACCTAATTAATTGATATTATATGCTCAGTTCACTCTATGTGCGTAATTATGCTTTGATTTCTGAGTTGAAAATTGATTTTCACAATGGCTTTAATGCCATAACAGGTGAGACTGGTGCTGGAAAATCAATTATTCTTGGTGCTCTGTCACTTATTTTAGGTCAGAAAGCTGATAATAAGGCTTTACTTAACAATCTTGATAAATGTATAGTTGAAGCTGTCTTTCAATTCAAAGAGGATAGCGAATGGTCTCGTTTTTTTATAGATAATGAATTCGATTTTGACTTCAATCAAGAATGTATTATAAGGAGAGAAATAACTCCAAATGGTCGTTCTAGAGCTTTCGTAAATGACACCCCCGTTAGCCTACAAGTGTTGAAGACTTTGTCGGATCACATTTTGGATATACATTCGCAACATGAGAATTTATTAATTGTACATCCGAATTTTCAATTGGAGATATTGGATACTGTTGCTCTGAATTTTAGTCAACTATCTGATTATCAAATTCAATTTGACAAGTGGAAGGTGCAAACTCAGAACTTGAATGAACTGAAGGATAATGCTCAAAAATTAGCTGAAGAAATTGAATATGTAAAATTTCAATTCAATCAATTGGACCAAGCAAAATTGCAAGAGAGTGAATTGGAAAATTTGGAGGAAGAACTGAAAGTTCTAACGCATGCCGATGAAATTCGTAGTTCATTGGTTGCTATTGTTGACTTGCTGGATGGTGAAGGCAGTTCGCTTAGCCAATTGAAACAAGCAAATACTACCCTTACAAAGATTAAAGATTTTCTGCCTGAAGGAATTGAGTGGTTTGATCGACTTAATTCAACTTACTTGGAATTGAAAGATCTGAATTCCGATTTCCAAAGTAAATTGGATTCCGTTTATGTGGACCCTTCTCGTCTTTCCTTTGTAGAAGCTAGATTGAGCGAGCTTTATTCTCATTTGCAGAAGTTTAGAATTAAAACTATAGATGAACTTATAGAGAAAAAAAATGATTTTGAAAATCAATTGTTGAAATATGAGTCATTTGATGATGAAATTCAGAAAGAAGAAAAAATTCTAAATGAAATATATTGTAATTTAATTCAATTATCCGATAAACTTACTTTGTCAAGAAAAGGAAAAATTGAGTTGGTAAAAGAACATTTAAGTTCACATTTGCAACAACTAGGTATGCCAAATGTTAATATGGAAATTGAATTTGAAAAAACAAAAGAATTGAATCGATGGGGTAAGGATAAGGTTAGGTTTTTGTTTTCGGCTAACAAGAATAGAGAATTGCAAGATCTTGCAACTGTTGCGTCTGGTGGTGAAATTTCAAGAATAATGTTGTCAATCAAAGCTCTAACTTCCAAAACAGCAAAATTGCCAGCAATTATCTTTGATGAAGTAGATACAGGCGTATCTGGTGAAACTGCCAATAAAATGGGTCAATTAATGGCTGAAATGGCAAAAAATATGCAGGTTATTACCATAACACATCTACCACAAATAGCAGCTAAAGCTGATTATCAGTTCAAAGTATTTAAAACGGAAACTGACAGTAATTCGTTTACATCCATTGTCGAACTAAGCTATGATGAAAGAAAAACTGAAATAGCTTCTATGTTGAGTGGTAGCAGTAATAGAGACACAGCTATCCGAATGGCTGAAGAACTATTAAACACTAATTAATTTTTATTTCAATTTGATTTCAATATTTCTCGATGCGAATGTTAAAAAATGTTTAACTATTGTCTAGCCTAGATTCAATTCGCATGTATTTTCAGAGAAATACTGTATAAATATACATTATTAACATTCTGAATTTTGTACAAATACTGTATTACATAGCTTTTGTTTATTCGAATGTTGTATTTATATATATTTAATATGCATAAATCTATATTTCTGTATTCGATAATTTTCAATTCCCTTGTTGAAAAGTTCATAAGTTAAAGACTTTAATACGTTTAAAAATATTTTATATTTGTGGCGAAATTTATTTCTTGTAAATAATTTAGTTAATATTTAATATTTTTAATTTATGATGAAACGTACGTTTTTCTTACTCGTGTCAGTTTTGCTAATGGCTGCCACTGTATTGAATGCGCAGGTTACAACTTCCGGCATCAGCGGTAAAATTGTTGCTGGAGGAGAACCTGTAATCGGAGCTACAATTGTAGCTGTTCACACTCCATCAGGTACTAATTATGGTACTGTAACTAATGTGGATGGTCGTTTTAACATTGCAGGAGCACGTGTTGGTGGTCCATACTCTGTTAAAGTTTCTTATGTTGGTTACAATGATGTGACACTTTCTGGTATCCAGTTGCAACTTGGTGAAATTTATCAAGTGAATGTGGAGCTAACTGAAGGTTCTCAAGAGTTAAGTGAAGTTGTAGTTACTTCTCAGAAAACTAAGTTTACTACTGAGAAAACTGGTGCTTCTACTAACATTTCTTCTTCAGCTATTACTTCTATGCCAACAATCAATAGAAGTGTATCTGATATTACCCGTCTTTCCCCTTATGCTTCGGGTATGAGTTTCGCAGGTAGTGATGGTCGTTCGACTAACTTCACTGTAGATGGTGCAAATTTCAACAACAACTTTGGTTTGTCTTCAAGTTTACCTGGTGGTGGAAATCCTATTTCATTGGATGCTATTGAAGAAATTCAAGTAGTTGTAACACCTTATGATGTTCGTCAAACCAATTTCATTGGTGGTGGGATCAATGCAATCACTAAATCAGGTACTAACACTTACAAAGGTTCTGCTTATACCTATTTCAAAAATCAGGATATGCGCGGTAACAATATAGGTGATTATGATTTTGGTGATCGTGATGATTATTCTAAAACTACTTATGGTTTAACTCTAGGTGGTCCTATCATCAAAAATAAATTGTTTTATTTTGTGAATGCTGAAATGGAAAAAGAACCAGGTCAGGTTGTATTCTGGTCTCCATCTGCGAATGGTGTGAGTGATGGTAAAACAATTTCTCGTACTTCTATTGCTGATATGCAAGCTGTTCGTAACCATTTGATTGATAATTATGGTTATGATCCAGGTTCTTACACTGATTTTCCTGGTGACGAAAGCAATATTAAATTATTGGCTCGTATTGACTGGAATATCGATGATAAAAACAAATTGAATATTCGTTACAACTATACTAAAAACCAAGCATGGAATCCTACCAACGGTAATTCAACGGATGCTGGTTATCGTAACAGAACTATGGACCGTATCTCTCAATATGGTATGGCTTTTTCAAATTCATTGTATTCAATGGACAATATCGTAAACTCTCTTTCAGCTGAGTTGAACTCTCGCTTCAATGATAAAATGTCTAACCAATTCTTGGTGACTATGACTAAAATTGATGATGTTCGTGGTTCAAATTCTGAAAAGTTCCCATTTATCGATATCCTTAATGGTGGTAGTAGTACTACTCCTCTTAGTCCAGTAAGCGTTGAACCGTACATTTCTGCTGGTTATGAATTGTTTACTTGGAATAATGGTGTTCACAACAATGTATTGACTATTACTGATAACTTCACCTATTACATGGATAAGCATAAAATTACTGGCGGTTTGAATTATGAATATCAAATGGCAAACAATGCTTATATGCGTAATGGTACAGGTTATTACAGATATGCAAGTGTTCAGGATTTCTTGAATCAAGCTGCTCCTCTTGACTTTGCTCTAACTTATGGATATGATGGCGAAGAGAGTCCAGCGGCTGAAGTTGCTTTCCAACAATTTGGTGCTTATGTTCAAGATGAGTATAACTTGAATGATGATATCAAATTAACTTATGGTATCCGTGCGGATATGTTGAATTTTGTGGATAATATCCTAACTAACAATGCAATTAAAGCATTGGATTTTGGTGGTAAATCAATTGATACTGGTTTGTGGCCAAATTCTAAAGTGTTGCTTTCACCTCGTGTTGGTTTCACTTGGGACGTGAACGGTGATCAAACATTGAAAGTTCGTGGTGGTACTGGTATCTTTACTGGTCGTCTTCCTTTGGTGTTCTTCACTAATATGCCTACAAACTCTGGTATGGTTCA
>CAZZPZ010000001.1:0-198537 GCA_964655615.1 uncultured Paludibacter sp. | reverse complement strand
GCTGGTTCTGCTTATGGTGGTTTAGTTGCAGTTAATGGTCCTCACATGCCTGATCTTCAACGTTCTCAATATGTTGTTCCAAATAAAGTTATTGGATCTATTTCATATAGATTACCATATGCTGATAATGCAATGGCAACTTCATTCAACTTGTTCTATTCTGGTGCTTCTTCTTGGGGATATAGCTATACCTATTCAAATGATATGAATGGTGACGGTTGGGGTACTGATTTGATTTTTATTCCTGCTCAACGTGGTGATGTTCAATTCACTACTCAAGCTGACGAAGATGCATTCTTTGCTTTCATGGAACAAGACAAATATTTGAGCTCTCACAAAGGTCAATACGCAGAAGCTAACTCTGCTCGTGCTCCTTGGGTGCACAATTTTGATTTCCGTGTAACTCAAGATTTCAAAGTGAAAGCTGGTAAAAACATGAATACGCTTCAACTTTCTATCGATATGTTGAATGTGGGTAATATGTTGAACAGTGAATGGGGTATCTCTCAAAACATGACTTCTGCCAATAATGGTAAAATCTTGAAATACGATGGTAAAGATGCGAACAATGTTCCTTCTTTCTCTATGGTTAAAATCACTGACGATAGTGGTGCATTGGTTTACCCAACCCAAAGCTACACTACTAACTATTCATTCACTGAATTGTGGAACTTCCAAGTTGGTTTGAAATATATTTTCAACTAATTCAATTCAAAGGATAAAAACGAAGGCTACCCAAACGGGTAGCCTTTTTTTGAGTTATTTTTGTATTATGGAAAAGGTGTCATATGGATATTTCCAAAATCTTTTGGGTGGTGTTGTCAACTCGAAATCGATTGTCCAATCTCAGTCCAAGGATCCATAGTATAGTGCCCGTATGATCACACAAAATCCATATTCTGTCTTTCTCAGTTCTGCTGATCTTCAAGTCGATGAAGAAATCACTGACTTTTTTAGACTTGTTCATTCCAAATGGATAAAACTGATCACCATGTTTCCATTTACGCAACTTTAAAGGAAATTTTATTTTCTTGAAATCCAAATGAACAAGCTGAGATTCTTTTGAAATCTTGAAATCGGATGTGAAATCTTTTAAAGATAAAGTGATGTGAATGGGACTTTCGTATTCTTGAACTTTATCAAGAATAAATATGTCATCTGTCGCAATTGATTTTAGTGGACTTATAATTATCCTGTCTCTGTCTGTGTTTAATTGATGTGTTTGACTGTAAAACATTCTACCGGATTCCTTCTCCAAACTTGCACAGATTTTACTGATCTGCTCATTCGCAAATCCATAGGGATACAACAATTCAAACAAAAGATATTCCGCATTGGATTTTAATTCCGCATCGTCTAATTTTATATAAATCAATTCACCTTCTGTTTCAATTATTCTACTAGCTATTTCCTTGATCTTGGAAGTAGTAAAAGTATTTAAGTCCAATAAACGTTTGGAAGTAGAAATGAAAGTGTCAATGAGTGACGGATTTATTTCTTCCAACAATGGAATTATCTGGTTTCTGATTTTGTTTCTTGTAAAATCTGATTCTGCATTGGTTGAATCGTATCTAAACGAAATATGTTTTAGTCTACTGTAATCTTCAATTGATTGACGACTGATATTCAATAATGGACGAACAATACATCCATTTTTAAATTTCATGCCAGTCAAGCCTGTCAAACCAGTGCCTCGGGTTAAGTTCATTAAAATTGTCTCAGCCTGATCATTGGCATGATGAGCAACAACTATGACTTTAGCATTGTGATTGATTCTAACTTGTTCAAACCAATCATATCTTAAATCTCTAGCTGCCATTTCAATAGAAATTTTTCTTTCTAAGGCTATTTTCTTGGTGTTGAATGTTATATGCTCAAATACCAACTGATTTCTCTCGCAGTAATCCGAAACAAATTGCTCGTCTGTATCAGACTCTTCTTTTCTCAATTGGAAATTACAATGTGCAACGATACATTTATAACCTAATTGAACCAAAATATTTAATAATACCATCGAATCGGCACCACCACTAACACCAATAATGAGACTGTCGTTTTTCTCAAATAGTTGATTTTCTTGAATATTATTTAATACTCTTTTTTCCATCAATTAATGATGCTTAATTTATATGTTTTAATGTTATTACTGTAATTTCAGGATTTGAATCTCCAATTCGAAAAGGAACACCAACAAAACCTAAACCTCTGTTGATATTTAAATATTGTCCTTGTTCAAAATATAATCCATCCCATTCGGGATACACATTCGATGCCGGAGAATAAAGTTTACCTAAAACCTTAAAAGCAACTTGCCATGCATGTGTATGTCCTGATAAGGTTAGAAAAATGTTTTCTCTACCCAATACTTCTGCTCTCCAATGCGATGGGTCATGTGAAATCAATAGAGTGGATACTGAATCGTTTTTTCCATTCAAAGCTTTTTTTAAATTTCCATATTTGGGAAAAGGTGGTTTTCCCCAGTTTTCAACCCCTGCAATCAAAATTGAATCCGATTCTTTGTAAATGTAAAGACTTTCGTTTAAAAGCAAATTAAACCCCATTTTCCGTATGTTCTGCTTAATTGAATCCAGATTCTCTATTTTCTCTTGAGGGTTTTCCCATTGCACATAGTCTCCGTAATCATGATTGCCCAATATTGCAAATTTTCCATCTTTGGCTTTCATCCTATCAAAATATTCAGGCCATCCTATCATTTCATCTTTGAAATTATTTACCATATCACCTGAGAATATGAGTAAATCAGCTTTTTCATTGTTAATTATCTCAATTACAGGTTCTATCAAGTGATATTTGCTATCCCAACCGCCCAGGTGTATATCCGATATTTGGATTAATTTGTATCCATCAAAACTTTCTGGAATTCGATTGCTAGCAATTTCTATTTTTTTTGTCTCGTAATCTTTGATGTTTAAAAATGCTCCGTCAATTAATAGAATGATGATGGTTGATGCTGCAACCAAACCCAACCATCTCAATATGTAGGTCCGATGTGGAATAAATATATTCAGAATGAAATTGAAGAAATGAAACAGGACATAGATTAATTTTGGTATGTAAACGATTACAAAGAAGTAATTTATCCACATTAAAGTGTAAAAAGTCTTGGGTACATGAATATCTTTTCCTTTTAAATACAAGAAAACAAAAGAGCCAATAAAGAATATTCCTGGAGCAAGATTGATTAAATGTAACCATTTGCTTAACTTATACCGTTTAATTTTTATCGCATAAAAAAGATCAGGTATAATTACCGTCAAAATCAAAATTGCCATTACCACAAAATACATTCTCATAACTTAAATACTTTTAATTTACAAAGATACTTTTTTTAAAATTAAAATATTAGGGACTTTCAATAACTGCACAAAATGATTATATTTGTGATAACTTTTAACAATTAGAAGTCATTTATGGTTACCACAATTTTTATTGTAATTATCTCAATATTAGTGATAGAATTTGGTTTAAGCCGCTACCTATCTTACCTCAATATCCAAAATTCTAAGCTACCCCTTCCAAAAATACTGTCAGATATTTATGATCAGGTAAAATACGACAAACAGCAAGATTATTTTCGTGTTAACACAAGTTATAGTATGGTTACTGGTGGTGTTAGTTTTGTCCTTACCTTATTGATGTTTTTGATGGGTGGTTTTGCATTTGTTGATGATTTAGTCAGTGTTTGGACTGAAAATGCTATTGTTCGATCATTGTTGTTTTTTACTGTCATTTTTATTGCCAATGATTTAATTATGATTCCATTTCAGTATTATCATACTTTCGTGGTTGAGGAAAGATTTGGTTTCAATAAAATGACAATCAAAACCTTCCTTCTTGATAATATTAAGTCTATACTATTAAGTGTGATTGTAGGTGGAGGTATCTTGGCATTAGTGATCTGGATATATTCGTTAACCCCAACTTATTTTTGGTTGTTGGCATGGTTGCTTACTACCGGTTTTAGTTTGGTTATGGGTATGTTTTATTCTGAATTAATAGTACCATTATTCAATAAACAAACACCACTACCCGAAGGTGAATTAAGAACAGCTATAGAAGCGTTTGCTGCCAAAGCAGATTTTAAATTGAAAAATATTTTCATCATCGATGGTTCAAAAAGATCTACTAAAGCAAATGCTTATTTTTCTGGATTAGGTCCTAAAAAACGTATAGTTCTATATGATACTTTGTCTGATTCTTTATCTGTAGACCAAATCGTTGCTGTCTTAGCTCACGAAATTGGGCATTACAAACACAAACATGTGCTTAAAAATTTCATAATATCATTCCCATTTAGTTTAATACTGTTCTACTTATTAGGGCTGATGTTGAGCAGTAATCAACTAGCTATGGCATTGGGGGGTGCAGAAGCATCGTTTCATTTAAATGCAATTGCATTTTTTGTTTTATACACTCCTATATCCATGTCGTTTGATTTAATCACCAATATTTTCTCTCGTAAATATGAGTATCAAGCAGATGCATTTGCGGCTAAATATGGATTTGGACAAGAACTTATTGATGGATTGAAAAAATTGTCCTCTAGTTCATTGAGCAATTTGATGCCTCATCCACTGTATGTTTTTTTCAATTATTCTCATCCCACTTTATTTCAACGAATCAGTAAAATCAAAAAGATGTAGTTATGCTAATTGGACTAGTAGGGGCTATGCCTGAAGAAATGGATATGATAATAGCTGCCATTGAAAGCAAACAAGTTGTTGAAATGGGGAGTAGAATTTATTATCGAGGTTTCATTGAAAATCAGGAAGTCGTTGCAGTCTTTTCAAGATGGGGTAAAGTTGCTTCAGCTACTACAGTTACAAATTTAATCGTTCACTTTCGTGTGGATGAAATTCTATTTACAGGTGTAGCTGGAGGTATATCGCCTGATCTAAATGTGGGAGATATAGTGATTGCTCAAAGATTATTCCAACACGATATGGATGCTCGTCCATTGATGCGTAGATTTGAAATTCCACTTACCGGAAAAACTTCATTTGCAATTGATGAATTTAGAATTGATCGCATGAAAGAGGCTGTACATCAGTTTCTGGTTCACAACAAAGAATTTCGTAAAGAACTGGTATCGCATGGTATAACAGCTCCAAAACTTATGCTTGGAGATATAGCTAGTGGTGATTTATTTGTTTCAACTAAAGAAATGAAGCAAGTGATAATCCGGAATCTTCCATCTGTTGTTTGTGTTGAAATGGAGGGTGCAGCTGTTGCACAAGTTTGTGATGATTTTCAAGTTCCATTAACTGTTGTACGTGTAATATCCGATATGGCTGATGATAATGCAACTGCAGATGCGATGGATTTTGTGCTAAAACATGCTGGTAACTATTCCTTAGCTATAATACTGGAATATTTTAAAAAACATCATACTAAAGCTTAATACTTTAGATCTTTAGCTTGAGGCTTGATACCTTAAGCTTGGAGCAATTTTAATAATTTTTATCACACACTTATGGAAAACAACATTTTTTACCTGGTGCCAATTTCTTCAATAATTGCACTGGGATTCGCTTATTATTTCTTCAAACAATTAATGAAGGAAAGTGAAGGTACAGCAACAATGAAGAAAATTACTCTGCATGTACGTCAGGGAGCCATGGCATACCTTCGCCAACAATACAAAATAGTAATTATTGTTTTTATTGTTTTAGCTTTAATTTTCAGTGTAATGGCATATTTCAATCTTCAAAACGGTTGGGTGCCTTTTGCCTTCCTTACTGGAGGTTTCTTCTCAGGACTAGCTGGATTCTTTGGTATGAAGACAGCAACTTACGCTTCTGCTCGTACTGCTCATGCTGCATCTCTTTCTTTAAATAGTGGGTTGAAAGTTGCATTTCGTTCTGGTGCAGTTATGGGATTAACAGTAGTTGGACTAGCATTACTGGATATTTCAGCTTGGTATTTGATTCTGGATAGTTTTGTTGAGGAAGCTGATCAGGCTCATAAATTAATAATGATTACTACTACTATGTTAACCTTTGGTATGGGTGCTTCAACTCAAGCTCTTTTTGCAAGAGTAGGAGGAGGGATTTATACCAAAGCAGCCGATGTGGGTGCTGATTTGGTTGGTAAAGTAGAGGCAGGTATTCCTGAAGATGATCCAAGAAATCCTGCTACAATTGCAGATAATGTGGGTGATAATGTGGGTGATGTGGCAGGTATGGGTGCTGACTTATATGAATCGTATGCAGGTTCAATATTAGCAACGGCAGCATTGGGTGCTTCTGCTTTTATTACAAATCCGTACATTCAGCTTAAAGCAGTTTTTGCTCCCATGTTAATTGCTGCAGTAGGTGTAATCTTATCTATTTTTGGTATTTTCATTGTTCGCACTAAAGAAGGTGCCAAAATGAAAGAACTATTGGCAGCATTGGGAAAAGGGGTTAATGTGAGCTCAGTTTTAATTTCAATGGCTACCTTTGGTATACTTTATCTTTTGCAAATTGAAAACTGGTTAGGTATCTCATTCTCTGTTTTAGTAGGACTTGTTGCTGGAATAATTATAGGTCAATCGACAGAGTATTATACTTCACATACATTCAAACCCACACAAAAAGTTGCAGGGAGTTCAAATACCGGTCCGGCTACAGTAATCATCTCTGGACTTGGTCTTGGAATGATCTCTACTGCTATACCTGTAATTACGATTGGTTTTGCTATCATTCTTGCTTATTTGAGCGCCATTCAATTTGATGTTGCTAATTTCTTGTCTGATGGTAATCTAAGTCTTGGTTTGTATGGGATTGGTATTGCTGCTGTAGGTATGCTCTCCACTTTGGGAATAACACTTGCTACTGATGCTTATGGCCCTATTGCTGATAATGCAGGTGGAAATGCTGAAATGAGTGGTTTGGGGAAAGAAGTTCGCCAAAGAACTGATGCATTGGATGCTCTAGGTAATACCACTGCGGCTACCGGAAAAGGTTTTGCTATAGGTTCAGCTGCGCTTACTGCTCTAGCTTTACTGGCATCTTATGTGGAAGAAATTAAAATAGCTTTGATTCGAATTGCTGACAATGCAGGAAATCACCTAGCAAAAGTTGGTTCTGAATTTTTGGATGCTGAAACCATTCGTATGTCTACATTCAATGACTTTATGAACTATTTTGAAGTTACTTTAATGAATCCAATCGTATTGATAGGAATATTTATTGGTTCAATGATGGTTTTCTTGTTTGCAGGACTTACAATGAATGCTGTGGGGCGTGCTGCACAAAGCATGGTGGAAGAAGTTCGTCGTCAATTTAGGGAAATTGCAGGAATAATGGAGGGAAAAGCTGAGCCAGATTATGCTCGCTGTGTTGAAATATCAACCAAGGGTGCTCAAAGAGAAATGTTGGTTCCATCTATTCTCGCCATAGTTATTCCAATTATTGTAGGTGTCATATTTGGAGTTGCAGGTGTAATGGGCTTGTTGATGGGCGGATTAGGTACTGGGTTTGTTATGGCTGTGTTTATGGCTAATTCAGGTGGAGCTTGGGATAATGCCAAAAAGTATATTGAAGAAGGAAATTTTGGTGGTAAAGGTTCTGAAAATCACAAAGCAACTGTGGTTGGTGACACTGTTGGTGACCCCTTTAAGGATACTTCTGGTCCCTCTTTGAATATTCTGATTAAACTGATGTCAATGGTTTCTATAGTTATGGCTGGTTTAACAGTTGCTGTTAGTATATTCTAATTTTCTTGTTGATAAATAAAACTGCCATTCAGATTATCTGGATGGCAGTTTGTATTTTATTCACTTATTGATGTTTGACTCAGAATACGTTGACTTATCTTTGCCCATGCCCAGGGTAGATATATAAATGCGGTTATTAAGGTAAACAAAATCTGAACCCAAATAAAAAAGAAGTCTGTAGTCATTTTATTTTTAAACTCAAATTTCATGGATTTATCATCCGAATTAATTTGTGTTTTGTTTGCAAAATACTTGTAAATTCTCAACATAGCAAGCGGAGTATAAATTCCCAAACTGATCATACTAAGTGTCATTTGACCAATTATCATAACTACAGAGCTGAAGAATTCTGTTTTCCATGTGATAGTATACTCTTTGTATCTGATATTAACAGCCCATTTATACAAGAGATAAATGTATGGGGACATTATCAAATAAGTAATGAAATTGACTAATAATTGACTCGTTTGACTATTCATATCAATTATTGAAATAATGGAAGCAGTAAACAAGGATATCAAAATTGCAGGTAGTAGAGCTGCAAATACAAATATCAATAATAGTGGTCCCCCCTTTGATAGAAACTTAAATTCACTATCATTATACTTGGAATTATTAACAAAAAAGTCATATAGTTTTTTTATAAACCAAGGATAATATACACCTGCTGTGATTATAGTTAAAAGCGTGTTGATTAAAATTATACCTACAAATTCACTGAATCGACCCTTGAATTCAATATTTATTTCTTTGTATTGAATACCTGTAATGAAAAATCTATAAATATAAAATTCTATGAAAATGGCAATTAAAACCAGTCCTATAACCACCGGAATTAGATAATAATTTTCTCCAGCTTCGAAATCGGATATCGACATTTGATACACTACCCATATATATGGTACTAAAAACAAGAGTATAAATGAGATCCAAGCACCAAAAAGTTGCCCGCCTTTGTTTGAGAAATTCAAATACTGTTTCATAATATTAATTTTAGTTGTAAAGGTAAATCGTCTTTGTTCGTCAGAGGGAATTTAATTCACTTTCCGATACAAAATTTACTGAAAATATTCCCAAGAATATCATCATTAGATATTTGTCCAGTAATTTCTCCTAAATGAAACATGCATTCACGTATGTCCTGCGATAGAAAATCTCCAGATAATCCTTGGTCTAATCCATTTGTAACACGTTGAATGCTGAATAAAGCTTGTTGTAGTGCTTCGTAGTGGCGTAAATTACTAACTATTACATCGCCTGAATTTACATCGGGAATTTGGGCTGCTTTTACAAGTGCATCCTCCAATAAATGAGTATTTATTTTATTCTTTGCTGAAATATAAATTCTTTCACCATCAAATCTTTCAAAGATTTCAGTGATAACATCTTTTTCCTCTGTAGTAATTTTATCTATTTTGTTGAATATAAGAATGACTTTTTTGCCAAGTGCTTTCCTTTCAATTTTTTCTGTAAGCCATTCCAAATGCTCACTGACTTTTGTGCAGTCCAAAACCCACAATACTATTGAAGCTTGTTCTATCTTCTGAAATGTTCGCTCTATTCCTAAACTTTCAATTTCATCTTTGGTTTTACGAATACCGGCTGTGTCTATGAATCTGAATGTTAATCCATGTAGATTGATAGTGTCTTCGATCACATCTCTTGTTGTTCCATGAATGTCTGATACTATCGCTTTTTCCTCGTTAAGTAAAACGTTGAGCAGGGTAGATTTTCCTACATTGGTTTCTCCAATCAATGCTACAGGTATGCCATTTTTAATAGCGTTACCATATTTAAATGATTGGGTAAGCTTTTCAATAGTAAGTTCAATTTCTGTTGTTAGTGTTTTAAGTTGACTTCGATCCGCAAACTCAACTTCTTCTTCAGAGAAATCAAGTTCAAGCTCTACCAAAGACACAAAGTCTAACAATCTTGTCCGTAGTTTGCTGAGTTCAGTTGAAAATCCACCACGCATTTGATTCATAGCCATACGATGGGCCTGAGATGAAGTTGTTGCTATTAAATCAGCAACTGCTTCTGCCTGAGATAAATCCATCTTGCCATTTAGAAATGCTCTTTGTGTGAATTCTCCTGGTTGTGCCAAACTGCATCCTAAATCTATTAATAACTTTAGAATACTTTGTTGGATAAATACAGAACCATGACAAGCAATTTCAACCACATTTTCTCCTGTAAAAGAATGTGGAGCCTTGAAAACGGTGGATATTACCTCATCTACAATCTCATCTTGAAATACGATACGACCAAAGAGTGCTTTGTTAGCTTCAATTTCACTTAACTTTTTATGGCTAGGATTTGTGAAAATCTTATCTGTGATCTCAAATGAATCTTTCCCAGAAATACGAATCACAGCAATTCCTCCACTACCTGGAGCTGTACTAATGGCAACTATTGTATTGTTTGTAGTCATTACTAAATTCTTTCTAAAACCAATTCGACTAATTTACGGATATGTGGTTTATAATCTGTGTTCATAGACTCAATTCTACGATTGGCAATTACACAGCACACAGTCATAGCCTTGTGTCCCATCATTGCTGAAAGTCCTGCTATAGCTGATCCTTCCATTTCGTAATTTGTGATTTTCTGTCCTTTAAATTCAAAGGATTCTACTTTGTCATTTAAATCTTTATCAAATAGATTCAATCTCAGAACTCTACCTTGGGGTCCATAAAATCCAACTGATGAAATGGTTACACCTTTCAACATCTCTTTGCCTCCAATTTGTTCAACTAATTCTAGATCAGAGGACACAATATAGGGAACAGCCATCTTTTTTGGCCAATTCATATGATGTATAAAAGCATTTTCAAATTCAATATCAGAAATTTTATCACGACCCTCATAAAATGAAATGACTTCATCAAAACCTATGGACTTTTCAGAAATTAAAAAACTACCCAAGGGAATATTCGCTTGCATTCCCCCTGTAGTACCTATTCTAACAAATGTGAGTTGTTTTTTAATTTCTTTTTCTGTTCTTGTTTCAAAATCAATATTGGCCAATGCATCCAGTTCGTTTAAAACTATGTCAATATTGTCAGTTCCAATGCCGGTAGATAAAACGGTCAATCTTTTATTTTTAAAAGTTCCCGTAACTGTTACAAATTCTCTATTGCTAATTTTGCACTCGACTTCATCAAAATATTCAGCAATCATATGAACCCTTTCAGGATCACCAACTAAAATGATTTTATCTGCCAGTTGTTTTGGCTTGATATGTAGATGGAAAATACTGCCATCAGCATTTATAATTAATTGAGACGCTGGAAAATGTTTCATAGATTTGGTTTTTTGTTTTCAATTAGTTCATCTACACAGGTTTTAACAAAGCCATATCGATCATAATCTCCTCTGATTTGTTTGTCATTCCAAAATATAATATCGATGTCTATGCAAACAGTACCATCGTTTTTACTTTCAGTTGTTCTTCCCATTTCCTTTTCTAAATTTTTGAAAAAAGAAATGGAAGTGGCTAAGTCTTCATCAGAAAGCACTTCTACAGCCTGATTCAGAAAGTTATCCTTGTATCTGGATCCATGTGGACTTGTTTCCACAATTGCACTCTCTTGAACAACTTCGTATCTTTCATTTATCTTTTCTTTTGCGGATGCCAGGTTGCGTTCACCTTCTTGATTGCTCCCCAACATAACTAAGGCTGTATTCATATTTAATGCACTAAATTTAAAACTCTAAATTAATCTTTTCTTGTCAATTAAACGAATGTAAAATGCTATTTGAAGTAAAATGTTGCAATATTCTCATTCTTGTTCTAATTTTAATCAAAAAAAGCCGGAGTAACATACTCCGGCTTTGAACATATTGTGGTGAGAAATCAGTATCTGTAGTCTTTCAATTGACTCTGCAATCGTTTTCTAGCAAGAAATATTCTGCTTTTTACAGTTCCAATAGGAAGATTCATTGCTTTGGCAATTTCTTCGTATTTATAACCTTGAACATGCATAGAAAATGGGATTCTATATTCGTCAGAGAATGAATTAATGCTTTTGTTGATTTCTCTTACAGATATAGACGCTTCTGGATTGGTGAATCCTGAGTTTTGTGGAAGATTTAAATGATGTAAATCTTCTGTTTTATCAATTACGGTTTGATTTCTAACTATTTTTCGGTAATTATTTATGAAGATATTCTTCATAATGGTAAGCACCCATCCTTTAAAATTGACATTGTCGGTGAATTTTTCCTGATTATCTAATACTTTTAAGGTTGTATCCTGTAGTAGATCTTCAGCTTCGTCTCGATTTAATGTCAAAGAAAATGCAAAATTACGCATATTGCTTTGCAATGCTACCAGTTCGTTTTCAATGTGAAGTTGTTTCATATTCAATGTTTTTTGTGTGTTGTAAAACCCCAAGGCAAAAAAGCCAAGGATTGTTGAATAAAACTACCTGATAAATAAGTTTGAATGTCAGCTATCTATACTGAATGTTGCAAATAAAAAGAACTCTTTTTTTATAATTATTCAAGTATTTACAGAACAAAAATAATTATAAATACATTATTATTACGTAAATTTGAGAAAAATATTTATCTATGAGGACATTAATTTTATCTATATTTTTAAGTTTTTTTGTTTTCTTGAAATCATTTGGACAAAATGAGAATAAAGTTATATTTAAAATAGATATTAAAAAGGAAATTGGCAGTACCACATGGCTCTATATCCAAAAGGGTTTTGAAGAGGCTAAACAGGAAAATGCAGATGTGATTCTGATTCACATGAATACTTACGGTGGTGAAGTGTTGTATGCAGATTCTATCCGCACTAAAATTCTTAATTCCGATATACCAGTATATGTTTTTGTAGATAATAATGCTGCTTCAGCTGGGGCATTGATTTCAATTGCTTGTGATAGTATATACATTCGACCGGGTGGTAGTATAGGAGCCGCTACAGTTGTAAATCAAACTGGTGAACAAATGCCAGATAAATACCAGTCTTACATGCGTGCAACTATGCGTTCTACAGCAGAGGCTCATGGTAGGGATACATTAATTTCTGGTACAGATACAATTGTTAAGTGGATTAGGGATCCTTTGATTGCTGAAGCCATGGTTGATAGTCGTACAGTTGTGCCTGGTTTGATAGACTCAACCAAAACATTAACATTTACAGCTTTAGAAGCTCAAAAATATAATTATTGTGAGGGTTTGCCTGAAACTGTCGAAGAACTTGTGGAGAAATATCTGAAATTTACAGAATATGAAATAGTTAATTATGAACCGACAAGTTGGGATAATTTAAAAGGTTTTCTGATGAGTTCAGTAATACAGGGCTTGTTGATAATGATAATAGTAGGAGGAATTTATTTTGAATTACAAACCCCAGGTTTAGGTTTCCCAAGCGCTGCTGCACTTGTTGCTGCTTTTCTTTATTTCGCTCCTTTGTATATGGATGGTTTAGCTGCAAACTGGGAAATATTGATTTTTATTATAGGTATAGTTCTCCTGGCTTTTGAATTGTTTGTTATACCAGGATTTGGTATAGCCGGAATTCTTGGAGTGGTTTTTATTGTCACAGGTTTGTTGTTGGCTTTGTTAAACAATGTTGTGTTTGATTTTGAAAAAGTGAATACAGTTACAATTGCAAGAGCAATGTTTACGGTGTTTGCTGGTATTTTGGCAGGATTTCTTTTGATGCTTTATTTGAGTAGTCGAATAGGAGCCAAGGGCATGCTGAAAAATGTTGCTCTGAATACAACACTTGATAATGCTTCTGGTTTTGTGGGAGTGCCGTTAGAGCAGTTGCAGTTTGTGGGTAGAGACGCAATTGCTTATACCGTTCTAAGACCATCTGGTAAGGTTAAAATTGACAATCATGTAATTGATGCCGTTTCAAATGATGGTTTTATTGATAAAGGTGAATCCGTTAGGATTGAACGTTACGAAACCGGTCAAGTTTATGTTAGTAAAGTATTGAGAAATGATATAAAATCATAAATCTCGTTTTCTTGGGTGTCGAATGAGCACATCAGTCTGCATTCGTTTGTTGTCTCGTTCCACACATAAAAAGGATATTTCTCTTGTAATTTTTTTGTAATATCTTTTGGAAAGATAACAAATACGCCATTTGCATTGGTTGATTGAGTTATAGCGATTCCAGCAATTTTTGAAAGTTCACCGGAAAGAATTTTGGCCATATTATTGGAATGCATAGCCATTTCCAACCATAAATCATTTTCTAATAGTGCAATGAACTGTGCAGCAATAAATCTGTTTTTAGAGAATAATTGACTAGTTTGCTTGTGATAAAAGGGCGCTGATTTTTTAAGACTGTCATTGAAGATAAGTACAGCTTCACCAAACATTAATCCGTTTTTAGTTCCTCCAAAACTCATGATATCTATTCCGCAGTCAACGGTAGCTTCTTTTAAACCTACACCTAATGCAGCTACTGCATTGGAAATTCTAGCACCATCCAGATGAACAAACATGTCGTTGGTATGAGCAAATTCACATAATTCTTTTATTTCATCAATGCTGTATACAGTACCTAATTCAGTGCTTTGAGAAATTGAAATCAATTTGGGTTGAACATGATGAACATTGCCTTTAACATTTAAAAATGGTCGAATTAGCTCTGGACTTAGTTTGCCATTGTTAGTTTTGATCGGTATGAGTGTTGAACCGGTGGATTGAACTGGAGCGCCACATTCATCTACATTTATGTGTGCAGTTTCTGCGCATATGACAGCCTCATAAGGTAATAAAGTGGTTTTTAATGCTACTACATTTGCACCTGTGCCATTGAAAGTAAATAAAACCTCAAGTTCGCCGAAAATAGATTGGAACATACTTATACATTTTGACGTGTATTTGTCGTCTCCATATGAAATTTGATGTTCCAAGTTGCAGTCAAATAATGATTTCATTATTGCAGGATGCACTCCTGAATAATTGTCACTAGCAAATGCTTTCATAATTAAATATGCAAAAAGAAGGTTGTAAGAATTTACAACCTATATGAATACTGCTAAGAATACTTAAAATTTAAACTTATCGAAAAAGCTTTTTGACTTTGATGAAGATTCAAGTGCCTCCTCTGGTTTTTCTTCAGTTTCGGATTCAGACTTCTTTTCTGAATTGTATTGTTCACGTGGAATTGCATCACCTTGTTCCTTTTTAATGAAAGAAATTACGTCTTCCATTCCTTCCATGAACTTACTAAAATCTTCTTTGTAGAGAAAGATTTTGTGCTTTTCATAAGTTACTTGTACTTCCTGTTCGTCACCATTTCCTGTGATTTTTTTCTTACTTTCTGTAATGGCTAGAAAAAGATCTTCATTTCTGCTCTTTTTAACATCTAGATAATAAATCCTTTTTCCTGCTTTAATAGCTTTGGAATAAATGATTTCATTGTCTTTCTTTTCTGATTCCATTGGCTGACTCTCCTCTTTTAGTGTTATTCAACTGATTTAATAGGAACTTTTCCCAAATTTCAACATTTTTTTTCATAAAATCAAATTCTATGCAGATATTTCAAGCTTTTTTCATGAGTTTTGATTACAATAACTGAAAAAGTAGTAACTTTGCAACAAATTAAAAAGCGTTCACTTTATTTATGATTAACCGAGTTTTACTGCGTATAAAAATAGTTCAAATTTTATATGCATATTACAAAAGTGAGGGTAAAACCCTCCAGATGGTAGAGAAGGAATTATTCCACAGTATTGAAAGAACATACGATTTGTATTATCATCTGCTTAATCTGTCAATTGCAATTACTGATTACGCATATTCGCGTATTGATGCTCGTAGAAACAAACTTCGTCCTACATTCGAAGATCTAAATCCAAACACAAAATTTATTGATAATAAATTTCTTTCGCAGTTGAGATCGAATACTATGTTTAATGAGTATTTGCTTAAAAACAAACTTTCCTGGGTTGATCATAATGACATTATTAAAACATTATTCGAGGATATAGCAAAATCAGATTTCTATCAAGAATACATGGACTTGAAAGAAAGCTCATATGCGGAAGATAAGGAGTTGTGGAGAAAAATATTTAAAAGAATTATTTTAAACAGTGAAAGTTTGGATAATTCTCTTGAGGATCAAAGTATTTACTGGTCTGATGATGTGGAAATTGTAATTAGTTTTATCATCAAAACCATTAAAAGATTTAATGAGGAAAAATTAGAGGGGCAGGAACTTCTACCTATGTTTAAGGACGAGGAAGATGCAGATTTTGCTTCTAGACTTATAAAAGCAACTGTTAAGAACGCGAAAGAATATAGGGAGTTGGTTGATAAAAATACGAAAAACTGGGAATTGGATCGAATTGCCTTTATGGATATCCTCATCATGGAGGTGGCTCTGGCTGAGTTGTTCGAGTTTCCAACTATTCCGGTAAATGTAACCTTAAATGAATATATTGAAATTGCCAAAAACTACAGTACCGAAAAAAGTAATGTTTTTATAAATGGAGTTTTAGATAATATCGTAAATCAACTAAAGGAAGAAAAGAAATTGACAAAAGTGGTTATGTTTAGTAAATAATCATTTAACTTGTCGGATAAAAATATTTATTTGATTATATTTGTGTCAAAATTAAAATTGAATATAAAATGAATTTATTAAGTGTTTTACTTCAGGCACCAGCTTCTCAGGGTAGTGGTTTGTCTGGTATATTGATGATGGTTCTTATCTTTGTTGTATTCTATTTCTTTATGATTCGTCCACAACAAAAGAAACAAAAAGAAATTAAAAAACAACGCGATAATATGCAACCAGGTGATAAAGTAGTTACTGCTGGTGGTATATACGGTAAAATTCGTGAGGTTAAGGGAGATAATACGCTTATCGTTGAAATTGCTGAAAATGTAAAGATTAAAGTAGATAAAAACTCAGTGTTTGCTTCTGCTCAAGATGCTCAACAAGATACTCCTCAAAGCAAATAAAAATACTTAAATGCCCTCTTCAAGCATTAAAGATATTTTAATCGATTTTTTACAGAAGCTTAAATCATTCTTATTTACAAAAGATGTTTTAAGCTTCTTGCTCTTTCTGTTTCTATCCTCAGGACTTTGGTTTTTAAATGTTTTAGATAAAGTTCGTGAAACAACCATCCTACTTCCTGTAGAGTTTCCTCAAATACCTCCCGAAATTGAATTTATTCAAAAACTTCCTAAATCTATTGAAATCACCATCGAAGATGAGGGATTGAATCTTTTAAAATACAATAGAGAGGATTTGAAGAATGTTCATCTCTACGTGAACGAGAATTTTGCAGAAAAGGGCGTGCTGTTTGTTGATAATCAAGAACTAATTAAACAGATATCTGCGAATATATTTCCAACAACTACTCTGTTGTCTGTCAATCCTTTTGAAATACGATGCGAATATATTAAATTGAAATCAAAAACAGTTCCTGTAAAACTAAATGAAAACCTTCAAACAGAAAGTCAATATTTTCAAACAAATACTCCAGAACTTAGTCCACGTTTAGTGACAGTTTATGGAAGTAATTCTTTTTTGGAGAATATTGAATTTGTTGAAACTAAAATGATTGAACTTTCTCAAATTAATGACACTGTTGCATCACAAATTGAATTAAAAAAAATAAAGGGTGTTAAGATCTATCCATCCCATGTGAATGTGAAATTCTTTGTTGAAATGTTTACTGAGAAAAAAATGTCGGTGCCTGTAAAAGTCATAAATCTACCTGAGAATATGGAAATACGTACTTTTCCAGCTATAGTGGATCTTACATTCAATGTGGGTTTAAGTTATTTTAATCAGCTTAAGTCTGATGATTTCGAATTAACAGTGGATTACAATGATTTGACAATTGCTAAGAATGAGAAAGGTAAAATTCAAGTAGCGAATCATTCTACACATATTACGAATATTCGTTTGTTAACAACTGAGGTTGAATATCTTTTAGAATCAAAATGATATGGAAAACATACAAATGGTTGACCTTAAAAGTCAATATAACAAAATAAAATCAGAAGTAGATGCTGGAATTCAAGAAGTTATTGATTCCACTACATTCATCAAAGGAGGGAAAGTATCCGTTTTCCAGAAGAATTTAGAGAGTTATCTCAATGTTAAACATGTTATTCCAGTTGGCAATGGAACCGATGCTTTGCAAATTGCTTTAATGGCTTTGGATTTAAAGCCCGGTGACGAGGTAATTACACCGACTTTTACTTTTATTGCTACTGCTGAAGTTGTTGCTCTTTTGCAATTGAAACCTGTAGTTGTAGATGTAGATCCTGATTCGTTCAATATATCAATTGAAAATATTAAGAAAGCCATCACGCCAAAAACCAAAGCGATTGTGCCTGTTCATTTGTTTGGCCAAAATGCTGAGATGGAACAAATTCTAGAAATTGCTGCCGAACATAATTTATATGTCATTGAAGATGCTTGTCAATCCATAGGATCGGAATATACCTTTTCGGATGGAACCGTGGTAAAATCTGGTTGTATGGGACATATTGGCTGTACCTCATTTTTCCCTTCAAAAAATTTAGGTTGTTTTGGAGATGGTGGAGCAATATTCACAAATGATGATGCTTTAGCTGATAAAATGAGGGCTGTGGCTAATCACGGTATGGTTCAAAGGTATTATCATGATGTAGTTGGTGTTAACTCCCGTCTCGACAGTATTCAGGCTGCCGTTTTGGATGTTAAACTGAAACATCTGGATGAATATACATACTCCCGTCAAAATGCTGCAGCATACTACGATAAGGAGTTCTCAAAATATTCTCAACTAACTATACCCTATAGATCAAAATTTTCAACCCATGTGTTTCATCAATACACATTAAAACTAAATGGTATCAATCGAATCGCTTTGATTGAATGGTTGAATCAACATAATATTCCAGCCATGATTTATTATCCAGTTCCCTTACACCTTCAAAAAGCGTATAAGGATGATAGATATAAATCAGGTGATTTTCCTGTGGCTGAAAATTTATCGTCCTGTGTACTCTCACTTCCAATGCATACCGAACTAAATTCGGATCAATTAGCGTATATTTGCAATACCTTAATTAAATTTATTGAAGACAATGAGTGAGTTTTATGCACACCCAAGCGCTGTGATTGATGAGAATTGTGAAATTGGACAAGGAACCAAGATCTGGCACTTCTCACACTTAATGACAGGCTGTAAAATAGGTAAATATTGTAATATAGGTCAAAATGTAGTTGTTTCACCTGGGGTTGAATTAGGTAGAAATGTGAAAATTCAAAACAATGTATCTGTATACACTGGGGTTTATTGTGAGGATGATGTGTTTTTAGGACCTTCAATGGTTTTTACCAACGTGGTCAATCCACGTAGTCATGTCGTTCGTAAAGATGAATACAAAACTACCATTGTCAGAAAAGGTGCATCAATAGGTGCAAATGCCACAGTAGTATGTGGAAATGAAATTGGTGCCTATGCGTTGATTGGAGCAGGTTCTGTTGTAACCAAAGCTGTTCCTGACTACGCATTGGTAGTTGGAAATCCTGCAAAACAAATAGGTTGGGTGAGTGAATATGGTCATCGACTGAATTTCAATCACGAAGGAATTGCATTTTGCCCAGAAACAAACCAAAAGTATAGTTTTAAAGATAATAAAGTAAAGAGAATAGAATAATGATAAAGTTTGCTGTAATAGGTCAAGGGCATATTGGAAAAAGACATGCCGAGATGATTCGTAGAAATAAAGATTCTGTATTGATTGCTGTCTGTGATGTTCTTCCCAAGGAAAAATTGGGTTTGGAAACTATAGAAGAAGGTTTTTATAACAATATAGATGACCTTTTATTAAATCATCCTGAGGTTGATGTAGTAAATATTTGTACTCCAAATGGGTTGCATGCTGAGATGGCTATAAAAGCTTTGACAGCAAAAAAACATGTTGTTGTAGAAAAACCAATCGCATTGACTAAAAATGATGCTGAGAAAATCTTGTTTAAATCACTTGAAATGTCTAAACATGTATTCAGTGTAATGCAAAATAGATATTCACCTCCATCTATTTGGTTGAAAGAATTAATCGATAATAATACATTGGGTGATATATACTCTGTAAAATTGGATTGTTATTGGAATCGTGATGAAAGATATTACAAACCAGGTAACTGGCATGGTAATCAGGCTTTGGATGGTGGTACATTGTTTACTCAGTTTTCACACTTTATTGATATTATGTACTGGCTGTTTGGTGATATAACCAATATAGGTGGGAATTTCAAAGACTTTAATCATCAAAATCTGACTGACTTTGAAGATAGTGGTGTTGTTACTTTTGACTTTATTAATGGTGGTATGGGAAGTTTAAATTATTCTACTGCTGTTTGGGATACTAATCTTGAAAGTTCTATTACAATTCTAGGATCCAAGGGTACTGTCAAGGTTGCTGGACAGTATATGAATGATGTTGTATATTGCCATATCAAAGATTATGAAATGCCTGAATTAGCTCCATCAAATCCACCCAATGATTATGGTGCTTACAAAGGGTCTGCACAGAATCATCATTATGTGATTGAAAATGTGATTGATAAATTGCACGAAAAGGGTACAATTACAACCAATGTACTTGAAGGTTTGAAAGTGGTTGAAATTATTGAACGCATATATGCGGTTCGCGATCTTCAATGGAAAAAAAATAAATTATGATACAAAGAATCCAAACAGTATATTTGTTTATTATTACAATCCTTTCTGTTGTTTTATTATTTAATCCTGTTGCAGGATTGATTAATTCAGCAGAATCAGTAAATTATATATTAAATTTCAAAGGCTTGGTTTTAATAAACCAGGAGGCTGAAGTTGTCCTTGCTAGTATCTGGTCATTGAATGCAATTGCAATTATAATCCCAATTTTATCTTTTCTTACTATATTCTTGTTTAATAAACGAATACTGCAATTGCGCCTTTCATTTATTAATATCGTTTTAATGGCAGGCTATTATGGCGTTTTGTTTATTTATATATGGCAATATGGCAAAGAATTAAATGCTGATTGGTATTTAAAAAGTATTGCTTCATTCCACTTAGTAAATATAATCCTATGTTTTTTAGCTATAAGATCAATTGGAAAAGACGAGGCTTTGGTGAAATCTTTAAATCGTCTTCGTTAGTATTTATTCTTTTTATTAGCTTGTTTGCTGGATCTGCTTGTTCTCAGCAAACTAAATCGGTGAAAATTATGAAATTCAAGGAACTTAATTCTGAAGAAAAATATGTGATCCTAAATAAAGGAACTGAGGCTCCTTTTACAGGTAAATATACCAATAACAAAGAAGCCGGATTATACCTTTGTAAACAATGTGGAAGTCCACTTTATAGTTCAGAGGATAAATTTGATTCACATTGTGGTTGGCCCAGTTTTGATGATGAATTACCTGAAAAAGTAAGTCGTACGATTGATGCAGATGGTAGAAGAATTGAAATTACTTGTTCTACTTGTGGTGGTCATCTGGGTCATGTTTTTGAAGGTGAGGGTTTTACTGAGAAAAATACTAGACATTGTGTGAACTCCATATCCATGGATTTTCTCCCTTTAAATAAGATAGATACAGCTTATTTTGCCTCCGGTTGTTTTTGGGGTACTCAATACCACTTCATGAAAGCATCTGGTGTCTTGTTTTCAGCAGCAGGATATATGGGAGGACATACACAGAATCCTTCTTACAAGGAAGTTTGTTCTGGTACGACTGGACATATTGAGGCCGTTGAAGTTATTTACAATAAAGAACAGACTGATTTTGAAACTCTGTTGAAGCTTTATTACGAAACTCATGATTTTGAACAGGTGGGTGGACAAGGTCCTGATATTGGAGAACAATATCAATCGGTAGTATTCTATACTTCTGACGAACAAAAATTGATGGTGCAGAAATACATTCAAATTTTAAAAGATATGGGGTTCAAACCAGCAACACAACTAATTGCTGCTCCTGAATTCTGGACTGCGGAAGATTATCATCAAGAATATTACGAAAAAAAGAATGGTGTGCCATATTGTCACGCTTACAAGAAAATATTTAAAGATTAAAGATTATGACTTTACAACAATTAGAGTACATCTTGGCATTAGACCAAACTAGACATTTTGTTAGAGCAGCTGAAAAATGTGGAGTTACTCAACCAACTCTGAGTGCAATGATACAAAAACTGGAAGATGAACTTGATTGTAAAATTTTTGATCGTTCTCAACATCCATTGATTCCAACTGAAATTGGTAAACAAATCATCCAACAAGCTCAAGTTATCTTGTTTAATGTCAATCAGTTGAAAGAAAATATTATCACTGAGAAAGGAGCTTTGGCAGGTTCACTTTCACTGGCGATGATACCTACAGTGGCTCCCTATTTATTGCCAGATTTTATTTCTAACTTTAAACATGATTATACTGAAATTGATCTGAAAGTTTCAGAAATGCAAACCTCAACAATTATTGAGAAGTTACATTCGGCGGAGATTGATATGGCTATACTTTCGACACCTCTGAATGATCCTAAGATTTTGGAAGTTCCTCTATATTATGAAAAATTCATTGCTTATATTTCACCTGAAGAAACTATTTTTTCCTCAAATAATCTGATATCTCACGATTTACCATTGGATAATCTATGGATGTTGGAAGAGGGACATTGTTTGAGAAGCCAGGTGTTTAATTTTTGCGATTCAAAGAAATTTAATTCTTCTATGTATGAAGCTGGCAGTATTGATACATTGATTAAAATAGTGGATAGAAATGGGGGATATACTGTTATCCCTGAATTGCACCTACAGTTGTTAAATGAATCTCAACAAAAAAATATTAGAGAACTGATCGATCCTGAAGTGAATCGTGAAATTTCTTTGATTATTCGTCACGATTATGTGAAAGAGGGTCTAATGAATGCAGTAGCTGATACAATCAAAAAAATTATTCCTCAACATATGTTGGATGCTCGTCTGAAAAAATTTGCTATCCGTCTCTAAAATCTTTATAAATTGCAACTTAACGAACTTTATACAAGCTATAAAATTCATCCTATCTATGATTCATTGAAATCATGGGTGAATTCACCTTTACAGACTATTAAACTTAAAGGACTTTATGGTTCTTCTATCTCATTAGCTGTTTCATTCCTTTTTGAAAAGCTGAAGTCGCAAGGAAAATCTGTTTTGTTCGTAATGAATGATGTAGATGATGCGGCATATAAATACCAGGATATCAAACAGATATATTCCGAAAGTGAGGCTTTCTATTTTCCTTCTTCATTTAAAAAAGCAATTAAACTTCACCAATTAGATGTTTCGAATGATATACTGCGAACAGAGGTTTTGAATCGTTTGGCCAACAATCATTCGCCTTCCTTAGTTGTTGCATCTCCTGAATCTTTGTTGCAGAAAGTTGTTGCCAAGGAAAAAATTCAGGCCAATACTCTTCCATTGAAAATAGGTGAACAAATCTCTATTGATTTTCTTTCTGAAGTATTGATTACTTTTGGATTCAAGCGTGTCGATTTTGTATATGAACCTGGTCAGTTCGCTATTCGTGGGGGTATAGCTGATATATTCTCCTATTCCTATGAATTACCTTATAGGGTAGATTTCTTTGGTGATGAAATAGATACTATACGTATTTTTGATATTGAAACGCAGTTATCCAAGGATAAAGTTAACTCAGTTGATATTATCCCTGATCTGCAGGTTAGCTTAAAGGAAAATAGAATCTCTATTTTTGATTTCATAGATCCGAATACTGTGCTGGTTTTTCAGGATATTCAGTTTGTAAAGGAAAAATTAAATTTGCTTTATGATGAAGCCTTGGTTAAGCTAAACTCGACAGAGCAAAAATACAAGAACCTGGATGATTCACACTTAATGGGTGATGTATTTTTATCTCAAGTGAAAAAATTTAAATTTCTTACCATTAATGATAAATCGAATGCCGATGAGTTTGTTGAGTTTAATACATCTCCTCAGCCCATCTTTCACAAGAATTTTGATTTAGTAGCTGAACATTTTAAACAAATGTTGAACGATGGCTATAGTATTTGTGTAATGAGCGATAGTGTCAAACAAACCGATCGAATTAAATCTATTTTTGATGATAGAAATGATAATATTCAATTTGATGCAGTAAAAGGAACTCTTCATCAGGGATATGTCGATCATAACCTTCGTGTCTGCTTTTACACAGATCATCAATTGTTTGATCGTTTCCATAAATACCAATTAAGAACTGATAAAACAAGACAGGGTAAGGTTGTAATGACTCTTAAAGAACTGAATCAATTCAAAGTTGGTGACTATATAGTGCATGTGGATCATGGAATTGGAACTTTTGGTGGTTTGGTTCGCACGAATGTAAGTGGAAAGATGCAGGAAATGGTTAAACTTATCTATAAAGGTGAAGATATCATTTTTGTAAGTATTCATGCTTTACATCGTATTTCCAAATACAAGGGTAAGGAGGGTGATCCTCCTAAAATAAATAAACTAGGTACTGGTGCTTGGGAAAAACTGAAAGAGAGAACTAAGTCGAAAGTAAAGGACATAGCCCGTGAGTTAATTAAATTATACGCTCAACGCAAAGCTGAAAAAGGATTTCAATATACTCCAGATACTTACTTACAGCAGGAATTGGAAGCATCTTTTATTTATGAGGATACTCCAGATCAAGTAAAGGCAACTGCAGATGTGAAAAAGGATATGGAATCGACTTTGCCTATGGATAGATTGGTCTGTGGCGATGTGGGTTTTGGTAAAACTGAAGTTGCTGTACGTGCTGCATTTAAAGCTGTGACCGACAACAAACAAGTGGCTGTTTTGGTTCCTACAACAGTGCTTGCTTTGCAGCATTACAATACATTCCGTAACCGTCTTTCTGAATTTCCTTGTCGTGTTGAATATGTTAGTAGAGCTAGAACTGCTCAACAAACCAAGGAAGTGCTTACAGACCTTAAAGATGGTAAAATCGACATCTTGATTGGAACTCACAAATTAGTAAGTAAATCAGTGGATTTTAAAGATCTGGGCTTACTAATAATAGATGAAGAACAAAAGTTTGGCGTGACAGTAAAAGAAAAACTGAAACAAATGAAAGTTAATGTGGATACATTAACTATGACAGCAACACCTATCCCTCGGACCTTGCAATTCTCTTTGATGGGTGCAAGAGACCTTTCTATAATTAATACACCTCCGCCTAATAGATATCCTGTTCAAACTGAATTACATAATTTTGATGAGGACTTAATTCGTGAAGCTATTCTACTTGAAATGAATCGCAATGGTCAGGTATTTTTTGTAAATAATAGAATTGAAAGTATCTATGCAATGGAGGCTATGATACAAAGATTGATCCCTGGTGTGAGAGTAGTGGTTGGTCATGGACAAATGCCTCCTGATACTCTAGAGCAAATTATTGTTGATTTTATTGATTATGAATATGATGTATTGGTTGCTACCACTATAATAGAATCTGGAATAGATATACCAAATGTGAATACAATTATCATAAATAGTGCACACAAATTTGGACTGAGTGATTTGCATCAATTAAGAGGTCGAGTTGGACGAAGCAACAGAAAAGCGTATTGTTACCTAATTACACCAGAGTTAAGTTTATTGACTGCAGATGCACGTCGTAGACTTACAGCTATGGAAACCTTTGCGGAATTAGGGAGTGGTTTCAATATTGCTATGCAAGATCTGGATATACGTGGTGCTGGTAATATGTTGGGTGCAGAACAAAGTGGTTTTATTGCTGACTTAGGTTATGAAACTTATCAAAAGATTCTGAATGAGGCTGTATTGGAATTGAAGGATGAAGAATTTGCTGATTTGTATGCTGAGGAAGTTGCACAGGTTGATTCCAAAAGTTATTATGTAAATGATTGTAGTATAGACACTGATCTCGAATTATTATTTCCGGCTGACTATATTGAGAATGTATCTGAACGTATGTCATTGTACCGGGAGCTGGATACTATTTCGAATGAAGCGGATCTGAAAGAGTATGAATTGAAATTAATAGATAGATTTGGTGCGATTCCTCCCAAAACTATTAGTTTGATTAATGTGGTAAGACTACGATGGTTGGCAATTCAATTGGGAATGGAGAAAATACTATTGAAGGGGGAAAAACTTACTGCCTATTTGGTTGGAAATTCCAAGTCAGCATATTACCAATCTGAGATTTTTGGAAAATTGCTGCAGTTTATGACTGTAAATCCAAGATTGTGCCAATTGAGAGAAAAAGAGGGTAGAAGATCGGTCAACTTTAGTCAGATCAATTCGGTTGAAGCTGCTAAAGAATTGTTCGAGAAAATATTGGAATAATTAAAATCCAAAACTAAAACCTATAGTTGTTGTGAGGTTTTTACCAATCAGCAAAGAGGGTGTGAACAAATTCAAAACTTCTGTTGATGTCATTCTATCTTCACCAAACATTGTTTCACTTTTGGCATCAAAAGCTTGTGCATTATTGTAAACAAAATTTAGAATAAAATAATTATCCTTAGAGATTTCATAAGTTCCGTTCAAAGCAATAGATTGATTTTTCCAAATAATATCTTTCATATAGGGATACGCAATGATTTGATCAACTTTTCCATAAATTCCCTTGTATGTGCCTCTTCTTATATACTGGAATTCATTCCCCTTTTGGGCATCAGTATAACTTATTTTAAAATCCAGTGATCTTAAGGGCTTATATTGTAATTCTAAATAAAACTCAGAACTGTTGTCTCCAAGATAATGTCCTAAATTATAACTGTTCGAAGCCCAGGTCAAAGTGGGAATGGAATGTTTATAATTCAATATATTGGTTCGAGTGAATTCTGTTCCTACTGAAAAATTAGAGTTCAAAATATTATAGTATTTTGCACCAATTTTATAGGATATAGGGTTTTTCTGTGGACTCTCAGTTGAAAATCGAGCCAACTGAATTTCATCTATATACACTGAACTGAAAATATGTACGGATTTGAAATTTCTGGAACTTAAATTTATAAATAATTGAGAGTTCTGATTTTCTGTAGATATTCCCTTTGTTAAACTATGATCCATCGATTTGTAAAAAGCAATAGGTAGTAGATAAGATGGAATCACTGTTGATTCAGCGTAAACTATAGAGTTGCCTAATGATAATTTTAAATTTCGTAAAGGTGTAAATGTGAAAAAATTTGCTGCAATAAATTTATTTGCTGGTCTGTAATGTATAGTAGTACCATTTTCAATATAATATCGACTACTATCCACCACATTTGACACCAACCATCCATGTATGTAATTCAATTCAAACCAATTGGTTGGTTTTAATTTGAAATTCACAAAAGGGAAGGAGGGGGTTCTACCTGAAAATATGTTGGAACCATTCAAATTATCACCCCAAGTAATGTGATCTTTCGAAAAACTGATTCGAAGTAATTTATTTTCAAAACTGATTCCACCTCTTGAATCACTATAATCTGTTCCTACTGTATATTGATAGCCAGGTTCTTGATTTAAATAATTTGGTTTTGAAAGCAAAGTACCTTGATGAGATATGTCTCTCAAACTTCCCCAAATATTCCAATTTTTGCTGAAATCTGCATCTATAGATGCACCATACCATCTTCTAATTTGACTTCCTTGTGAATTTCCAGTAATTTGAATGCCAAGAATTGGCTTCATTAATGCTCTGAAATTACTGTCCTTCCAACAAATTCCAGGGGAAATGAAATTCAGATTAAAAGCATCACTTCCAGACTTAAACTCAAAATCATAGGCTTTCAAATAAAACATGAGTTCCTCCTTCTGGCGAAAGTTTAAACTCGATTTGGATGTGTTTATTTGATTTAGTAATTCTACAATTTTCTTTTTGCTGTATGGTTTTACAGCTGAGTTTAAATCAATATCACCAGTACTGGCAATTTCATCCAAATACTCATATATTTTATAATATGAAATATGTTCAGGTGAACTCGCTATAAGCTTATAATTAAATATAAACAGAGCCAATACGATGAATAGAAAATATCTCATCTATGCACTACGAGCTTTCTTAAAGAATATATTGTTCATGATTTTCCAAAAGTAACGAAGATCAGTTAAAAACTCACCATCTTCTTCACAACGGATAAGATACTTCATTTCTGAAATTTGAACTTCGTTTAACGACTTGGGCATATCAGCATAAAAGGGAGGTAATAATCCCGGTTTGTATTGTGTACGTTTAATTTGAAGTTCTTCTTCATATAAACTGAAAAAATGCTCACTCAATGGTCTAACGCCAACAATTTTCATGTCTCCTTTAAGGATGTTATAAATCATTGGTAACTCATCCAGCCAGACCTTACGCAAGAATTTACCCACCGGACTTACTCTAATATCTCTATTTATTTTACCTCCTTTTTGCAAAGAGTATTTATTGTAAACATATGCTTGTATAAATTCTGAGAAAGGATACATGGTTCGGAATTTATAAACTTTTATTTTCTTACCACCTTTACCAATTCTTCTAAGTTTTATGAGCATGCCATATTTTAAATCCTTTAATTCTAATTTGACTTTTCTTCTTTTTCTGGCAATGACATAAGTAATTTGGTCTATTTTCTTTTCGGCCATCACTTCAAATCCAGCATAATGTAATCTGCCTAAAACTTCAGGCTTGGTCAAAGAACGTTGAGAGTATTCATTAACAACATTGTATATGCCTTTGGTTAAGAATAATTTGGGCATTACCCTGTGGTAGAAATAATCAATAAAACCCAACAACCAAGCTATATTTTTAGGATACTTACGTTTGAAACTAAAATTTCGTACATTCTTCTCCTCAAATACACATACAAAATATCCACGAGGGGGAATTTTATTGTTTACTAAGGATAATAATCGATTCAGATGTCCAACAAAATTTAGTTTTTTAAAGATAACAAGATTGAAAACATCCCGACTATTCAGGTTTTTTATATCATATGTATTTGCTGCATACGATACATAGTTGTGGTCTAAACTTAGATTGACATGTTTTGTGATAAAATCAAATACCTTCTTACCTTCAATCAAACAGATCGAATCTTTCAATCGTTTAAAATCTTCAGCCTCCAAAGCTTTCGCTTGTTTAAATATCTCTTCATCGTAAGGATCTTCTTTGTTAATATCTTCAATCTCATCATCAGAATATTCAATTGCATTTCGGACTGCGAAATAAAATGTAATGAATATTAAATTAATTAAAAAAACAAGTATAGTAAAAGCAATAACAACTCTTATCGAATGATTGTCGAAATAGGGCAATTTTGAAAGAAAGAAAAAAGTGAGAATAGTCAGAAATGAACTTATTGCAGTTTTAAATCCAGAACTAAAATACCTTTGTCTTACGAGTGGTTTGTAACGAGTTAAAAGATAAGAATAACCCATCCATACCAATAAATACTGTAAAATTACATATTTGTATTTTTCGAAAGGAGATTGAGTTGTAAGCGGTGCTAAGAATAATGTAAGGACTACAGACAGTATAAGGAATAAAACATCAACAGAAATAGATGAAATACTTGGTCTGTAAAATATGGTCCTAAGCTGATTTTTCATATTCATAAGTTTCTTCATTGCGAAATTAATCAAAATCTTTAAATAATAAGCATTTTGTATGTTTGAGGATTATTTTTTACTTTTGAATTCTTTTGTAATTAGAAAAATGATCTTATTCAATAAATATTTTTTTTACATAATTTTCAGCACATTTTTTATGATTCCTGCCACAGGATTTTCATTGGATTTTTCATCCGATGAATGGATTGCTTCTGAAGTTAAAATCACCAAGGGTGACAGTACTACTAGGTTTATTTACTATTACAATGGAAATGGTCAAAAGGTTCTTACTACAAAATATGATAAATTGTCCTCAGGAACTTATTTACCTGTTAAACAAACTGAATGGATCTATGATAATCAATTGCTTACCGATGAAATACACCGGAATTTTAAGGATAGAAAAGCGTTGACCAATTTTCGTTTAAAATATAGTTATAATGATGGCAAAATTGATTTAATTGAAACATATGATTCGATTAATAACTTGATAGCTACTGTAGATTATATATATAATCAATCTGTCCTGAATCAGATTATTGAGAGAAAAGGTAACTCACAAAATCAATTCACTTTAACTAAACAAACGGATTTTGAATTTACTTCCTTAAAGACAGTAGAAACTGAAAAAATCTATTCTGATAATAATCTAACAAATTCGTATCTATCAATTCGGGAATTTGATGCAAGCAAAAGACTTTCAACATTGACCTATTCGGTTGCAAAGGATACCAATTTTATCAATGATGTTAAATTTATTTTCAGTTACATCAATAAAAAAGATACAATTATAGAGTCAATCCGTAAAAGAGTATGGGATCCTAATTTGAATATCTGGGAAAATACACACAAAACAGTATTCAAGTATACCCCCTCAGGTAAAATCAATACTATTACCTCCTTGCAATGGGAAAGTAGATTTTGGAGAGAATCTAACCGTGAAGTGTATGAATACAATGGATCTAATGAATTAATCTACAAATCACAGCAAATTCCTTTGTATCAAAAATGGAGAACACTCTCAAAAATAAATTATCAGTTAGATGATAAAACATTAATAGCTGTATCTGAGTATGATTTTTGGGGCGGAAATTCAGGTGAATTGATTGCTACTGACATTCCTGTCGTTTTTGATAATTTAAATATATTGGTAAAGGCAGATAAAGTTGAAATTAATTTGATTCAAACTCAGAATAATGATGCTTATATGGAAGAGAATGATTTCCATTTTTATCCTAATCCATCCAATGGATTGCTTTACCTAAATAATTTGCAGGATGATAATCTAAATGTAAATGTCTATTCGTTAAATGGTCAACTAATGTTGAAACAAAATATTAAAGCCAATTCAGGTGTTTTAGATGCCAGTATATTGCCCAATGGCAATTATATTTTAAAATTACAAAACACCAAATCAAGTTTAAATCAAAAAATAACGATTTCAAAATAAATAATTTTTGATTATTAAATATCTATTGAAAGTTTACAACATAATGTAATTGGCTTTCTATTAAATGAAAAAATATGAAACCCTTAGTTAAATTTTTGTTATTTATGGCCGTATCAACTGCGACTCAATCAGCATTAGCTGCAAATCCTTTTTTTAGTGAATATAAAACTGTTCATCAAACCATCCCGTTTGATCAAATAAAGAATGAACATTTTCTTCCTGCATTTCATCAGGCGATGAAAGTGCATTCTCAAGAAATTGATAAAATTGTAAACCAAAAAGCTGCTCCTACATTTAAAAATACGCTAGAAGCTTTAGAAAATTCAGGTGAAATGCTTAGTAGGGTAGCTTCCCCTTTTTATAATCTTTTGAGCTCTGAAACTTCTGATGAATTACAAAAAATTGCTGAAGAAATTTCTCCACTGTTGACTGAGCATACTAATTCAGTAACTCTGAATGAGAAGCTATTTGATAGAATAAAAATTGTTTATGATCAAAAAGATAAATTGAATTTAAGTACCGAACAAGCAATGTTGCTGCAGAAAACTTTTGATTCTTTTGCAAATAACGGTGCTAATCTTTCTTCTGATGACAAAGAAATATATCGTGAATTGACCAAAAAATTAAGTCTTTTGACCTTGCAATTTGGTCAAAACACCTTGAAGGAACTCAATGCCTATGAATTGTTAATCCAAGATAAGGAAATTTTAGCTGGTTTACCTGAAGATGTACTTGATATATTTGCTAAGAATGCAGAAAAGAAAGGTAAAACTGGTTGGTTGTTGGATTTGAAAGTGACAAGTTTGGTTCCATTGATGAAATATGCTGAGAATAGAGACTTGCGCCGAGAAATCTATTATGCAAATGCTACTCGCAATTTAAGTGGTGGAGATTTTGATAATAAACAAAATATTATTGAAATTGTAAATACTAGATTGGAAATTGCAAAATTATTGGGCCATAACAATTATGCTGATTATGTACTAGTTCGTCGAATGGCAGAAAACAAAGAAAATGTGTACAAACTGCTGAATGAACTTTTGCAAGCATACAAACCAACAGCAGAAAAAGAAGTTGAAGCTGTTCAAGCATATGCAAATTCGAAAGGTGCATATTTTAAAATTCAACCATGGGATTGGTCTTTTTATTCTGAGAAATTAAAATCAGATAAATATGAAATTAATGATGAAGTATTAAAACCATATTTTGAGCTTGAAAATGTAAAAAAAGGAGTATTTGGTTTAGCGACCCAACTTTATGGTATTACTTTCGTTAAAAATGAAAAAATTTCGGTATATAACTCCGAAGTGGACGTATATGATGTGTTGGATAAAGATGGTAAATTTCTATCTGTGTTATATACTGATTTTCATCCCCGTGATGGAAAACGTGCAGGTGCATGGATGAATGATTTCAAAGGACAAAAAATGGTCAATGGAATTGATAGCAGACCTCAAATTACTATTGTGATGAATTTCACACGTCCTACATCGACAAAACCAGCATTGTTGACATTTGATGAGTTTACTACTTTTCTGCATGAATTTGGTCATGCTTTGCATGGTATGCTGACTAAATGTACTTACGAATCATTGTCTGGAACCAGTGTTTATCGTGATTTTGTGGAACTACCTTCTCAATTTATGGAGAATTATGCTACCCAAAAAGAATTCTTGGATCAATTTGCTGTGCATTATCAAACCGGGGAAAAAATTCCATCAGAACTTATCCAAAAAATCCAAGATGCTGAGAATTTCAATGCAGCCTATTTTTGTTTACGTCAATTAAGCTTTGGTTTGTTGGATATGGCATGGCATACACAAACTACAAAATTTGAAGGTGATGTAATAGAATTCGAAAAAAATGCAATGTCATCCACTCAAATTTTGCCATCCATTTCTGGAGTTGCCATGGGACCAACTTTTTCACATATTTTTGCAGGTGGTTATGCCGCTGGATATTATGGGTATAAATGGGCTGAAGTTTTAGATGCCGATGCTTTCTCTGTATTTGTTGAAAATGGAATTTTTGATCAAAATACAGCCCAATCATTTTTGAAAAATGTGTTGGAAAAAGGAGGTACAGAACATCCGATGACACTATATAAAAGTTTCAGGGGTCAAGAACCAACCATAGATGCCCTTCTAAAACGTAACGGTATCTTATAATATTGAATTAAACTGTTTTGAGTAGCATAAAATTGTGCCATATATTCTAAATGAAAATGATATGAAAAGTCCAAAATTGATTTTACTTTTGGTCGCGGGTTTACTTGTGGCATGTAATTCTTCAAAATTCAAATCTTTTGATGATTATCCAGTTTATGAAGGTGAGGATTTGGAATTAACTTATAGCTCTCAATCATCTGTTTTTAGAATTTGGGCACCTACAGCTCAAGAAGCAAAACTTTTATTGTATAATGATGGCTTAGAAGAAAATGCTTATGAAATAATAGATATGAAATCTTCATCAGATGGTACTTGGACATTGGAAGTTGATGGAGATTTAAAAGGTAAATTTTATACCTTCCAGGTTAAAGTAGATGATGTTTGGTTGAAAGAAACTCCTGGAGTATGGGCTAAAGCAGTGGGTGTAAATGGCAAAAGAGCTGCCATAATTGATTTAAATGAAACCAATCCTGAAGGTTGGGACAAGGATGAATCACCTGCATTGAAAAGCTTTAACGATATAGTTATCTATGAAGTTCATATGCGTGATTTTTCAATTTCACCCAATTCAGGTATTAAAAATAAAGGTAAGTTTTTGGCATTTACTGAAAACGGAACTAAAAATGAATTTGGAGAATCTACTGGTATTGACCATTTAAAAGAACTTGGTGTGACTCATGTGCACTTACTTCCAAGTTATGATTATGCCTCAATTGACGAAACAAAACTAGAGGATAACAAATACAACTGGGGATATGATCCATTGAACTACAATGTGCCTGAAGGAGGATATTCAACCGATCCATACAATCCTAAAGTACGAATTAATGAATTCAAACAAATGGTAATGGCTTTGCACAAAGCAGGTATAAGAGTTGTAATGGATGTGGTTTATAATCATACCTTTACAGCTGAAGATTCACATATGAACCTGTTGGTGCCAAACTATTATTATAGATTTAATAACAAAGGTGAATTTTCAAATGCTTCAGGATGTGGAAATGAAATAGCCTCCGAAAGAGCCATGGTACGTAAATATATGATTGAATCAGTTTGTTATTGGGCTCAGGAGTATCATATAGATGGATTTAGATTCGACTTAATGGGTATTCATGATATCGAAACTATGAACGAAATACGTACAGCATTAGATAAAATTGATAAATCTATTTTTATGTACGGTGAAGGATGGACTGCTGCTGAGTCGCCATTGGCAGAAGAAAAGCGTGCCTTGAAAAAAAATGCAAAAGCTTTTGATGGTATAGCTGTCTTTAGTGACGATATTCGTGATGCCTTGAAAGGTAGCTGGATGCATTCTGAGGTACCTGGATTTGTGGCAGGTATAGATAAATTGGAAGAAAGTGTGAAGTTTGGAGTGGTAGCATCTTGTCAACATCCACAAATTGATTATTCTCAAGTAATGTACTCCAAAACTGATTATGCGAAAAATCCCAATCAAATAATAAATTATGTGTCGTGTCATGATGATATGTGCCTGGTCGACAAACTAAAAGAATCTAAACCTTCAGATGCCTCAGAATTTGAACTTGTAAAATTTAATAAATTAGCTCAAACCGTAGTTTTTACTTCTCAAGGTATTCCTTTTCTTTATGCAGGTGAGGAATTGCATAGAACAAAACTGGGTATTCACAACACCTATCAATCCCCAGATTCAGTAAATCAGATCAATTGGAATAATAAGAATACACATAATGATTTGTTCAATTATTATAAATCCTTGATTACATTACGCAAACAACACCCGTCCTTTAGAATAAGTGATGCAGAACAAATGCGTAAACACTTGACGTTCTTACAACCTACAGATTCGAATGTAGTTGCCTTTAAATTAGGTGATCATGTAAATGGAGATAATTGGAAACAAATTTTGGTTATCTACAATGGAAATCGTAGACCATCTATACAGAATATTCCACAGGGTAAATGGAATATTGTATGTTATGATGGACAGATTGATTTGAAAGGATTAGGTGTGTGCAATGATACTACCTTAATTTTGCCTCCTTCATCGGCTTCAATTTTATATTTAAAATAATATGATAAAATCCTTTATTATTATTGGTTTAACTTTTCTAAGTTTGCAATTACAAGCTGTTTCTTGGAATAGCAAAACTACAGGTACTTCAATTACGTGTACAATCAATGAATCGTTATCCCCAGCAAAAGATGCTTCTGGAAAATTTATGACTGTAGTTTATCTGAAAAATCTAAATATTCCTCTAATAAGTAAAAATTCAAATGTTGAAAATGTAAACTGGTTACTTGGTAAAGGATATAGGGTTATAGAACTTGATTATGCGAAAAATACCAATGCCATTGCTACGACAATCAATCAGGATATTATTGAGATTAATGATGCTGTTGCTGCTGGTTCATTTTGTGGTTTAACTGATTGTTCTTCTTCACGTACTTATGTATTGTTCGAGGGATATAGATTAGCCCGAGATATTGCTTATTTTAAAGACAATCCTTTGATTTATAATTATCCATCTTATTATACAGAAGGTGACTCTTTGTATATGGATATTGTTTATCCGGCCAACGCTAAAGCAGATGTACCCGTTGTTATATCATTTTCATACAGCAATAGTTTTTATACCTCTAAACATCAACGTATGAACCTTGCTTATACTTTAGCAGGTTTTAATGATTCTTTTTTAGAAGGTGCACCTGCTCATGGTGTAGCGTGGGTAATTGCTGATCATCCTAAATATTGTGATTGGGGCCAGGGAAAACCTGTTGGTGGTGCAAACAAAGCTTATGGTTCATTTCAAGTGAACCCTGATGCTGCTCAGAAAGTTAAATCTGCAATCAGAACATTAAGAGCTCGTAGAGCCGAATTTAATTTGACAGATAAAATTGGGGTTTATGGATTCTCAAGGGGGTCTGATGCTGGATCTATGGCAGTGGGTGATAGGGTAGACTCTATTTCTGAAAATGCTGGATTAAATATTGGAGTTTCTGATGATATTCAAGCTGCCGCATTAGGCTCAGGTGTTTTTGATTTTACAAAAATCTTTAATACTTTAAATGATGGTGATGGAAATCTCGAATCTAGATGCCCTATCGTTTGGGGTGATTTAGCTGGCAATTTTAGTTTGTGGAATTCAATGGGTTCTGCATATTATGCCCAAACTTCTGCTTCAGCTCCAGTGTTGTTTTTTTATAATACAGATGATAGTCCTTATTATCAAGAACAAATATCTTTTTTTAAAGCTAAACTAGATTCAATTGGAGTTGTAACCAGTGTGATTAAAAATTATGGTATTGCTCATGCTGTACCTCAAACAACTGCTTCATTGACTAGTCTATACGACTTCTTTAGACTAAATCTTACGCCACCTGATTTGACAAACCTAGGGGATACAACTTTGACTTCTGTAACGAGTTTACAAAATCGGAATAATGTTTCGGTGTATAAAACAAACGAAAATTTATCACTGAGTTTTGAATTATCAGGTGCAGATTATCCTTCTCTAAGTTTATATGATATTACAGGAAAAATTCTTTTAGAGAAAGAATTAGGCCATAGCGTAGCAGGTAAGTATCTATTTACAATTCCCATAAACAAACTTGGTTTGAACTTTCATCTGATAAGAATACAATTTTCGGATTCTGTTTTTACCAAGATTTTGTAGTTTAATATATGTTTTCTAGACTTATTTAATATTTTATTATTATCTTATTTATAACTAATCTGTATTATAGTTCTACAGTATTATCTTCATTTTTATGAATTCTAATACCCAAAATTGTAGTATCTTTGCGTTGTTTTTAATTAAAGAAATAATTCATTAATTATGTCGGAAAAGAATATTGATTTATTGACTGATTTCCCTGCGATAAGTTATTCTCAATGGATTGAGAAAGTTAATGCAGACCTAAAAGGTGCTGATTTTGACAAGAGATTAGTTTGGAAAACAAGAGAAGGTTTTACTGTACAGCCTTTTTATAGGGCTGAAGATTTGGAAAACTACACTTTAACAGATACCCAACCTGGTAAGTTTCCTTACCTACGAAGTACTAAATTAGATAATAAATGGTTTGTACGACAAGATATTGATGTAGTAGATCCAAAACATGCCAATTTAAAAGCTTTGGAGTTATTATTTAAAGGTGTTGATTCACTTGGATTCAAAATAAGTTCAACTGATTTAAATACTCTATTTATTTCAACTTTATTAAATTCAATAGCTGCAGACTGTATAGAGATTAATTTTATTGTTTGTAGATCCAAAGCTTCAGAACTTGCCTCGATTTTGGTTGAATATTACAAAACCAAAGCTTATGATTTTGCGAAATTACAGGGTTCTATCAATTTAGATCCCATCCAATCCATGTTGTTAAAAGGTCGGGAAATAAGTTTGTCTGAAATAAAAGATCAAATTACATCTACCTTGAATGCTGCAATAACATTACCTCATTACAGAGTTGTAAATATTAACTCAAAGATATTGGTAAATGCTGGAGCAAATGTTTCCCAGGAATTAGCTTATGCATTGGCTTGGGGTAATGAATATATGTCAGATCTAATTGAAAACGGTGTTGAAAAAGTTATTGCAGCCAAAAACATTCGATTTAATATGGGTATAGGAGGCAATTACTTTATGGAAATTGCTAAATTTAGAGCTGCCCGGTGGTTGTGGGCGCTGATTGTTGATGCTTATGAACCTGATTGTAACAAAACAGATTGCTCACATACTGTGAATGGAAAATGTAAATGTGCAGCAAAAATTCGAATTCATGCAGAAACCACAACTTTCAATAAAACTACCTTTGATGCTCATGTAAATATGTTGCGTACACAAACTGAAGCAATGAGTGCTTCATTAGGGGGTGTCAATTCGATGACTGTACTTCCATTTGACTGTACGTATCAGAATTCAGACGATTTTTCCCAACGTATAGCTAGAAATCAACAATTACTACTTAAAGAAGAATCCAATTTTGATAAAGTTATTGATGCTGCGGCTGGTTCTTATTATATAGAAACATTAACCAGAAAGATAGCAGAAAAGGCTTGGAATCTGTTTTTGGAAGTGGAAGATAATGGTGGATTTTATTTTTATGTTCAATCAGGCAAATTGCAGGAAAAGATAAACTCAACTGCTCAGGAAAGATTCAAAAATGTCTCCAGTCGTCGTGAAATAGTATTGGGTACAAATCAATTTCCTAATTTCACTGAAAAAGCGAACTCGAAAATTAAATTTGAACAAGATCAATATAATCAATCATCCTCTTTGAAATTGAATCAATTGCGTGCAGGTGAAGCATTTGAAACTTTAAGATTAGCTACTGAAATGGCAGCAAAAACACCAAAGGTGTTTATGCTAACCATAGGAAATTTAGCTATGAGATTGGCACGTGCTCAATTTTCATGTAATTTCTTTGCTTGTGCTGGTTACCAGGTTATAGACAACCTTGGATTTATTTCAGTTGCTGAAGGTGTGGAAGCTGCTCGTAAAATTGGAGCAGATATAATTGTTCTTTGTTCAAGTGATGAAGAATATTCAGAATATGGTATTCAGGCTGCTGAGTTGATATTAGGTAAGGAAATCTTAGTTATTGCAGGAGCTCCCGCTTGTACGGATGAATTGAAATCTAAAGGTGTAGAACATTTTATTAATGTAAAATCAAATGTTCTGGGAACTCTAAAACAGTTTAATTCACTTCTAAAAATTGATTAAGGATGAGTCCTAATTTTAAAAATATAGACATAAAACAATCCACTAGTTCTCAGGCTAAACAAAGTGAAATTAGGAACTGGTTGACTCCAGAACAAATACTAGTAAAAAACTACTATACTGAAGCAGATTTAAAAGGTATGCATCATCTTAATTATGCTGCAGGTTTACCTCCTTTTCTTCGTGGTCCTTATAGTGTTATGTATGCAATGCAACCCTGGACTATTAGACAATATGCTGGATTTTCTACAGCTGAAGAGTCAAATGCCTTCTATCGTCGCAATTTAGCAGCTGGTCAGAAAGGGTTATCTGTTGCATTCGATTTGGCGACACATCGTGGATATGATGCTGATCATGAAAGAGTTGTTGGCGATGTAGGTAAAGCTGGTGTTTCAATCTGTTCAGTCGAAGATATGAAAGTTTTATTCGATGGTATTCCTTTGAATAAAATGTCTGTTTCCATGACTATGAATGGTGCAGTATTGCCAATACTTGCCTTTTATATCAATGCAGGTCTTGAACAAGGTGCTAAATTGGAAGAAATGGCTGGTACCATTCAAAACGATATTCTAAAGGAGTTTATGGTTAGAAACACCTATATATATCCTCCAAAATTTTCCATGAAGATCATTGCTGATATTTTTGAATATACTTCCAAAAATATGCCTAAATTCAATTCTATATCTATATCTGGATATCACATGCAGGAAGCTGGAGCTACAGCTGACATTGAATTGGCATATACTTTAGCAGATGGTTTGGAATATCTTAGAGCTGGTGTGAATGCTGGTATGGATATAGATTCGTTTGCTCCGCGTCTTTCATTTTTCTGGGCTATAGGAATGAATCATTTCATGGAGATTGCTAAAATGCGTGCTGCAAGACTACTTTGGGCTAGAATTGTGAAACAATTCAATCCCAAGAATCCAAAATCATTGGCATTGAGAACTCATTCTCAAACTTCTGGATGGTCACTTACTGAACAGGATCCATTTAACAATGTGGGTCGTACTTGTATAGAAGCTATGGGTGCTGCACTCGGTCATACACAATCATTGCATACCAATGCTTTAGATGAGGCTATTGCATTGCCTACTGATTTTTCTGCTCGTATTGCAAGAAACACCCAGCTCTTTATTCAACAAGAAACTGAAATTTGTCGCGAAGTGGATCCATGGGCAGGTTCATATTATGTTGAATCTTTAACTGATGAATTGGTTGAAAAAGCATGGGCTCTGATTGAAGAGGTTGAAAAATTGGGTGGTATGGCTGCTGCAATTGAAACCGGAATTCCCAAAATGCGTATTGAAGAGGCTGCAGCTAGAACACAAGCGCGTATAGACTCAGGGACTCAAACTATTGTTGGTGTAAATCAATACCGTTTGGAAAAAGAAGATCCAATTGATATCTTAGAGGTCGATAATACTGCTGTTCGTGCACAACAGATTGAGCGTTTACAACAATTACGTGCTAATCGCAACGAAATAGAAGTAAAAGCAGCATTAGAGGCTATCACAAAATGTGCTAAATCGGGTAAAGGTAATTTGCTTGAATTGGCTGTGGAAGCAGCACGTGTTCGTGCTTCCTTAGGGGAGATTTCTGATGCTTGTGAAGCAGTTTCAGGTAGATATAAAGCAACAATTAGAACCATTTCAGGAGTGTATTCAGCAGAAACCGGTAATGATGCAAACTTCAAGGAAGCTTGCTCGCTGACAGAACAGTTTGCAAAGAAAGAAGGCCGTAGACCACGAATTATGATAGCAAAAATGGGACAGGACGGTCATGACCGTGGTGCCAAAGTTGTTGCTACTGGTTATGCCGACTGTGGATTTGATGTGGATATGGGGCCATTGTTCCAAACGCCTGCAGAAGCTGCTAAACAAGCGGTGGAAAATGATGTTCATGTTTTGGGAGTTTCTTCTCTTGCTGCCGGCCATAAAACTTTGGTGCCGCAAGTAATTGAGGAACTTAAAAAATTAGGACGTGAAGATATTCTTGTGATAGCAGGTGGTGTAATACCTGCCCAAGATTATGACTTCCTTTATAAATCAGGTGTAGCTGCAATATTTGGTCCTGGTAGTCCAGTTGCAAAAGCTGCTGTTACCATAATGGAGATTTTACTTGAAGATTAATTTGAATAATTAAATAATTTCTATAGGAAAGCTACCTGCATAAGGTAGCTTTTTCTTTTCTTGTATTATCTTTGTATATACACCTTTTCAAAATACCATGAAATTTAAATTCATTATTTCCTTTTTGCTGATTGCTTGCTTTGCAGTCAAATCTCAGAAAACTTTCGATCCTGAATTGAATTTATATATAGATTCCAAAGACTATAGTCAAAAACGTAGTCTTAGATATTTTCCTCAAAATGAAGCTATTGTGATTGTAAATGGCACAAAGAAATTCAATAGAGCTCTTTATGGTTCCAACACTGGCTTTAGAGTTGAAACTGGTGATGTGCCTGAATTTGCCTTGTATTTGCCAAGAATGGGCGGTAATCTATCTTTTAAAATCAAAAGGGATAATGAGTTAAAATCCCTAAATGATGCTGATTTTATAGAATCATCATATAGTAATGGTTCCAGAATTTATACAATTAAAGACAAACTTTTCAATAAAGGTTTGATACAAATTACTGTTTTGGCTCTTTCGGAAAGAGAAGGGATGGTGATGAAAATAGATGGTGTAAATCTTCCCAAGGATTTAGAATTAATCTGGACTTTTGGAGGGGCTTCTTATAAACGATTTAGTAGAGAAGGTGACTTGGGTGTGGATCCTGAGGATAGCTTTTCTCTTAAACCTGAATATTGTACTAATAATCAATTCTTCATCAATCAAAATAAATTTGAATTGTTGTTTGGCCCGAATGCAAGTTTGAAAATTAATGGAGTATTTCCAGAGAATGCTAAATTAAAATTAAAATCTGGTCCTGTAGTGGATGGTCATACAGTATTAAAATCCAATAGTATCTATCTCGCTTTGTTTTATAATTCAAATGAGGATCTAAATTACTCTTCACTCAAAAATTTGTTTGATAAATCAAAATCGGATGCACGGAATGTCTCAACTAAACTATTGGTAAAAACTCCTGACCCCTATATTAATACACTAGGGCCAGTATTTTCCTTAGCCGCTGATGGTATCTGGGATGGAACAGTGTGGATGCATGGTGCCATTGGTTGGAGAATGCCTTTGCCTGGATGGAGAGCAGCCTATACTGGCGATGTGATGGGTTGGCATGATAGGGCAAGAACTCACTTTAAAGCCTATGCTGCTTCACAAGTGAGTGATGTCCCTGTTGTATTTAAACATCCATTTCAAGATACGACTCTAAATTTTGCTCGTGCTGCAAAAGTTTGGGGAAGTCCAATGTATAGTAATGGATATATTTGTAGAAATCCAAACAGAAACAATCAAATGCATCATTATGATATGAATCTTGCTTATTTGGATGAATTGTTGTGGCATATGCAATGGACTGGTGACCTTGGGTTTGTGAAAGAAATCTGGCCTACAATTAAATTATCTTTGGAGTGGGAGAAAAAAAATTTTGATCCCGATAATGATGGGTTATATGATGCATATGCTTCCATTTGGGCTTCTGATGCTCTCTATTATAATAGTGGGGCTGTGACTCATTCTTCTGCTTATAATTATCGGTCTAATTTGTTGGCTGCAAAAATAGCAGGTTTAATCGGTGAAAATCCTCATCCTTACGAAGTAGAGGCTGCAAAAATTCTGGAGAATATAAATAAAACTCTGTGGTTGCCTCACAAAGGCGTATGGGCAGAATACAAAGATAAAATGGGCAAAGCTTTGTTACATGAATATCCGGCAATTTGGACAATTTATCATGCTATTGATGGAGAGATTGCTACTCCTAAACAAGCATATCTAGCTACCAGATATATTGACAATCATATCCCACATATAAATTTGGAAGCTGAAGGGCTTGAAGAAGATAAATACAAGGTCCTTTCTACTTCCTCATGGATGCCTTATTCTTGGTCTATCAATAATGTGGCTATCGCTGAAAATTATCATACTGCTCTTGCGTATTGGCAAGGTGGTCGTAATGATGAGGCTTTTAATCTTTTTAAAAGTGTTGTATTAGACAATATGTTTATGGGACAAAGTCCTGGTAATGTAGGTCAAATTAGTTATTATGATACAGCTAGAGGTGAGTGTTACAGGGATTTTGGAGATCCTGTTGGAATTGGTTCCAGAGCTTTGGTACAAGGTCTATTTGGTATCACACCTCAACTCTTAGATAAGAAATTGTTGATACAACCTGGTTTTCCATCGGACTGGAATTTTGCATCAATTTCCAATGGTACTGTCAATTTTAACTTCCGAAAAAATGATAAAAATATATATTATCAACTTGAAAATAATTTTGAGAATCTTGATTCTGTATTATTTGTTCTTCCTGTATCTTATGAAATATTAAAATCAGTTCGGCTTAATGATGTTGAATATAAATGGACAACGCTAGATGAATCTATTGGACAACCTAAAATAAGGATAATTGCAAAGGCTGAAAAAAACATCAAAATTGAATTGGGATTCATTGGAAATCCTCTAGATATCAAGGTTAAAGAGTCGTCTGTGTATCGAATTCCTCAAACAGCCTTTGAACCGGTAAGTCAAGGAGATTTTACCTGGTTACAAGCCGTTCATTATCAAGTACCTAAAAAAATATTAAATAATCAAGATTTCTCTGAAATTAAGGCTTTAAAATGTAAACCAATAAATATAGTCGAATATTGTAATGATAGTTTGACAAACATCTTTAAAAATAAATATTTAAGTCCAAGATCTCCTTACACTACATTACAAATCCCCCTACAGGGAATTGGTGAATGGTGTCATCCAACCACCAGTGCAGTAATAAAGGATTCAGCTTTGAGAACTGGAAATTTAGTCGTAGAAAATATTCCCTTTGAAACAGTAAAACAGGGTAAAAATATAAGTTTTGTTTCATTGTGGGATAACTATCCTAATCAAATTGAAATTCCAATAGATGGAAATGCATCACACCTTTATCTATTAATGGCAGGTACAACCAATCACATGCAATATAAAGTTCCAAATGCAAATTTGATTGTTCAATATACAGATAATTCTTTAGATACCCTAGTGCTTGAGAATCCTACAAATTGGGCTCCAATTGAACAGGATTTTTATGTAGATGGTAAGGCATTTAAAATTGAAGGTGAACTTCCAATACGTTTACAATTTTCGACAGGAAAATACAGTCGTAAGTTGGGTGATGTCTTAGGAATTAAAGGAGTATACGGTAGAAGAATTGATGGTGGCGCAGGTGTGTTGATAGATTTCAAGGTAGATCCTACTCGAAATCTGAAAATGCTGAAAATGGAAGCTATTGCCAATGATGTTATTGTTGGTCTCATTGCATTGACCATGCAGTTAAAGTAAATGTTAATATTATCAAAATCAATTTACATAAGTAATAATAAGATTTATTTTTGTGCTTTAATAAAAAAAAAACATCAATTAAATGAGTAAGTTTTATGAATTAAAAGCAATTACCTTGCAAGGTAAGGAGCTTGATATGAGTCAATTTAAAGGGAAAAAAGTTTTGGTTGTGAATACTGCAAGCAAATGTGGATTCACGCCTCAATACGATGGGCTTGAGAAATTACATCAAAAATACAAAGACAAAGGCTTGGTTGTTCTTGGTTTTCCTTGTAATCAATTTGGTAATCAGGAACCTGGCGATGAAAAATCTATCGCTGAAGGATGTCTTGTTAATTATGGGGTAACCTTTCCTATGTTTTCCAAAATAGAAGTCAATGGAGAAAATGCACATCCAATATTCAAATATTTGAAATCGGAATTGAAGGGAACTTTTGGTGACAATATCAAGTGGAATTTCACCAAATTCCTGATAGATGAGAATGGTCAACCAGTTAAGAGATTTTCACCTATTACAAAACCCGAAAAAATTGATGCGTTTTTAGCTGAGAAAATTTAATTATAAATTTGTTTGGTCTATTTAATATCAATTCCTATGAAAAGATTTAAGTTTATATTGATTGTTTTCAGTGTTTTATCTGTTAATCTGTCAGCTAGAGATGTATTTAATTTATCTACCTGGAAATTCCAACACATAAATGCCGATTGCTTCAGTATAAATTTTGATGATTCAAAATGGCAAACTGTAACTGTTCCCCATGATTGGGCAATTTATGGTCCATTTGATAAAGAAATAGACAAACAAACAGTAAAAATTGAGCAAAACAATGAGTTTGCTGCAACCGAGAAAACAGGCCGTACAGGCTCTTTACCATTTACTGGGGTAGGATGGTATCGTACTACATTTTACGCTGATGAAAGTTTCGAGAATAAAAAAGTTCTTCTGACCTTTGATGGAGCCATGAGCAATGCGGAAGTTTTTTTTAATGGTCAAAAGATAGCTAATAGACCTTATGGTTATAGCTATTTTGTTGTAGATATTTCTGATAAGTTTAAATTGGGTCAGGATAATCACATAGCCCTTAGGCTAGAAAACCAAGAATTCTCTTCTCGTTGGTATCCGGGAGCAGGTTTGTATCGAAAGGTTCAATTAATAGTAAAAGAAAAGGATTCATTTGATCACTGGGGACATTTTATTACTACTCCCTTTGTAGATAAACATATGGCGAAAGTTAATGTTAAATCCAAATTGACTTTGAAAGAGGGATTAGTTGAAGTTATTGTAAAAGATGCTTCCAATAAGATTGTTGCCAAATCATCCTCTTCTCAAATCTTTGGTAATTTGATTGAACAGAATATAGCAATAGATAATCCTAATCTTTGGAGCCCTGAAACACCCTATCTTTATTCTGCAGAAATCAGATTATATAAAAACAATGCATTAAAAGATACTGAAATAATTCCTTTCGGAATAAGAACAATACAATATTCAGCCCAAAATGGTTTTCAATTGAATGGACATACAATCAAATTTAAAGGTGTTTGTTTGCACCATGACTTAGGCCCACTTGGAACTGCAGTAAATAAAGCTGCCTTAAAAAGACAATTGACTATTCTCAAAGATATGGGTTGTAATGCCATTCGTTCATCTCACAATATGCCTTCTTTAGAGCAATTGGAATTGTGTGACCAGATGGGATTTTTATTCTTAGCAGAAAGTTTTGATGAGTGGAAAAAACCAAAAGTTAAAAATGGATACAATTTATATTTCGATGAATGGGCAGAAAAAGATGTAATAAATCTTGTTCATGCTACTAGAAATCATCCTTCTATTGTGATGTGGAGCTCGGGCAATGAAGTGCCTGATCAATGGGGTTCAGAAGGTGTTAAAAGAGCAAAATGGCTACAAGATATATTTCATCGTGAAGATCCAACCCGTCCAGTAACAGTTGGAATGGATCAGGTTAAGAATGTGATGCAGAGTGGTTTTGGAGCACTTCTCGATATTCCGGGTTTGAATTATAGAGTAAATCTTTACAATGAAGCATATGAACGTTTTCCACAGGGATTTTTGCTTGGTTCAGAAACCGCTTCGACGGTTAGTTCACGTGGAGTATATAAATTTCCAGTGGTTCAGGCTAAAGACAAAAAATACGATGATGGTCAAAGTTCATCCTACGATCTTGAGTGTTGCAACTGGTCAAATATTCCTGAAGTGGATTTCCAAATGCAAGACGATAAACCATGGGTGATAGGTGAATTTGTTTGGACAGGATTTGATTATTTGGGTGAACCGACACCTTATGATGAGTATTGGCCTTCAAGAAGTTCCTATTTTGGTATTTGTGATCTAGCCGGATTACCCAAAGATAGATTTTATTTGTATCGTAGTAGATGGAATAAATCAGAAGAAACTTTGCATATTCTTCCTCATTGGAATTGGGAAGGTAGGGAAGGTGAGATAACTCCAGTTTTTGTTTATACCAATTATCCTTCGGCTGAATTGTTTATAAATGGGGTCAGTCAAGGTGTCAGAACCAAGAATGATTCGACTCTAATTGATAGATACCGGCTAAGGTGGATGGATGTTAGATATACACCAGGAATTGTTAAAGTAGTAGCTTTCAATGAGAAGGGTGATTCTGTGTGTGAATCTGAAATTCATACAGCTGAAAAACCATATGCCATAAAGTTGGAGGCAGACAGGAAAAATATTCTAGCGGATGGTTATGACTTGTCTTATATAACAGCTACAGTAGTGGATAAGAATGGTTATGAATGTCTTACTGCAGCTAAAGATCTTCAATTTAAAGTGAACGGTGCAGGTTTCTTTAGAGCTGTTTGTAATGGTGATCCAACTTCTTTAGAACTCTTTCATCAACCTAAAATGAAAACTTTTAATGGTAAATTGGTAGTGACTCTACAATCTACAATCAAGCCTGGTGAAATAAATTTAGAAGTATATTCCAAAGGATTGAAAACAGCTAAATTGAAAATACAAAGTATTTCTCAAAATTAATGAATGAAAAAGGTATTTAATTATATAATTGCAGAGTCAATTAAACGAAAGTTTGAAAGACGTAAATTGAAACTGGATATTAAAGTATTTGATAAAGAAGTCAATGACCTCAAAGTTGAATATCAGCATTATTTGACAGAAAGCTTTTTGATACTGCTTGGTGTGCTTTCTGCTTCTTTTGGTCTAGGGGCCTTTTTATTGCCAAATTCTTTTCTGGATGGTGGTGTAATGGGTATTTCCTTAATCACAACTGAATTAACTGGAATTTCTCTTTCAGTTTTGATAGTTGTATTAAATATTCCATTCATCGCTATTGCTTATTCAACAATTTCAAGATCATTTGCAGTAAAAAGCATAATAGCCATCATCCTTTTGGCCTTTGCTGTACATCTGATTCCTTTTCCTTCAGTAACCGATGATAAATTATTAATCTCTGTTTTCGGTGGATTCTTCTTAGGGTTGGGTATTGGACTGGCTGTAAGAGGAGGTTCTGTTATTGATGGTACTGAAGTGCTGGCTGTTTATATCAGTAAAAAAACACCATTGTCTATAGGTGATATTATCTTGATTTTTAATATTATTATCTTTAGTGTTGCAGCCTATGTTTTTTCGATTGAAACTGCTCTTTATGCAATTCTGACTTATCTTGCTGCTTCTAAAACAGTTGACTTTGTTGTTGCAGGTATAGAAGAATACGTTGGTGTATCAATAATATCCGATCATAATGAAGAAATAAGAATGGTAATAACTGAAAAGTTAGGTAGAGCTTGTACTATCTATTCAGGCAAGAAAGGTTATGCTCCAAGGGGTGAAAAACTAAAAGATACGGATATAGTTTATACATTAATGACTAGACTTGAAATTTCAAAGCTACAAACTGAAATAGATAAAATTGATAAAGATGCTTTTGTTATCATGCATAGTGTGAAAGATGCAAAAGGAGGAATGATTAAAAAAAGACCAATGGAATAATATGTTAAGAGATTTACGAAAACAATACGAATACGATGAATTGTTAGAAAAGGATGTGGAAAAGAATCCCTTTGATCAATTCAGAATATGGCTTGAAATCGCATTGAAAAGTGAAGAAGAAGAGCCTACGGCTATGATACTTTCTACGGTGGATGAAAACAATAGACCTCATTCTAGAGTGGTTCTACTTAAAGATTTTATTGCTGATGGTCTAGTGTTTTACACCAACTATGAAGGTAATAAGGCTTCTCACATGAATGGAAATCCTTGGGTGTCAGTCTTGTTTTTCTGGCAATCACTTGAAAGACAGGTCCGGATTATTGGTAAAGTAGAAAAAGTTCCCGAGGAGGTCTCTGAAGACTATTTTAAGTCTAGACCACTTGACAGTAGGCTTGGAGCTTGGGCTTCACAACAAAGTAAGGTTATTCCTTCGGCTGAATATCTGAGACAGCAATATGAGAATTTTAAAAATGAATTTGGTGATAATGTGCCAAGACCACCTCATTGGGGAGGGTATTTGATTAAACCTGTTACATTTGAATTCTGGCAGGGTAGACCCAATAGATTACATGATCGGTTGTTTTATTCAATTTCAAATAACAATTGGAAAATAGAAAGATTGTCGCCCTGAAAAGAAAAAACGTATCAATTAGGTAAAATTTTCGTTTCATATAAAAAAAGCTTGTAAAAATTACAAGCTTTTTCTATATAATAAAAGATAAAATTATTCAGCTGCCGGAGCCTCTTCAACTGCTGGTGCTTCTTCTACACTATCAGCAACTTCAGCTTCAGCTGCTGCAGCAATAGCTTCAGCTTTCTTTTTTGCTACTTCTGCTGCTTTCGCTTCATTTACTTTCGATTCAGCTGCAAGTCTAGCTTTCACGTCTGCTTGTTTGTCTGCTGCAATTTTCTCTATGTTCTTGTTGATTTTAGAATCTTTAGAAGTTTTCCAAGCTGCAAATTTTTTCTCAGCTTCTGCTTCATTGAAAGCTCCTTTTTTAACACCACCTTGAAGGTGTTTCATCATGTAAACTCCTTCATCTGAAAGGATGTTTTTAGTAGTTGTAGTTGGCTGAGCACCTACATTTACCCAATACAATGCTTTTTCGAAATTCAATTCGATAGTAGCAGGATTTGTGTTAGGGTTGTACGAACCGATACGTTCGATAAATTTACCATCACGTGGTGCACGACTGTCAGCAATAACGATATGATAATAAGCATATCCTTTGCGGCCATGACGTTGTAATCTGATTTTAGTTGGCATTTTTTTGTTTGTTTAATATGATTACTAATGCTTTTACCCGAAAAGCGGATGCAAAGATACTAAATAAGAAGGATTTATGCAAGGGAAAACTTAATTTTTAAGAATCCAGGCGTCTTTATATTCAGGATTGGTTTCGCGAAGTGATTTCAAAGCAATCTCTGCTTGATTTTGATCAGAAAAAGAATTAATCGCAATTTTGTTAATTCGTTTGCCTTCAATCACGTGGGCATTGTCGAAATTTTGAGATTTAAGTTCGTTGCAAAATCGATCTGAGATTTTACTGGATTTAAATGCAGCAACTACTATGTGAAAGTTTTTCTCAATTTGTACTTCCAAAGTAGTTTCTTCAATGGACTTATTGACAGTTAGGGTAGGAATAGTAAGTAAGTCAGCTTTTATAAACTGGTGTCCTTGATTGAGTTTGTCGGTAGAAAAGAATAAACCAAAGGCAATAATCAAAATAGCTGCATATTTCATAAATTTATTTGAAATATTCAGACTGTAATTTGGTTTTTCCTCAGTTTTTGTAATCTGAACTGAAGTATATCCAAGATTTCCAGGTAGAAAGTATAAGGATTTACTTGGCTCAAAATCAATTTTACCGTTATTGTCCAATTTAAATTCACCCAATGATCCAAAAGTTAAATATGAATTGTCAGTTAAATTTGATTTAAAACCATTTATTATAGAGCGAATATTGGCTGCAGCTTCTCTGTAACTTATTTTCAAATCTCTTGAAAGCGACAAGGCTAATAAACCGTCTTCTTGTTTAATTAGTGGATTAAAACCGATGGTTACACTTGGCGATTGAATTGAATTTCCGACAATTTGGGAGGAAAGATTTTGAACAATAAAGCCACCCAAACCTGGAACAACGACATATTCGTTATTGACCAATAATTTTTCTATATGTAACATTAATCTGTCCATCTGTGCAAAGTAAATAAAAGTTTTTTAATTACTCAAAAAAAGAATTAATTTTGCGATCGTAATTTAAATTGTAAATACTTAAATGAAACGAAAAATCCTTATTACCGGTGGTGCCGGATTTATTGGCTCACATGTTGTGAGACTGTTTGTTACAAAATATCCTGATTATCAGATTGTAAATTTGGATGCTCTTACTTATGCTGGAAATTTAGAAAATTTGAAGGATATAGCTGATTCTCCAAACTATACTTTTGTAAAAGGTGATATAACTGATGAAATTTTTATTCCTCAACTATTTGATAAATATGACTTTGATGGAGTGGTGCATTTGGCTGCTGAGTCACATGTGGATAGATCTATCACAGACCCTTTTGCTTTTATTCGAACCAATGTGTTTGGTACAGCAAATTTGTTGAACGCTGCCAAAAATCATTGGAAAGGTAATATGGATGGAAAGCGTTTTTATCATATTTCAACAGACGAAGTATATGGATCTTTGGGTGATACCGGATTTTTTCTGGAGGATACCGCTTATGATCCACGCAGTCCTTATTCTGCTGCAAAAGCATCCTCAGATCACTTCGTTCGTGCTTACCACCATACCTATGGATTACCTGTTGTAGTTTCAAATTGTTCCAACAATTATGGTGCAAATCATTTTCCTGAGAAATTGATTCCACTTGCAATACACAACATTAAAAACAATAAACCTGTACCTGTATATGGTAAAGGTGAAAATATTCGTGATTGGTTGTGGGTGAATGACCATGCCAGAGCAATTGATCTGATATTTCATGAAGGTAAAAATGGGGATACCTACAATATAGGAGGTCATAATGAGTGGAAAAACATAGATTTAATTCACACTCTTTGTGAAATTATGGATAAAAAATTGGGGCGTTCTCAAGGTGAATCTGCTCAGTTGATTACTTTCGTTAAGGATAGAGCTGGACATGACTTGAGATATGCTATTGATTCAACTAAGTTGCAGAATGAACTAGGTTGGACACCATCACTTCAATTTGAAGAAGGATTGGATAAAACTGTTGATTGGTATCTTGAAAATCAAGAATGGTTAGATAATGTAACCAGTGGTGAGTATCAAAATTATTACCAAAAACAATATACAGAAATATAATATTTTTAATAAAAATTGTATTTTTAAATACTTTTGACTATATTTGTAGTCGAAATACGTATGTGTGGAGGGGACGGGTGTCCCCTTCGTCGTTGAATATATACTCTTTATGATCGCTCTTGAACAAGTTAAATCAATAGTTGCTGAATATTTAGAATCAGAATTGGAATTTTATTTGGTTGATTTGAAAATCTCACCCGACAATAGAATTTCGATTGAAATTGACACCTTTGATGGTGTTTCCTTGGATGATTGTGTGAAGCTTCACCGATTTATTGAGTCAAAACTGGATAGGGAAGTGGAGGACTATGAATTGGAAATCAGTTCTGCCGGAATTTCAGAGCCATTTAAAGTTATTAAGCAATACGAAAAAAACATTGATAATGAGGTAGAGGTTTTACTTAAAAATGGGAAGAAACTTTCAGGAGTTTTAACCAAAGTAGACACAGATCTTATTAAACTCTCAATTGAAAAGTCTGTAAAGCTTGAAGGAGCTAAACGCAAAACGACTATCAATGAAGAATTAGTAATTAATCTTTCAGATATAAAAACAACAAAATTGATAATTCATTTCAAATAGCAATGAGCAAAAAAGAAACTGTCAACCTTATTGATACTTTTTCCGAATTCAAGGAACTTAAAAGCATCGATAGAAGTACTTTGATCTCTGTAATGGAGGAGTCCTTCAGAAATGTTATTGCCAAAATGTTTGGCAGTGATGAAAACTATGATGTAATTATTAACCCCGATAAAGGTGACTTCGAAATTTATCGTAACCGTATAGTGGTTGCAGATGAAGATCTAGAAGATGACAACCTTGAAATTTCATTGACTGAAGCCAAGAAAATTGATGAAGACTATGAATTGGGCGAAGAAGTTACAGATGCAGTTGATTTTATCGGATTCGGTCGACGTGCTATTCTGAACTTACGACAAACTCTTTCTTCTAAAATTTTAGAATTACAAAAAGACAATGTATTCCAAAAATACAGCGATAAAGTTGGACAAATTGTGAGTGCTGAACTTTATCAAATTTGGAAAAAAGAAATGTTGCTTATAGATGATGAAGGAAATGAACTTTACCTTCCTAAATCTGAGCAAATACCTTCAGACTTCTATCGCAAAGGTGATACTGTACGTGCTGTAGTAGCAATGGTTGAGAATAAAAACAACAATCCTAAGATTATTCTTTCTCGTACTTCTCCAGTCTTTTTGGAAAGACTTTTTGAACTTGAAGTACCTGAGATCTTTGAAGGTTTGATTACCATCAAGAAGATTGCTCGTATGCCAGGTGAACGTGCTAAGGTTGCTGTAGAATCATACGATGATAGAATTGATCCTGTTGGTGCATGTGTAGGTGTAAAAGGTTCAAGAATTCATGGCATTGTACGTGAGTTGAGAAATGAAAATATAGATGTTATCAATTATACAGCTAATACCAGCTTGTTTATTTCTCGTGCTTTAAGTCCTGCTAAAGTTTCATCAATCCGTTTTCATGAGAACAACAAAGCTGATATCTATTTGAAACCTGAAGAAGTTTCATTGGCAATTGGTAAAGGTGGTATGAATATTCGTTTGGCCAGCATGTTGACTGGATACGAATTGGAAGTATATCGTGAAATTGATGATTTGGAAGAAACTGAAGATATCTATTTGGATGAATTTAGTGATGAAATAGAACAATGGGTAATTGATACTATTAAATCTATTGGATACGATACCGCTAAGAGTGTATTAGCTGTTCCTCGCCAAGACTTGATTAATCGTACAGACTTGGAAGAAGAAACAATTGATGAAGTTCTTCGAATTTTAAAAGCTGAGTTCGAAGAAGAATAATTTAAAAAAACTTTTACAATAACCATCAACCAACCAAAATATGCCTATAAGATTAAGTAAAGCTTGTAAAGATTTAAATATCGGAATGTCAACTGCTGTTGAATTTTTGGCCAAAAAGGGTCATAAACTCAGCGCAGATCCTAATATGAAATTAACAGATGAGGACTATTTGTTGCTCGCTAAAGAATTCAATAAGGATATGGCTCTGAAACTTGAGTCTGAACGATTAAGTCATGAACGACACAATAAAGAAAAGGCTGCTACTGTGGCTCTGGAAGGTTATGGTGAAAAAGCTCAGGATAAACTACCAGAACTAATTCAAACATCCGTTCCTGAAGATCATTTACCACAGTTTAAACAAGTTGGACAGATTGATCTTGATGCTATTAATAAGCCAAAATCGGTTAAGGTTGAAGAAGAAAAGAAGTTTGTAGAGCCTATTGTAGAGATTCACGAAGAGAAAATTCCTGAAAAACCAGTAGAGGAAAAGGTAGTTGAAGTGAAAGTTGAACCCATTATTGATCAAGCGGTTGAAACTCCAACTCCTGAACCAGTAAAAGAGGTGGTTGAGAAGGTTGAAATTCAGACTTTTATTGAGAAAACTCCAGAAATAGTTGAAGAAAAAGAGCCTGAAAAAGTAGAGAAAGTTGAACCTATAACAGTGCCAACAACTAAAATTGTTGAAACTAAAGAGGATGATGTTTTTACATTATCTCGTTCTACCATTCAAAATACTCCAAGGGTTATTGGGTCTATTAATCTGGATCAAATCAATCAAAGTACTCGTCCAAAGCCTAAAACAAAGGAGCAAAAGAAAAAAGAAAGAGAAGAAAAGAATAAAAAACCTTTTGAAGCTAAAAAAGTTGATCCAAATGCTCCTAAAACAGATGGTGCTCAGGGTGATCAGGCTAAAAAGAAACGTGAACGTTTTACTAATAATCATAAGGTTGATATAAATAAATTCCCTGGCGATAATCTTCGTAAAAAGGAAGCCAATAAAGGTCCTAATCAAGGTAGTCCGAACAATAACTTTAAAGATAAGGTGAAAAAACCAATCAAAACAGTTGTTGACGAAGAGGAAGTACAAAAACAAATCAAAGAAACATTAGCTAGATTAGCTGGTGGAAATAAGAAAAACAAAGGATCTAAATATCGTCGTGAGAAGAGAGATTCTTTTAGTGCTCGCCAACAAGAAATAGCAGATCAAGAACGCGAACAGGAAACTGTATTGAAGTTGACAGAGTTTGTTACAGTTAGTGAACTAGCGGTTATGATGGATGTATCTGTAAATCAAGTGATTGGTACTTGTATGAGTATTGGCATGATGGTGTCTATCAATCAACGATTAGATGCTGAAACTATCAATATTGTTGCGGAGGAATTTGGTTTTACAACAGAATTTGTAAGTCATGAACTTGTTGAAGCTTTGGGTGAAGAAGATCCCGATACTGAAGAAGACTTGGAACCTAGAGCTCCGATTGTAACAGTTATGGGTCATGTCGATCATGGTAAAACATCTTTGCTTGACCATATACGTAAAACCAATGTGATTGCTGGTGAAGCTGGGGGTATTACTCAGCACATTGGAGCATACAATGTGAAATTAGAAAATGGTCAACGAATTACATTTTTGGATACTCCTGGTCACGAAGCGTTTACTGCGATGCGTGCTCGTGGAGCAAAAATTACGGATATTGCGATCATTATTGTGGCGGCCGATGATAATGTGATGCCTCAAACTATTGAAGCAATAAACCACGCTTCTGCCGCAAATGTACCTATGGTATTTGCAATCAATAAAGTAGATAAACCCGGTGCAAATCCTGAAAAAATCAAGGAAACACTTGCTAATATGAATTACCTTGTGGAAGAATGGGGTGGTAAATACCAATCACAGGATATTTCAGCTAAACAAGGTTTAGGTATACAGGAATTATTGGAGAAAGTTTTACTTGAAGCTGAAATGCTTGATTTGAAAGCAAATCCTAATAAAAATGCTGTTGGTTCTGTTATCGAATCAGAATTAGATAAGGGTAGGGGATATATCTCTACAGTGTTGGTTCAAAATGGTACTTTGCGCCAAGGAGATGTGGTTCTTGCGGGTACTTATTTTGGAAAAGTTAAAGCAATGTTTAACGAACGAAACCAAAGAATCCAAGAGGCTAGACCAGCTGAACCTGTACTGATCCTTGGTTTGAATGGTGCTCCACAAGCTGGTGATAACTTTAATGTGATGAACACCGAACAAGAAGCTCGTGAAATTACAAACAAACGTGAGCAGTTACAACGTGAACAGAGTCTGAGAACTAAAAAACACTTTACGCTGGATGAACTCGGACGACGTATTGCCTTGGGTGATTTTAAAGAAATGAATATCATTGTTAAAGGTGATGTGGATGGTTCGGTTGAAGCATTGTCTGACTCTTTATTGAAATTATCAACTGAAAATATTCAAGTAAATGTGATTCATAAAGCTGTGGGTGCAATTTCTGATTCTGATATTCTTCTTGCTGCTGCCTCAAATGCAATTATTATTGGTTTCCAGGTTAGACCAACCTCAAGTGCACGTAAAATGGCAGATAAGGAAGAGATTGATGTTAGATTGTATTCAATTATCTATGATGCCATTGAAGAGATCAAATCTGCAATGGAAGGAATGCTTTCTCCAGACATAAAAGAAGAAATTACTGCTTCTGTTGAAGTACTTGAAGTATTCAAAATTACTAAAGTGGGTACTGTTGCTGGGTGTTTGGTTCGTGAAGGAAAAATCAAACGAAACAATAAAGTTCGTGTAATTCGCGATGGTATCGTAATCTATAGTGGTGAGTTGGATTCATTGAAACGCTTCAAAGAAGACGTAAAAGAAGTGGGATACAATTACGAATGTGGACTAAACGTTAAGAACTACAATGATATTCGCGTTGGTGATATTATTGAAAGTTACGAAGAAATAGAAGTACAGAAAAAACTATAATATTTATTCAAGAAAGTTAACGTACTTTCTTTAGACTTGTGTCTATTTTTATTATCTTCGCTACCGATATTACATTTAGGTTAAATTAATTTTAAATTTACATTACAAACTTAATTATCGGTATAATGGATAGTATTTATTTAGTCATCATCATTACCCTTCTTGGTCTAGCCGTGCTAGATTTGATTGTAGGTGTATCAAATGATGCAGTCAACTTTCTAAATTCAAGTATTGGCTCAAAAGTAGCTCCAGTTTGGTTGATCCTAACAGTCGCATCGGCAGGTGTATTGTTGGGATCTCTTTTTTCAAGTGGTATGATGGAAGTAGCTCGTAATGGAGTTTTCTACCCTGAAATGTTTTCTTTTAGCAATATTATGATTCTTTTCTTGGCAGTTATGATTACAGATGTCATACTCCTCGATGTATTCAACACTTTTGGATTACCTACTTCTACAACAGTATCCTTAGTGTTTGAACTTCTTGGATCTGCTGTTGCTGTATCTTTGTTCACAATCTGGCAAAATGATTTTGACATGAATACTCTTGGTGAATATATCAATACAGCAAAAGCACTCAAAATTATCTCTGGTATATTTATTTCAGTGGTTATTGCATTTATTGTGGGAGCTATTGTAATGTACTTTTCCAGATTATTGTTTTCGTTCAACTACAAAAAATCTTTCAAGTGGATAGGTGCAGTATGGTCTGGTTTAGCATTGACAGCTATCACTTACTTCATTATTTTCAAGGGCTTAAAAGGGTCCACTTTGGTGTCAAAAGATGTGTTGACATTTTTAAATGACCATATGAATTCATTCCTAATCTATACTTTTGTAGGTTGGACTGCAATAATGGCATTTTTCCAGCATATATTGAAAGCGAATATATTGAAATTTATTATTTTAATGGGAACTGCAGCATTGGCTCTTGCTTTTGCGGGCAATGACTTAGTGAATTTCATCGGTGTATTCATGGCTGGATTGTCTTCATTCCAAATTGCCGATGCTTTTGTAACCAATGGTGGCAATCTTTCTGATTTATATATGACTGAATTGAGTCATCCTGTACAGGTAGATTGGAGGTTCTTGTTTGGTGCTGGATTGATTATGATCCTATCCTTATGGTTTTCAAAGAAATCAAGATCTGTTACCAAAACCACAGTAGATCTTTCTAGACAAGGGGATGGAGTAGAGAATTTTGCATCAAGTCAAGCTTCTCGTTCATTGGTGCGACGTGCATTAAGTCTTGGAAAATTATTCAAGATGATCACTCCTGTTAAGGTTCAGGATTTTCTATCAAGCCGTTTTGAACCGTCAAAAGAATCATTGAAAGGTAATCCTTCTTTCGACTTAATCAGAGCTTCTGTTAATTTAACTGTTGCTGCCTTGCTTATTAGTGCAGGGACTTCATTAAAATTACCTCTTTCTACTACCTATGTGACTTTCATGGTTGCTATGGGATCTTCCTTAGCTGATAAAGCATGGGGTAGAGAAAGTGCTGTTTATCGTATTACTGGTGTGCTCACAGTGATTAGCGGATGGTTCCTTACTGCATTGGTTGCATTTACAGTGTCCTTAATAATTGCTTTTGTACTGTTGTATGGTGGTAATTGGGCAATTTTCGGTATGTTGATCTTGGTGGTTCTACTTTTAATACAATTCGCTATCGTTCATAAAAAACGTGAAGAGAAAAAAGAAGAAATTGTCTCTCGTGAAATTAATAACGAACATGATTTAATTGTTTCTTGCTCTGCTGAAATGGAGAATGCAATTGAAACTTATGTTCGAATTCTTAAATCAACTTTAGATGGTCTATTTCATGAAGACCGCAGACTTTTGCATCAACTGAATAAAGAGTCTGAAGCTTTGTATCGTCGATATAAAAACTTAAGACACAACGAGGTTGTACCTACTTTGAAAAGAATAGAATCTGCTTCAGTGGAAATTGGAATGTTCTATGTACAAAACATAGATTATTTTTATGAAATTTCGAAGTCACTCAAAGTTATTACAGAATCTTCCTATAAATTCATTGATAACAACCATGAAGGTTTATCTAAAGAACAATATGAAGATCTTCAAACACTTGCTGATGCTGTTATAGATGTATCATATGACTTCTTGAACATGATTAAAGCAAGAAATTACAGTAATTTTGATAATATGTTGGAGAAACGTCATTTAATTTCTGATTTGTTCTCTAAAGCATCTAAAAATCAAATCAAAAGAGCTAAAGGAAATACTTCTGGAACTAGAAATAGTATTCTTTACCTGAGTATTTTAAATGAAACTAAAATCATTGCTTTGCAATCAAGCAATTTGATGAAATCACAAAAAAGATTGGTGAAACTAGATAAGTAATTAAAATTTATATCCCAATCCCCATTCAATAAATTCTGATTTGTTTAAATGGGTCTTTAATCCTAGGGAGATAAATAATTCATCAGTAAGTCTGTATTTGAGGGCGGCTCGGGAATAAAACCAGCCGTCCTCTTCATTTACATCATATGGGTATATTAGACCTTTATCTAAATTTCCTAAGCCTGTAAATGGCTCCAAATTGCGAATAGGATTGTAAAGGTAAATTCCCAAATGTATTCCGGCTGATACTCTATTGAAAACCAATTCCGGCTGTATGCTCAAACCAACTCTTAATCTGTTACTGAATTTATCCTCAGTAATATAAGTCCTTTGATAGCTTGTAGTGTTTAATTCGGGTTGGGGGGATATATTAATTGCTGAATAGGATTGATTATAAAAGAGATCAGTTCCTAGGCCAACTTTAAATATCCGATTGAAATTGCGTACTCCTGCAAAAACAATAGATCCCGTAGTATACACTATATCTTCCTTGTAATACAGTTCTTTACGTCCTCCAGAAGCAATAATTTCGAAATGATACTTCTGTTTGGATGATAAGTTCACGGGTTTGTCAGTTTGATGATATTCTTCAAAATTGGTGTAAAATTTCAAACCAATGGAATTGTTTAAAATATTATAACCAATATTTGGTGCTTTAAAATTCCCATTCGATGCATGGTTGGCATGTATATCCCAACTTATGCTTAGGTTCTTTGAAATATTATATTCTAGGTTAGCTCCAAGAGCAAAATATACATTCAGTTTAGATCCAATAACTTTGTTAATCTGATTTGTGTTATCATAAGAACGTGTTAAATAACTCATTCCAACACCTGGCTTAAGATTTATCAGAATCTGATTTGTTCTTAAAACCTTCCAATTCATATAAGGATATAATGCCAATAATTGGCCAGTTAATTCAGGGTTTCCCAAATCAAGGTATACGAGTCCTAATCCTACTTCAGGATGATTGTACATCCCCAATAATGGGTTTTTGAATGCTTTAGAAGGCAACAAGTAATTCATTTCAGCACCCCAAATACCATTAGATTTTAAATTGTCAATCTTTTGATCATGGGAGATGATTTGTCCGCGAACAATATTTACTTGAAAAGAAGAGATGTTAAAGTCTATTGCATTTAGTTTTAAGAATAAACTACATATGAAACAGATTATAAGTAGCTTTTTCATTTTAAAAGCGCAAATAAATTAATTACTTAATCAACGAATCTATAACCTATCCCAAACTCAAGAAATTCAGCATTTGTTAAGTGTGTTTTAATTGCAGTAGATAGTATGTATTTCTCAGTTAGTTTGTATTTTACCGAAATTCTACTGTAAAGCCAACCATCTTCTTTATTTAAATTGTATAAATACAGAAGACCTTTGGGATTATTTACGAAAGTACCAATCTGTGCATCCTTATATGGCTCTAGATTTTTGATAGGATTAATTAAGTAAATACCATTGTGTAATCCAATTGTCAATCTATCAAAAATAATCTCAGGTTGTATGCTTATTCCAAATCTAAATCTATTACTAAACTTGTCGGCTACTAAATAAGTTCTTCTAAAAGTTAGATTATCATCAATATTGTAATAGGAAAACGCTGCATCATAAAACAAATCAGCACCAAGACCAACTCGTAAATAATTTGTTAAGGGTTTGAAACCTGAGAAAGTTAAGCTTCCGGTTGTAAATCGTTGATTGATCTTATAATATAACTCTCGACTGCCTCCAGATGCGATCAATTCATAACTGATCTTTTTGTCTATATCAGGAACACAACAAGTTTTCCTTTGAGCGACTATTTTAGTACTAGGAGTATAAATTACTCCTAAATTGGTTGTGAATATATTCAAACCTCCATTGGGTTGTTGTAAGTTTGCATTGGTAACATGATAGGACTTTAATCCAGCAAATAATTTAAGATTCTGATTCACATTATAATCTATATTGCCTCCAAAAGTGAAAAGTATATTAAAATGTGATCCTATGGCGGAATTACTATGGTCAAAATCTATGGTAACGCCATCTTCTTTGTATACCAGAGAATTATCAAATGTTTTATTTAAGTAGGAAATCCCCGTTCCTCCAGTTAAATTGAATTTGAACCTTTTCCATTTGTAGATTTCATAATCTAATTGAGGATACAAACTAAACATTTGACCAAGAATAGAGTCATTCCCTAAATTCATACTAAGGAAATTTATACTTAAATCAGGATAATTATGTCTGTAGGGCCATAAATTATTTGATAATAAAGATGAATTAAAACTTAATCCAAACTCAAAGCCTCCTATCGGCTCTCCTATAATATTATCTAATCTTTTGGTACCAAATGATTGGATATTACCATTAACAAGACTAGCACGTATTTTATATAAACTTTCTATATCATCTATTGCGGAAATATTCAGGGGGAATAAAAATAATATATAGATTAATAATTTTTTCATTTAAATTTCTAAATGGAAGATGCAGATTTCTTATCTTTACAAAAGCAAAAATATGAAAAAAAGATTAGATTTAAATTCAATAAAGATGCAAAAACCACTTATTTTTATAACCAATGATGATGGTGATCAAGCTAAAGGTATTTCTGTACTAACAGAAATTGCCCAACAATTTGGGGAGGTTATAGTTATGGCACCTGACGGTCCTCGGTCAGGTCAATCAAATGCAATCACTGTTTCTCAACCTCTAAGATTTAAACTTGTCAAAGATGTTCCTGGTTTAAAAGTTTATACATGCAATGGAACACCAACTGATTGTGTGAAGTTGGCTTTGAATGAGTTATTTGTTGATAAAAAACCTGATATATTGCTCTCAGGTATAAATCATGGTTCAAACGCTGCAATTAATGTTATTTACTCTGGCACAATGGGAGCTGTACTAGAAGGTTGTGTAAATGGGATTTCTTCCATTGGCTTGTCCATAGATGATTATTCTTATGATGCAGATTTCTCTCATTTTGGACCATATATCAAACAAATAATAGAAAATGAATTGAAAAACCCCTTACCTTATGGTGTTTGTTTAAACGTGAATGCTCCAAAATTGGAGATTAAAGGATTGAGAATATCCAGACAATGTGAGGGTAGATGGACACAGGAATTTGCAAAGAGAATTGATCCTGCGGGTAGAGCTTATTTCTGGTTGACTGGTCAATATGAGAATCATGAGCCCAAAGCCGAAGATACGGATGATTGGGCGATGAATCATGGCTTTGTGTCTGTTGTTCCAGTGAAAGTAGATCTGACAGACCATGCATATCTAATTAAGTTAAAAAACCAATTTAATAAAGAATAGTCCAATAAAAAAACAGGAAGTAATCCAATTGATTATCCTCCTGTTTAAATTCTAATTTTATTAAGAGGGTCGGTATTACTACCAGACCCTTTTTCTATTTATTACTCCCCAAATTTCTGTTCTGACATACGTTTGTATGTGTTAAAACGCCATTTAGCATTCTCTTCAGCAGCAGCAAACAATTCTATAGCTTCTTGTGGGAATTGTTTTTCTAATGAAGTATAACGAACTTCCAATCTTAAGAAATCCTTGAATAATTCCCAATTAGGCTCTTTTGAATCAAGCTGCATTGGATTTTTACCTTCAAGTTCTAAAGCAGGATTGTAACGATACAAATGCCAGTATCCAGATTCTACAGCCATTTTCTCTTCTTCGTTTGCCTTACCCATACCTTTTCTTAAACCGTGGCTAATACATGGTGAATATGCAATAACGATAGATGGTCCATCATATGCTTCTGCTTCACGAATGGCTTTCAGAGTTTGTGCTTGATTAGCTCCCATTGCAACTTGTGCAACGTATACATAACCATAAGTAGCAGCAATCATACCCAAATCTTTCTTACGGATTCTTTTACCAGCGGCAGCAAATTTAGCTACAGCAGCTACTGGAGTAGATTTTGATGCTTGACCACCTGTGTTGGAATAAACTTCAGTATCCAATACCAAGATGTTTACATTTTTACCAGATGCAATCACGTGGTCTAGTCCACCGAAACCAATATCGTAAGCCCAACCATCACCACCAATAATCCATTGTGATTGTTTAACTAAATACTTACTTAAACCATCAATTTCCTTGCAATAAGAACATGTTTCTGATTTAAGTAATGGTTTAATCTTTTTAGATAAAATCAACGTTTCATCACCATCTTCTTTATTGGCAATCCATTGAGTAAATAATTCTTGTAATTCTTCAGAACAACATTTTTCAGCCAAAGCAGATTTCATTAATCGCTCAATACGATCACGAAGTTGCTCATTAGCAAACAACATACCTAAACCAAACTCAGCATTGTCTTCAAACAATGAGTTTGCCCAAGCTGGACCACGACCATTGTCATCAGTAGTATATGGAGTTGATGGGGCAGAGGCGGAGTAAATTGAACTACAACCTGTTGCATTTGCAATCATTTGACGATCACCAAATAATTGTGTTACTAGTTTTACATATGGAGTTTCACCACAACCAGAACAAGCGCCTGAGAATTCAAACAATGGAGTTGCTAGCTGAGAGAATTTAACATTTGATTTCACATCTACCAAATGTTGTTTGGTTTTCACCTGATCCACACAATAATCCCAATTAGCTTGATTATCATATTGTGTTTCAATTGGCACCATATCCAAAGCTTTTCCATTTTTATTTCCTGGACAAACATCAGCACAGTTATCACAACCCATACAGTCAAGAACGTCAACTTGGATGCGGAATGTCATATCGGCAAATTGTTTACCAACAGCTTTTAATGAATCAAAAGGTGCATTTGCTTGTTCGTTTTGATCCAAGATAAATGGACGAATTGCAGCGTGAGGGCAAACATAAGCACATTGGTTACATTGTATACAGTTTTCCATTTTCCAAACTGGAACTCTGGAGGCTACACCACGTTTCTCGAATTTTGCAGTTCCTTGATCCCAAGTACCATCCTCTCTACCTGTAAAGGCAGATACAGGAATGTCATTACCAGATTGAGCATTAACCGGTACCACGATGCTTTTTACAAATTCAGGGAAGTTAGGATTTACAACTTCGTTCTCATCTGCTAGATTTGCCCATTCTGCAGGTATATCTACACGAGTGTATTCTCCACCGCGATCAACAGCAGCATAGTTTTTATCAACGATTTCCTGTCCTTTTTTACCATATGATTTCACAATCGCTTTTTTCATTTGATCTACTGCCAAATCATAAGGAATTACGTTGGCAATTTTAAAGAAGGCTGATTGTAAAATAGTATTTGTTCTATGGCCTAAACCAATTTCCTGAGCGATTTTAGTTGCATTAATAATATAAAGTGTGATATTATTGGCAGCTAAATGTTTTTTTACATTTACAGGAAGGTTTTGTCTGACTTCGTCGGGAGTCCAAACGGTGTTCAACAACATTGTACCATTTTTCTTTAAACCTTTGGTTACATCATATAAACGAAGGTATGCTTGTACGTGACAAGCTACGAAATCTGGTGTAGTTACAAAATAGGTTGAACGAATAGGGGAATCACCAAATCTTAAGTGTGAACAAGTGAAACCACCTGATTTCTTAGAATCATATTCGAAATAAGCTTGAGAATATTTATCTGTATTGTCTCCAATAATCTTAATTGAGTTTTTATTAGCACCTACAGTACCATCTGCACCTAAACCATAGAATTTAGCTTCATAAATACCAGTATCGTTTAATGAAATTTCTTCCTTCATTGGCAATGAAGTGAAGGTAACATCATCAACGATACCAACTGTAAATCCGTTTCTTGGAGAAGGAAGACTTAAATTTTCAAATACACTTAATACTTGAGCAGGAGTAAAGTCTTTGGATGATAAACCATAACGACCACCCACTACCAATGGACGATCTTCTGCTTCGTAAAGACAGTCTTTAACATCAAGATATAAAGGTTCACCAGGAGCTCCAGGTTCTTTTGTTCTATCTAAAACACAAATTCTCTTAGTCGTTTTAGGAAGAGCAGCCAAGAAATGTTTGGCTGAGAATGGTCTGTATAAATGTACTGCAATCAAACCAACTTTCTCACCATTTTTAACCATGTAGTCAATTGTTTCACGAATAGTCTCAGTAGATGAACCCATAGCGATTACTATTCTGTCTGCATCTTCAGCTCCGTAATAATCAAACAATTTATAATGTCTACCCGTAATTTTTCCTAATTCGTTCAGGTAATTTTCTACAATTCCCGGAACTGCATCGTAAAATGGATTAGCAGCTTCCCTTGCTTGGAAATAGATGTCTGGGTTTTGAGCAGTACCTCTTAGCACAGGTGCTTCAGAATTTAATGCTCTGCTTCTAAATTCAGCCAAAGCTTGTTGGTCTACTAGTCCAATTAATGCTTCTCTGTCAATTTCTTCAATTTTTTGAATTTCGTGAGAAGTACGGAATCCGTCAAAGAAATGAACGAAAGGAATTCTTGATTTAATTGCAGATAAATGAGCAACTGCAGCAAGATCCATAACTTCTTGAATAGATCCTGAAGCAAATAAAGCACAACCGGTTTGGCGAACTGCCATCACGTCCTGATGATCACCAAAGATAGAAAGTGCTTGAGCTGCCAATGCACGTGCAGATACGTGAAAAACGCCTGGAAGTAATTCTCCAGCCATTTTATACATATTTGGAATCATTAACATAAGACCCTGAGAAGCAGTATATGTTGATGTTAGAGCTCCAGCTTGCAATGCACCATGCATTGCAGCAGCTGCACCACCTTCAGATTGCATTTCTTGAACTTGTAATTTTTCCCCAAACATGTTCAAACGACCATTTGCTGCCCATTCATCAACATATTCAGCCATGTTGGATGAAGGAGAAATTGGGTAAATTGCAGAAACTTCACTGAAAATGTAAGATACATGCGCGGCGGCATGATTACCATCACATGTAAGAAATTTTTTTGTTTTTGCCATAATATAGTTTTGTTTGAATTTTATTAATATAAAAATCCGAATAACCACAAGGGTATTTCATGTTTATTTTCTGTTTCTAAATAATCTACTGCATAATATGTTTTTGATCCATGACGATTGTGTGATTTGTTGTCGTACTTGATATGTAATTCATAATCAACACAAAAATCGTTGTGATATTTGCTTAAATTTACCTTGTGTTTAGAATGCAAAGAATTATATAAGAAGGTCTTATGTTCTGCTTCTTTGTTGTCCAATTCAGGGTATACTGCATGCATCAAATTAGTATTATGTACGTAAATTTGCTTCGGTTTTTTTGAAAAATCCTCACCCTCTTGGTAAAGTAAATTTAATATCCGAGCATCTTTTAAATACTTGATGTAATTCATTATTGTAGCTCTTGAGGTTTGAATCTCAACGCTCAACTGACTTACATTTGCTGGTCCTGGTGAATTAGCTAAAATTAAATAAACCAATTTTCTGATTTTGGATAAATATTTTAAATCAATTTGCTTGATTAATAAAATGTCTACCTCCAACATCATGTTCAATGTTTTAAGTAAATTTTCAGAAAAATTTCTGTTTTCCAAAAAAAATGGATAATAACCGTGTTTAAGATAATCATCAAAATAATCCAAGGGATTGAAATTTAATTGAATTTCTCTTGCAATGTCTAAATTATTATCAATAAGTTCTTGTAAACTATAGGAAGGCAACTGAAGATTTAATTTTAGATTTAAGAATTCTCTGAAGGAAAATCCTCTTAAATTATAGACTTTTACAATGTCTTTTAAATCTTCATTGTCTTCTATCAGTCGCATCACTGATGATCCTGAAAATACAATTTTAAGCTCTGGAAATTGAAAATAACATTCCCTGATTTCACTTGACCAGTTTTCATATTTAAAAGTTTGATCCAATAAGAGAACTCTTCCTCCCTGATCGTAAAATTTCTGAGCAAATTCTACTAATGTGTGAACAGTGAAATAAAAATTATTGAAATTCACATACAAACATCTCCTATCTGTCCCGAAATTATCTTTTGCATATTGCAATAAGAATGTTGTCTTTCCAACACCTCTACTGCCTTTAATCCCGATAAGACGGTCGTTCCAGTCTATTTCATCAGACAATTGCCTTCTTACTGGCGATTGAACTTTTTTAACTAAATAATTATGAGTGATATAAAACGACTCAAGTTTATCCATATCGGGCTAATTTAATAGCCACAAAAATACAAATAATCTCTTAAATTGCAAAGTAGAGATTACAAAATTAGTCTTTTTAACAAAAAAAAGGTGAAAGAAAAAACTTTCACCTCTTAAAATCTTCAAACAATCAATTTGCTGGATGTTTCAAAGCTGCTTGAGCTGCAGATAATCTTGCAATTGGAACACGGAAGGGAGAGCAACTAACATAGTTTAATCCTACCATATGACAATATTCAACAGAAGATGGTTCACCACCATGTTCACCACAAATACCAACTTTTAATTCTGGTCTAACCTGACGACCTTTTTGAGTTGCCATTCTTACCAATTGACCAACTCCATTTCTATCCAAAACTTGGAATGGATCTGCTTTCAGAATTTTCTTTTCCAAATAAATAGGTAAGAAAGTAGCAATGTCGTCGCGTGAATAACCAAAAGTCATTTGAGTTAAATCGTTGGTGCCAAAAGAGAAAAACTCAGCTTTAGCTGCAATTTTATCAGCAGTTAGTGCAGCACGAGGTATTTCAATCATGGTTCCAACTTTAAAATCAATCGAGTCACCTGTAGCTTCAAACAAAGCTGCAGCAGTTTCACGAATGACTTTTTCTTGTTCTTGGAATTCATATAAAATACCTACTAGAGGAACCATAATTTCTGGTATTGCAACTATTCCTTTTTTCTTCAAGTTCAATGCAGCTCCCAAAATTGCTTTTGTTTGCATCTCTGTGATTTCCGGGAAAGTATTACCTAAACGACAACCACGATGACCTAACATTGGGTTTTGTTCATGAAGGGATGAAACACGGTCTTGAATTGATTTTAAGGTCACATTCATGGCGTCAGCCATTTCTTGCTGACCTTTTTCATCATGAGGAACAAATTCATGTAAAGGTGGATCCAATAAACGAACAGTCACTGGATATCCTTGCATTGCTTCAAATATTCCTTCAAAATCATCTTGTTGATATGGTAATATTTTTGCTAAAGCTACACGTCTACCATCAGCATCTTTTGCTAAAATCATTTCACGCATTGCTTTGATTTTATCACCTTCAAAAAACATATGCTCTGTACGACATAGGCCTATTCCAGTTGCTCCAAATTTACGTGCAACTAATGCATCATGTGGAGTATCAGCATTTGTTCTTACAGCCATTTTGGTGAATTTATCAGATAACACCATAATTTCGCCAAAATCGGAATCGAGCTCTGCTTCTTGAGTTGCAACTTGTCCTAAGAAAATTTCTCCTGTTGATCCATTTAATGAAATATAATCACCTTCTTTCAAAATCAATCCATCAACTTCCATTTGCTTGGTATTGTAATCAATCTTCAAAGCTCCTGCTCCTGACACACAACATTTACCCATACCACGAGCTACAACAGCAGCATGAGAAGTCATACCACCTCTTGCTGTTAGTATACCTTCAGCTGCAGCCATACCTGCTAAGTCTTCAGGGGAAGTTTCAACACGAACCATAATTACTTTTTCACCAGCCTGTGCCCATTCCGAAGCATCATCTGCATTAAATACAATTTTACCAGTTGCAGCACCAGGTGAAGCAGCCAATCCCTTTGCAATAATTTGTGCATTTTTTATAGCTGATTTATCAAAAACAGGATGTAACAATTCGTCTAGTTTCAATGCATCAATGCGTAAAACAGCTGTTTTTTCATCTATCATTCCTTGACGATACATGTCCATGGCAATTTTTACCATAGCTGCACCAGTTCGTTTTCCATTTCGGGTTTGCAAGAACCACAATTTACCTTCTTGTACAGTAAATTCCATATCTTGCATATCTTTGTAATGTTGTTCCAATTTAGTTTGTAATGCATCCAATTCAGCATAAATGGATGGCATGGCTTCTTCCATTGATGGATATTTAGATGCTCTTACATCTTCAGGTACTTCAGCTAAAACTGCCCAACGAATTGATCCTTCTTTGGTGATTTGTTGTGGAGTACGTATACCTGCTACAACATCTTCTCCTTGTGCATTAATTAAATATTCGCCTACAAAAAGATCTTCTCCAGTTGCAGCATCACGACTGAAACATACACCGGTTGCTGAAGTGCTTCCCATATTTCCAAATACCATTGCTTGCACATTAACTGCTGTTCCCCATTCTGCAGGTATGCCTTCCATTTTTCTATAAAGGATTGCTCTGTCATTCATCCAAGAATCAAATACAGAGCATACAGCACCCCATAATTGTTCGTAAGCTGATTCAGGGAAATCATGACCTGTTTGTGCTTTTACTGCTGCTTTAAATTTAGCTACAAGTTCTTTCAAATCTTCAACTGATAACTCAGTATCCAAATGAACACCCCTGCTTTCTTTCATTTCTTCAATGATTGCTTCGAAAGGGTCAATGTCATTTTTATTCACAGGCTTCATACCTAAAACTACATCCCCATACATTTGTACGAAACGACGATATGAATCCCATGCAAATCGAGGATTACCTGTTTTTCGTGTTAATCCTTCAACTACAGCATCATTCAATCCTAAATTTAAAATTGTATCCATCATGCCAGGCATGGATGCTCTGGCTCCTGAACGTACAGATACTAAGAGGGGATTTTCTATGTCTCCAAATTTGGAGTTCATCAATATCTCAACGCCGGCTATTGCTTTTTCTACTTCAGGTTTCAAAAGTGCAACTACTTCATTTTTACCTAATTCATAATACTCATTACAGGTATCAGTTGTAATTGTGAATCCTGGAGGAACTGGAACTCCAATAAGGTTCATCTCAGCTAAATTTGCTCCTTTACCTCCCAATAGGTTTTTCATATCTGCCTTCCCTTCGGCTTTTCCATTCCCGAAGGTGTAGACTCTTTTTGTGTTACTCATAAATAATAGATTATTGATTTTTAGATTTAATGTTTGCAAAAATAAAAATATTTTGCTCATATTAAAATTATATGTGCTATTTTTTAATTACTTTTTTTATATTTGTGATGCAAACAAGTGCTAGACTTGTTTGTTGATCTACATTTAGTTAAGTATCTGATTTTTAATAACCTAAACTATAAAAATTATGAACAAACTAATGTGGATGTATATTCTCATCCTTCTATCCTTGTGTACAAATCTCAACTCTAAAACTGTTTTTTTAAGTTCTTTTAGAGGTAATGATGATTTTTTAGGATTTGATCCGATCAACTCATTCAAAACATTTTCTAAAGCATACAATCAAATACAAAGTGGCGATACCATTTTCTGTGAAGGTAAGTTTACTTGGAGTAGTCTATCCGAAATTAATTATGTGAGTAAAAAAGGGATAGTAATTGATAAATCTATTTATATAATTGGTGCTAATCCCTCCCAAAAAACCATCTTTGAATCTGATTCAATTCCTAATGGATTTGAATCCTGTATTTTTACCATCAATAAGTATATACAACTGCATTTAAAAAATATATGTATTCAAAATGGTTATCTTCACAACTGTGGAAACCGAGGTGCAGGTATTTATATGTATGATTATGCATCAATCTATGTGGATTCATGTAATTTTATTCAAAATCATATATGGGCAGATAATTTAAATGCCGTTGGTGGGGGTATTTATGCTAACCTTTATAATAATATAACCATTAATCATTGCTATTTTTATGAGAATACTGCCGAAAATACTGGTGTTGGAAATAGTACAACCATAGGTAATTCAGGAGCTTTGTTTTCTATGTATGGTGTGGTAAAGATCGAAAATTCTACATTTCATAAAAATAAATGCCAATATTTTGGCGGTGCTATTTATACGATTGCGGCTAGTTTTCAATTGGAAAATTGTACTTTCTATGAAAATATTGGGGGTAGCAATATACTACAGATTCGTTATCCGACAAAATTTTCATACTTAATCAACAACAGCTGTGTGAAAAACCTAATCCTCAATAAAAATATAGATACAGGTATAATTACATGTAATGGCAACGACACACACGGAAAAAAAATATCGCTTCGAAATAACTTACTGGTAGACAATTTATGCATGGCTGATAATGAAAAAACAGGTATAAGATATGCAAATATGATTTTTTTAGATGAAGGGGCTAACTATATTGACACACTTTACCTAGCTACTACAGATTCCATCCTTTCACTCATCAAAGGTAATGTACTTGTAAATGATTTAAATCTATTGCAACTCGATAATAAGCTTAGCACTAAAAACGACTTTTCAGTTCCTGTTCTTAAATTCAATCCAAGCAGCAAGCTGTCTGATTCAGGCTTCAGTAATTCAATTTTAAATTATTATACAAATTCCGATACTCTTGTTCTACAAAAATACGATGCTTCCGGTACTTATAGAGATGAGATAGTGGATGTTGGAGCATTTGAAAATACAGAAAAAAGATGGGAGGGTAAATACAACTCAATTTGGAACAATAAATTGAATTGGATTGGTGGGTTCGCCTCTGGAAATGATGTGAACTATGTAATTTCTCCAATTTTTTATGCGCCTGAATTTAATCAGACTATCTCTTGCAATTCAATTACGTTGCAGGGAGAACAAGAAATACATTTAAAAAAAATGGATTCTTTGATAGTACGAAAGGATTTAATCATGAATTTTGATCGTAAAATGAATTTCAAAACTGACGGAATCATTAACTTGACACCAACTAGCAGTATAATCACAGAAATCGAACTATATCCAAATAATTGGAAATTCATTAGTTTCCCGTACAATATCGTTGAAATTCAAAAATATGATCAAAATCAGTGGATAAAAGTAGTCTGGGGTAATCCAAGTACTCCAGAAATTAAAGCGGATATATATGTAGCTAAATATGATAATTTTAGAAGGGCCTATTTAAATACATCTACAGGAAATTGGAAAGATCTTGATGAGGAGGTGTTGCAGGCTAATTGTGGATATATTATAGCTGTCGACGACACCTCAGAATTTAGATTTATATCTGATAAAGGTGAAAAATTGATTGTCTCAGACACAATTTCATTGAATAAATTCAATTACACTTATGATGCAGATTATTTTAATCAATCCTGGAATTTTTTTGGTAATCCGTATTTGTGCAAAATTGACCTAAAATCAGTTCTGCCTTTTCATGCACCATTATATTTCTTCGATGGTGAAAATTATCACACTTCAGCATTCTGTGATGAGAAAATATTAGATCCATTGGAGGCTTTTATGTTTCAGAATTATTCAGATGAGAATCTTCAGTATATTAAAAATTATCCGGACCTAAATAAAACTCCTGTGAATGACATCTCAAATTCAACACAATTAATTCTTAAAATTAAGGACTTTAAAAATAGATACGAGGATAATACCAGAATTTATTTCAGCATCGATGCTAATGAGGAATTTGAAATTGGTAAAGATGCGTATAAATTATTTGGTACGAGCTTGTTAAATGCACAAATATATACTTCACTGAAAGGTGTAGATTTTAGCTTTAATTTCCTGCCTTTTAACCTGTTACCAATTCCTTTAAAGATAAAGAATTTCAAAAACAAAACGCTGGAACTTACACAAAAAGGGACTTTACTTAATCATGTTTGGTTACTCAATTCTTCATTCCAGATAATAGCTGATTTAAGTTTGGAAACATTCAATAATTACAATTCTGATGAGCTATTTGAAGGTTATATTGGTTTCTCAAATACTACTGACAATAGAGAAATTGAGTGTTTAAATTATCATCAATTGAATGAGATTTTAAAAAATAAAAGCTTAAATGGATCTTTTGAAATGGTGATATACGATCTCACTGGTAAACAAATTTTAAAGTTGATAAATTCAAATAGAATATTTGAACATTGGAATTGGCAGAAAGGGATTTATTTGCTACATATAAGTTCAAACAACAAATCGGAATTCTTTAAAATTTTACTCTAAACCTTCTTCCTATGAAAAATAAATTTACAGCTATGTTAGCACTGTTTTTTACAGTTGTAGTGGTATTTTCACCACTTTTACTTATCCAAATTTATGAGAATGAGAATGAAAGAGTATATCCAAAATTCGTTCCAATGGATAGTTATAAACTTGATATAGAATTGAAAAAGAATAAAATGAGTCCTGAAATTAGATCATATGATGTAAAGGAAATAACATTAAGTTCTCAAATTTTCAATCATGAATTGAATTCAAAAACTTATGGTAAAGTGTATGCGCAATTCTCAACTAAATTACAAATATACAAGAGTAAATTATTAAACCATGAACTTGATTTGGGAAGGCTTAAATCTCAATTGTTTAAGACAACCATTTGGAGTATCAAAGAGTCAGGTTCATATTTAAAAAATAATTCAATGATTAATAAAATTCCTATACTACCAGATGAACCATATGCAGCAGGAGTTGAAAGCTCGATAATTCCATTGTTGTTTTTTACTATAGCTTATAGTTTGATAAAGATCCTGAAATTCTTTTCCTAAATTGATTAATTTGGATGCTTAATTCGTTGTATATTAATGGCTTTTTAGTTTTAATATAGTAGTTTTTTAATTGGTATAAAATTGTTTTAAATCGTCCTATTTCCTTCCAAGTCAATTTTCCCAAAATGAATTGCATGGGAAATAATAATATTATCGACCATAAAGGTAACGCAAATGAGAGCATTATAACTACTGATTGAATTAAATAAACAAGTGGGAATGAAAAAGCAGCTAATACAAAATGAACAGAGGTCCAAAATTCTTTTTCCTTTATATTCATTCTCTTACGCAATAAAATAGGTAAAATGAATGGAAAAAAATTTGTAAAAAATCCTATAATCAATAGGGGTATTTGTATAGCAAACAATAGGATATCCTTGATTGATATAGAGTTGTAGTGGATGCCGCTCTTATTACTTAATGAAATAATCTTGGAACTAATCAGATACAAATCTTCAAAATCATCATTTGAGATTTCAGTATTTAATTTGTACGTTTGCTTCTTTAATTCCTCATAAAAGTCCATGAATTTTAATTGAGAAAATAGGGTGCGAAAGACTTCTACAATTTTCTCATATTTTTTGAAATCGATTTTATCTGAAATATTTATTGTCAAATTTTCTAATTCAGATTTGAGTCTGAATCGTACCTCATTGACCGTTTTAGAAGGATTTGATTGATAATCATCTACATAATCAGAAATTGGAATTTCTTTCCCTATGTTGATTATAACTCCTTTTCTCACATCCAATAAATCTTCATAAACAATACCCACCGGTATAATTACAATTTCTTTTAAATCAATTAATTCCAATTGAGAACTAAAGGCAATCCTGAATATTCCTTTGACCAATGGTCGGATTTTATACTGTGGTCCTTGATTTCCTTCAGGCATTATACAAATTGAACCATTATTTTTTAAGACAGTATTTGCAGTTTCAAATGATTCCTGATTTTTATATAAATTTTCATATCCATCTCTAATTCTATAAGCTGGAATTATTTTCAAAAACTTCAATGCCTTTCGATTAAATCCAGTTTTAAAAATATCTGATCTTGCTACAAAAACTTTTACCAGATTTGAAGGAGGTAAGTAAGCAATAGCCAATGCATCCATAAGAGCATTAACATGGTTGGGGGCAAAGATTATTGCTTTATTTGAAGGAATATTTTGTAATCCATTTATTTGAATTGTACCGTAATACGTTCTAAAGCAAAATTTTATATATTTCTTTACTGCTTTATAAAATCCATTATCTGTGTACAATGTATTCATTATCTTTTTTTCCAATATAAGGACAAACTTAATCCAGATACAATATGCCAGATGCCCCACCAAGCTGTTATGAATAACATTCCTCCTAATTCCAAATGGGGTGGAAATATTTTGGGATTAAACAACAAAACCAATCCCAAGCCAGAGTTCTGAATTCCTGTTTCAATTGTCAAGGTTTTTATATCGCTTTTGGGAAGTTTAAAAAGTTTAGCAATAGAATATCCAGTACTAAGTGCCAATAGATTGTGCACAAGTACAATTATAAAAATCCATTGAATATATTTAAGAAATAAGTTCCAATTGTTTGAGAAAGCCAATACAATCATTGCAAGAAAGAAAATAATAGAGATGTTTTGAATAGGTTTTTGAATCTTTTCTGTAATCCTTGGAAAAAATTTAGCAAACAACATACCTAGAATTAATGGAATTCCCAAAAGAACAAATACTGTTTGAAACATTTGTAAATTGTCAATTTCTAAAGGCTGAAGTACATTCTTGGCATGATTTGTCACGTAGTTAACATACAAACCACCCCAAAGTGCAAAATTGAAAGGAGTGAAAAATGTGGAACCCAAGGTTGTAGTAGCTGTCAAGCCTATAGATAATTCAGTATTGGCTTTCGATAGGGACGACATAAAGTTAGATATATTGCCACCTGGACAGGATGCAACTAAAATCATACCCATTGCCACAGTAGGTGTAATATAATTGCTGAGTGCTATTACCAATAAGAAAGTAATGAGTGGTAGTGCGATAAGTTGTGATATAATTCCTAACAAAGCAGATTTTGGATTTTTTATAAGAAGTTTAAATTGTTCCAGTTTTAATCCCAATGCAACTCCAAACATAATAAACCCTAAAACAATATTTATTAAATGCATGCCTGAGGCTGAAAAATTAATTTTCACAGGATCTAGTTGAACTAAGCTTTCGTACATATCTTAAAAATTAGATTTCCAATAGCACAAATATATTAATTTTAAAATAATATGAATAAGTTACGCAAATAAATAAAAAGCTTAATGTTATTTTTGCATTTATGAATATAAAAACTGAATATCAAACATTGTCAAATCCATCAGAAGGACTATATAAGGAAAAAGGTAGTAAATTTATTTCATTTGCATACCCGATAATTTCTGTGGATGAAGCAAAGTCAATAATTGATCAACATAAGAAGAATTACTTTGATGCAAGACATGTTTGTTATGCCTATTCAGTTGGTCCAAACAGGGAATTACATCGGTATTATGATGACGGAGAGCCATCAGGAACTGCAGGTAAGCCGATATTTGGTCAAATTTTATCTGCCAATATCACAAATTGCCTTATCATAGTAGTTCGTTATTTCGGTGGTGTATTGCTAGGTACGGGTGGATTAATTACAGCATACAAAGAAGCCAGTTTGAATGCTATTCAAAATTCTGTTGTCCTTACAAAACAAGTAACTCAATTTATAAATGTTAATATAGATTTTGCAGAATTGAACAATCTGATGAAATTAATTAAGGAATTAAATATTAAAATTATAAATCAGAGTTTTGATCTAAATTGCGAATTTGAATTAGAAATTGGACTTTCAAGCCTGGAATTCTTTATTGATAAATTAAAAAATATCGATAATTTGACATTTTCTATTAAAGAAAACGTATTTTAGAAAAAAATGAATTATCTTTGTAAAGAGTTTTAAATCAAATCTCGTATTTTAATTGTTAAATTAAGTAGCTTTATATTAGATAGTTAGATGTTAATATATCAGTATATAACCAAAGCCAAAATAGATCGTAAGGTTTATATTGGCTTTTTTTGTACTCTAATAAAATGAAAAAAAACAGCCTGGTTTCTATTACTGATTACAATAAAGATGAAATTCTAGCATTGCTTGGTTCAGCTGCTGATTTTGAATCCAATCCAAACCGTCAAACTTTAAGTGGAAAAGTAATTGCCACATTATTTTTTGAACCATCAACAAGAACCAGACTCAGTTTTGAAACTGCTGTAATTAGATTAGGTGGGTCTATCATTGGTTTTTCTGATGCTGCAACATCAAGTTCAGCCAAGGGGGAAACTTTAAATGATACGATTAAAATGGTTAGTTGTTATGCAGATGCCATTGTAATGCGACATCCACTGGAAGGGGCTGCAAGATATGCTTCTGAAATTTCTCCTGTGCCAATAGTAAACGCAGGGGATGGAGCAAATCAACATCCTTCACAAACACTTCTGGATTTATATTCTATCTTAAAAACCCAAGGAAGTTTGGAGAATCTTACCATCTGTATGGTAGGGGATTTGAAATATGGTAGAACTGTTCATTCATTATTGATGGCAATGTCACATTTTAAACCTAAATTTAAGTTCATAGCTCCTGATGAATTGAAAATGCCTGAAGAATATAAATTATTTTGCCGTAAGAATAATATTGAATATTCTGAAACAGATGTACTAACGGACAATTTCAATGATTCTGACATTCTTTATATGACTAGAGTACAGAAAGAAAGATTTCAAGATCTGATGGAATATGAGAGGGTAAAAAATGTATATACGCTTAAAAGAGAAATGCTTGCTAATGTAAAACAAAATCTCAAAATATTACATCCTCTTCCAAGGGTAAATGAAATAAATGTGGATGTTGATGATAGTCCTCAAGCCTATTATTTTAATCAAGCACAAAATGGGCTATATGTGAGACAAGCAATTATGTCTAAAGTGTTGAATTTAATTTAATTAGAATGGGAGAGAAAGAATTAAAAGTTGCTGCATTGCGCAATGGTACTGTTATCGATCATATTCCAGCAGACAAATTATTTTCAGTAGTATCTATATTGCATTTAAAGCATTCTTCACATCAATTGACTATTGGAAATAATTTCGAAAGTAAGAAAATTTCATCCAAGGGTATAATAAAAATTTCAGATAAGATTTTGGAAGAAAACGAAGCAAATAAAATTGCATTGTTGGCACCAAGTGTGAAAGTGAACATTGTTCGTGAATATGTAGTAGTTGAGAAAAGAATTTTACAATTACCCGAAGAAGTAACTGAAATTGTATCATGTAACAATCCAAATTGTATAACAAATCACCAACCAGTTACTACTAAATTCAGCGTTTTGATAGAGGATGAAACTTACAGATTAAAATGTAGATACTGTGAAAGAGAAATAAATCAAAATGAGGTTAATTTAGTGAAATCAAAATAAAAATATAAAAATTCAAATAAGAAAAATGAAAAGAGACGAAGTTATTTTTAAGATCATCAAGCTTGAAAAAGAGCGACAGATGAAAGGTATCGAATTGATTGCATCTGAAAACTTTGTAAGTGATCAAGTTATGGAGGCAATGGGATCTGTTCTAACCAACAAATATGCTGAAGGTTATCCTGGAAAAAGATATTATGGTGGTTGTGAAGTAGTTGACCAAAGCGAACAAATTGCGATAGATCGTATCAAAGAAGTATTCGGTGCAGAATGGGCTAATGTTCAACCACACTCAGGTGCTCAAGCAAATGCTGCAGTATTTTTAGCTTGTTTGGAACCAGGTGATAAATTTTTAGGTTTGAATTTGGCTCATGGTGGACACTTGTCACATGGTTCACCAGTAAATAGTTCAGGTATTCTATATTCACCCTGCGAATACAATGTAAAAGAAGATACAGGTCGTGTTGATTATGATCAAATGGAGGAAGTTGCATTACGTGAACGCCCTAAATTGATTGTAGGTGGTGGATCTGCTTATTCAAGAGAATGGGATTATAAAAGAATGCGCGAGATCGCTGATAAAATTGGAGCAATACTTATGATTGATATGGCTCACCCTGCTGGATTGATTGCTGCAGGCTTGTTGGAAAACCCTGTAAAATATGCTCATGTTGTAACTTCTACTACACACAAAACATTAAGAGGCCCCCGTGGTGGAATCATTTTACTTGGTAAAGATTTTCCAAATCCATGGGGTAAAACAACTCCTAAAGGCGAAGTGAAAATGATGTCAGCCTTGTTGGACTCTGCAGTTTTCCCTGGTATTCAAGGTGGTCCACTTGAGCATGTTATTGCAGCTAAGGCTGTTGCTTTTGGAGAATGTCTTCAACCTGAATACAAAGAATATCAAGTACAAGTTCAGAAAAATGCAAAGAAATTAGCTGAATCTTTAATTGCTAGAGGGTTCACAATTATTTCCGGTGGAACAGATAATCATTCAATGTTGGTTGACTTACGTGCAAAATATCCAGATTTGACTGGTAAAGTTGCAGAAAAAGCATTGGTAGAAGCTGATATCACATGCAATAAGAACATGGTACCATTTGATTCACGTTCAGCATTCCAAACTTCAGGCATCCGTTTAGGTACACCTGCTATCACTTCACGTGGAGCTAAAGAAGATCTGATGGTTGAAATTGCAGAAATGATTGAAACAGTACTTTCAAATGTAGATAATGAAGAAGTAATTTCATCAGTTCGTGCAAATGTAAATGCAACCATGGCAAAATACCCATTGTTTGCATATTAATAATAAAATACATAAAAACAGGGATTCCTTTTGGGATCTCTGTTTTTTATATCTAGCCTATGATGGAACACTTTTTCGAATTATCTGAACATACAGATACCTTGGTGTTTTTTGGAGTAAATAATCACAATATTCATTTACTCAAGAATTTATTCCCTAATCTTAGAATAATTGCTCGAGGTCATACAATAAAAATCGAAGGTGATGAGGAGAATGCATCCAAATTGAATCTAGCCTTACAAAAGATTGAGAAATATTGTATAGAAAATAATCGATTAACTGAAGATGACATTATTCAGTTAACTAAAGGGCAAGAGCCTAATGAAATCAAATATGATCATTTGATTTTGCATGGAGTAAATGGAAAATCCATAATGGCACGCACTGCAAACCAACAAAAATTAGTCAAAGATTTTGAATCGAATGACATGTTATTTGCAATTGGACCTGCTGGATCAGGTAAAACATATACAGCGATTGCTTTAGCTGTTAAATCACTCAAAAACAAATCTATTAAAAAAATCATTCTTAGTCGACCTGCAGTAGAGGCAGGAGAGAAACTTGGTTTCTTGCCAGGCGATATGAAGGAAAAGATAGATCCTTATCTGCAACCACTTTATGACGCATTGCAAGATATGATTACCCCCTTGAAGCTTAAAGAATACTTGGAAAATGGAACAATTCAGATTGCACCTTTAGCTTTTATGCGCGGTAGAACCTTGAGTGATGCCGTAGTGATTCTTGATGAAGCTCAAAATACGACTACACAACAAATTAAAATGTTTTTAACCCGTATGGGCTTAAATACCAAAATGATAATCACAGGCGATATAACACAAATTGATCTTCCATTATCTCAGAAATCAGGCCTAATTGATTCTATGGAAGTATTAAAAGATGTAAGTGGAATATCCAAGGTTATGTTCAACAACAAAGATATTGTTCGGCATAAATTAGTACAAAGAATTGTTGAAGCCTACGAGAAAAGGGAAGAAAAGCGACTAAAGAAGTTGAATATCAACAAAGAAACTCAGATTGAAAAATCATGAATAGATCCTTGAAATTTGTCGTTTTTGGTACTGGAAATGTGTCATATCATTTCACAAGAGCATTGATCGATAATGAATTTGAGATTATTCAATTGGTGGGTAGAACTTTGGATAACACTAAAAAATTAGCTGAGTCCTTTAGTATAGAGTATACAATATCCTTAGAAAATGTTCGTACTGATGCTGATGTATATTTATACTGCATTTCTGATGATAGTTTAGTTGAAATTGCCAATCAGGCTATTGCTCCACATGCACTTCATATTCATACATCAGGAAGTTTGGACATGAATTTATTCTTAAATACAAAAAAGTATTTTGGAGTCATTTATCCTTTACAAACATTATCAATAAACAAAGAAATAGATTTCAAATCCAAGGTTCCGTTTTTTATAGAAGCCTCTAACAACGAAACATTGGAAATAATTAAATACATTTCTGATAAAATATCTGATCAAGTCAATTTTGCTGACTCTCAGAAAAGATTGAATTTACATATAAGTGCTGTATTTGCATGTAATTTTGTCAATCACTTCTATTCAATAGCTTCAGATTTATTGGATAATGTTGGAATAGATTTTAATTATTTAAAACCATTGATTCTAGAAACTGCAGATAAAATTAAATTTTTAAAACCTACCGAAGCACAAACTGGTCCAGCAAAACGAAATGATCAAACCATAATAAAAACTCATTTGAGTATTTTGAATGAACATCCAGATTTACAAGAAATTTACAAACTCTTAAGCACTCGGATTTATAATGAACAAACAAAAACTGCCTCTAGATAATCTAAAGGCAGTTTTTGTTAACTATAATTTAAACCCTAAAGTTATTAGTAGATTCTTTTGATTAGTTAACAGTTTTCCCCTGCTTGCTTGATAGGTGTTGGATAGCATAGAAGAGTTATAGGGATAAAAATACTCATCAATTTCTTTGTTGGTTATAGCAAAATCTAAAAACCAATTTGATTCCCTATATCCAATTCCACCTGTCAAATATGCAGTACTATTGTGAAGATAATAATCAGCATCTGTTCTTACAGTATTATCCATTAACACTTTAGCTACATTGCTTTTATTTATAGCATTTGTTTTAGCATATCCTCCACGAATTGCAACTTTGTCATTTACTTTAAATTCAGCACCTATTTTCAAAGTACCTATTTCATTGAAATTATTACGGAAACCATCATTCACATCATCTAAAAACAAGGTGCTGTTATCTAAATTTAAAATTCTACTATTGGAAGCCATGGTGTAATCATATTCAAGGTCTACGAGTGCTATTTTACCGATAATAAAAGCAGCACTGATATTGGTTTTTATTGGTGATTGAAACTTATAATTACTGTATCCATAGGGTGATTTTATGCTTCCAGTTCCAAAAATATCAAAAGATAGTTCAGATTGATTTGTATCCTCCATGGTCAATAGGGTAGGAGCCTGTAGAGATGCACCCAATCTTAAAAAGTCCAAAGGAGCGTAAATAGCACCTAATTTTAACCCAACTCCAGAACCAGATGTGGATAAAGAATTTGACCAATTAAAATTGCCTATATTCTGAAATGCTTCACCATAATACATATCTGCGTTGTACATGTATTTGAGAATAATGAGTGAAGCACCAAAGAAAAATCTATTGTTGAAATTTCCAGCCCAACTCAATGAATATTCATCTAAATATCCACTTTCATTCAAAGCATAACTCGGTTGAACTTTCTCACCTTCATTTAAAACAGATGTCCAATATGAAGAGCTGTCTGAATTAAAGTTTTCCACAATTAAGTCACCGTAAGCAGCCATAACTGAAATCCAAGGTATACTCGTGTTGTCAAAAGGCTCATAATCAACATCATCATAAACATAATATCCACTGTGGCTGCCTGTAAATGCAGCAGCAAAATCCGTGAAAGATGAATTTGTTAGATTACTGTTGATTCGGGTTGAACGGCTAAAATTTTTCAATCTATTATAATTAAAAGACCAATTAGACATTAATAAACCTTCATTACTACCTTTTTTGGCTTTGTTAGTAGTACGTGTTAACACTAGTCCCAGTTGATTGAAATTCATTTTGTATTTGTCGTCATATCCATACATGCCATTCCAAGTAGAAACTGTGCTTGTGAGTCCAGGGTTTAAAGTTGTCGTAAATTCAGATTTTCTAAATATACCTAAGGCTGCAGGATTATCTTTTATTGATGATACATCACCACCCAATGCACTGAAAGCACCTGCCATCGCAGTATATCTTGCTGTACCCGAAATATCATTATTTAACAATCTAATTCCATCAAAATCAGTTTGTGAAATTGAACTGAACGTGGCTATTATTAGAGCCGATATGATAAATATATTTTTTTTCATATTAGTAAAATTAAATAATTATTAAGCTATTATCTACGGCTACCAGAACCACTTGATGATCTAGTTCCACCTGAAGATGAACTACTTCTTGAGCTACTAGATGAAGAACTAGAACTCGATCCTGAGGAATATGAACTAGACGAAGAGGTGCTAGGGCTAGAACTCCTGTAAGTAGATGAAGAAGAGGATGATGTCGAATTTGATGATGAATACGATCTTGTACTTGATGAATTTGTTCTTTGAGTTCGGACGATATTTGAAGATTCAGAGGAAGCTCTGTAAGTTCTTTCAGGATTTGAGTTAGTCCTAGTTGAAGAGCTTCGCACTGCGGTACTTTGTCTTGAAATATCATTGGAATTGGTACGAGCAGTTCTACTATCCAAATTAACAGAAGATCTGCTTCGTTCAGAAGAACGAGATGATACAGTTCTAGTTTCACCACCAACTCTTGAAACACCTGAATAATTAGATCTCAATCGTGTACTAGAGCTATTTGAATTTAGGTCAGATCGAGTGGTTGCAGACTTATTATAACTTCCTGAGACTCTTGTAGCTACATTTGTTAGGTCAGAATTGACTGAAGCACCTCCTGATTTAGTTCTTCGCAAAGCATCGTTATGTCTATCATCTTTGTAGTTTTTTGAATATCCACCATAACCCCAATATGGGTAATAATTCCAATTATTGTAATAACCTGAATATGGATAACCCCATCCACTATAATAACCACCATAATAGTTGCCATAGTAACCACCGTAATACCCACCATACATATTCCAGTAAAACGGATCATAATAATAACTGTTATACATTCCATAAGGTGAATGCCAATTCCAACTATTATAACTAAAAGGTCTCCAATAATAATCAAACCACATTGGATTGGTCCATGTAGGTGTTACATAAGCATATGCACCATCCACATATACATTCCAATCCCAACTATTGAGAAAGTAAATGTCATTGTAACGTGGGTCAGAAATAAAAATGGTATATCTCGGATCATGAAATTTACGTATACGCTCAGCATATTCAAAATCACTTTGAGTGCCAGAAAATCCATTCAAATAATATCCTGATTCAGAATTTTTCATTAGCAGTGAATCCTCAATCAATAGTTCTTCTGATAACAGAATAGAGTCAGAACTATTGTATTCAACCAAAGTGCTGTCATTTTTTACTAAATCTTTTTTCTGAATATAAACAATTTGTTTAGCCCCATTCTTGTATTTGGGTTTAACATCTTCATTAGAGACTTTCTGTACATTAATTTTATCACTAGGTTTAAAATACACATCATCATATACTTGCGCTGAAATATATGGAAATATCAATGTAAATAAAAAAATAATTAGTGCTTTCATTAGAACCTCCTTTTTTAAACTCATAATAGATATCAAATTTCATACCACAACAGAAAAGTGATGAAATTAAATTCACAATATCATTATAATCTTTAAATTCATTAATTTTGTAGTAAAGATAAAAAAAGAAGATATAAGGATGAATAATTATATAAAAATTAACTTCGTATTTGATGAATATGAAGAATTCAAGTCGGATATTGTATCTGCAAGTTTAGCTCCAATAGGTTTTGAAAGTTTCGTTGTCGTTGATGATAAATTGGAAGCATTTATTAATATTGATTTATTCTCAACCGAGTCTCTGAATGAGATTTTAGCAAATTTGCCAATAGAAATAGGCTTAAGTTACACAAAAGAAGAAATTGAATCTATTAATTGGAATGAAGAATGGGAGAAAAATTATTTTGAACCAATAATAATTTCAGATAAATGTGTAATTCACAGTTCATTTCACAAAGATTATCCAGAATTAAAATATGATATTATCATTGATCCAAAAATGGCTTTTGGAACAGGTCATCATGAAACAACCAGTTTAATGATTGCTGAAATTTTAGAGATGGATCTTTATGGAAAATCTGTTCTGGATATGGGATGTGGAACAGCAGTTCTTGCTATTTTAGCAAAAATGAGAGGCGCTGAGAAGGTTGCTGCAATTGATATTGATAATTGGTGTACAGAAAATTCAGAGGAAAACGTTCAAAAAAACAAAGTTTCAGGCATTGAAGTTTTGTTAGGTGGAGCAGAATTGTTGGTAAATAAGAAGTTTGATGTAGTTATTGCAAATATAAATCGCAATATTTTATTGCAGGATATGGCTAGTTATGTCGCTTGCTTAAATCCAAATGGTGAATTATTTATGTCTGGATTTTATGTTGAGGATATTGAAGTTTTGGAAAATAAAGCCAGAGAATTAGGGCTTGCACTTCAATATTTCAAATCAAAAAACAATTGGGCTGTGATTAAAATGAAATAAGGTCTAAGTGTACACTTAGACCTTAAATGGAGCAATCAGTTCCATACCAGTTTGAATTGCTTTTTCATTGGCAGGTAACATGTGATGGTGACGTTTTGGTAAGGACTTTTTCAATCCTTTCAAAACATTATCGATTTCAACAATGGGTCTTATTTTAAGTAAACCACCTAAAATAATCATATTCATCGTCTTGGTTTGATTTGTAGCCATAGCGCATTCAGTAGCATCTATTTTATAAATATTTATATCAGTGCGAGTTGGCATTTTATGAAAACCATTACTATCAAATATAAGCGTACCTCCAGGTTTAACCAAACTTTCAAATCTTTCAAGGGAAGGTTGATTAAGGATAATTGCAGTGTCGTAATGATTTAAAACCGGTGAACTTATTCTTTCATCACTTAAAATCACAGTTACATTGGCTGTTCCACCTCTTTGTTCTGGTCCATAGGAAGGCATCCAGCTAACTTCTTGACCCTGCATCAATCCAGAATATGCAAGAATCTTACCCATAGAGAGTACTCCCTGGCCACCAAAGCCAGCAATTATTATTTCTTCAGTCATAATTTCTTTTCAATTTAAGATCAAATATCTTTAAGATCACCCAAAGGATACACAGGGAACATATTTTCAACCATCCAATCATTGGAAGCTGCAGGACTTAATCTCCATCCAGAGCTACAGGTAGAAACTACTTCAACAATAGATGTACCTTTGTTTAGCATTGAATTTTCAAATGCTTTTTTAATTGCTCTTTTCGTTTTTCTTACGGTAGCCATGGTATGAACACTTTGTCTGGTTACATAACATACACCATCCAATTGAGCTAATAATTTAGACATATCCAAAGGATGGCCCATTGCTGAAAGTTCACGACCTTTAGGCGATGTTGATGATTTCATTCCATTCAGGGTAGTAGGAGCCATTTGTCCACCTGTCATACCATAAATACCATTATTAACATAGATGATAGCAATGTTCTCACCACGGTTACAAGCATGTATCGTTTCAGCTGTACCGATAGCAGCTAAATCCCCATCACCTTGATAAGTAAAAACCAATTTTTCAGGCATTAATCTTTTCACAGCTGTAGCTAGTGCAGGAGCACGCCCGTGTGCAGCTTGTTGCCAGTCAATATCCAAGTATTTATATGCAAAAACAGCACAACCTACAGGAGCTATCCCAATAGTTGTCTCCTGCATATCCATTTCCTCTAGGATTTCTGCAATTAGTTTATGTATTACCCCATGACTACATCCTGGGCAATAATGCATAGTTTCATCATTCAGAATCTTTGGTTTTTCATAAACCAAATTCGCGGGATTAATTATATCACTTATATTCATTTTACTAATTTTTCTTTAAGAGCATTTAATACTTCAATTGGTGAAGGAACAATACCGCCCATTCTACCATAAAACTCTACCGGAACTTTACCACAAGTAGCAAGTCTGACATCTTCAACCATTTGACCTGCATTCATCTCAACAGTTAGTATACCCTTTACTCTGGAAGAATATTCGCAAATTACTTTAGTTGGAAATGGGAAAAGTGTAATAGGTCTTAAAAGTCCTGCTTTTATTCCACTCTCCCTAGCCAATTCTATTGCTTTTTGACAAACACGTGCCATAGTTCCAAAGGCAACCAAAATATAATCAGCATCTTCACAAAGAATACTTTCATAACGTACCTCTGTCTCTTCCATTTCACGATATCTACTTTGAAGTCTAAGGTTGATTGCCTCCATAGCCTCAGTTTCAAGTTCCAAAGAGTTGATATAATTTGGTTTTCTATCTTTTGTTTTACCTGTAGTTGCCCAAGGATATTTTTCCTTAATCTCAGCTTCAGTCATTCTTGCCTGAAAAGGAGGTAAAATAACCTTCTCCATCATTTGACCTATAATTCCGTCAGCAAGTACCATGACAGGTGTTCGGTATTTGAAAGCTAATTCAAATGACAAAACAGTATGATCAGCCATTTCTTGCACAGAAGCAGGAGCAAGGGTTGGCATTTTGTAATCACCGTGTCCTCCACCTTTTACAGATTGGAAATAATCCGACTGACTAGGTTGTATGGTACCCAAACCTGGGCCACCTCTCATGACATTAATAATAACACCTGGAGTTTCAGCACCAGCCATATACGAAATACCTTCCTGCATCAAACTAACACCTGGACTTGAAGATGAAGTCATGACACGTTTACCACATCCTCCGCCACCATAAACCATATTGATTGATGCAACTTCACTTTCAGCCTGTAGAACTACCATACCCGTAGTATTCCAAGGTTCTATTTCCATTAATGTTTCAAGAATTTCAGATTGGGGTGTAATTGGATATCCAAAATAACCATCACATCCACATCTGACAGCAGCATGAGCAATAGCTTCATTGCCTTTCATTAAAACAACTTCCTCTTTATGTGTTGACATATTATATTTTAACTTTATAAACTGTTATACATGCATCAGGACAAACTAATGCGCAGGTTTGACAGCCAATGCAATCTTCAGCATTTGCCATTCTTGAATAAGTATACCCTTTGTTGTTAGCGTCACTTGATAATTCCAACACATGAGTAGGACAAGCTACAACACAAAGGTCACAACCTTTACATCTCTCTGTATCGACAACTACAGCACCTCTAATTTTTGCCATATAATTAATCTAATTAATCTTTTTTGTTATTGAAGATCCATTCAAGAAAATCATCAGATTCAAATGCAGGATCCCAACTATTGTGGTTTGCATTCTCAAATTCTATATATTCAACTTTTGTAGATCCAATTGTTTTGAGTTCTTTAAATATATTTCTAGACCAACTAGGTGGAACTAAATCATCCTTAGCACCATGATAAAGCCTGATCGGTAAATTCTTTACTTTTCTAATTCTACTTATTTCAACACCACCACAAATAGGTATTGCTGCAGCAAAAAGGTTTGGATTTCTACATATCAAATCCAAAGTTCCCATACCACCCATGGATAATCCCATCAGGTAGATACGTTTTGAATCTATATTTTCTTTTTTAACTATATCCTGAATTAAACGTTCTACCATTAATAATGGTTCAGAAATCTTTTCATTTTTAGAGAAATTAAAACCCGAATTTTCTCGGCTTACTTTGACCCAATAACTTTCTTGTGGACATTGAGGGAAAATTACAACTGCAGGATATTTAATTCGATTGATGGGGTCATTAAACAATTTAGATCCATGTATCAATTGTTTTTCATTATCCGAACCTCTCTCACCAGAGCCGTGAAGAAAAATTACAAGTGGAAAGTCTGTTTTATTATTGTAATTATCTGGAAAAGATAGCTGATATTTTAAAGTATCGCTATTGTGTATAAACAGCCTTTTGTGAAAAGTATTCTGTTGAGAAAACGCTAAAAAAGTATGTAGAATTAAAGTCGTAAATATTAATTTTTTCATTTCAATTAATTGTAGTTTTAATGAAAAACTTTGCAAAAAAAACATAAGTTTCAAAATATTCCAAATTTAAGGTGAAATAGGTGTGCTGCAGGTCTAAAAATAGTTATTTTGGGGTAAAATTCAAAATCATGGGGTGAAATTTTCTTTATCTATCCAATTTAAGTAAGGCAATTTAGACAAAAAAGAGTTGTAAAATTGAGGTTTTCCTGTTACTTCTAAGCCTAAAAAATCGGGTAATTCCACTTGTTCGTCAATGCTATTAAGTTCAATTTCTGCCACTACCAGACCTGCATTTAAGCCTGAAAATTCATCTATTTCAATCACATGTTCTTTCCAAGGTACTATATATCTTTTCTTTAGAATAAGATTGTTTTCAGCCAATTCAAAAAGAATATCAGCATCGTTTAAATCTATTTCTATTTCAAATTCCGTACGTGAAAGACCATTATCGGTTGAAGGATCTTTAATTGTTAAATATGCCTTATCGTTTTTAGTTCGGATTCTGACTGTTTTGCCATTTGATTTACAAATATATGCTTGCTTGATATCAAAAGATTTCACAGCTAATGATTTATAATCACCTACAACTAAAAATTTTTTTTCTATTTCTTGAATTATCATCTTTGACAAATTGAATTAAAATTACAATAAGTACAATGGGAACTATCTTCACATTGTACAAAAGGTATATTAGGATTTAAAATTGAATCAATACATTCGACTAGTTCAGGCTCAAATTGGTCTGCAAATGCATAATAATTATCAATTTCATAATCCTCTTTTTTTTCAGGTTTAAAAGTTAAAGAGGTTTTAAATCCATCTTTAAAAGTGTCTTTAATAAACACAATTCCCGGAGCAATTGGTTTTCCATCCAATTTCCCCTTGTAGAAATAACCATACAACATTGTTTGTAAAGCATATTTTGGTCTTTTGGTTGATAATGAATTAAAAATTTCTTTAAAATCCTGGAAATCAAGATTTCCAGATCCAGTTTTATAATCCAAAACATAGATCGTATTGTCTTTTTCATGAACTCTATCTATCACTCCATACAAATTAACCAATCCTGTTGAAGTATTAATTTGAGTTGAAATTTTCTCTTCAAGAGAAATAACTTTAAATGGGGTTAATTGTTTATCGGTCTTTATTACTTGCGAAATATACTTCTTTAATATACTCATTATAAGTATATTGTTCCCTTCAAGTTGAATAAGAACATCAGAGTTGTTTTTGAAATACTCAAGATTGAAGGCTTTGATAATTGCATTCTCAATTACCATTGAATTCAACGAATTTAAAGCTTCTGCATCCACAATACGTCCAATAAAACTTTGATATAACAATTCCATCGCTTTATGGAAAATGGTACCAAATAAATCATATTCAATCAATTCTTTTAAATCATCTTCTTCACGCATTCCTTCTATATATTGATAGTAGAATTTAAGTGAGCAATCAATGTATGTATTCAATGCGCTTGCTGAAAAAGACTTAGCATTTGGATAGGGTAAAGTATATAATTTAAGTTTCTCAGTTATAGAAGAGTCCTTTATTATCTCTATTTTGGATGGATCAGATATTTTAAAATTTGGATTAATCGATTTTAACTCAATATGAATATTATATAAGTATTTAAGTTGAGAATAAAATCTACTGATTTCAGATGAATTTCCGTTTTCAGATCTACTATCAGTAATGAAATAAATATTTTGTGCACGACTGATTAAACTATAGAAGTTATAAGCAGTAACACTATCATTGTGTTCATAAGTAGGTAAACCAAAACCTTTTCGAATATTATAAGGAATAAATGAATTCGTATTTGACTTTGAAGGATAAATCCCATCATTAAAAGAACAAATTATTAAATTTTCAAAATCAATACCTCTCGTTTCCAAAACCCCCATAATCTGTAGTCCCTCTAAAGGCTCACCAATGAAAGGTACTGTTATGGTTGAGCTTAATTGCTTTAAAAGTTGGATTAAAGTTTCAATTCTTATAATTTGAATATCAGAATTATTCTGTAAAATTACTTTAAACCTATTGATAGTGGTATAGTATTGAAATAAAAAGGTACTATCCAATGAATTAGTTTTAACTTCATCTTTATTTGAATTTGAAATTATTCTAATCTGAATTTCTTTAATGATATCAAGTAAATTAGATAGAAATTCAAAATAATCTAAATTATAAGTAAACAGCTTTGAAAAAAACTGAGAATCCTTGAAAATATCTGACTCAACGTAAATCAGGTTTTTGGATCGAATTGTTTTCTGAAAATGAAGATTTATTTGTGAATCAATATTTAGGATCAAAGGATGATTCAAAAGGTTTAAAACATCTTTATAATAATATTTGTATTCATTATTTTTTAGTTTAGATTTTTTATGAAGATTTAGAAACAGTTCAATAAATGCAGCAACCGAAGAAGCGGATAAAGGATATCCCATTGTCACATTGATTTTCTCAATTTCAGTGGGGATAGATTGTATTACGGGCAATAATAAAGACTCATCAGGTAAAACAACAGATGTACTTATCAAGGTTTCAGTTTCTGATTTCGGATTTATTTCAGTCAATATAGAATTGACAATTTTAGCCTGCCCCACAGTGGAAGGGACATTGTAAAGATAAAAACTTTTGGTATTTTCTAGGTTTATCGAAGATTCCAAATCGAATTTTGAAGGAAAATGGATGCCGTTAGAGATTTTAAACTTTGCAGCAATATTTTGAGGGTCTTGAAGGTACAAAGACTCATAATCCCAATAAAAATCAGCTTTACCAGCAGAATTCAATAATTTAAAAAGTTCTCTTTCACAGGCATTTAGAGCGTTAAAGCCAACAAAAACAAAATTCTTTTCTTTAGATAAATCAACTTTGCGAATGCATCTAATTGAATCTCTGTTTACTAGTCCTTCGTATCCAATTCCATCTTTTTTCAATTCTTGAGTGAAGTTTTCATACAAATCCGACAAAACAACCCATAATGATTTGAAATTTTGTGAAGTACTTAGATTGGAAGAATTAATTACAGTTTTCCAGAATGTCTCAATAGTTGTTATTTGCTCTTCCGATAAGTATGAATAAGTATTTTCAATTTCTTTAATATCAGAAATATTTGAGAAAATTTGGTTGGCATCCGCAAGATATTTATCGATTTCATTGAAATCATTTAAAATCATGTCGCCCCAGAATACAAAATTATCGAAAGTTTCTTCTTGCTTAGTAAGCAAAACAAACTGCTTGTAGAGTCTGAAAATCATATCTGTTCGATCAGCTGTTTTAAGGTTGGTAAATCGTTTAAAACAAGCATCAACTGTAATAATTTCAGGTGAGAATAAAGGTTTAGCTAAGATTTTAGATAATTCGTTTTGAAAGAACATTCCAGCACGTTGGTTTGGAAATACAAATACAAAATCGGAAATTTCATCTTTAAATTCCAGATAATATTTCTGAGCCACACGTAGAAGAAACGAATTCATATTTAAAAGATTGATATTTGGATATTTTTTGCAAAATTTGCAGTGCTAATGTAGTGAAAAATAAGTATAGATTACTAAAATGACAGGAACAGTTATCAACAGTTTAGCAGTAATAATAGGAGGGATGGCAGGAATGTTTTTAAAACAATCTATGCCAGAAAGATTTAAAACCATATATTTTCAAGCAGTAGGGTTATTTACCTTAGCAATTGGAATTACTATGATTTGGAATATGGGACATATTTTGATTGTTGTAGGTTCATTGGTTATAGGTTCTATTGTAGGAGAAGTACTTAGATTAGAGGAACGCACAGATAAAATGGGTGAATTTGTAAAAAGTAAATTGAAAACAAATGATAAAAGATTTAAAGAAGGTTTAGTCAGTTCATTTTTATTGTTTTGTGTCGGTTCAATGACAATATTAGGGTCAGTTCAAGAAGGTTTGGAAGGGAAGGCAGATTTACTATATACAAAATCCTTAATGGATTTCTTTTCAGCCATATTATTAGCATCTGCATTTGGTTCAGGTGTAATTGTATCAGCTCTTCCATTGTTTCTCTTTCAAGGGAGTATCACTTTAACAGCAAAATATGCTGGAACATTTTTCAACGAAAATAGTATACAAGGCATAAGCTGGATAGGAGGTATATTACTAATAGGATTAGCAATTAATATATTGGAAATCAAAAAAATAAAATTGATAAACATGTTGCCATCCTTAATTATTATAACGATTGCGATGTGGTTGTTAATTTAATTTATGAACAAATGCTTATGATATCAGCACAATTTTATTACTTTTGTGCATTCAATTAATTAATATGGTTATAAATAACCATGCTAATTTTATAAAAAGAAAAGGTTAATTAGATATATCCTATGAACAAAAATGATGTTTTTGGAAACCGTATGAAAGTCCTTCAGCAAATGGAGGACAATGCTGTGAACAAACAACACCTTAAAGGTAAGTTAACAGCTAGAGAAAGGTTAAATGTGCTCTTTGATGAAGGCACTTTTTTTGAATTCGATGCATTCGTAATGCCAGCTCAATCACCAATGAGTAGCAGGAATACAAATTTCGGTGATGGAGTGGTAGTAGGCCGCGGACTGATACAAGGAAGAAGTGTATTTGCTTATGCACAAGACTTTACAGTATTGGGTGGCTCATTGGGTTTTGCACATGGAATGAAAATAGCAAAGGTTCAGGAAATGGCAAAGAAATTAGGAGCTCCAATTATTGGTTTAATGGATTCGGGAGGGGCTCGTATTCAAGAAGGAGTTAAAAGTCTATCAGCATATGCGAAGATATTCAAGAACAATGTTGATTCCTCAGGTGTAATTCCTCAGATTTCTGTGATACTTGGACCTGCTGCAGGTGGTGCTGTATATTCACCAGCTTTGACCGACTTCATTTTTATGACAAAAAAGACCTCATACATGTTTGTAACAGGTCCAGATGTTGTGAAGGAAGTATTGAATGAAGAAATTGATATGGAAGGTTTAGGAGGAGGAGAGGTACATGCTAGTAAGAGTGGTGTAGCTCATTTTGTTTCTGAGGATGAAGAGCATACAATTTTATTGGTTCGTAAATTATTATCATATATTCCAGCGAACAATTTTGAGTCATTACCTGTAAACCCACATGTTACTTATTATAAGTCACGTCAGGATTATTTAAATAAGTTAATTCCAGATGATCCCAACCGTCCGTATGATATGAAAGAAATTATCAACATCTTGGTTGATAAAGATTCTTTCTTTGAAGTTCATGAAAAATTTGCTCAAAATATCATTGTAGGTTTTGCTAGACTAAATGGAAAAACCGTTGGTATAGTTGCAAACCAGCCAAAGGTGATGGCTGGAACATTAGATATTAACGCTAGTAATAAAGGAGCTCGATTTGTACGATTCTGTGATTCATTTAATATTCCATTATTGATATTGGAGGATGTACCTGGATTTTTACCTGGAATTGAGCAAGAACACAATGGTATTATACGTAATGGTGCCAAACTATTGTATGCTTTCTGTGAAGCAACTGTTCCAAAAATTACTGTAATTACAAGAAAAGCCTATGGTGGAGCTTATATTGTAATGAGTAGTAAAAATACAGGCGGTGACTTTAATTTTGCATGGCCATCAGCTGAAATAGCTGTTATGGGTCCTGCAGGAGCCATTAAGATTGTTAACAAACATGAGTTGGCTAATGCAGAGAATAGAGCAGAAATGGAGAAAATACTTACCGAAAAGTATAAAAATGAAATTGCTAATCCATACAAAGCAGAAGAACTGGGATTGATTGATGAGGTAATTGAACCAGCATCAACCAGAGACATCTTAATAACTGCATTTGAAGTATTGGCTAACAAGCAATATGTTAAACCTGAAAGAAAACACGGAAGTATTCCATTGTAATTCAATCTAATAAAAATGAAGAAAAGATTATTAATCGCAAATAGAAGCGAAATAGCCATAAGAATTATCCGTTCAGCTCATCAATTAGGTATGTTAGCTGTGGTATTTCAAAGTGACAGAGAACCTGATGCACAATATTTAAAATATGCTGATGAAATAATACCAGCAAGGGATGCGAATGATGAAAAAGCTATATTTTTAAATGCACAAAAGATCGTAGATTTAGCATTGGATCATGAAATAGATTTGATTCATCCAGGATATGGTTTCTTATCAGAAAATCCTGATTTTGCAGCTCTATGTACAGATAAAGGCATTAACTTCATTGGTCCTTCACCTGAATTAATTCGTGACATGGGACTTAAAACAGTTGCAAAAAGTATGGCTGTTAAAGCAGGATTACCTTTGGTACCTGGTTCAGATGGTCCTGTTACTGATGCACAAGCTGCAAAAGCCTTTGCCGACAAAGTAGGGTACCCTATAATTCTAAAGGCCTCAGCTGGAGGTGGTGGACGTGGAATGCGTATAGTAGAAAAAGCAGAAACACTTGAAAGAAATTTCAAATCAGCACAAGATGAAGCATTATCTGCATTTAGTAATGGAGATATTTTCGTTGAAAGATATTTGCAAAACCCAAAACACCTGGAATTTCAGATTTTAGGAGATAAACACGGTAATGTAATCCATTTAGGTGAACGTGAGTGTTCACTACAACGCAAACACCAAAAAATAGTAGAAGAAGCACCTTCTGCGAGTGTAACGCCTGAAATGCGCAAAGAAATGGGTGATATGGCCGTCAAATTTGCAAAGCAAATAGGTTATTTCTCAGCGGGTACTATTGAGTTCATTATGGACGAAGATGGTTCATACTATTTTATGGAAATGAATACTCGTATACAGGTTGAGCATCCAGTGACTGAAATGATTACTGGTGTAGATTTAGTTAGTTGGCAAATTAGAGTTGCTTTGGGAGAGAAGTTGACCTTAACACAAGAGGACATTAAAATCAAAGGATGGTCAATAGAATGCAGAGTAAACACAGAAGATCCACAAAACCGATTCAGTCCACAAACTGGGTATATTGATAAAATTCATTTTCCACAAAATCCAGAGGTAAGAATTGAGACAGGTGTAATTAGTGGATCCGTTGTAACTCCCTATTTTGATTCAATGATTGCAAAAATCATTGTACATGGTAAAGACAGGGAAGATGCAATTCAGAAATCTTTAGATGCATTATACGACTTTAGTTTGATTGGTTTAAAGACCACAGTGCCTTTCTGTAGAACTGTACTTCAACATCCTGATTTTGTAGATGCTAGTTATACCACTCGTTGGGTTGATCAGGTATTCACGCCTGAAATGCTAGAAAATGAAGATGATGAAATAATTGGAGCTTTAGCAGCAACTATTTTGTATGCTTCAGAATATTTACAATTACAAGGAGATATACCTGCTTACAAAAATGATTCAATAAACGTTTGGGTATTGAATAAACGACTAAATTACTAAGAAATGGGAACATCATACAGATATAAAAGAGACGCGTCCAGATTATTCATAGCTCTACGTGAAAATGGGAAAAGATTTAAAATTTATATTCCTAAAGAATCAAATCCGATAATTAATGGTGAAGAGTTCAATATTGATTTTGTAGAACAGGAAGATTTGCATTATTCATTTGATTGGAATGGGAAACGATATCACTGTGAACTAGTATCAAGGGATCAAAACAAACCTGTCGTAAAAGTTAATGGTGTTGAATATAAATACAGTATTGAATCTTTATTTTCTTTCGTTAGACGAGGTATGATCAATGCTGGTGATGATAAAGCAGATGCTAACAATATTATAGCGCCAATGCCTGGTAAAATTGTTGATATTTTCTTAAATGAAGGTGATCTTGTGAATGCTGGAGAACCTATATTGACATTGGAAGCAATGAAAATGCAAAATGAAATTAATGCTAGTTGCAATGGTGTGATACAAAAAATCAGAGTGCAAACAGGACAATCAGTCATGAAAGACGAATTATTAGTTGAAATACAATCTATTGACGAATAAACAATTATTCAGTCTCAAGTAAGTACATAGCTGCTACACCAAATGTAAACTTTTTGTGCTTAATTAATTTGAAGCCATGTTTATTGAAAATTTCGATGAGTCTTTTTCCTTGAGGAAAAAGGCTCATTGATTTTGTAAGGTACTTATATGCATCCTTATCATTAGAAATCATCCATGAAGTAAGAAATACAAATACATTAATATAACATTTATAAAATTTAGTAATCCACTTTTGGTTAGGTTCATTAGCCTCTAAAACTAGCAATTTTCCACCCGGAATTAAAACTCGATGAATTTCATTCAAACTATCTGTAAGTTTCTCGAAATTCCTTAATCCAAAACCGATAGTTACAGCATCAAATGAATTATTGGGATAGGTGAGGGAAGCACAATCCTGTACTTCAAAACTTACTTTATCACAGATGCCTTTTTTCTTGACTTTTTCTGCCCCAATGTGCATCATATGTTTAGAAATATCAACAGCCATTACCTTTTCTGGATTTAGTATTGAACAACTTGCAACACTCATATCGCCAGTTCCAGCTGCTATATCCAAAATTTGTTTAGGTTTGTATTTTTTCAAGGATCTGATAGAAGATCTTCTCCAACTGTGAGCAGTCCACATAGTCATAAGATTATTCAATCTATCATATGAGTCTGAAATTTGATCAAACATCTTTTCTAATTGAGTAGTCTTTTCCTCTTCTGAACTATAAGGTTTGATTTTATCATTAAGAATGTTTTCTCTGCTATCCATAAATGTTATTATTTCTTCTTTCTAACCAGAAACCAGATTCCAAACAAAATAAAAGGCAAACTAAGTATTTGACCCATATTTATCCACATAGTGGCTTCAAAAGCTTCTTGATCCAGTTTTATAAACTCAAGTAAAAAACGGGTACCGAATATACCAATTAAAAAAGCTCCAAAAATTTTACCCGCTTGAAGCTGATAGTTTTTCTTCCAATACATCCACCAGGTTACTGCAAAAGTAATTAAACAATACAGAATTTCATAAATTTGAGTTGGATGCATTGCTTCTGTTTCTCCATTTCTAACGAAAATAAAACCCCATGGTAAAGAAGTAGCAGTACCATATATCTCAGAATTCATCAGATTTCCTAATCGTATACTTGCACCAGCTAAAGCAACACCAATAACCAATCTATCCAATACCCAAAGCATTCCTTTCTTGGATACATTTCGATTGTACAAATAAATTGCAATCAATATTCCAAAGGCACCTCCATGACTAGCCAAGCCACCTTGCCAAATATATAATATTTCAATTGGGTGAGCAATGTAATAACCAAAATCATAAAAAAGACAATGACCAAGTCTTGCTCCCAAAATGGCACCTAGTACAGTGTAAGTGAATAATTTATCTAACCACTTTTCTGAAATTTTCTCCTGTTTGAAAATCTTCTGAACAACCATTAAAGTTAACCAAATTCCCAAAGCCCATAGCAAACCATACCATCTTACGGTAAGACCACCAATTTTAAAAATTTCTGGATCAACGTCCCAAACAATTGAATTTAGAATCATAATCTATTTTTATGCACCGTGGCAATGTTTAAATTTCTTTCCACTACCACAAAAACAAGGTTCATTTCTACCTGGTTTTTTGTCGGCATGAATAGGTTCTGTTTTTTGGACTTCTCTGGTATCTTGTTTGGATGGGTCATTCGGACCAGTATTTCCTTGATTGTATTCCTCCTTTTGAGTTCTTAATCTACTGTAATCCACTTTTTGAGCAGGACGGGCTTCTTTAACTTGTTCTGGTTCACGTACAGGAATCTGACCTCTCATCAAGATAGCAATAGCTGTTTTGCTCATTGAGTCCATCATTTCTTTGAAAAGTCCATAAGATTCAAGTTTGTAAATCAAAAGTGGATCTTTTTGTTCATAACTAGCATTCTGTACAGAATTTTTAAGTTCATCCAACTGACGAAGGTGTTCTTTCCATTCATCATCAATTACATGAAGTAAGATTTGTTTTTCGAAGGATTTAACAACTTCTTTAGATTCTGAATTATAGGCAGACTCAAGGTTAGTAGCAACATTGTAAACTTTTTTACCGTCAGTAACGGGTACTAAAATATTTTCATATTGCTTACCTTGCTTTTCGTATACTTGTTTAATTACTGGGTTAGCTACAGTTGCAAGTTTGTCCATTTTACGCTTGAATGTAGCTAAAGCCTCATCAATCACTAAATTTGACAATTCAGTTGGTTTAGTTGTGCTGAATTTTTCCATATCAAATGGAACATCCATTGAGTAGACTTTGAAGATATCCTCTTCCAATTGCTGGTAGTCATTGTGATTTTTAGCATTCTCAACAATGTTTTCTGCAACATCGCTGATCATATCGGCAATATCTACACCCATACGCTCGCCCATCAATGCATGATGACGTTTTGAATATACTACTTCACGTTGAGAGTTCATTACATCATCGTACTCCAATAATCGTTTACGGATTCCAAAGTTATTTTCCTCCACTTTCTTTTGAGCTCTCTCGATAGATTTGGATATCATTGAACTTTCAATCATTTCACCTTCTTTGAATCCTAATCTATCCATGACTGAAGCTATTCTGTCTGAACTGAACAAACGCATTAAATCATCTTCTAATGACACGTAGAAGATTGAAGATCCCGGATCACCCTGACGACCAGCACGACCTCTAAGCTGCCTGTCCACACGACGGCTTTCGTGACGTTCAGTACCAATAATAGCCAATCCACCAGCATTCTTTACTTCGGCAGACAATTTGATGTCAGTACCACGACCAGCCATGTTAGTTGCAATGGTAACTGTTCCTGAACGACCTGCTTCTGCAACTATATCTGCTTCACGTTGGTGTAATTTAGCATTCAGAACATTGTGTTTGATTTTACGACCCGTAAGCATACGGCTTAATAGTTCTGAAATCTCTACGGATGTTGTACCCACCAATACCGGTCTACCTTGTTCTACCAATGTCACAATTTCATCAATGACAGCATTGTATTTTTCACGTTTGGTTTTATAGACTCTATCTTCCATGTCTTTACGGGAAATAGGTCTGTTGGTAGGAATAACAACTACATCTAGTTTGTAAATGTCCCAAAATTCACCCGCTTCAGTTTCAGCTGTACCAGTCATACCAGATAACTTCTTGTACATTCTGAAATAGTTTTGTAAAGTAATGGTGGCAAAGGTTTGGGTTGCAGCCTCAACAACTACTTTCTCTTTAGCTTCAATTGCCTGATGTAGACCATCTGAATATCTACGACCTTCCATAATACGTCCGGTCTGTTCATCTACAATTTTTACTTTATTTTCAATTACCACGTATTCTATATCTCTTTCAAAAAGACTATATGCTTTTAGTAATTGATTTATGGTATGAACGCGTTCTGATTTTATTGCATAGTTTTGATGCAATTCATCTTTAATATTCTGTTTTTCTTCTTTTGATTTTGTATCGTCTCTTTCCAGATCAGCAATTACACTACCAACATCAGGTAATATAAAGAAATCTGGATCTTCTGAATTTCCAGTAATTAAGTCTATACCTTTGTCAGTTAATTCTATAGATCTATTTTTCTCATCAATAACAAAATAGAGTGGGTCAGTGGCTACATGCATATTTCTATTGTTTTCCTGCATGTAGAATTCTTCAGTTTTTAATAACTGTGCTTTAATACCCTGTTCACTCAAAAATTTAATCAATGCCTTGTTTTTGGGCATACTTTTAAAAGAACGGAACAAAGCTAAACCGCCTTCTTCTATTTCTTTTTTATCTTCAGATTTCAACAACCTTTTGGCATCAACCAAATACTGAGTTGCTAAATTACGCTGAGCATTTACCAATTTCTCAACTTTAGGTCGCAAATCTTCAAATAATTGGTCATCACCTTTAGGTACAGGTCCTGAAATAATCAAAGGAGTACGGGCGTCATCAATAAGCACGGAGTCAACCTCATCAACAATTGCATAATTGTGTGGTCTTTGTACTAAATCCTGAGGATTACCTGCCATGTTATCACGCAGATAGTCAAAACCGAATTCATTGTTCGTACCAAATGTAATATCAGCTAGATAAGCTTTGCGACGTTCATCAGAGTTTGGTCTGTGTTTATCAATACAATCTACAGATAGTCCATGAAACATATACAAAGGACCCATCCATTCGGAGTCACGTTTTGATAAATAATCATTCACTGTAACCACATGGACACCATTACGAGTCAAAGCATTCAAGAATACAGGTAAAGTTGCAACTAATGTTTTTCCTTCACCAGTAGCCATTTCTGCAATTTTCCCTTTGTGAAGTACTGTTCCCCCGAACAATTGTACATCGTAATGCACCATTTCCCATTTGATAAGGTTACCACCAGCTAACCACTCATTTTTATAATGGGCTTTGTCACCCTGAATAGTAACAAAGTCGTATTTTACTGCTAATTCACGGTCATAATCATTTGCTGTTACCACAATTTCTGAATTTTCAGAAAGTCTGCGAGCAGTATCTTTAACAATTGCAAAAGCATCAGGTAATATTTCTTGAAGAGTATGTTCCAGTTTTTCAGAAATAGTACTTTCCAATTGATCAATCTCTTTGTATACCTTATCTCGTTCGTTGAGTTCAATTTCCTCAATATTTGCTTTTAGGGAAGCTATTTTAGATTTTTCTACAGCAACAATATCAATCAATCTTTGTTTCAACTCATCAGTCTTGGCTCTTAGTTCATCATTTGTGAGTGTAATTGTCTGATTGTAAACATTTAATATCTTGTCAACAAAGGGTTTTATCTCTTTCAAGTCTCTCTGTTCCTTACTTCCAAGGAACTTTTTCAATAAATCATTAAATCCCATTTCTATCTTTAATTTTTGGTTTTAAGAAACACAAAGATAATGTATTTATTGCTATAATTGAGTTTAAAAAATCAAAAAAATAAGTACCTTTGTGACTCTGGCTAAAAATCAAAACCCTAAAACAGAAATTTCATAATAAACAATTGAATTTCAACATATTAAAAACTTATAATTTAATGAAAACACTGAAATTAGCACTTTTATTTATATCAATTTGGTACACAAATACCTTATCTGCTCAATACACAACTATTTCCAGTTGGGATTTCGAAAGCAAAACGATACAGCCATCAATAGGGCAGGGGAGTCTTACTTTTATTGGTGGAGTAGGTATTGAGGATTGGTTGAAAACAGGAATTTCTGAGGGTATTTCAATACCTATGGGGATAGCTGAAACTTTAGAGATGAAAACCGGGACAGGATTACAAACCTTCAATTATCCAGCACAAGGTACAAATCCTCAAACAGCAGGGATACGAATTGATTTAAATACAACTGGTTATAAGAATTTAGTGTTTAGTTTTGATGTAAGACACGGAGGTACATCAGCCAATAAAATTGTATTAAATTACACGGCTGACGGTGGGATTACATGGGATAAAGTAGCCACATATACCCATGATAAAGATGATATGTGGTATTTATGCAATTTTAATTTTCAGAACTTTCCTGATGCTTTTGATAACCCAAAATTCGGAATTAATCTAGTCACAAATTTTGATACCTTAGCATATGTACCGATAAAACTAACTACACCATACGATCCCACAGGTCCAATACGTTTCGACAACATTAAATTTCGTGGACAATTGTTGAATGAACAAGAAGACAATAGAACAACATTGGTAAACTGGAATTTTGAAAATTCCAATTTAACTCCTTCAGTTGGTAATGGAACTTTAACATTTACAGGTGGAACAGCTGTTTTGTGGACTAAAACTGGCATCATTCCAGGATCTACTATCATCGATCAGGGTGTTTATGAAATTGGAAAAATTGAACAAGGTATAGGAATGCAGACCTATAATTATCCATTGCAGGGGTCAAATTCTAAAAAAGCTGGAATACAGATAAATACATCCACATTGGGATATAAAAACATCAAATTTGAAGCTGATGTTAGACACGGAGGTACATCCGCTAATTTATTTGTATTGCAATACACAGTAGATGGTGTCAATTGGATAGATGCCAATAGTTTTACTTCAAATTCAGGTGATACTTGGTATTTGAGAAGTTATGATTTAAGTTCAATAAGCACTTTGAACAACAATGATAAATTTGGATTGAGATATGTAAGTTCCTTAAATCCAAACCTTTATATTGCAACTGGTGTTATAGATAGCAAAGTGTACGCTACTAGCGGTCCGGTTCGCTTCGACAATATAAGTATCAAGGCAGATTTACTATCAGTGGGAGTTGATGAAATCCAAAGTGAATTAATATTCAAACAATTTGATAATCGTATTGAATTCAACCAATCAATTAATACAGTAGAACTATTTACATTGCATGGACAATTAATTGAAAGATATTCAAATACAGAAGTAATTCAGTTATCTGACTTGAGAAAGGGAATCTATATCTTAAGATTTAATAATCAATGTTTGAAACTTTTCAAATAAGAAGAATTTGACCAAACAAGTATTGGCTGTGATTACTCACAGTCTTTTTTTAGTTATTGAAATAAAACTATTTTTATTATTTGACATAATATAAATTATATGTTTAATAATGTAAATAAAAAAAGCCATATTTCTATGGCTTTAATATTAATTAATTTGTAGGTTTTAAATCGATACACAATTCATCCAATTGAGCTTGAGCAATAGTTGAAGGAGCATCTATCATTACATCGCGTCCAGCATTGTTTTTTGGGAAAGCGATACAATCACGGATTGAATCTAATCCGGCAAACAAGGATACAAAACGATCCAAACCAAAAGCAAGACCACCATGTGGTGGCGCACCATACTGAAATGCAGACATTAAAAACCCAAATTGAGCCTGAGCTTGTTCTTGAGTGAATCCTAACAATTCAAACATTTTATTTTGAAGTTCGCTGTCATGTATACGAATTGATCCACCACCAAGTTCAACACCATTTACAACCATATCATAAGCATTCGCACGCACCTTACCTGGATTGGTATTTAGAATATCTACATCTTCGATTTTTGGAGATGTAAATGGATGATGCATCGCAAAAAAACGTTGAGCATCTTCATCCCATTCAAACAATGGGAAATCAATCACCCAAAGAGGTTTAAAGTCCACTTTGTTACGAAGTCCAAGCCTATCTCCCATCTCTAATCTTAACTCATTTAGAGCTTTACGTGTTTTTGATTTTTTTCCAGCCAAAATCAAGATCAAATCACCTGGTTTAGCATTGAAAGCAGCTCCAATAGTTTTCAAATCTTCTTCTGAATAAAATTTATCAACAGAAGATTTAACAGTGCCATCTTCATTAAAACGAATATAAACCAAACCTTGAGCACCAATTTGTGGTTTTTTCACAAAGTCAGTCAATTCATCCAATTGTTTTCTAGTGTACAAAGAGCAACCTTCAGCACAAATACCACCCACATACTCAGCATTGTCAAAAACAACGAAGTCTTTACCTGAAACCAACTCTTTAAGCTCCACAAACTTCATTTCAAAACGAATATCCGGTTTGTCGGAACCATAATATTTCATTGCATCCGCATAGGTAATGCGCGGAAATTCATAGTTTAAATCTATATTTTTCACGTATTTGAACAAATGTTTAGTCATTCCTTCAAAAATATTCAATACATCTTCCTGTTCAACAAATGACATTTCGCAGTCAATTTGAGTAAATTCAGGTTGACGGTCAGCTCTTAAATCCTCATCCCTAAAACATTTCGCAATTTGAAAATACCGGTCGAAACCTGAAACCATCAAAAGTTGTTTGAACAACTGTGGGGACTGAGGCAAAGCATAAAATTGGCCTGGATTCATACGGGAAGGAACCACAAAGTCGCGAGCACCTTCAGGAGTTGAGCCTATCAAGATAGGAGTTTCTACTTCCAAGAAATCCATTTGATCCAAATAACGGCGAACCTCAAATGCCATTTGATGTCGCAAGATCAAATTTGAACGTACTGAATTTCTTCTCAGATCCAAATATCTATATTTCATACGAATATCATCTCCACCATCCGTATTATCCTCAATTGTAAAAGGAGGTGTTTTGGCTTCATTCAATACGGTTAAGGTATCAACTAAGATTTCGATATCACCCGTAGCTATTTGAGAATTTTTATTACTTCTTTCAGCAACTTTACCTGTAACCTGTACAACAAATTCACGACCTAGTTTATTCGCTAGATCACATAAAACAGCATTATTTTCTTGGTTAAATACCAATTGAGTAATACCATATCTATCACGAAGATCGACAAAAGTCATCCCTCCCATTTTTCGGTTTTTTTGCACCCAACCAGCCAAAGTAACTGTTTGTCCAAGATTACTTAGGCGAAGTTCGCCACAATTATTTGATCTAAACATAGATTTATATTTATTTTATCCTACAGTAACTTCAGTGCTTACTTTCTTTACCAATCCTTTTAAAACATCACCAGGGCCAAGTTCAAAAAATTCAGTAGCACCATCAGTGATCATATTTTTTACAGTTTGAGTCCAACGAACAGGAGCAGTCAACTGAGCAATTAAATTTTGCTTAATTGATTCTGGTTCATCCTGAGGGTAAGCATTTACATTTTGATATACAGGACAAACTGGTTTTTTGAAATTTGTTTCGTTAATTGCTGCGCGAAGTTCTTCACTGGCAGGCTGCATCAATGGCGAGTGGAATGCTCCTCCTACTGGCAATTTTAAAGCTCTTTTAGCACCTTTGGCTTTAAGCAATTCACAAGCCTTATCAACCCCTTCCAATGAGCCAGAAATCACCAACTGTCCTGGACAATTATAATTAGCAGGTACAACAACATTATTCTTGATTGAATCACAAACTTCCTCCACATCTTCATCGCTCAAGCCTAAAACAGCAGCCATAGTAGATTCTTCAATTTCACATGCTTTTTGCATCGCCATAGCTCGTTTAGAAACAAGTACTAGTCCATCTTCAAATGAAAGTGCTCCAGCAGCTACTAAGGCAGAAAATTCACCTAAAGAATGTCCAGCAACCATTTCTGGTTCAAAAGCATCGCCTAAAACTAGTGCAGAGATTACAGAATGAAGGAATACTGCAGGTTGTGTCACTTTCGTTTGTTTTAAGTCTTCGGGTGTACCCTCAAACATCAAATCAGTAATTCTAAATCCAAGAATTTGGTTCGCTTTCTCGAAATATTCTTTGGCAAGTGGATATTGATCATATAAATCTTTACCCATACCTACAAATTGAGCACCCTGGCCCGGAAATACATACGCTTTCATTATATCGTTATATTAATATTTATTTAATAAGGAATGCAAAGATAATATTTTTTAGATTGAAAAAAGAATACTGAGATGATGTAGATATGCTATTGAGGAAAAAACAGTATTTTTGTAAAAAAAAACTCAAAATTGGAACAAATACTACGATATTTTCCGGATTTAACTGATGCTCAAAGAGATCAGTTTGCCAAATTATATGATTTATATTTTGATTGGAATTCCAAAATCAATGTTATCTCAAGGAAAGACATCGAAAATCTTTACGAACATCACGTACTGCATTCATTGGGGATTACAAATATGACAAAATTTAAAAAAGGAAGCACTATACTCGACGTAGGAACCGGAGGTGGATTTCCAGGTATTCCTTTGGCGATTTTATTTCCAGATTGCCATTTTCTTCTAATCGATTCGATTGGAAAGAAAATCAAAGTTGCCACTGAAGTTGCAAATGCTATTGGGTTAAAAAATATTGAACTAAAACATTCAAGAGTTCAGGAAGAAAAAGGATTATTTGATTTTGTTGTAAGTCGTGCAGTAATGCCTCTTGAAGATTTAGTAAAACTTGTCAAAAAAAACATTTCCAAAAAACAGCAAAATGCGATTCCAAATGGCTTAATCTGTTTAAAAGGGGGCGAATTAGCACACGAAGTACTTCCATTCAAAAAAATTGCAGATGTGCAGGATTTACAATTTCAAGAAGAGTACTTTAAAACTAAAAAAGTTGTTTATGTACCATTAAGCTAGATTGGCTGATAAATAAACACTTAGAAATTAAACTTAAAAAAAATGAAATATTTTTTTCGAAAGAGTTTGCAAATGTGAAAAATTAGCGTACCTTTGCAACCGTTTTGAGAGAAACACGGGGTGTAGCGCAGTCCGGTTAGCGCACCTGCTTTGGGAGCAGGGGGTCGTGGGTTCGAATCCCGCTACCCCGACGAAATAAGCCACTTGCAATTGATGTAAGTGGTTTTTTTGTATGTCAGGAATATATATACACATACCATTTTGTGCTAAGAAATGCAGTTATTGCGATTTTTACACACAAGTTGCACCTGGTCTAATTGATCAGGTGGTGGATACTATTGTCAAGGAAATCGAATACCGAAAGGATTATTTAGAGGACAAGGAAATACATACCATATATTTCGGAGGTGGAACACCCAGCTTATTGAATTTCAATCAATTCGATCGTATTTTCAAACAGATAAATAATTTTTATTCCATAGATAAAAATGCAGAAATAAGTTTCGAAGCCAATCCTGATGATTTGACAGATTCTTACTTCGATGAAATATCCCCCCTACCCTTTAACCGCATCAGCATTGGAATACAATCTTTTTTTGATGATGAATTGGAGTCTATACGCAGAAGACATACGGGCAAAGAAGCCATAGAGGCTGTTCGCAGGGCGCAGAAACATGGTTTTAGGAATCTGAGTATAGATTTGATTTATGGGTTGCCAAACCAAAGCATGGAAAGATGGGTGTCCAATATCAACACAGCATTATCACTCGATGTACAGCATATTTCAGCTTATGGTCTGACATATGAAGAAGGTACTGCTTTGTTTCAGCAAAGGAAACGAGGTCAAGTAAAAGAGTTAGCTGATGAGCATATGATTGAAATGTATGAATATTTGGTTCAAACATTATCAGATCATAATTTTATACAATATGAGATTTCTAACTTTTCATTGGAAAATTACAAATCACGTCATAATAGTGCATATTGGGAAAGCATACCTTACATTGGACTTGGTCCATCTGCACACTCCTACAACGGATTTGAAAGGCAATGGAATATTTCATCCAACAGAAAATACATTGAACTATTAAGCCAAAATGTATTATCATTTGAAAAGGAAGTTTTAAGTCTCAATGACAAATACAACGATTACATCATGGTAAGTTTGAGAAGAACTGATGGAATAGATCTTACTAAAGTAGGTCATTTTGGAGAGATCTATTTGAAACACTTACGAAAAGAGTCAGAACTTTATTTATCAAAGAATGAACTTCAACTTATAGATCACAGAATTGTATTAACTCAAAAGGGCGTACATATAACCAACAGAATATTAGAAGATTTATTTATTTTATAATCTTCTCAATCCTAAACATTGTTAATCTCTGTCTTATAGTCTAAAAAAATTACACTTTCTATTTTTTTGTTGTATTTTTGCATTCACCCTATAGAACATATCATGGCAAAGGAAAAAACAGGCAATTTTCGTAAAAAATTCAATTTGTGGTTTTGGGCAATTTTCTCAGCAGGTGTGCTGGCGGTAAGCTCGATATTTTATTTTATAGCAAATGGGAAATTAGGTTATCTGCCTGAGGTTGATCAACTTCAAAGTCCAATCAACAAATACGCAACTGAAATTTACACTTCCGATTTACAATTGCTTGGAAGTTATTCAAGAAGCAACAACAACCGAATACGCACTGAATACCATCAAATATCAAAGCATGTAATCAATGCCTTGACAGCAACCGAAGATGAGCGCTTTTACGAACATTCAGGAATTGATGCAATTGCCTTGTCAAGAGCAATTGTTAAAACAGTAATTCTAGGAGATAAGAGTTCTGGAGGCGGAAGCACGATTACTCAACAATTAGCAAAGCAATTGTATTCACCCAAGGCAGACAATATTTTGGAAAGAGCTTTACAAAAGCCAATAGAATGGGTAATTTCTGTACAATTAGAAAGATTATATACCAAAGAAGAAATTATCACTCTGTATTTAAATCAATTCAGCTTTATAAACAATGCGGTTGGTATCACTTCTGCAGCCCAGGTTTATTTTAATAAAACGCCAGATAAACTCAACATACAAGAATCTGCCACATTGATTGGAATGTGTAAAAATCCAGCCTTATATAATCCTGTTAGACATCCTGAAAGGACTACCGGTAGACGTAATGTGGTTTTAGACCAAATGCGCAAGGCTAAATTTATAAACAAAGAAGAAAGAGACTCCTTGCAAAAACTACCTTTGGTTTTAAATTACAAAAAAGTAGATCACAAAATGGGTTCAGCTCCTTATTTTAGAGAAAGACTCAGATTGATGTTAACCGCCAAGGAACCAAGTAGAAGCAACTATGCAAGTTGGCAAGATCAAGACTATTTGGATGATAAATGGCAATGGGAAAATAATCCACTGTATGGATTCTGTGTGAAAAACAAAAAAGCTAATGGGTCTTCCTATGATTTATATTCAGATGGTCTTAAGATCTATACAACCATAGATTCAAGAATGCAACAATATGCAGAAGATGCTGTAGAAGAACATTTAAAAGAATTACAATCTGATTTCTTCAAGGAAAAGAAAGGACGTACCTATGCCCCATTTTCAAAAAATGTCACAGATGAAGAAAAGGAAAGAATCTTAAATCGTTCGGTTAAAGATTCAGAAAGATATTACTGGATGAAAAAACAAGGGTATACCGAAGATGAAATACAGAAAAACTTTGATACTCCAGTTGAAATGCAGGTGTTTACCTACAATGGTCCTATAGATACGATACTTTCTCCTATGGACTCGATTAAATACCTCAAACACTATTTGCGGTGCGGATTTATGTCCATTGATCCAAAGAATGGACATGTAAAGGCATATATAGGTGGACCTGATTTTAGTAATTTTCAATATGATATGGCCGCTAAAGGAAGACGCCAGGTAGGCTCTACTATCAAACCGTTTTTATATACATTGGCAATGGAAGAAGGTATGTGGCCTTGTGACAAGGTTGTGAATAGGTCAATTACACTTACAACAGCAACAGGACAAGCATGGACACCAAGAAACAGCTCTAAATCAAGAGTTGGTGAGACTGTGACGCTTCGTTGGGCATTGGCTAATTCAAACAACTGGATTTCAGCATACTTAATGAGTTTATTTACACCTGAATCTTTAGTTAAAATGATTCAGTCCTTCGGTGTACAAAGCTATTTAGAGCCTGTAGTTTCTCTTTGTTTAGGTCCAGCCGACATTTCAGTACAAGAAATGGTTGGAGCTTATACAGCCTATCCCAACAAGGGTATTAGAGTAGATCCTATGTATGTAACCAGAATTGAAGATTCGAATGGGAATATTATTGCCAATTTCACTCCCTCTATGCATGAAATATTCAGTGAATCAACAGCTTATAAAATGATATATATGATGCGTTCTGTAGTAGACGGAGGTACGGGTACCAGACTAAGGTACAGATACAATTTAAGGAGTGCCATTGCTGGTAAAACAGGTACTACTCAGAACAATTCTGATGGATGGTTTATGGGTTACACACCTTCATTGGTATCAGGAGTATGGGTTGGTGGTGAAGATAGATCAATCCACTTCGACGGTATTGCTGAAGGACAGGGTGCAAATATGGCATTACCAGTTTGGGCGTTGTATATGCAAAAAGTTTACGCTGACAAGTCATTGGGATATGATGAATTTGAAGACTTTGATATTCCGGCAAGTTTTAATGCAAATGAAGGATGTGAAAAAATATTTGAGTAAAAATGAGAATTAAAGTTATAATCGTCTTTACATTTATTTTTATTGGGAATCTGTTTTCACAATGGAACACAGACCGAATAATTCTAATAGGTAGAAATGCATTATACTTTGAAGATTATGTTTTATCAATTCAATACTTCAACCAGGTTATTAAAATAAAGCCCTATCTGTCCGAACCTTATATGTATCGTTCTATTGCTAAGATACAGCTCGGTGACTTTGAAGGGGCATACAGTGACGCAACTATTTCTATTGATAAGAATCCATTCTCTCCACAAGCTTTATATACTCGTGGGTTTGCATTGATGCGGTTAGAAAGATTCAAAGAAGCATCAGAAGATTTCTCGAAAGCATTGGAATTCAGTCCTGACAGTTACCATCTTCTAGTCAGCAGAATGAATGCTTTGGAAAGGTTGAAAGATTTATCAGGAGCATTATCAGATATAGAAACATATTTAAGATTAAGTCCTAAAACCTATCAATTACAGTTCGAGAAAGGACGAATTCTATTAGAAATGAAGGATACTGTGGCTGCAGAAATTGCCTTTGGAAAGTATCTAGAGGCAGATTCAACTTCTGCCGAAGGTTGGAGTGCACGTGCATTTATCAGACATCAGCAAAACAAATTGCAAGAAGCATATTCAGACTATTCCAAAGCTATAGACAAAAAGACTGAATACTATGGCGATTACATCAACCGTGGAATTATAAATGTTGCATTCAAGAGATATAATCAAGCTCTCGAAGATTATGATAATGCAATAAAACTTTCTCCGGAAAATCTTTTGGCCTATTACAACAGAGCATTACTAAGGGCAAATCTTGGTGATGATAACAATGCTTATGATGACTTAAAAAAGGTATTGAAATTTGATCCAAACCTTATGGAAGCTAGATATAGCTTGGCTTTACTAACCCAAAAAATAGGAAAATATAAAGAATCAAATCAGGAATACAATTACATATTAAAAGAATACCCATATTTTATTCCTGCTCTTTGGGGCTTAGCTTCCAATTTTAAAGAAATGGGAAATGAAAAGGAGTCATTTAGAAACAGACAAAAGGCTGTTGAGATCGAAAACAACAAAGAACTTTACAAGGAAAAGATGAAAAAAGCGATAGAGGCCAAAAACCTCTTAGCTCAAGATGCAACCAAAATTAAAACCAATAAGAATTCTGAAATTTTCAATCAAAATATCACTCAAACCATTGATGAAAATTCAAAATATACAGATGAGAAACGGGGTGCCATACAGAATAAATTTGTTGATATTGTAACTGAACGAAATTTCCTATTATCCTACTATTCGAAAGAGGATGAATTAAGAAGAACAAATTTATTTCACCCACTGGTTAGTAATTACAATCGCAAAAAGGTGCTTAGTGCAAATCTTAAAATCACCAATCAAGAAATCGCTCTTACAGCAGATCTGATTGATGAACATTTTAATGCTATCAACAGAGCAACTGAAGCAATAACATATCAGCCCGATAATGCAGATTTATATTTTTACAGAGCTTTGGAATTTGCTTTAGTTAAGGATTTCAACAGTGCTATTGAAGACTTAAACCGCTCAATAATGATACGTCCAGACTTTGTTTTGGCCTATTTTACACGAGCAAACATTAGATACAAACTTATTGAATATTTAAGAAGCAATGTAGAAACCGAAAGAGAACCCATTATTTTAAGCAATAAAGATAAGTCTGATAAGATCATTAGAGACAATTTGTATAAAATTGAATTTGAAATGATAATGCGTGACTACGATAAAGTGATAGAAATTCAACCGGATTTCAGTTTTGCCTATTTCAACAAAGCAAATATTCTTGCTTCTCAACAAGATTTTAAATCTGCAATACGTTTCTATGATAAATCTCTCGAAATTGAGTCTGATTTTGCTGAAGCAGTTTTCAACCGTGGATTAACTCATTTGTATATTGGACAAGATGAAAAGGGACTTGCAGATCTAAGCAAAGCAGGTGAATTAGGTTTATATTCATCATACAATCTAATTCAACGTTTTAGTAAGAAATAAGGGGTGTTGCAATGCCTCTCCTACAACAAAATTTGACCCAGCGATAACAATCAAATCATCTTTATCTGCAGCTTTAAATGCTGCATCTATAGCAATGGATATGGATGTAAATGAATCACCAATCAAATTAAAATCTCTAGCCTTAAGTTTCAAGATATTTTCGTCCAAAGCCCTTGCAATTTGAGCTTTAGTAAAATAGTAAATAGCATTTGAAGGCATCAAATTTAGAATCTCATCTATATCCTTATCTTTGACAAGCCCTGTAATAATATGGAGTTGTTTATAATTCATCGTTAACAATTGGTTTGATAATTCCTCTATTCCGTTAGCGTTATGGGCTGTATCAGCAATAATTAAAGGATTTTCATAGAGTTTTTCCCATCTCCCCCTTAGACCTGTTAATTTCGTCACATGACTTAACCCTTTTTGAATAGCATCTAAATGGATAGTGAAACCATTTTGTTTAAGAAATTCAATAGACTCAATAACAGTTGGTATGTTTTTCAACTGGTAATTTCCCATTAAACCCAATTCAAATTCAACACCATTAATGTTCACTAAATTGTAATCAATTCGATTTTCGATTAGCTCTACCGTATATTTTTGTTGTACAAAACTAAGAACAGCATTCATTTCCTTGGCTTTAGACAAAAATACATCTTTGGTTTCAGTCAAATATTCACCGACAACTACAGGGGTGTTTTCTTTTATAATTCCAGCTTTTTCAAAAGCGATTTTGCCAAGATCATTACCCAAAAACTCTACATGGTCAAAAGCAATATTGGTTATTATTGAAAGTATGGGTTTCAGTATATTTGTGGAATCCAGTCTACCACCCAATCCTGCCTCAATGATGGCAATGTCCACTTTCTTTAAGGCAAAGTAATCAAAAGCCATAGCCATGGTCAGTTCAAAAAAAGAGGGCGAAATCTTTTCAACCATAGGTTTGGTTCTTTCTATAAAGTCAATAAGATACACCTCATCAATCATTTGGCCATTAATCCGAATTCGTTCACCAAAATTCACTAAATGTGGAGATGTGTATAGGCCGGTTTTATAACCTGCCGACTGTAAAACTGCAGCCAGCATGTTTGAAACTGAACCCTTTCCATTGGTCCCGGCAATATGAATCGATTTGAATCGATGATGAGGATTATTTAAACCTTCAAGCAAAAGGAAAGTATTTGCTAAACCAGGTTTATAAGCATCACCTCCTTTCAAATGAAAAACAGGTAATCGATCGTAAAGATATTGGATGGCCTCCGTGAAATTCATATCAATATACTCTTGAACCAAATATAGAACTTCCTATACGAACACTAGTACTACCTTCTTCAATTGCGATTTGGTAATCATCAGACATTCCGATAGATAGTTGATTGAAATAAGTGACATCTGAAAAAAACTCATTTTTAATTTCATTAAAAGTTTTTTTAATACTTTTAAATTCATCTCTCACTTGATCTTTATTGTCTGTAAAAGTCGCCATACCCATTAATCCACAAATTTGAACATTTGGAAATTCAGTTAACTTAATGGAATTCAGCAATTCTTTAAGTTCATTTGCAGAAAATCCAAATTTTGTTTCCTCTTGAGCAATATGTACTTGCAACAAGCAATTGATGGTACGATCATTTTTTACTGCTTGTTTTTGAATTTCTAAAAGCAAATTAAGTGAATCAACCGCATGTATCAGTTCCACGTAAGGTGCAAGATATTTCACCTTATTCGTTTGAAGATGACCAATGAAATGCCAAAGAATATCATTTGGAAGACTTTGATATTTAGCAGTCAATTCTTGGACCTTACTTTCCCCAAAGACTCTTTGTCCAGTATTGTATGCCTCCAAAATAGCTTCAGCAGGATGAAATTTAGACACAGCAACCAATTGAACATTTTGAGGAATGGTGCTTTTTATTTTTAAAAGATTTTCAGAAATTGTCATTGGATTTTCACTCTTCAACAGAATATTTAAAAACGTCTACAATATTAGTTTCAGTAATTGAAGCTACTCTATAGTCCGCCATGGTTCCAGTCATACCTTTGACCAAAGTATCCATTGCATTTTGTATGCTATCAGCCTGAATCATCATTTGCACAGCTGTATTTTTTTCTTTGCCAGATTCCTCATCATAAGAGATAAAAACAACTTTGGCACGAAACCATTTGTCACCATTTTCATTGAAAAACATTTCACTGATTCTTGCTCTTTTTATATTGGCTACAGTGAATTCACCTGAAATAAAAGGTTGAATTTCCTCTACAATTTTAGCCTCAGCTTCAGTAAACGAAAGAGCATCTACCAAGTATGATTCATTTACTTTTGTCATTGTGCCTTGTTCAGCCGCGCGTTCATACTTCACTTTACATTCAAACCAGGTATGCATAATTTATTAAATTTCAATTGGTTAATTATTTTACTATGTATTATTTATTAGAAAGTAAAGATAACAAAAATCAAGGCATTTTTTTCATACTATTTGAATTTATAACTTTGTATTAAAATTTGGACATGAAAGAAAATATCAATCAAATCATATTGGACAACGAGAATGTTGATTTGCACAGTTTTAGTTTGAATTTATCTAAACAAAACCAGTCGAATAAGGATTTCATCATTCGCCAAATTTCAGGAAGAAAAAAAGTAAAGTATAAAATTCCTAGTTTTTATAATACAATTGAAATTCAATACCCCTTAAATCTATCAGTTGAACAATCATCATCAGAACAAACTTCAATTTACAAATCAAGTTTGGTTGAAGGAGAGAATTTCATAGACTTAACTGGTGGATTTGGTGTTGATTTTGCTTTTATATCGCGCAAATTCCAAAAAAGCACTTATGTAGAACGTCAAAGTGAGCTTTGCAAAATTGCAGAACACAATTTCAAGGTTTTAGGCATTGATAATTTTGAAATTATAAACCTTGACTCCATTGAGTATTTGAAACAAATTAACTACGTAGATCTGATTTATTTAGATCCACATCGTAGAAGTAAAACTGGAAATAAAACCTTTCAAATAGCAGATTGTGAGCCTAATTTGAACGAAATAATGGATGAGTTAATGTCTAAATCCAAAATTTGCATGGTGAAATTATCACCAATGTTGGACATACAACTCGCATTAAAGGATTTGAAATATGCCTTTGAAATTCATATAATTTCCGTTGACAATGAATGCAAAGAATTAGTTTTTCTCAATTCCCTCCTTCCTTCTTCAAATGTAAAAATTCAAACAGTCAATTTTCAGAAATCAGGTAAAATTCAACATTTAGAGTATGATATAACTGAGGAAAAATTAGCTTCTGCGACTATTAAATCCATATCAAACTATTTATACGAACCTAATTCATCCATATTAAAAGCTGGTGCATTTAAACTAATTTCCAAAAGATTCAATATTGACAAGTTAAATATAAATACTCATATTTACACTTCAGCAGAATTAATAGAGAATTTTCCGGGAAGATCGTTTGAGATTATTGATGTAAAACCTTACAACAAGGAAACCATCAGAAGTATAAGTTCCAAGTATCCAAAAGCAAATATTAGTACAAGAAATTTTCCTTTGAAAGCCGAAGAAATCAGAAAGAAAACGAAGATTATAGAAGGTGGTGAAATTTATATATTTGCCTGCAGAGATAATCAAGAAGAATCTCAGCTTATCATCTGCAGGAAAATTTAGATTTTCTCAATCAATTGCAATTGAATTCTTTTTCTTGGAAAATCAATTTCAATCACTTTTATTTTCACATGTTGGTTCAACGATAAAACCTCAGATGGATTAGAAATAAACTTATCCGACATTTTTGAAATATGAATAAGACCATTTTCTTTGATTCCAATATCAACAAAAGCCCCGAAATTGGTCAAATTTGTAACTATACCAGGTAATTCCATATTCAGTCTAAGGTCCTCCATTTTACGAATACTTTCATCAAATTCAAACTCTTTAATTTGAGTGCGGGGATCAAGTCCTGGTTTAAGCAACTCTTCACAGATATCATTTAATGTAGGAAGTCCAACCTTCGAATCAACAAAACTATTCAAATTCAGTGTATCTAAAAGTTGTTTATTACCAATGATGGTTGCTATATCCGTATTTAATTGTGAAGCCATTCTTTGTACTAGCTCATAACTTTCAGGATGCACTGCAGAATTATCCAAGGGGTTAATAGCTGAAGGAATACGCAGGAAACCAGCACATTGTTCAAATGTTTTCGCACCCAATTTGGGAACTTTAAGCAACTCCTTTCTTGACTTAAAACTACCTATAGAAGATCTATATTCTACAATATTTTGTGCCAATTGAGGGCCTACACCTGAAACATAAGTGAGTAAATGTTTACTGGCAGTATTCAAGTTGACACCCACTTTATTTACAGCAAATTCTACTGTTTGGTCGAGTGATTTCTTCAATAATGATTGATCCACATCATGTTGATACTGTCCTACTCCAATAGATTTGGGGTCGATCTTAACCAATTCAGCCAACGGATCCATTAATCTACGACCAATGGATACAGCACCACGTACAGTTACATCATATTGTGGAAATTCTTCACGAGCAATTTTAGATGCAGAATAAATTGAAGCACCAGCTTCATTTACAGCAAAAACCTTCAGCTCCCTATCGAAACGAATGTTTTTTATAAATGATTCTGTTTCTCGACCTGCAGTACCATTTCCAATAGCAATAGCTTCAATTTTATAGGATTCCACTAATCTACGCATTGATGCTGTAGCTTTTGAGTAGTCATTTTGAGGGGGATGTGGATAGATCGTTTCATTGTGCAACAAGTTGCCCTGTGCATCAAGACATACAACTTTACAACCCGTTCTAAACCCTGGATCTAGCGCTAAAGTTCTTTTTTCACCCAAAGGCGAAGCAAACAAAAGTTGTTTTAAATTTTCAGAGAAAACCCGGATTGCTTCTTTATCAGCATTTAATTTACTTTCTGAAGCAAATTCATTTTCTATGCTAGGCTTTATCAAGCGTTTGTAAGCATCCTCAGTAGACTCTTCGACTAGTATTCCTAAATCATTTGTGGTTCTGACAAAAACTTTTTTGATTTTAGCCATGCAAATATCATCATCAGGATCAATAGAAATACGAAGAAAACCCTCTTTTTCAGCTCTTCGCAAGGCCAATAATCTATGTGAAGAACATTTGGACAACTTCTCTGAGAAGTTAAAGTAATCTTTATATTTCTGAGCCAATTCTTCTTTTCCTTTTACCAATTTTGAGCTAACAATAGCATCCAATTGAAAAGATCGACGTGTAATATTCCTTGCAAGTTCTGATTCATTAACCCATTCAGCAATAATATCCTTAGCGCCTTTGATAGCCTCATCTACACTTTTCACTTTATCATTCAGAAAGCGACCTGCACTGGCTGAGATATTCAATGAATTTTGTGCCATAATAATTTTGGCAAGTGGTTCAAGCCCTAATTCTTTAGCAATCTCAGCTCTTGTTCTTTTTTTAGGTTTATAGGGCAAGTAAATATCCTCAAGTACAACCGAATCCCAGCATGACACTATTTTCGCTTTCAATTCTGAAGTCAGACAGCCTTGATCTTCTATTGTTTTAAGGATTGTATCCTTACGTTTATTAATTTCAATTAGACCTTCAAGTTTACCAGCTATTTCTGAGATCTGAATCTCGTCAAGCGAACCTGTCATCTCTTTACGATATCTACTAATAAAGGGTATGGTAGCACCTTCGTTAATTAGCTTTATGGTATTAGCGACTTGTTTATAGGATATATTTAAAGATTTGGAGACAAGTTCTCCAAATAATTCGAAATGTTCAGACATTTAATGAGTTATTTTATAGATAAGTTCCCTAAGAATTTCACCATCTTCCGTACTCACATTATCAATACCTTTTGACATAGCATCAGCTTCACGAATTAAAGTGATGATATTCATTGTTTTCCAAGCATTGAAAGTAGTAGCAGCTTTCTGGTAGTTTTTGGCAATAAAAGGGTGAATTTTCAATTCGGAAGCAACAAATTCAGGCTGTTTGTTCGGCAAATAATGATAATGCATTAAATTGGAGAAAAAATTAAATAGTTGAATTAACACAACAACCGTAGGATTATTCTTTTTATTGTCCGCAAAATAATTGATTATTCTGTTGGCTTTCAATATATCCCTGTTGATTAGCGCATCCTGGAGTTCAAAAATATTGAAATCTTTACTGATACCAATGTTTTTCTCTATCATATCAGGACTTATGACAGTGGTATCTTTAGGTTTAGTAATCGAAAGCTTTTCTATTTCATTTACTAATCTTGACAAATCAGTACCAATAAAGTCAGCCAACATATGTATCGCTTTCTCATCAAAATTGAGATGTTTAGATTTAGCATATTTTGAAATCCAAGGGACTATCTCATAGTCTCTCAATTTTTTTGATTCGTAAACTAACCCAATATTTTTTATCTCATTAACCCATTTTTTTCTACCATCTACTGTGCCATATTTATAGCACAACACCAGAATAGTTTGTTTGGAGTAATTGGCAAGATAATGTTGAATTTTATCAATATCCTTTAAGTGTTGAGCTTCCTTTACAATTACTACTTGCTGCGGCGACATCATTGGATATCGTTTAGCCAGATTGATAATTTGAGAAATATCTGAATCTTTACCATAGGCAACAGTAAGATCAAATTCACGTTGCATCTCATCCAACACATTGTTTTGAATGAAATTTGAAATTTGATCTATATAAAATGCCTCCTCACCATGTAAAAGGTAAACAGGAAGATATTTTTTATCAATCAATTCTTTACGAATATGGTCGTATGTAATTTCCGATTGTTTGGCCATTATTCGAATCGTAAATGTTTGATTGTTTTGCTGTTGTTAATTAATGAAGTCAAAGCTTTAATTCCTATTTGTATATGTTCATCAACAAAATTTGCAGTCACTGATTTGTCACTTTCTTCGGTTTTAATTTCTGTTAATGGCATATCAGATACCAATAACAAGGCTCCAACTGGAATAGCATTATAAAATCCAACAGTGAAAAGTGTCGCAGTTTCCATATCGATCGCCATAGCCCTGGATATTTTTAAATAATCCTTAAACCTCTCATCATGTTCCCAGACTCTTCTATTGGTAGTGAAAACAGTGCCGGTCCAATAGTCTTTTTCAAAATCACGTACATTTGATGAAACAGCACGTTGTAGGTTAAAAGCAGGTAAGGCAGGAATTTCAGCAGGAAAGTAATCGTTTGAAGTACCTTCTCCACGAATTGCAGCAGAAGGTAAAATATAATCACCAATCTTGTTTTTTGAACGTAATCCTCCACATTTACCTAAAAACAATACAGCTTTAGGGTTAATGGCTGTTAATATGTCCATAATCAGAGCGGCATTTGGACTCCCCATACCAAAATTGATTATGGTTATTCCGTTAGCTGATGCATTTAGCATAGCACCATCTCTACCCAAAACGGGAACATTGAACCATTCAGCAAATTTCTCAACATAATTATTGAAATTTGTGAGTAAAATATATTCTGTGAAATCATCCAATTTGCGTTTTGTATACCGTGGTAGCCAATTAGCAACTATTTCATCTTTTGTCTTCATTATTTTTATTAATTTCGTAAATATAATTTTCAATCTACCACAAGCAAAAATAAATAAAATGCTTCAATTAAATTTACCATCCTACTCTTTTAAAAGAAAAAATGTGGATGGAAAAGAGTATATATTTGATGTATTCAGAAAAAAATACATTCAACTTACTCCAGAAGAATGGGTTAGACAAAACACATTGCGATACTTGATCGAAGAGAAAGCATATCCAGAAAACTTAATAGCTGTGGAGAAAAAACTAGTTATTGCGGGTAGACAATTAAGGTTTGACGCATTGGTTTTTGACAATAGAGGAAATGCAAAGGTATTAATTGAATTCAAAGCTCCGCATATTTTACTTTCACAAGAAGTGTTTGATCAAGCTTCAGTCTATAATTACCAATTAAAAGTTCCTTACTTGCTTATTAGTAATGGACTACAACATTACTTTTGCAAGGTTGATTTTGATCAAAATCAGTACATTTTTGCGGAAAACATACCCAAATACAATTCTATTAACATTATTTAACTATTCGTTTGCATTAAATATTAAATTGATTTTCAAATAGTTGCAAAATATCATTATACTATATATGTTTTATAACATATTTTTAACACATCACTCTCAATATGTATTGTGTATATGTTTTATAACATATATCTTTGCATTGTGAAAATGAGATAAAACTTTAAGTCTTTATAAATTTTCAGAAAGGTATTAAAAAGGTTATAAAAAAGATTGTAAAAAAATTAGTTATGAAAAAGATTTTAGTTATAATATTAGTAGCTATGTCGGGACTGACTAGCATATACGCGAATAAATTTAATGAATATGAAGTTTTGAACAAGGTTAGCAATGAAAGCACCTTCAAAACAATGTCAAGGTATTTACAAATTGACAACGAGCAGGCAGCACAATTGAAATACATTTTCATGTTGACAGAAAGAAAGTTAAGCTATGCTAAAGAAAAAGGCAGTGAAATTGCTGCTGAGAAAGCGTTAATGTTTAATTTAGGCAATGCCAAAGCTGTATTGACAGAAGATCAATATCGTAAATATTTAATCATTCTTAATGTCTCTAGATATTATATAAACGAATTAAATGAGACAGAATATTAATTCAACAAAATAAAGACATAAAGAAAGAGGCGATTCAAATTGAATCGCCTCTTTAATTTTTCAATCTATCTCTAATTTTCCTATAATATCATATATTGAATTGAATTTATGTCTAATCAGATAATCCTCAATTCCATCCAGCACTTTTATACTAACAGTAGGATCAATAAAATTAGCGGTACCAATTTGAACAGCAGAAGCACCTGCCAGGAAAAACTCAATTGCATCTGTTGCATTCATAATCCCCCCCATTCCAATTACTGGAATTTTAACTGCCTGAGCAACCTGCCAAACCATCCTTAATGCGATAGGCTTTACGGCGGGCCCTGATAGACCACCTGTTATTGTAGAAAGTATAGGTTTTCTCTTTTCTGAATCAATCGCCATACCCAAAAGTGTATTGATCAACGACACAGAATCCGCACCTTCCCCTTCAACAGCCTTGGCAATTTCAGTTATATCTGTAACATTCGGCGAAAGCTTAACCATAAGTTCCTTTTTGTATGCCATTCGCACATGTTTAACTACTTGAGCAGCAGAGGGACAGCTAGTTCCAAAAGCCATTCCACCTTCTTTCACATTTGGACAGGAAATGTTCAATTCTATACCCGGAATCCCGTCCAGATCAGCAAGTTTTTCTGCTGTTTCCACATAATCCTCAACTGTAGATCCCGAAACATTCACAAAAATACTAGTATCTAAGTCTTTTATTGTAGGATAAATGTTTTCAATAAAGTAATCCACCCCCTTATTCTGCAGGCCTACAGCGTTTAACATGCCTGCAGGCGTCTCTGCCATACGAGGATAAGGATTACCTTGTCTGTTGCGAAGAGTAGTACCTTTAACAGATATACCACCTATTCGCGTTAAATCCATAAAATCCGCATACTCTGTACCATACCCAAAAGTTCCAGATGCAGTCATGACTGGATTTTTAAGCTGCATTTTTCTTAGTTGGACTTTTAAATCTACCATTTTAGTTTTGATATATTAAATACTGGTCCATCGGTACATACGCAAAGATGACCATCCGTAGTATTGGTTACACAACAAAGACATGCGCCAAAACCGCAAGCCATAGTATTCTCTAGAGAAACTTCACAATATACATTTTTTGTCTCTGCATATTTAGCTACAGCTTTCATCATAGGTGTTGGCCCACAACTATAAATAGCATCAAATTTTTTGCTTTCAAGCACAGAATGATTGGTCACATAACCTTTTTCACCATAACTACCATCCTCTGTTGTTGTGAAAACAGCACCATACCTTCTAAACTCATCCAATTGAAGCAAATTCGACTCCGATCGACCTCCCAGCAAGAAATTACACTTATAGCCTTTAGAGCTCAAAATTGAGCCTAAAAACAGCATTGGCGCCGTACCAACACCTCCACCAACTAAAAGAACTTCGGCATCGGCATTTTCAGGATGACTAAAGGTATTACCAAGAGGGGCAATCAGATTCATATTGTCATTTACTTTAAGCTCACACATCTTTCTTGTGCCTTCACCCACTATTTGAATCAATAGCCATAATTCATTTTTTTGTTCATCAACAAAGTTTACCGAAATTGGCCTTCTTAAAAATGTATTTGGCGAATCTTCTACTTTTATTTCGACAAATTGGCCTGGATACATTGCTGGGAGCTTCTGGTCTGAACCTAAAATAATCAAATGATACTGATCGTTCAATGGAATATTACTCCTGACAGACAGATCAAGTATAAATTTCTTCATTTATATGTTGTTTGTAAAAGAAACAGAGAATTGTTTCTTTGAATTATAATCGACTACAAAATTACGAAATTTATTTCGATTCGAATTCCTGAAAAGTATTATCGTTGTAATAGATTATTATTTTTTTTACGGCTTTATCTAAATTATGTTGAGTTTTAACTTTTTTCTCTACCTCATTAAGGTTTTCTGTAAAATGACCATGATTGGAGGCTAAATGTGTTGCACCATCCTTCAGATTAGTTAAATCATTTTCTTTGCCTGAAAATACTTGTTCATTTTTACCAGGTATTTCGGAGATGTATTCTATTGATTTACTGTCTGTTAAATCAAGATTATCGAACAATGAGAGGCTCTGAGATTTTAATTCATCCCGAAACATTGTACCAGAGCCCAAAATAAGCCAGTCAGAACTAATTTGGGGGTATCGATTCAGGATCTTTTTCAACACATCCAAACTCGGATTGTTACGCCCATTTAAAATATGAGACAAGGTAGAATTTTGAATCCCTATCTCTGATGCAAATTGAGCTGAACTCAATTGCTCCAATTGCAAAATCTTTTCAATCCTGTCTTTATCTGTCATATCCGATGAATTAAATTAGTTTACATAATTCTGATAAATAATTTCACAAATATAAATATTTAATTTCACAGATGCAAATCACAAATGTAATCGAGAATACACTTGTAAGATTTACATTTGTATTGGTGATTTATGTTTGTAAATTGTACAATTGTATAGTCCAATAAAGTCAAACTATTTATAAGTCCAATAATATGATTAAATCATCAGTAAACATCAACTCTAAACAGTCGTTATATATACAATAAAATCATCCCATATAAGCCTTATATGAGATATCTTTATTACAGGCCTGGGGAATTGGATACTAAAATATTAAATTAAGAACATATTTTAGACTTATGTTAATTTATACTCTAGATTATAATACATATATAATTGATATACAATTTGATAAACAAATATATTTGATTTTCTATAAGCTATTAAATGTAGGATCCTAATTTTTTATAATATATCTATATCTATAATTCATATAATATGTATAAACCACTGAATAATAAATAATTAAATAAGAAATATTTCACTTTTATTTTTATTGTAAAACATATTTTTACTTTTGTAAATAAGAGACGAATTCACATTATATCTGGTAACTTCGTGTGTATACATATGTGTAATATGTCTGAAGATTTACATTTGTGCTGTATGTGCGCTAGTGCGCATTACACATCCGTAAATTCACATTAATACATTATTGTATAATTATAAATTTTATTTGTAAACTAAAATAGTTCCGGAATTGAAGAGATTCAAAGACTATGATAAATAATGAAAAGTTGGATACAGATGCCAGGGAAAAGAAAAAATTGGCAGATAAGACGGTGAAAAGACTGAATTTCACCTTAAATTTCTAGATTGATAGATGAATTTCAGCAAACAAATAATGATTAAAATATTAATAATCAATTCATTAAGGCAGTATTTTCTATATTTTAAAGCTCTGAGAATTGAATAAAAAAAGCTTTCCCGATGATTTAATCGAGAAAGCTCACTTATTTAGGGTTAAGAAATGGATTATCCTATGGTCTCCTCACCTGCCAATTCTTGGTCAACCAAAATTCGGCCACAATATTCACAAACTATAATTTTCTTACGTTGGCGAATATCCAATTGTTTTTGAGCTGGGATTTTATTAAAGCAACCACCACAAGCTTCGCGTTTAATATATACAACAGCAAGACCATTGTGTGCATTTTTACGAATACGTTTGAAAGCAGTCAAAAGGCGAGATTCAATTCTAGTTTCAATTTGTTTAGCTTGTTCTCTCAATTTATCTTCTTCTTGACGAGTTTCAGCTACGATCTCATCCAACTCCCCTTTCTTATGATCTAGATCTTGTTTTCTTTCTTTCAAGTTAGCAAGCGTTTGATCTCTTTCAGCTGTTTTACTGTCTTTAGCAATTTTAACTTCACGAATTCTTTTCTCGTTCAGTTCAATATCAAGATTCTGAAACTCAATTTCTTTCTCAAGATTTTCATGTTCACGTTGATTACGAACATTGTTTTGTTGTTCAGTATATCTTTCAATTTTTACACGAGCATCTTCGATATCTATTTTAAGACTAGCGATTTTAGAAGTATACTCTGTGATTTCGCTTTCGAAATGTTCTACACGGGTATTTAAACCAATGATTTCATCTTCCAAGTCTTGAACTTCAAGAGGAAGTTCACCGCGAAGAGTTTTGATTTCATCTATTTTTGAAACTACTCTTTGAAGATCATATAGAGCAAAAAGCTTTTCTTCAACAGTAATATCTTTTTCCAATTTAGTATCTGTGGACATAGATTACAAGTATTTTATCGGATTTGTATTAATTTCTGAGATTTGGACTGCAAATTTAGGCAATTTTTTTGTAATAATCTCTTTTAAAATATCTTTTGTGAATTGTTCAGTCTCAAAATGCCCTGCATCCACTATGATTATTCGATTTTCAGTTTCAAAATAATCGTGATATTTAAAGTCGGCTGAGATAAAAACGTCTGCATTTGCATTGATTGCATCTTTGAGCAGAAAACTTCCAGAGCCTCCACAAAGAGCAATTCTTTTTATTTTATTTTTAGTAATAGCAGTAACTTTAACTGAATTAGTCTGGATTATTAATTTGAATTTATTTAAGAATTCCATAAAATCCAATTCTTCAGGGAGTTCTCCCACAAGTCCCGAACCAATATTTTGATATTTATTTTCCAATGGAATTAAATCAAAGGCTGGTTCTTCATATGGATGAACTTCCAACAATTTGGAAATGACCTGATTTTTAAGGAATGTTGGTAAAATCAATTCAATTTTGGTTTCTGCTTCAAAATGAAGTTCGTTATTTTTTCCAATGAATGGATGGGCATCATCATTTGCTTTAAAACTTCCAGTGCCTTCTGAACTAAAACTACAGGAATCGTAATTTCCAATTACACCAGCACCAATTTCAAATAAAGATTCCCTAATTCTTTGGATATGAAGTTTTGGAGCATAAGTAATCAACTTTAGCAATTGATTACTTTTAGTTCTCAGAACTTTACGATCCACCAGATTTAGTTTATCCGCTAAAATTGAATTTACACCACCAATCAATAAATTATCTAGGTTGGTATGTGCAGCATAGATAGACACATCAGATTTAATTGCCTTTATTAAAGCTTTTTCCTGATCAGTTTTACCTAAAAGTTTTTTGATTCCACTAAAAATCAGGGGATGATGAGAAACAATAAGGTTTAATTTCTTATCGATAGCCTCATTTACAACAGCTTCAGTAATATCAATACAAACTAAAATCCCAGATACTTCCAAATCTGGATCACCTATTAATAATCCAGAATTATCATAAGACTCTTGAATAGACAATGGTGCTGTCTCTTCAATTATTTTAGCTATATCTTTAATTTTAACCACTTATTATTCAGCAACTGACTTAGTTTCTTCTTTTACTAAAAACTCTTTAATATCTGCATTAATCAAAATATTGTACCAAGCAAACAACTTACGCATATCTGATGGATATACTCTATCTTTGTCATAATCAGGCAATACTTTTTCCATATATGCTCTCAAAGCATTATTATCCGCCTTTGTATCGACTGGGCAAAGACCTTCATTTTCCAATGCTTTAATATTTTCTAATACTTGAGCTAATGCAATTTCTTCGGTTTCAGTATAAATAGCGATATCGCCTAAAGCAATAACTTTATCCTTACTGTATGCAGGAACTCTTTTACCATCAACCAATGATTCAACAATCAACATATTTTTACCTTGGGACACCAATTTATACAAACCTGGTTTTCCAGAGATAGATAGAATTTCTTTCAACATATTTATCATCTATTATATAATTTCTTTTCCTTCGTAATAATTTATAAATGCTTTATTAACCAAACGATTTCCACCGGGTGTAGGATAGTTTCCAGTGAAATACCAATCACCTGAATGCTCAGGGCAAGCAGTGTGCAAACCTTCTATTGTCTGGAATACCAATTCAACTGGACAATCCACATCCGAAGGTGTCAACATTTTCGCAATTTGTTTTGAAATTTCATTTTGTGTAAAAGGTTCATAGATCTCTTTTACAAAATTTACAACTTTCTCTTTTGGGAAATCTTCCTGCTCCTTGGATTTACGATATACCTCATCTATAACATTTTGGCGTCCAGTATCCTTCAATAATTGAATTGCCGCTAAGAAAGCACAGAATTCACTCATTTTAGACATATCGATACCATAATAATCAGGATATCTAATTTGAGGAGATGAAGATACAATAACTATCTTTTTAGGTTCCAATCTGTTCAGAATTCTAAGGATGCTTTTCTTAAGAGTAGTTCCTCTAACTATTGAATCATCAATAGCAACCAGATTTTCTTTTTTACCTCTTTCAATAGAGCCGTAAGTTATATCATACACATGTGTTGCCAAGTCATTTCGTTCATTGTTTTGAGAAATGAAAGTTCGCAACTTGATATCTTTAATAAGTACTTTTTCAGTACGAGGCATTACCCCTGTATATTTCTTAATCCCATCCACCATTCCGTGGAAAGCAACTTCAGCAGTATTTGGAATAAATGAGAATACAGAATGGTCCAGATCATTATCTATTGCCTGAAGAATATCTGCACTTAGTTGTTCACCAAGTTTTTTTCTTTCACGATAAATATCAACATCACTTCCTCTAGAGAAATATATTCTTTCAAAAGAACATTTAGCCAGTTCTTTCTCTGGTTGACGAATAGTTTCAAATTTTACCTGACCATCTTTTTTAATGATCATTGCTTGACCTGGCACAATTTCCTTAACTTCAGATTCCTTGACATTCATTGAAGTTTGTATAACGGGTCTTTCCGACGCAATTACAACAATTTCATCATCAGCATAATAAAATCCAGGTCTGATACCTTTTGGATCTCTAAAAACAAAGGAATCACCATGACCGAGCATTCCACAAATCAGATAACCACCATCAAACAAATGCTCAGATTTCCGAATGATTGAAGCAATATCTAATTGTTCTTCAATTTTTTTGGTAATTTGTAAATCGTTTGTATACCGTTTTTTTACAAAATCGTATTCTTTTTGAACTTCCAAATCTAATTTTGAACCCATAGCTTCAAGCATCAAAAATGTATCCCCTTTGTCCCTTGGATGTTGTCCTTTAAGAGTCAGATATTCAAAAAGCTCATCAACATTGGTTAAATTAAAATTTCCAGCAAGCACTAAAGTTCTATTTTTCCAATTATGACGTCTTAAAAATGGATGTATATAAGAAACACCATCTTTAAAATCAGTTGTGCTATATCTAAGGTGTCCCATATAGAGTTCTGCAGCAAAAGGAAGTTCCATTTTGGATCTTTCAGCGTTCTCATATACTTCTGGACCAGCTTTCTGAGTTGTTTTATTGACAGTTGCAAAAATATTCTGAATTGCATTTTTGCCTTCAACTCTTTCACGCCAAACATATTCTTCACCAGGAGGCATATCCAATTTCACTCCAGCAATCCCAGCGCCTTCCTGACCTCTATTGTGTTGTTTTTCCATCAAAAGATACATCTTCTGCAGACCATACTGCCAAGTTCCGTACTTTTGTTGATAATAATCAAGAGGTTTTAACAACCTCACCATTGCGATTCCGCACATAATTTTTTAGGAATGTATTTCGTTTATTTATTCTACAGTAACTGATTTTGCAAGATTTCGAGGCTGATCAACGTCACAGCCTTTAACAACTGCTATATGATAAGCCATCAATTGCAAAGGAATAGCTGCCAAAAGTGGCACTAAACACTCTTCGGTATCAGGTATCACAATGTGATAGTCTGATAAAGCAGTAACCACTTCGTCACCTTCTGTTACAATAGATATTATTTTGCCTTTTCGGGCCTTTATTTCCTGAATATTACTAACAACCTTTTCGTACATACCAGCACGAGGAGCAATAACAACTACAGGCATTTCCTGAGATATAAGGGCAATTGGTCCGTGTTTCATTTCTGCTGCAGGATATCCTTCAGCATGTATATATGAAATTTCTTTTAATTTCAATGCACCTTCAAGTGCTACCGGAAAGTTATAGCCACGACCTAAATAAATAAAGTTTTGAGCGTAGGTGAATGTTTTAGCAAATTGTGCAATCTCATCGTTTTGAGCCAAAAGATCTTCCATTTTAGCGGGAATCTGACCCAATTCTTTCACCAAATTCAAATACTTTTCTTGCTCTAATGTCCCTTTATCTCTACCTATCATCATTGCCAACATGGTCAAAACAGTTACTTGCGCTGTGAAAGCTTTGGTAGATGCGACTCCAATCTCCGGTCCGACGTGAGTATAGGCACCAGAATCTGAATTTCGTGGGATAGAGGAACCAACCACATTACAAATTCCAAAAATGAATGCTCCTTTTGATTTTGCTAATTCAACAGCTGCTAAAGTATCAGCAGTTTCTCCTGATTGTGAAATTGGAATAACTACATCCTCTTCATAAATAACTGGTTTACGATAACGGAATTCAGAAGAATATTCCACATCCACCGGAATACGAGCAAATTCTTCGATAGCATATTTTGCAATTAATCCAGCATGCCAAGATGTACCTGCTGCGGTTATAATAATTCGTTTTGCATTAAGGAATTTATCCTTGTTATCTATATAACCAGAAAGCACTACATTATTTTCATCTACATTCACTCGGCCACGCATTGAATCAGCCAATGTTTTTGGTTGTTCGAAAATCTCCTTGATCATAAAGTGTGGATAACCACCTTTTTCCAACTGACTTAGGGTTAATTCTAGCTTTTTAATTTCTGGTGTCTTCTCCACATTGGAAATAGTCTTAATTTTCATACCATTTCCACGAACCAAAGTGACAATTTCTTCATCTCCAATATACACAACCTTGTCTGTATATTCCACTATGGGTGTTGCATCAGAAGCAAGAAAAAACTCCCCATCTCCTACTCCAACTACTAATGGACTACCTTTACGTGCAGCTACAATTATGTTTGGTTCTGACTTTTCTATAACAGCAATAGCATAAGCACCTACTACTTGACTTAAAGCCAGTTGAACAGCTGATGAAAGATCTACATTGTTTGATTTCTTCACAAATTCAATCAACTGAATTAGCACTTCTGTATCCGTATCGCTATGAAAAGTATAGCCATTTTTGATCAAGCCTTCTTTAAGTACGGCATAATTTTCAATAATTCCATTGTGTATAATCGCCAACTCTTCAGATTGTGAATAATGTGGGTGAGCGTTTTTTTGATTCGGTTCACCATGTGTAGCCCAACGTGTATGAGCTATTCCTATATTCCCAGTAATATCTTTAGAGTCAGCAAAACTTACCAAGTCTGATACTTTTCCTTTAGCTTTGTAAACATTCAGATTTGAGTTATGAATCAGTGCGATTCCTGCAGAATCGTAACCACGGTATTCCAAGCGTTGAAGGCCCTTAATTAAAATAGGATATGCCTCGCGAGGCCCTATATATCCAACAATTCCACACATATTTTATTCTTATCTTAATTTATTTTTTATTCTATTTAATGCTGTATTAGTATCTTCCAAACTACTAAAACCAGAAAAACGCATAAAGCCTTCACCTGAAGGTCCAAATACGTCACCAGGCACACCCACAACCTGAAATTCATTCAACAAAACTGTAAAGAATTTCCAAGATGATAAATTGTCAGGAGTTTTAAACCAAACATAGGGTGAATTCTTTCCTCCAAACACTTCAAAACCATCTTCTTTTAATTGATTTCGAATTAATTTGGTATTATTCATGTAATAATTCACAAGATTTAGTATCTCTGTTTTGCCTTTACGAGTGAACAATGCTTCAGCACCTCGTTGAACAACATAAGACACACCATTGGTATAATTTGCATTGCGACGACTCCATAGATCTATTAATGGAACCTTTTCACCCATTTTAGTAAATACGGTCAATTCTTTTGGAAAAACAGTAAATCCACATCTAAGTCCAGTAAACCCTGCACTTTTTGAAAAACTTCTAATTTCTACAGCAACCTTTTTTGCTCCCTTAATTTCATAAATACTATGGGGAAGTTCAGGGTCTGATATATATGACTGATAAGCTGCATCATATACGATAATACTTTCGTGAGCAATGGCATAATCAACCCACATTTTCAAATCAGCTTTGGAAATTGTAGTACCCGTAGGGTTGTTTGGACTACATAGATAGATAATATCAACTTTCTCTTCTGGCAATTCAGGAACAAAACCTGTTTCTTCATTGCATTTAAGATAAACTACATTGCTCCATTTCTGATCATCTGTTAGAAATCCGGCTCTACCACTCATAATAGTAGCATTCTCATACACTGGATAGACAGGATCAGCAATTGCAATAATATTGTCACGTCCTAAAACATGACCGATATTTCCAATATCCGATTTAGCTCCGTCATTTATAAACACAGTGTCTTTATCAATATTAACACCATTGGAACGATAGTCTTTAATGATCCTATCTATCAAAAAATCATAGCCCCTAGGCGGACTATAACCTCGGAATGTTGAGGATTGTGACATTTCATCCAAAGCCTTGTGCATAGCACTAATTGCTTCAGCAGGAATTGGTTGAGTTACATCACCTATACCTAAACGAATTATTTTCTGATTTGGATTAAGAAGTTTATAGGCATTAAGGCGCTTTTCTATATCGTCAAAACAATATATTTCAGGAGTTTTTAAATAATTCTCGTTTGCTAATGCCATTAGAATTGAGCTAAATTAATCTTTCCAATTACTGAAAAATCAGATGCAAAATTGCATTTTTTTTTTGGATTCTGAAAATGAAAACTAACAAAAATCAAAATTAATCTTCCAATCGAACTAGGGTCCGTCCCTTAATTTTTCCATGTAGAATTGAATTGATTTTCTCATCCAATTCGTATAACGAAACCTCAGTATAAATGTTCATTAGCTCATCTGGCTTCCATTCATTTGCCAATTTCTGCCAAAGTTCAGGTCTTCTTAAAGTAGGATAATTCTGCGCTGAAATACCCACTAAACTAACGGCTCTAAGAATAAAAGGGAATACTGTTAAATTTAAATTTGTTGAAGAAACACTTCCACAGGTAGTTACAACGCCCAACAATTGAGTAGATTTTATCATTTTTGATAAAATCTCACCCCCTACAGAATCAATTCCTCCTGCATAACTTGCTGACAAAATTGGTTTATCTTGAATTGATTCAAAGTCTTTTCGTGAAATAATCTCAGCAGCACCCAGTTTAATTAAAAAATCATGATCTGAATCTTTACCTGTAATAGCAACCACATGATAACCCAATTTCTTTAAAATTGCAACACTAACAGATCCTACTCCGCCTGTTGCACCTGACACTAAAATTTTACCATCTTCAGGATTGACTTGTTGGGATAACTTCAGCACCGACATTCCAGCCGTAAAACCAGCAGTACCCAATATCATAGCTTCTTTCATAGTTAGTCCAGTAGGTAAAGCTACTACCCATTCTGCAGGAACTGATATATATTGTCCATAACCACCCGGAGTATTCATGCCCAAGTCATAGCCACAAACTATTACTTCATCTCCAATTTTGATTGTCTCATCTTTGGATGAAACCACCACTCCTACTGAATCTATACCAGGAGTATGGGGATAGTTTTTGGTGACACCCTTGTTTCCGGTAGCTGATAATGCGTCTTTAAAATTTAAAGAAGAATATTTAACTTGTATCAACACATCACCTTCGGGTAGGTTATCCGTATCCAATGTAGAAACTGAGCGGATAAAACCAGATGGGGTTTCTTCCACTAAAAATGCTTTATATTTCATCAGAAATGTTAATTCAACAGTTGTTTTTAAATCTCTGCACCGTTCTTCATCGTACAAGAACCATTGAATGAGGCCCCAGGCTCTATCACCAAACTTTTGGTATATACATCACCTGTGATTTTTGCTGTAGATCTTAGCGTAAGTGTTTCTGTCACCTGAAAATTACCAGTAACAGTTCCAATAATCTCTGCATTTGAACAAAGAATATTCCCTTTGATTTGGCCATGAGTTCCAATTACTACTTTTCCATTACAATTTATATTACCAATAACTTCTCCATCAATTCGAAAATCTGAATCGGCAGTAATGTTACCTTCAATTTTGCTTCCAAATGTTAATGAATTTAGGGCTGAGCCCACATTTCCAGGAATATCTTTAGCCATATGTTGTTAAGTATTAATCAGATTTCAAAATTAAGGTTTTCTTTTCAAATAAAAAAATTGAAAAATTATTAGACAATCTATATTTAATTGCTTATTTTTGTTGTTAAGGAAGAAAACACAATTTATGCAAATCAAGCACCTAACTCATCAAGAAATTGACATAAATTTATGGGATGATGTCATCTCTAATTCCTTCAATCATCTATTCTATGCATTTTCTTGGTATTTGGATGCTGTTTCACCTGAATGGGAAGCTTTAGTCTCTGATAATTATACTTTTATCATGCCTCTTCCTGTCAAACGCAAATTTAAAATCCCATATCTTGTACAACCAGTAATGACTCAGCAATTGGGTGTATTTTCAATGTATCCAATTGACGAAGCAATTCTTAATGAATTCATTCAGAAAATTCCATATCCAAGTTATGAACTGAATTTGAATGAGAAAAACGAAATTCCCAAAATTGAATGCAGACCAAATTTTCTTCTTTCTTTGGAAAAGAGTTATTTAGAACTTAAAAGGCAATTTTCTTCTAATACACTTCGAAATCTAGAGAAATCACATAAATCTGATTTAAATATTAATTTCGATGAATCTGAATCTGTTTTTCTCGATTTTTATCTCAAAACTGATAAAAATTATTCAAGTTTGAACAAAGAAATTTTAACAGAGTTGATATCCAAGGGAATTAGCCATCAAATGCTCAAGATTTACAGTGCATACAACAGTCAAAATGAAATCCTTGCTTCTGTATGTATTCTAATCTCTAAACATCGAATAACCTATCTTTTACCTGTTTCAAATGCTGAAGGCAAAAGAAAATCAGCCATGTTCCTTATAGTGGATAGAATAATTCAGGAGTTTTCAAATAAAAATTACATTTTAGATTTCGAAGGATCACAAATTGATGGTGTGGCTAGATTCTATAAAGGTTTTGGTGCCACCAACCATCCTTACTTTGTGATTCGTAAATGGAGGCCCTCCTTTCTAATTGGACGAATATGATACATATTTTATATCTCTCACTTTGGTACCCAAACCGAAAAGATGCAATGTCAGGTTTGTTTGTTAGAAAACATGCAACAGCAGCGTCTAGACATAGTAAAATTACTGTTTTACATGTAATGCCTGATGATAATTGTAGTGAAGTTGAAATTGAACATCAAGTAAATGAGAAAGTAAACGAAATCTATGTTTACGTACCCGATATAAACAGTGGACTTTTTAAGAACTTATATAAATTATTCTATTTCTTTCTAGGCTATCATTTGGGTTTCAATACTGTATTAAGAATGTATGGCAAACCCAACTTAGTACAATCTCATATCTTAACCAGAACTGGCTTCATGGCTTTGTTCATAAAAATTAGATTTGGTATACCCTACCTTATTTTCGAACATTGGTCAAAATTCTTACCACAGAACAAAGCTTACAACAATAATATGCACAAAAGATTAACTCAACTCATTGTTAGAAAATCTGCGGGTATTATTACTGTTTCTAACATTCTTAAAATAGGGCTGATTGAAAATGGTTTGAATCATTCAAATTTTTATAGAATCAACAATGTAGTGGATGATTTCTTTTTCAAAAACACCTTTACAACAGATTCAAACATGAAGATTAGATTTTTGAATATCAGTTGTTTTGATGAAAATTCAAAAAACCTAATGGGCTTAATACGATCTGCTGCCTTCATAGCTGATAAATATTCAAATTTTGAATTAATTCTGGTAGGAACTGGAAAGGATTTTCAGAAAATTAAAGAATATGCCAGTTCATACAAAGCACTAGATACAAAAATAACATTCACAGGTGAGCTCACTCCTATACAGGTTAAAAACCAGATTGATCAATCGACTTGCATTACTCAATTTTCAAATTTTGAGACTGCTGGAATAGTAATTGCTGAAGCTATGGCCTCTGGCAAATATATTATCAGTACCAATGTAGGTATTGCACCAGAATATATTAACGGAACCAATGGTAAACTTATTGAAGTTGGGGATGAAAAAGCTTTATCAGATGCAATGATAGAAGTTCTAGAAGGCAAAAAAACAAATGATTTGAAAGAAAGTCAAGTAATTGCATACAAAGAATTCAGCTTTGAAAATGTAGGCAAACAATTGTTTGAAATTTACAAGAAAACGCTTAGATTTTGAAATGACTGGTTTTGCAATACATATCAGTCAGAATAAATTTGTTGATTTTAAATGGTCAACCGATCCCTATTTCATTGAAAAGAAAGTAGAAGAAAGGATATATGTATTCAATAACATTCGAATTGACTATAAATATAAGACAGACTTTCCTGAGGAGCGATTACATTTTGAAAATGAAAAGTATCTTGTTATTGGTAATGGAATAGTATCCAATTTAAGCACTTTAGTTCCACTCAAATTTGAGAAGACTGAGTTCTTCAAAGAATTCAAAGGACACTTTGCCGGAGTAATCATAGACAAAAGAAGCGGTAAAGTACAAGTATTCAACAATCATACAGGCACTCAAAAGATATTTTATTTCCAACACGATCACCATATATTAATCAGTTCCAATTTCTACACCACAACACAGGCTGTCAGAGAATTGGGCTTCAATCTTGAATTAGATAAAAATGCTGCATATTTACTATTAAGCAGTGGATTCATGCATGAAAATTATACTTTATTCAAGGATATAAAACAAATTCGTGCAGGAGAATATCTGAGCATTGAAGATTATAAAATTACTCCAAACTACTACTTTCATTTGAGTCAAATTCAGCAGATTAAAATTGATTATCAGGATGCGATAAACAAATTGGATGAAAAATTCAGAAATGCTGTAAAAATTGAATTTGAGTTGGATAAGAAATACGGATATCTATCTTATACTACTCTAAGTGGAGGTTTAGATTCTAGAATGGTTGCATTATCTGCTTTCGATTTAGGATACAGAAATCAAGTTTTTATAAATTTTTCAGAGCCAAGATATGCAGATGAACTAATTGCACGTAAAATTGCAAAAGAATACAAACAAAATTTCCACCACATAAAGCTTTATCCTAAATTACTAAAATTAATTGATGAGAATGTCTCAATAAATGGAGGTTTAACAATTTATACAGGTGCTAGTCATGTGTATAGTGCTATGATGGAGTTGAAAGATAAATCTATAGGCATATTGCATACTGGAAATATTGGTGATGCTGTATTAGGAAGTTTTATTAGTAGTATAGAGGTGAAAAGACCGAAAGTCTTAAGCGGCCTATATTCAACAACCAACGTCGACAAGTTGACCAATATTATTGAACCAACCCTTTCAAATTACCAAAACGAAGAAATCTACAAATTTTATAACAGAGCATTTCTGGGAGCAAATAATGGCTTTTTATACTATGATTTGGTAGGTGTCAGCTCCTCTCCTTTTTTAGACCCAGAATTTCTTTCATTTGCTTATTCACTGCCAAGAGAATTTAAATTCAATTCAAGAATTTATATTGATTGGATCAAACAAAAACACCCTGAATTTGCAAATTATATTTGGGAAGCGATTGGAGGAAAGCCAACAAACAATAAAATCTTAAGAAGCATATATAGAATTCAAAGAGCTATAGTAAAAAGATTACCTTTGCATTCGATGTGGAAAAACAACATGAATCCTGAGCAATTATGGTATAATTCCGATTCTGATACAAGAAATACACTGGATAGTTACTTTAGAGATAATATTTCACGAATCAATTATGATTCTGAATTTAAGGAAGAACTTATTGCCATGTATTTGAATGGTGATATAAATTTAAAATCGCAGGTTCTTACATTGCTTTCAGCAGTAAAATTACATCTTGGATGAAGCAAAAACTAAAAGAAATAAAGGATATAGTCAAAGATTCAAACAAAAAAGGTTTCTTTCACTTAATTTCAGCAAATCTATTAATTCAGATTTTTGCGTTTTTATCTCAATTATTTGTTGCAGGACTTCTATCAGTGGAAGATATTGGAAGAATAAAAGTTATACAAACCTTATTAGCCATATTTTCCATATTCGCAGGAATGGGGCTGAATGTATCCACTCTAAAACTATGTTCAGAAAATAACCGAACAGAGAATGAAAAAAAGAATCTTTTCAGAGCTGCCTTGAAATTCAACTTAATATCTGGAATAATTATCTATTTTCTAGTTGTAATTTTGGGACATTTTAAATTATTTAGTCCAGATGAACGATTAAACTCATTACTTCCCTTGGCTTTACCTGCTTTGATTACTAACCCAATTTTCATGCTTTTTGTAGCCTACACACAGGCGAGTAAAAATATTAAATTGTTGTCTGCTCTTACTTCATTCAACCGATTGGCATCTATTGCTGCGATTATTTTGTTGACCTGGCTATTTAATCTCGAAGGATATTGGATTGCTTATAATTTAAGTTTAGCATCCATGGCTATTTTTTCATTGCTATATTTTCGCAGAGAATATAGACCTGAAAGTAAACAAATTGGCAATTTAAGAATGCATTCTCCACATGCAAAACCTTCGGTATTAGCTAATATATTCTCTGAAAGTTCAGCATACATGGACATACTGATTATAAGCATGTTGGTCACAGACCAAAAAGAATTGGGATATTATAGTTTTGCTGTCACTTTGACTATAATGTTGAGAGTTATTCCAATGTCTATTCAACAAATATCTGCGCCCTATTTTTCAGGTTTATCTGACCGGAGAACAATCTTTATTCAGAATTTCAGAAAGTACAACAAACTTCTTATTTTAATTGTAATTTCCAGCTTTATACTTGTTGAATTATTTGTACCTGATATAATAAGTTGGGTATTTAGAGGGAAATATGATCAATCAATGATTTATTTTAAAATATTGGCTATTGGATGGAGTATCAGACAATTAATGCACATACAAAGTGCAGCTATTTTCGGTGCAGGAAAAATCAAGTACAATACCTATGTATCCATCATTTCCGCAATATCAAATTTGATAATCTATTATTTTGCTTTAAAATATTGGGGATTGATCGGATTAAGTTATGCCACTATCCTCAGTGGATTAATAATCTATTTTAGTTCGTATCTATTTTTCAGAAAGATAGTTCATTCAGATGAAAGAGAATTATCTTGACAATTTACGAGCAATGTCCATTATTGGAGTTGTGATTATACATATAGCATCTCCATTGATGAATATGAATTATAATCAGAACTGGGAATATTGGTGGATAGGTAATTTCTTTAATTCAATTACAAGATTTGCAGTACCTGTTTTTTTGATGCTATCTGGTGCAACTTTATTTGGAAGATCAGAGTCCTATTTTGAATTTATAAAAAAACGATACAGTAGAATTCTATTTCCTTTTGTATTTTGGATTCCTTTCTATTATATTTTTCGATGGTGGGCATTGAACGACAGTCATAAGTTAAAGTTTCAAGACAATATATGGGAATGGATTTCTACTATTTTTATATCAGAAGGGATATCAAAACACTTTTGGTACATTTATATGATTCTTTTTTTGTATCCCTTCTTACCATTTGTTAGCAATTATTTCAAGAAAACAAAGAAGAAATCCTTGATAATAATTTTACTTATATGGTTGATAATTACTCAAATTAGTTTATCTAACAATTTAAACCCCTACAATTGGTCTGGTAAATATATTGAAAAGTTTACTGGCTATCTATACTATTTAGGATATATAATTTGGGGGTATTTTCTAAAAACAATAATCATTAATCAAAAACAATTAAAATTCATTTTAATCTTATTCTTTCTCTCCATCCTTGTGCCATTTTGTGGATCCTATTTGATGAGCGTGCATTCAGGAAAACAGAACCTTCAACTATATAGTTATTTGCATTTAAACACCATCGTTCAATCAATTTCAATATTCATCGTATTTAAAAAGATCAACATTACGAATACTTATTTCACACGAATAATTCAGACCTTGAGTAAGTACAGTTATGGTATATATATCGTTCATATTATGGTATTGGGAATATTATGGAATAACGGAATTTATTGGCGAATAGCATATCCTCTATTTTCTGTTGCTATTCTAACAATAATTGCAATTTTAATTCCAATATCCGTTTTATTTGTACTAGATAAAATCCCTTTTTTTAAAAAAATTACCGGTATAAAATAACAATTTTAAAATAAAAAAAATGAAATCACCTGTCTCAGAATGTTTGTATTGTAGTCATTTACCAATTCTAGATGAATTAATGATTAAAATAATTGATTTAGAAGTATCAACATTGTATTTATTCAAAGAACAATCACATCCAGGAAGATGCAATGTCGTTTACAAGGATCATGGAGTTGAATTTCATGAATTATCAGAAGAAGAAAGAAATCTCTTCATGAAAGATGTGGCCAGGGCAGCAAGAGCAATACAGAAATCTTTCAATCCTGAGAAAATTAACTATGGTGCATTTTCGGATAAGTTGAGTCACTTACACATGCATATAGTCCCTAAATATATAGATGGATATAATTATGGTGGAGTAATTGAAATGAACCCACAGAAAAAATATTTATCTGAATCAGAATATAATGAAACTATTAATAACATCAAATTACATTTATAATTCAATTACTTTAATCTATTACAAGTTCAGATTGCAAATAAAAGAATGCAATTAAACTGATTATATTTGCGATAAAAATTATTTTATGAACAATACAGCATTAATTACCGGAGCTTCGTCTGGAATTGGAAAAGAATTGTGTGAAATCCATGCCTCAAAAGGTGGTGATTTAGTAATAGTTGCACGAAGAAGAAAAAATCTGGATGAAATAAAACTCAAATTGGAAACTCAATACAAGATCAAAGTGCTAGTAATAGAGAAAGATTTGAGTAAAGTTGGTGCTGCTAAAGAAATTTATGAAGAAGTAAACAACAAAAAAATAGCAATTGATTATTTAATAAACAATGCCGGATTTGGAGGTATAGGTACTTTTCATGAAAGAGTATGGGAATCAGATTATGAAATGATAAATGTGAATATCTTAGCATTGACTGAGTTAACACGTTATTTTCTACCTGATTTTGTAGCCAGAAAAAGAGCTAAAATATTAAATGTATCCTCTACTGCATCCTATTTACCAGGCCCTCAACAAGCAGTGTATTTTGCATCGAAAGCGTATGTAAGTTCCTTCAGTTATGCATTGTTTGAAGAATTGAGAAATAGCGGAATAAGTGTTACAAGTTTAGAACCTGGTGCAACCAAAACTGAATTTGGGAGTCGATCAGGAATGGATAAAACATTGTTGTTTAAAAATGCATATTCTGCAAAGAAAGTAGCAATAGATGGTTATAATGGGATGTTAAAAGGAAAAATCAGAGTAATTACTGGAGTTGCAAATTATCAACGAATATTTTTGCCATTACTACCCCTGTTACCAATAAAACTGATAATCAGATTTATCAATAAGATGCAACAAGCCAAATAATTAATATTTCTTTTTTCCGAAAATTTTCTGAATCAAATCTGGTCTTTGCATTTTTTGCAAATCTCGATGAATTGAATTACGATATTCAGGTTGATACCAGAAAAAATATTTACGTTGAGCCAACTTTTCCTCTTTGGATTTTGCGGTAAATACAGGTTTTAAAGAATATGGATGAAAACCTGAATAATAGATTTCGGTTGCAACAGTCATGGGTGTAGGAGTAAAATCCTGCACTTGTTCCAATTTAAAATCCAGTTCCTTCGTTTTTGCAGCTAATTCCGCCATATCCTCTTGTTCACAGGATGGGTGGCTCGAAATAAAATAAGGTATGAGTTGTTGATTTAGTCCGGCCTCTTTGTTTATAGTTTCAAATTGACTCTTAAATTTACCAAAGTACTCAAAGGACGGCTTACGCATTGTCATTAACACTTCATCTGAAGTATGTTCAGGAGCTACTTTCAATCTACCCGACACATGTTTGGTTATCAGTTCCTTTATATATTCCTTATGGCTCAGATCAGCTTTCTCATCTTTGGTATCAGCCAACAACATATCGTATCGTATACCACTACCAATAAATGATTTTTTGATACTAGGTAAAGCATCAATAGCTTTGTATAAGTCGATAAGTGAGCTATGATCAGTATTTAGATTAAAGCAAACTTTTGGATGAATACACGATGGTTTCTTGCATTTTTTGCAGATTTCCATATCTTTTCCTCTCATGCCATACATATTGGCAGAAGGACCTCCCACATCACTCAAATAACCTTTAAAATCTGGCAATTGAGATAATTTGCTAACTTCTTTAAGAACAGATTCTTTTGATCTTGAGGAAATAAATTTTCCTTGGTGAGCGGAAATAGTACAGAAAGCACAACCACCAAAACATCCACGATGGACATTTACAGAGAATTTAATCATCTCATAAGCTGGAATTGTTTTTCCTTTGTATTTTGGATGAGGCAAATAAGTATAAGGAAGATCGAAAGTTGCATCCAATTCAGACTGTGTAAGTGGTTGAAAAGGAGGATTTACCACCAACCATTTGTTACCTACTTTTTGAACCAATCTATCTGCATTGTAACGATTTGATTCCTCTTCGATATGTTTAAAGTTGGATGCATACAACTTTTTATCCTTTAGGCAGACTTCATGTGCAATCAATTCTTTTGTTTTCCAATGCTCTGTTTCAGGGATTTCCTTAGTATAGTAAACGGTTTGTGGTATATTATTCAAAGACATAAAATCATCCCCTTTAGTTAATCTATCCAATAAATTAATTAAAGGTTTCTCACCCATACCATAAACCAAAAGATCTGCTTTAGTATCTACCAAAATACCAGGCATCAATTGGTTGGACCAATAATCATAATGAGTTAAACGTCGAAGTGAAGCTTCAATACCCCCTATTACAATTGGAACATCAGGATATAGTTTTTTCAATATCCCGCAATATACTTTCGTAGCATAATCTGGTCGGAAATTGGGTTTACCATCTGGACTATAGGCATCATTTGAACGCAAACGCTTATTTGCTGTATAGTGATTAACCATAGAGTCCATATTACCTGCAGTCACAGCAAAAAACAAACGAGGACGTCCTAATTTTTTAAAATCCCTTAAGTCGTCACGCCAGTTGGGTTGAGGTACAACCGCGATTTTAAGTCCATAAGATTCTATTATTCTACCTATTACAGCCGAACCAAATGCAGGATGGTCTATGTATGCATCACCAGTGAAAAGAATTATATCTAAATCATCCCATCCACGAAGTTCTACTTCTTTCTTGGTTGTTGGGAGAAAATCAGTTAATTGCGGCATATAATAAATATTCAAACACAGCTTAAACAACTGTAAGTTGAAAAGGTTTGAAAATAAAAGTAAATTATGGCATTAAGAATTCACGAACGATTTTTTCGATTTCCACTTTTGCTTTTTCTAGATCATCATTAACTATCACTTTATCAAATTGTGGAATAAAGGACATTTCCTTTTCAGCTTTACCAACTCTCTCATTTATCATCTCCACATTTTCAGTTCCCCTATCTGAGAGTCTTTGACGCAATGATTCAACGCTTGGCGGAGCAATAAAAACAGAAAGTGCTTCAACACCATATTGTTTCTTGATATTTAAACCTCCAACAACATCCAAATCAAAAATTACATTTTTCCCATTGTTAGTAATACGATCAACTTCGGCTTTGAGAGTGCCATAAAAAATACCATTATAAACTTCTTCAAACTCAACGAATTTGCCTTCAGCAATAAACTGACGAAATTCCTCACTACTCAGGAAATAGTATTCAACCCCATGAATTTCCTTTCCACGAGCAGCTCTACTTGTAGCTGAAACTGAAAATTCAAGCTCGAGACCACATGTTAACAGATGATTGATTAAAGTACTTTTTCCTGAACCCGAAGGTGCTGAAAATATAACTAATTTACCTTTTTTCATCAAAGCACATTCAATATTTGTTCTTTAATTTGCTCTAGATCATCTTTCATCAAAACCACTATTTTTTGCATTTCACTGTGATTAGACTTGGAACCTAAAGTATTGATTTCTCTACCTATCTCCTGAGCAATAAAACCAAGTTTTTTACCAGGATTAGGTTCTTTTTCCATGGTTTGAATAAAATAGTCCAAGTGAGTTTTCAAACGTACTTTTTCTTCATTCACATCTAATTTCTCAATATAATAGATCAATTCTTGTTCGAGTCTATTTTTATCCAGTTCAATTTTTTCAGACAATGTTTGAAGATTTTCTTCCAACTTAAGTTTTATTTTTTCAACTCTTTCTTTTTCAAAAGGCTCAACTTCTAGTAACAACTGAGCTATGTGTGCGATTCGATCCCGAAAAACACCTTCAAGAATTTTACCTTCCTGAGAGCGAAAATCATTTAATTCAACAATAGCATCAGCCATTATTGATTTAACAGCTATCCATTCATCCTCTTCCAATTCAGCTGTATCAGCTTTCAAAGCATCAGGCAAACGAAGCAATACTTCAAACCAGTTTTGAGGTAGTTCAACATGCAAATTGTTGGCAATAGTTTTAATTTGATTAAAATAACTCTCTACAACAGAAGCATTTATTTGATTGGATGATTCCTTGCTTGAATTATCAATATACAAAGCAAAATCAATTTTACCGCGATTCAATTTTTGTGCAAGTTCATTTCTAACTTCAATTTCTTTTTCACGATAAATTCCAGCCATCCGAGTATTCAAATCAATTTGTTTACTGTTTAGCGACTTTATTTCAACAACTACTTTTTTGTTATTTATGTCTCCGGAAGCCTTTCCGAAACCAGTCATAGATTGAATCATCCTCAAAAATTTTAATTTACACAAAAGTAGTAAAAAATATCGGTGAATTAGGAAAATCGATTATCTTTGTCATTCTACGTCACACACAATTAAGAGTTATTTATTTATGGAAAATCAAAAGAAATTTATCCTCACAGAGAAGGATATGCCAACACAATGGTATAATATCATGGCAGATATGCCTAATCTTCCTATGCCAATTCTTCATCCAGGCACACCTTAGGTCACAATTTTGCTCCTGCTCATATTCATGCCGGTGGATTGCGCTATCATGGAGCTGGAACTTTGGTAAGCCAATTATTGAGAGACAATTTAATTGAAGCAACTGACATACGCCAGTTAGATTCTTTTGAAGCAGGTGTACTTTTTGCACAAACAGAGGGTATAGTTCCTGCCCCTGAATCTGCACATGCTATTGCATCAGCAATAAATGAAGCTAAGAAATGCAAGGAAGAAGGTACTAAGAAAGTTATATTGTTTAACTTATCTGGACATGGCTTAGTAGATATGGCTGCTTATGATCAATATTTAGCAGGAGACTTGGTCAACTATGCACTTTCAGACGAAGAGATAGACAAGAACGTGAGTCAATTAGAACAAATTATTAAATAAAATGAAACAGGCAGTTCATAATGAGCTGCCTGTTCATTTTATATAATTTCTTTTTTTGAATAGTTTATATTTGTAATAATTCTAAGAGAGGTATCTTTGGTTAAATAACTCCAAGCCCAATTAAAGAAAATAACAAGTTTATTTCTCACACTTAGGATAAGCATCAAATGCAGAAACATCCACACATACCAAGCCAATGCACCCTGAAATTTTATAAATGGAAATTCCACCACTGCTTTGTGTTTTCCTACAGTTGCCATCATTCCCAAATCAAGGTATTCATAATTGATTGGATTATTATTGCCAGATAAAGAATTTCGAATGTTTTTTGCAAGATTTTTAGCTTGATTGATAGCCACATTGGCAACCTGAGGATGACCATTCGGATATTTGTCTGTTTCCATCAAAGCAATATCACCCAATGCATAGATATTATCAAACCCAAGTATTTTATTATTACGATCAACTTTGTATCTATTTCTCACAATAATTTCAGATTGAATTCCATCAATAATATTGCCAGTAACGCCTGCAGCCCAAATTAGATTTTTTGTTGGAATTGTTTCCCCATTACTTAATTCAGCAACAGAACCATCGTAGGATTTGATAAATAATTTAGTTTTTATAGTAACACCCAATTCTTTCAAATATCTTGCAGAAGTCGTTCGTGAAATTTCACTCATATTATTGAGTGTATTTTCACTACCCTCAACCAATATTATATTGAGTTTATTTAGATCTATATTTGGATAATCTTTAGTGAAAACATTGTTTTTCAATTCAGCAAAAGCACCAGAAAGTTCAACACCTGTAGGTCCCGCTCCCACAATAACGATGTTCATCCATGCTTGTTTCTCATTATCTGGAGCAAATATTTCTTTTTCAAAACTAAACAAGACTTTGTTTCGGATATCGATAGACTCCTGAGTAGTTTTCATTGAAAAAGCATTATCACTCATCTCAGCATTTCCAAAGAAATTGGTTCTACAACCTGTAGCTAAAATTAAGTGATCATAGGAAATTGTGCGATCGTAAGCAGTCAGTAATTTATTTTCTTCAGGTAATATTTTAACAATTTCAGCCATTCTAAAATCAACATTCCTGTATTTTTGGAAGATTTTACGGAAAGGAAATGAAATACTAGAAGGTTCCAATCTTCCGCTAGCAACTTGGTAAAACAATGGCTGAAACTGATGATGATTCTGTTTATCAACCAAAAGCACATTTAAGTCCAATTTTCGTAAGGATTTAGCCAATTGCAAACCAGCAAAACCACCCCCAACGATCACAATCTTGTCTCCACTTTTAAAATTCATTCGTGACATATTTTATGCAAAGTTAGTATAAACAATAATAAATTATCTTACTAAAATGTTCAAATAAGTAGTCCAAACTTACAAGATAATTATAAAAGAATAAAAAATAGTATCTTTGCGGTATATAGCAGACCGGTTTGTCGCCTTTAATAAAGGGAGGAAAGTCCGGGCAACAAAGGGCACCATATTTCCTAACGGGAAGCAGTTTGAAAGAGCTGAGTAATGTAACAGAAAATAACCGTTACAGCAATTGCTGTAATAAGGGTGAAAAGGTGAGGTAAGAGCTCACCGGCGTTTGTGGCAACATATACGGCCGTACATCTTATGGGTTGCAAGATCAAGTATACCGACGTTCGAGGACTGCCCGTCTGAGTCGGAGGGTAGATTGCTACAGGCATTGAGTGATCAATGTCGCAGATAAATGACAAACAAGCAGCATGCTGCTTACAGAACCCGGCTTATAGGTCTGCTATTAATTTAAAAAAAGTAAAAAATCCTATGGGTAAATTAATTGATTTTTTCAAAGTGGATATTTGGAAGATAACTGAACTAGAGATCTCCCGTACTAAATTAATGATTTACAATCTAATACAAATTGTTTCTATTGCAATTCGTGGATTTATAAAAGATAAACTCCCCATCAGAGCCTCAGCTCTCACCTACTCCATTATGTTTTCAGCCATTCCTATGTTGGCTTTATTTATTGCCATAGGAAAAGGTTTTGGCATGGAAGAATCCATTAAAGAATGGATTATCAGTACATTTATAGCTCAAAAAGAAATCATTCCAACAATGTTGGAATTTGTCGATAGATATTTGGACACCACCCATGAAGGTGTTTTTATAGGAATTGGATTGATTATTTTACTGGTATCTGTGATGAATTTTTTCATCAATTTGGAGAATGCATTCAATACAATCTGGCAAGTCAAAAAGCCACGGGCATTTTTCATGCAAATATCCACCTATTTTGCGGCTATTTTTCTGATGCCTGTATTGATCGTATTATCTGGAGGATTGAAACTATTTTTTGATTCAATATTATCAGACATGCATTCGATACATCTAATTTCCCCCTTACTCAAATTTGGGATGAAAATTACGCCTTTTGTCATCAGTTGGTCTGTTTTTACAATAATGTATGTATTAATTCCCAATACGAAAGTTAAACTTAAAAATGCAATTGTGGCTGGAATTATTGCAGGGACTGTATTTCAATTCTTCCAAAATATATATATCAGTGGACAAATCAACTTATCGAGATACAATGTCATATATGGTAGTTTTGCCGCTATTCCCTTGTTACTATTGTGGTTACAGATATCTGCAACAATAGTATTGATTGGTGCTGAAATATCTTATGCCAGTCAGAATTTCAAAAATTACGAATATGAATCTGACACCAAGAACATCAGCACAAGATATAAAAACTTCGTTGCACTTTTTATTACATACTTGATTGTAAAAAGATTCGAGAAAGGTGAAAAACCTTACCAAAGTGACGAACTATCTACTGAGTTTAAGTTGCCTATTCGCTTGGTTAATATCATACTCACGGAGTTAACAGAATGCAGAATTATCAGTGAAATTAGAAGTGAAGATTTAAAAATCAGGTCATATCAACCTGCAGTTGACATCAATCAACTTTCTGTATCTCAACTTTTCGACACTTTAAATACTTCTGGAACCGAATTGTTTTTATCAAAGAAGAATGATTTATTAGACAATTTTTGGAGAAAGACCAAGGATTTGCGTAAAAATGAAACTGAAGTCAATAGCGACATTTTAGTGAAGAATATCTGAATGCAAAAGCCCTTTATTATAGCGATTACAGGAGGAATTGGTAGTGGAAAAAGCACTGTTTCAAAGAAACTCACGGAAAGAGGTTTTCATGTTTATAATACCGACATAGAAGCTCGTCATTTACAGAATACTGATAAAGAATTGATTTCTCAAATGAAAGGATTACTCGGTGAGGAAGTCTTTGAGAACAATCAAATGAATAGAACGAAAGTTGCAGCAATGGTTTTTCACGACAAGGAATTACTTAAAAGTCTAAGTCAATTGGTACACCCCGCTGTTAAAAGAGATTTTAAATTATGGGTTAAACAGAACCAATCCAATGATTTGCTATTCATGGAATGTGCCGTATTATTTGAAGGAGGTTTTGATTCTCTTGTAGACTATATTGTAGTTGTGACTGCAGACAGTGCCATACGATTAGAAAGGGTAATGAAAAGGGATAACCTAAGTTCTGAACAAGTATTATTGAGAATGAATAATCAAAAATCCCAAGAGGAGTTAATAGAGAAATCAAATTATAACTTAGATACGAATTCAGGAGATAAATTCATAGATGCTCAGATAGAAGACATTTTAAATCTTATTCCAAAGCATCCTTGACCATCTTAAAAGCCTTTTCCAATTTCAACATTTCAGTCGAAAGATATTTATAAAAATCCATCCATTGAATCCGACGATGGATATCCAATCCCGATTTATATGTATAAATTCGAGAAACAATTTCACCAGATTCTCGAATAAATTCATAATCCCAGTTCAAACCGTTTTCAAAATTCTTTTCAAAAAGGGTTTTAAAATTCTCAAACTGTTCGAAGCGATCCAACCTAGCTCTTTCATCTGAAAGATTAATTTCTAGTATAACGTAAGCACCCTCTCTGTTAGCATCAAATTTAAGCTCTACACCTTTCATCTTGGTATTGTATAGCATAAATTTACTTTTCCTGTTTTTCAAGGCAGGGACTTGGCTACAATAAAGGCCAAATCCCTCCCAGAATTCTTTTTTAAGTTGTTTTAATTCTTCCTTGCTGTACATTCTCAATTATAGTTAGGTAGTACGCTATAATCTTTTGAATAGCGCAAATTCTGATCAAAATAATTTTCAGTATAATCGATCTGAACATCTATTATCTTTCCATCAGAATTCTTGATCGCTTTATACACAGGGTTTACAAATCCTTTGTAAGGAGCAATATTTAACGAACTATATCTTTCCAAAACTTCTTTATGAATTTCTGGGTTTACTTTGATGGCATAGGTTTCGATAAGTACTTTAGCACCATTAAGATCACCTTCAGATTTTACTCTTTGAATTTCTTTAAGTAATTGGCCAAACAATTGACGTAATTTATCATAGTCATTGATAACAACATAAGACTTGTTATTTTTCTTTTTAAGTTCTATTATATTCTCAGACTTACCCTTCTCATAGGTCCAGGAAGCAATTAATTGACGATTACGCATGTGAGCTTGTTCAATTTGTTTACCCGGTTGGATTCGAGTTAATTGTGTCATTAAGCCATTCAAAATATAGCGATAATACTCCGCTTTGTAAGCTTCCTTATCAGGTAATAAGCCCAATTCAACTGCTTTGGGATCTGCAATATAATACAATGCAAACAAATCTGCCCTCGCCTCTTCTATTGGTGAACCATATGCTTTTAGAGCCTCTGAACTCACTCCAGGCATTAACTTTCCAGAACCATGTCCCAAACATTCGTGCAAATCAGTATGTAAATTATCTGTAAGTGAACCAAATTCCTTGGCCATCTTAATTTCATCCGAGCTCCACATAAACTCTTCAAGAAATCCATTACCTTGTGAAGCTTTATCATAGGCATCTGTGATATTTTGAATGGTCACAGATTTAGATCCATGATCTTTACGTATCCAATTTGAATTGGGTAGATTTATACCGATTGGAGTTGCTGGATAGCAATCACCCGCCAAAATTGCAGCAGTGATTACTTTTGCTGAAACACCTTTGACTTCATCTTTTTTGAATTTATCATCAATTGGAGAGTTCTTTTCAAACCATTCCGCATTCTTGCTTATAATTTCAGTACGCTTAGTTGCTTCCAGATTTTTAAAATTAACCAATGACTCCCAACTTGCTTTCATGCCTAGAGGATCACCATAGGACTCAGTGAAACCATTAACAAAGTCAATTTGAGATTCAAGATCTTTTACCCACAAAATTGAATATTCATCGTACATCTTTAAGTCACCTGTTTGATAAAATTCTATCAATTTCAGAATGACATTTTGCTGAGTTACATTTTCTGCATATTCAGTTGCTTTTTGAAGATTTTCGACGATTTTTGATATAGCAGGGCCATACATTCCATCTGATTTATATATTTTCTCAATTACTTTTCCATTGAATTTAATCAGTTTACTATTCAATCCATACGGAATTGGAGTCAAATCACTAGGATCAATCAATTGAGCATAAAAATCTTCCACTTCCTTCTGGTTTACTCCTTCGTAATAATTATTGGCAGAAGTTAGAATAAGATCAACACCATCTTCTTGATTTGTTCTTTTTGTAAATGTAGATGGATCAAAAATAATTGGAGCAATTTTATTGTAAAGATCCAGAGCACTTTCACCCTGCTCCAGAGGTAAAGTTGAAGGATCCAAATTAACAATTAAATTTTCTAAATATTTATCAGAAAATGATGGTTTAAATTTATCTTCAGCATAATGATGATGAATACCGTTACCCATCCAAACTTTTTTAAGATAAACGATAAGATTTTTATAGTCATCAGAGTTTTTTTCACCTGAAAAATTAGTGACTATACTTTCCAATGTACGACGAATAAGTAAATTATTCTTGTGATTTTGATCGTATAATATGTCTCTACCCCACAAAGCAGCTTCGTTTAGGTAATATATCAAGGTTTTTTGCTGTAGAGATAATTCTTCGAAACCAGGCACTTGATATCTCAAGATTTCCACATCATCGAATCGATCTACACTGTACTGAAATTCATTCATATCTTTTATATTTTCTTTATTACATGCAATTAGGACTAGTGCCATCATTAAAATTGTGATTTTCTTCATGGTATATATTTTATTTTTCCATTTTTTTAGCTTCTTCCCACAATAAATCCATTTCAGCTAAGGACATTCTTTTCAAATCCAATCCCATAGTAATGGTCTGAGATTCAAGGTAGTTGAATCTATTTATAAATTTCAAATTGGTACGTTCCAAAGCATTTTCAGGATTTATATCATACAAACGAGCAGCATTGACCAAACTGAAAAGCAAATCACCAAACTCAGCTTCCATTTTATCTTTATCCATTTGTTTGATTTCCATTTTCAACTCATCGAGTTCTTCAGCAACTTTTCCCCAAACCTGTTCTCTATGTTCCCAATCAAACCCAACACTTCTAGCCTTGTCCTGAATTCGATGCGCTTTTATTAATGCAGGTAAGGAATTGGGAACCCCAGATAAGACGGTTTTATTTCCCCCTTTTTCCTTTAGTTTCAGTTTTTCCCAATTTTGCATAACTATTTCAGCATTGTGAGCTTCAGTATCACCAAAAATATGTGGATGTCTGTAAATAAGTTTTTCGCATAATCCATAACAAACATCATAAATATCAAAATCCTTGGTTTCACTTCCCATTTCTGAATAGAATACTATGTGTAGAAGAATATCGCCCAATTCTTTTCTAATTTCAGCTTTATCATCCTTTATAATTGCATCTGCAAGTTCATATGTTTCTTCTATAGTTAGTGTACGTAGACTTTCAAAGGTCTGTTCTTTATCCCATGGACATTTAGTTCTTAGTTCTGTCATGATTTCAAGCAGTCGCTGAAACTCATTTAATTTATCTTCAATTGTATGCATATAGATTGTATAAGTTACAAATTTAATGAAAAGGTACAAATCTGACAGATTATATTGTGATTTTATTCAATTTGTGTATTTTTGGAATTATCAAACCACAAATCAATGAATAAAATCACAATTCTTTTAATAGTAATAATTATATTGATAAGCTGTAAGATGCAAAACAAAGAGAAATACGCTTTTAAACCTTATGTGGAATTAAAGCATCCTGAATGGAGTAAAAATGCTACAATTTATGAAGTAAATATTAGACAATACACACCTGAAGGCACTTTTAAAGCATTTGAAAATCACATTCCTCGGTTGAAGGAAATGGGTGTTGATATTTTATGGATAATGCCAATACATCCTATAGGTGAATTGAACAGAAAAGGTAGTCTAGGAAGTTATTATTCAGTAAAAGACTATTATGCTGTCAATCCAGAATTCGGAACCTTAGAAGATTTTGAACACATGGTTGAGAAAGCTCATGGTTTAGGAATGTATGTAATCATCGATTGGGTTGCAAATCATTCTGCTTGGGACAATCCATTGACTGTTACACATGCAGATTGGTATACTAAAACCATAGATGGAGAATTTCAGCCTACCCCTTGGTATGATTGGGATGATGTCATTGACTTCGACTTTGAAAATGCAGAATTTAGAGAATACATGACAAAAGCACTCAAATTCTGGGTCGAGGAGACAAATATAGATGGATACAGATGCGATGTAGCGGGTTTCATTCCGGTTGATTTTTGGGATAATGTGAGAAGTGAGCTAGAAGAGATAAAACCTGTTTTTCTATTGGCTGAATGGGAATCAAGAGATATACATAAAAATGCTTTTGATATGAGTTATGCCTGGAGTTTATTTGAAAAACTGCAAGGTATCACAACAGGAAATAAAGACGTTTTTGGATTAGTTGAATACATGGCGCATGATGTTAACACCTTTCCAAAAGGAGCTTATAGAATGACTTTCACTGATAATCATGATATGAATTCATGGAATGGAACTCCACAGCGAAATTTTGGAGAAGGATTAGATGCCGCCATCGTATTTTGTTCTGTCGTAAATGGAATGCCTTTAGTATACAGTGGCCAGGAAGCTGGACTGGATAAATCCTTGAAATTTTTCGACAAAGACCTTATTGAATGGAAAGAACATCCACATAAAGAACTTTTCACAAAATTATTTCAATTAAAACATCAAAATCAAGCACTGTGGAATGGTGAATATGGTGGTGAAATGATACGAATTTACAATGATAAAATGCACCAAGTAGTTTCCTTTTACAGGGAGAAGAACGGTGATAAAGTTCTTTCTGTTTTCAACTTTACAAACAACGAAGTGAATGTTAAATTAAACACTAAAACTTTTAAAGGCAATTATACGTATTACTTCAGTTCAGAACCTGTATTGGTAAATGATGAACTTGAGTTATCGCTATCAGCCTGGGGATATAAAATCCTTCACTATGAAAGGAGTAATTAAGTTTACAATTTCAACATCACAAATCCATCTTGAAGTTCAACTGTGTAAATTTGAATTGCTTTTTTGACAGGATTTCTACAAGCGGCTCCGTCATTCAAACAAAACCTACCGTTGTGTTTAGCACATTCTATTTGGTTATCTACAATTAGGCCTTCACTTAAATGTGAATTACCATGCGTACATAATCCTGAACTAGCGTAAAATGTATTGTTAGAAGTACGATAAATTGCAAAAGTATTTTCTTTGAAGTCAAAACGGCGAACTGAATTTAATTGAAGATCGTCTATACTACAAACTTTAATCCATCCATCTTTTATAGTTTCTTCACTACCTATCCAAAATTGTTTAGTGACTGATGGTCGTGCGCTTGTTGGTAGTTGTCTTTTCACATAAAATTCCGGATCTTTTAATTGCTGTTTAATTGTTGGGATGATTTCCTTAAAAGTATCGATAATTCCTGCATAGGGTGTTGGACAATCCTGTTTTATCTGTTCGTGTAATTTTGGCAGATTATAGTATGGAACTAAAGGAAACATGTGGTGTTCTACATGGTAGTTCATATTCCAATACAAAAATCGATTTACTCTGTTCATATAAACAGTACGGCAATTCAAGCGATGATCCAGAATATTCTCCTGTAAACCAGCATGTTGAGTGTAGCCATATATTGGCATTAACCAAGAGCCAAACAAAGTAGGCAAACCTATATACATGAGTGGCAACCAAGAAGAAGTGAGTATAGATAAAAGAATCACCCCAAAATAAATTAACAAATAAATACGGGCTGTATCAATAATTTTCTGTTTTTCAGAATTTGGAACAAATTGCAAGGTTTCATCATCAATTTTTCCAATTGCATTTCGAAACATTTTTTTATATTCAAAAAGAGCAGCATAACCAAAAAAGGTAAGAATCAAAGCTTTGACATCTGGTGGTGTTTTTACAGATATTTCCGGATCTCTCCCCCTGATTATAGTATCACTATGATGACGAGCATGACTCCATTTCCAAGCAGTTGACTGTCGTACAACCATAAAAGAGGATAATTCATACAATGCATTGTTCATCCAGTCGGTTTTAAAGGCTGTACCATGACTGGATTCATGCCATCGTGAATCAGAAGTACTGGCATAAAGTACGCTATAAATCATATATGGAAAAACAACAAACCAATGTCCCCACCATAGGTAGACCATTAATCCTGAAATCAAAATTAGGCCAAGCCAGATGGCAGTATCTATTACCGCTGGTTTATTACGACGAACAACCAATTCGTTCATTATTTCAGCAGATATTGGTGATTGATACCATTTAGCATTAACCAAACCTTTCTCATGTACCGTTTTTGACTCAGAACCAACTAAGCTATAATCACGTATTTTCATCCTTTGAGATTTTCTTTTAAGTAATTCATCATATCTACATTTATTTCCCATTGGTCAGCCAATGGAATTTGTGAAAATGGTATAACAGGCATGTAAGGTACAGGTCCAAATTCAGAACAAATGTAGAATGTTTGTTTTCCTTGATTTTTATTGAAATTAACGATCATTTGCCACCATAAACTAAAAGTTTCCAGGTGAGAAACCCATTCAGGTGCAAAAGGATTACTCACTTGAGGAGCTTGTGCCTGCCCCACTCTTGCATGGATATAATCTGAATGTTTGAGTAGATTCATTAGAGCATCTGTTTGATCTTCCAATAAACTCTCAGAAACTACACATAGGTGAGAAATATCAGCATTGAATCTTAACCAATCATATTTCTCTATATATTGTTGGATCAAAGCCAAATGGAAAGCAAATCTACCCCTATGAGTTTCATGAACAATCGTAACACCCGATTGAAGAGCGATTTCTTGTGCATCTTTTAACAATTGACAATTTTGTTCAAACGTAAAGAAGTCCTTACCTGTGTGAGAATTTATAAACAATGGAGATAATTGAACCATTACTTTTAGGAGATCAAGATACTTTTTACGATAATCATCGAAACTTTCTTTTGCAGGAGGAAGGTATTGTTGAGCAACAAAGGGAATGTTTTTTATCCACTTTGAAGCTTTTAATTCCTGTAGAAACTGTTCATTATTCTGGATATAGATTTCAACTCCATCAAAACCAGCAGACAAAGCTTTTTGAATGAAAGAGTCAATTGATGTATCTTGGCCCCAATACGGACAAATGTATTTGATTTCCATTAAGTATTTGTAAAGATTACAAAATAGGACAAATTTATAGTGGTTTTGTAACCAATCAACAAAAAAAATCCTCCAAAATCGAGTGATTAAGGAGGATTGTATCATAAATCAATGTTATTTAGGTATTCATACCACCACACACATTAATAACTTGACCACTCACATAGCTTGACAAATCAGAGGCCAAGAAAAGAGTAACTTTAGCTACCTCATCTGGTTGACCACCACGACGAAGAGGTATTAGTTTACCCCACTCAGCACGCTGTTCATCATTTAAAGCATGAGTCATTTCTGTTTCGATAAATCCTGGGGCAATACAGTTTGCCCTGATTCCACGAGAACCAAATTCTTTTGCAATGGATTTAGCAAGACCAATCATACCTGCTTTAGAAGCTGAATAGTTGGTTTGACCTGCATTACCAGAAACACCGACAACAGAACTCATGTTAATAATGCTACCTGATTTTTGTTTCATCATGATAGGTGTACAAGCATGAACAAAGTTGAAGGCTGATTTCAAGTTTACGTTGATCACGGCATCCCATTGAGCTTCGCTCATACGCATCATCAAACCATCTTTTGTAATACCTGCATTGTTTACCAATACATCCACACGACCAAATTCTTTAACGATTTCATCAACAACAGTATGAGTTTCGTCGAAATTAGCTGCATTTGATGCATAGCCCTTAGCTTTAACTCCCAAAGATTCAATTTCTTTTTGAGTATTCAAAGCGTTTTCGTCAATATTTAAATCAGTAAATGCTATGGCACATCCTTCACTTGCAAGTTTAAGAGCAATGGCTTTACCAATACCACGAGCAGCACCAGTTACGATAGCTACTTTTCCGTCTAATAATCCCATAATTTAATTAAAATTGTTTATTGTAAATTTGAATTTTAAATGCAAATATAAATTAACTATTCATAGATAGCAAAAATTCAGTATTATTTTCAGTTTTCTCCATTCTATCTTTCAAAAATTCCATTGCTTCAACAGAATTCATATCTGACAAATAGCGACGTAGAATCCACATTCTGTTAACCGTTTCGTTATCTAAAAGCAAATCATCCTTACGTGTACTTGATGACATAATATCAACAGCAGGGAAGATACGTTTATTCGACAATCTACGATCAAGTTGAAGTTCCATATTACCAGTACCCTTGAATTCTTCAAATATAACTTCATCCATTTTAGAACCTGTTTCGGTCAAAGCAGTAGCTATAATAGTTAAACTACCACCATTTTCTATATTACGAGCAGCTCCAAAGAATCGTTTGGGTTTATGAAGGGCGTTAGCATCCACCCCACCCGATAGAATTTTTCCAGAAGCAGGAGCAGTAGTATTATAAGCACGAGCTAAACGAGTAATTGAATCCAAAAGGATTACTACATCATGACCGCATTCAACTAATCTTTTTGCTTTCTCGTGAACCATAGATGCCACACGAACATGACGCTCAGCCGGTTCATCAAAAGTAGAAGACACAACTTCAGCTTTCACGCTACGTATCATATCAGTAACTTCCTCTGGTCTTTCATCAATCAGTAAAACGATCATATAAACCTCTGGATGATTGGCTGCAATTGCATTTGCAATTTCTTTTAGAAGAACTGTTTTACCTGTCTTTGGTTGCGCCACGATTAAACCACGTTGTCCTTTACCGATTGGACTAAACAAATCAACCATACGGCAAGAAAGAGTATCTTTTTTACCGGTACAAAGTTGAAATTTCTCTTCTGGGAAAAGTGGAGTTAAATGTTCGAATGGCACACGGTCTCTGACATACTCAGGACTACGACCATTGATTTTACTCACTCTGATTAAAGGGAAGTATTTTTCACCTTCTTTGGGAGGACGTATAGAACCAGTGACAGTATCACCTGGTTTCAATCCAAAAAGTTTTATTTGAGATTGAGAAACATAAATATCATCAGGAGATGTCAAGTAGTTGTAATCAGCAGATCTAAGAAAACCATAGCCATCAGCTACCATATCCAAGGTACCAGTACCTTCTAGAATTCCGTCAAAATCATAGGATTTTTCTTGTTTCTCAGGATTTTTCTGATTTGGAGTGAATCGAGGTCTGTTTTGATTAAAGTTTTGGTTGTTGTTTCGCTGCTGATTATTGTTGTTTTGCTGATTAGAATCATTTGATTCTACATTATTTTCAGTAATCTCAGCATTTGATTTTTCTGTAGTAACAAGTTCTTCAGATTTAGCAATTGATTCTGAAACAACATTTTCAACTGTTGAAACAATATTTTCATCAGCTTCTTGATTTTCTAGAGCAGCATTTTTCTCTGCTTGAGCAGCGGCTATAGCTTCTGGTGTTTTTTTGATAAGGATAATTTCCTTTTTACGGCGATTCTTCTTGCTTTTATTCTCTTCGGTATTAACAACTGGTTTAGTCTCTTGTTGAGATTCTACTTTTTCTTCTACAGATTTCTCAGTTGAAATTTCTGACTTAATTACTACTGTTTTATCGTTTTTTTCAAATTTCTTTTCGACGATTTTTTCGGTAGTTTGTTCGTTTTTGACCTCAGATGAATTATCTTTTGCGGTTTTAGGCTTACGACCTGGTTTCTTCTTGGTTGTTATACCTCTTTCTTCTTTTGTTTGAAGAATTAGTTTTCTCTTTTGTGAAACCAAATCAGCTTGTCTGTCAATTATGGCATATATCAACTGTTCTGCTGTAGCTGAATTGGAAATTTTGACTTCAATTTCTGAAGCAATTTTTTTTAATTCAGCCAAATCTTTAGCCTCAAGTTGTGCCTTGTTAAAATTACTCATAAAGTAAATAGAAATAAATTTAAATTGAATTTAATCCTGAATATAGGATTATAATGTGGGTCTATATAAATACTTATAAATTGGAATTTTTGAGATAGGCAGGACTGCCTTTTTTGATCATAATTCGATACAAAGTTAAATATATTTTTTGATTTTGCAAATTTACTATCTTTGTAGCTAAAATTAAAAAATTATGACGGACATAAAATTTAGATTAACACTGATGAATTTTCTTCAGTTTATGATTTTCGGTTCCTGGTTAATATCAGTTTCAGTATATTGGTTTAACAACAAAGGTTGGGATGGAACTCAATTTGGCACTGCCATGTCCAGTATAGGCCTAGCATCTATTTTTATGCCTGCTCTTGTTGGAATCATTGCAGACAGGTGGATTTCAGCCCAGAAACTATATGGGATTCTCCATCTTTTAGGTGCAATCAGTTTTTTTGTCTTATCCTTGATGCAAACTCCCGCTGGATTTATAGCCCTGATGTTTGTTGCATTGATGAGTTATGTTCCCACAATTTCACTACAAAACGCTGTATCTTTTCACATAATGGGTGAACACAAAATGGATGTTGTAAAAGAGTTTCCACCCATAAGAGTTTGGGGAACAATTGGATTTGTTGTAGCCATGTGGATTATTAATATAACAGGAAACAAAGACTCCGCGAATCAATTTATATTCGCATCTGTTTTATCCTTGATTTTAGGGATTTATTCTTTCACTCTTCCCGACTGTCCTCCACAGCCTAAAAGTACTGTAAAGCAATCATGGATAGACCTATTTGGTTTGCGTGCATTTAAACTGTTTGCAGACTACAGAATAGCTATTTTCTTTGTTTTTTCCATGTTTTTAGGGGTTGCTTTGCAATTGACAAATATGTATGGAGATACATTTATAAATGATTTTCAGAAAATTCCAGTCTATGAACATTCATTTGTAGTGAAGTATTCAACGATTATAATGTCGATTTCTCAAATATCTGAAACCTTATTTATACTCACAATTCCATTCTTTATGCGCAAATTTGGAATAAAAAAAGTTATTTTAATAAGTTTGATCGCATGGTTTTTACGATTTATATTATTTGCATATGGCAATCCGTCCGACCGCTTATGGATGATTATATTATCCATGATAGTTTATGGAATGGCATTTGATTTTTATAATATTTCAGGATCATTGTTTATTGAAAAGAATACAAGTCCATCCATCAGGTCAAGTGCCCAGGGTATCTTTATGATGTTTTCCAGTGGATTGGGAGGTCTTATAGGCAGTTTGTTAAGTGGAATCATAATTGATAAAGTATTTACTGGACCAAATGGTAAAGATTGGCAAGGTATATGGACATCCTTTGCGGTTTATGTAGTTGTGATTACCGTATTGTTTGTATTCATGTTCAAAGAAAAAAAGCAGGCTGAATAGCCTGCTTTTCAATTAGAAAGGAGTTTCGTCTCGTCCTGTAGTTGCAAATGCACTGGATCCTTGACCTGCACCAGGAGCTGGATCATTCATTTTTGAAGAAATTGTTTGATATCCACTCGAAAAATCAAAGTTTTCCCCATCCAAATCATCTTTATTTAAGAACTTAGCATAAGATCCCTTAAATTTCAATTGCACATCTGCTGTTGCACCATTACGGTGTTTAGCTATAATAATCTCTGCTATACCCTCCAAGGAGTTTCCGGCTGCATCTTGAAAAATCTTATAATATTCTGGTCGGTGTATAAAACAAACCATATCTGCATCTTGCTCAATAGCACCAGATTCACGTAGATCCGATAATTGAGGGCGTTTACCTTCAGCACCAGCGCGACCTTCTACACCACGATTCAACTGGGACAAGGCAATAATTGGTATATCCAACTCTTTAGCCAGTCCCTTTAACGAACGCGAAATAATACTAACCTCTTGTTCACGACTACCGAAACTCATACCACTTGCATTCATCAACTGCAAGTAGTCAATGATCATACATTGTACATTGTGTTCACGAACCAAACGGCGAGCTTTGCTTCTAAGTTCAAATATCGACAAAGAAGGAGTATCATCAACAAATATTGGGGCATCCAACAATTGAGTAACATCCCTATCAAATTTCTGCCATTCGTAAGTATCAAGTTGACCGTTTTTAATTTTCTCACCCTCCAGTTGACAAACATTCATAATTAGACGATTTACCAACTGAACATTAGACATTTCCAGGGAGAAAACAGCTACAGGTGAATTATAATCCACAGCCATATTTTTTGCCATTGACAAGATAAAGGCAGTTTTACCCATAGCAGGGCGAGCAGCAATGATAATCAAATCTGAACGTTGCCATCCGGATGTAACTTTATCCAATGCATGAAAACCACTAGGAACACCACTAGCTCCTTGTTTATTTGATGCAGAAACCATTCTTTTGCGAGCTTCTTCAATCACTGGATTGATTTGAGTTACATCTTTTTTCAAATTTCGTTGAGAAATTTCGAAGAGCATACCTTCAGCTTCCTGCATCAAATCATCTACATCCGTTTTATCATCGAATGCTTTTGTCTCAATATCAGAAGCCACACGAATAAGTTCACGCCCAAGGTATTTTTGCACAATAATACGCGAATGATACTCCAAGTGTGCTGCTGAATTCACTTTCGCAGTTAACAAAGTAATATAATAAGGACCACCAACCTCATCAATACTTCCATTTTTACGCAACTGCTCAGTCACAGTGTGCATATCAATTGGTTGGGTATGTAATGCTAAATCAACGATAGCCTTATAAATTAATTGATGAGCTGGTTTATAAAAACATTCAGGTTTCAACAATTCAGAAACTAAAGAATAAGCATCGGTTTCCAGCATGATGGCACCAAGTACAGCCTCTTCGAGTTCAGGAGCTTGCGGAGGTAGTTTCCCGAATTCATTAGCTGCAATGGGCGTTTGATAATTTTGTTTGCGATTATAAGTTCTTTTTTCAGCCATTTTGGTCTTTTTTTCTTTTCAAAGCATCTCTTAGAGTCACTGCCAATTCATATTTTTCTTCGGCGAGAGCCATTCTTAATAATTCCTCCAAGTCATCCTTTGTCAACATATCAAGCTCTTGAGGAGTTAAATCTTCAGCATTTACAGATCTTTCTTCCTCTTCATCATCCAAGTCATCATCAGGAGAATTATTTTTAGGAACTTCTATTTCTGTACCTACTATATCCAATATATCTTCTTTAATATAAATCGGAGAATCTGATCTTACAGCCAAGGCAATAGCATCAGAAGTTCGGGAATCAACCACAAGATTCATATCCCCTTTAAGTAAATGAATTTCTGAGTAGAAAACATCATTTACCATATCATAAATAACTATTTTGGAAATTTTGGTGCCAAAAACACTTAAAATGGTAAGAATCAAATCATGTGTCAAAGGACGTGGAGATTTTTTATGGTTCATTTTCAGAGCTATGGATTGAGCTTCAGGTTCACCAATCATTACTGAAAACCTGCGATTGCCAGCTTCCTCAGTCAATACCAAACCGTAGGTACCAATTACAGTTTGATTGTATACCAGCCCAGCAATATTCAGTTTAATTTCCTTTTTCATGCTCATTCAAAATTTCCAGAACGTAGATCTCTTTTAATTTCTTTTTCTTTAAGGCTTTGTCGTTTGTCATAAGCTTTTTTTCCTTTAGCCAATCCGACTTCCAATTTCGCCAATCCATTTTCGTTTATAAATAATTTCGTAGGAACTATAGTCAACCCTGTTTCCTTGGTAGCTCTTTCCAACTTTCTCAGTTCCTTTTTATTGAGCAGCAACTTTCTATCACGTCGTACTTCATGGTTATTATATGTACCGAAAAAATAAGTTGCTATATGCATATTTCTCACCCAAAGTTCACTATTTATAAATGCACAATAGGTATCAGTTAATGCTGCTTTTCCATCACGGATGGATTTGATTTCAGTGCCGAAAAGTTGTATCCCAGCAGTGAACCTTTCCAATATTTCGTAATCAAAGGTCGCTCTTTTATTTTTAATCAGTACGTTAGACTTTACCCGCATATTCTATTTTAAACGAAACACAAAAATAACAAATATAGTTATAAAGACAATCTCCGATAGTGATTCTTTTTCAACACTACCGGAGATTGTTATAAACAAGTTTCAAACAAATCAAACCGCTTTCTTGTGATTTTTTGAGTAAAGGAAACGTTTGATTTTTTGAGATGCTGTTTTCTCAAATGGTTCATCCATTACCTCTATTTTTTTAATTTGTGAAATTCGGTTTAATTGAGAGTTGATTTCTTTGTGAAGATTTGAAATCAATTCATGATAATGTTCTTTCTTTTCCTCAACTATAGATTTAATATGCTCAATGGTTTTTTCAATATTTTCTAAATCAAGTATTATTTTAGCAACCAAATACCCTTCTTCTTCAACAACTAATGATTCCATAACATATTTATTATTATTTATCACAGACTCAATATCTTCAGGATAAATATTCTCACCACTTGCACCAACGATCATATTTTTCATACGACCTTTGATGAAAAGTCGATTGTGTTTATCAAACTTTCCATAATCACCTGTTCTAAACCAGCCATCAACTAAAACTTCTGCAGATGCTTCAGGATTTTTATAATAACCTTGCATGATATTTGGTCCCTTTGCCCAAATTTCACCTATTCCATATTCATCAGGTTCATTTATTTTCAACTCAACTCCACGAATTGCTTTTCCTGTGGATTGAAGTTTTGTTTGTCCAGGAATACAACCTGCAAGCAAAGGTGATGTTTCTGTTAAACCATAACCAATACCATATGGAAACTTAGCTTCTCTCAAGAATTGCTCTACTTTTGGATCTAGTTTTGCACCACCTATAGCAAAGAACTTCAATCTACCTCCAAAGGTTTTATAAAGTTTTTTTCCTGCTATTCTATGTATCAGTTTACGGAACAAAACATTTTTGTAAATGATGTTCGTAAATGGCTTGGCAGCAAATTTGCCCTGTACTTGTACTTTGAATATCTTTTCCATAATCAATGGTACAGACAACATGATTGTTGGTTTAATTTTGCTTAATGCAGGCAATAACAATGCAGCAGTTGGTGGCTTTTCAAGATAGTAAATACTTGCACCATACATCAATGGGAATAACATTCCAATCGAATTCTCATAAGTATGTGAAAGTGGCAAAAATGAAAGGAATACGTCGTCTGGACCAATATTGAACAAATGATAGGATTCAGTTACAACATGTGCTATATTTTTATGAGTAAGAACCACACCTTTAGAACGCCCTGTTGTACCTGAAGTATAAATGATAGCAGCTATGTCAGATTCTGAAAGTTTAACATCTGTTCTAAGATCAGCGGAATATTCATCTCCATTATCAGAGATTAGACTAAAATCGTCAACTTTAATGATCGTTTTTAAATTTGGAACTGATAGATCTTTAACTTTGGAATAAAGTTTATCGCTTACAAACAATAGTTTCGCCTCTGAATGTTCCAATACATTTTTGGTTTCATCTGATGTGAAATCAGGAAGAACAGGTACTATTATGCCACCAACAGCAAAAACTGAGAAATAAGCAATAACCCAGTTGGGCATATTGTGACTAAATAAAGCAACCTTATCCCCTTTTCGAACACCATAAGAATGTAGTAAGTCAGCTATTTTATTGATTTCAACCCCCAGTTGTTCGTAACTGATAGGATTTCCATCCACAAAAGACAATGCAGTGTGTTTGCCGTACTGGGAAGTAGCCCGTTCGATCAATGATTGCAAAGTCATTGATTCTAGAAAAATTTCTTTGTGCATTTTAGTAGATTTAAAACACAACAAAAATAGAAATTATTTCGAAAGATTTACACATTACTTCGAAATATGTGCAATTAAATAAGGAGAAAACAACTATTTTAACACTAAGGGTGATAAATTATAAAAATTGCTGGTCTTTTGGATAATTCAACGGAAACTGATTTCCATTGTTTAATTGAATATGTTTTAATGTATTCAGTTGAGAGAGAAATATCTGCGGCTATACACAAGAGTGTTTCTGGTTTTAAACTCTTAATCAATACATCCAACATTTTCATATTTCGATAGGGTGTTTCAATAAACAATTGGGACTGATCTTCAGAATAAGCTCTAGCTTCTAATTTTCGAACCGTTTTTACTCTCTCCTCTGTTTGAATAGGTAAATATCCATTGAAAGCAAAGGACTGTCCATTGAAACCTGAAGCCATTAAAGACAAAAGTATACTTGAAGGACCAACCAATGGTACTACTTTTATGGATTTACGTTGAGCAATTGCAACTATATCAGCACCCGGATCTGCAATTGCCGGACAGCCTGCTTCTGACAACAATCCAAGATCATAACCTTTCAATAACGGTTCAATAAAGGTATTTAATGTATTTGGATCTGTATGTTGATTGAGTTCAAAAAACACTATATCATCAATATTAATTTCAGTATTGCATTTTTTAAGAAATCTTCTAGCTGATCTTAAATCTTCAACAATAAAGCACCTTATTTCGGAAATTAAATCCGAATTATATTTAGGAAGAACATTTTCCAAACTTGACTCACCCAAAGTAGTAGGAAACAGATACAAAACACCTAATTTACTCATTCCAGTTCATTTTTAAGTTTTTCCAGTTCGTCACCCATCAACTCCCACTCATACATTTTTTGTTCCAATTCTCTTTGAGTTTTTTGATATTTTAAAATAAAATCAGCATTACTCGCGTTCTCGACTGATTCTAAATCTTTTTCAAACTGAGAAATTTTCGTTTCCAGATTTGAAACATCCAATTCAGTTTGTTCTATATCTTTTTCAACTTTCTTTATCTTCTTATTGAGTTCTTTTCTCGCTTCATAATTAAGCTTATTTTCCGAAAAATCATTCGATTTCTCTGATTTGACTTCTTTGTCCTTGGAAAGCTCCAAATCCTTCAAAGATTCCATTTTCTTAAATTGAAGAAAATCGTAGATGCCTCCTAAGTGCTCAACTACCTTTTTATTTCCAAACTCATACACTTTTTCTGCTAAACCATCTAAGAACTCTCTGTCGTGGGAAACTATGATAGCAGTGCCACTAAAGGATTTTATAGCTTCCTTCAATACATCTTTGGATCGAATGTCCAAATGATTGGTAGGCTCATCAAGTATAAGTAAGTTTACTGGTTCTAAAAGCAGTTTTATCATTGCTAAACGTGATCGTTCCCCTCCAGATAACACTTTTACTTTTTTCTCTGAGTTTTCACCACCAAACATAAAAGCACCAAGTATATCTCTGATTTTTGTTCGGATATCACCTACAGCCACATTGTCAATGGTCTGAAAAACTGTTAGATTATCATCCAAAAGAGATGCCTGATTTTGTGCAAAATAACCAATTTTAACTTGATGACCAAGTTTCAATTTGCCTGAGAAATCCAGTTCATTCATAATGCACTTTACCAGTGTACTTTTCCCCTCCCCATTTTTTCCAACAAAAGCAACCTTCTCGCCTCTATTTATAATTAATCCTATATCATCTAGCACTAAATGTTCCCCATAAGCTTTTGAAAGATGTTCAACCTCAACAGGTATTATGCCAGAATGTGGAGCAGGAGGAAATTTCAAATTTAATTTTGAATTATCCTCCAAATCAACTTCAATTCTATCAATTTTATCCAATTGTTTAATTCTGGATTGTACTTGAACCGATTTAGTAGCTTTATATCGGAAACGTTCAATAAAATCTTCAGTATCCTGAATCATTTTCTGTTGATTCTCATACGCCCTGATTTGTTGCTCCCTGTGTTCTTTTCGTAGAACCAAATATTTGGAGTAATTTACATTGTAATTGTAAATTTTACCCAATGAAATTTCAATAGTACGTTTAGTTACCGCATCAATAAAAGCTTTATCGTGTGAAACCAGAACAACAGCAGAACCCGAACTAACCAAGAAATTTTCAAACCATTGGATAGACTCAATATCCAAATGGTTGGTTGGCTCATCCAAAAGCAACACATCTGGTTGCTGCAACAATATTTTAGCTAATTCAATACGCATTCTCCAACCACCACTAAAGGTTGAACAAGGGCGATCAAAATCATTTCTAGTAAATCCTAATCCCATTAATGTCCGTTCGATCTGACCTATAAAATTACCACCATTGGAAATTGTATGGAAGTGATCATTAGCATGACTCAGTCTATCTATTAATTTATGATATTCAGGACTTTCATAGTCAGTTCTTTCAGCCAACTCGGCTGCCATTTTCTCAATCTCATTTTGCTGATCTTTGATATCATCAAAAGCTTTAGATGCCTCGTCCATTACAGACAGGCTATCTTTGTGAATCATATGTTGGGGAAGATATCCAATTTTAATATCACCCGCAATGGCTATATTACCATTGCTAGGATTCATTTTACCAGCAAGTATCTTCAATAAAGTAGTTTTGCCCGCGCCGTTTTTTCCGACGAGGGCAATCCTATCCTTTGGGTTTATTAAAAAACTAATAGAGTCGAACAAAGGATTTGCACCGAATTCGACAGTCAGTTGATCTACAGAAATCATTTTATAGGTCTAATCTTTCGTATTGAGAGTTTTTACTTTTAAATTCTGGAACTAATTTTTTCATGGTTGAAACAGTCAGAAAATCTTTACAAAGTTTGCTGTAATTGATTAATTTGTCAATTAATATTGAAATTTTATCAAATTCAAACTGTTGCACGTTGGCAATCATAATTTTAGGATGATGCGTCTTTTGGGTAATTTCCTTTTTATTTAAAAGCTCCTCATATAATTTTTCACCTGGCCTCAAACCAGTATATACAATTTCAATATCTTTTTCAGGCACATAACCAGCTAGACGTATCATCTTGCGCGCTAAATCTACAATTTTTACTGGTTTACCCATATCAAAAATGTAAATTTCACCACCATTTCCCATGGAACCTGCTTCTAATACAAGCATACAGGCCTCAGGTATAGTCATGAAATATCTAATAATTTCAGGATGTGTTACAGTTACTGGACCACCATTTTCAATTTGTGTTTTGAAATGAGGAATAACAGATCCACTTGAACCCAAAACGTTTCCAAAACGGGTAGTAATAAACTTAGTGGTAGCCCCATTGATAGTCGCATGATATTTCTTGTAAAGCGATTGCACATAAATCTCCGCTATTCTTTTTGAGGCACCCATCACATTGGTTGGGTTTACAGCCTTATCTGTAGATACCATTACAAATCGCTCCACTCTGTATTTGATTGACAAATCAGCCAATATCTTGGTTCCTTGCACGTTTGTCAAAACACTCTCTACTGGATTATCTTCCATCATAGGTACATGTTTATAAGCGGCAGCATGATATATAATATCCGGACGATATAGATCCATCATAAAATCCATGCGATCCTTATTACGAACATCTCCTAAAAACACAGCAACATTACGATCTTCGTATTTTTTCTCAAGCTCCAATTTAAGTTCATGCATTGGAGATTCTGCTTGATCTAGCAAAACAATGACTTTAGGTTCAAATTTGAGTACCTGAACAGCAATTTCACGACCAATGGAACCGGCAGCTCCTGTAACCAAAACCACTTTATCTTTCAATTGAAAGGATATATTATCAGTGGAAATATTAATTTGAGGGCGTTCAAGTAGATCTTCAATTTGAATCGATTTAATAGGTCCAATTTGAGGAATATTATTTCTGATATTGTCGATTGGAGGAAGTGACAAGATAGATAAATTATGATCAATAAATTTCTCAAGTTCCACATTGGAATTTGATTGATTCAATTTCATTGGAGAAACGATGATAGCTTTTGCTTTTCTGGCAATCACATTTTCTATCATTTCATCATTCAGGTGATAAACCCTTACACCCATGATCATTTTTTGGATAGCATTTTTATCATCGTCAATAAATCCAACCAATTTATAGCGTGTACCTATTTGCTCGGACATCAGCATTTTTGCAATACCGATAGCTGCAGATTTAGTTCCATAAATCATCACAGGAATATTATTGATAGCAGTCTGAGTACCCAAGTCATACACTGTTTTCACAACCAATCGAAGCAAAAACAACAAGAGGAAAGATAATACTGTGTAAACTATCAGCACATTTGGCTGAAAGATAACACTTTCATTATTCACATAAGATACTAAGTTGATAATCATTAAGAATACCAGATTTACAACTGATGCACCTAAAAGTTTAGTTATATCTACAAAACTAGAGTATCTTAGAATACCAGAATAAGTATGGAAAGCCCAGAAAAACACTGCTTGTGAAAGAAGAAGGAATGCAATCTTTTGTGGTGTAGTTATAATATTGGAATCAAAACCAGCCTTGTAAAAATGCTGATTAATGTATAGTGCAGTTATAAATGAAAGCACACAAAGTGAAAGATCTATCAACAGCACGACATGTCTGGATAGGAATTTCAATGATACAAAATTTTCAAGAAAGTTGTTATTTACATAACCTGAGTATTTTTTCCCCATAAACGTAGCCTAATTAGTAGGATTTCATCAAAAATGACCGCAAATTTAATTAAAATTTACGTTTAATATTACTAGATTTAATTTAAAAAACTCAAATAGTTTAAGCTATTTGAATATTATATATGCAAACGAAATTGCATGTATAATTATTGTATGTCTGTTTAAAAATTTATTACATATCTTTGCACATACTAAAATTCGAATAATATGTCTGTACACAACGAATCAATAAGAAGAGTAACCACCCAAAGATTGATCGAAATGAAAGGTCGTGGCGAAAAAATTTCCATGCTTACAGCATACGATTATACTATGGCTAGTATAGTTGACAGAGCTGGTGTAGATATTATATTAATTGGTGATTCAGCCTCAAATGTTATTTGTGGAAATCTTACCACATTGCCTATCACATTGGATCAAATGATTTTTTTGGCAACTTCGGTTGTCAAAGGCGTTAATCGAGCACTAACTGTGATAGACATGCCATTTGGAAGTTATCAGGGAAATTCGAGAGAAGCTATCACTTCTGCTATAAGGATTATGAAGGAAACCAGTGGAGATTGCTTAAAAATGGAGGGTGGTGAAGAAATTTTAGAATCAGTGAAGCGAGTTTTGAGTGCAGGTATACCAGTCATGGGACATTTGGGTCTGATGCCACAATCGATAAACAAATTTGGAACTTATGCAGTAAGAGCCAAGGAAGACGAGGAAGCTGAAAAATTAATCCACGATGCGCATTTATTAGAGGATGCCGGATGTTTTGCTATTGTATTGGAAAAAATTCCAGCAGCCCTAGCCGAAAGAGTAGCAAAAGAATTAACCATACCTATAATCGGTATAGGTGCAGGAGGTGGAGTAGACGGACAAGTTTTGGTACTTCATGATATGTTGGGTTTAAACAACGAATTTTCTCCACGATTCTTGAGAAGATATGCCAATATCGAATCTGTTATGAACGAGGCAATTATGCATTATGTAGAGGATGTAAAATCAGGCGATTTTCCCAACCAAAAAGAACAATATTAGATATCAACTCATTACGAAAAATCAATTTTTGAGTCGTATTAATAGCAAGATTAGCTAAAATTTGAACTTTTATCATACTAAAAAGGACAAATTTTAGACTTTTTATTGTTGAAAATTTGCGAAATTTGCAAAATAAATCATTTTTTTCACATCAATAACAAATTTACTTCAAACAAAATGAGCAAAAAAATTGTAACTTTTGGGGAGATTATGTTGCGTTTAGCAACTCCGGGTTATGAAAGATTTAACCAAGCAACTCAGTTCACTGCCACCTTTGGAGGTGGAGAAGCAAATGTTGCTGTTTCTTTAGCAAATTACGGTATGAATACCGAATTTGTAACACGTCTACCCAAAAACGACATTGCAGAGTCCTGTATTATGAATTTACGTAAATACGGCGTTGGAACTAGCAATATTTTAAAAGGTGGTGACCGTGTTGGGATTTATTTTTTAGAAACTGGAGCTGTTGCTCGTGCAAGTAAGGTTGTTTATGACCGTGCAAACTCTTCTATAGCTGAAATCAAACCAGGGATGGTTAATTGGCACGAAGTTCTAAAAGATGCAGATTGGTTCCATTGGACAGGTATCACTCCTGCCCTTTCGCAAGGTGCAGCAGATGCATGTCTGGAAGCAATTAAAGTTGCAAATGAAATGGGTGTAACTGTATCTACAGATCTAAATTTCCGTAAAAATTTATGGAAATATGGTAAATCAGCATCAGAGGTTATGCCAGCATTGGTTGAAGGTTGTGATGTAATTCTAGGAAATGAAGAAGATGCAGAGAAAGTATTCGGAATCAAACCCGAAGGTTTTGAAGTAGCTCACACAGGAGGTGAAGTTAATGCAGCAGAATTTGAATCTGTTTGCACTCAATTAATGACCCGTTTTCCTCGAGCTAAAAAAGTAATTATTACTCTACGTGGTTCAATCAATGCTAATCACAACACTTGGAGAGGAGTTTTATATTCTGAAGGAACTTTGAAAATCTCTAAGGATTATGACATCACTCACATTGTGGATCGTGTTGGAGGTGGTGATTCATTTATGGGTGGACTAATTTATGGTTTGTTGACTTATACTCAAGATGATCAAAAAGCATTGGAATTTGCAGTTGCTGCATCTTGCTTGAAGCACACTATTTATGGTGATTACAACTTGGTTACAGTTTCTGAAGTTGAGAATTTAATGGGTGGTGACGGCTCAGGTCGTGTTTCCAGATAATAACAGTTTAAAATACTATCACAATGAGATTTAGTAAATTACAAGTAATCAGCGTGATGAAGGAAACAGGTATGGTACCGGTTTTCTATCATTCTGATCTAGAAATATCAAAACAAGTATTAAAAGCTTGTTACGAAGGTGGAGTAAGAGCTTTTGAGTTTACCAATCGTGGTGATTTTGCTCACGAAGTTTTTGGTGAATTAGTAAAATTTGCTTCAAAAGATTGTCCTGAGCTGATATTGGGAATAGGTTCAATTGTAGATGCTCCATCAGCATCATTATTTATACAATTGGGTGCCAACTTTATTGTAGGACCACTTTTCAACCCTGATGTTGCCAAAGTTGCAAATCGTAGACTTGTACCATATTCTCCTGGTTGTGGAAGTGTTTCTGAAGTTGGATTTGCCCAGGAGTTAGGTTGTGATTTATGCAAAGTATTCCCAGGAGATGTTTTGGGCACCAGCTTTGTAAAAAGTTTAAAAGCACCAATGCCATGGTCTAATCTTATGGTAACTGGTGGTGTTAAACCAGAAGAAGCTAATTTGAAAGCATGGTTTGACGCTGGAGTCACCTGCGTTGGGATGGGTTCAAATTTATTCCCTGCAGAAATGATTAAAAATCAAAATTGGGCTGGGATTACAGACCTTTGTAAAAACGCTTTAGAAATTATTCAAAAAGTAAAAAAATAGTACTATGAACAAACAAAACACATTAGGAAAAATGACTAATTACCGATGGACTATAGTTTATATGTTGTTTTTTGCAACTACAATAAACTATTTGGACAGACAGGTATTATCATTGACCTGGAAAGACTTTATTGCTCCAGAATTTCACTGGACTAACACTCATTATGGAACGATTACCTCGTTGTTTTCGCTTTTCTATGCATTTGGCATGTTGTTCGCCGGAAAATTTGTTGACTGGATGGACACCAAAAAAGGTTTCTTATGGGCTATATTCGTATGGTCTATAGGTGCAATTCTTCATGCTTTTGCAGGAATAGCTACATCAGGTATTGTTGCAGGAGAATGGTTTGTTGGATTTCATCAAGCTCGAGAAATAATTTCTGGAGTTGACAATGTTGCTAAAGTTTTAAATGTAAGTGTTGTTTTGTTTATTATTGCTCGTTTTGTATTGGCAATTGGTGAAGCAGGTAATTTCCCTGCTGCTATCAAAGCAACTGCTGAATACTTCCCTAAAAAAGACAGAGCATTAGCTACAAGCATTTTTAATGCTGGAGCTACTGTAGGAGCTCTAGCAGCACCAGTTACAATTCCTATTATAGCAAAACATTATGGATGGGAAATGTCTTTTATAGTAATTGGTGCACTTGGTTTCATATGGATGGCTTGGTGGATTTTTGGATATAAAAAACCAGAGGATCATCCCAAGGTTAATGAAGCTGAATTGGAATATATCAATCAAGATCATCACACTGAAGGAAATTCAGCAGAAGCAAAATTGGCAGACAGCAAAAAAGTATCGTACAAACAAGCTTTTAAATTCAAACAAACCTGGGCTTTTGCTTTTGGTAAATTTATGACCGATGGTGTTTGGTGGTTCTATTTGTTCTGGACTCCTGCATACTTAAGTTCGGTGTATGGAATGCAATCTTCTGACCCTTCTGCACAAATCGCATTGTTTATTTTGTATGTAATTACCTTATTATCTATTATTGGTGGATGGCTACCTACCTATTTTGTAGACAAAAAAGGGATGGAACCTTATGCTGGTCGTATGAAGGCGATGTTGTTGTTTGCTTTCTTCCCATTACTTGCTATTTTTGCACAACCTCTTGGAGCAATATCCTATTGGTATCCAATTATTATTATCGGTCTAGCAGGAGCTGCTCACCAGGCTTGGTCTGCAAATATCTTCTCAACTGTAGGTGATATGTTCCCTAAAGGAGCTATTGCAACGATTACAGGTATAGGTGGTATGGCCGGAGGTATAGGTTCAGTTTTGATCAATAAAGGTTCTGGAATGTTGTTTGATTATGCAGCAGGAACTACATTAGTTAATGGAGAAGAAGTCGTAATGACTAAAGAAATATTGGCGACAGGTGCTGAATATTTAAGAGCTCCTATGCAAATATTAGGTTTTGAAGGTGAAAAAGCTGGATACTTCTTGGTGTTTGCTTTGTGTGGTGTAGCTTACTTGATAGGTTGGAGTGTTATGAAAACACTCGTTCCAAAATACAAAAAGGTAGTTTTATAATCTATCTTTCAGATAGGGATACTTAAGCCCAAGGAGTTCTTTTACTTCTTGGGTTTTTTCTTTAAATATCCTATCTGACACACTGTATGGATGAATCGAGCGATGATTAGTGCGTAAGCGATAATTTTCCAATTCTTTGCAAATCTTCTGCGTTTGTAAATCCATATAATTTTCTACAAACTTTTCCCATATAAAATCTACGGCCAAGTTTGTAGGATGACACATATCATCTGCAAAAAAACGATAATCTCTTAACTCGTCGTTCAACAACTCAAAAGCTGGAAAATAAGAACAATTTAAATTGGATTTCAAAATTTCATCAATAGCCAAATGTAGAGTTGATTTACTCAAGGTATTCTCATGAGCTCCGTCTTTCCAATGTCTTACCGGACTAACTGTAAATATTACCTTTAACCGTGGATTTATTTGTCGAAGTTTATACAACAATTGATTATAGACTTCGACTATGGATTTAACCTCCAGTCTATATCTATTGAAATTATCTGCTGGTAGTTTATGACAATTATTGACGACTTTGGAACTGGTTTTCAAAGTATACACCCAGGCTGTTCCAAAAGTTATCAGAAGAAAATCCGAATTTTTAAGAGATTTTACTCCCGTCTCGAATTTAAAATTTATTTCAGACAAACATTTTTGTTTATCTGTATGAGAGAATAAAGTGCTGTGAGAAAAGGAACTCCAAAGCTCATCTTTTATAAATAACTCATTTTCAGAAAACAAAATCCCTTCGGCAAGCCTATTCAAATTATCAGCAATAGATATTGGATTGAATTGCACACCGAAGGGATTAATTTGCACATCGAAATAGGCGTTCATTAACTTTTCACCTATATTCTCAGTAAAACACGAACCAATAGTTAAAATGCCAGATTTTAAGTCAATCGAGTGACTCGATTTATGAATTTTAACTTCGGTTCTAAACATTTCTGTTCTTAGTTTTTCTTTTCTGATTTAGTACATTCTGATTTTTTGCATTCTGCTTTTTTCTCAGATTTGCACTCAGATTTTTTGCATTCTTTTTTCTCTGATTTGCATTCTGTTTTTGCACACTCAGCTTTTTGTTTAGTTTGTGTTTGATCTGCAGCACTAACCACTAAAGTAGCAGCGAAAAACAAAGCAAATGCACTTAAAATTACTTTTTTCATAAATAGTTGTTTTAATGATTGTTTATAATTCCGTTTGTTTCAGATTCCATCTCAGTCCCACATAAATTTTACGACCGTGGGTTGGTCCCCAAATCATTGTTGCATCAAAGTTATCACTTTCTGGATGTACTGCATCAATAATTGGGTTTTGTTGAACAAAATTAAAAATATTTTCGATTCCTGAATACAATGCAAGATTTTTATAATTCTTGGTCAATTGGACATTGTAAACAGAAAAAGGTTTAAACTCTTGCTCCCACAATGAATTATTAATATCAGACAAAGGCATTCTGCCACCTCCATTAAACTGAGCAGTAAGATCAATTTGCCATATCTTCCCAAGTGTTGAATATGACAAAGCAAATAAACCTTTGTATCTACTCTGAAGTGGCTTTTCTCTTAAAATCCCTGAGTATGTTGATTTAACATCCATCAAACGGTAGGCTCCTTTTACATTTAATCCTTCTATTAAATCAATACCTGCCTCAAATTGTAAAACAGAACTGTATGACTTTCCTTGTAGTTGATAAAACAACACTTGATGTGGATCATAATCTAGATCAGCCAAGAGTTGATCTTGAAAATTTGTATAATACCACTCACCTGACAACTCTAGTTCCTTTTCTCCAATATGAATCTGTCCTGTCAGACTAGATCCTAAATTCCATGATTGTTCCAGAAATGGCACATTTTCATTAAGTTCTATTTTCCTATTGCTCGCAAGATAGTAATTATATTCTGATAATGGATAAGCTGATTTAAAAGCTGTTCCAGCAGTTATTCTCCATTGAATATGTTCAGATGGAATAAATTTAAAACTAGCTCTAGGAGTAAACTTCCACCCAAAATTAGAATGATGATCTAATCTGATCCCTCCTAAAAAATGGATGGTTTCATTGATTTTACCATGAACTTCACCAAAAATTCCCGGAGTCAACTCTTTGACGTCAGAAACGTAAACAAGGTTTTTAATTAGATGTTCACTAAAAGTATCGTAATTAACACTTATTCCAGTTTTTAAATCTATGTTTGAATTTAATGAATTATCATAAATCAAATTTAAATATAGATTATTTTGATTTCCTAAGAAACTTGAATTACCATATATAGCATCTTGTTGATGAGTATTTCCACTTAAAATAAAACCTAAACTTTGATAATTTTCCGTGTTGAACACATAACCGTTTTTAACAAAAAACTCATATCGATCGGTTTGTATATCGATATTGAACTTTTTATTTAAAGTTCCACTCCATCTATCATCCGAAACAGCTTTAACAAATGCCTGAAATGTGTATCCATTTTTTTGATAAAACCATCTATTCAGAAAATTATATTGAGTTTTCATTGGTAAATCTGAATATCCATCACTATTTTCATCCAATTCAACTAAATCTTTAGAGTAATGCAACATCAATGCAGTTCCTAGATTTGGATTCAATCTAATGGATACTTCAGTATTGCCTTCTACCCTACCCGCATCATTAGCATAAACGTTTACTGAAATTGGGTCTGAAGTAAATGGTTTCTTGTATTCAACATTAATTTGACCTGCCATAGCTTCATATCCATTCATTACCGAGCCTGTTCCTTTGGTAATTTGTATGCTTTCCATCCATGTACCTGGAATAAAGTCCATTCCATAATTGGAAGACAAACCCCTTAAATTAGGAATATTTTCTGTTTGCAATTGTACATATGATCCACTCAGACCCAACAACTTAATTTGTTTTGCCCCAGTGGCTGCATCGCTGTAAGTTATATCTACAGAGGGATTTGTGGAAAAACTTTCAGAAACATTACAGCAGGCAGCTTTCTGCAATTCGTTTCTATTGATTTTCTCTGTACTTAAAAGTGCAAGCTTTGATTTTAATTGCGACTTATGTGACGAGACCACTTCCAAATCTTGTAGATCAACGTTCTCCTTTACTTCCTTTGGAATGTAAAGTGTATCTGCCTGACTGAATAGTAAGATACTATACATAGACAGAATTGTTAAAAAAATTGATTTCATAATTCTGATATTTAATTAAACAAAAGTATTAGCAGTTAAATTTTGGCTAACTTTTTAATTAAATCAGAAGTACATTTTTGAAGGTTATTATTTCCCTACCTGAACTAGAAAAACATGGTACATACCGCTGTGACAGTGATACAGAATTGTTAATCTCTGAATGTACGATCGAAATATCCAGAAAAAGAACATTCATAGGATTAAATACTTCCTTAAAATCTAAGTCTTGTTTTTCCTCCACATTGTAATTATCCAAAACAAATCGAGTCAATTCACAAGCGTCACAGGAGTTGTGACTTATTGTTTGGATATTTGGGAAATTGAAACCAGAAGTGATAGGAGTATTTTCTCTCGAGCAACAATTATCTTCATCCGGGATGTGACAATCATTCATTTCAGGAGATTCAAAATCATTCAATTGACAATTTTCGCAACAATAGCTTGCTACATTATAGCCTATACCTGCAGTTAAAAAATAAATTGCTGATAAAAGTGCAATTACCTTATTTATGATTTTAAAATTCATATTGAATTACAAATATAAAATATATAACAAATCATACCACAAAAGAATATATTTTTTTGTGTTTTTTAGATTTAATATGCAGATATAATTGTAATTTTGCATCAAATTAACATTACACATTATGTCAAAGAAATACTATCTAATTATCTTTAGTATTTTGCTTTCAATAGCAGTTATCGCATATTTCATATTTAAACCCAAGTCAACTAACATCGTACAAACAGAACAAAGAGTAATTGTTGAAAATGTATATATTAGCACGGATACTACTAAGGGAGCTCTACGAATTAATTTCGACATTGAGATGCCAGTGTATTATACGAACGACAGCATATTGACATTGATCAAGAATACAATTTATGAATCAATGTTTGGTGAGAAATACATTCATTTAACTCAGGATTCTATTGTTAAGTCCTTTGTTTCACTTCTGAAAGAAGAATATAAAACAAACAATGCCGATCTGATTGAAATGATAGGAGATGACAGTAATTATTCATTCGATAACGAACATGAAATAGAAGGTTTCAGTTTAATTAGTGATGAAAACATCTATTCATATGGTATTTCACGATATGTTTATATGGGAGGTGCACATGGATTGAATAGTTTAAATTACTATAATTTCAATTTGAAAACAGGAAAACAAATTGTTGAATCTGACCTATTTCTACCTAAGTTTGAAGAAAACCTATCCTCGCTTATTCGTGATAAAATAGTTGAAGACAGTTACAATGATGAAGAGATTACGGATATAGTGAGTTTGGATAATTCAGATTATTATGTGGATAAAATAGTTCCCAATGGAAATTTTTACTTCAATGATGAAGGAATTTGTTTTGTGTACAATGTATATGAAATTGGACCATTTTATTTAGGTACTACTGAAGTTTGTCTACCTCTAAACAGAATCAAACACTTAATGAAGCCAAATAATTGTATAAGTTATTTATTCACTGAAAATTAAATATCATGAAAGCAGAGAAAAGCGAGAACTTCCTAACTTGGGGTATCAGTTTATTAACTTTTGGTATTCTGTTTCTAATCAAGCAATTGAATTTTATTCCAGCAGAAACTTCAGAATTAATTTTTGATTTCAAGAACTATCCGCTAATTCTTGGCGTTATTTTCCTGATTACTCACAGAAACAAGAACATTGGATGGGTTTTAATAGTAGTTGCTATTATTTTTAGAATTTCAGATATAATTCGAATCACTCGACAGATATCTGATTTTGTATGGCCTATTTTATTTATAATTGCTGGAGTATTACTCATAATGAATCATCAAACTAAAAAAAGAAAAAAACAATAATTATCTCTAATGAAAGCATTAACAAGAACAGATTTTCAATTTGAAGGACAAACCAATGTATATCATGGTAAAGTTCGTGATGTATATTCAGTTAAAAACGATTTATTAGTAATGGTTGCAACCGACCGTATTTCTGCATTCGATGTAGTATTACCGGAAGGAATTCCTTACAAAGGACAAATGCTCAACCAAATTGCAGCTAGTTTCTTAGATGCAACCTCTGACATTGTACAGAATTGGAAATTAGCAACACCAGATCCAATGGTAACTGTTGGATTACGTTGTCAGGGATACCCAGTAGAAATGATAGTTCGTGGTTATCTTTGTGGTAGTGCATGGAGATCTTACAAAAATGGGGTAAGAGAAATATGTGGAGTAAAAATACCGGATGGCATGCGCGAAAATGAGAAATTCCCTACGCCTATTATCACTCCTACTACCAAAGCCGAATTAGGCTTGCACGACGAAGATATTTCCCGAGAAGAAATACTAACGCAAGGATTGGTTTCAGAGGCTGAATATGTATTGTTAGAAAAATACACCATGGAATTATTCCTTAGAGGATCTGAAATGGCAGCAGAACGAGGATTGATTTTAGTAGATACTAAATATGAGTTTGGAAGTCGAGACGGACAGATCTATTTAATAGATGAGATTCATACACCTGATTCATCCAGATATTTTTATGCAGAAGGATATCAAGAAAGATTTGAAAAGGGAGAAGCACAAAAGCAACTTTCAAAAGAGTTTGTGCGTGAATGGTTAATGGCAAATGGCTTTCAAGGTAAAGAAGGGCAAGCTGTTCCAGAAATGACACCTGAAATTGTTTCGGGGATTTCAGAAAGATACATCGAATTGTTTGAAAATATTACCGGGAAACAATTTGAGAAGGCCGATACAAGCGATATAGCTCAAAGAATTGAGAAACACGTAGTTGAATATCTCAAAACAGTGTAAAACAATCTTTCAAGCAGGTAAACAAAGGAAATAACACAAAAAATCTTTGAAATTTTCATTCAAAAGTTTGGAAGTTCACTAGAAAATATTACCTTTGCACTGCTTTTAAAGTAAGGCACTGGAGAGATGGCAGAGTGGTCGATTGCGGCGGTCTTGAAAACCGTTGTACTGCGAGGTACCGGGGGTTCGAATCCCTCTCTCTCCGCCAAAGAAAACCAAACACAAAAGTGTTTGGTTTTTCTGTTTTTAAGATGAGTCCAGGATTTATCGGGGCGAGTAATTCCTATAAGACTTTAATGGAAATCCCTTCGTAGGTCTGCCAACCTGCTTCATCACTTACTCTCAACTCAAAATGATAATCACCGGAATCAACATTGGCGGGGATTGTGATTTCACCTTCAATTTTATATTCCCACAACTTTACTGGCACCTCAAAATCTTCATTGTAATAAAATGGGTTAATTGGCAGCTTATTCTCTTCCATTGTGCAACTTATCGTTGAGGTACTGTGTGTATGATGATCAAAATTATTGTGCATCTCAATACTGTAAGAGCCCAAATCCTTATCATCAACTATTACAAAACTATAGGTAAAGGTACTTCCTCTATGTACTGTATCACAATTTTGAGGAAAAAACACTTCTTGCACTATCGGCTTTTCAACATCCTTATCGATGGTTTCACAGGATGTAAAAATAAAAACTACAGCAATTAACAGCATAAAAAATCTTGTATTCATATCTTTTAATTTATTGGTATTTCAACTGAAAATGTAAAATTCCGACCAGGACTAGGAACTTGTAAAAGTCGATAAAAACTGGTATGATCAAAATATTTAGTATTCAATAGGTTATTAACATTCAATCTCACAACAAAGCTTTGCTTCCAAATTTCGGTTTCCGTATAGGCACCCATATTAATTAAAGTATAGCCAGGTGTAGTTAATTCTGGTGGAACGATTGCGTTTTGATCGGCAACCAATTTAAATCGTATGGATAACTTGGTGTTTTGAAATGAATTTAATTTAAAACCTTTATATACCAACTCTAAATTCGACGTCAATGGGGGTGAAAATGGCAAACTATATCCTATTTTGTCCCCAATCATCTGTTTGGAATATACATATTCAATATCTCCTTTAAAATCTAGATCAGTAAAAATGCTGTACTCCAAACCTATTTCACCACCAGCTCTAATTACTTCAGATTGATTATAATAATAGATCTGCTGAGCATCCGTGAACCTAGAACTTGGATTCAGATAAATATAATTAGGGAAATAATTGATAAATGGATTTAATTCAAAAGCGAACTTCTTATCTTGATATTCAACAGCGAAATCCAATTGATAGGATTGTTCTGAACTCAAGCTAGTATCGCCTTTTTCAACTCTGAACATATGATAGTTTATTCCATTAGAAACCAACTCTTTAGCTGTTGGCATTCTAAAACTTTTTCCTAGATTCAGTTTGTATACATATTTATCAACTGTTCTTTTTAATCCCATTGCCCACGACATGCTTCCATACCATTTATCTAATGAGTATGCTCTTTGCATATAAATATTATCGAGCCCTACCGGTGTTTGATACCAATCAAAATATGACTTTGTTGAAATATGACCTATATCATACCTCAAACCCAAATTAATCTGAAATAATTGTGAAAAATAAATATGATCATATAGAAAGGCACCTAAATTGGTGGTTTTAAAGGATGGTATCATAAAACCCCACCCACCAGATTCATTGTTCTGATGTTCCCATTGAATTCCTGCAGTCATCTGATTGACATGGTGCTTTGGCAATTCCAATCTGAAAGATGCATTGTATGAATTTTTATCATACAATCTCTCCAATGAATCTTTAGGTTTAGGCATATAACCATGTGCCACAGGCTCAGAAAATTCTCTTCTGTGATTGTTCTGCCAACCTAGATCCAAATTGTATTTATAATCCAATACGGTCCAATTTGTATGACTTTGCAACTTTATATGGTTGACTTGTTGAGATGGTAAATCTATATCTGATTTGCTTGCATCGTATTCATTCAATGAGTTGCGAATCTCTAGTCCATGTGCATTGGCAAAAAAACCACTTTTTTCAAAATTATTCGTAAAAATAATTTGAGAAGAGAAATATTCATCCATAAAACCCAAACTCAATCCGACATAGTTTTTTTCTCCTGCTGTGTTTCGCAATCTATTCTCCTTCAATCGGATGTTGTAATTCATATAATTTATACTGTCCACAGGAACTTTATAATCAGAATACTTAGTCTTAGAAAACTGTATATTATATCTTAACTTATCAAATCGTTGAAAGAAAGAGGCTGATAAGCCATACAAATCATTATTTGAGTGATGATTTGCGAGTATCTTACCCCCTGTTTGATTTATACTGTAGTTTAGATTTTTTTTAAGGTCAACAACTCCGCCAATTGCATCAGAACCAAACATCAATGAACCAGGTCCCTTTATAATCTCAATTCTATCTACTGCAAATTGATCAATTTCCAATCCATGATCTACACCCCACTCCTGGCCTGTATGTTTAATTCCATTTTCGGCAACAACAACACGATTAAATCCCAAACCACGAATTACTGGCTTTGATTGCCCAGAACCTATATCCATTGAGCTAATTCCAGGAATACGACTTAAAGATTGCATAATGCTCCCACCATTTTCTTCAAGTATGAATTTAGTATCCACGATATCAACATTCAATGAATTGATTATTTTTCTGGGTAAGTAATTTTGAACTACCGTTAATTCATTTAATATCTTATTTGACAACATTAAATACTTTTCAATTTCCAAATCTGCATTAAGCCTTAAAGTATCGTATGAAGTTATATATCCGACAAACTTATACTCTAGAATAGCTATACCTTCAATCAAACTAAAAGAAAAGTATCCATCTCTATCAGTTGCTGAACCAATTGCATCATTTACAACTTTTACACTTGCTCCAATTAGGGCATGACCATGTTCATCCAACACCTTTCCCTTTATCTCATAATTTTTAGAGGAAATTGAAGTAAAATTCAGGACAACAAAAACACAGAGAATAAGGAATTTTAATGACTGCATTTTTCGCATTTGCCTTTAATAATTATATCACTATCATTCTTCTCATAACCTTTAGGCAAGGTAAAATTTGGAATTTTAATATCCTCTAAACAAACTACTTCCTCGCATTCTTCACAATAAAAATGCACATGTTCTTCTTTATGAAAATGAATTTTATTTGCATCAGTTGAATGTAGGTGATTATTTTCACAACAATTCAAGCCATACCTGACATGGGTATTGTCGACCACTATTTTGTGAATTATTCCAGCTGAACACAATGTGTGAATATTACGGTAAAAAGTAATCCTATCATAGGTTTCTTGCATACTAACCTTAATTTCATTCTCTGAAATAGGACCCTTATGTTCTTGCAATGCCCTAATAATTGAAACTCTACCAGGAGTTTTTTTAATTTGATGCAATTTTAATATCTCGCTTGGCTGAATCATAAATAAAACAAATATTCATTTGAAACAATGTTGCAAATATACGAAATTTCACAAAAAAAGTTGCAATTTTCTTGCAACTTCTACATAAAAACAAAAAACTTATCTAATTGCCACTGTTTTATACAAATTTACATTTGACCCTATAAGTTGTAAAATGTAGAATCCAGCATTCACATTCAACTGTGCAATTAATGTATTCAAATCATTCACCATTCTTGTTTCGGATTTTAGCAGTTTTCCACTCAATTCAAACAAATTGACTTTATAAACTGATTTCGTAAAACTAGCCTGGATTGGATTTAAATCAGTAGAAAATGACTCTACCTTGATTGAATTAACAACCCAATTTACATCCGCACCTCCCCCATCTGAAAACTCAAATTCCAACAAGTTATCACTCACCTCTTGTTCAAATTTATTGATTTGAAATTGTCCTTTCGCCGAATTCACACTCGCTAATTTTGTAACACCATTAAGTTTTACAATCATATTATCGTGTGCATAATCATAATCCCCTTGAGTTACAGTGATATTGTAGAGTCCGTTTTTAAAATAGGTTCTAAATACTGCAGGTGATGAAAACATATTAAAGTCTGCCGTTTCGAAATCATTACCAGTAGTTCTATTACGGGAAAGAGGCGCAATTAACCATCCAAAGGAATCACTAAAAAGAGTTTGATCCGAGATTCTTATAGCACCGTCAATCAGGTTCGATGTAGAGGTGCCAAAATCAAAAAACGCTTGAGTTAGAAGGATTCTTTCATTTACTTTCACATTACAACTAGCTTTGATTCCATTTGTTGATTCTACAGTCACTACAGCATTACCAAGCCCAACTGCATTTATCCATCCATTGGAAACTTTCACCACAGTAGTGTCTGAACTTGACCAAATCATGGTTCTATCCTTTACAAGAAATGGGAAATAATTTGCACTCAATTCCTTGGAATCTCCTTTAGTCAATTCAATAGATTCTTCATTCAGACTTAAGCTTTCAATTTGACTTGTTGTATTTGATGCAGTATAAACCAAGGAAGTGTTGTATTGTTGGTTTGCATAATACACATATTCACCTTTCATCCAAATGACATCAAAATATCCATTTTTATGATTACGTGGTACTATAGGTCGCACGTTTACAAGATGAGAAGGTGTATTCCATGTTATTGCCTTAATATCCCAATTTTGACCATAATCAGAGGTTTTATATTTGAAAATTTCAAAAACCCCTTTCACTTGTTTAGACAGATACACAGTTGTTGGATCGTTATAGTCTAAAATTAAACCTCCCGAATAATTATTTTCATATTCTGTTACACCCACCGGTGTTTGCGGAAACCATTTTCCAGCCTCAGTAATTTGAATATTATTCCATTTAGAACCATCCCATCTTGCATAATGGTATCTATGATCATCGTTGGTTGGAAATGAAGCATAGACCAGGATAGGATATCCTGTTTCAGGTTCAAGAGCAATATCCCAAATCCAACCTTTTCCTACACTTGCATCATAAACTATTTCCAATTGAGAAATATCCACAGCACCATCAGCAAAATTTTTAATTACGGTCCCATTTGCTCGATAAAAAACATTGTCTTTAAAGCGGCAATAATAGATTTTATTGGAAGGTTCGTTGCGAGGGTGACCGGTAGTAACAGCGACATGAATAGAACCATCAGCACCTTGTGCATAACGGGTATAAGGACGTTGACCACCTCCCGAGATAAATTCTTCAGGGGTTCCAAATGTTTCACCATTGTCAGTAGAAACCACTAAATGGGGATGCCAAGAAGCTTCGCCTCTATAGAAAACATATACCGTTTTTCCAATTCTAAAAGGATAAGGATAGGTAACATTGTTTCCCAATTCATAATCCGAACTCCATGTGCTGATATCTTCAGGGTTCAATGAGATCATTCTTTTAATAGGTGGACCAAAATGTTTTGCAAAAAACACGATAATACGGCCATCATCTCGGATTAACAGGGAAGGATTGTCGTGATCATCAGACTGCCAATTTGCCCAAACAGTTTTTTGAATATATTCACCGGTTTGATGATTATAGGACGCTACTACTATATCTCCTTCGGTTGTAATCCATGAAAAATAAGTTTGTTCCTTTTCACCCTTGTAATACAATGCACGGGGATCTGCAAACCAGCACCAAGCACCATTGGTAGTTAATGTATCAATTCTTTTGTCTGGCAGAAACCCTTCAGGAAAATCAAAGTTCAACTTAGCCCTAACAGTATCAGTACCTTGAACAACATTAAGAATTGAATTACCACTTGTAAAATTTAAAGAGGAAAGGATCAATTCACCACCTGCAGGTGAAAATACATTGTTTGAGATTCTCGCCATAGATTCTGAGTTTACATAAATAGAATCATTACTACCATTTGGATAAATTTGAATAGACTTTGTATCCTCGAAGTAATTCAGATTGACAACAGTGTCTGACAAATGCAAAACAGATGGGATCTCAATTATTGATAAACCCTGTATAGCTCCCAACATACCCCCAGCATTGCTCGCAATAGTAATGTAATAGATATTCGACTCAGGTACAGAAACCTTAAATACAGCCTCTTTAAACGATTGAGTGTTTGGAGATAAGGTCTCAGAAACAATGCTTGTTCCTGAATTATCCGATTTAGAGTTTAAACCCAAAATAAAATCCGTTTTAGAATTACTGTGATGCGCATATTTTATTTTGTATTCGTAGGTTTTACTACCTTCAAGTTGGACTGGGAATGAATAAATAGAAGCCCCGCTTGTACCTCCAGAACCATCCCAACGTACAAACATCATACGTCCTGGAGCATAGGCATAAGCATTATCCATAAACCTCACTGCTCCACTACCAGATTGAGTCCATCCTGTTGAACTGATTACTGTACATGCCCAACCAAAATTATTAGGCTCGCTCCCTACACCAGTTTTTCCATTTCCATCCCATCCTGCAAGTAAATTTGTAGCATCAGCAACAACTTTGTAATAAGATTGAGATGCATTCAAAAGAAGACACACATGAAGAACTAAGAAAAGTAGAATAAATAATCGCTTTAGATACATCATTGAATTGTTTGTGTTAATTTTACAAAGTTATTCTAAATGAACTAATTTAGAGTGTAAGATTAAGTCAACATTGTGGTAAATTAATATGACTCAGACCCTTTTCAGAAATCGAACCCCATATATTATTTTCATGATTACCCTTCTGGGTGTAATGGGTGTTGCAAGCATAACTCCAGCCTTTCCATCCATAATCAATCATTTTGGTTTAAGTAAAAAAGAAGTTGCACTTTTGATAACTTCATTTTCTGTGCCCGGTATTTTTCTTTCACCAATCACAGGCATTCTCGCAGACAGGTTCGGTAGAAAAAAAATCATAGTTCCTTCTTTGATATTATTTGGTATTTCAGGAACTGCCTGTTTTTGGGCTCAAAATTTTGAATTGTTACTGGTACTCAGATTTTTTCAAGGTTTGGGAGCAGCATCCTTGGGCAGTCTAAACATAACACTCATTGGCGACATGTATCAGGGAAATAAAAGAGCAAAAATGATGGGTGCTAATGCATCTGTATTGAGCATAGGCACTGCTAGTTACCCTTTGATTGGTGGACTACTTGCATCCATCTCTTGGGAATGGGTTTTCATTTTACCCATTTTTGGTGTCGTTGCAGGATTTATCGTCAATAGTAAATTAAACAATCCTGAACCAAAACACGATCAACACATTCAAACCTATTTTTCAAATGTATGGAAAAATATAAATCAGAGGTCTGTTTGGGGTTTGTTTGTAATTAACATTTTGCTTTTTGTAATACTATATGGAGCATTGTTAAGCTATTATCCTTCCCTGTTATTTGAGAAGTACGGCGCAGACTCAAGAACCATAGGTTATACCATGTCATTGGCTTCCATTAGTACTGCTTTAATATCCTTCAACATCAATTTTATTCGAAATTTTCTATCTGCAAAAGCTAGATTGGCTGTTGGTGGATTAGCATTTGCAAGTTCGATGGTTACAATAGCTATGAGCTCAGAATTTACAACAGTTCTGATAGCAATGGTAATCTTTGGTATTGGCCAAGGAGTATTGATGCCCTCACTTCAAAACATTCTTGTATCCTATGCCTCTTTAAAAGAAAGGGCTGCGTTTATGTCCATTAATGGTATGGTACTTAGAATAGGTCAATCGATTGGGCCACTGATCATAAGTCTATTTTACATAGGGAACAATATCAAATCCATTTTTTATGCCGGATTTGGCTTCTCAATCCTCTTGGTATTACTAGTCATTTTTTGGCTGAAAGATTTGAAAGAAAATTAACACCTATCTATTTTGAAACATAGATTTCATCCCTGTTTCGTATCCGTGTAATAATGCAAGAATAATTTTGTAAAAAAATTATTTTAAAATATGCATAGAATTGCTTACAAAACCCTCATTCTTTCTGATTTACATTTAGGAACAACACATTCAAAAACCAAAGAACTTTGCGAGTTTATTGAAAGTGTTAAATGTGAGAAGCTCATTCTTAATGGAGATATCATTGACGGCTGGCATCTTTCAAAAAGTGGTAAAAAAGGAAAGTGGAAAAAATCCCATACCCAATTTTTCAAAATCATCATGAAAATGATGGAGAAAGATGAAACTGAAATCGTTTATGTCAGAGGTAATCATGATGACTTTCTAGATGCAATTGCACCTTTTGCTTTTGGCAATATCAGTATTGTAAATTATCATATACACGATTCGTTTGGTAAAAGATACTATGTAACACATGGCGATATTTTCGATAATATTACAACGAGTGCTCGTTGGTTGGCCAAACTTGGTGATTGGGGTTATGAGATTTTACTTCACATAAATAAATCGGTAAATAAACGTAGACTAAAAAAGGGTAAATCATACTACTCACTCTCACAAAAAATTAAAAAGAAGGTAAAACAAGCAGTTTCCTATATTTCAGACTATGAATTGGAGTTAGCTAAACTAGCTAAATCTAAAAAAATGGATGGAATAATCTGTGGACATATTCATCAAGCTGAAAACACATACATTAACGGAATTCATTATTTAAATTCAGGTGATTGGGTCGAATCATTAACCGCAATTACTGAAAACTCAGAAGGCAAATGGGAAATCTTTCATTTCGATAAGAACCAAATAAAACATATCGAATAATGGGAAAAGCAATGAATTATCCAATTATTAATCGAGATATTAGTTGGATGTATTTCAATAAAAGAATTTTGGACGAAGCAGCAAATCCATCCGTACCCTTGTTGGAAAGAGCTAAATTTTTGGGTATTTATTCCAGCAATTTGGATGAATTCTTTCGAGTAAGAATAGCAACTCTTAGAAGATTGGCATTTTTGGAAAAAGGGAATAAAGCACTAAAAACCAATAACAAAAATGTATTGAATGAAATCCTCAAATTGAATGAAGAATATTCAACTCAATTTGAAAACACATTCATTGAAATTGTAGGTAAACTAAAATCTTTGGGGGTTCAACTAAAGAACGAAACTGAACTTACTCAAAAACAGTCAGAATTTGTTAGCGAATACTTTAAAAACGAATTGGAAAATTCATTATTCCCTCTCATTATAAGCAAGTTACACCATACCCCTGAATTAAACGACAGCAGTATTTATTTGGCAGTTAAAATCACACTGAATGAAATAAATCGCTTTAAAAAGTTGATTGAATATGCCTTAATTGAAATCCCTAGCTCAGAATTTAATCGGTTTATACTCCTCCCAACTGAAAATGGTGAAAATCAAGATCTAATTTTTTTAGATGATATTATCAGATACAATCTGCCGAAGATATTTTCGCATTATAATTATAGAAAAGCTGAAGCCTACAATATAAAATTTACGCGTGATGCAGAAATGGACATTGAAGATATTGCAAGTCGCAGTATTCTTGAAAAGGCGACCAAAGGAGTAAAAAGTAGAAAATCAGGAGCAACCATCCGTTTTGTATACGATAGAGATATTCCTTCCGACTTATTAAAATTCATCCATAAACTATTTAATTTTGATAGCATGGATGCCAATGTAAAAAGTGGAAGATACCATAATCTTAAAGATTTAATGTCTTTTCCCAAAATTTCACAAAAAGAACTAAGATATCCTGAACAAGCAAAAGTACCTAAAATTCAGTTTGACAAATCAGTTAGTATGATTGATGTAATTCGTACTAAAGATCAATACTTGCATCTTCCTTACCACAGTTTTGATCACTTTGTTCGATTGCTAAGAGAATCAGCTTTACATCCAGAAGTTACTGAAATTAAAATGAGCATTTACAGACTAGCAAATAAATCTAAAATTATAAAATCACTAATCTGTGCGGCACTAAATGGTAAAAAAGTAACTGCAGTTATTGAATTATTTGCACGTTTTGATGAAGAGTCCAACATTAGTTGGGCAAAAAAAATGCATGAAGCTGGAATCAGAGTAATATATGGAATTGAAGGATTGAAGATCCACTCAAAATTGGCCTTAATTAAAACAACCAAAGGTGGAATTGCATGTATAGGAACAGGAAATTTTCACGAGGGCACATCAAATATATACACTGACATATTGCTAATGACTTCTAATAATCAATTAGTTAAAGACACTGAAACGCTATTCAACTTTATTAAACATCCATTTAGGCCACCTGTATTCCATAAATTAATTGCTGCTCCAATTTATTTACGTAATTTTATCATCACATCAATTGAAAATGAAATAGAAAATGCAAAAAAAGGAAAACCAGCCTATATTCTTGCAAAAATAAATCATATTGTAGACGAAAATATTATAGCTCATCTATACAAAGCCTCACAAGCAGGAGTAAAAATGAATTTCTTGGTAAGAGGTAATTGTAGTTTAATCCCGGGAATTGAAGGATTGAGTGAGAATATTAAAATTCTTGGAATCATCGATAATTATTTAGAACATTCTAGAATTCTTATTTTTGCGAATGGAGGTAAGGAAAAATATTATATAGGCTCAGCAGATTGGATGACTAGGAATCTCGATAACCGAATTGAAGTTTATACTCCAATAATAGATGAAGATATTAAGGCTCATCTTAAAAGGATTATATTGCATGGTCTAAAAGACAATATAAAAGCTAGAGTTGTAGATGGAACAGACAAAAATGAAATTCAATTTACTGGTGGACCCGAAATTTTCCGCTCACAAATAGAAATGTATAAACTTTAACAATATGAAAAATTATAATGTTGCAGCAATTGACATAGGTTCAAATGCAGTAAGATTGCTTATTAGTTCCATAAAAAATTCAAAAGGAGCCTATACAGTTCAGAAAGAAATTATGCTGAGAGTTCCTATACGACTTGGACAAGATGCATTTATGTATGGTAAAATTGAAGAAACTAAATTTAAAAATTTAGTTAGATTAATGAAGTCCTACAAACATTTGATGAAAATATATGATGTGAAGCTATACAGAGCATGTGCAACTTCAGCAATGAGAGATGCATTGAATTCTGAAGATTTAGTTAAAGAAATCTATGATAAAACCCAGATATATATTGAAGTAATATCAGGAACTGAAGAAGCCGGTATTTTATATGAAAGTCACTTTGCAGATAAATTAGATAAAAACTTGAATCATATTTATGTGGATGTTGGAGGTGGTAGTACTGAAATTTCATTGATTGTTAATGGAGATTTGAAAGAATCAAAATCTTACGAGATTGGTACGGTCAGACTTTTAAACAACAAAGTGAAGGAAAAAGAATGGGAAAAATTGACAACCAACCTTAAAAACATAAAAGTTCAGTGGGAAATTGAAAATATAATCGGATCAGGTGGTAATATTTTAAAATTGAACAAACTTATCAATAATGATCAAAGCGGACATATTAATGTTGGGGATTTACTAAATTTTTACAACGAAATTGAGCCATTGGACCCTGATCAACTAATGGAGATTTATAACTTAAAATCAGACCGTGCTGATGTAATTACACATGCAGCAAAAATATATATGGAAGTTGCTTTGCATTTGGGATGTACAAATATTTTAGTACCTACTATTGGTTTGACTGATGGAATTACACATTTATTATTGGAAGAATGGAAGAAGGAAAACAAAATATAACAGCTAAAAGAGTGGTGATTATTCGCCACTCAAAAGCTAAATTGTTTACAACTGGCAGTACTGATTTTGCACGAGACCTCAAAGAACAAGGGAAAAACGATGCCGATTTTGTCAGTAAGGAATTATTGAAATTGAATATTATTCCACAGCTTATCATTAGCAGTCCGGCTAAACGTGCTTTAAAAACAGCTCGAATATTCGGTAGAAATTTGAATACAAATTCAATTATATTGAATGAAGCATTGTATGACGAATCCTATGATAGAGATTGGATGGTATTGGATATTGAACAAAATTGTCCACAGGGTGATACGGTTTATATTATAGGACATAATCCATTGCTCAAGGATCTAATTGAAGATTTGACAGGCCAAACGATTGAACAGCTAAAAACTTCAACCGCAGTAATTATACGCTTTGAAATTGAACACTGGAATAAAATCATTTCCGGAATCAAAGGTGAAATCGAAAGAGTTATTTTAAAGTCATAAAATATTCTCTTTCACTAGGCGTAAACTTCTCGATAGCATATCGCAATGCTGTTCGGGGAAGTTTTGATGCTTTTTCTTCTAAATATTCAACCAATCTACTTTTGTTTTTCTGACCCGCACAACGGAGCATCCAACCACTTGCTTTGTGTATTAGATCTTGTTTATCGTTAATTAATATATCAGACAATTTAAAGGTATCCTCCAATTCTGAATTACGAATAAAATGTAAAGTAGATACGATTGCTGTTCTACGCTCCCATAAATCAGCGGAATATACCAACTTATACAATATATCCCTTGGTTTGTCGAGCAAGTATCCACCTATTATCTGGATACATCCTGAATCAATTAAATCCCAATTATTTATATGGGAATGTTGTCTAAGATAAAGATCATAATATTCTTTGCGAATAGCCTGGGATAATGTTTTGGTCTTGCAGTTTCTGCTCATCACATAAATCGCACCTGCTCTAAACTCATGGTAGGGATGAATCAACATTTTCTCTAATTCAGTCACGCTTAATTGGGTGTATTTTTTGGATAAAGTATTAATTACACTCATTTTAACCCCAATAAATACATCATTTTCACCATATTGTCCTTTACCCGTCTTAAAAAAACGCATCATTGTCACTCGATCATCTTCATTGGCTAATGACAAAATCTCATCCATAAAATCCTGAGCAGAAGGTATAGTATTCATAATATTACCGTAATAAATTATTATATATAATCTTAAAATTAATTGAATGACGAAGTTAAATCAAAATTTTCAGAAAATGGCTTGTTTTCGTATCTTTGCAATTCTAAAAAATTAAGAATATGTCCTATGTAAGAAAGCCTGAATGGCTTCGAAATAAAATATACAGTGACCTGAATTATTCCCATGTGAATACAGTCATCAGGGAGCATGGTTTGCATACTATTTGTACTAGCGGTCGTTGTCCCAATCAAAGTGAATGTTGGAGTCGTGGTACTGCAACTTTAATGATTCTTGGTGATATATGCACCAGAGCCTGTAAATTTTGTAATACCATTACCGGAAGACCATTTGCGCCGGATTTGGATGAACCCAGAAAAGTGGCAGAGTCAATTCAATTAATGAAACTAAAACATGCAGTAATCACCTCAGTTGATCGAGACGATTTAAAGGACGGTGGAGCTGCTATTTGGGCTGAAACAATCAAAAGAGTGAAGGATTTAAACCCTGGAATAACACTAGAAGTATTGATTCCTGATTTCGATGGCAAAACTGAATTGATAGATTACATTATCAATGAACAACCCAATGTGATCTCTCACAACTTGGAAACAGTTAGAAGATTAACTCCACAAATTCGTACCAAAGCAAAATACGATACCAGCTTACTGGTGCTTAAACACATAGCTGAATCGGGCTTAGTTGCCAAAACAGGTATCATGCTTGGTCTTGGAGAAACTGAAGAAGAAGTTCTTCAATTGATGGATGATGCTTTGGCACATAAGGTTAGCGTATTGACTATTGGTCAGTATATGCAACCATCGCGTAAAAATGTTCAAGTAACAGAATATATACATCCTGATAAATTTGAAGAGTACAAACAAATAGCCTTGAAAAAAGGATTTAGACAAGTAGAAAGTGGACCTTTTGTTCGCTCATCATATCACGCTGAAAAACACGTATAATTTTATTCAATTATGGCTTTCGATTCCGAAATTAAAAGAAGGAGAACTTTCGCAATTATATCTCACCCTGATGCTGGTAAAACCACTTTGACCGAAAAACTTTTGCTATTTGGTGGTGCAATTCACGTTGCCGGAGCAGTAAAATCAAACAAAATCAAGAAAACAGCAACCTCCGACTGGATGGAAATTGAGAAACAAAGAGGTATCTCTGTTGCTACTTCAGTTATGGGTTTTGAATACCGTGACTACAAAATCAATATTCTGGATACTCCAGGTCACCAGGATTTTGCAGAAGACACCTACAGGACTTTAACTGCTGTGGATTCTGTAATCATCGTAGTTGATACAGCTAAAGGGGTTGAATCACAAACCCGGAAATTGATGAATGTATGTCGCATGCGCAATACTCCGGTAATTATTTTTGTAAATAAAATGGACCGCGAAGGTAAAGATGCTTTTGAATTGATGGATGAATTGGAAACCGAATTACAAATTAAAGTTCGCCCTCTTTCATGGCCTATCAATCAGGGTTTTGCTTTCAAGGGGGTTTACAATTTGTATAAAAACAACCTTCAACTTTTCTCACCTAACAAACAGTTTATCAGTGAATCAGTTGAATTAAGTGATGTCAATTCAGAAGAGCTCGATACTTTGGTGGGCAACAAAGATGCTGAGAAATTACGTGAGGACTTAGAATTAATAGAAGGAGTGTATCCTGAATTTAATATTAATACTTATCTGAGTGGTGAAATTGCACCTGTATTTTTTGGAAGTGCATTGAATAATTTTGGTGTAAAAGAACTATTGGATTGTTTTGTTGAAATAGCACCATCGCCCTTGGCTGTGAATGCTCTGGAACGAAAAGTAGAACCTCTGGAAAATAATTTCACAGGGTTTATTTTTAAAATCCATGCGAACATGGATCCCAACCATAGAAGTTGCATAGCCTTCGTAAAAATATGTTCTGGTAAATTTGAACGTAATGTAAACTACAAACATATCAGACACAATAAAATGTTTAAATTCTCCTCTCCTACTGCCTTTATGGCTCAAAAGAAGGAAACTGTAGATGAAGCCTATGCTGGTGATATAATTGGTTTACCTGACACAGGTAATTTTAAAATTGGTGACACTCTTACATCGGGAGAACAATTGCATTTCAAAGGCATTCCAAGTTTTTCTCCTGAAATGTTCAAATACATTGAAAATGCCGATCCTATGAAAACCAAACAATTGGAAAAAGGTATCAATCAATTGATGGATGAGGGTGTTGCACAGTTGTTTGTAAATCAATTCAACAACAGAAAAATCATCGGTACAGTAGGACAACTTCAATTCGAGGTAATACAATACCGCCTGGAACATGAGTATGGTGCTATTTGTAGATGGGAACCAATCAATTTATACAAAGCTTGTTGGATCGAAAGTGAAAATGCTGTCGAACTGGATAATTTTAAAAGAAGAAAAGCACAATTCATGGCTATAGATAAAGAAGGAAGAGATGTATTTCTAGCCGATTCCAACTATGTACTTCAAATGGCTCAAAATGATTTCAAAGAAATAAAATTCCATTTCTCATCTGAATTTTAAAACAATTTAACTATCTAACTATTATGAAAAAACTCACCTTCCTTATCACTTTACTGGCAATAGTGAGTGCATCTATTGCACAAACATTCAACGAATGGAAAGATCCTGTAGTTAACCAAGTAAATCGACTTCCTATGCGAAGTCATTATTTTGCCTATGAGACAAACAAATTGGCTCAAAACGGCAAGAAGGAACTTTCTTCCAATTTTCTTTCAATAAATGGTCAATGGAAGTTCAATTGGGTTGAGAACGCAGATCAACGTCCTTTAGATTTCTTCCAACCCAATTTCAACGATTCTAAATGGATAAATTTTCCTGTTCCAGGAAATTGGGAAATATATGGCTACGGAGATCCTGTCTATGTAAACATGGGATATCCATGGAGAAATTTTTTCAATCCTGAACCTCCTTTAATTCCCATTGAAAACAATCATGTAGGATCATACAGAAGAACAGTTGAAATTTCAAAAGACTGGAATAACAAAACAATCATTGCTCATTTTGGAGCAGTATCTTCCAACATGTATTTGTGGGTAAATGGTAAATTTGTGGGTTACAGTGAAGACAGTAAACTTGCTGCAGAATTTGATATTACAAAATTTGTAAAACCTGGTAAAAACCTTATTGCTTTTCAAGTTTATAGATGGTGTGACGGGTCATATTTGGAAGATCAGGATTTCTGGAGATTATCCGGAGTTGCTCGTGATTGCTATTTATATGCACGAAACACTAAACGGATAGAAGACATTCGTGTAGTTTCAGATCTAGTTGATAACTACACCAATGGAAAGTTAGATATAAAAATCACTAGCTCAGATATTCTACCTGTTAAAGCCGAACTTAAGGATAATACGGGTAAAACGATATATTTTAAGGAGTTATTTACAAAAAAAGGAGTAAATAAAATTTCATTTGACATTGAAAATCCCTCGAAATGGACAGCAGAGACTCCAAATCTATATACATTATTTGTAAGTACAACAGTAGATAATCACCAAGAAATTATTCCTATTAAAACAGGTTTTAGAAAGATTGAAATTAAAAATTCACAGTTATTGGTTAATGGGCAAGCAGTATTATTCAAGGGTGTGAATCGTCACGAAATGGACCCTGATGGTGGATATGTTGTTTCCAAAGAGCGAATGCTGCAAGATGTGAAAGTGATGAAAGGACTTAATATCAATGCAGTCCGCACTTGTCACTATCCTGATGATCCTTACTGGTACGAACTGTGTGATCAATACGGTTTGTACATGGTTGCTGAAGCAAATCTAGAAACTCATGGTATGGGTTATGGTGACAAAACCATAGCTAAAGATCCACAATATGCTTTGGCTCATATCCAAAGAAACGAACGCAATGTACAACGAAACTTCAACTTCCCATCAATCATATTCTGGTCTTTAGGTAACGAAGCAGGTTTTGGACCAAATTTCGAAGCTGCCTATAAATGGGTGAAAAACGAAGACAAGAGCAGACCTGTTCAATACGAAAGAGCTCCGATTGACTTTACTGATATTTATTGTCCTATGTATTTGGGATATGCAGGTGCAGAGAAATATTCTATTGGGAATACACCTAAACCATTGATTCAATGTGAATATGCTCATGCAATGGGGAATTCCATGGGTGGATTCAAAGAATATTGGGATTTGATTCGTAAATATCCGAAATACCAGGGTGGTTTCATCTGGGATTTTGTTGATCAGTCGCTCCGAAAAAAAGACGCCAGTGGTAAAACTATTTTTGCTTATGGAGGCGATTACAACAATGTAGATGCTTCTGACAATAATTTTTTGAATAATGGGGTCGTGAATCCTGACCGCAATTACAACCCACATGCCTATGAAGTGCAATATTTCTATCAAAACATTTGGGTTGAAGCACTTGATTTAAAAGCTGGAAAATTCAAAATTACGAATGAGAACTTCTTTACAGATCTTAGCAATGTTTATTTGGAATGGATAGTTAAATCAAATGGAAATGCAATAAGTAAATCGTTCAGTACCGGAGGGTATACTGCAAAATGGGATAAAGAACATGGAATTGTTATTACCGAAGGCATGTTGGACAGTTTAGATATAGCAGCACAACAAAGTCAGGAAATTCAACTGGACATTCCAAATCTTTCAGACATAGAAGGAGAAATTACTATTGATTTCAATTTCAAATTGAAAAAGTCAAATTCCTTGTTGGAAGCAGGATATAAAATTGCAAAAGCACAATTCATACTTCAAGATTATTCTTTCCCTGCCTTGGCAAGTTTCAAATCAAAGAAATCAAATCAATGGGAAAACAAGGTAATAGACAATGCATTAGTAATATCCAATGATAGTTTACAGCTTTCGTTCGACAACAAAACAGGATGGTTGAAAAGTTATCAATTCGGGTCATTAAAATCATTCAATTTCAAACCAAATTTCTGGAGAGCTCCAACTGATAACGACTATGGTGCAAACCTACAAAAGAAATGGTCAGTTTGGAAGAATCCACTATATGACTTAAAATCTGTAGATATAAAGAAAGGGGAAAACCTTCAAATCAGTTTTGATTACGAAATTAAAGATGTAAAAGCAAGTTTAAAATTGACATATCTTGTCGATGAATCTGGACAACTACTCATTTCTCAAGAATTAAATGCAGATACAAGTGCACATATTTCAAATATGTTCCGTTTTGGATTGAGTATGGAAATGCCGCAAACCTACAGCTATTTAGATTATTATGGCAGAGGTCCATTTGAAAACTATATTGACAGAAACAACTCCTCCTTTTTGGGTAAATATATGCAAACAGTTGACAATCAATTCTATTCATATATCAGACCCCAAGAAAATGGTTATAAAACAGATGTTAGATATTTGAATATTCTCGATCAAACAGGAAATGGCCTACGGTTCACTTCAAATGAAGCCTTTGGTTTCAGCGCATTGAATTATTCTCAAGATAGTTTGGATGATGGAGATGAGAAAGATCAAAGACATTCCGAATTAGTTGAAAAGAGTGATAGGGTATATTTAAATCTAGATAAATCACAGACCGGTTTAGGATGTGTTACCAGTTGGGGTGCATTGCCCTTACTGAAATACATTACTAAATATGAATCTCAGAAATTCAATTTGTTAATTCAACCATTGGTTTTGAAATAATTGTTACAATAGTGTTTCATTTGTGTTACATTCCCATTGTTAAAGTTTCAAAATAACACTTTTTCACATTAAAAAACATCAATTATACTGAAATAGAATCAATTATTTAAATTATTCTAATAATTTTGCAAGCATCTTACTTTAATAGTCGGATGCTTCATTTTTTTAAATCAGATTTTATATGAAACACACAATTATTGCTATATTAATGCTTTTCAGCATTTCTACCTTCGCCTTAGAAAAAGGATGGTTCAACAACGAACAAGAAGCAAAAACATTTGCTAAAGAAAACAATGTACCCATTTTAATGGTATTTGCTGGATCTGACTGGTGCAGACCTTGCATGGCACTTAAAAACACAATTTTAATCAGTGAGCAATTTCAAAACTATCATCCAAAGCATTTAGCTGTGTTGTACCTCGATTTTCCGATGCAATCAAAAAACAAATTGAGCAAGGAATTGACCACGCAAAATGAAAAACTAGCAGCCAAATACAATCAATCCGGTTTTTTTCCGAATGTACAGATTATTGATGTTGAAGGAAAAGTTTTGGGAAGTATTAAATTCAACAACCAAAGCCCAGAAAGTTTTATCGAATCTTGTGAAAGTATTTTAAATAAATGAGATACGTACTTGCAATAGTATCCCTTGTTTTTTCCGTACTAACATATTCAAACATTGCAGAGAAGAAAGTTCTCAAATTGATGGGTAGTCGATTTGAAATCACAGCTATAGCCGATAATAAGCAACATTCAATGGATGCTATTGAAGCTGCCATTGTTGAAATTCAAAGAATTGAAGATCTTATTAGTGAATGGGACCCTCAATCACAGACTTCTAAGATCAATCGTAATGCAGGCATTGACAGCGTGCAAGTTGACAGCGAACTTTTAAATCTTATCCGAAGATCAATAAAAATTTCACAATTAACTGAGGGTGCATTTGATATCAGTTTTGAAGGCATTTACAAACTATATACTTTTGATCGGATGGAACATCCCCTACCCGACAGCTCAACAGTCAAACAGAGTGTACGCCTTATCAACTGGAAAAATATAGGTGTTAATTCACAAACGAATAAAGTATATCTATCAGAAAAAGGAATGAAAATTGGTTTTGGATCGAATGGAAAAGGTTATGCAGCCAATATGGCTATGAAAATCATGCAAAAGATGCCAGGAATTGTTGGTGGAATCGTGAATGCTAGTGGTGACATGATGGTTTGGGGAGAGAGTAATCATCCGGATGGTTGGAATATACAGATTTCAGATCCTCAAAACAAGGATAAATCGATTGCTTGGCTAAAACTCAACAATCAATCCATAGTAACATCCGGTGATTATGAAAAATATTTCATGAATAATTCCGTTAGATATTCTCATATCATTAATCCAAAAACAGGATATCCTGTAACTGAAGTAAAGAGTGCAACGATTATAAGTCCAGATGCTGAATTATCAGATGCATTAGCCACATCAATGTGTGTGTTGGGTATTGAAGCAGGA